>JACQDM010000001.1 GCA_016201045.1 Afipia sp. | reverse complement strand
GAGGATTTCGCCAGAGTCCGCGACGCGGCCATCGGGGAATACGATCTTCCACGGCGCGCCGACTTTCCAGTCGCTCTCAAGGTGCGCGCCGAACCAGTAGAGTTTCGTGATCTCTGATGACGTCAGCGCTTCCCAGAGTTTTTCCGGCGTTGTCTTGATGTAGGTGACGTAGACGAATTCAGGCCTGCTCATGAGCGGTCTCCGTTCGTGCGATCGTCTCAGGATTGAGCTTTAGCGGCTGGCCGGTTTCAAGAATGCTCTTGAGGCTCGCCAGCACCATCGGCCATCCGAACGCAACGCTCGGCAAGGTCTTGCTGCCGTCAGCGAAACCTTCATGAACGACGGTGAACTTCACGATCTCGCCGTGCTGTTCGATCATGTACGTCACCTGCGAGGGCAGCTCCTTCTTCATGTCCGGATCGAACACCGAATGCCAGCTGTAGGACAGCTTGCGCGGCGGATCGGATTCCAGAATCTCGCACTCGTTCTTGAGCTCGCCCTTGCGCTCCATCGTCATGCGCGAGCCGACCTTCCAGTCGGAGGTCAGCACGCAGCCCATCCAGTAGCGCCGGGCGAAGTCGCGGTCGGTCAGCGCATGCCAGAGCTTGTCCGGCGTGGTCTTGATGTAAGTCGTGTAGACGAATTCCGGTTTACTCATCACGCTTCTCCAGTTGACGTTTTAATTCCGCGAGCGCGACAAGTTTCGCGCGCTCGAATTTCGCAATCCACCGCTCGCCGATCTGGTGAATCGGGACCGGATTGAGGTAGTGCAGCTTCTCGCGGCCGTGTTTGAGCGTGGTCACGAGGTTTGCGTCTTCGAGAATCCGAAGATGCTTGGTCACGGCCTGACGCGTCATGTCGAGGCCGTCGCAGAGTTCCAGCAACGTCTGACCGTTGCGGGCATGAAGCCTGTCCAGCAGTGAACGCCGCGATGCGTCGGCCAGCGCCTTGAAGACCTCGTCCATGCTGTGAATAATAGGCAACCAAATGGTTGCCTGTCAAGAGGGATGTTTTGCCGCTTGATTTCAGGCGCAAAGAGGGGCTTCGGTGGAGCCGGAGAAACCCAATGTCGGCCGAGCTTTATCTCGCCTATGTCGCCGCCTGCATCGTGCTGGCCATCGTTCCGGGGCCGATCGTGACGCTGGTTGTTGCGAACGGGCTGCGTTACGGCACGCGCGCCGCGCTCATCAATGTCGCGGGCGCGCAACTCGGTTCGGCGATCGTCATTTCAATCGTCGCGGTCGGCCTCACATCGCTGATGGCGACGATGGGCGTGTGGTTCACGTGGGTGCGGCTTGCGGGCGCGGCATATCTCGTGTGGCTCGGTATCAAGCTGATCCGCACGCCCGATCTGCTCGACGACACCAGCGCGCCGCCACCGCCGCGCGGCGGATTTTTCCTTCAGGGATTTCTGGTGCTGCTCAGCAATCCGAAAGTGCTGGTGTTCTTCGGCGCGTTCATTCCGCAGTTCGTCGACATGAATCGCCCGCTGCTGCCGCAGATGGCTATTCTCGGATTGACGTTCATGGCGATTGCTGCGCTCTCCGACGGCGCTTATGCATTGCTGGCCGGCGGCGCTAAAAAATTTCTGTCGCGGCAGCGCGCGCGTCTGATCTCGCGCATCTCGGGAAGTTTCCTGATCGGCGGCGGCATCTGGCTGGCGCTGTTGCGGACAAGATAAATTACGGCGCGAGCAGTTTGCTCGCGTGCAGCGTCGCTTCGATGTCGCGAAGGATGCGCGCGAGCCGTTCGGCCCATTGCGCCTGTCCCGGCTCGTCCGCGATCAGATCCTGCCGGATTTCGATTCCGGTGTTCACAAGTTTGCGCTGCTCGGCATGAACCGGGATCGTGTAGTCGGTCGCGTCGGACACCGCATAAGGCTCGTTGTCGCCGACGACGAGATCGCCTTCGGCGCGCAGCGCGTCGCGCAGCAACGACGGCAGTTGCGCGTGATGCTGGTACAATGTGCCGACGTGCCAGGGCCGCGCGATGCCGGCATAGACCGGCGTGAACGAATGCAGCGACACGAGAATGGTCGGCTGACCGCGCGCATGCCGCGCGTCGAGCGCCTGTTCGATGCGCGCATGGTAGGGAATGAAGATCGCACGCTGCCGTGCACCGATCTGGTCGCCGTTCAATCCGCTGTTGCCGGGAATTTCGGTGGCTTCCGAAATCAGCGGGATCGAGCCGGGCGACGCGAAGGGGCGGTTGCAGTCGATCACCAGCCGCGAATAGCGCTGCGCGATCAGATGCACGCCCATGTCTTTCGCGAGCCGCTCTGCGACACCGGCGATGCCGATGTCCCACGCGATGTGCCGCGTCAGTTCGCTCTTGGACACGCCGAGATCGCCGAGGGCGCGCGGGATCAGCCTTCCGTAGTGATCGCAGGTGAAGAAGAATGGCGACGCGCTGTCTGAATGGACCTCCAAAACGGGCGCGACCTCGTCCGGCGCGAGGAGCAGGGCGGGATCGCCATCGTGATGCTGGGGCATTCTCGGAATCGCGGTTTCGGGCCGTAAATGTAGGCGGGAAGGGCATGCGGCCGCAAAACGGGCTGTGAATAGCGGCAACAAAGGCAGGGCGGCTGGGGGAACGGTTCGGCCACCCTATATTGATGATCGGTTGGCACTTTCGCCGCGAATCACCCGCTTAGTAGGCCTATGCGCTTCACGCCCCAATTTCTCGACGAATTGCGTGCCCGGCTCCCGGTTTCGGAAGTCGTGGGCCGCCGCGTGAAGTTGAAAAAGGCGGGCAAGGAGTGGAAGGGCCTGTCGCCGTTCAAGCAGGAAAAGACACCATCCTTCACGGTCAACGATCAGAAGGGCTTCTATCACTGTTTCGCGTCCGGCAATCACGGCGACATTATCCGCTTCGTGATGGAAACCGAAGGTCTCGGTTTTGTTGAAGCCGTTGAAAGCCTCGCGTCTCAGGCGGGACTCGCGCTGCCGGTGGTGTCGCCCGATGCCGCGCGTCAGGACCAGCGCCGCAAGACGCTCTATGACGTGATGGACCTCGCAGCGAAATTCTTCGCCGACACGCTGGCCTCGCGCAACGGCGCGCGGGCGCGCGGCTATCTCGCCGACCGCTCGATTGCACCAGCGACGCAGCTCCAGTTTCGCATGGGCTTTGCCTCGAGCGAAAAATACGCGTTGAAGGAGCATCTCGGCGCGCAGGGTATTTCTGTCGAGGACATGATCGAGACGGGACTTTTGATTTCCGGTGAGGATGTGCCGGTGCCGTTCGATCGTTTCCGCGATCGCGTGATGTTTCCGATCACCGATGCGCGGGGTCGCGTCATCGCTTTCGGCGGTCGCGCTCTGGAGAAAGATGTTCCGGCAAAATATCTCAACTCGCCGGAAACGCCGCTGTTTCACAAGGGCGACAATCTCTACAACATCGCGACCGCGCGGCAAGCCGCGCATGACGGCGCGCCGGTCATCGTCGCTGAAGGCTATGTCGATGTCATCGCATTGGTGACGGCTGGATTTGCTGGCGCGGTCGCGCCGCTTGGAACTGCGTTGACCGAAAATCAGCTCGCGCTGCTCTGGAAGATGGCCGACGAACCAATTTTGTGTTTCGACGGCGACAGTGCCGGACAGCGCGCGGCGTTTCGCGCGGCGGACTTGGCGTTACCGCATCTCAAGCCGGGAAAGAGCCTGCGCTTCGCGCTTCTGCCCGAGGGGCAGGACCCGGACGATCTTGCGCGCAGCGGCGGACGCGCGGCCATCGACGAAGTGCTCAACGCGGCGAAGCCTCTCGCCGAAGTGCTGTGGTCGCGCGAAATCGCGGGCGGCAGTTTCGCGACGCCCGAGCGCCGCGCCGCACTCGAAGCGAGGATCAAGGAGTTGTCGCGAAGCATCGCCGATGAAACGGTGCGTCGTTATTACTGGCAGGACTTCACCCAGCGTCTGCAGCGCGCGTTCACGCCCGAACAGAATGCGCCGCGCGGCGGCAATTATCGCGGGCAGGGCGGTCCGGGGTTCGGCAGCGAATCGGCCCGCCGTTTCCAGCCGCGCGCGCCGTTCGGCGGGAATAACGCAGGGCGCGGCGACTTCCGGGGCAATCTATCCACAGCCGCGCGGACCATCGCGCGGGGTCCGTATCAGGTGGCCTCGCCGCATCTGGCGAACTCGCCGATCATGCGCGGACAGCGCAGTGCGATCTCGCGGCGAGAGACGCTGATCCTGCTGTCGCTCATCAATCATCCCTGGCTTTTGCACGACCATCTGGAAGAAGTGGCGGCGCTGGAACTTGCGCATCCCGAGGCCCACAAGCTGCGCGCGGCGATCATCGGCGCGTACTCGAACTATTCTCACACCGGCGATGACGCCGCCGAAACTGCTCGCCTTAAAACGAGCCTCGAAAAGAGCGGATTTTCCGAGCAATTACAGCGCATTGAAGCGTCGCTCACGACCAAGGATGTCTGGGGCGCACAGCCGGGTGCCGCGCGCGAGGATGTTTTGTCGACATGGCACCAGCTGGTCGCCTTGCATCGCCAATGGCACTCCTTACTTAGAGAACTCAAGGACGCCGAACAGGCGCTGGCGCAAGACAGCAGCGATCAGAATCTGGATTGGCTGCGCGATGTGAAAGCCCGGCTTGCCGCTGCCGACGGCCTTGAAGCGTCGATCGAGGGTTTTGGCGAGCTTTCGGGCCGGTTCCAGCGTAGTGGATGACTGTTTCCGCCGCCAAAAGCCTCTGCCAAGGCCTTAAAAAGACTCGCCAAAACGGGTTTTTACCCGCAGAAACAGGGTTAATCGGAGCTTAACGGCCTGCCTTTATGAGGATGGGCCAGACATCAAGATGACGCGGGTGGTGCTGTCAAAAGCGCCGCCCTTTCCGCATCAATCGGACGGCATTCAATTCGGCGCGGCTTCGGCTTCGCCGCGCGCGGTTTCAGGAGCAGGTAATGGCCATCAAGGCGAAAACGGCAGCGACCAAGGACAAAGAAAAAGAGAAGGCCGCCGAGACGCCTGAAAAGGATTCAGCCGACGCGCCCTCGCCGTTGCTCGATCTGTCCGATGCCGCCGTCAAGAAGATGATCAAGCAGGCCAAGAAGCGCGGCTTTGTGACCTTCGATCAGCTCAATGAAGTGCTGCCCTCCGACCAGACCTCGCCCGAGCAGATCGAGGACATCATGGCGATGCTGTCCGACATGGGCATCAACGTCTCCGAATCCGACGACGCCGACAACGAGGAAGACAAGCAGGAAGAGGCCGACGACGAGACCGACAACGAGCTTGTCGAGGTCACGTCCAAGGCCGTCACCGAAGTCAAGAAATCCGAGCCGGGTGAGCGCACCGACGATCCCGTGCGCATGTATCTGCGCGAGATGGGCACCGTCGAACTGCTGTCGCGCGAGGGCGAAATCGCCATCGCCAAACGCATCGAGGCCGGCCGCGAGGCGATGATTGCGGGCCTCTGCGAAAGCCCGCTGACCTTCCAGGCCATCATCATCTGGCGCGACGAACTGAACGAAGGAAAGATTTTCCTTCGCGACATTATCGACCTCGAAGCGACTTACGCCGGTCCCGACGCCAAGAACAACATGAACCCGGCGATGATCGCCGGTCCCGTCGGCCCCGACGGCCAGCAGACCAACGCGGTCATCAATGCCGACGGCACTGTGCAGGTGATTTCCGTGCAGGCCGCCGTGCCGCCGGCTGCGTCGCCCCCCGCCGCACCTCCGTCCGCAACGCCGTTCCGTCCTGCGCCCGCCGCTGGCGAAGAGGGCGAGACCGCCGAAGGCGCCGCGCCCGAAGGCGAGATGGACGACGACGACGAGTTCGAGAACCAGATGTCGCTTGCGGCCATCGAGGCCGAACTGAAGCCGAAGGTCGTCGAGACCTTCGACAAGATCGCGGACTCCTACAAGAAACTGCGCCGTCTGCAGGAGCAGGACATCCAGAACCAGCTTCAGAACGAGACGCTGTCGCCCGCGCAGGAGCGCAAATACAAGAAGCTGAAGGACGAAATCATCGTCGAGGTGAAGTCGCTGCGTCTTAATCAGGCGCGGATCGATTCGCTGGTCGAGCAGCTCTACGACATCAACAAGAAGCTGGTGTCGTATGAAGGCCGCCTGTTCCGTCTGGGTGACTCGCACGGCGTCGGCCGCGAGGATTTTCTCCGCAACTATCAGGGCTCGGAGCTCGATCCGCGCTGGCTCAACCGCGTGTCGAAACTGGCCGCCAAAGGCTGGAAGAATTTCGTCGCGGTCGAGAAGGACAAGATCAAGGATTTGCGCCAGAACATTCAGGAACTGGCCGCGCTCACCGGCTTGGAGATCGGCGAATTCCGCAAGATCGTCCACGGCGTGCAGAAGGGCGAGCGCGAAGCGCGTCAGGCGAAGAAGGAAATGGTGGAAGCCAACCTTCGCCTCGTGATTTCCATTGCCAAGAAATACACCAATCGCGGCCTGCAGTTCCTCGATCTCATTCAGGAAGGCAATATTGGTTTGATGAAGGCGGTCGATAAATTCGAATACCGCCGCGGCTACAAGTTCTCGACCTATGCGACGTGGTGGATCCGTCAGGCCATCACGCGCTCGATCGCAGACCAGGCGCGCACGATTCGAATCCATGTGCACATGATCGAGACGATCAACAAGATCGTCCGCACCTCGCGCCAGATGCTCAACGAAATCGGCCGCGAGCCGACGCCGGAAGAACTGGCCGAGAAACTGGGAATGCCGCTGGAGAAGGTGCGCAAGGTTCTGAAAATCGCGAAAGAGCCGCTGTCGCTCGAAACGCCGGTCGGCGACGAGGAAGATTCGCATCTCGGCGATTTCATCGAGGACAAGAATGCGGTGCTGCCGATCGACGCTGCGATCCAGAGCAATCTGCGCGAGACCACGACGCGCGTGCTCGCCTCGCTCACGCCGCGCGAAGAGCGCGTGCTTCGTATGCGCTTCGGTATCGGTATGAACACCGATCACACGCTGGAAGAAGTCGGCCAGCAGTTCAGCGTCACGCGCGAACGCATCCGCCAGATCGAGGCGAAGGCGCTGCGCAAGCTGAAGCATCCGTCACGGAGCAGGAAGCTGCGGAGCTTCTTGGATAATTGAGGGCGAAAGCGAATATTTGTTGAACTGAAGCGGCGGGCCAAAAACCCGCCGTTTTTCATGGAGAGCTTATCCGGTGAAAATATACTTTCCGCAATTTCCAATAGGAGGCTGATCTTGAGTGCAAACGATTCAGTCGAACTCGCGCAAGCATGCTTCGAGTTGGCGCGTGCCACTAAATGGGCGCGGAAACCTGTCGATACTGAGTCCATTTCCAAGCTGGCAACCGATTTGGCCGACATCGCAAAAGGTGAGATCTGCGAGCCATTGGGAATTGACTTGCCAATCATTACGCGAGCGGTCCGGTACCTCAACAATGTTCATGCTATCCCTCCCATGGATGATGACACAGGGTGGTTCTACGACATGCTTCGAGTGGTCTTGGACATTGCTAGACCAAATACGAGCGTTGCTGCCGAAGACAAAGAGTTTTTGCGTGATATGCTTGAAGGCATTGGTAAGTCGCTGCAAGGGTAACTCATGTCTTCAAACATTGAGTATGGCGAGCGTTACTGTGCATTCGTCGATATCTTGGGATTTCGTAATTTAATTGATGGGCTTGGAAAGGGTGAATTGTCAGTAGAAGAAATGCGAGGTCTTCTAACTACGATTCACAAACACGACGGAATATCTTCGCAGTATTGGCCGACGGACTTTCGCACACAAAGTATATCTGACGCAGTCGCGATATCCGCGAATGTGAATCGAGAGGGATTAATTGAAATTCTTCGCGCATTAGAAAATTTGACGCTTCGCCTACTAGACAAGGGTTATTTCATTCGAGGCGGCCTTGTTAAGGGGCGTCTATTTCACGATGAAAATGTTGTATTCGGCGACGCACTAGTCGAAGCGTTCCGGATCGAGTCGCAAGTCGCGCGATTTCCGCGTGTCATGGCGACTAGAGCAGTACTACTTGATTTTCAACAATACGTTGCCGAAGACGAGGGTGGCTCACTCGAAGATTGGATAAAGCAATCGGATGATGGCCCGATGTTCGTTCATACTCTGAGGAGTACTTCGCAATTTGCTTATAGAACCAAACTAAACAACCTAAACCTCAACCCAACCGAGCAAAAAAACTTGGATGTAATAACTAATCGCCAAAATATGATTCAGAAGAAATTCGATGAGGCAATCGACAATCCTCTACATTTCGAAAAAGTTCAGTGGTTTGCGGAATATTGGAACAGGTCGGTGCCCTATGGTGGTAATGATTTCAGCACGATTCAAGGGCCGGGATTAAACCGGATGATTTGGCAGAACGGTGAACCGCCGGATATTCTGTAAACCCTCACTTCTTCGGGCACGCACGATCGCTGAGCACCACCGCATTGTAATACTCCGCCGAACACGCGCTCGCGTATTTGGTCGGCTTGCGTGTCGTCGGATCGAGGCCGCACACCGGCTTGGCGTAAGGCACGCAGGCGAACCAGCTGCATGAATCCTTGTGCAGCACCTTCGCGCCTTCGATTGCCGCGCATCCGGCGTTGGTGAAGGTCTGTTTCGATCCGTCCTTCTTCAGCGCGCAGACCGGCACGTTGAGCTTCGAGCAGGAGCGCGCGGCGTCCGCGCGATGCGATCCGAACGTTGCGCTTGCCAGCACTGCAGCGGCGGTCAGCAGGAGAGCCTTGTTCTTCATTGTCGCCCCCAATCGGTTCGTGAAAATCGGCGAAAGCATCGTTCAACTCGGCTGGGCCGTCAATCTGGAGATAACCGAAACGGAGAGGCGGCTGGAAACGCGCGCGCGAGATGGCGCGGATTTGGGCGGCATCGTCACGCGGCCTTGATGGCCCGCCGCGTTTTGTCCCGATTTCGCATGCTATAAGCGGCACCATACTTAAAGGGACAAGCGCATGCGCCGAATTCATATTGCCGCCGCCGTTTCAGCAGCCTTCGTGATGTTCGCCGCCCCGTCATACGCTGCCAAGTGCGGCGGCGATTTCAACACCTTCCTCTCCAGCATGGCGCAGGATGCGCAGGCGGCGGGCATTTCGCGCGGCGTGATCGACAGCGCCCTCAGCGGCGTCACCGAGGACGCGGCGGTGCTCGCCTTCGACCGCCGCCAGCGCGGCACCTTCACCAAGACCTTCGAGCAATATGTCTCCACCCGCGTCGGGCCGGGCCGCATCAACACCGGCAAGGCCATGCTGCTGCGCAACGCCTCGCTGTTGGCGCGGATCGAGAAGATCTACGGCGTGCCGGCGGAAATTCTGGTCGCAATCTGGGGGCTGGAAAGCGATTTCGGCAAGGGCGACATGGGCAAGCTGCCGGTGGTCCGCACGCTGGCGACGATGGCGCATGATTGCCGCCGCACCGAATTGTTTCAGGGCGAACTGATCGCGGCTTTGAAAATCCTCCAGCGCGGCGATCTTGCGCCCTCGGACCTCGTCGGCGCTTACGCGGGCGAGATCGGCCAGACCCAGTTTCTGCCGTCGTCTTATATAAAGTACGGCGTCGATTTCGACGGTTCGGGCCATGTGGACCTGCGCCACAGCGCGCCGGACGTGCTCGCCTCGACCGCCAACCTGCTCAAGACCAACGGCTGGAAGCCTGGCGGCGACTACCACCAGGGTTCGGCGAATTTCGACGCGATGCGGGAGTGGAATCACTCCGAAATCTATCGGCAGACCATCGGCTATTTCGCCGACAAACTCGCGGGCAAGTGACGCGCGCTAAGCCGTTGATCCTGAATCGAAAAGGCGAACGCACAAAACAAAAAGCGGGCCGATGGCCCGCTGTTTTTGTATCCGCATCCGGTTTGATCTAGCCTGCTTGGTAGCGGCCCGGGCGGAGAAGCTCCGCCCAGGCCGCTGGACGTTACTTCTTCGACTTCTTCTTCTTGGACTTCTTCGCCTTCTTAGCCTTCTTTGCTTTCTTAGCCATAGCTAAAAACCTCGCAGGTTTGTGTGAATAGAAACTCTAACTTCGAGGCCGATAGAGCGGAGGGCCAACCTCGCTGCAGCCTCACATGCATTCCGAACTGATTCGCGCAAAATTGTCTCGCGTTATCGCGAGTTGTTCAGAGTTTATGACGTTTGAACGCGTCATCTGAGTCTTTCACATCACATTTTTCGTCTTCGGACGCCTCTCAAGCACGGTTAACGGACCGATAAGAGCGGCTTTGGCGTTCACGGAATCAAAACCACGCCCGCGTTTGATCGATTGAAGTGACGCTCCGTTAAGCGCGCGCGCGCCAGAGTGCCCTCAACAAACGGGGAATTCGTCAAAGAGCGCGCCCGAAGCAGGCGGCTCGGACAGGGGACCAACGATGCTGAGCGTACCGACGCTGTGGGTCGTCTTTGTTATCAACTTCGTCGCGCTGGGTCTGGTCTGGACCTATGTGATGCGGAGCTATCCGAGCTTTCCGGCAGCCCGTTACTGGACCGCGGCCTGTCTTTTCGCGGCGCTGGGCTCGGCGATCTCGATGCTGCGCGATTCGACGCCGTCGCTGGTCCCGCTTCTGATCGCGGGATCGCTCCTGATTTTCGCCTGCTGGCTCGGCGCGATGGGCATCCAGCGCTTCTATGGACGTGCCATCAACTGGATGCTCGCGCTGCAATGCACAGCGCTTTGCGCCGCCGGCATGACCTATTTCGTGCTCGTGCGCGAAGACATGGCGATGCGGATCCTGATCTACTCGATCGGCCAGTCGGTGCCGCTGTTGATGACGCTGCCGCTTCTGTTCACCAAGCAGGCCGGACGCATCAACTCCGGCGCGCGGCTGGCGGGCATCATCGCCATCGGCATCGCCTCGGTTCACATGATCCGCTCGTTCGGCGCGCTGACCAATATCGGCGGCGAAGTGTCGTTCGTGCATTTCAACACGTTCCAGGCGTCGCTGGTCCTCGTCCTCGTGTTCCTGTCGATGATGTGGAATTTCGGCTTCCTCGTCATGGCGATCGACCGCCTGCGCAACGAAGTCGCCGATCTGGCGCTGATGGACGACCTCACCGGCACGGCCAATCGCCGCCGCCTGCTGTCGCGTCTCGACGACGAATGCGTCCGTTCGGATCGCACGCAGCAGGCGTTCTCGCTTCTGATGGTCGATCTCGACGGCTTCAAGGAGATCAACGACAATTACGGCCATGCGGCGGGCGACGAATGCCTGCGCAGCTTCGCCAGGATCGTGCAGTCGCGCCTGCGCTCGACCGACATGCTGGCCCGGATGGGCGGCGATGAATTCTGCGTGGTGCTGCCTGCGACGACGATGCGCGAGGCCGCCGTGGTCGCGCGCCAGATCGTGGAGGCCTGCCGCGAAACGCCCGCGCATTGCGGCGGCGCACCGATCATGATGACGGCGTCCATCGGTGTCGCGCAATGGCACCGCGAGACCGGACTGCATCCGCAGCGTCTTCTGGCCTCCGGCGACGAGGCGCTCTACGACGCCAAGAAGAACGGCAAGAACCGCTACGCCTTGGAAAACGACGCGCCGCTGGCGAAACCCTTGCAGCGCATGGCCGGATAGGACCGCGTATCGGTCCGGCGAGTCGGCTTCCCCAAATCGCCGCGACGTGATTGTCTGTGCATGAACCGGCGCGCGCCGGCGGCGCAAACAGGAGGACGCGATGGCGAAGGGCAAGGACAAGGGCAACAAGGAAAAGAAGAAGCCGAAATCCGACAAGCCGAAAGGCGGCGGCTCGGCCTACCAGCAGAGCAAGAAATAACGCGCATCGATTGGCCGCGTTTGAAATTCAGCGCCGGGCCGCAAGGTCCGGCGTTTTGCATTGCGGGGCATGTTGACATCGTGCTTCGGCCCAAGGTGAAGTCGCGAGGCGAATGAAGAGACGGCATTTTCAAACGGATTTTTTTCAGCGGAGACCGAGACATGCGTATTTATATGTTTGCGCTTTTTCTTATCGTGTCCTGTCTGCCTGCGCGGTCGCAAGAAACCGTAGCGAAGACCGAGAGCGTGACCGTGCGCAGCGGGCAATCGGTCAGACTTGGCGGCAATGGAATCTGGAGCATCGACTCCGACACCTGCCAGTTCATCGAACTGCAGATGGATACGCTGGTGCATCCGAGCATGGGCCGCGTCGTCGGCCGCTTGTACGATGGAAAGATACCGGCCACGGCCATCAATCAGAGTTGCGTCGGCCTGCCGATCAAGGCGTTTCAGATTACCTACACGGCCAATAAAAAAGCGAAGGGCACGGACCGGGTGATGTTGCAGGCGAGGCAGGTCAACCACGACCGGCGGACCTTCACGTTCGAATATGTGATCACGATCGAATAGCGGTTCGCCTCACTTGCACGCGCGCGCCGGTATCACCAGTTTGCCGCGCCGGAATGCCGGCCAGCGTCCCGTCAGGTGCGCGCTCGCATAATTGCGGCCGCAGACATGGGCGTGAATGCCGCGTTCGAGACAGTCGCCTTTCAGCGCCGCGCACGACAGGAGCTGTGCGGACGCAGGCCGCGCCGCGCACGCAAAGGCAAGGGCGGCAAAAAGTCCAAGGAAAATCCTACGATCCATCGTTGAGCCTCCCGTAAATTCGCAACACTATCCCTGACCGACAGGCGCGAAATTACTCCGTCCGCACGCGCAGGGAAACAAGCATGACCGTCATCATCGTCATCGTCTGGAGCGTCATCGGGTTCATCGCGGGCGGGATGATCGCGACCGAACTCGGCCCGCTGTTCGGCTGGCGGCACATGGAAGGCATGTCCGCCTATTTCGGCCTGCTGTTCGGCTCGCCGATCGGGCTGATCGCGGGTGCGGTGTTCGGCTGGCGCAATGCGCAGCACTACGGCACCGACGCGAAACGGCGCGGTAATTTTCTGTTTCTCACGCTGCTCGGCGTCGGCGCGCTGGTTGCGGCAGCGTTCGCGTTCGAGGCGTATCGCACGCGCGACGATCTCGAAGATACTCTGTGGCTGACCTGTTACATGCGCCTGCCGGAAGGTGTGTCCGCGCCGCCAAAAGACACCAAGTCGTCGCTCGAATTGCGTTCGGCCAAGGAGACGCGCCGCTCGTCGCCCTACAATGTGCCGGCGTGGGAGATGAAAGACGGCCGCGCAACCGCGCAGAATTCCGTCGAGGTCTATCGTGCCTCAGCGGATCGCAAAGTGGCGGTGACGATCGAAGGCGGACCGACCTACGTGTTCAAACTCGACGCCCCCGCGCGGCCGAAGCGTTACTCGTATGAAGGCGATTGGATCAAGCCGGACAGCGTGGAAGGAGCGGGCGGCGCGGGGCTGGAAGTGAAGTGCGGGATGTGAAGAAAGTTTGACGCGCCGCAATCGCAGCTTACTGCTCAACGTAAACATTTTCGGGGCTAAGTTGCAGGTCAACGATCATTGGTGGAGTTGTCATTTCCAAATCGTGCAGCATCGCATGGGTAATATCGCTCACACGACTCTCAGGTTTTAAGTTTATCTTCGTCGTTGTAATTAAATTGGCAACGAACCGACGTTCGACGGGATTGAACTCATCATAATAGGAAACGAGCCACGCAGTCTCGTTGCGCAGATTAACAGCGCCATGAAAGTTGACCGGCTTTGTCCCAGCTCCTCGGCGCAAGCGTTCTTCTTTTAGATCAGGCTTGGCCAGTAAAATCCGCACTATAATTTTGTTTCCAATCGAAGGTGCCTTCAAGAACAGGGTCGGCTTTTCATTTGGCGGAATTCGGTCGCGGAAGGGATTTTGACTAGCAGTAAATGCTGGCACTACGACGTCAAAGATCGGAGTGATACCTTGCTCCGTCTCGGGTGGCCGGGCCCATCTCTTGAGCGCTGGTCGCGGAGTACTGGATACGACGGCAAAACGATTGATGCCGGATTTGTGGAAGCTCACTTTCGTCAGACCAGAAATCGAACGCGCTGCTAGATACAAATCGTCTCTGTTCGCCCAAAGCCGCCAAATAGACGATCGCAGGTCTTCTGGCGTACCTATCGCAAATCTAATTTCTTTTGCCATGTCGACTCGAATTTAAGGGCCGCCTGCGGAGTCTTTAAAATAACTGCAATTTGGCGCTCCTGCATCAACTAGGCTGCGGTCATAGGAAAATAATCCTTGACATTTTCCTGTCTCTAATCCATCTTCACGCCATCCCGCCTCACTCGAGGGGCGTTGTCCGGGACGCTTGATAGCGCGGGGCGGGATGCGGCGCCCGCGCGCGAGACGTGACGAACGTTTCGCTCCCGGGAGGCTTCGGTTCGCCGTCCGGCTCCACTACGGGAGCCTGCCTTCAGTGGCTGGACGCGGCACGGGTGACGGGCGGAGAAATCCGCTCCGATGAACGCGAGGCCAAAAGCCTTGCGGATCCCGCGCCCGGAAGAACGGCACCGGAGACAGAAAAGCCGTAACGGAGCGCCGTGAGGCGTTACGCGGTGCGGGTCACGCGATGGCCGCAACCATCGTGCGCATCGCGGCACTACCAAGTCGCGCCTTTCGGCGCTCCGCTCCCTCTTCAATGAGGGACGACTCAAAAACGGTTTCGGACATTGCCGGACGGACGCCCGCGAGAACGCGGGAAGGTCATCACGCATGGAAAGGAGAAAGATGAGAACGAACGACGCAAACAAACTTTACGCCGTGCTGACGCGCATGGCGAAGCTCGGCAATTTTTCGGCGCGTTGCGATCTCGCCGATTGCCGGCGCGCAAGGCGCTGCGTCGGCCTTGAGCGACGCTGCGTGTGGGAATTGCCGCAGCAGGTCGCGCTTCCGCGCGAAAGCGTGACCGAGTGGCGCGAACTTTTGGCACAACGCGGGACATGCCTCGCCGCCCTGAGGCCGAAATAATGCGGCAAATGGCGGCAACGCAGCCTCAAAGCGCAACTTGTGCTGCCTCAAAGCGTTCCTATGTAGCGTTGTTTGCGCCGTTTGGCGCTTTGAGGGTTGGGCGATGCCGCGAGGCGACATGAGCGAGGAAATTCTGGATCCGGTGCGCGAGAAGCCGCGCAGCGCGCAACAGCGCGGACGGATCATCGATCAGGACGGCAACGACGTGAACGCGCGCTCGGGCTTTGCCGGGCGCATGAATCAGAGCGGCGGCTTCGCGCAGGGAATCGATTTCGAGAACATCTCGTCGGCGCTCGGCCAGGGCATGCAGTTCGGCAAGCTCACGCGCGAGCAGCGTTTTGCGCGGCTGGATGCGCTGGCGAAGCTGCTCGATGTCGCTTTCGTCCTGCCGGGCACGAACATCCGCTACGGCATCGACGGCCTGATCGGTCTCATTCCCGTGGTCGGCGATCTTCTCACCACCGCGATCCAGTTATGGCTCGTGCGCGAAGCGCGTTCGCTCGGCGCGCCGCGTCATATCGTTGCGCGGATGCTCGGCAATGTCGCGCTCGATGGCGTGGTGGGGCTGGTGCCGTTCGTCGGCGACGCGTTCGACGTCATGTTCCGCGCCAATATCCGCAACATGCGTCTGTTGCGGAAATGGATGGAGAAGCAGCCGAGAATGGATCTGTGATCGCGTGATCCCGAAAAGTGTGAAGCGGTTTTCGGAATCAGATCACGCGCAGAAATCAGCGCGCGGAGGCGGCTCGCTTGGTTTTCGGCGCGGCAGCTTTCGCAGCCGGCTTTGCGGCGGGCTTCTTCGCAGGCGTCGCAGCGACAGGCGCGACAGCAGGCGCGGCAACTTCCTCGACGACAGGTGCCGGCTTTGGACGGTTGCGCTTGAGCGGAAATTCGGCGGCTTCATAGAGCGTGCGGATGCCGCTCTGGTCGAAACGGGCCTCGTCCACCTGCAGGTAGGCGCCGTTCAGCGAGTCGGCAGGAAGCTGCTCGATCGCGAATTGCACGGCCTCGGCTGCGGTCGGAAAACGGCGATACGCGAAGCCTGCGCGTTTCTTCTTGCGGATCGCCGCAGGAAACAACTCAGCTTCGGTATTGTAGTTGAACGCCGCCATGATCTTAGGCCTTCTTGATGGGTTTTGCTGACAAGACGGGCGTGGCGCGGGTCGGAACTGCCGCCGCGCGGCGCGGGTCATTCATTCCAGAACAGCCCCTAATATAGGCCTTTTTTCGCCGATTGCGACCCAACATTGGAAGCATGATGAACGGCGGCGCGGGCTTTGGCGGGCAGCGTTAAATGCTTGAAATTCAGGGCTTTAACGCCATCCGCGCACGAAAAAGCCCGCAGCCTGGAGGCTGCGGGCGGGGTTCGTTTTTTCAGCGGATTTGTACCGTGTCCGAAAACGGGCGTGCAGGTGGGTTTTCGGGTTCGGCTTCGGCCATTCGCTCTTCGGTGATTGGCACCACGCGAAGCGCGGTCTTGTAGGTCTCGATGCGGACAGCGGCGGTCGAGGTCAGCACGAAATGACGAACCGGCGCCTCCTCCTGCTGGCCGCTTACGCCGCGGCGTTCGCCATATTCCCACACCGGCATCGACCCGCGGTTGATGAGAACCTTGGCCACGCCGGTCGCATCCTTGCCGGGAAGGCGATCGACCTCGTCCTTGGTGAGGCCGATGACGATTTCACTGTTCGGCGTGGTGACCTTGAACAGCTTCACCTTATCCACGGTGAGTGCGGGGTGGGATATAACGGTCTCGGCAACGAGACCGAGGAGGCCGAGGCCGAGGAGAATATGGGTTGAGCGGGACATGGCAGACTTTCTTCGAGTGCAAAGGCGATTTTTTTGGTTTTGAAGCCGGGGAGCGGACCATAAGAATCCATGCGGCCAGATCATGGCCGCATGAACCATCCGGTCCTTACATAGGAACGTAATTACCTGGGTTGAAGTTTCAGTGCCGCGGAGTTGATACAGTAGCGCAGCCCGGTGGGGCCGGGGCCGTCCGGAAACACATGACCCAGATGACCCTCGCATTTCGAACACAAGACTTCCGTGCGCACCATGCCGTGCGAACCGTCGCGCTCTTCGTCGATGGCGCTTTCCTTGGAAGGCTGCGAGAACGCCGGCCAGCCGCAGCCTGAATCGAATTTTGCATCCGACTCGAACAGCGGCTGCCCGCACCCCGCGCAAACATACGTGCCTGGATCGAACGCGTGATCGTATTCCCCGGTGAAGGGCCGCTCCGTCGCCTTCTCGCGCAGCACGGCGTATTGCATCGGCGTCAATTCGCGGCGCCATTCGCTTTCGGATTTTTCGATTTTGCCGGAGCCGGTATTCGTCTTCGTATCGGACATGCGATGCTCCTTTGTTGTTATGAGTATAACTGAAAAATGCGAGAAGCGGCGACCGTTCGGCCGCCGCTTCGCGTTCGACAAGCCTGAAAGAACTTAGTTGGTCGCCTTGACGTCGCGAACCAGCACCGGCTTCTCGCGATAGTTCTCGGCGAAAACCTTCTTAAGATTTTCGACCTTCGGCAGATCGTTGAACACGATATAGGGCTGGTTCGGATGCAGCGTCAGGTAATCCTGATGATAATCTTCCGCCGCGTAGAAGCCCTGCATCGGCTCCAAAGTTGTTGCGATCGACTTCGGATAGACCTTCGCCGCGTTGAGCTGCGCGATGTAATTCTCGACCATCTTGCGCTCGGCAGGATCGGACGTGAACACGGTCGAGCGATACTGCGTGCCGCTGTCGGGTCCCTGACGGTTGAGCTGCGTCGGATCGTGCACAACCGAAAAATAAATCTGCAGCAGCTTGCCAAGGCTCACCTGCTTGGGATCGTAAGTGATCTGCACGGCTTCGGCATGACCTGTCGTGCCGCGTCCGACGGTGTCGTAGTTCGCGGTGCGCGCGAGGCCGCCTGAATATCCCGACACAGCCTGCGTCACGCCCTTGGTGTGTTGAAACACGCCTTGCACGCCCCAGAAACATCCGCCTGCGAGAACGAGCGTCTTTTGTCCGTCTGCCGATGTCACGTCATGAGCCGGCGGCGGAATGATGAAAGCCTCTTCGGCCGCGCGCGAGGGCGCTGCAACGAACCAAGACAGGGCAAGCGCACAGGCTGCGGTCAAAGCGAGGGCAGTTTTGTTGAACGGCAAGTTGCTCATGGCACGTCCTTTTTCGGGAAATCGAATCGTTGTGTTGAGTTATCCGAAATACGCGGGCGGAATGGCTTAGTTACATCCGTGCAGCCACACTTATTTGTGAAGCGGCGAGGGGAATTTCAAATCTCGTACCGCGCGATTCATGCGCAGTGGACAAGTCCTGCAATTCGCAATGCTTTCGGAAATTCCAGATTGACAAAAATGCTTTAAAGAACAAATAGTGAACATATCCAACCGAGGAGAGTCGCGATGTTCAAGCCGGCCCAGCAGCACGATCTCGACCGCTACGACCGCGCGGTCGAAAGCGCCATCGCCACCTGCGGCGGCGACCTGCGCGGCGCATTGAAGGCGCTGATTATCGCCAACGAATTTCTGGAAGATGAACTGCGCCGTCAGATCGGCGATGCCGAGCCGGCGGAAATTGCGTCACCGGAGCGCAACGTCGCCTGAGTTCGAAGACCAGGCAACGTTGCGCGTTGGTGTTATTTCATCAGCGCTTTGGCCACCGCCATGAAAGCGGGCAGCGTCACCGGATCGTTGGCGGCATTCGCCGCCATCGGGTGCGAGGCATAACGCACGATCACCATTTCGGCTTTCGGGTCGATGTAGATGCTCTGACCGTAGATGCCGCGTGCCATGTAGGCATTGTGATCGTTGTGCGTGATCCACCACATGTCGCGATAGGACCAGCCCTTCAGCAGCGTGTAACCGGCCTTTTCAAAGTTTGCCTTGCTGCCGCCGATTGTAATGTCGGCAACAGCAGCTGCGGGAATGACCTGCTTGCCGTCGACCTTGCCCTGATTGCGCATCATCTCGCCGAAGCGCGCGAGATCGTGCAGCGTGGTGTTCAAACCGCCGCCGCCCGATTCGGTGCCGATGCTATCGACCATGAAGTAAGCATCCTGCTCGGCACCGATCTTGGACCAGATCGACTGCGACAACAGATTCGCCAGCGACATCCCGCTCGCGCGCTTGACGATCCACGCCAGCACCTCGGCGTTTGCTGTCTTGTAGGCAAAGGCGTCGCCATGCGCGCCTTCCTTTTGCAGCGTCACGAGAAACTCGAAGAATGTCTTCGGCCCGGTGTAATCTGGGCGCGCGGGCACCATTCCGCCGGCGCGCGCATAGTCGAACACTTCGGCTTTCGGATCGGCATAGTTCTCCGAGAACTTCACGCCGATGGTCATGTCCATCACCTGACGCACGGTCGCATCGCCGTAAGCTGTGTCCTTCAGCTCCGGCACGTACTTCGTCACCTGCGCGTTCGGATCGAGCTTGCCTTCGGCGGCGAGCATCGACGCCAAAGTGCCGACGAAGGATTTGGTGACGGAGAAGGCGATATGCGGACGATCCGCAGCACCTTCGCCGAAATATTTTTCGTAAACGACACGCCCTCTATGCAGCACGAGGATGCCATCGGTGTAAGTCAGTCCGAGCGCATCGGCGAAACTCACCGTCTTGCCGTCGAGGGTCTGAAGCGAGACCTTGCCGAGATCTTGTTCGGCGCGCGGCAGCGGCGACGAGGGTTTGTCGCCGCGCGACACGTTTCCCGTCGGCACAAGTTCACGGATATGGCTGAAAGCCCAGCGTGTGTTCGGAAAACGCGAGCTCGATCCGTCGCCGAAACGAATAATCTTGTCGGGCGGCGGCGGAAATCCCTGCATCATTCCGCGCGTCTTGGGATCGCTTTGCGCGGCGTCGGGAATTGCCGGCGGCGCGGTCTGCGCGACGGCGATTGCAGAAGAGATTGCGGTCAAAGCCAACAGGGCGATTGCCCCGCGAATGGACGCCCCGATGCTGAGAGCCATATCTGTTTCCTCTTTTTGGTTTCGTTGATTTGTTTGTTATTCGGAGGCCGGCTTTCCTGGCGTGCGAATGGCGCGCCGGTCTTTGACGACGCCGATCGTCACGCCCATCCGCTCGATCTTCGCGACCACCGTACCTTCGAGGTTACGGTCGCAATTCATGTGCGTCGGCGCGATGTAAAAGTCGGCATAGCGCCAGTCCCACATCTTGATCCAGTGCAGATTGGGCCGTGCGTATTCCTCATACGACACGCGCTCGCCGCAGACAGCGACGCGATAGGATTTCGTCTGCGCGCTCGCCGGCTCCGTGCGGTCGAGGTAGTCGTGAAGTTCATCGACCGCTTCCGGCATGATGTTGACCCAATAGTCGGTCACAAAGCGCCGCGACGCGCCTTCAAGGCCGCCGACGAGCTGGTTGTAATAGAGATATTCGTAAGGATGCAGCTGGAACAGCTTGGTCGCCGTGAACGCATACGCGGCAGCAATCAACGTGAGGCCGCCGATCATGGCGCTTCGATGCCACCGAGCTAGCGCGCCGGTGGCCGCGCTGAGGCCGACACCTGCGAGCACCGCAATGGCAGGAAACACGAACATGAAGTGACGGCAGCCGTCGATGGCAGGTCCTTCGGTGATGACCTGACAGAACACCGGAAAAGCAGCAGTGAATGCGACCAGCGTAAGTTCGCGGCGGCGTGAGCCGACAAGATTGGCCAGCGCGGAAAACTGCGGCACCGTCAGAATGACGAGCGCGAACAGCGTGGCACCCAATGTCAGAAGCGGCAGACGGATCGCAATATACGTCGGCACGTAGTAGCGCGGCACATCGGCCATCTCGTAGAACTTGCCGAACAGGATTGTGCGGATGTGATAGTGGAAGTCGCCGAATTTCAGCAATCCAAGAATAGGATTGAGCGGCGATAGCGCAGACCACGGCCACGAGCCGATCATGATGACGTATGCGATCACCATCGCGGGCATGAAATAGAGCGTCGAGGTGAGAACGAACTTCGTACTTTCGCGCCATTGTCCGATCACGGGACTTGGCAGGCTCATCAGAATTGCGATGCCGAAATATCCGACCAGCAGAAGGCTGAGCGATTTGATGCCGAGCGCAGCACCAGTCATGATTCCGAAACCGACCACGTCGCGCATGCGCGGGTTCGGCAGATCGCGTGTTGCGCGCAGAAGAAAATACATCGCGCCGGCCATGAACGTGGCCTGCGGGATTCCCTTGGTATCGTTGAACATCGTGCCGTACCACGATCCGCACAAGGCAAGCGCCACGATGGAAAAGAACGCCGCGCGCGAACCGGCAATGAGCCGTGCAGTCGCGGCGGCAAATCCGATGCCGCCTATTCCGATCAGCGCGCAAACCAGATGACGCAATTCGTATTGATCGAACGGCAACAGCTTGCCGAGCAGGATCAAGCCGACATCGAACAGCCCGCCATAGAGATAGAGATTGTCCAGCTTGAACAGCGACTGATCGGTGAAGCCGCTCTTGTAATAGGCGATGATGAGTTCGCCGTAGTGATGCTGGACGCCTTCATCATTGGAGATCGCGTAGTCGTCGAACGTCGCCATCGCGATCACGACCAGCGAGAGCAACGCAATCCATGATGCGAGATCGTAAACGTCGCGGGCCGCAACCCAGCGCGCAAGGGCTTTAAGCCGTCCGCCAAGTCCCGCTGGCGAGACGGTTTCTCCGCCGGCGATATCCAGCGGAGTTATGGTGAGATCGGTCATTTTGCCCCGGTAGTCCCTGCTCTTGTTTGCCGGTTCTTGGGCCCGGCTTGGCGGGAACCATAGTGAGAAAGAACGCAGGCGCTCAAGGAAATTGCATTTTGCGGTGCGGCAGGAGCGACGGCCGAAAGTATTACACCACCACCGTTAACCGTTTCGCAGCGCGGGTGATGCCGGTGTAAAGCCAACGTGCGCGGCTGTCCTGAAATGCAAAGCTCTCATCGAACAGCACGACGTCGTTCCACTGCGAGCCTTGCGATTTATGAACGGTCAGCACGTAGCCGTAATCGAATTCATCATAAGGGCGGCGCTGCTCCCACGGAATGTCTTCAATGCCGCCACCGAAACAGTCTGCGCGCACCGAGACCTTCGTGACCTTCGCGCCGAATTCCTCGTCCGGTGAAAGCCGCATGGTGATGATCTTCGACTTCGATGCCGCGCGCGATTTCACGCGCCACAGCCCGCCGTTGAACAGCGCCTTCTTGCGGTTATTCCGAAGACACACCAGCTTGTCGCCCGCGACAGGAAGCGGATCTTCGATGCCGTTCTTCTGACGGATGCGCATGTTGTAGGAGCGGCGCGTGTTGTTGCGGCCGACAAGAATCTGATCCGCTTCCATCACCCGGTTGGGATCGAGCGCGTCGCGGCGCACGACTTCGCTCTCGCCGAACGTTCCGAGGTCGAGCGCGCGGCCTTCGCGCACCGCCATCGACATCCGCACGATGGGATCGTCCTGCGCCTGGCGATGGACTTCTGTGAGCATCGCATCCGGTTCGGCATTGGTGAAAAATCCGCCACCCTGAATCGGGGGTAACTGCGCCGGATCGCCGAGCACGAGCAGCGGACATTCGAACGACATCAGGTCGCGGCCCAATTCCGCGTCCACCATCGAGCATTCGTCGATCACGATGAGCTTGGCTTTGGAGGCGGGCGCGTCGTCCCATAGTTCGAAGCTCGGCTGCTCCTCACCGGATTCGCGCGTGCGATAGATAAGAGAGTGAATCGTCGAAGCGTTGTCGCAGCCCTTGTTGCGCATCACGAGCGCGGCCTTGCCCGTGAACGCTGCAAATTTCACCGCGCCATCGACGCCGTCGGCGATGTGGCGCGCGAGCGTGGTCTTTCCGGTACCGGCATAGCCGAACAGCCGGAACACCGGCGGCGTGCCGCCTTTGCCGGGCTTGGCCTTGAGCCAATCGGCGACTGCCGAAAGCGCCTGATCCTGATGGGGTGTGAATGTGGTCATGAGTCAAAAGAGGATTGCGAGCGTTCGTGAATAGCCGACTCGCGACCAAAACGAGGGAAATAATCGCTGCAACCGAGGCAAAACTATCGTCGCATTGGTGCGTCCGTCCCCTGTATGGTGACGCAGCGTGCTCTGCCGGAACTTTGACCATGGAACGCCTTATTCTCCAGATCGCGACTGTCTTCGGCGCGCTCGTGCTGATCGGCATCGGGCTGACGGGTGCCTTTCTCGGAGTTCAGTTTCTGCATGGGACGGGGAATGCGGTCATCGACAATTATTTCCGCTTTTTGTCCGCCATCGTGGCCGGCATCGGCGTGCTGTATCTGACGACGCTGCCGCATATCGAACGTCGCGGCAGGCGCTTTGATGTTCTGACATTTCTGATTGTCGTCGGTGGGCTTGCTCATTTCTATGCATTTATGATGCGGCCGGTGCCGAGCAACGGCACGATCTTCGGCTTGTTCATGGAACTGATCTTCGCGCCGCTGTTGTGGCTGTTGCAGCGGCATGTCGCAAAGACCGCCGCGCGGCGTTCGCATTGATATGGCAAAACGACTGGGCCAGATCGCGGTCGCTGCCGTCATCCTGTTCGTCGTCGTTGTCTTCGGGCTGTTCGCGTTCAATTTCTATCGCCGCTCGGTGTCGGCCGATGAGCCCGCCGCGAAGCCGCCAGTGATCTTCCAGCGCACCGATACGCCTTCGCGCGCGTAACCGCAGTTGCGCGACGTTCAAACGCCCTTATAAATCGTCCCCAAGAAGCAAGAACAATCGGGAGCGTTCATGAGTTTGTTCGATTTCGTCCAGGGTTTGCCGCCGCCCGCGATCAAGTGGACGGGGTTTCCGAAATACAATTTCGTCGGCGGCAACAACGACGCGGATCAGGTCCCCGTCGAGACACTGACCGCCGCGTCCAATGCGGTGCTGGCGCGCGAAGGCGCGACGCTCGCGACCTACGGGCTGAACAGCGGCCCGCTCGGCTATCGCCCGTTGCGCGAATTTCTGGTCGGCAAGCTCAAGCGCGACGCGGGCATCGATTGCACGGCGGATGAAATTCTCATCACCTCCGGCTCGCTGCAGGGGCTCGATCTCGTCAACGGCGTCCTGCTGTCGCCCGGCGACACGGTTCTGATCGAACAGGAATGCTATCAGGGTTCGATCACGCGGCTGACACGGCGCGGCGTCAACATCGTCGGTATTCCGCTCGACGACGACGGCATGCGGATCGACGCGGTCGGGAAGGCGCTCGCCGAATTGAAGGCGAAGGGTGTTCGTCCGAAATATATCTACACCATTCCGACGGTGCAAAATCCGACCGGGACGATCATGAGCGAACAACGCCGCCGCGAATTGCTGAAACTATCTGCGGACTATGGTGTGCCGATTTTCGAGGACGATTGCTATGCGGACCTGATCTGGAACGGCAAGCGTCCGCCTGCGATCTATGCCATGAGCAAAGCGAACAACGTCGTTCACATCGGCTCGTTCTCGAAATCGGTCGCGCCTGCGCTGCGTGTCGGTTATATCGTCGCGAAATGGGACGTGCTGTCGAGAATCCTGAGCATCAAGACGGACGCAGGATCCGGTGCGCTGGAACAGATGGTGCTCGCCGAATTTTGCGCGGCGCATTTCAACGACCATGTGCCGAAGCTGACAAAGGGCCTGCGCGTGAAGCTCGATACCCTGATGGACGCCTTGGCCGAACAGTTCGGTACGGCGGCCGAATTCGACCATCCGAAGGGCGGCATCTTCCTGTGGGTCAAGCTGCCGGACAATGTCGATACGATGAAGCTCTACCAGGCGGCGCTTGCGGCGGGCATCGCGATCAATCCCGGAACCGAATGGTCGGTGAATGCCGCGCACAGCAAGAGCCGGTTGCGGTTATGCTTTGCGTCGCCATCGGTGCAGGACATCCGCGATGGAGTCGCCGCGCTCGCCGAAGTTTGCCGTAAGGAGTTCGGCGTGCCGGCGCGAAGCGCGAATATCGAAAAAGCCCGCGCGTAGAGAAAAAAGCCGGCGCTTTCGCACCGGCTTTAAGTTTGCTCACACTTTTGTTGGTCTGTATCAGGCCGCGCCGCGCAATTCGCCGGCACCCGGCGGAGGAATTGGCGTGCCGTCGTCCGCATATTCGTTGAGCTTGTTGCGCAGCGTGCGGATCGAGATGCCGAGGATGTTCGCCGCATGTGTGCGATTGCCGAGGCAATGCTTGAGCGTTTCGAGAATGAGATCGCGCTCGACATCGGCGACGGTACGTCCGACCAATGCGCGCGTGACCTGTTCGGCCGCCATCGTTGCGTGCGCAACGGCCGGCGCAGTCTTCGAGAGGTCAAGACGATCGCCGTCCGGCGACAGGATTGCGTCGGGGCCGATCTCGTCGCCAGTCGCCATCAGTACGGAGCGGTGAATGGTATTTTCCAGTTCGCGGACGTTGCCCGGCCAGCGGCTTGCGGTCAGCACGTTGCGCGCCTCGGCTGACAGCGGACGCAGCGACACACCGTTGGCATCGGAATATTTTTTCGCGAAATGCTGCGCCAGTTCCAGAATGTCCTGAGGACGCTCGCGCAGCGGCGGAATTTTCAGGTTCACGACGTTGAGACGAAACAGCAGGTCCTCGCGGAACGTGCCTTCCTTGACAGCGTCCGCCAGATTGCGGTTCGAGGTGGCGATGATGCGGATATCGACTGGCACTGGCTTGGTGCCGCCGACGCGGTCGATGACGCGCTCCTGAATGGCGCGCAGTAATTTCGACTGCAGCCGCACATCCATTTCGGAGACTTCGTCAAGCAATAACGTGCCCCCGCTGGCTTCCTCAAATTTGCCGATGCGGCGCGCGACGGCGCCGGTGAACGATCCCTTCTCGTGGCCGAACAATTCGGATTCCAGAAGATGCTCGGGGATTGCCGCGCAGTTGATCGAAATGAAAGGCTTCTTGGCGCGGCTCGAGCGAGTGTGAACGTAGCGCGCCAGCACTTCCTTGCCGGTGCCGGATTCGCCGGTGATCATCACCGACGCATCGGAGCCCGCGATCTGCTGCGCGAGCTTGATGACCTTGGCCATCGAATCGTCGCGATAGATCAGGTCGCGCGAGTCGTTGGCGACGGCTGCGAGAACCGCTGCAATCAGTTCCGGGTCGGGCGGCAGCGGGATGTATTCCTTCGCGCCGGCATGAATGGCAGCGACTGCGGCGCGTGCATCGGTGGTGATGCCGCAGGCGACGATCGGCACGTGGATGTGTTCGGCCTCGATCCGCGTCACGAGGTCGCGAATGTCGAGGCCGACATCGACCAGCAAGAGGTCCGCGCCCTTGCCGCCGCGCAGAACGGACATCGCCTGTTCGGCGTCCTCCGCGTGGGTGACGGTTGCGCCGTTGTCCATCGCGATCTTCGTTGCGGTTGTGAGCTGGCCTTTCAGAGTGCCAACGATGAGAAGCCGCATGATTTGCTCCTGTTATTGTCCCCGCATCATTCTCGATGCCGGGTTGTTAGATTGAATAATCTTAAGCACGTGCGGTCTTGATGATTTCAGTCATGGTGACGCCGAGCTTGTCTTCGACCAGGACCACTTCGCCGCGCGCGACGAGACGATTGTTCACATAGATGTCGATGGCCTCGCCGACGCGCCGGTCGAGTTCGAGCACAGTACCGGGACCGAGCTTGAGCAGTTCGGCGACATCCATGCGCGAGCGGCCGAGAACGGCGGAAACCTGAACCGGAACGTCGAACACCGCTTCGAGATCGGCGGCGATGCGTGCGCCCGGATCGTCGTCGGCGTACATTGTCTGATCGTCCATCGCGGGCGTGTCCGCGGCGTTCAGCTCGGGCAGCGGGACGTTGGTGTCTGTGTCACTCATGGGTCGGTCCTCATGGCCGCAGTTGCTTCGGCCTGATTGCGGGTCGCCAGATAGCGGGCGACGAGTTCGTCGATCTTGGTTTCGATGGCCGCGCGGTCGAGCGTTACGCCGCCGTCGGCCCATTCGATTTTGCAGTCGCCAGTGGCAATGCCCGGTTCGGCGAGAATGACGAGGCGGCCCTCGAAACCGCTGCGCTTGGCAAGCTCTCCAATGCGCGAATGGGCGGCATCGTAAAGTTGGTCGTTGATGCGCACGACGATATGAGGCGTCGATGTCAGGTGACGGAAGCAATCCTGCACCAGCGCCATCACTTCGGTGAGCGGCTCGGCGGCCATCAGCTCGTTGCAAAGTTTACGCGCGACGCCCATCGCGACTTCGACGGCCTCGGTCTCCATGCGGTCTTCAATGCCGGAAAACCCGCCGGCGATTCCCTTGATCGCAATTCCGATCTCTTCCAGCGCCAGCGCAATGCGGCGGTCGCTTTCCACCTTGGCTTCGCGCTGCGCGGCATCGAAACCTTCGCGGTAGGCGCGCGCTTCGGCATCCGCAATCTGCTGGGCGATTTCGGCCGTCGTCGCGGCGCGCTCCTTTGCGGATGTCGGAGCCGCGAAGTCGGTGTCGAACAGGAATTTTGCGGGTGCGCCCATCAGTACACCAGCTCGTCGTCGGCGCGGTTTTTCTGCAGCATGATTTCGCCCTTGGCCGCGAGATCCTTGGCGAGATTGACGAGAAGCGCCTGGGCCTCATCCACGTCGCGCAAACGCACGGGACCGGCTGCGGCCATGTCGTCGGTGAGCATTTTGGCAGCGCGGCTCGACATGTTGCCCATGAAGAACTGACGCACGGCGTCGTTGGCGCCCTTCAGCGCGATGCCCAGCTTGTCCTTGTCGACGTGCCGCATGAGTGTCTGCGCAGATGCCGCATCGAGCTTGATGAGGTCGTCGAAGGTGAACATCAGCGCCTTGATGCGCTCGGCCGACTCGCGGTTCTCTTCTTCGAGAGAGGTGATGAAGCGGGTTTCGGTCTGACGGTCGAAATTGTTGAAGATTTCAGCCATCACTTCGTGCGCGTCGCGGCGCCGTGTCTGCGACAGGTTCGACATGAATTCGGTGCGCAGCGTCTGTTCGACGCGCTCGATCACTTCCTTCTGTACCGCTTCCATCTTGAGCATACGGCCGACAACGTCGAGCGCCATGTCTTCCGGCAGGATCGCAAGCACCTTGGCGGCGTGTTCGGGCTTCAGCTTGGAGAGAACGACGGCAATCGTCTGCGGGTATTCGTTCTTGAGATAGTTCGCGAGAACCTCCTCCTGAACGTTGGAGAGCTTCTCCCACATGTTGCGGCCCGCGGGACCGCGAATTTCGTCCATGATGCCGTTGACGCGCTCGGACGGCAGATATTGCTGCAGCAGACGCTCGGTGGCGTCGAAATTGCCCATCAGTGCGCCGGACGCGGACATGCGCGAGACGAATTCGAGCATGAGGTCTTCCACGACATCGGCTTCGACCGTGCCGAGCTGAGACATCACGAGCGACAATTCGCGCACCTCGTCGTCGTCGAGCATCGACCAGACTTTTCCGCCGTACTGCTCGCCGAGCGCGAGCATCATGATCGCTGCGCGCTTGGGACCGCTCAACGGCTTTGCGCGCGGCCGGCCGGCCTGGCGACTCGCGAGCGTTGCGACGACGCCTGCGATGTCGCTGGTGTTGGGTGCCGGGAGTGCGGGTGCGTTTGCCATGTCAGATCACGCCGGTTCTGTAAGCCACTGACGGATAATCGAAGCGGTTTCGGTCGGGTTGCGCTCGGCGAGTTCGCCGACGCGATGAACGGACTGCGCGTGAACCTGACCTTGAACCTGCGCGACGTCGATCATTTGCGAAGTCGCGTTATGCGTGAGCTGTGTGGCGGTCGGCGCTGCAGCCTCGATCGGCGCGGGCAAGGCGGCCTTCGGTGCCGCCGCCGGATCGGAAGCGAGCACGCGCTTGAGTAATGGGCGGACAACCATCAGCAGGACGATCAGGCCGAGAACCGACATCACGCCGAGTTCGATGAAATACATGATGTCGTCTTTGGTGAACTGGAACATGCCGAGCAGGCCCTTCGGCTCGTTCACCGGAATGACCGACGGTTCTTCCGCAAATTTCAGATTGACGACTTCGACCTGATCGCCGCGCTTCTGCTCGAAGCCGATGGCGGAACGCACCAAGGTGGCGATGCGATCGAGCTCTTCTTTCGGTCGCGCGGCGTAGACGGTTTCGCCCTTCTCGTTCTTGTTGTAGGTGCCGTCGACCAGCACGGCGACGGAGATGCGGTTGACGCGGCCGGCCTCCGTGACTTCGGTTTTGGTGGTGCGGGAAATCTCGTAGTTGTTGATTTCCTCGCTCTTTTTGCTCTGGTCTTTCGGCGATGGAGCGCCGTTCGCGGAGCCTTGATTGCCGGGCAATTCATTGTTGACGGTCACTTGGCCGTCGTTGGCGCTTGCGGTCGCGGAGGATTCTTCGCGCGTCTGGCTCGAGCGGAGCACGCGGCCTTCGGGATCGAACTTGTCCGATGTCTGGGTGATCTTGTTGTAATCGAAGTCGGCGGAGAGCTGCACGCGCGCGCGGCCCGAGCCGACCACGGACGAGACGATCTGTTCGACTTGGCTGCGCATGCGCTTCTCAAAGGCTGCGCGGCGCTCGTCGCCGGTCACGCCGTCGCCGGAATCGCCATCGGCGCCGCCGTTGGCGAGCAGCTGTCCGGTTTCATCGACGATGGAAACGCGCTGCGCCTTCATGCCGTTGACGGCGGAGGCGACGATATGGCGGATGGCGCGGACCTGCGCGGGCTCAAGCTGGCCGCGCACGCGCAGGACGATGGAAGCCGAAGGCTCCGGCGTTTCGCGGGAAAACAATGGCCGTTCCGGCAGAACCAGATGGACGCGGGCGGCCTGAATGCGGTCGATGGCCTTGATGGTGCGGGCGAGCTCGCCCTCCAGCGCGCGCAGGTGATTGATGTTCTGGACGAAGCTCGTCGAGCCCAGCGCGTCGGATTTGTCGAAGATTTCGTAGCCGACGCCGCCGCCTTTGGGCATGCCGCCTTCTGCGAGCTTCATGCGCAGCTTGGTGACCTTGTCCTTGGGCACCATGATGATGGCGCCGTCGTTCTTCAGTTCATAAGGGATCGCCTGGCGATCCAGCTCCTTGATGATGCCTGAGGAGTCCTCATAGGAAAGGTCCGTGAAGAGGGTGGTCATTTGCGGCGAGGTGACGCGCATGATGACGAAGCCGAAAAAGCCGACAAGGGCGAGCGTTACGGCGATCATGGCCGCCATTCGCGCCGCACCCAGACTTTTGAGAAATGCCAACAGACCCTGCAACGAACCAGCCCCAGATTCGGCTACATGCCGACTGGGCAAGAATTGCCTAGGTATGGTTTCCAGATGGTTAACGCCGGTTAACGGCGAGCCGAAAACGTCAAATTGCCGAAAACCAGCCTCCCGATCGGGAGCCGGTTTTCGTCAAATCGTCTCGATGGAAGGGTTTTTTTTACTGGCGATACTGCTGGATGCGCGTGGTGCGCAGGCCGGCAAGGCCGTGCTGATCGATGGAGAACTGCCAGGACAGGAATTCGTCGACCGTCAACGTGTAGCGGCTGCAGGCTTCTTCAAGCGAAAGAAGGCCACCGCGGACAGCGGCGACAACCTCGGCTTTGCGGCGGATAACCCACCGCTTGGTGCCGGGCGCTGGAAGATCGGCAATCGTCAACGGACTGCCATCTGGCCCGATGACGTACTTGACCCTCGGGCGGTGGGGCTCTGTCATGGTGTACTCACAAACTCGAAAACTACTGAACTCGTGGGAACAACCTACCCGTCCGGGCTTAAAATTTGCCTAAGTTCATGTCTCCAATACAAATCTCGTTGAACGCGAATAACCCGCTCTCGCAGCCGAGAGCGGGTTTAGATTTGATTCATATTTGAGAGGTCGCGCTACGATGAAGATGAAGTCGTCGTGCGGATCACGCGCTTGATCTGATCGACGGTGTAGTTGTTGCCGCCCATCGACAGCAGCGCCGGCGTCGCGGTGAGATCGACGGAATCGACCACGCCCTGAATTTCGGTCGAGACGGTCACGGGATTGCCCTGCGAGTCCTTTGCAGCGACAGTCATCTTGTAGTTGCCCGGCGGCCATTGCGTGCCGTCGTTGCCCTTGCCGTCCCATACGAAACTGGAATTGCCCGAGGTCAACGAATAGCCGCCGTTGTAGACTTCCTGGCCGGCCGAGTTCGCGATCGTGATGGTTGCGTTGGCGTCCTTCGCAGCGTTCAGATTCCACGTCGCAGACCCGTTGAAGGCCACCGTGCTGCCATCGACAGCGACGGTCGAGCCCACGAAATTGAGCGCCTGCGTCGATTGCGCGGTCTTTTGCAGCGCAACGAGCGAAGTGAGCTGGTCGTTCGCCTTTAATTGCTGTTCGACCTGCGCGAACTGCACGAGCTGCGCGGTGAATTGATTGGTATCGAGCGGGTCGAGCGGGTTCTGATTCTGCAGCTGCGTGGTCAGCAGCGTCAGAAAGGTCTGGAAGTTATTCGCAAGACCCGTGGTCGAGTTCGAACTCGTGGTGCTGGTCGTGCTGGTGCTGCTGGTCGCCGCCGCTGCTGCGGACGTAACCGCCGTCGGCATGGTTGCATCTATCGCCATGACTGTCTCCTCAAACCCTGATGTCGACGCCGCTGCTCGATGCGAGCCCGCGTCCGTAGGTTTGCCCGGCGATCTGCGCGGGCACGGTGTCGTCTTCCGAAACGATCAGGCGATGCGAATTGCGGCCCGATCCGTCGTTGTTGTCGTTGCGGCCGGATGACTGGTCGCGCAGGCTGAACTGCAACCCGCTATCTCCGGTTTTGAGACCCGCATCTTCAAGCGCCTGCTGCAGCTTCGGCGCGTCCTGCCGCAACATGTCGAGCGTGGCCGGCTTCTCGACCGTCAGATGCGAGGTCACGTTGCCGTGCTTGTCGACATCGAGACGGACATCGATGCGGCCGAGTTCTGCCGGATCCAGACGAATGTCGAAACGGCTCGAACCGCCTGCAGCTTTGAGTGCGATATCGACGGCAAGGCCGCTGACCGGCACGGGCGTGTTTGCCAGCGTCGTATTGATCTGAGCGGGAGTGACGGTGAGATTCGGTTGCGGGTTCTGTAGAGGCTGCGTCTGCTGGGTCTGCACCGGCGGAAGATTGATGTCGGTCGAACGGACCGCGGGGGCGCGGTGATCGGCAGGTGCCGGTGCGGCAGCTGCATGCGCAGTTGCCGGCTTTGTGTCGGACGGTGTGGCATCGGCCTTGTCGGGCTGCGCCGAAACCTTGTCGGTGTCCGCCTTGGCGTGTTCCGTACCATGCGGCTTCGCCGTCTCGGCAGTTTGACCCGTGAATGATGAAGTCTGAACAGCGTCAGTCTTGGCATCGGAGTCGGTAAGCGCCGTTTTTTCGGTCGCCGTTGCGATAGGAGCGGCCTTCGGCTTGACGGTGGAAGCTGGCTTGGCGAAATCAACGGGCGCATCCGTCGTGTCTGCCGGAATCGCTTCATCGGTCACGACCGTTTGGGCGGACGCTTGCACCGCCGTTGCGGCTTCCGCATTGGTCGTTGGGGCCGTTACCTTGGCTGCAAGAGTCGTTGCGTCCGATGCCGTGGCCGGAGCATCGTTCTGAACAGCCGTATTCAAAGCTGTAGCCGACGTATCGGTCTTTGCGTCCGCTTTGGTTTGGACGCCGTCAGTCGCGGACACGAAATCTGCTGCGGCAGCGGTCGTCGCTGGGGCCTGAATTGTCGCGGGCTTGATGCCGCTGATTGCGTCATCGGTCGCAGGCTTGATCGCCGCAGTCTGGCCGTTTGGAACTGCTACGACAGGAACGATGACTGCAACGATCGCGGTCGCATCGGCGACAACGGCAACTTCTGGCGCTGCCGCATCCGTCGAATTGGAGTCCTTGGATTTGTCGTCGGTCGTCGAACCCGCCCCGTCCTTAGAAACGCCGACGACCTGCGCGATCGCAGCCGTTGCATCGGCGGTCAGCTTGACGTCGCCGGTGACAGCCTGAGCCGTTTGATCTGGAAGCGTCGCGGTTGTGGTAATGTCGGTTGCCGTCTGCAAGTCGGTCGTGTCCGCGGAGACAGCGGTCGCAGCGCTGATTTCAGTTTTGGCTCCGGCCTTGGAAACGGTCTTTGAATTGGTTTTCACGCCGGTCTGCGTACCGTCCTTCGGGGCGGCCTTTGAGTCGGCCTTGGACGATTTCAGTGTCCGCTTGCCGCTGCCATCGGCTTGGCTGTCGGTGCGCGTATCGGGGCGGTTGTCGGCTTTTGAAGGGGTATCGCCGCCGTCCAGCCGTTGCGGCTGCGCATCGGTTGCCGGTGCCGCATCGCGCGAATTGTTCGGCGCGTTGCTGTCGACAAGTGCCGAAAAGCCATCGGAATCCGACGGCTGCGAACGGGTCTGTTTGGTCCGCGCGTTGAGGGAGGCTGCGGAGGCGGCTGTTTCTGGGCTGACTCGGAACACGGGTGGCCTTTCACGGTGATACGCACCAAGACTTCAGCAAGGACCGGGCCATCGCCTGTACTCAGAAAAGATAAGTAATTTCAATGTCTTGATTGAGCGATGAGGATGATTTTGGGCGTTTTCGGCCGGCGTGTTTCTGCCCGGCGGCAAGATTTTCCCCCTGTTTCCCGGCCCTCAGGGGTCGATTGCTTCACGGGGAGCGGCTCTATAATAAAGGCCATCATTCAAGCGTAGCGGTTGGAGGCGGCGTCATGCCGCCACAACTGGGATTGTCCGAACCATGCTCAACAGCCTCGATCTTGAGGGCCGGCCGGAAGATACGCGGGTCGTCGTCGCCATGTCCGGCGGCGTCGATTCCTCGACGACGGCTGCGCTTCTGAAGTCCGAAGGCTACGACGTCGTCGGCGTGACGCTGCAATTGTACGATCACGGCGAAGCGACGCACCGCAAGGGTGCCTGCTGCGCGGGACAGGACATTCACGACGCGCGCGACGTCGCCGCCCGCATCGGCATTCCTCACTACGTACTGGATTACGAAGACCGCTTCCGCGAATCCGTCATCGAGAGCTTTGCCGAGAGTTATGTTCACGGTGAAACGCCGGTGCCGTGCATCGAATGCAACCGCTCGATCAAGTTTCGCGATCTCTTGTCGACTGCGCGCGAACTCGGCGCCAAGGCATTGGCGACCGGGCACTACGTTGCATCGCGCCGTCTGAGCGATGGATCCCGGTCGCTGCTGTGTGCAGCCGACGCCGACAGGGATCAGAGTTACTTCCTGTTCGCGACGACGCAGGATCAACTTGCCGACGTTCGCTTTCCGTTGGGCGACATGACCAAGGCGCAGACCCGCGAACTTGCGCGCCGCTTCGGACTGTCGGTAGCGGATAAGCATGACAGTCAGGACATCTGCTTTGTGCCGACCGGGCGCTACACCGAAGTGATCGAGCGTCTGAAGCCGAACGCGCTTGCGCCCGGCGACATCGTCGATCTCGACGGCAAGATTCTCGGCCAGCACCACGGCATCGTCAATTTCACCATCGGCCAGCGGCGCGGTATCGGTATCGCTGCGAGTGCGCCGCTCTACGTTGTGCGCCTCGATGCGGACACGCGCCGCGTGGTGGTTGGACCGCGAGAGGCGCTGAGCGTCAGGACCATCGAACTGCGCGACATCAACTGGATCGGAGACGGGGCGCTCGACAAAGCGATCGCGAACGGTCTGGAAATTTTCGTCAAGGTCCGCTCGACCCGGCCTCAGCGGCCAGCATGGCTGCGCAAGATCGGCGGCGAGTATGTTGTCGAATTTGTCGATGGCGAAGAGGGCGTATCACCCGGTCAGGCTTGCGTATTCTACGACGCGCCATCAGGGCAGGCGCGCGTGCTTGGCGGCGGCTTTATCAAGAGTGCATCGCCAAAGGCCGAGCGCTCGCCGTTGGCTGCTCGCGAGACCGTCGCCGGTTAGCAGCATGGCAGAGGACATCAACCGCGCCGGGGTGGCGAAGGCTTATGCCGCGTGGGCTCCGATCTACGACATGGTCTTCGGCAAGGTCTTCGACGAAGGCCGAAAGTCGACTATCGCGGTCGCAGACGCCATCGGCGGGCGCATTCTCGATGTCGGCGTAGGTACCGGACTGTCGCTGTCGGACTATTCGCGTGCAACGAAATTGCACGGCGTCGATATTTCCGAACCGATGCTGCGCAAAGCGCAGGAGCGGGTCCGGGCGCTCAATCTGACCAATGTCGAAACGCTCTCGGTGATGGATGCGAAGAATCTCGCGTTCCCCGACCATTCGTTCGATGCGGTTGTTGCGCAATATGTCATCACCGCGGTTCCAGATCCCGAAGCGACGCTCGACGATTTCATGCGCGTGCTGAAACCCGGCGGCGAATTGATCCTCGTCAATCACATCGGCGCGGAAAGCGGCCCGCGGAAAATTTTCGAACTCGGTTTCGCGCCGCTTGCACGCAGGCTCGGCTGGCGGCCGGAATTTCCATGGGATCGGCTTGTGAACTGGGCCGCAAAACACGGCGGAGCAACGCTGGTCGAACGCCGCCCGATGCCGCCGATGGGGCATTTCTCGCTGATCCGTTATCGCAAGAGCTAGCGCGATTTGGCCGCAGGGAACATCGGTGCTTTCAAGCCGTTAAGTTCCCATGCAGATGAAACTGAAATTCGTGGCGATGGCTTTGCTGCTGACCAGTGCTGGCAGTGCGTTCGCACAGGCGCCTCCCACGCTGAAGACGCCGGCGCCTGAAACAGCGCCGCCGAATATCGAGCGCAGCGGAGCACAGAATTGCGCACCGACGCGGGCCATGCCAGATGACGGCACCATCGCGCCCCGCGACACAACGACGGGTCAGGCCACCGAGCCGCTCGGCGATAAATTGGCGAAGTCCGACGGGGTTCTCTGCCCGCCGCCGAATGTCGATCCGCAGATGCATGCGCCTGCGCCGAATGTCGGGAAAATGCCTGTCATTCCTCCGCCAGGAAGCCCCGGCGGCGATCCGACAATCCGGCCGAAATGAGCGCCTGGCGGACGCCTGCCGTTGCTTGACAGGCATTTGCACGGCTCCTTATATGCCGCCGGTTCGCAGCCGCTTTTTCGCAAAAGGGCATCGGGCATTTGGCGAGGTAGCTCAGCTGGTTAGAGCACGGGAATCATAATCCTGGGGTCGGGGGTTCGAGTCCCTCTCTCGCTACCAAAACTTTTTTCCTCACCATCGCGACCAATCATTCTCGACAGGCTCTTTCGAGCCTGCTGAACTTCGTTCGGGCAGAGTTGGGGGGGCAACACAATGAGGAAATATATTCTGGCTATGATGGCAGCCTGCATAGCCGCGGCATTTTCAAGTTCGAGCTTCGCCGAAGGCGCGCTCGCGGTGGGTATCCCGCAGGGCGATCCGAACAAGGGTTTCAGGTGGAGCATCCAGATCAATGATCCGGATGCGTCATCAAAGGCGATGAAGGATTGCCGTGCGGCCCGCAATCCGGCGACCGGCAAGGCCTGCATCCTGATCGGCACGTTCAGCGATCAATGCGTGGCAGTCGCTGCAAACGCTGAAGGCAGCGATCCGGTCACTGGTGCGGGATGGGCGATCGCACCGGACTCGGCGACAGCGACCCAGCGCGCCATCGCGCAGTGTAACGACAGCAGACATGGAACGGGGAAGTCCTGTCAACTCGATGGCGACGGAAGCGTGCTTTGCGACGGATCGGCAAAATAGGCAGTGCGCGTCTTGCGCGGCTCTGAAGGAATCTATCGCGTGACGTGAGCTGAGACGGCAAGCCATTGGCCGTTCTGCTTCGCCCAGACATCTGTATAGCGTCCCGCGCCTGCGTTGCCGTCAGGCATGAGGTAACTCGTTCGCGCGTGGATGATCGCAACATCTCCCAAGATGCGGATGATCACGTCCTCGGCCTTCAGATTCTTGATTGCAACGGGCTTTTCGGTCTGCTTCAGAAACTGCGCGCGATCGACGAGTGAGCGATCGGGGTTCGAGCAGTAGAATTCGGGGCTGAGGATTTCGTCGAACCGCGTCACGTCGGAATTCTGGACGGAATCGATATAGTCGCGGTTCAGCGCAACCAGCGTGTCGTGATCCGTTGCCATATGATCTTGCTCCCTTCGATACGATCCGTTCTAGTATGCGGATTGGTCTCAATCTTTAGCGATTTGCGGGATCGTTCTCAATGGACTTTGCACTCACGGCACAGCAGGAGTCCATTCGCGATGCGATCGCGAAAATCTGTGCCCGCTTCGACGGCGCCTATTGGCTGACCAGGGACCGTGACGGCGGTTTTCCTCACGAGTTCTACGATGCCATCGCGAAGGGAGGCTGGCTCGGCATCTGCATTCCTGAAGCATTCGGCGGTGCGGGCCTCGGCGTGTCCGAAGCCGCAATCATGATGCGCGAGATTTCGGAGTCCGGCGCGGGCATGGCCGGTGCGTCGTCGGTCCATATGAATGTGTTTGGGCTTAATCCCGTCGTCGTGTTCGGCACGGACGAGCAGCGCAGGCGAATGTTGCCGGGCATTGTCGAAGGCCGCGAGAAGGCGTGCTTTGCGGTGACAGAGCCGAATACGGGGCTCAACACCACGCAGTTGAAGACGCGCGCTATCCGGCAGGGGGGCAAATACATCGTCAACGGTCAGAAGGTCTGGATTTCGACGGCGCAGGTCGCGCATAAAATTCTGCTGCTCGCGCGCACGACACCGCTGGAAGACGTCAAGACGCCAACGCACGGATTGAGTTTGTTCTATACCGACTTCGATCGTTCGCGCATAGCGGTCCACGAAATCGAAAAGATGGGGCGCAAGGCCGTCGACTCCAATGAGCTGTTCATTTCGGACTTTGCCGTTCCGGTCGAAGATCGCATCGGCGAGGAGGGGCGCGGTTTCGAATACATTTTGCACGGGATGAATCCCGAACGCGTACTGATCGCGGCCGAGGCCATCGGCCTTGGGAAGCTCGCGTTATCTCGCGCGGCGGCTTATGCGAAGCAACGCGTCGTTTTCAATTGGCCCATCGGACAGAATCAGGCGATCCAGCATCCGCTGGCGAAAAACTGGATGGACCTTGAAGCCGCATGGCTGATGACGCTATCGGCGGCCTGGCAATACGATCACAGCCTGCCGTGCGGGCCTGCTGCGAATGCCGCGAAATATCTGGCCGGTGAAGCAGGTTTCGATGCATGCCAGCAGGCGGTGATGACGCATGGCGGATTCGGTTATGCCAAGGAATATCATGTCGAGCGCTATCTGCGCGAAGTGATGATCCCGCGCATCGCACCGATCAGCCCGCAGCTCATTCTCAGCTTCATTGCCGAGAAAGTTTTGGGCCTTCCGAAATCATATTGACTGGAAACACTGGCGAGAGAAGAAAAATGTCCATGCCGCACAATCACGATTTACGCTGGAAACATGACGGCGTGCGCATCATTCCCGGCAATCAGCTCGATCCGAATGTTCCATCGACCGCCGGTATGGATCGCAAGGCCGCGATCAATTTCGCGCGCGTCGGCGCGCAGAAATTGTGGGCCGGCACGGTGACGATCAAGCCCGACGCGAAAACCGGCGCGCATCATCACGGCCATCTCGAAAGCATCATTTACGTCGTGCGCGGCAAGGCGCGCATGCGATGGGGCGAGCACCTGCAATTCACCGCCGAAGCGAACTCTGGCGATTTCATTTTCATTCCGCCTTACGTGCCGCATCAGGAAATCAATGCCAGCCGCGATGAAGTCCTCGAATGCGTACTGGTGCGCAGCGATGGCGAGGCGATTGCGATCAATCTCGACATCGAGCCGGCCGAGAAGCCGGAGACGGTGCTGTGGGTCGATCCGATTCACCGCGACCCGGCGGAAAATGGACGGTAGATTTCTGATGAGCGATTTTCATTTTTACGAACCGAAAGACGGTCACGGCCTTCGTCACGATCCGTTCAATGCCATCGTCGGACCGCGCCCGATCGGCTGGATTTCGTCGCAGGACTCAAAGGGACACGTAAATCTCGCGCCCTACAGTTTTTTCAATGCGTTCAATTACCATCCGCCGATCATCGGCTTCTCCAGCGTCGGATGGAAGGACACGGTTGCGAACGTTCAGGAGACCAAGGAGTTTTGCTGGAATCTCGCCACCAAACACATCGGCGAGCAGATGAACATGACCTCGGCAAGCGTACCGCACGAAACCGACGAGTTCACGATTTCCGGCCTGACCAAGGTATCGAGCCGCAAGGTGAAGGTGCCGCGCGTCGGCGAGAGTCTCGCGTCGTTCGAATGCAAGCTGACGCAACTCATTCAGCTTCAGGGGGCTGACGGCGCCAAGGCCGACGCCTGGATGGTGTTCGGCGAAGTCGTTGCTGTCTATATCGACAAGCGGTTGATCAAGGACGGCGTTTATCAGACCGCCGAAGCGCACCCGATCTTGCGAGCCGGTCGCATGGGCGACTACGCCGAAATCCGCCCCGACATGATGTTCGAGATGGTGCGGCCGCGCTAGGCTAAGCGTCTTTGGGTCAACAAGACTTGATTTTGTGTCCGATTGTTTATGCAGCGTTTCCGGAACGTTAGGCTATCGTGCAGGTTATTGGCGCGCCTGTTGTTTTGACTGATTTGGCTGCAATTTCCGAATGGCACAGAGCCTGTTTCCGCCGCCTGCCAATGGCGCTAGAATCGATCAGCCGATTGCGAATCCGATTGCTGTGCGACCTCGGTCAAAAAGGATCGTCCCATGAGCTTCTCCCTTCGCCGCGATCTCATTACCAAACCGATCTACGCCTGGGCGCACAAAGCATTGCCGCCGATGTCTGATACCGAGCGCGAGGCGCTCGAGGCCGGCGACGTGTGGTGGGACGCCGACCTCTTCACCGGCAATCCGGATTGGCCGAAGCTGCTTGCCAATGCGCCCGCGACTCTCACGGCTGAGGAAACGGCTTTTCTCAGCGGTCCTGTCGAGCAGCTTTGCAGCATGATCGACGATTGGAAGGTCAACTGGGAGTGGCGCGATCTGCCGCCCGAAGTCTGGGACTTCATCAAGCGCAACAAATTCTTCGGCATGATTATTCCGAAAGAATTCGGCGGTCTCGGATTTTCTCCCTACGCGCATTCCGAAGTGGTGCGGAAGATCTCGTCGCGTTCGGTTGCGGCGGCTGTCACTGTGATGGTGCCGAATTCGCTCGGACCGGGCGAATTGCTGATGCGCTTCGGCACCAAGGAGCAGCAGCAGAAATGGCTGCCCGGTCTTGCGGACGGCCGCGAAATTCCATGTTTCGGTCTGACCAGCCCTGAAGCCGGCTCGGATGCCGCATCGATGATCGATACCGGCGTCATTTGCAAAGGCACGTTCAACGGCAAAGAAACGCTCGGCCTGCGCCTGAACTGGCACAAGCGTTACATCACGCTCGGTCCCGTCGCGACGTTGCTTGGCCTCGCGTTCAAGGCGCACGATCCCGATCATCTGATCGGCAGCGAGGAAGACCTCGGGATTACGGTCGCACTGATCCCGACGAATTTGCCCGGCGTCACCATCGGTCATCGCCATCTTCCGGCGATGCAGGTTTTCCAGAACGGCCCGAACTGGGGCAAGGACGTTTTCATTCCGATGGATCACATCATCGGTGGGCAGGAACGCATCGGCCAAGGCTGGAAAATGCTGATGAGTGCGCTGGCGGCAGGGCGCGGCATTTCACTGCCGTCGCAGTCGGCGGCAGGTGCCGCTTATTGCGCGCGCGTGACAGGTGCCTATGCGCGCATCCGCGAACAGTTCCATGTGCCGATCGGAAAATTCGAAGGCATCGAGGAGCGTCTCGCGCGCATCGCGGGCACGGCGTATCAGGTCGACGCGGCCCGGCGTCTAACGTGTGCCGCGCTCAATCAGGGCAAACATCCGGCGGTGATTTCCGGGATCATGAAACTGCATGCCACCGAGCGGCTGCGCATCGTCGTTGACGATGCGATGGACGTGCATGGCGGCAAGGCCGTGATCGACGGCCCGCAAAACTACATGGGCGGACTTTATCGGTCTGTGCCGGTTGCGATTACGGTTGAGGGCGCAAACATCCTGACGCGCAATCTCATTGTGTTCGGGCAGGGCGCGACGCGGGCGCATCCCTATTTGCTCGATGAAATCAACGCCATCGGCAACCCGGACCAGACGCAGGGCTTGGCCGACTTCGACAAATATTTCTGGAAGCATGCAGGCCACGCCGTCGTGAATTTCTTCCGGGCATGGGGCCGAAGCTGGACCGGCGGCATGTTTGCGTCCGCACCCGAGGCGGGAGCCGCGACCGGCTACTATCGCCAGCTCTCGCGCTACTCGACCTCGTTTGCATTGTGTGCAGACATGGCACTTCTGACATTGGGCGGCGCGCTGAAGCGCCGCGAAATGCTGTCGGCACGGTTCGGCGACATTCTCTCCGAACTCTATCTGCTCTCCGCCGCCTTGAAGCGCTGGGAAGACGAGGGACGTCAGGATGCGGACTTCGCTGCACTTCAGTGGGTGATGGCAGACGGCATCCGCACCATGGAAAACAGGCTGGCGGAGGTTTTGGCCAACATGCCGAACCGCTTCGTTGCGACGATCCTGAAATTCATCGTCCAGCCGCTCGGCGCAAATCCGCTCGGGCCGTCCGACGATGTCGTGCATCGCTGTTCGCAGCTGATCCTTGTCCCTTCGGCTGCACGAGATCGGCTGACCGCGGGACTTTATCATATCGACGACGACGGACCGCTCGGACGGCTGGAGCGCGCTTTTCTTGCCGTCGTCGCCAACGAGCCGGTCGAGAAGAAAATGCATGCAGCCCATTTGCGCGATCCGGATGAAGCCTTGAAGCAGGGCGTCATCACGGCCGACGAAGCTGCGAAGCTGAAATCGGCACATGAAGCCGTCGGCAAGGTGATCGAGGTCGACGACTTCGCGCCAGAGGTGCTGTCGCCGATCTACAAGAAGCGCGCCGACTCCAAGCAGGCGCCTGACCGGGCGGCAAGCTGATGGCGCGTCCGGTCTATATTATCGACGGCGCGCGGACGCCGTTTCTGAAAGCGCAGGGCGGACCCGGTCCGTTCACGCCGGTCGATCTTGCCGTGCAGGCTGGCCGTCCCTTGCTTGCGCGTCAGCCGTTCGCGCCCGACGCGTTTGATCAGGTCATCCTCGGTTGCGTCAACGTCATCGCGGATGAAATGAATCCCGCGCGCGTTGCAGCGCTTCGGCTCGGCATGGGCGAGCGCATGGTTGCGTTTACCGTACAGATCAACTGCGGCTCGGGCATGCAGTCGATCGACACGGCCTACCGCTACATCGAAGCCGGAAAGGCCGACATGATTCTTGCGGGCGGAGCGGAGGCGTTGAGCTATGCCCCGCTGGTTTTTCCGCAATCCGGCGTGCGCTGGTTTGCGAAATTCGCAACCGCCAAAACGCCGCTGCAAAGGATCGCAACGTTTCTGAAAGTGCGTCCATCCTATTTCAATCCGATCATCGGGTTGGAACGCGGATTGACCGACCCCGTTACCGATCTGAACATGGGACAGACCGCCGAGGTCATCGCGCATCTGATGGGTGTGACGCGCGAGGAAGCCGACGCTTATTCGGTGGAAAGTCACAAGCGGCTCGCGAATGCGCAGGCGCAAGGATTTCTGAAAGGCGAGGTCGAAACAGCTTTTGCGAAGGACGGCAAGTTCTACGACCACGATGACGGCGTGCGGCCCGACTCCTCGATGGACAAGCTCGCAAAACTCAAACCTGCGTTCGAGCGCCCGTGGGGACAGGTGACGCCGGGAAATTCATCGCAGATCACTGACGGCGCATGCTGGACGATTCTGGCGTCGGAGGATGCGGTCAGCAAACACGGCCTCAAGCCGAAAGCGAAGATCGTCGACAGCCAATGGGCGGGTCTCGATCCCGGCATCATGGGTTTCGGCCCGGTGCTGTCGTCGACCGATCTGATGAAGCGCAACAATCTCAAATTGCAGGACATCGAAACGTGGGAGATCAACGAGGCATTCGCTTCGCAGCTTCTCGCATGTCTTAAGGCCTGGAACGACGACACGTTCTGCCGCGAGATTCTCGGCCTCGACGGCGCCGCTGGTACGCTCGATCAATCGAAGCTGAATGTCGACGGCGGGGCAATCAGTCTCGGTCATCCGGTCGGCACCAGCGGTAACCGCATCGTGCTGCATCTCGTCAATGCGATGAAGCGGCTCGGCACCAAGCGCGGTATTGCCACCGAATGCATCGGCGGCGGCCTCGGCGGCGCGATGCTCATCGAGACAGTGTAAGGGAACGATCATGGATTCACGGATCATGGACGCTCTCAAGGACCGGGTGCTTGAACTCGGCCCGACGGCAGTTATAGGTGCCTACAAGAATTTCAAACTGACGCGCGACGGGGACGGCGTCGCGTGGCTCCTGTTCGACCGCGCCAATGCCAGCGCCAACACGCTTTCGGGCGATGTGATCGAAGAGCTTGGGCAGATCGTCGCTGCACTCGAGAATGAACGCCCGGCAGGACTCGTGATAAGGTCTGCGAAGCCATCGGGTTTCATCGCCGGCGCAGACGTCAATGAATTTCGCGGTGCGACCGATCCGCGCCAGGTCGAAAATGAAATGAACAAGGCGCATGCCGTCGTCGACCGGCTGGAGGCGCTGAAAATTCCGAGCGTCGCCGTCGTTCACGGATTCTGCCTCGGCGGCGGTCTGGAAATCGCGCTCGCGTGCAATTCGCGCATCGCCATCGACAATGCGCGCTTTGGCTTCCCCGAAGTGATGCTCGGCCTGCATCCGGGTCTCGGCGGCACGGCGCGGTTTACCCATCTCGTCAGCCCGCTTGAATCCATGACGATGATGCTGACCGGCAAGACCATCGATGCGCGCAGGGCGAAGTCGCTCGGCTTGGTCGATGCGGTGACGCAGGAACGCCATGTCCGCAATGCCGTGAAGGACGCGATCTTCGGTCGCCTGAAGCCGCACAAGCAGAGCCTGCTTGGCCATCTGATGAATTTCGGCCCGGTGCGCGGCATTCTCGGCAATCGCATGCGGGCGGAAGCGCAAAAGTCCGCGCCGCAGGAACATTATCCCGCGCCATACGCGCTGATCGATCTGTGGGAAAAGCACGGCGGCAGCCGCTCGGCGATGCTTGCTGCCGAGAAGCCGTCGTTCGCTAACCTCATGGTGACGCCGACCGCGCAGAATCTCATTCGGGTATTCTTCCTGCGCGAGCAGATGAAGAAGCTCACCGACGGCAAGAACGCCGTCGAACATGTTCATGTGATCGGCGCGGGTGCGATGGGCGGCGATATCGCGGCGTGGTGCGCGAACGAGGGATTGCGCGTTACCCTCGCTGACATGAAGCCGGAGCCGATTGCAGGCGCGATCAAGCGCGCGGCCGATCTGTTCGGCAAGATCATCAAGAAGAAGACCGATCAGCGCGACGCGCTCGATCGCCTGATTCCGGACATGAACGGGCAGGGCGTGCGCAACGCCGATCTCATCATCGAAGCGGTGCCGGAGAATCTCGGCCTCAAGCAGAAGGTCTATGCCGGCATCGAGCCGAATATGAAGGAAGGCGCGATTCTCGCGACCAACACATCCAGCATTCCATTGCAGGATTTGCGCACGACATTGAAAAACCCGCAGCATCTGCTCGGGCTGCATTTTTTCAATCCGGTATCGCGGCTGCAACTGGTTGAAGTCGTCAGCCATGACGGCGTCGACCCGGGGTCTCTCAAGAAGGCGATCAACTTCGTTGGCGGCATCGATCGTCTGCCGCTGCCGGTGAAAAGTTCGCCGGGCTTCCTCGTCAACCGCGCACTCACGCCGTACATGCTGGAAGCGATGGTGATGCTCGACGAGAAAATACCGAAGGAAACCATCGACGCTGCGGCGGAAAAATTCGGCATGCCGATGGGACCGATTGAGTTGGCCGATCAGGTCGGCCTCGACATCTGTCTTGCCGTCGGCGACATGCTGCGCTCGAAATTCGGCGATCAGGCGCTGCCGCCTGCGCCGGACTGGCTGCGGGACAAGGTCAAGAACGGCGACCTCGGCCGCAAGACCGGCAAGGGATTTTACGTTTGGAAAGACGGCCACGCAGTGAAGACGCCGTCCTCAGAGAAGCCGACACAGGAAATGATCGACCGGCTTGTGCTGCCGATGTCGAATGTCTGCGTCGCCTGCCTGCGCGAGGGCATCGTGGACAATGGCGATCTCGTCGACGGTGCGATGATTTTCGGCACCGGCTATGCGCCGTTCCGGGGCGGCCCGGTGAACTACGCCAAAAAGCGCGGCGCGGCCGATATTATTGCGACGCTGGAAAATCTCCGCGCCAAGTTCGGCGAACGCTTCAAGCCGGACGCCGGCTGGAGCCAATACAAGTAATTTTCTCGATTGATGGAATTTGTTGAATGCCCGACACGCCCATTCATGCCGCGCCTGCACCCGATGCACCGAGCGGCGAACTATCGACGCGCAATCTTGCGATGCCGGCCGATACCAACCAGAACGGCGATATTTTCGGCGGCTGGCTGATGAGCCAGATGGATTTGGCGGGCAGCATTTTTGCCTACAAGACGACCAAGACGCGCAACGTCACGGTTGCCGTCGAGGCGATGACTTTCCGCAAGCCGGTATTTGTCGGCGATGTGGTGTCGGTTTATGCCAACACGGTGCGCGTCGGCCGCACGTCGATCTGCGTGCATCTCGAAGCGTGGGTGCAGCGGCGCAATGTGGAGAAATCCATTCTCGTTACCGACGGCAACTACACTTATGTTGCGGTCGACGAGCAGGGACATCCGACGCCCATCAACCAGAATCCGGCGCCGGTCTCTGCCTGATTCTCGCCGCCACCGCGTCGCATTCGGTCCATCGATCCGTTATCGGCCTGTCGCACGAAGCGCCTAGAGCTTCGGCGCGTTGCACAGCCGCGAGTCACGATTTGCCCTCGGCCCGGTCAAATTGCCGTGGATTACTGTTGGTTTCGGTTTGGCCCGCGACATGCATAGAGAACGGGGAGAGGATCGATTGGAATGCCGCCTGAGTAGGAAAATAGGCGTCCGGAAATGGACGAAACCTTTTGTGTCATCCGGCGTTGTCGCGCCGGAGAAATCGTAACGGGTTGGGCAACGGACAAATAGAATGTCGGACACCTACATCATCGAAGTCAGCTCAGAAGCGGCGGGTATTGTGGTACGAGAGAAAAAGGGCTTTCGTTTTTTCGCGGCGTCTCACCGCTTTAATCCGCTCGACGGCCGCGTCTTTTCCAGCGCGCGCGAGGCGGAACGCGCCGCGACGCGATTTTTGGCCGTCGGTCACGAAGCGGTCGTCGCTTAAATCATCCGGGAACTCAGATGCGAAGAAGGCCGGGACCTGATCCCGGCCTTTTTGCTTTGGTCGCCCGTCTTAGGCCGCCGGAGCCTTGGCTTCGGCGAGCTTGGGATAATCGGTATAGCCCTTCGCGCCGCCGCCATAGAACGTCGCCTTGTCGGGCTCGTTCAGCGACGCGCCGAGCTTCAGGCGTTCGACGAGATCTGGATTGGAGATGAACAGCTTGCCGAACGCAATCAGGTCGGCCTTGTTCGCGTTCAACTGCTCATTCGCCAATTTGAAATCGTAGCCATTGTTGGCGATGTAAGTGCCTTTGAAGCGCTTGCGCAGGCTGTCGTAATCGAACGGAGCGATGTCGCGCGGACCGCCGGTCGCACCTTCGATGACATGGATGTAGACGAGCTTCAGCGCGTTCAATCCATCGACGATGTGGTCGAACAGCGGCTGGGGATTGCTGTCGGATACGTCGTTCGCTGGCGTAACCGGGGAAATGCGGATGCCGGTTCGCTCGGCCCCGACTGCCGAAGAAACGGCCTTCGAGACTTCCAGCATCAGCTTGGCGCGATTCTCAATCGAGCCGCCGTAAGCATCCGTGCGCTTGTTCGAACCGTCCTTCGCGAACTGATCGAGCAGGTAACCGTTCGCGCCGTGAATTTCGACGCCGTCAAATCCCGCCTCGATCGCGTTCGATGCACCGCGCTTGAACGAATCGACGATGCCGGGAATTTCGCTCAGTTCGAGCGCGCGCGGCTCCGAAACATCGGCAAACGTACCGCCGACGAATGTCTTGCCCTTGGCTCGAATGGCAGACGGTGCAACCGGCGCTTGTCCGTTTTCCTGCAAATCGACGTGAGAAATCCGTCCGACATGCCAGAGCTGGAGAAAAATCTTGCCGCCGCGTTCATGCACGCGGCCAGTGACCTTGCGCCAGCCCGCGATCTGTTCCTTCGAGTAGATGCCGGGCGTGTCCTGATAGCCCTGGCCCTGCTGCGACACCTGACTGGCTTCGGTGATGAGGAGCCCTGCCGATGCACGCTGGCCGTAGTAGTCGACCGCGAGAGGATTGGGAACGAGGCCTGCGACCGCTCGATTGCGCGTCAGCGGCGCCATCACCGCGCGATTTGCAAGAGTGATCGGGCCGAGCTTGTAGGATTCAAAAAGTTTTGAAGCTGTCATGGTCTTTCCAGTGCAGTCGATGTCGATGCAACTGCATGTAAAGGCCTGCTGCGATGGCTTCAAGTCACACGACGTTGAACAGAGCAGTCATGCAGCGAAGTGCTATCGGGCGAAAACAACATTCGCCAAACGGCAACCGAAAGAGATGATTTCTCTTCCGGCCGCATCCGGCAGCTTTATGCGACGCCGAGAAAATCGCGTTTGCCCAATTCGACGCCATTGTGCCGAAGAATGTCGTAGGCGGTGGCGCAATGGAAGAAGAAATTCGGAAAGACGGAGTGGTTGAGAAACTGTTGGCCCGTGAGCGTCATCGTCTTGTCGGGCCCGACCGGAAACGTAATGTCACGTTTTTCCGCGCCTTGATACTTCGCGGCGGGCAGTGCCTTGATGTTGCCAAGCACTTTCTTGATCCGCGTTTGCAGTTGCTCGAACGTCGTTTCGGTGTCCGGCATCGAAGGCAGTTCGGTCTGCGTGAAACGCGCGCACGCTTTGCCGGAGAAGTCACAAGCGAGCTGGATTTGGCGGGTGAGCGGATACATCGACGGATGCAGCCGTGCGTTCAGAAGCACGCTCGGGTCGATATTCTTCTCTTTGGCGTAGGCCTCGGCCTTGTCGAGAATGGCGGACAACGCCGTCAGCTGGCGCTCGAAAACCGGCGCAGAACCTTCGTAAAACGACATGGATGTTTCCTCGTGATGCGGGGTCTTTCAAATACAGGACCGCAAACGTAGGAAGCCGAGGTTAAGGCCGCAACCCGCAGGAAACGATTGACAATCAGCGTGGCGTACCGCGCATCCGCGACAGCAGCTCTTCCGTCGGCCACGAATCGGCGGGCAGGCCGTATTTGACCTGCACGGTCTTCACCGCGATGCGGCTTTGCTGGCCGAGCACGCCGTCGATCTTACCGACATTAAAGCCCTGACGCGCGAGAAGCTGTTGCAGTTCCTTGATCTGCTCGAACGGCAACTGCACGACCGGCGTCACGGGCTTGGTCATCGGTTTTGCACCCGCAATGCGGGTCGCGAGATAGGCGGCAGTCGTCGCGTAGATCAGCGAATTGTTCCATTCGGTGTATGCGCCGAAATTTGAATAGGCGAGAAATGCCGGGCCGGTGCGTCCCATCGGCAGCAAAACCGATGTCGGCATGTCGTCCTTCGGCAAGGGTCGTCCGTCGGCGAGCGTTACACCATACTGCGCCCATTGCGAGCGCGGCAGCTTGACGGTGAGATCGGCTTTTTCCCACGGCAAATTCGGAGGCACGCGGATTTCCTGCAGCCACGGTTCGCCGCGCCGCCACTTCAGACCCGTTGCGATGTAGTTGGCCGTCGAGCCGATCACGTCCGGGGCGCTGTGCAGCAGATCGCGGCGCCCATCGCCGTCATAGTCGACCGCGTAGTTGAAATAATGTCCGGGCAGAAACTGTGTCTGACCGAGTTCGCCGGCCCATGAGCCGATCATCTGATCCGGCGCGAGATCGCCGCGATCCACGATCTTCAAGGCCGCGATGGTCTCGTCATGAAACATCTGCGAGCGGCGACAATCATAAGCGAGGGTCACAAGTGAGCGCAGAGTCGACAGCTTGCCTTGCACGGCACCGAAGTCACTTTCCAGTGCCCAGAACGCAGTGATGACCGGAGCAGGCACGCCGTATTCTTTTTCCGCGCGCGAGAAATACTGCCCGTACTGCTGGATCAGCTGCTGCCCCTTCACGCGGCGGCCTTCGGACGCCATACGGCCGGAAAACTCAGTGAAGATCTGGCCGAAAACGCGCTGGCCGCGGTCGCGATTGACGATGGAGGGATCGTAGACGAGGAATGGGGAGGCGCTCGCGATGGCACGTTGCGACACGCCTTCCTTGGCGGCATCCTGCTTCAGCTCAGCAAGAAAGCGGTCGAAGCTCGTTCCCGCGCGGCAGGCCTGAGTTTGCGCAAATGCGTCGGTGACAAGGAATGAAGCCGATGCGGCAGCAAGTAACAATCTGAAGGCGCGTGACAGCATGGTTCACCGGCTTGAGGGAAATTCGATGGCGTGCGATCTACAATTCCCGCGCATTGCTGAACGAGAACGACGACACGCGGCGCGTATTCTCGTCGAGGATCAAGGTGCGGGTCAACGGCGGCTCGGCCCGCTGGCTGCAGTTCTCCCGCTCGCACAGACGGCAATTCACGCCAATCGGCGTTCCCTGAACCTTTTCGAGATCGAGACCGCTGGCGTAAACGAGCTTCGAAGCATGGCGTATTTCGCAGCCAAGCCCGATCGCAAAGCGCGGCTGCGGCTGCGGATAAGGCGCGGCAGGACGCCGCAGCATCTGCGCAATCGAGAAGTAACGGCTGCCATCCGGCAATTCGACAACCTGCTGCAGCATCCGGTCTGGTGTGTCGAACGTCGAGTGCACGTTCCACAACGGGCATGTCCCGCCGAATTTCGAGAACGGAAACGTGCCCGACGAAAATCGCTTGGAGACGTTACCGGCGTTGTCGACACGCAGCATGAAGAACGGCACACCGCGCGCGTTCGGCCGTTGCAGCGTGGTCAGCCGGTGGCAAATCTGCTCGAGGCCGACATTGAAGCGCTGTCCCAGCACCTGCAGGTCGTAACCGAGTGCTTCGGCGGCAGAATGAAACGCCTGATAGGGCATCATCACGGCCGCCGCGAAATAGTTTGCCAGTGTGATGCGGTAAAGCCTGCGCGGCGTATCGTCGAGCGGGCCGCCGCGCGCGACAATGCTGTCGATGACGGTACCGTTCTCCGAAAGCGCGATCTGGATCGCGAGCTGGAAGGCGCGGCCGGGCGCATCGACCAGTTCGGAGATCAGCAGCTGCCGGCGATGGCGGTCCCAGCGGCGCAACGTCTCGCGCATGACATCGACAGGCATGATCCGCACGACGGTCGAATGCTTCTCGCGCAACCGCGTGGAGAGCGCCGTAAACAGATCCTGCGAGGAAAGATCGATGCCGTCGCACAGCTTCTCGGCTGCTGTTTCCAGTTCGGGAAAATAATTGCGATTGGCTTCGATCAGGTCGCGCACCCGCTCGATCGGATTGCCCTCGTAGCGCGCGCCTACGCCCTCATCGCGGTCCGCGAATTGCGCTGCGACCATCGTCTCGCTGCGGCGGGCTTCGGTATAGGCCGCGTAAAGCCGTTGCAGGGAATGGGTGACGCCGGGGCAAAGTTCGGCGAGGTCGCGCAGCTCCTGCTTGGGCAGGTCGATCTGCCGGAACAGGGGGTCGGAGAAGATTTCATTGAGCTCGGCGAAGAAGCGATCTTCGTCGGCGGTCGCAAGATCGCGTAAATCGAGGTCGTAGGTCTCGGCCAGCCGCAGCAATATCTGCGCCGTAACCGGGCGCTGATTGCGTTCTATGAGGTTGATATAGCTTGGGGAAATCCCCAGCGCCTCGGCCATCTGGGTCTGCGACACACCCAGCTGCTGCCGTATCCGCCGGAAGCGGGGACCCACAAACAGCTTTTTTCCTGTGTCGGCCATAGGCTATTTGTGACAAAAATTACAAAATAACATCTGTGACATGTCGTGATGATACAACATATCACCATTCAATTACAAGCTATCTGTACGAATAACTGATTCCGGCGTTTATCTTCCGTCACGTTTCGCAGACGCAGTGTCACGAATGTGAGGGACAAATGAATTACCAGACGCGCAACACCGAATACGCAATCCAAGGCCCGTCGTCCTATCAGAGCGAGATCAAGGCTGCCGAAGCCCTGCTCAAGGACAAGCCGACTTGGAATGGCGTCACCGCCGAGGCGGTCGCACGCATGCGCCTGCAGAACCGTTTCAAGACGGGTCTGGACGTTGCGCGTTACACCGCTGCGCTGATGCGCGCGGATATGGCCGCCTACGACGCGGACCCGACCAAGTACACCCAGTCGCTCGGCTGCTGGCACGGCTTTATTGCCCAGCAGAAGCTGATCTCGATCAAGAAGCATTTCGGCGGCAAGACCGACCGCCGCTATCTGTATCTGTCGGGCTGGATGATCGCGGCGCTGCGCTCGCAGTTCGGGCCGCTACCCGATCAGTCGATGCATGAGAAGACCTCGGTGCCAGCTTTGATCGAGGAACTTTATACGTTCCTGCGTCAGGCCGACTCGCGTGAACTCAACGACATCTTCCGCGAGCTCGACGCTGCGCGTGAGGCTGGCGACAAGGCGAAGGAAGCAAAGGCGATCGAAAAGATCGACAACTTCCAGACCCATGTTGTTCCGGTCATCGCCGACATCGACGCGGGCTTCGGCAATGCCGAGGCAACCTATCTGCTCGCCAAGAAGATGATCGAAGCGGGCGCAGGTGCGCTTCAGATCGAAAATCAAGTGTCGGACGAGAAGCAGTGCGGCCATCAGGACGGCAAGGTGACCGTTCCGCATGACGTCTTCCTTGCGAAGATACGTGCATGCCGCCACGCATTCCTCGAACTCGGCGTCGAAGACGGCATCATCGTCACCCGCACCGACTCACTGGGCGCTGGTTTGACGCAGCAGATCGCTGTCAGCCAGAAGCCGGGCGATCTTGGCGATCAGTACAACAGCTTCCTCGATTGCGACGAAGTCGACGCATCGAAGGTCGGCAACGGCGATGTCATCATCAGCCGCAACGGCAAGCTGCTTCGTCCAAAGCGTCTGCCGAGCAATCTGTATCAATTCCGTGCCGGCACGGGCGAAGATCGCTGTGTGCTCGACAGCATCACCTCGCTGCAGAACGGTGCTGACCTGCTGTGGATCGAAACCGAGAAGCCGCATATCGAACAGGTTGCTGGAATGGTCGATCGCATCCGCAAGGTCATTCCGAATGCAAAGCTCGCTTACAACAACTCGCCGTCGTTCAACTGGACGCTGAACTTCCGCTGGCAGGTTTACGACGCGTGGAAGGCAGAGGGTAAGGACGTCAGCAAGTACAATCGCGCCGACCTGATGAAGGTCGAATATGACGACACGCCGCTGGCTAAGGAAGCCGACGAACGCATCCGCACCTTCCAGGCGGACGCGTCCAAGCGCGCCGGCATCTTCCACCACCTGATTACGTTGCCGACCTATCACACGGCTGCGCTGTCGACCGACAACCTCTCGAAGGAATATTTCGGCGACCAGGGCATGCTCGGATACGTCAAGAACGTTCAGCGTGCGGAAATTCGCCAAGGCATCGCCTGCGCGAAGCACCAGAACATGGCCGGCTCCGACATCGGTGACGACCACAAGGAATACTTCGCGGGTGAAGCGGCTCTCAAGGCGGGCGGCGCTCACAATACGATGAACCAGTTCGGCTAACGACCGACTTTCAACTGAAGGAGGCTCACATGAGCGGCAGCAATTTCTGGGTGATTGGCGGCGAGTTCGGCTCGATGAACTTCCACAAGCTCGTGGAAGGCTCGGCGCAGGTCCAGGGTCCGTTCAAGACCCGCAAGGAAGCCGAAGACTGCTGGAAGGAAGTGTCGGAGAAAAACCGTCACCGTGCCGGCGTGCGCTTCTCGATCGTCGAAGAGCCCCAGCGCGCCATCGCCTGATCGCATTCAGCTCCCGGGCGGAGTTCGTCGCTCCGCCCTAAACTCTCAAGCCCCGTCCGGACCCCCGGATGGGGCTCTTTTTTGGCCTTCGGCCGTGTTTCCCCGCCCTTGCGGGCCGAAAAGTTACTGATAGGTTAAGGGGATAGGAACAAAGGCACGCAAGCGATGTCCGATCAGAACGCAGAGAGCAATCCGGCCACCGGGGAAACCCCCCGGCTGCGCGATGCCCTGCGCAAGGCCCGCATCGAGGCTGCCGACCGCACGGGTGTGGTCGTGGACCTGCGCGACGCCGAAGTCGCGCGGCTTGAAATTATGTCGGAAGCGCTTGATCCGCTGTTCACCGAAATTCCGGCCGACGTCGACCTTTTCGATCGCGGTATCAGCCAGGGCGACACGCCGCGGCTCTGGATCGACGCGGTTGCCCACATTTCGATGGGTCGCGACAAGCGGATTTATCGCTTTGTGCAGGACACCCGTTTCGGCCGCACCGTACTGGCCGAATCTCACGACGTGCCGGTGATGGTCGATGCTGTGACCGACTACATCGCCCGCCGCATGATCGAGCGTGAGCATGCGCTGGTCGTCCCGACGGCTCCGAAGCAGCCGGTTGCCGCTCCGGTCAAGCGCCGCGGCGGATTCTGGTTGTTCGTCCTCGGCGTACTCGTCGGCGTTGCCGGCCTGTTCGGTGCGGCGATGCTAATGTCGATGCGCGGACTCTAGATCAATCGTTCGTTCTTGATCTCGCCGAACGCCATGTTGCCGGTGAATCCACGCACGCGATGATCGCAGCGCCAGCCGTTTCCTTCTTTCTCTATTGAAAAAAGATTGTATGCCGCCGGATGATTGTGTCCACGCGCGATGGCGGACGCTGACGGCACGCCGATCGCGGGAATTTTCTTGTCCGGCCCGTCGAGCCATACGGTGGCATGACGATGATCGTGACCGTGCAACACGAGATCGACGCCATATTTCGCGATCAGCGATAGCAGCTCGTTAGAGTCCTGCAATCGCGCTGCCCAGCGGCCTTTCGATGTAACCGGCGGGTGATGGATAAGGAGAACGCAAAAAACATCTTCAGCCGCGATCTGCGAAAGCTGCCGTTCCAGCACCTCCCGCTGCTCGCGCCCCAATCGTCCCGTGGCCATGAAAGGCGCTGTAGGAACAGCGGTGGAAACGCCGATCAATGCCAGCGGCCCGCGCCGTCTCAAAAACGGGAAAGTCGCGGGCGCTGTAGCCGTTGCGCGGTCGCCGCGCATGTAGTCGGCCCACACGGTCGGAAAGTGCTCGCGAATTCCGCTCACATAGGCATCGTGATTGCCCGGTACCAATGAAATGTCTTGCGGTGACCCGACAGATTCCAGCCATTGCCTTGCCGCTGCAAATTCCAATGGCAGCGCGATGTTGACGAGATCGCCTGTGATCGCGATGTGGCCGGGCGTCTGCGCGTGCATATCGGCAACAAGCTCATCCAAAACTTCGCTGCGATGGACGGCGTGCCGCTTTCGCTTCCAATTCAGGTAGCCGATGGCGCGCTTGTTCGCGAGTTCGCGCAACAGCGCCTGCGGCATGGGGCCGAGATGCGGGTCGGAGAGATGTGCCAGCGTGAAAGCCGTCATGACTTGCTGTTTGGCAAGATGATTGATGCTATGCAAGACCGGCCGCGAGGAGTCTGAGGCCGAACGGAGCTGTCTGACGTGAACTTGCAATCGCTTCGGCGGAAATTCGAGCCGCTGATCCGCCGGGTGTTTCATTTCTATTGGCGCTTTTCACGCGGCATGACGCTCGGCGTTCGCGGCGTGGTCCTCGACGGAAAGAATCGCGTGTTTCTGGTCCAGCACAGCTACGTTTCCGGCTGGCATCTGCCCGGCGGAGGCGTCGAGACCGGCGAAACCTTTCTCGATTCGCTGACCCGCGAATTGAAGGAGGAGGGGAACATTGAAATGACCGGCGAGCCGCAGTTGCATGGCCTGTTCTTCAACCGCAAGGTTTCGCGGCGCGACCATGTTGCGGTCTATGTTGTCCGGGAGTTCATGCAGGCTGAGGTGCCGGAATCGAACCGGGAGATCGTGGCCTGCGGGTTTTTCGATCCAGCCGATCTGCCCCCCGACACGACGCGAGGCACACGGTTAAGGCTCGCTGAAGTCCTGCAAAACCAGCCTCGAATGGAGGACTGGAGTTAGAGATCGTTAGTTTTCGGCCCCTATGGTTCGGGCCTGAGAACCATCGATTCAGGGCCATTCATGAGCGTCGCATCCGATTTGAAACGCCAGCTGTCCGACATGCGTCCCGGCGGCATGCGCGGCGATCTGGCCGGACTTGCCGAGGCGCTCAATCGCTTCGTCGAATCCGGGCGCACCGCGCCGGACCCGGCGATGCCGCGAGTCGCGGTTTTGGTACCTTGCTACAACGAGGAAGCGGCGGTCGGCAAAGTCATCACGGATTTTCAGGCGGCGCTGCCCACCGCGGCGATCTACGTCTACGACAACAATTCTTCGGACCGCACAACCGCCGTGGCGCGCGACGCCGGTGCCGAAGTCCGCAGCGAGCGCCGTCAGGGCAAGGGCCACGTCGTGCGCCGCATGTTCGCGGACATCGATGCCGACATTTACGTGCTGGTCGATGGCGACGCGACTTACGATGCGCCGAGTGCGCCGAAGATGATCGCGCGATTGATGGACGATCATCTCGACATGGTGGTCGGTTTCCGCGTCGATCAGGAACAGGCCGCGTACCGTCCGGGTCACCGCACCGGCAACTGGATGCTGACGAATTTTCTTGCGTCGGTTTTCGGTCAGGCATTCACGGATATTCTGTCCGGGTACCGCGTCTTCTCGCGGCGCTTCGTCAAATCGTTTCCGGTGTTATCGGATGGTTTCGAGATCGAGACCGAGTTGACCGTTCATGCGCTTGAGTTGGCTCTGCCGGTCGCGGAAATCGAGACGCCATACTATGCGCGTCCGGAGGGGTCGTTCAGCAAGCTCAATACCTGGCGGGACGGTTTGCGGATTCTCGGCACCATTCTCAAACTGTATCGCTCCGAAAAGCCGCTCCGGTTTTTCAGTCTGATAGGCGCTTGTTTCGTAGCGATGTCGGTTGGCCTGGCGGTCCCGATTGTATTGACCTACCTCGAACTCGGCATCGTGCCGCGCCTGCCGACGGCTGTTCTGTCGATGGGCCTGATGATTCTTGCAGTCCTCAGCGTGTCGTCCGGCCTCGTGCTGGACACGGTGACGCGCGGGCGTCGCGAGGTCAAATTGCTGGCTTATCTGTCGCAACCGGCTGTCGGCAAAAGCTGAGGCTGGACGATAAACCCGTTGTCATTGCCGGGCTTGACCCGGCAATCCATCTTCTTAATAGCCTCTTTTTAGATGGATCACCGGGTCAAGCCCGGCGATGACGATTAGTGATGTGGACCCCCACCCTCTCAAATGCTAATTCGCGCTCCAGCATGACCGATCTATCTCTCACGATCTCGACTGAATCCGTAAACGATGCGCAGGCCATCGAACGCCTGCACGAGCGCACGTTCGGGCCAGGACGCTATGTGCTTAGTGCTTACCGATTGCGTGAACAGATCGAACATATTCTGGATCTGTCATTCACGGCGCGCATCGGTACGCTTTTGGTCGGCTCGGTCCGCCTGCTGCCGATTTGCATCGGCGATACGCCGGCACTTTTGCTCGGCCCGCTGACTGTCGAGCCGCCGTTTCGCGGCCGAGGTATTGCGAAGGCGCTGATCGAACGCGCATTGAAAGGCGCCAAGGCGAAGGGTCATCGCCTCGTCGTCCTCGTCGGTGATGAGCCGTATTACGGCCGCGCCGGTTTCAAACAGATTCCAAAAGGCGCTGTGTCGATGCCAGGTCCAGTCGACCCGGCGCGACTGCTCGCGTGCGAACTGCAGAGCGGCGCGGCTGACGGGATCAAAGGTGCCATCCGTCCCGATTGGGCGACTGCAAGTTAGTTCGATCTCCACACACTCAGTACTTCACATTTGCAAACATACGCACGCCGATGCCGGGTAGCAGAACCTCGTCTTTGCTGTAGGAGACGGAATTGCGGATATCTTCGTTGAGCAGATTGTCACCGGCAAGACCGAACGTGAATTCGCGCGGTCCTAGCCAACTGTCTTTCGCGAGCTTTGTCGTATAGCTGACTTCGGCTTTCAGACGATTGTAACCCGGAGTCGACGTCTCCGCCGCGCTAGTATCGTTTTGCGCGAAAGCATGGAGCAGATTGACTCGCGCGAGCCAATGGGCGTCGCGGTAGAAAAGTCCGCCGCCGACTCGCTGCGGGGGGATGCGCGGAACGTTGGTGCCGTCGGTGAATGTGGCGCGGACGATGTCGTACTGCCCTTCAATGCCGAAGGTGCCTGACCATATCGGCATGACGTCGTATTGAAACTGGAATTCGCCGCCGCGGAATATCGCATCGCGCTGCGAGTAGATCGCCTGTTTCAGCTCCGTGCCTGTCGTACCGCATGACGCGAAATCGCCGTCGCACATGAGCCCTGTCAATCGGCGGAAGATAAAGCCGTCGAAGCGCGTGTAGTAGCCTGTGAGTTCAAAGCGGATCGGTCCGGTTGCTCGCCGTAGCCCGGCTTCAACGGTCTTTGCGGTTTCGATTTTCAGATTGGGATCGCCGATATCGAAAGTGCCGGTCGCATCGTGGCCGCCGCGTGAAAAGAGTTCGGCTGGTTTGGGTGCGCGTTCGACGTATTGCGCGGTCAGGCTCGCCGACAGGGCATGCGGTAAATTCTGGATCACGCCGACGCTACCGCTTTTCGGTGTGAAATTCGGATTGCGCGACACAGTCGGTCCGACAGGATCGGCTCCGTTGAAGCTCGCCGGAAATTGCGGCGTCATTCCGCTCAGATCGACATGTTCGATGCGCCCGGCCAATTGTGCCTTCGTGGAATCGCTGAACTTGAACTCGTTGAAGGCATAACCCGCAATCTTTGTGTTGTGGTTTGGATCCCACAGGCCGTTGAATTGCGTACCGGGATCGTCCGGGCTCGGTGCTGTCAATTCCTGGTGCGAGGCCTGAACTCCAAGTGCCGTGGTCAGCGCGGCAAAGCGAAGGTTGAACGGCGTAAGCTGGACCTCGACGCGGCCTTCCTGTTCCTTGTTGGTAAAGGTCTGACGCACACCGTCGGAAGCAAAATTCGCCGGATCGAGCAGACCGATTTCATTGTGTTTGTAGTCGGTCGCGCCGGCCCAGAATTTAATCGTGTCGATGGCGGGCGAATCCGGCCTGTATTCGCCTTTCGCCGTAATCTTGGTCTGTTTGGCATCGATGCGTGTGTTGTGGTCTTCGCCGTCGATCCCGGGGATGTGATAGAGCGAGTTATTCTGCGTGATCGCTGCACCGACAAATCCGCCCATAAAGAAATAGGAGCCGCCGATCGAAGCGCCGCTGCTTTGCGTCGCTGAGTTCGGCTGCTGACCGTTGAACGCGCGGGTCGGATCGAACCGATAGGGATAGCTCGGAATGCTGTAGTTTTCTGTTTTTCGGTCGAACGCGTCGGCGTGGATCGCGACGCTGTTGCCGGCTGCGTCCAGAAGTGCGCCGCCTTCACGGCCGAGATCGACGCTCGACAGTGCGCTTCGTGTCTCGAATGCCGTGCAGGGATTTTGTCCCGAACTGGTTCCGCCGCATGTCAGCGCGTCTGGAATCCGGTTATTGGTGGCGCTGACCACGCCACCGACGGCTTGCGAACCGTAGCGCAGCGCTGCGGGTCCGCGAATGACTTCGACCTGATTGGTTGAAAGCGGGTCGATCGGAACGAAATGATCTTCTCCCAAGTCCGATGCGCCGTTGCTGCTGGTCCCGTTTTCGACGATGCCGACCCTGTTGGCGTCGAGACCGCGGATAATCGGTCTGCTCGAAGCGCCGGGCGCAAACGATGATCCTGTTACACCGGGTTTGTTGTTGAGAAGATCGCCCAACGTAGAAGCGGCGCTGCGCCGGATTTCATCGTTGGTAACGGTCGTTATAGTCGCATATTGATCGGTGACGATCGGCAGAACGCCGGGCTGGGCCGCGCCATTGTCAGCAGGCGAAGGAGGCGCGCCGGACGAAGCGTCTGCGGAAGGCGCGGCTGGCGGCCGCCGCCGATGCACGGGAGGAGGCGGCGCGCGGACGACGATTTCCGGCAACTCGTTTGCGCTTGGCGATTCAGGCGCAGGCGACTGCGCATATGCGCCGCCGCTCATTCCGAACGCGAGCACGGCGAGCGAACCGCTCAACCGCAAGGCTCTATTTGATCTGTACGACATTACCCTTCATCCCGATGCGCTTGGCGCAGCTCGCCGCCGGCATTGGCGGTCTTGGTCCCGAAAATTCCGGCCTATCGCGATGCGATTGGCTGGATGAATCTATTCTCGAGTCAGGATTGAGGAGGCGCGCGCGACCTAAAGCCGAGCGAATACACTGTCGCGTCGTGCGTTACGGCTACTGGCAGGATTTCCGTCGCTGCAACAATCGCCGGAAGCTGCAGAACGGGAGGCAGCGAGCCGATGAGCGCGTTGGCGATCGCAATAGTGGCGCAAATCGCGCACTGATCGGTGCGATTGTCAGTGTCGTTGCCGGAGTCAGGGGATACAGGAGAAGCAACGCTTGCGAAGATCGCCGATTTGCCAAACAGCGCTCGCTCATGATGAACGTGACCGAACGACAGGCCGAACTGAATTGCCAGCGCAAACAGCGCCAGCAGAGATAACTTTCTCGTCCTCGCACGCAACCACGTCATAAAAAGCGCCCGCCTCATTTGGATAGACCCGTCGGCGGGTTCCAAACGTTACAATATAACACTGCCGTTCATGTACATCGGAGTCAAGGCTGCGAATTGGCGGACGCGTGACGCCTAGCGTCCCTCGCGTAGCCACGTTGAAGCGAACGCGCCGAGCAGAAGAAGCAGTCCAAAAAGCCCGGCAAAAATCGGCAGCACGCCGATACCTCGCACGACGCTGACATCGCGCATTTTCACGCCGAACCAGCCTTCGCCGCGAAAGACTGACGACGCGCGAACCGGCAGAATGCTCGGAAGTTCGATTTTTCCGCTTTCCGCAACGCGCCGCACGTCGCCGCCGGTTGCCTGCAGCAGTGGCTTCAGCGTTTCCGTCGTCGAAGTGACTTCTGAAAATTCCTTCGGGTTGATCGGTCCGACATTGATGAGAGCTTTCAGTGTGCCGTCCGTCGCTTGCCACAGACCGAGTTCATCCGCAACGGTGGATGCGCGCCATTCTCCGCTATCGCCAGATTTGAGATCGAGTTGGCGCGTAGCGCCGGAAGGAGAAGTAATTGTCACCGGCGCGGCAGTGTCCGACATCGTCTGGCGCACCACAACGAGGTCGCGGCCCTCGACCTTCAATCGCAATGCTTCTTCGTCGAGGTCCGGCTGCTTCATGAGCCAGTGCGATATCCGCCGCAGCAGATCGAGGTGCGGCCCGCCGCCTTCGTAGCCGCGCGCCCAGAGCCAGATCTGATCGGAGAGCAACAGCGCGACGCGGCCTTCACCTTGCCGCGACAATAGTAAGAGGGGCTTGCCGTCGGCACCCTCCATCACCGGAGGAACGGTCGGATTTCGCGTATCGACAAGGCGAAAGAAACGGCTCCAATGAGGCGGTTCGCTGGCGGAGCCTTCGAGACCGCGCGTGACCGGATGGCGTTTGCCGATATCTGAGAGCCGTGCGGTGAAAGCCTGCTCGGTTACACCAACGGGTTCGGCAGGCAGCACAGAGTCGAGCGGTGTGCGCCAGATGCTTGTCGAGCTGGCGTAATCGGGTCCTGCTGATACGAGAACGGCGCCTCCGTTCCGGACGTACCGGGTGATATTGTCGAAATAGGAGATCGGCAAAACGCCCTGGCGCGCATAGCGATCGAAGATGATGAGCTGAAACTCGTCGATCTTTTGTTGAAACAATTCGCGCGTGGGAAAGGCGATCAGCGACAATTCGTTGATCGGCGTTCCGTCCTGCTTTTCGGGCGGCCGTAGAATCGTGAAATGTACAAGATCGACGCTGGCGTCGGATTTCAGAAGGTTGCGCCATGTGCGTTCGCCGGCGTGGGGTTCGCCGGATACCAGCAGCACGCGGAGCTTGTCGCGCACGCCGTCGATGGAAACAACTGCGCGGTTGTTCACCGGCGTCAACTCACCATCGAGTTTCGATGCCTCGATTTCAACGATGTTCGGCCCGGCGTGCGGAATATCGATGGTGACATTGACTTGCTCGCCGCTTGCGACCGCCCGTTCGCTGAGAACATCGCCGTCGCGCCGCACCGTCACGCGCGCAGATTCTCCAGTCACGCCCTGATCGTCGAGCCGATAGGTGAGGGTCTGCGGGCGCCCAACGATTCCGAAACGAGGTGCCGCGACTATCGCAATGCGCCGGTCACGCTCGTCGCTGCGTCCTGTGATCAGCGCGTGCACTGGCGCGTTGAATCCGACGGCAGATGCACTGGCGGGAATGTCGTGGACGCGTCCGTCGGTAATGAGGAACGCGCCTGCAACTCGATCCGTCGGCACGTCCGACAATGTCGCGGTGACGGCCGAAAAGAGTTTCGTTCCGTCGGTTTCGCCGTCAGCTAAACCGGCTTCGACGACGCGAACCTCCAAACCTTTGATGTCTTTGAGCTTGGCAACAAGTGCGTCGCGCGCTGCGTCGGTTTCACGCGTGCGGTCTCCGAAATTCTGACTGGGGCTACGATCGACGATAACCGCCGCGACAGACGTTAGCGGTTCGCGTTCCTCGCGCGTGAAGGATGGATTCGCGAGCGCCAGCAGGAATAGCGCAAGCGCCCCGGCGCGCACCGCGGCACCTCGTGCGCGGGCGGCGAACAAGGCTGCAGCGATAACGACGATTGCCGCCAGCGCGAGCCATAGCGCCACCGCGGGGACGAGAGGTGCAAACGCGATACCGTATTGCATTTTATTGGCCCAAGCGTTCGATGAGGGCGGGTGCGTGAACCTGATCGGCCTTGTAGTTTCCGGTCAACGTGTACATCACGATGTTGACGCCCGCGCGAAACGCGAATTCGCGCTGTCGCGGTTCACCCGGCGTCAACGGCAGCATGGGTTGACCGTCCGGGCGCATCGCCCATGCTCCCGCAAGATCGTTCGACGTGATGATGATCGGCGAGACACCATCGCCGCCGCGTACCGGGCGATCGGCGTTGTCGTCGTCTTCGTTGCGCGGAAGCGCTTCCACCCAGGTCTGTCCGGATTCGAAGCGGCCGGGGAAGTCGCGCAAAAGATAGAACGTCTTCGTCAGCACGTGATCGCGCGGCACCGGCTCGAGCTCCGGAATATCGAGCGACGATAAAATGTTGCGCAAGGTCAGCATTCCGGGTGTCTGCGATTCACCGCCCGGCGATGCTTCGACTGCATCGCGCGTGTCGAACAGCACGGTTCCGCCCTGTTTCATGTAGGCGTCAAGGCGGTTGATGGCTTCTTGCGACGGTTTCGCTGCGCCTGAAATAACCGGCCAGTAAATCAGCGGGAAGAATGCAAGTTCATCGCGTGCCGGATCGACGCCGATGGGTTCGCCCGCTTCGAGCGCAGTACGCTGTGCAAGAAACAATGTCAGTCCCGACATACCGGCCTTCACGATGGAATCGACGTCGGTGTTGCCGGTGACGACGTAGGCAAGACGCGTTTGCGCAACAGCCTTGATGGCGAAGTCGTCCGAAGGCGATTGGGTTGTTGTTTTCGCAGCGGGTTTTGCGGTCTGCGCGCGGAGGGATGAGGGTGGGGCAATGATCGACGACAAAGCCAACGCCAGCGTGACCGCGACAGCAACGCTGCGTCGTCGCAGCAGTGCCAATAGCCCGCCGCCAAGAATGGCGACAATGACCGCATCTGCAAGAAAAAGAATAAGCGCAACCGAGAGCAGAATGCCGCGCAGATCGCGTGGCTCGGAATTTGTGTAGGTCGCGCGCCGGGCGTTCAGCGCCGACGTATCGAGCGACGCAAGACGGTCGGCTGCAGCGAGCGTATTAACTGCCAGCGGTCCGTCTGCAGGTCCGTAAAATCCGGGAGGATGATCGGGCGACGCGCGATCGCGATAATCTGCGAGGATCGGCTTCGCGGTCGAAGGCGGTGGAACGAATGCGCCGAACCCGTCGAGGGTCCGCACCGGCGCAACCGTATCAACTGCCGAATTTACGGCAACGCCCGCACCTTCCTTTGCTGTGTAGCCGGACATGTCGACGACTCGCCGCAGCATTTCGACAAAGGTGCCAGACAACGGCAAATTCGACCAGCGCATATCGGCGCTGACGTGGAACAGCACAACGACGCCTTTGTTCCGATGTTCGCCGGTGACCAGCGGCGTGCCGTCGGCGAGCGACGCCCAGCTTCGCGACGCTAATGTTGGGTCCGGCTCAGCCAGGACCTGTCGGGTGACGGTGATTTCCTTTGGCACCGCAAGACCGGCAAACGGACCGTCTCCGGCGAAGTTTGCAAGCGGCTGCGGCTTTTCCCATGTGAGCGTGCCGCCAAGGCTTCGGCCGCCGCGGCGAAGGCGAACCGGCACCAGATCGTCGTCGCCAGCCGCGAGGCGTGGCCCTGCGAAGCGAACGAGAACCCCGCCCTGATCGATCCATGCGTTGAGCCGGTCGCGAATTTCCGGCGACAACGTGCCGACATCCGCAAGAATGATCATCGGCAGTTTCTGATCGAGGAATTGACCGATGGCCGTAGCGGGCGCGCCGCGTTCGGCGAGGCGAACGTCCGCGAATGGCGCGAGCGCACGTGTCAAATAGAACGTCGAAGCGAGTAGCGGTTGTGCGGTGTCGGACGATGAGCCGGAGACGATCCCGATGGCGCGGCGTCGCCAGCGCTTGTCGAGCAGTTGCACAGCGCCCGCCGAGCGCTCGCCGGCAATTTCCAGCCGCGCGATGTCGTTGCGCAGTTCGACGGGTAACTCGAAGTTTGCGTCGGTGTCTGTGTCCTGCACGCCGAAGCTGAAATTGGCCTCGCCGATCGGTGAGCCTTTCTGATCGAGCGCACGCACGATGCCGATATCTGTCGCGCCGCCAGCGGCACGCAAGACCTTCACCGTCATCTTGGCCGCAGCGTTTTCGGCGGCGGCGAGCGCATGCGCGGATGGCGTGCCGCCTTCCAGAACGGTCAGCGACCGATCTCCAACCGTCTTGGCCAGATCCTCGACAAACTCGCTACCGCGTCCGGTATCGACGCCGTCGCTCAGCCAGACGATGTCGGTGTCTTTAGTCGCCGCCAGAAAATTCGCCAGGGATGGCAAGGCATCGACCCGGTCCACCGAATATGGCTTGGGCGAAAGCTGACGAAGTGCCACGCGCGCCGTACCCGCAGGCATCAGCGTGATGTCCTTCGCAGTCTCGGACAGCGGCACGATCGCAACGGCGCGGCGGTCGGAGTCTGCGTTGGCGATCAACTCATCCGCGGCGCGGACGCGAGTGTCCCAGCTCGCGGCCGCACTCCATCCATCATCGACAAGCAGAACGAGCGGACCATTGGCGCGACCGACGCCTTCGGCCGGATTCCAGATCGGTCCTGCAGCGGCGAAGATCACGAGTGCCGCTGCGAGTAAACGCAAGGCCGTCAGCCACCACGGTGTGCGCGACGGCGTTTCTTCCTTTGGCGAAATGTCGAACAGCAAACGTGTCGGCGGAAAGTCGATACGCCTCGGCCTCGGCGGCATCACGCGTAACAGCCACCACAATGCCGGAAGGCTCAGCAATCCGATCAGAAGCAGGGGCTCTGCGAATGTCAGCGGCAAGCCGGCGATCATGCGCGCTTGCTCGCATCGGTTCGCGCGGTCCGGCGGTTGTTGAGAATGGCGTGAGCGCCGGCACCCATCCGTCCGTGAACGGCGAACAATAGTTCCGTCGGTCCCCGGTCAGTCCGGTGAACGGTGAAGCTCCAGCCAAACTGCTCAGCTTCTTCACGCAGTGTCGTGCGGTGGTTGGCAACCAGGTTCTGATAGTCCGTCCGCCATCGCTCGGCGCGCCCGGCGGTTATGCTGCCAAATCCTTCCGGCTCGACAAATTCGACTCGTCCCGAATAGGGAAAGCTCTCTTCCGCGGGATCGACAACCTGAACAACGTGGCCGCGCGCGCCGTTTGCGGCAAGTTTTCCGATCGAACGCCGAAATTCCGGTATCGGACTCCAGAAATCCGACAACAGCAGAACCTCGGAGAATGGAGCCGGAGCAAAGTTCGGCGGCAGACTTGGTTGTTCGCCGGTATCGTGCACGATTACCTGCGCCATCGTTTCGATGACGTTGCGATTGGCGGTCGGTCTCATCAGTCCCGGGATCCCGACGCGTTCACCGCCTTGCACCAGCACTTCTGCCAGAGCAAATGCAACAACCAGCGAGCGGTCGAGCTTGCTCCATTCGGTGAGATGCGAATTGAAATCCATCGACGGCGAACGGTCGACCCAAAGCCATATCGTGTGCGACGATTCCCATTCGCGCTCGCGAACATAGAGATGGTCGTCGCGGGCGGATCGCCGCCAATCGACATTGTGGGACGGTTCGCCATTGACGAAGCGCCGGTATTGCCAAAAATTTTCGCCCGTTCCCGCGCGCCTCCTCCCGTGAAGACCGTGGATCACGGTCGCGGCAACGCGCCTCGCCTCCAGAATGAGCCGCGGTACGCGCGCAGCCAGCTTGCGGCTTTTTCCGACCGCTGCCTGAACCGCGCCGTTCTGTGAATTGCCGAGGCGCACCTCAACCATCAATTATCCGATCCGCGCCTTGAGTTGGGAAATCACGTTCCCGATGGTTTCGCCTTCCGCGCGTGCGGCAAACGTAAGGGCCATGCGATGCTTCAAGACAGGCTCGGCGAGATCGATCACGTCATCGACGGAAGGCGCCAGCCGCCCGTCAAGCAGCGCGCGGGCCCGGACCGCGAGCATCAGCGCCTGACTGGCACGCGGCCCCGGTCCCCATGCGATCAGCTTGCCGGTTGCGCCGCCCTCGTCACCCGGTCGCGCGGCGCGGACGAGCGAGAGAATAGCCTCAACGACGGAGTCGCCGACAGGCAGCCGCCGGACCAGACGCTGCGCGGTCATAAGCGTGTCTGCGGTCATCGCGGCTTTCGCCGACGTCTGTTCGGCGCCGGTGGTCTCGAACAGAATGCGACGTTCGGTGTCGCGATCCGGATATTCAACGTCGATCTCCATCAGAAAGCGATCAAGCTGTGCTTCCGGAAGCGGATAGGTGCCTTCCTGCTCCAGCGGATTTTGCGTCGCCAGAACGTGAAACGGCTTCGGCAGGTCGTGCCGCGCTCCAGCTACCGTAATGTGCTGCTCCTGCATCGCCTGCAGCAGCGCCGATTGCGTGCGCGGGCTGGCGCGGTTAATTTCATCGGCCATCAGCAACTGTGTAAAAACCGGCCCCGCTATGAAGCGGAACGAGCGCTTGCCTGCGGCGCTCTCGTCGAGCACTTCGGCGCCGAGAATATCCGACGGCATCAGATCGGGAGTGAACTGCACGCGCTTGGCGTCCAGCCCTAGCGTGACGCCGAGCGTTTCGACGAGCTTCGTCTTCGCGAGGCCCGGCACGCCGATCAGTAGCGCGTGCCCGCCGGAAAGGATCGTCACGAGTGCGTTTTCGACCACACGTTCCTGACCGAAGATCACCGTCGAAATCGCCTCCTTGACGGCGCGAATGTTGCTCGCGATCTGCTCGGCGGAACGGACGATGACGTCCTCAAGTTTCTCGACACTGTCGCTGCCGGCCATGAAGTCGCTCCTTGCGCTGGTGCGCCCACAGGCGCCAATTCTGCGAGATATTCCCGCAATTCGATTCGCGTCCCGCCCATGCTAAGCTCGTGCAAAGGCCAAGTATTCCGCAACGCTTTCGTCGTCCCCACATTAGCGTTTGACAGGGGCCGACCCGATCAAATTGTGGCGATTTATTCGTGCTGTTTTACAGCGAATTCACTGTTTTCGACGTGCACCGATCGTGCCAAATAACGTCTCCAACGTCAGGGCAAAGAATGGCGAACGAAGGGCAGAAACAGACCGCCAATCCCGCGCACCGTCTCGACAATCTGACGCAGGCCGCGCGAGGCGCCGCGGCCAAGGGCCTGCCGCCGGTTCATCTGTGGAATCCGCCATTCTGCGGCGATCTCGATATGCGCATCGCGACCGATGGAACATGGTTCTATCTCGGCACGCCGATTGGCCGCCATGCACTGGTGAAGCTGTTCTCCACCATCCTCAAGCATGAAGACGGCAAATATTTTCTCGTCACGCCGGTCGAAAAAGTCGGCATCCGGGTCGATGACGCGCCGTTCATGGCAGTGGAGATGGCAGAGGAGGGCGAAGGCGCTTCGCGCAAACTCACCTTCCGTACCAACATGGATGACTGGGTACCTTGCAACCCGGAGCACCGCTTGAGATTTGAGATGGCGTCCGACGGCGGGATTACGCCTTACCTTCACGTGCGTTCTGACCTCTGGGCAAAGGTTACACGCGCGCTCTACTATGACCTTGTTGAAATGGGCGAGGAGCGGATTGTGGATGGGCGCGAGATGTTCGGCGTGGTTTCCAATGGAGAATTTTTCGCAATGGCGGACGCCGTGCATGTGAGGGCTGCGACTTGATCGATAGCAATCTGCATCGTGCCGTAGCGAAGCTCAACACGCCTCTCAATATGGATTCGCAGGAATTTTTCCGCCGCGCGCGCGAGCGCCTCAGCTTCTCGGTGCCGCCGGGGTTAACGGATCCGAGAATTCTCGCGCCGACCGGCGATCTCGGTACCGACGCCATGCTCAAGATCATCGCCCAAGAGAAGCCCGTGCGGCCCGCTGCGGTTCTGGTCCCGGTTGTCGAGCGCGAAATGCCGACGGTGCTTCTGACGACGCGAGCGGCTCATCTCAATGAGCACGCGGGACAGATTTCATTTCCCGGAGGCAAGATTGAGCAAAGCGACGGCTCGCCGCTCGACGCCGCGCTCCGTGAGGCCGATGAAGAAATCGGGTTGAAGCGCAGATTTGTCGATCCGGTCGGCTATCTCGATGTCTATGCGACAGGTTTCGGATTTCGCATCATGCCCGTTCTCGCTCGTGTCGAGCCGGGCTTTGAGTTGACCATCAGCCAGGACGAAGTCGACGACGTGTTCGAGGTACCGCTCGCTTTTCTGATGGATCCTGTCAATCACAAGCTGGGGACCAAGGAATTCCGGGGCATGCAGCGATCATTCTACGAAATGCCGTTCGAGCAGCGTTACATTTGGGGTGCGACGGCGGGCATGCTTCGTGCGCTGTATGAGCGGATCTACCTATGATCCGCCCGGTTCTCACCGAAATCGGAATTTTTCTGATCCCGTTTGCGGTGTATGCGGTTTATCTGTTCGCGACCCGCTCTGGTGCCTTCGATCAGATGCATTGGCCGCTCCATCTGATCGCCAAGCTGACATTTGCTGCGCTTGCTCTTGTCATCCTCAGTCTCGTACTGCTCGCCAACTTCTCCGGCGAGCCCCCGGGCAAGACCTATGTTCCGGCGCATCTCGAAAACGGAAAACTTATCCAAGGCTTCGAGAAATGATCGCCGCGCGCTCTCTGCGTGATGCTTCGTGGCTGACTTCGGGGCCGGCTGCCCGCGTGCTGGCGCTGCTCAATGCTGACGGCGAGGAGGCGCGGGTTGTCGGCGGGGCGGTGCGCAATGCGCTTATGGGTCTTCCGGTCGGCGAAATCGACATCGCGACGACGGCGTTGCCGGATGAGGTGATCCGTCGCGCAAGGCTTGCTCACATCAAGAGCGTCCCGACAGGTGTCGAACACGGCACCGTCACTCTCATCATCGATAGTAAGCCTTTTGAAGTCACGACGCTGCGCGAAGATATCGAAACATTCGGACGCAAGGCCAAGGTTGCTTTCGGCCGCGACTGGGCACGCGACGCGATGCGGCGCGATTTCACCATGAACGGCCTTTCTCTAACCCCCGACGGACAAATTCATGACGAGGTCGGAGGGATCGCCGACATCGACACAAGGCGTGTGCGATTCATTGGAGATGCGTCGCAACGCATTGCGGAAGATTATCTGCGCATCCTGAGATTCTTCCGCATTCATGCGGCCTATGGCGAAGGAGCGCCCGATCCTGCCGGTTATGCCGCATGCATCGCCGGACGGGATGGTTTGGCAGGGTTGTCGGCGGAGCGCATCCGGGCGGAAATGCTCAAGCTCGTCGTTGCCAAGAATGCGCTGCCGGCGCTCGTTGCGATGGACGATGGCGGCCTCCTTCTGCGTTTGACTGCGGGAATTGGCTATCGCGGCGCGTTCGCGCGGATGATGCATATCGAAGCCAAGCTCGGCCTGCCGTCCGATTCAATTTTGCGTCTCGGCGCGCTGACAGTTGCAGTTACCGAGGATGCGCGGCGCATTACACGAAGGTTGCGGCTTTCCAATGCCGAAGCCAAACGGCTGGATTCGATGGGGCACCGCTGGTGGCGGCTTGCTGCAATGGATGACGCTGTCGCCCGGCGCAGACTCTACCGGCTGGGTGCGGCACGCTATCGCGACCGTATCATGCTGGCATGGGCGCGTTCCGGGCATCAGGGGGATGCGGGTTGGCTGGAGCATGCCACGCTGCCGGACCGCTGGACGCCTCCCGCTTTCCCGCTGAAGGCGTCAGATTTCATGTCACGCGGAATCCCCGAGGGGCATGCGCTCGGTCATGTCCTGGCTCTGGCGGAGGACGCTTGGCTTGCCGCGAATTTCCCGCTCGATTCAAGCTCCCTCAATAGTCTTGCGGATGAAACGGTGTCCCGCTTCAAGCACGACCATCGATTGTAAGTGCAAACAAAAACCCCGGACCGAGGGTCCGGGGTTTCGACGATCTGAGAAATTCAGCAGCGCTTAGCGCAGCATGCTGAACCAATCCCACTTGTAGTTCAGGCCGACCTTGCCGGTGTGGATGCCGCCGAAATGGGTGGTCGAAGCAACGCCCGCACCATTGTTGTAGGTGAAGTCGCGATCGAAGCCGAGGTACTCGTATTCGGCCTTGACGCTCCACTTCGGATCGAAGGCATATTCCCAGCCGCCGCCGACTGCATAGCCGAACTCGTACTTGTGACTGGTGAATGCTCCGGTCCAGCCGCCGGCAGCAGGCACGCCCGAGTAGATGCCGGTGTCGAAGCGAGCCAAGACAACGCCGCCCTTTGCGTAGATCAGCGACTTGTCCATCACGTAGCCAAGGCGCGCCGTCCAAGTGGAATAATAGTTGCCGATTTCGGCGGTACCGAAGGCGGGGGCAACAGCCGAGAGACCCGTACCCTTCATGTGGATGTAGCCGGTTTCACCTTCGTAACCGATCAGCCAGTTCGGTGAGAACTGGTAGTTGTAGCCGCCGGTGTAGCCGCCGATGAAGCTCGAGCTCATGCTGTAGCCGGGCGTGGCGCTCACGTTGAAGGGGTCAGTGTTGGTGTAGTTTTTCGTGCTGAACGCACCGCCGACGTAGCCGCCGATGTATGAGCCGGTCCAGGACCAGACCGGGACCATTGGAGCAGCCTTCGTGTAAACGGGCCGAGCCATGTCGGCTGCGGACGCGGCACCCGCGAAAGCAAGGCTCGCCGCGGCAGCAACGAGGAGTGAAATCTTACGCATCGGAAGCCCCCAAAATTCCTTGGCGGCGCGATTCCGCCGCATCTATGGCACCAGAAATACTTGCCCCTTCCTGCAAGCTCAACCGATTCCCCGATAATCCCGGAGCGGGCGCCCCGTTATCCAGACGGTGTGCTGTATCGGTAACAGCGAGGCTCAAGATTTAAGTATCTGGATACCTTCAACAAAAACCCCCGGAACAGGGTCCGGGGGCTTTCAATGATCGAAGGAGCTGAACAGCGCTTAACGCAGCAGGCTGAACCAGTCCCACTTGTAGTTCAGGCCGACCTTGACCGTGTGGATGCCAGGAAGCGTCGTGCCAGCGAACTCCTGAACCACGCCAACGCGCAAGCCATTCGAGATGCCAGTCTGGTTGAGCGTATTGCTGTCGAAACCGAGATACAGATATTCGGCTTTCAGGCTCCACTTCGGATCGAAGGCGTATTCCCAGCCGCCGCCGACCGCGTAGGTCCACTCATATTTCTTGGCGTTAAGGAACACCGTTCCTGCACCGTTGAACACGGTGTTTTCAAACTGCGCGAGCGCGGCGCCGCCCTTCACGTAGATCAGCGACTTGTCCATCACGTAACCGAAGCGTGCGGCCCACACGCTGTAGAGACTTCCGGTTTCGGTCGTCGAGAAAACGGTCGGAGCGCCGGGATAGAATCCGGTGCCCTTCAATTTCATATAGCCGGTTTCACCTTCGTAACCGACCAGCCAGTTCGGTGCGAACTGCCAGTTGTAACCGCCGGTGTAACCGCCGATGACGCTCGAGCCCATGTTGTAGCAAGCAGGTCCGCCGCCGAACAAAGGAACGCCGCCACCGTTGACTGGAACGCTCGTGCACGGATCCGCCCACGCACCGCCGACGTAACCGCCGATATACGATCCGGTCCAGGACCAAACCGGAGCGACCGGAGCCTTGGTGTAGACCGGCTTGGCCGCCATGTCGGCGGCCGACGCAGCTCCGGCGAACGCGAAACTTGCTGCCGCAACGACAAGAAGAGAAACCTTACGCATTGAAGCCCCCATAACTTTTAGCCGGTGCGATTCCACCGTTTATGCTCCTTCAAAAAGTACCGGGGTACGGAAGGGAGCTCAAATCGAATCAAGCCAAGTGGCGAAGTACCGGGAGCGTTATCTCGCGAGTGTGTTGTATAGGTAACAATGCATCAGCCGCCCGAACTTCTTGTTTTTCAAGGCATTACCGGAAAATCGGGCCACCTAGGGCCATTTCACCTCGGGCGGCATGGACGAGAGTATCGACTCCACGTTGCCGCCGGTCTTGAGGCCGAAAATCGTCCCGCGATCGTAGAGCAGATTGAATTCCACATAGCGTCCGCGCCGCACGAGCTGTTCCTCGCGATCTTTCGCACTCCATTTCGATTTGAAATTACGTTGCACGAGCGCGGGGTAGATGCGGGCAAACGCACGGCCGACATCCTGCGTGAAGGCGAAGTCGGCGTCCCAACTCCCGGTATCGAGCCAGTCGTAAAAAATGCCGCCGACGCCGCGCGGCTCCTTGCGATGGGCGAGATGGAAATACTCGTCGCACCACGTCTTGAACTTCTCGTAGGGCGCGACGGCTAGGTGCGCGTCGCATGCTTCTTTCAGTGCCGCGTGGAAATCCTTGGTGTCGGCATCATCCTGCGTTCGTCTGCGATCCAGAACCGGCGTCAGGTCCGCGCCGCCGCCGAACCATGCCTTGGTCGTCACCACAAAACGTGTGTTCATGTGAACGGCGGGGATATTCGGATTGCGCGGGTGAACGATCAGCGAGATTCCCGACGCCCAAAACCGCGGATCGTCGGCCGCTCCGGGAATTTGCGCCCTGAATTCGGGAGCGAATTCGCCGTGCACGGTCGAGCAATGGACACCGGCCTTCTCGAATAGCCGTCCGCGCAAAACCGACATGACGCCGCCGCCGCCGGGCTTGCCAGTGTGATCGGTGCGCTCCCACGGCGTGCGCACGAATTTTGCCGCCTCGCCCGGATAGAGCGAGGAGGGTGCATCGATTTCCAGTTTTTCGAGGCTGATACAGATACCGTCGCGAAGTTTCTCGAACCAAGCGCGCGCTGTTTGCTTGCGCTGATCGAGGACGCTATCGGCCATCGGACTGGGGTCCGAAATAGGTACAGCTTTCTCCGCAACTGTCGCGATGAACGCTCACGCGCACGACATGGCCGGTGTGCTGGACGTTGTCCCAGATGAAGCGCGAAAGATTTTCCAGCGTCGCCGGGCCAATCGCCTGAATGCGATCGAGCAACTTGTGATCGAGCCTTTTCTGAAGTTCAGACAAGCGCTGCTCAAAAATCCCGACATCGACCAGCATCCCGGTCTCGACGTCAGGTTTGCCGCGAAGCGTCACCTCGGCACGGTAGGAGTGGCCGTGAATTTCCTCGCTGATTTCGCCGAGCGTGGTCCCGCGCAGCGAATGCGCAGCCTCGAAACGAAATGATTTGGTCAATTCCCACATAAGCCCGTTGTCCGATTACCTGATACCCAGTGATTTATGCGTTTGTACGCTAAGACGCCATTGCGGATGTTGCAGGCAGTAGTCAATCGCCGCCTTTGTGCTTTGCGCTATGTCAGGTCCATCCAGCGGCTGCAATGAGAACCGCTCGAAGGCCAGATCGGCGAATTCATCGGGTGTGTTCTCCGCCTGCGGATAGACCAATTTCAGTTCATGGCCTTCGCGGACGATTAATTCGGCCCGCGCTTTCGGACTGACGCAGACCCAGTCCAGGCCGGGCGGAACGGCGATCGTGCCGTTGGTTTCGACCGCGATCTCAAATCCGCGCGCGTGGAGTGCGTCGATAAACGCTTCGTCCACCTGCAGCAGGGGCTCGCCGCCGGTCAGGACCGCAAAGCGATGATCGGGCGGGCCGCGCCATTCCTTGTCGATCGTGTCTGCCAACTCGTCGGCGGTGGCATAGCGCCCGCCGAGCGTGCCGTCGGTGCCGACGAAATCGGTGTCGCAAAAATTACAAACCGCACTGGCGCGGTCTTCCTCGCGACCGCTCCACAAATTGCAGCCGCTGAAGCGGCAGAACACGGCTGTGCGCCCGGCGTGGGCGCCTTCACCCTGCAGAGTCAGGAAGATCTCCTTGACCGCGTAACTCACGCTCGCACCTTTTGCGTTTGCCTTAGCGCTTCGCCAAGCGCCATTGCTGCTGCGACCGCAACGTTGAGCGAGCGCATGCCGGTAGCAATCGGAATCACCACCCGCTCATCGGCGGCACTATGGACATCGTCGGGTACGCCGGCAGATTCCCGGCCGAACAGCAGCACGTCGTCGTTTCCAAAATCCTGATCCAGATAGGGTCGCGCGGCCTTCGTCGTAAACAGGATCAGGCGGCAGGAGGCGTCGCGGCGCCATTCCTCGAACTTTGTCCATGACTCATGACGCATGATCGTCACCTGATCCAGATAGTCCATGCCGGCGCGCCGGAAATGGCGGTCGGTCACCGGAAATCCCGCCGGTTCGATGATATGGGCTTCCACATTCAGGCACGCACAGAGCCGTAGAATCGTTCCGGTGTTCTGCGGAATGTCGGGCTGATAGAGGGCGATGTGCATTTCGATAAGCTTCTCGGCCCGTTGGGAAAGTCTGAATTTTTATCGGCTTCTGGAAGTTTTAGTGCATCGCACTAAAGTGTGCCGATAGCGGGCTTGCGCTCTTTCGGCAAGGGTGCCAATAGATCGATTCTAGACCGCATGTTCCGCCCGGTTGAGTGGGATAAGTGGTCATTCTGCAACCGCGGATCCAGCGGGTACCGGCACCTCCTGCCGGCCCGTCCGCCGCGAGAAATCGCTAGCGGTTCCGCACCGCAGTTCGGAAAGGGTTTGCAATCGTGACGTCTTCCTCTTCGGCCGAGCCGACACGCCGAGATTTCCTCTTTGTCGCAACCGGAGCCGTGGGCGCAGTCGCAGGTGTCGCCGCCGCCTGGCCGCTCATCTCGCAGATGAATCCGGACGCATCTACTATCGCCGCGGGCGCGCCGATCGAAGTCGATCTGTCGCCGATCGCGGAGGGGCAGGACATCAAGGTGTTTTGGCGCGGCAAGCCGATCTACATCATGAACCGCACCAAGAAGCAGGTTGAAGAAGCCCGCGCGGTGCCGGTATCGAGCCTGCCCGATCCGCAGAGCGATCAGTCGCGCACCAAGGAGGGCCACGATCAGTGGCTCGTCGTGATCGGCATCTGCACGCATCTCGGTTGTATCCCGATCGCGCATGAAGGCAGCTACGACGGCTTCTTCTGCCCGTGCCACGGCTCGCAGTACGATTCCTCAGGCCGCATCCGCCAGGGACCGGCGCCGCTGAATCTGGCCGTGCCGCCTTACGCTTTCATCTCCGACACCAAAATCAAGATCGGCTGACCTTCCACCTGACCGATTGCCTCGCTTCTTCTTTTTCAGGATCGCATCATGAGCGGACCATCCGACTACCAGCCGACCAATCCAGCCTTGAAGTGGATTGAAAAGCGTCTTCCGATTTTCGGGCTGGTTCATTCTTCCTTCGTCGCGTATCCGACGCCGCGCAATTTGAATTACTGGTGGACGTTCGGCGGCATCCTGTCGCTGATGCTCGGCGTGCAGATCGTGACCGGCGTTGTGCTGGCGATGCACTACACACCGCATGTCGATTTCGCGTTCAAATCTGTCGAACTGATTGTGCGCGATGTCAATTACGGCTGGCTGCTGCGCTACGTACATTCCAATGGCGCGTCGATGTTCTTCATCGCCGTCTACATTCATATGTTCCGTGGTCTCTACTACGGCTCATACAAGGAGCCGCGCGAGGTTCTCTGGATTCTCGGCGTCATCATCTACCTGCTGATGATGGCAACGGGTTTCATGGGTTACGTGCTGCCGTGGGGCCAGATGAGTTTCTGGGGCGCGACCGTCATCACCAATCTTTTCGGCGCGATCCCTTATGTCGGCGACAGCATCGTCACCTTGCTGTGGGGCGGCTACTCGGTCGGTAACCCGACGCTGAATCGCTTTTTCTCGCTGCATTACCTGCTGCCGTTCGTGATTGCAGGCGTTGTCGTACTGCACGTCTGGGCATTGCATGTCGCCGGTCAGAACAATCCGGCTGGCGTCGAGCCAAAGACGGAAAAGGACACCGTGGCATTCACACCTTACGCGACCATCAAGGACGGGTTCGGCATGGCGTGCTTCCTGCTGTTCTTTGCGTGGTTCGTGTTCTACATCCCGAACTATCTCGGCGATCCGGACAACTACATTCCGGCCAATCCGGCAGTGACGCCGGCGCACATCGTGCCTGAGTGGTATTACCTGCCGTTCTACGCGATCCTGCGTTCGATCCCGAACAAACTCGCAGGCGTGATCGCGATGTTCTCGGCAATCATCGTGCTGGCGTTCCTGCCGTGGCTCGACAACGCAAAGACGCGCTCCTCGCGTTATCGCCCGCTGGCCAAGCAGTTCTTCTGGTTCTTCGTCGTGGTCTGCATCGGCCTCGGTTATCTCGGTGCCAAGCCGCCGGAAGGCATCTATGTGATCGCCGGTCGCATCCTGACCTTCTGCTACTTCGCGTATTTCCTGATCGTGCTGCCGCTTTTGAGCCGAATTGAAAAGCCGCGTGCGTTGCCGAATTCGATTGCAGACGACGTTCTTGCGAAATCCGGCAAGAAGGTTCTTGCATCGCTGCTCGTTGCGTTCGTTGCCGGTGGTTTGCTGCTCGGCAACGTCAGGACGGCAAGTGCCGCAGATGACTCGCACGGTGCGGTGCCGCCTTCGCTGAAATGGTCGTTTTCTGGCCCGCTCGGCAAATTCGATCAGGCGCAGCTTCAGCGCGGTTTGAAGATTTACAAGGAAGTCTGCTCGGCCTGTCACGCGCTGTCTTATGTGGCCTTCCGCAATCTCGCCGATCCCGGCGGTCCGGGCTATTCGGTGGCGCAGGCTGCCGCTTTCGCATCGGACTACAAGATTCAGGACGGGCCGAACGATAAGGGCGAGATGTTCGAACGCCCCGGCCGCCCTGCGGATTACTTCCCGGCCCCGTTTGCGAACGAACAGGCAGCGCGCGCCTCGAATGGCGGAGCCTATCCGCCGGACCTCTCGCTGATCGCGAAGGCGCGTGGTTATGAGCGCGGCTTCCCGCAATTTCTGTTCGATGCCTTCATCCAGTTTCAGGAGAAAGGCCCGAACTATGTCGACGCGTTGCTCCAGGGCTATGAGGAAAAGGCGCCGGCCGGTTTCACGCTGCCCGACGGCTCGTACTATAATCACATCTTCCCCGGTCACGCGATCAAGATGCCGAAGCCTTTGAGCGATGGCCAGGTGACGTTTGACGACGGTTCGCCTGCAACGATCCAGCAATATGCCAAGGACGTCTCCGCGTTCCTGATGTGGACAGCGGAGCCGAAGCTCGAGGCACGCAAGCGCCTCGGTCTGCAGGTGATGGTGTTCCTGATCCTGCTTTCGGGCCTATTGTATTTCACGAAGAAGAAAGTCTGGGCCAACGCGCATTGAGCGAGTTGCGCTGCGTTACGAAAAGAAGGCTCTCTCGCGGGAGCCTTTTTTCTTGCGCGCTACCGTATCGCACCTGCCGCTCTGGCATCGTGTGAGCCGGTCATTTAACGTCCGTCCGAACCGGCGCTGACAGCCGGGATCGGGGGCACATGGCGGGCGGGGCAATCGACGACATTCTGCTGAACATCAATCCGACCGGCCAGCTTGTGCTTGGCGGTGTACTTGCGCTGATCATCTATGGCGTGGCGCTCGATCTGAAGCTGTCGGATTTCATCGAGGTCTTCCGCAAGCCTGTCGCACCTATTGCGGGTTTGCTGGCGCAACTCGCGCTGCTTCCCGCTGTAACGTGGGCAATCACCATGCTGCTGAAGCCGCAGCCGAGCATCGCGCTCGGCATGATGGTGGTGGCCGCTTGCCCCGGTGGAAATATTTCAAATCTCATCACGCATATGGCGCGCGGCAACACGGCGCTGTCGATTTCGATGACGGGCGTGTCCAGCGTACTCGCAATCGTAACGACCCCACTCAACATTTTGTTCTGGGCTGGATTGAATCCCGAGACCAACGCGCTGCTGCGGCAGGTCAGCATCGAGCCGCTGTCGTTTCTCGGCCAGACGATGGCGATCCTCGGCATCCCGATGGCGCTTGGCATGCTGACGGTGGCGCATCTGCCGAAGCTCGCCGATTTTCTGCGGAGGCCGCTTCAGATTCTGTCGTTTCTGTTTTTGATCGCATTCATCGGCGGCGCGATGCTGGGCAACATGAAGTATCTCTCGACCTTCGTGTTCTCGATTCTGCCGTTCGTCGTTCTACACAACTCGATCGCGGTCGGTCTGGGATGGGGCACCGCGACGGCTCTGCGGCTGAGCGATTACGACAGGCGCGCGCTGACCATCGAGGTGAGCATGCATAATTCGGGACTTGGCCTCGCGCTGATCCTGAATCAGTTCGACGGAGTCGGCGGAGCGGCTTTGGTCGCTGCCGGTTGGGGGGTATGGCATCTGATTTCCGGCTGGGCGCTGGCTGCATGGTGGAAGCGTCGCGATCCTCACCCGTCGCACAAGGGCGCAGCATGAGCATGCAGGCGCAGGGTATGCACGGCGGCGTTCTCGTCACTGGTGCAGCGGGATTTATCGGGCATTCGCTGATCGAAAGACTCGCGAGCGAAAAAAGCACCAATTCTGAAATCGTGGCTCTGGATGTGCGGGAAGTCGCGCCTTCTGATCGGCTTGCCAATGTGACCTATGTGACGGGCGACATCCGCGATCTGTCCTTGAAGGAAATTTTCGAGCGGCACAGTCCGCGCACCGTTGTGCACCTTGCATCCGTCGTTGCCGTCGGCGGCGATCCGCGACGAGACTGGGAAATCGACGTGCTTGGCACCAAGAACGTGCTGCTGGCTTCGCTCAACGCCGGCGTGGAGCATCTTGTCGTAACGTCCAGCGGCGCGGCCTATGGCTATCACGCCGACAATCCGGTGCCGCTGCATGAAGACGATCCGCTGCGAGGCAATGAGGATTTCCCCTACGCGCGCAACAAGCGCGAGGTGGAGGAAATGCTGGTGGAGTGGCGCGAGCTATACCCCGATCTCGCACAGACTGTATTTCGCCCATGCACGGTCTTGGGTCCGACAACGAACAACCAGATCACTGCGATGTTCGAGCGGCCGGTGGTGATGGGATTGAGCGGTACGGCGACGCCGTTCTCGCTGATCGCCGATATGGATGTCGTCGATGCGCTGGTGCAGGCTGTGAAGCGGCCGAAACCGGGAATTTACAATCTGGCGGGAGATGGAATGTTGAGTTTGCGCGAGATCGCCAGGCTCAATCATAAACCCTACGTCGCGATTCCTCCTGCGATTCTGAAATCCGCGCTGTGGCTGCTGCATGCGTTGCGTCTCACTGAGCTTGGCCCCGGCAACGTCAAGTTCATTCAGTACCGTCCTGTGCTGGCGAACGACAAACTCAAATCCGTATTCGGTTTCTCGCCGCAGCATACCGCGACCGAAGTTTTCGAACGTTATCGTGCGGGACGTGCGGAGCTTGTGAAATGACCACGCTCGTGATCGGCGCAGGTCCTGCAGGATTGGCCGCTGTCAAAAGTCTGAAGGCAGCGGGTTTGCCGGTTGAGGGCGTGGAGAAGAACAGCGATGTCGGCGGACAGTGGCTTTACGGCGCGCCGCCGAGCGCGGTTTATGCCTCGACGCATCTGATTTCCTCGAAAGGCACGACTGCTTACGAAGATTTCCCGATGCCGGAGGATTGGCCTGCGTATCCGCATCAATCGCTGGTCTGCGATTATTTCAAGTCCTTCGCCAGACATTTCGATTTGTATTCATCGATCGAGTTCAATCGCGAAGTCCGCACGCTCGAACAGCGCAGCAGCGGATGGCGTGCGACGTTCAGCGACGGCGGCGAGCATGATTACACCAACGTCATTATCGCCAACGGACATCTCAGCGATCCCCTGATGCCTAAGATCGCGGGAAAGTTCGATGGCAAGGTAATGCATGCGAAGGACTACAAGACGCCCGAGATTTTCGAGGGCAAGCGCGTGCTTGTCGTCGGCATGGGCAACACCGGCTGCGATATTGTCGTCGATGCTATTCATCGCGCCAAGAAAGTGCTGTGGAGCGTGCGCGGCGGCAATCACTTCACACCGAAATTCCTCGCGGGCAAGCCCGCCGACGAGGGTAACCACAAGGCCAAGTTCGTTATTCCGAAATGGCTGCGTTCCCGGCTGCACGAACCCATTTTAAGGTTTCTGGTCGGCCCGCCGGAACGCTTCGGATTGCCCAAGCCGGAACATCGTCTCTACGACAGGACGCCGATCGTCAATTCGCTTGTTCTCCAGCATCTGGGGCAGGGCGATGTGAGCTTGCGCAAGCCGATCAAGGAATTTCGCGGCAGCAGGGTAACCTTTTCGGACGGCGCCGAGGATGAGGTCGATCTCGTTCTGCTGGCGACCGGCTATGAAATCACGTTCCCGTTTCTGCAGGATTTGTCGACTCTGAATTGGCAAACGGGTGCGGGCGCGCCGAGGCTATTTCTCAACGTCTTTCCGAAAGACGATAACGGACTTTTCGTTGCTGGCTTACTGGAAGGCGCAGGTGTTGGCTGGCCGGGGCGTGCGCTGCAATCCGATCTGATCGCCGCCTATCTGAAAGCGAAGACGAATAATGCCGATGCGGCGGCGGATTTCAGACATCGAATTGAAGCGTGGCATTCTCACGCGCCCGACAAGGATCGCGGCGGTCACGGAATTTTCGTCGACTTCCTGCAATACAAACGCGATCTGAAACGGGCGATTGCGCGCTTGAGCAAGACAACATCCGCGCGATAAGGTCCGCGCTACAACCGTTATGTCATCGCCGGGCTTGTCCCGGCGATCCCGACCAAGAGAACACTGTATTCAAGTTATCGGGATGCCCGGCACATAGGCGAGCGAAGCGACGCCGTCCTTCAGACGGCTATGTCCGGGCATGACAATTGAGAGAGCAAATAAATTCAAGGAGGAAATCAAATGGGCACATCCGTCACGTTCAAGCGCCCCGACGGCAAGGACGCCAGGGGTTATCTCGCCAATGCCGCGCGCGGCAACGCGCCGGGCGTCGTCGTCATTCAGGAATGGTGGGGATTGCAGGACCAGATCAAGGGCCTGTGCGACCGTTTCGCGGTTGCAGGCTTCGATGCGCTGGCACCCGATCTCTATAACGGCGTCGTCGTGCCCTATCACGACACCGATGCTGCGGGGAAAGAAATGAACTCGCTCGATTTCATGGACGCGACCACGCAGACGGTGCGGGGCGCGGCGCAGTATCTCGCGCGCAACGGCGCGAAAGTCGGCTTGACGGGATTTTGCCTTGGCGGCGCGGTAACGGTCATTGGCTCCACGAAAATTTCCGAGCTGACGGCAGGCGTGGTGTTCTATGGAATTCCGCCGGAGGCTGCGGCAAAACCCGCCGACGTGAAGATTCCGCTGCAGTGTCATTTCGCCACCAAGGATGACTGGTGCACGCCTGCGGTGGTGGATGCGTTCGAGAAAGGTTTGAAGGCGGCCGGCAAGACCGCCGAGATTTTCCGCTACGACGCCGATCATGCCTTCGTCAACGAACAGCGCATGTCAGTGCACGACCGCGCCGCCGCCGAGCTGGCATGGGGCCGCGCCACGGACTTCTTCAAGAAGCATTTGGGGTAGACGAGATGGTTCGTCTACTCGTTCATCAAGCTAACAAAGAAGATATTTTTGAAGACATGGTGCGAGTTCATACCTCGCACCGCTCTCCGATCTTAGCTGGGAAAATTTTTAGAGTGACTTCGAGCAACGGCACCACACTCGCCGTTGCCCGCAATACGCCAAAGAATGATCGCAGCGGAATTTGGATGGATGATGAAATGCGCCGTCGGCTACAGGTGACGGATGGCGAGAAAGAGGAGTTTACTTTCAAGGCCATACATTGGTGGGAGAACTTCGTTTGGCTTTGGAGCGTCTCTAACCCAACCAACCGAGTTGCAGCGCATCTAAGCTTTATTTCGTTGGGTCTGGGCGTGATCGGCTTAATCTTAGGAGTTGTTTCGATCTGGCCAACAGGAAAGTAGCAATCGCATTTTGCCGCAAACTCATTTGTCATCACCGGGACAAGCCCGGTGATGACAAATGTAAATTGATACAGAACGCATCAACACCGCCGATGTCGTCCCCGCGAAGGCGGGGACCCATAGTCCCTGAGTTACTTGTTTTGCCGATAAACCGGAGCGTCATTTCGAATCTATCTTCGAGTTCGGTGGTTATGGATCCCCGCCTTCGCGGGGACGACCAAAAAATTTGTGGGCCGGCTTGACTTCTTTCGTAATATGATTATATTCCTATCACCCTGCTCACGAGGGGCGCTTCTAGAGGCGTCGTGAAGTGGAGCAGGATGCGGTGCGCGCGCGTGAGTTTCGCAAACTCACGTCCGTGAGGCGAAGGGTCACCGACCGGGCCAACTACGTGGCCCTGCCTTCGGTGGCTGCACGCGGTGCGGGCGAACGGCGGCGAAATCCGCCGGGATGAACGAACATCCAAAAGGTGTTCGGATCCCGCACCCGGAAGAGCGATCCCTTCGCCAAAAGTCCCGCAGCATTCAGGTTTGCGCAAACGGCGTAAACTTGTGTGCGCTTGGCGCGCCGCAAGGCGACGCGCTTTCCGGACGTGGCTTTCGCAGGCTGCATGCGGGAAGCGAGACGATGCAAGTTGCGCCTTCCGGCGCGCAATGCCCCTCTTCTTTTGAGGGGCTAACTGCAATGCCCCTCGTTTTCAGGGGCGAGACCAAAAGCTCAACCTGCGCTTCGGGCGCGGGAGCAAATCAACGTGGCTGTTTGAAATTTGAATCTGCAACCAACACGCGTCGGCGAATGAAGTCCCCTTGACATCCCCCCTTGCGAATGTTGTTTTGCCCGGCATGAACAAGCCGTCCCGTCCAGCCCGTCTTTGGTGGCGCACCTCTTAAAGAGGTGGCCGGACGATTTTGCGTGAATAATCGTGAGGCCGCCATGCAGAGGCGGCCTTTTGTTTGTCCTGTATGGCGTTCCTCGATCAAGTTGCTTAAGAGGACCAGATGAACAGGACCGTTTTTTCGCTCCCCGCACAGAGCACATACCGCACCGAGCGCGGCCTCGATGTATCGCGCTCCGTCGAGACGTTTACCGGCGGCGCTGCACTCGACAAGCTGATCGAGCGGCTCGACAGCCGGCGTGGCGTCGTGTTGTCGTCCGGTACGACCGTGCCGGGACGCTACGAAAGTTTCGATCTCGGCTTTTCCGATCCGCCACTCAAACTTGAATCTTCGGGCGTCAATTTCACCATCGAGGCATTGAACGAGCGCGGCAAAGTGCTCGTTGCGTTTCTTGCCGAGACGCTCAAGGAGCCATGCGCCAAGATCGGGAAAAAATCCGACACGCAACTGAAAGGGACAATCCTGCGGGGCGACGCTCCGGTCGATGAAGACCAGCGCACCCGCCGCGCGTCGATCATGTCGCTGGTGCGCGACATCATCGCGGCTTGTTCTTCTCAAAGCGATCCGCTGCTCGGCCTGTTCGGCGCGTTCGCCTACGATCTCGTGTTCCAGATGGAAGATATTGTGCAGAAACGTGCGCGCGAAGCCGACCAGCGCGACATCGTTCTTTACATTCCGGATCGCATTCTGGCTTACGACCGCGCGACGGGCCGTGGCGTCGTTCTGAGTTACGAGTTTTCGTGGAAGGGTAAATCCACAAAGGGGCTGGACCGCGAAACGCCGCAGAGCGTTTACGCGAAATCCGGTCGCCAGGGTTTCGCCGATCACGCGCCGGGCGTTTATCAGGCGACAGTCGAGACTGCGCGCAAGGCTTTTGCGCGCGGCGATCTGTTCGAGGCCGTGCCCGGACAGTTGTTCGCAGAGCCTTGCGAACGCACGCCTGCGGAAGTGTTTCAGCGGCTTTGCAGGATCAATCCATCGCCCTATGGTGCATTGATCAATCTTGGCGAGGGCGAATTTCTGGTCGCAGCCTCACCCGAGATGTTTGTGCGGTCCGACGGCAAGCGCATCGAGACCTGTCCGATCTCGGGCACCATCGCCCGCGGCGCTGACGCCATTGGCGACGCCAAGCAGATTCAGGAATTGCTGAATTCGGAGAAAGACGAATTCGAGCTCAACATGTGCACCGACGTCGACCGCAACGACAAGGCGCGCGTTTGCGTGCCGGGTTCGATCAAGGTTCTCGCGCGGCGGCAGATCGAGACTTATTCGAAATTGTTTCACACCGTCGATCACGTCGAAGGCATGCTGCGTCCCGGTTTCGATTCCATCGATGCGTTTCTCACGCATTGCTGGGCCGTGACGGTAACCGGCGCGCCGAAATTGTGGGCGATGCAGTTCGTCGAGGATCACGAGCGTTCGTCGCGGCGCTGGTACGCCGGCGCGCTCGGCTTCATCGGGTTCGACGGCAGCATCAACACGGGGCTGACGATCCGTACCATTCGCATGAAGGACGGTCTGGCCGAAGTGCGCGTCGGCGCGACGCTATTGTTCGACAGCGACCCGGTCGCCGAAGAAAAGGAATGTCAGACCAAGGCGGCGGCGCTGTTTCAGGCGCTGCGCGGCGATCCGCCGAAGCCGCTGTCGGCGTTCGCGCCGGACGCGACAGGTTCGGGTAAAAAGGTTCTGCTGATCGATCACGACGACTCCTTCGTGCATATGCTTGCCGATTATTTCCGGCAGGTCGGCGCGGAGGTCAGCGTGACGCGCCACACGCACGCACTCGAATTGCTCGAGAAGCAGAAGTACGATCTGCTGGTGCTCTCGCCGGGTCCGGGCCGTCCGGAGGATTTCGGCGTGTCGCGCTTTATCGATGCGGCATTGAAGAAGAAGCTGCCAATATTTGGCGTCTGTCTCGGCGTGCAATCTATCGGCGAATATTTCGGCGGCAAGCTCGGACAGCTGCCGTTGCCCGCACACGGGCGTCCGTCACGCATTCAGGTGCGCGGCGGCACACTGATGGGCAATCTTCCGAACGAGGTGGTAATCGGCCGCTATCACTCGCTTTATGTCGAACGCGATGGGATGCCGGATGTGCTTCAGGTAACGGCAAGCACCGAGGACGGCATCGCTATGGCGATCGAACACAAGACGCTGCCAGTCGGCGGCGTACAGTTTCACCCGGAGTCCCTGATGTCGCTCGAAGGCGATGTCGGCCTGCGGATTGTGGAGAATGCGTTCCGTCTCGGGCAGCCCGCCAATAATTGAGCTATAGAATTTCCGCCGGTTTTTGAAAGCGAAGACGATGAATCTCGAAAACGATCTGAAAGCCTCGATCCGGACCATTCCGGATTATCCAAAGCCCGGCATCATGTTCCGCGACATCACCACGCTGCTCGGCAACGCGCGTGCGTTTCGCCGTGCCGTCGATGAACTCGTACAGCCGTGGGCAGGTTCTAAAATTGACAAGGTCGCGGGTATGGAAGCGCGCGGCTTCATTCTCGGCGGCGCAGTTGCGCATCAGGTGTCGGCCGGCTTCGTGCCGATCCGTAAGAAAGGCAAGCTGCCGCACACGACCGTGAAGATTGCCTACTCGCTGGAATACGGCATTGATGAAATGGAAGTCCATGCCGACGCCATTCAGAAAGGCGAGCGTGTCATTCTGATCGACGATCTGATTGCCACGGGCGGTACGGCGGAAGGCGCAGTGAAACTACTGCGTCAAATCGGGGCGGACGTGATCGCTGCCTGCTTCATCGTCGATCTTCCGGAACTTGGCGGTGCGGCGAAGCTGCGCGCGATGGATGTGCCGGTGCGAACGCTGATGACGTTCGGGGGGCATTGACCCTTCACATTTTGTGCAGGATCAGCGTCAGTTCGAGTTCACGAAAACTCGTGTAGTTTGCGCGGATCCATTTGTGCAATTCGGACGACTGATCCTGTGTGGATCGCAGATATTCTGTGAACGAAAAATTCGTTCGTCCGATGACGGATTTCAGAAAGGCGGGAAGGGCCGCAATCTCGAGCGGACGTGAATTCTCGTAGATTTCCGGTAGCGCGCCGCGCAACACATGCTCGTTGTCCACGGGCACGATGGGAATGCGCGGAAAATTTTTGTGAAGCATCGACCAGGCGCGTGTCGACGCGCGGTCCGACCCGGCCATGAACAATATGATCGGCTCGGTGCCTTTACGCGCGGCTTCCTTCATGTAGCCGATCTCGGATACGATCCTGAAAAAATCGTCGAAGGCGTGGAAGCCGAGATCGACCACTTTGGCCACGCCGTCGTTCAAAATTAGCCGATCCATCAGCGCCATTTGGCCGCCGGTGTCGCTGATAATCGCTGTCTCGGTCAGTTCGGGCAGATAATCGAGTAGCGACGGTTCGCGCAGGTTGATGTCGAAAGCCGTCACCGAGCCGTTCTGCAGCAGCAGAAACTCGGTCAGCAGCCGCGCGAGAATGGTTTTACCGGCATCCGGCCGGGGCGAGCAGACGATGTAGACGGGCGTGCGGCGCATCGGCGCTTTGTCCGGCGATCAGTTCTCGCCAATGATGCGCGGAATGCTCTTTTCTTTCGTGCCGATGATCTCTGGCAGCTTGATGCGGTCGAATTCGGCCCAGACATTGCCGAGCCAATGACGAACGTAGCCGCGCAGCACGAAAGAATAGTTCGCAGGCTCGTCACGCGTGCCTTTGTTGGCGACGAACTTCAGGAACGGCACGGAGGCGACTTCCACCTGCTCGTAGGCCATTTCATTGAGCTTCGGAATTGTGATCTCGCTCGCATTCTTGATGCGGCGGAAATACGAATTGTAGGTCGCCTGATCCCACTCGAAGAAGCTGGTGTTGTTGATGAAGTTCTTCACAAGGAAATACTTTGCGCCGTCCATGAAGTTCGCGGTCTCGGCGATTTCGTCCAATGAGGCGATCGACGGACCGAGAATATGGAAGACTGCGAAGGTGATCTGTCCAGACTTCGCAGCATCGAGGAATCCGATATCGCGCAGTGCGGCGAGCGTCGGCGACAGCAGTCCCGCGCGGACGTCGATGACAGTGACCGCGTTGCCCGATGTGTTGAGCGTATCGAAAATCTTCATCTGGTCGGACGTCGAATTCATATCGACGATCTCGGTGACGTCCGGATGAAAGCGCTTCAGCGTTCCGCGCGGCGATTCGGTGTCGAATGCGCGAGCCGGGATGTTGTTCGCGGTGAAATAATCGAGAACGGTGCGCGAAACGGTTGTCTTGCCGACCCCGCCCTTGTCCGCGCCAACTACGATGACTGCCGGCTTCGCCATGAAACTTCCTAACGCGCTACGCACACCACGCCTGACGCGAACGATACGACACTATTGAAGCCTGATGTTGCCCGAAAATCGCCCTGCATGGCGATCTTGCATCACTGCTTTCAGCCGGAACATGGCAGAAACAACGGATAATTCAATTCCTTAGGCGCGGGTTAGGGTTAATCCTGCGGGTTTCGTTAACGCCGCAAGCCGCAATGATGGGCGTTTTCCAGCGCTTTCTTTGAAGAAATCGTCTGGAGGCAAGTTCGCCGATTGGCGGCTGGTCTGGCGTCCAACAAAAATCCCGCCTCTGGAAGAGGCGGGATTTCGTAATGATGGCGTGTCAGCCGATCAAGGCTTGGCGAGATGCCAAGCGCCGTTCAGGAAACCGTCACCGTTGACGTCACCGGCTGCGCTGTCCTTTTTGAATGTGTAAAGCGGCTTGCCTTTATAGGCCCACATCTTCTTGCCGTCGTCGCGAACGACGATCGTCATGTCGCCCGCGGGTTTGGCATCGTCGGCGGCAGCGAGTGCGGGCCAGTTTTCCGCACACGGGCCGTTGCACATCGATTTGCCGCCCGCATCCTTGTCGAACGTATAGAGCGACATGCCCTTCGCATCGACGAAGATTTTGCCTTTTGACGAGTCTGCGGTTTTTAGCATCTGAGCCGATGCGGCGGTGGTCAGAATGAGAGTCAAAGCCGCTACCGCGGCGAATGTACGGGACATCGCAGTTCTACTCCTGATGGATGATTTCATGGACGCGAGCGCGTCACTGAATCAAACCCGCGATGTAAAAATTATTCCGGCGCGAAAATTTTCTCTGGCGCGACATTGCCCCAATTTAATTTTCGCACGATGGAATAATTCCGCTTGTCCCGATGCGGAATATTCGCGATCTGGAGTCCTCTGCTCGTGCAGAGTTTCAATGTTACGGCGATCTTGGTTGTCTTGGGCTGTGCCAGTACCCGCGCCTTGCGGTGCGCGACAGGCTTTCGCGACAGCACGACATAGCTGAATTTCTCGTCCTCGAAGCCGAGAGCGGCATCCTTCAACTGCTTGTGCGCGCGCGACCGCGCGAGGCGCTGGGTAAAATGACACCAGTCGGGTGCCGTCAGCGGGCAGGTATCGTCATGAGGGCAGGGCGCAACGACATGTGCACCTTGTGCGATCAGCCGCGCACGCAATTCGACGATGCGTTTGTACCCGGCAGGCGTGCCGGGCTCTACCACGAGTAAAGTGTCCTTCGTCTTCGACCACATGACGTCGGCAATAGTGCTGTGTTCGCCGTCGGCAAGTTCGCCGATGAAATAGCTCGCGATGATGAGATCGGCGGAAGGCGTTTCAGCGAGGCGTGTTCCGGCATTGCCTCGATGATACGAAGATTTTTGCAGACTCGCGTTATCCGCCGCCAGATCCATCGCGAGGTTACGCAAGGATTCGTTGGAATCGAGCAGGGTCAGTTCTCGCAAGGACGGAAATGTCTGCATGGCCGCCCAGCTCGCGGTTCCCGGTCCGGCTCCGACATCGAGAAAGGTTTCCGGCGTGAAGTCAGGCTTCGCCTCCATTAGTGCGCCAAGACAATTTGCGACCGCCGCGTAGGTCGCCGGCATCCGCGCGAGCGCATAGGCGATCGCGTCCTCGTCCGTCGAGATGGTTTTGGAATTGCCGCCGCTGCGATAGCTGTCGGAAATGGTCCGCGCACGCCGCGCGGCGTCGTTGCGCGACAGGCCATCCGCTTTGCGTTCGAGGGCAACTCGGAGTTCGGCGGGAAGATCGGGCGTCATGAAGTCCTCGGGCCAGAGGGCCTGAGGCGACTATGCCACGTTCTGGTCGAGGATTTTAACGGCGCTTTCCAGATCGACGGACACAAGCTGTGATACGCCGCGTTCCGCCATGGTGACGCCGAACAGCCGGTTCATGCGCGCCATCGTGATCGGATTATGGGTGATGATGATGAAGCGCGTTTCGGTCGATCGCGTCATCTCATGCAGCAGGTTGCAGAAGCGCTCGACGTTGTGGTCGTCGAGCGGTGCGTCGACCTCGTCCAGCACGCAGATCGGTGCGGGGTTGGTCAGGAACACTGCGAAGATCAGGGCTAGCGCGGTCAAAGCCTGTTCGCCGCCGGAGAGTAGCGACAACGTCTGCGGCTTCTTGCCGGGCGGCTTGGCGATGATCTCGAGGCCAGCTTCGAGCGGATCGTCGCTTTCGATCAGATGAAGCTCGGCTTCGCCGCCGCCGAACAGTTCCTTGAACAGCCGCTTGAAGTGGTTGTTGACGACCTCGAACGACGATAGCAGACGCTCACGAGCTTCCTTGTTGAGGCTCTGGATGCCCATCCGCAGCTTCTTGATCGCCTCTACAAGATCGTCGCGCTCGGTGGTGAGCGTCAGATGCTGGGCTTCGACCTCGCGCAGTTCTTCCTCGGCGCGCAGATTGACCGCACCCAGCCGTTCGCGGTCGCGGCGCATCTTTTCGAGATCGGCTTCAATATCGGCAAGCGGCGGAAGGTCCGCACCCGGCGCAATCTCAGCGAGTGCTGCGACGCCCTGCGGTTCGACTTCGAGCATGTCGCGAATTTCGCGGTCGATATCCTCGAGGCGGCGCTTCGTGCCCTCCATGCGTTCTTCGGATCGCGCGCAGGCTTCGCGCGCGGCCGACAGAGCGTCGAGCGAGGCGCGGGCAGCCTTGTCGGTTTCCGCCATTGCCGTCTCGGCAGCGGCCAGCGCGTCGGCGGCTTGTTTTCGATTGCCTTCCGCCGTTTCGATCTCGGTGATGAGCGCGCGGCGTTTCTGGGCGAAGGCCGCCGGTGCGTCATCGAGTCCGGCGCGCTCGGCTTTGACTTCCTGAATTCGCGCTTCGACAGTCGCGATCTGTGCGGAAGCGTTTTCCTTACGGGACTGCCATTCCTTGCGTTCCGCAGCGACGGCCTGAACGCGCCGGTCGGCGAGTTCGGCTTCGCGCGCAAGCGCCTGCGCTTCGGCGCGAACATCCGCCGCGCTCTTGCGGCGGCTTTCCATATCGCCGCGTGAAGTGCCGAGTTGCGTTTCGGTTGCGTTGCTTGCGGGCAATCCGGCGAGCGATGCGATCAGACCTCGGTGCGCGGCATCGGCTTCGCCGCGGTCTGCAGTCAACCGGGCATGAGCTTCATCGAGCGCGGAACGCTTTGCGGCGTGGCGGCTGATCTCGCGCTCGGCCGCGACGTGGCTTTCGCGGGCCGCATCGGCCTCGCCCTGAGCGGTTCTGGCGGCCTCGCGCACGGCAGCTTCATTGGCTGCAGCGGTCTTAAGATCGGCTTCAGCCGTTTCAAGCGCCTGGCGCTTGGTGGCCGCGTCCTTGCGGGCCTGTTCGATCTCGGTTTCGATATCGCTGAGGCGCGCGCGCTCCGCCAGCCGGCGCGCTGCACCAGTCGGGGCGTGAGCCGCTGCGACAAATCCATCCCAGCGCCAGAGATCGCCTTCCTTCGACACCAGCCGCTGGCCGGCCTTGAGTTTGGCGGCCAGCTGCTGGCCGCGCTCACGAGCTACGACGCCGATCTGTGCGAGACGGCGCGCCAGTTCGGGCGGCGCCTTGACGTGAGCCGAAAGGGAATCCGCGCCTTCCGGCAGCGACGGATCGCCATCGACAATGCCGATGCTGGACCAGCGCATCGGGGCTGTCGGTTCGACAGGTGCATCGAGATCGTCGCCCAGTGCCGCGCCGAGTGCCTTCTCATAACCCTTGCCGACACTGACTCCGTCGATAATCGGCGGCCACAAATTCTTGGTCTCGCCGTGAACCAGTTTGGAAATGGTTTTCGCTTCGGTCTCCAAACGCTGCAGGCGCTTGTCGGCCTCGGACAAGGGCGCGCGCGCCGCTTCGAGCTTGGCCCGTGCGGCGACATGTGTTGCCTCAGCCGATTGTGCGCCGGTCTGCGCCCGCGCCAGAGCCTGCTGCGTCGCTTCGGCCGTCTTGGTCAATGCAGGCAGATCGCCGAGGCTGGAGGTTTCGGCAGCCAGCCTCTGAATATCGCCCTGAACGCCCGCAATCTCCTGATCGAGTTTTGCGATACGACCTTTGTGCGTCTGGATGCTGGTCTCGAGTTGCGTGCGTTTCGCGGCGAGATCGGCCAACGCGGTGGTCAGTTCGGAGAAGGTGCGCTCCGCTGCGCCAAGTGTAGCTTCCGCTTCAGCAACGCGCGCATCCATGCCGCTGTGCTTTTCGACGCGGCCTTTGATATCTTCCTTCAACGAGGCGTCTTCTGAATCGAGGCGACCTATTGCTACGTCGGCATCCGACAATTGGCGCTGTTCGCGTTCGATATCGGCAGTAAATTGCGTGAGACGGCGGTTGAGTTCATTGACGCGCTCTTTGGCACGCTCTTCTTCGCGATCGAGCAGTTCGCGCGCGCTCGTCAACCGTTGCAGTCCCGCCGCGGCCTTGGCCTCGTTCTCGCGAAGCGGCGGCAACTCGGACGCTCTCACGGCTTGAATGCGCGCGGCTTCGGCCTGTTCGCGAACACGCTCGGCTTGCCCGCGGACGTTCAGATCGTGGGTCTTGCCGGCTTCGCCGACGTCGGCATTCGCCTGCACCCAGCGCAGATGAAACAGCATCGCCTCGGCCTTGCGGACCTTGGCTGCGACGTCGCGATAGCGGATCGCTTGCCGCGCCTGTTTCTTCAGTCCGTCGATTTGCCCGGCCAACTGGCCGATGACGTCTTCGACGCGGGTGAGATTGGTTTCGGCCGCCTTCAACCGCAATTCGGCTTCATGACGGCGGGCATGAAGCCCCGCGACGCCGGCTGCGTCTTCAAGCACGCGGCGGCGCTGATCGGGCCGCGCCTGAATAATCTCGCCGATCTTGCCTTGGTGCACCAGGGCGGGCGAACGCGCGCCGGTCGCAGCGTCCGCAAACAAAATCTGCACGTCGCGCGCACGCACGTCCTTGCCATTGATGCGATAGACGGAGCCCGCTTCGCGCTCGATCCGGCGCGATACTTCCAGCGTCTCCTGATCGTTTATCGCAGAGGGCGCGGAACGGTCGGAATTATCGATGGTCATCGCGACTTCGGCATGGTTGCGTGCGGGGCGATTGCCGGAGCCCGAGAAAATGACCGAGTCCATGTCGGCCGCGCGCAGCGATTTGTGCGAGGTCTCGCCCATCGCCCACCGCAACGCCTCGACGAGATTGGATTTGCCGCACCCGTTTGGTCCGACGACGCCCGTGAGGCCCGGTTCAATCAGGAAATCCGTCGGTTCGACAAAGGACTTGAATCCGTGGAGGCGAAGACGCGTCAGTTTCATGCGAATTTTGCTCTTTAGGCGAAGGTCAACTTCTCTCGCCGGGACAAGGCTATAGCGCGCTCATCCATCCTAACTGAGTCGCGGGATGCGCCTCGAACTGCCCGACAATGGCGAGACAGGCGGTGGAGGGCAACCTGCGTCCGGTGGTTTCCCCAAGGGAAATACGACGGAAGGGGGAGCGTTTTCTCAAGCCATTTCAGTAGGATCAATGTGGCGACCGTGGGCGTAAAATACCAGCTCTACGTCCCTCGAAACGTGCCGAAAAGTTTCGTCAGCTCTTCAAGAGCGGCTTGATGATCTTCTCGAACGCATCGAACGACGTTTCGCCCTTCACCGGCGTTCCGTTGACGAAGAAGAACGGCGTCGAATTCACCTTCAACGTCTCGTTTGCGTATTTCAGATCGTCGATGATCTTCTGCTTGGTCGATGGATCGTCATCGACACACGCCTTGATCTGAGCCTCGCTGAATCCGGCTTGCTTGCCGATCCGGTTGATCGTCGGCAGCGGGTCGTTGGCGAGGTCGATCTGCTGCTTGAAGATGATGTCGACCAGAGCAAAATATTTCGATGCGTCGTCCTTGGCGATGCAGCGCGCGGCGGCGGACGCAGCGAGCGCGATTTTATCGAGCGGGAACTCGCGGAAAATGAAACGCACCTTGCCGGTATCGATGTAGTCGGCTTTCAGTTTCGGGAAAACATCCTTCGTGAAAGCCGCGCAATGCGGGCAGGTCATCGACGCATACTCGACGATCGTCACCGGCGCGTCCTTTGGGCCGAGCGCCATATCGCCGAGCATCACCGGCTTGGAAATCTCTTCCACCGTTTGCGCGTGTGCTTCGCCGAACAGGCGCCAGGGCGACACGCCGAGTGCGGCGGCGATGCCGGTCAGCGACAGAATGGCGGAAAATGCGCGGCGGGTGATGGTCAAGGGACTGCTCCAAAATCAATTTTTGGGCGCTTTGTCCGCGCCACGTGGGTTCGCTAACGTGAAACCACAAATGTGGCAATGGCACGCTGGCCGCGCCACGGCGTCAATTTCGCTTGATCGAAGCCCCAAGCCGCGCCAGCGCGCCGCGCAGCCCATCGTCTTCAATCGATGTGAGATTGGCCGCCGCCTTTTCGATCTCGGCGGCGTCCGGTCCTGTGGGCGTGCTGGAGGCGGATTTTCGCGTCAGAGGTGCCTGGCGAAGCGCAATGCGGCCCACCGCGTTCCAGCCGAAAAAGCGGTTCACCCGTTCCAGGATGACGTCCGAGGTATGCTGAATTTCCAGCGCCATCGGCCCTTCGACACGCAGAATAAGTGTCGCTGGTTCCTGCGGCTGGCCTTCGACCGCCCTTGGCCACTGAATCTTCAACGGTTCCGAATGGGCCGCTACGTCCGAACCGGCGATTTCCGGCCAACGCGTCACCAATTCGCGCGAGGCAAAGCCCTGCTTTTCGAAAGCATCGGCGAACACCTTGCCAAGAAGCATGGACAACGGTTTGGCAGTGATGCGGCCGGGCTTGTTCATCGGAAGCGGCTTTGCGTACAACAGATGCATGACCTTATCAGGCATGCTCGCGCGGCGAAACAAAGCCAAGCCCGAAACAGCGAAGGATAACGGGACCAATCGCGCGGAGTTGCTGCTCGACTGGTACGACCGCCATCGCCGCCGCTTGTCGTGGCGCGCTTTACCGGGCGAGCAATCCGACCCGTATCGTGTGTGGTTATCGGAAATCATGCTGCAGCAGACGACCGTCAAAGCGGTCGGTCCATATTTCGAGAAATTCATCGCGCGCTGGCCGAGTGTTGCGGATTTGGGCGCTGCGTCGCTCGACGATGTGCTGCGGATGTGGGCGGGTCTCGGCTACTATTCGCGTGCGCGCAACCTTCACGCCTGCGCGGTGAGTGTGCTGCGCGATCATGGCGGAGCTTTCCCGAATACCGAGGAAGCGCTGCGGGCACTGCCCGGTGTCGGGCCGTATACCGCAGCGGCAATTGCGGCGATTGCATTCGGCCGCCGCGCCATGCCGGTGGATGGAAACGTTGAGCGCGTGGTGTCGCGTTTGTTTGCGGTGGAAGAAGCGCTGCCCAAGGCAAAGCCGCGCATTCAGGAACTGGCCGCCACGCTGCTTGGACCATCGCGCGCGGGCGACAGCGCACAGGCGCTGATGGATCTGGGTTCAAGCATCTGCACCCCGAAGAAGCCGGCATGCGTGTTGTGCCCGCTGAACGACGGTTGTGTGGCGCAGGCGCGGGGCGATCAGGAGACGTTTCCGCGCAAGGCACCCAAAAAGACCGGCGCTCTGCGTCGCGGAGCGGCGTTCGTCGTCACGCGGGGCAACGAATTGCTGGTCCGCACGCGGCCCGAAAAGGGATTGCTCGGCGGCATGACCGAAGTGCCGAATTCAGATTGGCTCGCGGATCAGAGTGACAGGATCGCGTTGAAGCAAGCTCCCGCGCTCAAGACGGTGTCACGCTGGCATCGCAAGGCGGGCGTGGTGACTCACGTCTTTACGCATTTTCCGCTCGAGCTTGTCGTTTACACAACGCGCGTCTCTGCGCGAACCCGCGCGCCGGACAACATGCGCTGGGTGAAGATTGCAACATTGAAGGACGAGGCGTTTCCGAATGTCATGCGCAAAGTCATCGTGCGCGGGCTTGACAATTAACCCGCGCTCGACAGCGTTGGGGTTTCCAGCGTCGGCACAATCGGCGGTTTGGCGTTGAGCGCGTCGACCTGAAATCCGGCGACACGTTTGTAGTTGTTGGCGATGTCTTCGAGTTCCTTCTGCGACAGCACATCGGTCACAACCTTGAAGCCGTCAGGCGCGCGCTCCTCAACCATCTGCATGACTTGTTCGGGCCCGTTGCGGCGGTTCAGCATCACAAGTTCGGTGGTGGCGGGACGGCGCTCGGCCTCGTAGGCCAGCAACGCCGCCGGTGTTTCGCCGTGGTTGAGAATTTCGCGGGTGATGACGCGCGCATCGAGAATGGCCTGCGACGCGCCATTGGAGCCGATCGGGTACATCGGGTGCGCCGCATCGCCCATCAGCGTGACATTGCCGAAAGTCCAGCGATCGACCGGATCGCGGTCTACCAGCGGATACTCGTAAGAGTGAGGGCAATTGCGAATGAGGCCCGGCACGTCGAGCCAGCCGAATTGCCAGCCCTCGAACCACGGCAGAAATTCATCGAGGTTGGCAGTGCGGTTGTAATCCTCGCGACGCCATTTGTAGTCCGGCGGCAGATGCCGCTCGGCGACCCAGTTGACGAGATGTTTTCCGTTCGGCAGCGGCGAATTTGAAATCGTGTAGCAGACGAATTTCAGGATTTCGTGGCCTGCCATGATCATGGTGCGGCCGGACAAGAACTTTTCGCTCTCGGTGATACCGCGCCAGAGAATACGGCCGTTCCAGATGGGCGGCCCTTCCTGCGGATAAAGTTTTTCCCGCACGGCCGAGTGAACGCCGTCGGCGGCGATCAACAGCGTTCCGCTATACGTACCGGCCTGCTTGCCGGTTGCTTTGTCGATGAACGTCGCGCTCACGCCATCCGGCGTGTCGATGAAACTGGAGAGATGATGGCTCGTGAGAACGCTATCCTCTCCGAGCCGCTCTAGAACTGCTTCGAGAAGAATTTGATGCAGGATTCCGCGGTGGATCGAAATCTGCGGCCATTTGTATCCGGCCTCGATGCCGCGCGGTTCGGTCCAGATCGGCTTGCCGTGTTTGGAAAAGTACGAAAGCTCTTTTGTGCGGACGCCGGCTCCGTCGAGCTTGTCCATGAGACCGAGGTCGATTAGTTCGCGCACCGCATGCGGCAGCACGTTGATGCCGACACCGAGCGGTTTCAGTTCCGCAACGCTCTCGAACACGCGGCAGTCAATGCCGATCTGATGAAGGCTGAGCGCGAGTGTCAGCCCCCCGATCCCGCCACCTGCAATGAGAACAGTCATCGATACGCCCCGGTTACTCAGGGCGTCATGGCATGTGGGCTCGAAGTGGGCAACTGCGAAAGGGCTGGCGATTAAACGGAGGCCATTCCGCTGCGAACTTCGGCGCGCAGTTCGTCGATCAGCCGCAGACCCTTCTTGGTCTCGATGTGCCAGAAGGTCCAGCCGTTGCAGGCTTCGGCTCCTTGCGCCAGTGCGCCCATGCGGTGGATCGAGCCGACCTTGTCGCCCAGCATGATTGCGCCGTCGGCGCGCACCAGTGCGCCATGCTTCTTCTTGGAATCGACGAGCTTGGTGCCGGGCGAAATCATCCCGCGCTCGACCAGTTCGGAGAACGCCACGCGCGGTGCGCCACGCGCCGTCATGAACGGCGCAAGCGTCGCTTCAGGAAGCGGTTCGATTTGTTTGATGCGTTTCTCGGCGGCATTAGCATAAGTCTGATCGCGCTCGAAGCCGATATAGCCGCGGCCCAGACGCTTGGCGACGGCGCCTGTGGTGCCCGTGCCGTTGAACGGATCGATAATCAAATCGCCGGGTTTGGACGAGGACAGGATCACGCGCGCCAGCAGACCTTCGGGCTTCTGTGTCGGGTGAACCTTCTTGCCGTCCTTGCCCTTGAGGCGCTCGTCGCCGGTGCAGAGCGGGATCAGCCAGTCGGAGCGTGCCTGCACGTCTTCGTTGGCGGCTTTCAGCGCTTCGTAGTTGAACGTGTAGCCTTTCGCGTTCTCGTCGCGCGCCGCCCAGATCATCGTCTCATGCGCATTGGTGAAACGGCGGCCGCGGAAATTCGGCATCGGGTTGGTCTTGCGCCATACGATGTCATTGAGAACCCAGAAGCCGAGGTCCTGCATGATCGCGCCGACGCGGAAAATGTTGTGATAGGAGCCGATCACCCACAACGTACCCGACGGTTTCAGCAAACGGCGGCAGGCGAGCAGCCACGCGCGCGTGAAATCGTCATAGGCCGCAAAAGACGAAAACTTGTCCCAGTCATTGTTGACGGCGTCGACATGGGATTCGTCGGGACGTTTGAGATCGCCCTTGAGCTGCAGGTTGTATGGCGGATCTGCAAAGACCAGATCGACAGATCCGGCCGGCAGTTTCGACATTTCGGCGACGCAATCGCCCACGATGATGCGGGACGGCGACGAAGACTCGAAATTAGTGCGGGGTGCCTTTGCAGACACCCCGCGACGCGACACAACCATGACTCAAACTCTGACTCAGGCGACGCAGTCGGCGACGCGGGACCAACAAATCCGACTTCGGCCACCATGATCGGTTGAGGTAAAAATGCGCTTAATTGGCGCTGTCATTATCGCTAGGCAACAATTGCCTAGCCCTGTATGAATCCTTAACTGAACGTTGCGCAGCGCCGCTGCGTTGGCTGAAGTGAGCAGCCGCCGATTGGGAGAAACCGATGCGTTACGATGATTTCCGCCGCAGCGATAACATCGACGATCGCCGCGACGACGATGGCGGCGGCATGGGCGGTGGCGGTTTCGGTTTTCCGATGGGCGGCGGAGGCGGGCTGGGCATCGGCACGGTGATCATTCTCGGCCTGATCGGATGGGCTGTCGGCATCGATCCGCGCATCCTGATCGGCGGCGCCGAGATTTTGACTGGCGGCGGCAGCCAGGCTCCAAGTTATCAAACCGATCGCCGCAGTGCGCCTGCGAAAGCCGGCGCACCGAGCGATGAGATGGGCAGTATGATTGCCGGCGTGCTGGGTGAAATCGACGATCGCTGGAAAGAAATTTTCCAGGCGAGCGGGCGCTCGTACTCAGGTCCGCGAATTGTGCTTTTCAGAAACGCTACCAATGGCGGCCGCTGCGGCATGGCGCAGGCTGCGATGGGTCCGTTTTACTGTCCGCCCGACAGGCAGATTTTTCTCGACACGGGATTCTTCCGCGAGGTCGAAACCCGTTTCCACGGCTGCTCGGGTAATGCATGCAAATTTACGGCCGCCTACATCATCGCGCACGAGGCAGGCCACCATATCCAGAATCTGCTCGGCATCCTGCCGAAGGCGACGGCTATGCAGCAGCAGGCCGGCAGCAAGGCCGAAGCCAACGCAATCCAGGTGAAGATCGAATTGCAGGCCGATTGCTTCTCCGGCATCTGGGTCAATCGCGAGCAGGCGAAGCGACCGGGATTCCTCGAATCCGGCGACATCGACGCTGCGTTACAGACAGCGAGCGCCATCGGCGACGATACGCTGCAGCGTCAGACGACGGGGCGTGTGGTGCCGGATTCGTTCACGCACGGCTCCGCCGCGCAGCGCAAGCAATGGTTCATGACCGGCTATCAGAACGGCACGGTCGCGGCCTGCAATACGTTCCAGTAAGCCAAGTGTCGCCGACGCCGGAACCGAAGCCGTTCATTCCGCTGAATATCGCGGTGCTGACGGTGTCCGATACGCGCGCACTGTCCGACGACAAATCCGGCGCGACACTCGCGGATCGCCTGACTGCGGCTGGCCACAAACTTGCAGCGCGCGACATTGTCACCGACGACATCGAAGCCATCCGCGCGAAGCTGAAATCATGGATCGCCGATGACAGTGTGGACGTGGTCATTACGACGGGTGGGACCGGGTTCACGGGGCGCGATGTCACACCCGAAGCTGTTGAGCCGCTGTTCGAGAAACGGATGGATGGTTTCTCGATAGCATTTCACATGATGAGTCACGGCAAGATCGGAATGTCGACCATTCAAAGCCGCGCGACGGCAGGTGTGGCGGGCGCGACTTTTATTTTCTGCCTGCCGGGTTCGCCGGGCGCGTGCCGCGACGGTTGGGACGGCATTCTCGCGCATCAGCTCGACTATCGCACCAAGCCCTGCAATTTCGTCGAGATCATGCCGCGGCTCGATGAGCATCTCAAGCGAGGCAAGGCGAAAGCCTGAGCGACTTCTTACAGTGTCAGTTCCCAAGTTTCGCCGACAAGATCATGGCCGAAACTGCGATGCGGTTCGCTTGCGACACGGACGAAGCCCGCAGCTTCATAGATTCCGCGCGCAGCCAGCAACATGCTCTGTGTCCATAGCGTGATCTTGCGGTAGCCGCATGCGCGGGCGAACGAAATGCACTCGTCGACCAGCCGTTTGCCGAGGCCATTGCCGCGTCCTGCCGGATCGACGAGCAATAAACGGAGCTTGGCGATTTCGCCGCTCTGCTTGACGAGAAATACGGAGCCGACTTGCCGCCCCTCAAGTTCGGCGATCCAGCATCTTTCTCGCGTGGAATCGAAGTCTTTCAGAAACTGCGCGACGATTTCGGCAACCAGCGCCTCGAATGAAATATCCCAGTTATATTCGGTCGCGTAGAGCAGGCCGTGGCTCTGCACGACCCAGCCCATGTCGCCGGGTTTGTGAGTGCGCAGTGTCACCTTGGGGTGGCGCGACTGATTGCTGAGAAGCCGCTCAATTGTCGCGAACGCATCGACCAATCGCTGCTGGTCCGGCATCCCCAGGCCACTGAGCATCCGGCCGGTATTGTGATGTGAACTTTTATTCAAGCGGACGAACGCTGCGCGTCCTTTGGCCGTCAGCGACAGAATGAACTGGCGTCCGTCTTCCGCGCCCGGCTTTCGTAATACCAGTCCCTTTTTCGCAAACGTCTGAACGATGCGGCTCATATATCCAGCATCAAGACCGAGATCCTTGCCGACAGCTTTTGCCGTCGCGCCCTCGCGATTGGCCAATTCAAACAGAACTCGTGCTTCGGTCAGCGAAAACGGGCTTTCGAGCAGCTGCCGGTCGAGCACGCCGATTTCGCGCGTATAGAAGCGGTTGAAGCGCCTGACCGCAGCGATGCGTGCGTCTAGTCCGCTTGTATTTTGAAAGGCCATCGCCGGATTTCTCGCCGAACCTGGGGTCCGCACGATAGTGGCGAATTAGTTGACTGAGTCAATTAATTTCAGGCGGCCACGAAAATCTTGGTCCGCAGCATCGATCGCCCTGTCCGGCCGATTTTAGAAATGAGTTTCGCCTCCGCGCGCCGCTTGGCTGAGGCGTACCCGCCAAGGCGCTCGTAATGGTCGCGCGAAATGAGCAGGCCCTGATCCAGCGACGGGCCGGAAATAAACCGTGTCAGGACCTGTAGACGGTCGAGCATTCTCACCTCATCGAAGGGCGAGCGTGCATAACGGAAAACACCGGCCCGGTGCCGACCGCTACTCGACACGCGCTGCATGAACTGAGCGGCCTCGTCGATCCAGCCGGAGTCGAGAACCGCACCGGCCGTGAGAAACATCAGCCAGGGCGAGCGCGTCGAATTGGCACCTGCTGCAAGCGCCGCGGCGCGGGGCCCGTCGAATTTCAGATAGTTGCATCCCGCAAAATCGGCGACCTGTTCGATCACGACTGAACCGGGCCGATCGACAAGAACGACATCGCGGACAAGTCCAGCGGCCGCACCTGGAACGAGCGCTGCAAGAGTTGCGACGACCGGCTGCTCGATGCCTTCGGTGGGTATGACAATGCTGATCATGAACGGGTTGCTGGTTTGCTTCGCCTTTACGGCGGATCGTTATCACCTTGTCACAGTGAGACTAGCGTTCGCTTCAAAGAGTCGCGATTTATCCGGCGATATGGTTTGTGGACGGCGGCCAATTAGTTCTTGTTTTGTTCTTTTTCGATGCTATCTTGGCCCCATGAGCAGAGCATCGAATGCCCTCAAGCACCCGCCGGTGACGGCGCCCTCCGAACCGGCGGGTGCGCCCCCTTCCTTTGCCCAGATCGAGGCCGCCGTTGAAAAGCAGAGGCGTCGCGGCCGGGGCGCGCAGTCGAACGGCAGTGGCCGTTATGAGGCCGAGGCGCGCGTCGCATTCGACGATGGCTGGCAGAGCCTCGACGATCTTCCACCGTTCAAAACAACCGTAGCGCTCGACACCGCGCGGAAAGTTATTACCCGCAACGATTCTCCGGACATTGGATTCGATCGTTCAATCAATCCGTATCGAGGCTGCGAGCACGGCTGCGTTTATTGTTTCGCGAGGCCGACGCACGCCTATCTCGGGTTATCGCCGGGACTGGATTTCGAGACCAAGTTGTTCGCCAAGCCGGATGCGCCGCAGCTGTTGGAAAAAGAACTCGCAGCTTCAGGCTATGAGCCGCGCATGATCGCAATCGGGACCAATACCGATCCCTATCAGCCGATCGAGCGTGATCGCAAAATCATACGCGGCATTCTCGAAGTGCTGGACAGAGCCTCGCACCCGGTCGGTATCGTGACCAAATCCGCGCTCGTCACTCGTGACATCGACATTCTCGCACGCATGGCAAAGCGAAATCTCGCGAAGGTCGCAATTTCCGTGACGACGCTTGATCCGAAATTGTCGCGTGCGATGGAGCCGCGCGCCTCGACACCGCCGAAACGTCTCTAAGCGCTCAGGCTCCTTGCCGATGCGGGTATCCCAACAACAGTCATGGTCGCGCCCGTTATCCCTGCGCTCAACGATTCGGAAATCGAACGCATTCTCGACGCGGCGGCCAATGCCGACGTCAAGGAGGCGAGTTACGTGCTGCTGCGGCTGCCGCTTGAGGTGCGCGATCTGTTCCGCGAATGGCTCATGGCGAATTATCCCGACAGGTATCGCCATGTGTTCACACTGATCCGGGACATGCGCGACGGCCGGGACTACGACTCGCAATGGGGAACGCGGATGAAGGGAACCGGACCGATGGCGTGGATGATTGGGCGGCGCTTCGAGATCGCGTGCGAGAAACTTGGTCTCAACAAGAGGCGTTCCAAGCTGACGACAGAACATTTCGCCCGCCCGCCGCGCGCCAATGAGCAACTCGCTTTGTTTTGAGCCCAAGTTGAATTGCGGGCACGAAGATATCTTTATGCTTGCGGCAGATTTTTACTGACAGCAGCATCCCGGTATGAGTCGGGATAAATCCAAATCTAGCTTGGGTTCCAAGAAGGAGAGCGTTGTTACAACCGCGCCATCGTTCCGGCGCGAGCGAGCGCTTCTGAAAAAAGGGATTTGGCCTGTCGCCGGATGTGACGAAGCCGGTCGCGGCCCGCTGGCGGGCCCCGTTGTTGCTGCCGCCGTTATTCTCGATCCCAAACGGATCCCGAAGGGTATCGACGATTCCAAGAAACTGCCGCGAGAGCGCCGCGAGCAATTGTTTGAGGAAATCTGCGCGAGCGCGCTGGTCTCCGTTGCCGTCGCGCCACCTTCGCGGATCGACCGTGACAATATTCTGCGCGCATCGTTGTGGGCGCTCGCGCGTGCGGTTCATGCGTTGCCGGAAATGCCGAAACACGTCTTTGTGGATGGACGTGACAAAATCGACGTTCGGGCAGAATGCGCGGCAGTGATCGGCGGCGACGGCATTGTCCTTTCAATCGCTGCCGCTTCAATCGTCGCCAAGGTCGCGCGTGACCGGCTGATGTGCGCCCTCGCTCGCGATTGCCCGGACTATGGATTCGAGCAACACATGGGCTACGGCGTTCCCGCACATCTTGAAGCTCTGGATCGCCTCGGTCCCAGCGCCCACCATCGCCGGTTTTATGCGCCGGTTGCCGCAGCAAGAAGGAAGCACTACGGCCCGGATCCGGATGACCTTGCGTGCAATGCCCAGCTCGCGCTGGACGTGGAGGCTATCCCGCAAATTGCCTGATGGTAGCTCGGTTGCCTGATCGGGCGCGGGCCTTTATCAAGCACACACGATAGAACACCTCAGGCACCTCTCGCAAAACTGCCGTTTCATGCGTTTCACATCCTTGATCGTCGAACTTGTGCGGGCGCGTCCCCGGCTGGTGTTCTGGGTCGTCGTGCTTTTGCAGGCCGCCGTGTGGTTCATCCTTCCGGTGCTGCTCTATGCATCGCCGCCCGGCGATATGGCGACCGTACTGGCATTCGGTCGCGAATATCAGGTCGGCACACATCTTGGTCCGCCACTTGCGTTCTGGGCGGCCGACATCGCCTTTCGCCTGACCGGCAATCATGTGTTCGGCGTCTATCTGCTGGCGCAGATATGCTTCGTCGTGACGTTCTGGGCGCTGTTTTCTCTTAGCCGCGCCATCGTCGGCGGACAGCAGGCGATCCTCGTTGTCTTGCTCACCGTTACGATCTTCGCCTTTTCGTCGCCGGGCGCGGAGTTTGGACCGGCAACTTTGGCCCGTCCGATCTGGGCACTCATTCTGCTTCACGCATGGCAGGTGATGGGGCAGGGGCGTCGCAACGCCTGGTTTAAACTGTCGCTCGAGATCGGGCTCTTGCTGCTCACCACTCACGCTGCCATGCCGCTGCTGGCAATGCTGATCGTCTTTGCGCTGGCAACGCGCAGCGGCCGGCGTGCGATTCTTTCGACCGAAGCGCTGTCGGCAATTCTCGTGGTCGCCGTTCTTGTGCTGCCGTATGCGATTTGGCTGGCGCGCGCAAATCCCGCGCTGGCCGGCTCGCTGCCTTCTCCCGCGGAGCTGTCTGGCAGGCTGAAGGATTGGGGCGGATTGCTAGGATCATTGGTGTTCTCTCTCTCAGGCTTGGCGGTGTTGCTCCTTCTCAACTCGCGTTGGACGAAGCGACAGGAAGAAGCGCCGGTGATCTACCGTCCTTCGGTGGATAGCTTTGCCCGTGACTTCGTCCTGACATTTGCTATTGCGCCGCCAGTCGTCCTTAGCCTGATCGCAGCTTTTTACGGTCGCAATCAAATTATCGGCGGAAACGGAATAGCGCTCCTGATAATCGGCCTCGCAGTTATCGTCGTTGCGGGCGATTTGATCCATCTTCGCCGCCAGCAAGTGCTGCGAACGGCTTGGCTCATCGTGATGGCGCTTCCCGTTCTGTTTGTGCTCGGTCTCACATTCATCCAGCCGTGGACGGGTAGCGAGGAAATGAGAACGGCGCAGCCGGCCAAAGCGATTGGAAGATTCTTTGAAGACAGTTACTCGCGCCGTGTCGGGCGGCCGCTCACGTCTGTCGCGGGCGATCCGCAATTGGCGGCCTTGATCGGATTCGGTGCGGCTCCGCGGCCGCATGTCTTCTTCGACGCGCAGCCTGAATATACGCCGTGGCTGACAGCCGCGAAATTCACCGAGCGTGGAGGCGTCGTTGTCTGGAGAGCGGCCGATACCGCGGGTACGCCGCCTGCCGATATTCAAAATCGCTTTCCGGGATTGGTGTCGGAAGTGCCGCGCGCTTTCGACCCCATGGTGAAGGGCCGTCAGGACGCGTTACGCGTCGGCTGGGCGATTGTCAGACCCGAAAACACGCAGACCACGAAATAGTTTCTACGTCACGCCTGATTGTGCGAGCGCTTTTTTGATCGCGCGAAAATCCTGCCAGGCGAGCCGCTTATAGATTGGCTGGCGTAGCAAGTAGGCCGGATGAAACGTCGCCATCGCGCGAATTGTCCGCGAGCCGGTATCGTAGTCGTGCCACTTGCCGCGCGTCTTCATGATGCCGTCCTTCAATTCCAGGACGGCTTGCGACGACGGTTTGCCGAGACAAACCAGAACGTCTGGATCGACCAGTTCGATCTGCCGCTTGATGAACGGCAGACAGATCTGGGTTTCCTGCGGCGATGGATCGCGATTTCCCGGCGGCCGCCACGGTATAATGTTGGCGATATAAACCCCGGTACGATCGAGGCCGATCGCCGCAAGAATGAGGTCGAGTAGTTTTCCCGACACGCCGACAAACGGAAGTCCCTCGATGTCTTCATCGCGGCCCGGCGCTTCGCCGACCAGCATGAACTTCGCCTTCGGGTTGCCATCGGCGAATACAAGACGTGTCGCCGTCGATTTCAAAGCGCAGCCGTCGAACTTTTCCAGCAGCGCCCGAAGCTCTTCCAGCGATTTTGCTTGGGGCGCGAGCTCGCGCGCGGTTGCGATGGCAAGATCCGGCGCGGGCGCCAGTTCAGCAATGGGACGAGGCGGCTGCGGCGCGGCATTGCGAAGCAATGGCGGCTTTGAAGCAGGTTTTTCTTCGAGCGCCGCTTCCGTCAGCCGATTGGTCGGCTCGTCCGACAATGCGCAATCCACTCCGGCCTCCATGTAGAAGGCGAGCAGATCGCGTGCTGAAATCTCAGGCATTGCTGGCATACGTCATAATCTATGACGGATCGCGTTTGTGCGAAACCTTAAGAGGCAGAGGGAACGCAGCAATTCACTGCCGATTCCACCGTGCGGAATTGCTCGTCACACCGGGGTTGTCCTTGCCGCCGAAATCGGAAACAACGATGATTAGAACCATTCCGAAACGCTATTTCGAGACAACCCATGAGCACCGAACCGCTTCCTCCGCGCGAATCCATGGAGTTCGACGTCGTCATCGTCGGCGCGGGTCCTTCGGGTCTTAGCGCTGCGATCCGTCTGAAACAGATCAATCCGGACTTGTCCGTTGTGGTGGTGGAGAAGGGCTCCGAAGTCGGAGCGCATATTTTGTCCGGCGCGGTGATCGATCCCGTTTCGCTCGACAAGCTCATTCCGGATTGGCGCGACGATGCCGATTGCCCGCTGAAGACACAGGTTAAGGACGACCGCTTCTACTGGATGACGGCTTCGGCCGCGATCCGTCTCCCCAACATCATGATGCCGCCTTTGATGAACAATCATCATTGTTACATCGGCTCGCTCGGAGATGTTTGTCGCTGGCTCGGTCCCCGCGCCGAAGCTCTGGGCGTCGAAATCTATCCCGGCTTTGCAGCGGTTGAAATTCTCTACAACGACAAGGGCGAGGTGCGCGGCATCGCGACGGGCGACATGGGTGTCGCGCGCGACGGTTCGCACAAGGATTCCTACACGCGCGGCATGGAGCTTGTCGGCAAATACACGTTGTTCGCCGAGGGTGCGCGAGGAAGCCTCACCAAGCAACTGATCGCGAAATTCGCGCTCGACAAGAACAGCGAGCCGTCGAAGTTCGGCATTGGCTTGAAAGAGGTATGGCAGATCGATCCGGTGAAACACAAAAAAGGATTGATCCAGCATTCGTTCGGCTGGCCGCTGAACAATTCGACTGGCGGGGGATCGTTTTTATATCACTACAACGACAATCTGGTTGCGGTCGGTTTTGTCGTTCATCTGAACTACAACGACCCGTATCTCTCGCCGTTCGATGAATTCCAGCGCTTCAAGACTCACCCGTCGATTGCCCCGCTGTTCGACGGCGCAAAGCGAATTTCCTACGGCGCGCGCGCGATCACCGAAGGCGGCTATCAATCCGTGCCACGACTGACATTCGCGGGCGGCGCGCTGATCGGTTGTGCCGCAGGCTTCGTCAATGTGCCACGCATCAAGGGCGTCCATAACGCGATGGGCACCGGCATGCTGGCTGCGGAGCAAGTTGCTGCTGCGCTCGCCTCCGGCCGCGCCAACGACGAATTGGTCGATTATGACAATGCCTGGCGTGGATCGGCGATGGGCAAGGACCTCTACAAGGTCCGTAACGTCAAGCCGCTATGGTCGAAGTTCGGAACCGTGATCGGAGTTGCGCTCGGTGGTCTCGACATGTGGACCAACACCTTGCTCGGCTTCTCGCTTTTCGGCACGCAGTCGCACGCCAAGCCCGACCGCAAGACGCTCGATCCGGCGAAGTCGCACTCACCGAATCCGTTGCCGAAACCGGACGGCAAACTGACTTTCGACAAGTTGTCCTCGGTGTTCCTGTCGAACACAAATCACGAAGAGGATCAGCCGATCCACCTCAAGATCGCCGATATGGACCTGCAGAAGACATCGGAGCACGATGTCTTCGCTGGTCCGTCGAACCGATATTGTCCGGCCGGCGTCTACGAGTGGATCGAGGAGTCGACAGGTCCGCGCTTTCAGATCAACGCGCAGAATTGCGTCCACTGCAAAACATGCGACGTGAAGGACCCCAACGGAAACATCACATGGGTTCCTCCGGAAGGCGGCGGCGGGCCGAATTATCAATCGATGTGAGCACGATTGCGCGAGGATCGGGCGCTGCCACGATCCCGCCATACTGCAACCCGACGGCTATCCGGACGGTGTCCGTCTCGAATCCTTGCGGAATGGCCGTAAACGGGCCATTGTCTCGGCCTGCAGGCCGCACCGGCCGCAAACATCTTTCTTCATGGAGTCGGCGAGCGTGATGCTTCCTGTTCGTTTCAATCGCGTGGTTGCCGCCACGTTCGCATTCGCTTCCCTGGCCGTCCTTTCGGGACATGCGAGCGCGCAGACGCGCACCAATCCCGGCGAAGAAAGCCGCCAGTCTGGGACCTATCCGACCAGCCGCGATCTGCTTGGTCTGACGGTGTCGGGCAGCTATCTCGCCGCGCGCCACGCCAGCGTCGACCGCGACGCAGCGGCGGCGTCCGCGTTCTATCTTTCGGCGCTCCGGTCCGATCCGAAAAATTCCGAACTGCTTGACCGCGCCTTTATATCTTCGCTCGCCGACGGCGATATTCCGGAAGCCGTAAAACTGGCTGAGCGGATTCTTGCCGTCGACAAGAACAATCGCGTCGCACGCCTCGTCACTGGCGTGCATGCTCTGAAGCAAAAGCAGTACGCGCTCGCGCAGCAGAACATCAACCAATCCGTGCGCGGCCCGATCACCGATCTGATCGCGACGCTGTTATCCGGTTGGGCGAGTTATGGTGCAGGCAATACGCAGGCGGCTGTCGCCAACATCGACAAGCTCGCCGGACCGGAATGGTATCCGATCTTCAAGGACCTCCACACCGGACTGATCCTCGAACTCGCCAACAAGCAGAAGGAAGCGGGGGTTCGCCTTGAGCGCGCCTACAAGCTCGACGATTCCGCGCTGCGTGTGAGCGATGCCTATGCGCGCTGGCTGTCGCGCAACAAGGACGACGCTGCGGCCGCCGCCGTTTACGAAGCGTTCGACAAGAAACTCGCGCGTCATCCGCTGGTTGTCGAAGGCATCCGCGAAACGAAAGCGGGAAAGAAATTGCCGCCGCTGGTCGATTCCGCCCAGCAGGGTGCGGCCGAAACGCTCTACGGCATCGGCGCGTCGCTGACGCGACGCGGCGGCGAGGATCTGGCGCTCGTCTATTTGCAGCTTGCGCTCTATCTCAATCCCAACCATTCCCTTGCGCTGCTGTCGCTTGCCGATCTTTATGAGACAGTGAAAAAGCCGCAGATGGCGGTAAAAGTCTATGAGCGCGTTCCCGCCAGTTCGCCAATGAAGCGCAACGCGCAGATTCAGCTTGCGACCGATCTGGACTCGATCGACCGCACCGATGAAGGCATCAAGATTCTCAAGACGGTCATAACCGACGATCCGAAGGATCTCGAAGCGATCATGGCGCTCGGCAATATCGAGCGCGCGCGCAAGAAGTTTGCCGATTGCGAGAAGACCTACACGCTCGGCATCGATGCGTCCGCCAACGAAACCAAACCGAACTGGCTGTTCTATTATTTCCGCGGCATCTGCGGCGAGCGCTCCAAGCAATGGGCTAACGCAGAGAAGGACCTAAAGAAGGCGCTCGAGCTACAGCCTGAGCAGGCGCATGTCCTGAATTATCTCGGTTATTCGTGGATCGATCAGGGCATCAATCTCACCGAGGCGATGACGATGATCAAGCGGGCCGTCGATCAGCGTCCTGACGATGGCTATATCGTGGATTCGCTCGGCTGGGCTTATTTCCGCATCGCCGATTACGACAATGCCGTAAAGCAGCTCGAGCGCGCCATTGATCTCAAGCCGGAAGACCCCACCATCAACGATCATCTCGGCGACGCTTACTGGCGGGTGGGCCGCACGCTGGAAGCGAAATTCCAGTGGTCGCACGCCCGCGATCTGAAGCCCGATCCGGAAGAATTGCCGAAGATCGAGGCCAAGCTGCGCGACGGTCTCCCTGAAGACACCTCGAACGCCGCTTCCGCCGACAAGAAGAAAGAAGACGGCAAAGGCGGTTGAGCTTTGACGGCGGTTGCGCTTTATACCGTCGCATGTCTCTCCTGACCGATACTGCGCGCGCCAAGGTGAACCTCACCCTGCGCGTCCACGGCCGCCGGGCCGATGGCTATCACGATCTCGAAAGCCTCGTGGCATTCGCCGATTGCGCCGACACGCTGACGCTTGAGCCTGCTGCCGATCTGCGTCTGACGACGACGGGCCCCGGCGCGAAGGATTGCGGCGACGGCCCCGACAATCTTGTGACGCGCGCAGCGCTTGCGCTTGGCGAGCGCGTTGCAGGGATGAAGGCTGGGCATTTCACGCTCGAAAAACATTTGCCGGTGGCGGCCGGTATCGGCGGCGGCTCGGCCGATGCCGCTGCAGCGCTGCGGCTGCTCGCGCGGGTCAATGGTATCGATGCAGCCGATCCGCGCCTCGCGGACGTTGCAGGTCAAACCGGCGCGGACATTCCGGTATGTCTCGCCTCAAAGGCTTGCACGATGACTGGTGTCGGAGAAAATCTCTCTTTCCTGTCGCTGCCCGTGCTGCCATGCGTGATGGTCAATCCGCGCATCGCGGTTGCAACGAAGGATGTTTTCGCAGCGCTCGGTCTTGCGAAAGGCGAAAGTTTCGGCAGCGAAGGCAGTTCGTCTTGGCCGGCGAACGGTGCATCATTTGATACTTGGTGCGAGGCGATTGCCGCCGGCACCAACGATCTTGAACCGCCGGCGCTGAAGGTCGAGCCCGCTATTGGAGCCGTATTGTCCGAACTTCGTGCGCAAGGCGGAATCCGTTTTGCGCGGATGTCAGGTTCGGGCGCGACTTGTTTCGGAATCTTCACGAATGTGGACGATGCAAGCGCAGCCGCCAGGCTCATCGCGCAGAAACAGCCCGGCTGGTGGGTTCACGCGGGGACGCTGAGCTAGCCTATTCAGTGCGAGCGCGCGAGGCAAAATGCGACAACCTGCTCAAGCGCGGTCTTCATCGGCGATGACGGAAACAGCGCCAGCGCGTCGACCGCCATCGCGCCGTAGTGCTGAGCACGGCTCATCGCGTCTTCCAAAGTGCGGTGCTTGGTGATCAGGCCTATCGCGTGATCGAGGTCGCTGTCGGCAATCTCGCCGCGCTCGAGCGTGCGCACCCAAAATTCGCGCTCGACATCGTTGCCGCGCCGGAATGCCAGCACCACGGGCAGCGTAATCTTGCCTTCGCGGAAATCGTCGCCGACGTTTTTTCCGAGCTTCGCTGCCTTGCCGCCGTAGTCCAGCACGTCGTCGACAAGCTGGAATGCGATGCCGAGATTCATGCCGACCGAACGGCACGCGGTCTGTTCGGCCTTCGGGCGATTGGCGATCACAGGGCCTACCTCGCAGGCCGCCGCAAAAAGTTCAGCCGTCTTGCCGCGCACGACAGCGAGATATTCGTCCTCGGTCGTCGCCGTGTTCTTCGCAGCCGCCAGTTGCATCACTTCGCCCTCGGCGATGGTGGCAGCGGCTGACGACAGAATATCGAGCGCACGGAGCGAGCCGACTTCAACCATCATGCGGAAGGCTTGCCCGAGCAGAAAATCGCCGACCAGAACGCTGGCCTCGTTGCCCCACAACATGCGCGCGGACAACTTGCCGCGCCGCAACTCGCTTTCGTCCACTACGTCGTCATGCAGCAGCGTCGCCGTGTGCATGAATTCGACGGCGGCGGCGAGTTTGATATGCCCTTCGCCGGAGTAGCCGGTGAGATTTGCCATCGCCAAAGTCAACATCGGGCGCAGCCGTTTGCCGCCCGAGGAGATCAGATGGTTGGCGACTTCGGGGATCATCGTGACTTCGGAGCCGGTCCGCGACAGGATGGTGGCGTTGACGCGCTCCATATCGGGCGCGACAAGCTCCACCAGTTGATCTATCGATGGTGTTGAGTGGCTCTCGAAAGGAACTATGACTGCCACGGGGCCTCCGGCGAAATGTCGATACACCATAGGAACTGCCGCGCTGGGCGGCAAGAGCGCAGAAAAGCCCATTGCGCCTCGATGATTGCGGAGAAGAAGTTGCGCGAATTGCTGCGAACTAATGACGCTGTACTTTTGTCGGCAGTCGGTGCGCTTTTGGACGGAGCCGACATCGATCATCTTTTGCTCGACAGCAATATGAGCATTCTCGAAGGATCGCTCGGCGTTATTCCGCGTCGTATTCTGGTGCATGAAGACGACGTCGCCCAAGCTCGCAGGATTCTGGCTGACGCGGGCCTGGCCCACGAACTTCGCGACAATGAGCGGTCCTGAAACGGAAATCACTGAAGACCTCTTCCTCAACGGGAAGCTGCGTCTGCGCCAGCCCAAGCGCGGCCATCGCGCCGGTCACGATGCTATTCTGCTTGCGGCCGCAACGTCTGCGAAGCCGGGCGATCGCATCGCCGATTTCGGCGCGGGCGTCGGCGCGGCAGGACTTGCGGTTGCCACGCGCGTTCGCGAAATTCAATGCATCCTGCTCGACATTGACCCCGCACTGGTTGAACTCGCGCGGACCAATGCGTCTCTCAATTCGTTCCGAGCGGAGGCGTATGCTCTCGATGTCACAGGGCCAGTCGAAAATTTCGCAGCCGCCGGGCTTTACCCCGACAGCATGGACGCCGTTCTGATGAATCCTCCGTTCAACGATGCCGCGCGCCATCGGTCTTCACCAAATGTCGCGCGACAAGTCGCTCATATGGCGGAGGAGGGGATGCTCGCGGAATGGATTCATGCCGCGCGGCGGATATTGAAGCCGGGAAGGTCGCTCACCATGATCTGGCGCGCAGACGGATTGAGCGATGTTCTGAGCGGCCTGAAGCGCGGCTTCGGTGCAGTGGGCGTCTTGCCGGTTCACCCCGATGAGACGAAGCCCGCAATCCGCATCATCGTGTCAGCGATCAAGGGAAGCGGTGCTCCCACAACCATTCAGCAGGGCCTGTTTCTGAAACAGTCGGATGGTTCTGCTTCGCCGGAGGCTGAGGCTATTCTCGGCGGCGGACCGATTGTGCGCCTCTTGGGAGGCACAGGGTCGCCGCCAAAATAGGCAGCGGCGGCTTACTGAGGCAGCGGATTTGCGTCTGTCTCTGGGACGTAAGTAAGCCGAATTGCAGTGAAAAGTGCGCCGATCAGCAGCATCAGGAGATATATCTTCATCATCGTGCCTTCCGAGGCTGCTCCATTGCAACCATCTATCTGCTGCAATGCAAAAGGTGTTCCAGTTTCCCAAGCCAATTACCAGACTCGCGGTAGCATGGAACTCTTGTTATTTCAAAGAGTTAGATCACGATCCGCGATCGGCTCGGGTACTCGACTTGCTCCCTGCCTCAATGCCCGTTCAGAGTTAACAACTGACTAACGAGAAGGACCTTCGATGCCCGACGAAAACGGCACCATGGTGGGGATTTTGAGCCGGTTCCGTGGGCTGTTGCCCGGCCGCCTGGCGGGAAAGCCGGTGGTGCCGGTCGTGCGCCTGCACGGCACAATCGGCGCAGTAACACCCTTGCGTCCGGGCATGTCGCTCGCGAGCGTGTCGAAGCAGCTTGAAAAGGCGTTCACAACCAAGGGCGCGAAAGCGGTTGCTATCTCGATCAACTCGCCGGGCGGCTCGCCTGTGCAGTCGCGCCAGATCTATCGACGCATCCGCCAGCTTGCCGATGAAAAGAAACTGCCGGTGCATGTCTTCGTGGAGGATGTTGCGGCATCCGGCGGCTACATGATCGCCTGCGCAGGCGATGAGATATTCTGCGATCCGTCCTCGATCGTAGGTTCGATCGGTGTGGTCGGCGGCACTTTCGGCTTTCAGGATCTCATCAAGAAAGTCGGCATCGAGCGCAGGGTCTATACGTCCGGCGATCATAAGTCGCAGCTCGATCCGTTCCTGCCTGAAAATCCCGATGATGTGGCGCGTCTTCAGAAAATCCAGCGCGAGATCCACGACACCTTCATCGCGCTGGTGAAGGAGAGCCGCGGTTCGCGCCTGAAGGGCGAGGAGGACTATCTTTTCACGGGAGAGTATTGGGCCGGCGAGCGTGCCGTGAAACTCGGACTGGTCGATGACCTCGGCGATCTGCGCAGCGTGCTTCGCGAGCGGTATGGCGAGAAAGTACAGACGCCGCTGATTGCGCCGCCGGGTGGTCTTCTGTCCGGAATAACGGGCCGCAAACCGGGAGCGGGGGCATTGTTCGGATGGACGAGCGGTCCGGAAGAGTTGATTTCAGCGATCGAAGCGCGCGCGTTGTGGGCGCGCTATGGGCTTTAATTCGATAGGTAAGGAGCGCAGATGCCTCCGCTGATTCTTATTGCCGCGGGCATTCTCGGTGGAGCGGTCTTGGTGCGTTTTGTTGCGCGCGAAGCACGGCGCGTGAACCGCGAACTCGATGAAGCGCGCGAAGCCAAGCTCGGCGAACGCGAAGGCATCCCCACCTTGCGTCGCGATCCGCAAAGCGGTGCGTTCAGGCCTGAATAGACTAAAAATTGCGCCGGCTTCGCATGGGGCACCATGCGAAAGACCGGCGAGCAAGACTGGAGGTTGAGCGTTTCTTAGCGGCGCTGACGCAGATCGTTGCTCATCATCGTTGCGAGCGACAACAGAATCATTACCGCGCCGAAAATCTGAAAAGCGACCATTTGCAATCCCCGCTGTTTGAGCGCCGGTTGATCCGGCCTTCTCGTTGCAATGGCCAAAGCAATAATCGCGAGGTGCTAACAAACGGCAAGGTTCGGACATGATGTTGATGCAGCGGTGAAGCGGGCGTTTTTCCGGTCGTTAAAATTGTCCGGAATGTTCGGCGCGAGCGGCTCATCTCCTTGATTCCAGTGGCTTGCGCCGATACGGTCCGCGCGCAAATCACCCTTTCCGAAGTGTTAAAGCCGCTCATGGATTCGTTGCCTCCGCACATGCGCCCCGAACGTTCGTTTCAGGGGCTGATCCTGACGCTGCAGCGCTATTGGGCGGATCGTGGCTGCGTGATTTTGCAGCCCTACGACATGGAAGTTGGTGCCGGCACGTTTCATCCGGCGACGACGTTGCGCGCGCTCGGCCCGAAGCGATGGAATGCGGCTTACGTGCAGCCGTCGCGCCGCCCGAAGGACGGACGCTACGGCGAGAATCCGAACCGGCTTCAGCACTACTATCAGTTTCAGGTGATCCTCAAACCGTCGCCGCCCGACATTCAGGATTTGTATCTGAAATCGCTCGCGGCCATCGGTGTCGATGCGAAGCTGCATGACATTCGTTTCGTCGAAGACGATTGGGAAAGCCCGACGCTCGGCGCGTGGGGTCTCGGCTGGGAGTGCTGGTGCGACGGCATGGAAGTGTCGCAGTTCACTTACTTTCAGCAAGTCGCGGGCGTGGAGTGCGCGCCGGTCGCGGGAGAGCTGACTTACGGTCTCGAGCGGCTTGCGATGTATGTGCAGGGCGTCGATCGTGTTTACGATCTCAATTTCAACGGCCGCGAAGGCACGGAGAAGGTGACGTATGGCGACGTGTTCCTGCAGGCCGAGCAGGAATATTCGCGGCACAATTTCGAGCACTCGGACACCGCGATGCTGTTCGAGCAGTTCAAGATGGCGGAAGCCGCCTGCAAAAAATATCTTGATGCCGGTTGGAAAGACGACAAGCGCGAAGCGCATCTGATGGCGCTGCCGGCCTACGATCAATGCATCAAGGCGTCCCACGTTTTCAATCTGCTCGACGCGCGGGGCGTGATCTCGGTCACCGAGCGGCAGAGTTATATTCTGCGCGTGCGTGAATTGGCCAAAGCGTGCGGCGAGGCGTGGGTTCACACCGATGCGGGCAGGGCGGCGTAACATGCCCGAACTTCTGCTCGAATTGTTCTCCGAAGAAATTCCCGCTCGCATGCAGGCGAAGGCGGCGGAAGATTTGCGCAAGATGGTGACGGACAAGCTCGTCGCCGAAGGTCTTGTCTATGAAGGCGCGAAGGCATTCGTGACGCCGCGCCGCCTTGCGCTCACCATTCATGGCATTCCCGCGCGGCAGCCCGATCTCAAGCAGGAGCGCAAGGGCCCGAAGGTCGGCGCGCCGGATGCGGCGGTGCAGGGATTTCTAAAGGCCGCTGGATTGAAATCGCTCGACGAAGCGAAAATCCAGAAAGACCCGAAAGGCGATTTTTACATTGCGCTTCTGGAAAAGGCCGGGCGTCCCTCGATCGATGTGATCGCGGAGATTCTGCCGCTGATCGTCCGTACGTTCCCGTGGCCCAAACAGATGCGCTGGGGCGAACTATCGGCGAAACATTCCTCGCTGACATGGGTGCGGCCGTTGCATTCGATTGTTGCGACCTTCGGCATCGAGACTGAAGAGCCGGAGATCGTGAAGTTCGATCTGCCGGACGTCGAGATCGGAAACAGCACGCGCGGTCATCGCTTCATGGCGCCTCAGCCTTTCAGCGTGCGCCGTTTCGACGATTATGTGCCGAAGCTCGAGAAGGCCAAGGTCGTGCTCGATCCGCAGCGCCGCAAGGACATTATTCTCGCGGACGCCAAGACGCTGGCATCGGCGCAGAATTACGAACTGGTCGAGGATCAGGTGTTGCTCGACGAAGTGGCCGGCCTTGTCGAATGGCCGGTGGCGCTGATGGGTTCGTTCGACAAGGAGTTTCTGTCGATCCCGGACGAGGTGATCCGCGCGACGATCCGCAACAACCAGAAATGCTTTGTAGTGCGCGATCCGAAGACCGGAAAGCTCGTCGACAAATTCATCCTCACCGCGAACATCGAGGCCTCTGATGGAGGCAAGGCGATCATCGCGGGCAACGAGCGCGTCATTCGCGCACGCCTGTCGGACGCGAAGTTTTTCTACGAAAGCGATCTGAAAAACTGGAAGGGCAAGTCTGCTGACGATCTGCTCAAAAAATTCGACCAGATCGTGTTTCACGAGAAGCTCGGCACGCAGGCCGAACGCATCGCGCGCATCACGCGCCTTGCGGTTGAACTCGCGCCGCTCGTGAAAGCCGATCCGAAAAAGGTCGAGGCCGCGGCGAAACTTGCCAAGGCCGATCTGCTCACGGAAGTCGTCGGCGAGTTCCCCGAGCTGCAGGGGCTGATGGGCAAATACTACGCGCTGGCGAACGGCGCGGATGCGAGTGTCGCGGCAGCGAGCGAAGATCACTACAAGCCGCAGGGACCGGCGGACCGCGTGCCGACCGATCCGGTTTCCATTGCCGTCGCGCTTGCCGACAAAATAGATTCTCTGACGTCCCTTCTTTCCGTCGATGAATTCCCTACGGGTTCTCGCGACCCGTTAGGAATGAGAAGGTCTGAACTTGGTATTGTACGGATCTTAGAGACGAATGACCTTCATCTGGACATTAGAAAAATTATTCGCGAACGTTTCTTTGACCTAGCAATGCTGCGCGCCAACTGGGATCAGAAGTTTGTCGACCTGCTTGTTGAGCGATACGTAAATCTAAAAACTGTCGATATAGAGAATCTAGCTTCTCATTGGGAGGATGGTTCGCTTCAAATGGCGGCGGATAATTGGGCTGCCAATTTTGCCAACGAAACCATGCTCAATTTCGGCGAACGTGTAATTGTATTGCTGCGATCCCGAGGGGCGCGGCACGATCTTGTCCACGCGGTCGTCTTTGCGGAAATTCCCCGCGACATAGTTTCGTTGATTCTACGCGTCGAGGCGCTCGGCAAATTCCTCGACACCGATGACGGCAAAAACCTGCTCGCGGGCACCAAGCGCGCTGCGAACATTTTGCGCATTGAGGAAAAGAAAGACGGGGAGGGTGCATTTAGCAAATCGCCTGACGCGAAGCTCTACAAGCTCGACGAAGAGAAGAAACTCGCCGCCGCTATCGCGCAGGTCAAAACCGAAGCGAGCGCCGCCGTCGCCAAGGAAGATTTCGCCGCTGCCATGAGCGCGATGGCAAAGCTGCGTCCAGCCGTCGATGCGTTCTTCGACAAGGTGAAGGTCAACGACGACGACAAGGCGGTGCGCGAGAATCGTCTCAAGCTGCTCAACGAGATCCGCGAGGCGACGCGCGCGGTCGCGGATTTTTCCAAGATTCAGGATTGACGGCGGTTTGCCACCCCTCAGGTGTCATCACCGGGCTCGTCCCGGTGATCTCGGTTGAAATGGCACGTACCTTGAAATCGAGATGGCCGGGACAGGCCCGGCCATGACATTTCTATTGGTGTGCCGTCCTGCTTACTCGATCACCTGCATGACGCGCCGCGTGCGCGGCTCGACCAGCAGCGGCCGGTCGTTCACCACCGTGTAGCGATAGTTGGTTGCGCCGTATTCCTGCGGCACGTCGTAATAGGTTACGCCGCTGTCAGGCAAGACCGTGCCGACTGCAACAGGCCCATCGACGCTGTAGGATGGCAGACGCTCCTCGACGACGTAGCGTCGAAAACGCGGACGTGCGTCATCTGGAATGATGCCCACCGCCGGTCCGCCGATGCCCACGGTTGTGCCTTCCTCGACGATGACGCGCTGCTGCGCGTTAGCCGCAGCCGGCATCGCCGCGAAGCCGGCCAGTACGGCAAGTGCAAGAACTGATTTCCGCATGATTGTCTCCTGCGTTGAAATAGACCCGGCAATTCGCCGAACCAGCGAAGGCAACCGCGTGAGCTTTCCGGCGTTCCTGCGCCACACGTGATTTCATTGCGGCATTTTCGTGCGGGCGACGTGGAACCAAAGCCGTGTCATAGTCGTCTGTTAGTGCCATGTCCGGCACATCATGCGCGCTCGCCGCGTATTTCATTTTTCCGTTCTTTGGAGATATCCGATGACTCTTTCGACCCATCTTCAGCCGATCGTCGCGCTCATTGCAGGCGTTCTGATTCTCATCATGCCGCGCCTTTTGAACTTCATCGTCGCGATCTATCTGATCGTCATCGGCATCATCGGATTGGGCCTGATTAAGTAACGCAAGATTTCGGATTGTTACAATTTTAGACCGGGACCCCTCAGATCGCGGTTTTCTGAAATATTCTGCAACCGTCCGTGATCGATTTCGCCGATATTTTCCGTCGGCGCTTGCACTGCAACAGGCAGCCGTGGTGTAACGCGGCTGCCTTTTCACTCATGCAGTGTCTGGATTGTCATGGCCAAAGCCTCGTCGAAAAAATCCGCAGCGAAATCCTCCAAGCCGAAATCGGTTGCGAAGTCCGCGCGCAAATCTACAGCGAAGCCGCCGGCGAAAAAGGCCGCTTCGGCGGTCAAATCCGGCAAGTGGGTTTATTCATTCGGCGACGGACGCGCCGAAGGCAAAGCCGGCATGAAGGATTTGCTCGGCGGCAAAGGTGCCAATCTCGCCGAGATGGCCAATCTCGGTCTGCCAGTGCCTCCGGGCTTTACCATTCCGACTTCGGTCTGCACCTACTTTTACGCCAACGGCAAAACCTATCCGAAGCAATTGAAAGCGCAGGTCGAGAAGGCGCTCGATCTGGTCGGCAAGATCGCGGGCAAGACGTTCGGCGATTCGAAGAACCCGCTGCTGGTCTCCGTGCGCTCGGGCGGCCGAGCCTCGATGCCGGGCATGATGGACACCGTTCTCAATCTCGGCATGAACGACAAGACGGTGGAGGCGCTGGCGAAACTCTCCGGCGACCGCCGCTTTGCCTATGACAGCTATCGCCGCTTCATCACGATGTATTCCGACGTCGTGCTCGGCTTCGAGCACCACCACTTCGAGGACATTCTCGATACCTACAAGGACAGCAAGGGCTATTCGCTCGACACCGAATTGAGTGCGGACGATTGGGTCACGCTCGTCGGCAAATACAAGGACGCGGTCGCGCGCGAGACCGGCAAGGAATTCCCGCAGGATCCCCACGCGCAATTGTGGGGCGCGATCGGTGCCGTGTTTTCGTCGTGGATGAACGCGCGCGCGGTGACCTATCGCCGACTGCACGACATCCCTGAATCATGGGGCACGGCCGTCAACATCCAGTCGATGGTATTCGGCAATATGGGCGAGACCTCGGCGACGGGCGTTGCCTTTACACGCAATCCTTCGACCGGCGAGAAGCGTCTCTACGGCGAATATCTCATCAACGCGCAGGGCGAGGATGTCGTCGCCGGCATCCGCACGCCGCAGGACATTACCGAATATGCGCGCAAGGAATCCGGCTCGGAAAAGGCGTCGATGGAATCGGCGATGCCGGCCGCTTACAAAGAGCTGACGCGAATCTACACCCAGCTCGAAAAGCACTACCGTGACATGCAGGACATGGAGTTCACGGTCGAGCAGGGCAAGTTGTGGATGCTCCAGACCCGCAACGGCAAGCGCACCGCAAAGGCGTCACTGCGTATTGCCGTCGAACTCGCGAACGAAGGTCTCATCAGCAAGAAGGACGCAGTCGCTCGCATCGACCCGGCCTCTCTCGATCAGCTGCTGCATCCGACCATCGATCCGGTCGCTAAACGCGATGTGATTGCGACGGGCCTTCCGGCGTCGCCGGGCGCCGCCGCCGGTGAGATCGTTTTCTCGTCGGACGAGGCGACAAAACTTCAGGCCGACGGCCGCAAGGTCATTCTCGTCCGTATCGAGACTTCTCCGGAAGATATTCACGGCATGCACGTCGCCGAAGGCATTCTCACCACGCGCGGCGGCATGACTTCGCATGCGGCCGTCGTCGCGCGCGGCATGGGCAAGCCTTGTGTGTCGGGTTGCGGCACGGTCCGCGTCGACTATGGGCGCGGGCTGATGACTGTCGGCAACCGCACCTTCAAGGCTGGCGATGTCATCACCATCGACGGTTCTATCGGTCAGGTTCTGGCCGGTCGCATGCCGATGATCGAGCCGGAACTGTCGGGTGACTTCAACACGCTGATGGGCTGGGCCGATCAGGTGCGCAAGCTCAAGGTCCGCACAAATGCCGACACGCCGGCCGATGCGCGCACCGCGCTGAAGTTCGGCACCGAAGGCATCGGGCTGTGCCGCACCGAGCATATGTTCTTCGAGGAAACGCGCATCCGCACCGTGCGCGAGATGATCTTGGCCGAAGATGAGCAGACCCGCCGCGCTGCGCTTGCAAAGCTGCTTCCGATGCAGCGCGCCGATTTCGTCGATCTGTTCGAAATCATGAAGGGTCTCCCCGTCACGATCCGTCTGCTCGATCCGCCGCTGCATGAATTCCTGCCGCACACACAAGCCGAGATTGAAGAAGTTGCGCGCGCTATGAATGCCGATCCGCGCCGCCTTGCGGATCGTGCGCGCGAACTGGCCGAATTCAATCCGATGCTCGGCTTTCGCGGTTGCCGTCTGGCAATCGCCTATCCTGAAATCGCCGAGATGCAGGCGCGCGCGATCTTCGAAGCCGCCGTCGAAGCCGGTAAGCGCACCGGCAAGCCGGTCGGGCTCGAAGTGATGGTGCCGCTGATTGCGACCAAAATGGAGTTCGATCTGGTCAAGGCGGGTATCGACTCCGCGGCGCAGGCTGTGTTCAAGGAAACCGGCGCAAAGCTCGCCTACCAGACCGGCACCATGATCGAATTGCCGCGTGCCTGCCTGCTGGCCGGCGAGATCGCACAGACCGCCGAGTTCTTCTCCTTCGGTACCAACGATCTGACGCAGACGACTTACGGCATCAGCCGAGACGACGCCGCGAGCTTTCTTGGCACCTACGTTGCGCGCGGTATTATCGAAATCGATCCGTTTGTCGCGGTGGATCGCGAGGGCGTCGGCGAACTGGTGAAAATCGGTGTGCAGCGCGGGCGGAAAGTTCGTCCCGGTCTCAAGATGGGAATCTGCGGCGAACATGGGGGCGATCCGGCATCGGTCGCCTTCTGCCACGAGATCGGGCTCGACTACGTGTCGTGCTCGCCCTACCGCGTGCCGATTGCGCGTTTGGCTGCGGCGCAGGCGGCGCTCGGCAAGGTCGCGGCCAGTCAGGCTTGAATCAGAACGACGGCGCAGACCGTGTCTGCGTCGTCAATTCGGAGATTGTTGACGCGATCTTTACTACCTTGTTGCAGGCAATATTTACCAACGCTTGCGAAGTGATTTTACAAATTCGATCAAATGCTTGCGTGTGTCTCGCAAGCGCGCACGATTAACCCCACAGCAACTTTAATTAGATATCAACACACTCGGCCGGATCGCACTGAACGTGTCGTCCGGTCGCGTGTGTAAGCGTTAGTTGCGTGAGCGTATAATGTTTATGTTGCGTAACGGGTCGAAGGGCGCACGGTTTGCGCCCTTCGGCTTTGTTCTCTGCCTGTTTATGGCATTGAGCCCGACCGAAATCGGCTATCAGGACATCGCGGCCTTGCTGGCGCGCCAGCCCGGCGTTGCCGAGCATTGGCAGCAATTCCTGTTCGCGACGTCGCGCCGCAGCCTGCAGGTCGCCTCATTCAATCTGCCGAGACCGCTCGGCACGCATTCTCCGGAAGCCGCACCGACGCGATTGGCGAGTCTTGAGAGCCGAGGCGTCGACGTGACGGGATCGCTCGGCGACAATCCGCTGGGCCAGATTCTCCGGCCGTTGCAGAAATCCGATTTCCCGAAAGTTTTGCGATCCGGAAAAGGCGACCGGCTTCCGATCCGCGGGCCTGAGCCTGCAGCGACGGAGGCGTCTCCCGTTGAGCCCGCGCAAGGCGGTTCGACGCCCGACAACACCGCGCCCATTGCCGGCGTCAAGACATCGTCAGCCGCGCCGCTCGATGAAGAACTCGAGGCCGCGCTAAAAGCGCCACGGCTGCCGCAATACGATGCAGCAGGCTCGTTGCAGGGACTTCCGCAAAATCATCCGCTGAATACGAATGCATCTGCCGAAGGCGCGGCGAAGACGGAGACATTCTCGTTCCAGACGTCGAGCCAGTATTTCGGAAATTCGGCCTTCGGTCCGAGCGGCGATACGCTTGAGCGCTGGCAGCCGGGCCAGGAGCCGACCATCGTTCTGCAGAACAACGACCCGGACATGAAATTGGCATCGTTGTCGCTCGATACCAACGACATTTCAGAAGGCGAGAGCGTCGCAGGCAAGGGTCAGGTCACCGGCGAGAACCAGCGGCCGCGAACGCCAGCCGAGCGGCTTGGACTGGACGGCGCATCGCGCGCCAAGTCCGAAAAATGTCTGACGGAAGCAATTTACTTCGAAGCGCGTGGCGAAGCGGTACGCGGGCAGATGGCGGTGGCGCAGGTCGTCGTGAACCGCGCGTTCTCAGGCTATTATCCGAACACGGTCTGCGGCGTGGTCTATCAGAACTCCAATCGCCATCTGGCGTGTCAGTTCACTTTCGCATGCGACGGCATCCGCGATGTTGTGAAAGAACCGGACATGTGGGAGCGCGCCAAGAAAATCGCGCAGGCCACACTTGACGGGCGCATCTGGCTCCCGGAAGTCGGCAAGTCGACACACTACCACGCTTACTGGGTACGCCCGTCATGGGTCGCCGAAATGAAGAAGATGTACAAGTTCGGCGTCCACACGTTCTATCGCCCGCGCGCGTGGGGCGACGGCGCGGACGCGCCGAGCTGGGGTAATCCTGCGGACACGGCGCAGATTTCGGCGCAGCTCGTGGAAGCGGCGAAAAGCTCTGCCGAATTGGAAACGGCCAAGCGCTAGCCGTTGTTAGATATCGATATCGAGCGCGACGTCGAAATTCGGCGCCGAGTGAGTCAACGCACCGCTTGAGGCATAGTCGACGCCGGTCTTGGCGATTTCTGCAACAGAGGCCGGCGTCACGCCGCCAGACACTTCGAGCACGACCTTGCCATTTGCAATCTTCACAGCTTCTTTCAGAGTGGCGATGTCCATGTTGTCCAGCAGGACAACATCGGCCATGCCTGTGCTGAGCACATCGCGCAACTGATCGAGCGTATCGACTTCGATCTCGATCTTGACGAGATGTCCCGCATGCTTGCGCGCGCGCTCGAGAACGGCTTTCACGCCGCCTGCGACTGCGATGTGGTTGTCCTTGATGAGGATCGCATCGTCGAGACCGAACCGATGATTGAAGCCGCCTCCACAGCGAACGGCATATTTCTCCAGAGCGCGCAGGCCAGGCGTGGTCTTGCGCGTGCAGCAGATGCGCAGTTTCGTACCGGCTGTCTGCTTCACAAAACTCGCCGTAAGCGTTGCGACGCCAGACAGCCGGCCGACGAAATTCAGCGCGGTGCGTTCTCCCGCCAGTACGGATCGAGCCGAACCAGCAATGGTCAGGAGTTTTGCGCCTTTCGCGACGACGGCGCCGTCTTTGACATTAGCGTCGATCGCAATGTCCGGTGACAGCGCGTGAAAGGCGGCAACTGCAAGCGGTAGTCCCGCGATAACGCCAGCCTGCCGTGCGACCATGACCGCGCGGGCAGGGGTGCGATCCGGAATCGTCGCAATCGAAGTCACATCGCCGGCACGGCCGAGATCTTCTTCGAGCGCGCGCATCACAGCCTCGTCGATCGCGAGCGGCGAAAGAAATGCTTCAGGATAAAGTAGTTCGGACGGGTTGAGAATCTCGCTCACATCACGCTCCGGCCGAGGCACGGCGGACCGCCTGAGCGGCATCCGACAAATCGGCTGCAATTGTTCGCGCCTTATCGAGAGTCGTCATGGTGCGATACTTCTGCGCCGGATCTTCGTTGGGATAATCCGAGCGGAAATGCGCGCCGCGGCTTTCGCGCCGCGACCACGCGGACGCTGCGACCAGAAGCGCCGTCGTCGCCATGTTGCGCAACGCGATGTTGCCGGTGTCTTTCTCGATCGCTGCGAATGCGGTTACGGCCTCAGCGAGTTTGTTCGCATCGCGAATAACGCCCACATTCGAGCTCATCATCTGGCGCAAGTTCGTTTCGATTAACGGAGGCATCGCGCAGTTGCGGGGAATTGAGGCGGGCGCAATTGGCACAGCGCGAACGCCGAAATCCTGACCGTCGATATTTTCCGCGATGCGCGCTGCATAGACCACCGCCTCGAGCAGCGAATTCGAGGCAAGACGATTGGCACCGTGCGCCCCGGTCGACGACACTTCGCCACCGGCCCAGAGACCTTTCAGCGATGTGCGGCCGTGTTTGTCCACCGCGATGCCACCCATGTGATAGTGCGCGGCCGGTGCAATCGGGATCGGCTGTTTCGCCGGATCGATGCCCGCTTCGATGCAGCTTGCGTAGACCGTCGGGAATTTTTTCGCGCATTCCGCGCCGAGCGCCTTGGTCGCATCGAGAAACGCGCCGCGTCCGGCGGCGATCTCCGCGAACACGCCGCGGGCGACGATATCGCGTGGTGCGAGTTCGGCGAGCGGATTGATCGCGAGCATGAATCGCTCGCCCTTGCCATTGATGAGCGTAGCGCCTTCGCCCCTCAAGGCTTCGGTCGCGAGCGGCGCGGGATCGCGGCCGATCATGATGGCGGTCGGATGAAACTGCACGAATTCGGGATCGGCAATGATCGCGCCTGCGCGAGCGGCGATGGCGAGACCTAATCCGCTGGCTTCGACCGGGTTCGTCGTCACGGCATAAAGATGCCCGATGCCGCCCGTCGCCAGAACCACCGCGCGCGAGGGCACGATCAGCGGTGCGGCGGTCGGATCGCCCGCTGCGCGTAACTGCAATCCCGTGACCGCGCCGCCGTCCGCCAGCAGCGCTTCGGCGACATAGCCTTCGATCACGCGGATCGACGGCGTCTTGCGCACAGTCTCGATCAACGCCGCAATGATGGCGTGGCCGGCACGGTCGCCTTGGACGTGAACGATGCGCCGCGCCGAATGAGCGGCTTCCCGGCCGACCGCGAGTTTTCCTTCGAGGTCGCGATCGAACGGCACGCCGTATTGAAGCAGGTCTTCGATGCGCGCGCGGGCCTCTGAAGCAAGACCTAGCGCAACGTTTTCATCGACGATGCCGCCACCGACCGCAATCGTATCGGCGGCGTGGGATTGCGGCGTATCGCCTTCGGCGACCGCTGCAGCGATGCCGCCCTGCGCCCACGCGGTCGATGCACCTTGACCGAGAGGCGCAGCGGAAATCACCGTGACAGGCCGCGGCGCGAGTTTCAGCGCGCAAAACAGGCCGGCAAGCCCGCCGCCGACGATGACGACATCGTCGAGCGTGCGTGTGACATCGGCGTGAGACGTCTGGCCCATGACAATCAGCCAATTCCGCCGGAAAATCCGGCTCAGTTCTTCAGATTGATCATCCGCTCGACCGAGCGGCGCGCTTTGTCGATGATCGCCGGATCGACCGTCACTTCCTCGCGCATGTAGATCAGGCTGTCCAAAATCTTGGGCAGCGTGATGCGCTTCATGTGCGGGCACAGATTGCACGTCCGCACGATTTCGAGATCGGGCAGTTCGGCCTGCACGTTGTCGGCCATCGAGCATTCGGTGACCATCACGACGCGCTTGGGCCTGTTGTTGCGCACCCAGTCGATCATGTGCGCGGTCGAGCCGGTAAAGTCGGCCTCGGCGATCACGTCCGGCGGGCATTCAGGGTGCGCGATGATCTGCACCGACGGATCGGCGCTGCGATAGGCGCGCAGTTCGTCGCCGGTGAAACGCTCGTGCACTTCGCACGCGCCTTTCCAGGCGATGATCTTCACGCGCGTTTTCGACGCGACATATTTGGCCAGATACTGGTCGGGAAGCATGATGACGGTGTCGGAGTTCAGGCTCTCGACGACATGCACGGCGTTCGACGAGGTGCAGCAGATGTCGACCTCAGCCTTCACATCGGCGGACGTGTTGACATAGGCAACCACCGGCACGCCGGGGAAGCGTTCGCGCAGCAGACGCACATCCGCGCCCGTGATCGACGAGGCGAGCGAACAGCCGGCGCGAGAATCGGGAATAAGGACTGTCTTGTCAGGATTCAAAATCTTCGACGTCTCGGCCATGAAGTGCACGCCGCACTGAACGATCGTGCTCTCCTTCACCTTCGTCGCTTCGCGGGCGAGTTGCAGCGAATCGCCGCCGATGTCGGCGACGCCGTAAAAGATTTCCGGCGTCTGATAGTTGTGCGCGAGAATAACCGCGTTGCGTTCGCGCTTCAGCTCGTTGATCGCCTTGATGTAAGGCGCCATGAAGGGCCATTCGATTTCGGGAATGACGTTCTTCACCTTCTCATAAAGGTGCGCGGTGGCGCGCTCGACCTCGGGGGTCCATTCGAGCGAAGGCATCGGCAATGCGCGTGCGCGCTCGGCGTCCGTGACTCGTGCGCGTGCTTGTCCTGTGACACGGCGATGAATCGGATTGCCAAAGTCCTCCGGACCGTAAACTCCAGAAATCGGCATCGCATTCTCCTATCGTCCTATTTATACTCAAGATGAGCATATCCAGGCTCCGAGAAATCCGGCCTTTTGGGCCGGCGTTCTAAACTCTGATCGTCCAGGGACTAACGCGTCATCGCGATGAAGGTCCCGCTCGATCCTCGGTGGTCACTTATCCTCATAACGAGCAAAACAAATATAGCAGGTCTCTTCGGCGTTCGCTAGATGCGCTGACCAATTATTTGGCATCAGCCGGCATCTCTGCTCTGCGGGCGAGCGGCGGATAAAGCGGGTTGGCAAGTCTTCGCAGAGCCTTCAATGAAAGTGCTGGCATATGAGACAGCGACAGGAGTTGCGTGTGGCGAGCTTCAAAGCAATCCGGATCGATAAGGCGGAAAAGGGCACGACGGCGGCGCTCGTGCAATTCGATGAAGCCGATCTGATGGAGGGCGATGTCACCGTTGCCGTCGAGTGGTCCACAGTGAACTACAAGGACGGGCTGGCCATCACCGGCAAATCTCCGGTCGTTCGCCGCTTTCCGATGATCGCAGGCGTCGATTTTGCCGGCACGGTGATCGACTCCAAGCATTCCGGCTGGAAGGCCGGTGACAAGGTCGTCTCGACTGGCTGGGGCCTTGGCGAAACGCATCTCGGGGCCTACGCCGAAAAGGCGCGCGTGAAGGGCGACTGGCTGGTGCGCCTTCCGTCCGACATGACGGCCCGCGAAGCGATGGCGGTCGGAACCGCCGGCTTCACCGCGATGCTCTCGGTGCTCGCGCTCGAAAAGCACGGGCTGACACCCAAGGATGGCCCGATGATCGTCACTGGCGCGGCCGGCGGCGTCGGCTCGGTCGCGGTGGCGCTGCTCTCGAAGCTCGGGTTTCACGTCATCGCCTCCACGGGCCGTCCGGCGGAAGCGGATTATCTGCGCGGCCTCGGTGCCTCCGAAATTATCGACCGCAACGAACTCTCCGCAGCCGGAAAGCCGCTCGCGAAGGAACGCTGGGCAGGAGGCGTCGACAGCGTCGGTTCCACGACACTCGCGAATCTCTTGGCGATGACGAAATATGGCGGCGCGATTGCAGCATGCGGACTGGCGGCGGGCATGGATCTACCGTCGTCGGTCGCGCCTTTCATTCTTCGCGGAGTGTGCCTTTTGGGTATCGACTCGGTGATGTGCCCGATCGGGCCTCGAAAGGCTGCTTGGGACCGCATCGCCAAGGATCTGGACCACAAGAAACTCGCTGAAATGACTACCGAAATCGGTTTGGCCGATGTTCTGACTGTGGCACCGAAAATTCTCGGCGGTCAGCTGCGTGGCCGCACGGTGGTAAAAATCGGCTGAGACGTTCAGACTTTGCAAACCATGCTGCTTCAATGTCGCCTTGGTTAGTATGGTAATCAGCGGGTTAAGCGAACGCCGTGACGCGGCCGTTCCAAATCCGCCCGTTCAGTGAGTTGGAGTCGCCATGTTTGCGCGTATCGTTTCCGGAGCACTTCTCCTTGGCGCCTTCATGGCTCCAGCAAAAGCCGAAAACATGAATGCCGACCAGGCGCGCAAATTCATCGCGGGCAAGCTGTTCGCGTTCAACTGCTTCGACGGCACAAAGGGTATCGGCAAGATTCTCGACGACGGCTCGGCGCAGGGCAACATCCAGCTCGGCGGCGCGGGACTGATGCGCGGCGCGCGTTTGCCCGCCAATACGCTTCAGGTGCGCGGTCAGCAGATTTGCGCTTCGATCCGCGGTCTTCCGTTTGAGCCTTGCTTCAATCTCGACAAGAACAGCGAAGTCAGCTTCCGCGGCTCGGTGTCCGGTCTTGGTTTTGCCTATTGCGATTTCCGCAAGCAGGGCAACGGCCGCGTCTTCCTTGCGCGTTCGTTGTCGCGTCCGCGCGCTATCCATCCAGAGCCGACGCAGTCTGCAGACGCATCGCGTCCGACGCAGGTGCGGAGCGAACCGGCACTTGAGCTGCGGCGCTCCTCCGCGCAGTAAATTTCTTTCGCGAAAAACTATTACGCCGCGCCGCTCGATGCCGGCGGCGGCTTTTGTCTGAACAACACGCGCTGGTAGAGCCAGCCAATCGCCATCAGCACCAGTCCAAGTCCGATGAACGAGAACGCACGGTAGGCACCCGTGAGAGCGCTCATGTCGATGACGAAGACCTTGAGCACCGTGAGCGTAATCATCACGGCCGATGCGAGGCGCGCGCGTTGCGACGGCATGACCAAGCCAGCCACGAGCAGCAGAACACCAAACGCCAGCCACGCGACCGAATATGTATATTGCTCGGCGTCGCTGGTCCCGCCGTGGGACAGGACGGGTCCCTGATAGAGGCGGCGGATTTCAAATGAGATGTAAGCAATGGCGAGAACAAGCGCGCCGCCTGCAATCGTGTTGACATACCCGGTTCTGCGCTGACCCGCAGCCGCATAGGACAACAGCAGCGCGAGCACCGATGGCAGCGCGTAACACAACACCAGTTCGTTGATGAACTCGCCTTCGATTCGATAAGGCCAGATCGTCGGATTTTCCAGGAAGAACAGCCCGAACAGGATCGCACCGCCGGCCAGCACGGTCAGAAGAACTGCCGCGACGTTGTGAACAATGCTGCCTGATCTGATGCGAAGCCGCTCGAGCCCGATGGCCATCGCGAGCGCGACGCAGACCTGAAGCCCGCTTTCGACAAGTCCCGCTGACGCGCGGTAAACATCGCCATTGTTGACGTAGTGTCTGATCTCCATGAACGCGAGCAGAACGGTAAACAGGATCGCCGCGCTCTCGATAGCACGCAGCGGTACGTCATCGCCGCGCTTGCCCATGAAATAGCTCGCGAGCCAGAAGGACAGCGCGGGAATGCCGTAACCGAGCAGCAGCCAGTTAAAGATAGGTGTCGTTCCAATCTCGTTTCCGACAATGCGCGGCTCATAGCCGATGCGCAGCACGACGATGCCGGCGAGGATTGCGGCCAGCCAGCGCAGAAACGGGATCGGCCGCTTCATCGAGATCCAGGCCGTGCCGAGCGACATCAGCGCCAGCGCAATCGTCAGCCAGCCCTTTTCCAGTGCGAAGGTGAAGGCCAAAGCGAGTGCGGCAAGTGTGCCGGTTGCAAACAGCGCTGTGGCGATCGCCTGTCCGGGACGCGCGTCGCGTTTACTCAAGATTTCAGTGGCTGTAGCGAAAGCCGCCGCAAGAACGATGGCGAGAACCGCAAACGGAATCGAACGGTCAAGATGCGCGATGCGCGCATAGAGCGCGACCAAGAGCGCAATCGGCGTAAAGACACCTGAAGCGGCCCACACGACGGGCACGATAGCGCCGACGGAGCGACCCTGAGCGAGAAATCCCGCCGCGCCGAAACCCAGGGCGAAGATTGCTGCGGTCGCCAGATGCAAATTAATCGAGCCTTCATCCGCCCGCGTGCCTATGCCGGGCATCGCGCCACCGGCGACGGTCGCGAGATCGGGATTGGCGCGGATTGCCCATTCGGCGAACACGATGAATGCAAAGAGCGCCGCTGCCCCGACTGCACCTGTCGCTGACTCCGCGCGCCATGCCACAACCAGAGTTGCAACCGTCAACCCCGCGAACACGATCATCGCGGAATCCGCATGAGACGTGTTCAGCACCAACGCACAGGCGCCGAACAGAAACACCGCGAGCGAAATCGATGAAATCGGCTCGATCCGGCCCGGTTCAGCCGAAGGTCCGAACATGAGGCCGGTGACAACAAGAAGTGCTGCCAGCACAAAGCCTGCGATCATGTCGAAAGCGTGCGGGGTTATCGTGTTCGGCACCGCGATGTCGAACAGCATCCAGATGCCACCAAACGCAATCGTGGTGAGCGCCAGCCAGCGCCACAGGCGAATGCGCGCCAGCCCGAACGCGGAAGCCGTTACGACGGCAATATAAACGTAGAGTGCCCAGTAGTCCGGCGTGCCGGATGAAACGAGCACCGGCGTTACGAATGCGCCTGCCACTCCGAGACCGGCAAGAGCCGGTCCATGAAGAAGGGCTGCGGCCATTGTGCCGAGCGCAACCAGCCCGAGAAGAATGAACGCCGACGCGGGTGCGAGAAATCCGTAAAGCGCATAGGCCGCATAAACGGTAGCGAAAGCCACAAGAGTACCCGCAGCCGTCAGGATCGCCGGAATGTTGGCGAATGGCAAAACGGCATCGAGCGAATCGTTTTCTCTGCGCCGCGCGATTTCGCCCGTCGCCAAAAGACCGAGAGCAAATATTCCGCCCAGCAGCACGCGCACACCGGGACCAAGCAAACCTGCTTCGATCGAATATTTGACGAGAAACAATCCGCCGAGTGCCAGCGTCAAACCGCCGACCCAGACGACCCAGCGCGTTCCGAGCTTTTCCTCGAATCCGGGCTTTGTGGGGTCGTCCTTTGACGGAGCAACCGTCGGCGCGGGGGGAGGCTCCACTGACCGCTGTTCGACGGAGGGTTCGCTGCTCTTTTCGTCGGCCGGGGAAATCGGTGGCGCCAGCGGTGAGCGCCTGAGGTCCAATGCGGGCGCGGGTCTTGCCGCCCCAAGCGAGGCTTCGATGACGCTCAGGCGCGCCGCGATTTCCTTCGAGCGATTGTTGGCGTTGCGCGCCATTGCGAATGCGGCAAGCGCGATGATGCCGACGATAAATTCCATTCGTCCCCCAATGGCATCCGTCTATGGCGGCGCCTTCAATCGATTATCTGCGGCCCCGAACGCGTAACCCCGGTGCCGGCCGCTCCTGCAATACTTCACGTCTGAAACGAAACAATGCGGCAGGACGTCCGCCGGTCTGAGTAGACATCTCGCCCGTCGGCTCGACAAGCGCCCCGGCCTCCACGAGTCTGCGAAAATTCTGCTTGTGGAGATGACGTCCTGAGATGGCCTCTACCGTCCGCTGCAAATCGGTGAGTGTGAAGTCGGGCGGGAGAAGTTCAAACACGACAGGGCGATATTTAAGTTTGGCGCGAAGCCGCGCAATCGCGGTGGCAAGAATTCGCCTGTGGTCGAAGCGCATCGGCACGCCAAGCGTTGGCACCGATTTTCGCGCCAGCGCCGCAGGCCGCCCGTCGCGCCTGGCCTCTTCGATCAGTCCCGCTTCATAGAGCAATTCGTAGCGGTCGAGCACGCGCTCTTCGTCCCAATGCGCGCCTTCGGTGCCGAAATAGAGCCGCACGCGATCCTGACGGCTGAGCGCGCGCTGCGCGTTTGGTTTTTCCGATTGCGCCGCCCATTCGTTCAGCGCGGGAAAAATATCTTTCTCGATCAACGCAGGCCGTTGCTCGCGCCAATCTTCCCACGGAAAGTAGCGATACCATGGCTCGAATGTCGCGCCTGCGACCTGCGGCTGCGAGGTATTATCGGCGGCGCGCGTCAGCGCGAGGTAGCCGACGGACGCGACATGCGCATCGGTGTCGCCGCGTTGCGCGTGTCGTCCTCTGTCGCCGAATGTATAAAGCTGCTCGACGTAACCGAGCCGCAGCCCGGTTTGCTCTTCCACCCACGCGCGCAGTCCGATCTCGAATGTGCGATGGGTGATGGCCTCGAACGGACCGAACGGCAGTCCTGCGAGATCGCCTTCGCCGCCGGAAGCCGTAAGGATCAGCGGTTCGTTACCGTCGAAAGAGACGATGGCGGCGGTTAGCCCGATCTCGATCGGCGTGAGAAGTTTCTCTGACATCTATTCGAGTTCGACCCGGAACGGCCGTCCCTCGACGGTGAGATCGCCGGGCCCGATCGCATCGAGCGCGCGCAGCATTCGCCCATCGCGGCCGAGCGCGCGGTCGGCGAGCGAGACGATCAGCCGGTTGGGATACGCTGTCGGCGAGGCAGATCGGATTTGCCGTGCAATCGAAAGTTCGTCGCGGTTCGGATTGAGTGCGCATGCCGTCATGAAGGCGCTCGCCGTCGAGCGGCTGATGCCGGCATAGCAGTGAATCACCAAAGGTGCGGCGCGATCCCATTTGCGCACGAAGGCGAGGGCTTCTTCGACATGGTTGAGAGCCGGTGCCACGAAACCGTCTGCAGGTTCGGTGATGTCGTCCATCGAGATCAGCATGTGATTTTCCTGCCGCACCGATGCAGGCCGTACCACCTGTTCGACTTTGCCCATCACGGTCAGGATGTGGCTGGCGCCGGTTGCCTTGACGGTTGCGGGCAGGGCGGCAAGAGAGCAGACGTGAATCATAGGGATCCTTTTCCGCTGCAACTATAGAGCCGCGGCAGAGCGACTGCCATCGCCGGAACGCGCTATTCCAGAAGACCCCGGAACCGAGTGAGGAATTGCTTTTCGGCTTTCCCCGCCGGCCAAGGGATCATGTAGTCGCGAAGTGCTGCGGCAGGAAGTTTCGGATCGCGTCCGAACAAGCGTTTGGCTTCGGCTTCGGCAAAACCAGCAAGGTGGGTCGCTTCGAGATAGGCGGCGCCTCTGTCGGCGGACTTGATCTGGTCCTCCAGTTCCTGCGGCAGCGCTGCCGGCAGACCGAAGCGGATGTGGATCGCCGATAGCAGACGCTTCTCGACTGCCTTGTACGAGCCGCCGATCACGGCCTTGAACGGCGAGATCATGTCGCCGATCACATATTCAGGTGCGTCGTGGAGCATGGCGGCAAGCCGGACGCGGCGGTCGATGCGCGGAGACTGAACGCGCATCACTGTCTCAACCAGCAATGTGTGTTGCGCCACCGAAAAAATATGCGCGCCGTGCGTCTGCCCGTTCCAGCGCGCGACACGCGCGAGGCCATGCGCAATGTCCTCGATTTCGACATCGAGCGGTGAGGGATCGAGAAGGTCGAGACGGCGGCCTGACAGCATCCGCTGCCACGCGCGCATCGTCTGAGATCTGGAGGCGGGCTTTTTCAAGCGATTCGGACTTCGTTTGCAGTAAGGTCGTACTATAAGTGGAGTTCGAGTCGCGGTGTCAACGACAGGTATGATGTGGCTCCCAGAAAGAAAAAAGCTCCGCGCAGGCGGCAGATGAGTTTCAAGACTGCGCTTGAGCCGATCTATCTGCTCGCGCTCGTGAACGCCATCGTTTGCTGGAGCGCGGTCTGGCTGTTCTGGGACCGCTTCGAGTTTTCGGCGACGCTATTGGGGCTGGGATGCTTCCCGATCGTTGTTGCGGTTTGCGCCTATCTCTATCTGTTGACCAAGAGAGTTCGTTAGCTCATCGCCGCTTCGGCTTCTTCATTTTTCCGCATGTGCCGTGGCAATGACAGGTCACGAGATGATCGTTGACGATGCCGGTCGCCTGCATGAAGGCGTAAACAATGGTCGGACCGACGAATTTGAATCCGCGCTCGACAAGCGCCTTCGACATCGCAATCGAAATCGGCGTTGCCGCCGGAACAGATGCCGTCGTCTTGAAGCCATTCACTTTCGATTTGCCGCCCACAAAATCCCACAGGAATTTCGAGAAGCCGTTTTTCTCGCCGGCTTTTCTGCCCTCGTCCATGATCTTCAGATAGGCCTTTGCGCTCGCGACTGCGCCTTCGATCTTGGCGCGATTGCGCACGATGCCGGGATCGTTCATTAGCGAGGCTATTTTCTTCGCGTTATATTTGGCGATCTTCTCCGGATCGAAATTGTCGAAGGCTTTGCGGAAATTATCGCGCTTGCGCAAAATCGTGATCCACGACAGGCCTGCCTGAAATCCGTCGAGGATCAGCTTCTCGAACAGCGCGCGGTCGTCGTATTCCGGCACGCCCCATTCGTCGTCGTGATAGGCCACATAGAGCGGGTCTTCGCCCGGCCACGGACAACGCAGCTTGCCGTCGGCATGCTTGCGTGCGCTTCTCATGCGTGCGCTTTGTCCGGCGCGCTCCGCACATCGGCGGGATCGGCGACGCTCAGAGGAATCCCTCCCGCAGACAATGGCAAGTTGGCATCGAGCGCATCGCCGACCCGATCGATCCGCAAGAGGGCCAGGCCGATTCCGTTGGCCGACGAACCCATCACGCCAACCGGCTTTTCACCGGCAACTATAGTTGCGCCGATCTCCGGCGCTGAACCGTCGACGCGAATTTTGATGATCCGCGTGCGCGCGGTGCCGCGATGTTCCATTCGTGACACGACTTCCTGACCGACGTAGCAGCCCTTTTCGAAATCGACGCCGTGCAGGCGATCCATGTTTGCTTCGTGCGGAAACGCATCGTTGTAGATAAAATCCATGCCGCCGCGCGGCACGCCGCAGGCGATCCGATGGGATTCGTAGATGGAGGACTCCACAAGTTCGGCGCCGATGGCCGCGGCCGCTTTTTGCGCGAGGTCTTCGGGCACCAGAATGCGCCATCCGAGTTTCTCGTTTCTTGGATCGGCGAAAGCGAGATCTGGCTTCATCGCCGGCTCGCCATCCCAGACGGCAAGCACGCCAAGTGCGTCCGAGAGATTTTCGACGCCGACCTTCGCACGCAGTTTGTAAATGCCGAAACGATCCGCGAGCGGCTTCGAGAGTGCCTTTGCGCAATCGAGCAGAAATCCGCCGCCTTGCCCGCCTGACGCCTCGGTAATGAGAAAGTCGGCAACGATCTTTCCTTGGGGGGTCAGCAATGCGCCGAACCGTGCGAGGCCCGGCCGCACCAGATTCACATTGGTCGTCACGATCCCGTCGAGGAAACGACGCGCATCGTCGCCGCTCACCTTGATAACGCCGCGATCCGGGAGAAATGCTGCCTTCATGGGACGTGCTTCGAAGCCTTCGATATTGAGTTTCTTTGGGGAAATTCGCCCAATCGATACACCATTCCAAGCTAAGTCGCTAAGGTGCGCCTCACAAGTCCCAAAGCCTCTGTGCACAAATTCGCGAGCATGAGCAATTGACGCAATCCTTCGACGCAATCCTCAAATCCGGAACCGTCGTCAATCAGGACGGCGAGGGCGTGCGCGATATTGCTGTCAAGGAGGGGCGGATCGTCGCCATCGGTTCGCTGGGCGATGCGAGCGCTGCGGAGGTTATCGACTGCAGGGGATTGCATGTCCTGCCGGGCGTCATGGACACGCAGGTGCATTTTCGCGAGCCGGGGCTGACACACAAAGAGGATCTGGAATCGGGCTCGCGCAGCGCAGTCATGGGCGGCGTCACGGCAGTGTTCGAGATGCCGAATACCGATCCGCTCACAATCACCGAGGCAGCCTTCACCGACAAGGTGAAGCGCGGGCATCATCGCATGCATTGCGACTTCGCATTCTTCATCGGCGGCACGCGCGAAAACGTCAACGATCTTCCCGAACTTGAACGCGCGCCGGGCTGTGCCGGCGTCAAGGTGTTTATCGGCTCGTCGACGGGCTCGTTGCTGGTCGAGGACGACGACTCCTTGCGAAAAATCTTCAAGGTGATTCGCCGCCGCGCAGCGTTTCATTCGGAGGACGAATATCGGCTCAATGACCGCAAGCATCTCCGTGTCGAAGGCGATCCGCGCTCACATCCGGTGTGGCGCGATGAGACGGCGGCGATGATGGCGACGCAGCGGCTCGTGAAGCTCGCGCGCGAAACCGGCAAGCGGATTCACATCCTCCACATCTCGACCAAGGAAGAGATTCTCTATCTGCGCGACCACAAGGATGTCGCCTCGTGCGAGGCGACGCCGCATCATCTCACGCTCGTCGGTCCCGACGATTATGTGCGGCTCGGTTCAAAGGTGCAGATGAATCCGCCGGTGCGCGATGCATCTCACCGCGATGGAATCTGGTACGGTATCGAGCAGGGCGTTGTCGACGTGCTCGGGTCCGATCACGCGCCGCATACTTTGGAAGAGAAATCGAAGACCTATCCGGCTTCGCCCTCGGGTATGACCGGCGTGCAGACGCTGGTGCCGATCATGCTCGATCACGTGAATGCCGGAAGATTGTCGCTCGCGCGGTTCGTCGATCTGACGAGTGCCGGTCCGCAGCGGCTTTTCAACATCGCCTGCAAGGGACGGATCGCTGCGGGTTACGACGCCGATTTCACCGTGGTCGACATGAAGCGTGAGGAAACCATCACCGACAAATGGGTCGCATCACGCGCGGGCTGGACGCCGTACAACGGCAAAAAAGTCAAAGGCTGGCCGGTCGGCACCATCGTGCGCGGCAAACGCGTGATGTGGCAGGGCGAACTCGTGACGCCATCGACCGGCGAGACGGTGCGCTTTCAGGAAACGCTGCGGTTCGCATGATCCCGAAAAGTGGAATCCGGTTTTCGGACCGGATCATGCGCAAATAAGTATTACTGCTTGAATGCGACGACGGAAAATTCGCCGCTGCGCACGCGCGCTGCAAGTCCTTCGACGAATTTCGCCACGGCATCCTCGCCGTAGGTGCTGACGAGTTCGGCAAAGGCCGCGAACAGGCTGGCCTGCGCGAGACAGTCGCCATCCACACCGTCATGCCGCGCTTCCGCCCATGCTTCGTTGAGATAATTCAGGGCGGCTTGTTTCTGCTCCTGATCGGGCAGGAAATCGCGGGTCGGCGACCAATGGGACTGATGAGACATGAACTGACAACAACCTGTAGCGGGCGCGTTCGGAAGGATCGCGCCTTTGGAATAGGCAGAGCATTAGCATGCGGCCAGGGCCGGGATAGGCCACATCTTGAGGAAGGGTTAACGGCCCGATCTCAATCTATCCGAAAATCCAATGGTATTTTCCCGGGTATTTTTGCGGCGCGATTCTGGCCCTGAACTTCGTCAGTTGGCATAGCGGGCGGTGAGGTCGCGCGAGATTTTGGAGCCTTCATCGAGGTAGCGCTTGATCGCAACCGTCGCCGCCGGCGTACAGGTCCGGTAGGTCTGTTGAAAGCCGTTATAGCCGCGGTTGAAACTCGCAATCATACGGGTGCGCCGGTCGCCGGATGGCGTTTCGGCATCGACCAGCGCCTGCATTTCAGCGCGCCATTTCTGGCCTTCGTTGGATCCGCAAATGCCGCGCAAATAGTGAAGCGTTCCGAGAATTTCCGCCAGCCGTTGCAGGTCGCCATCGAATGGCGCAGGTGCGTCCGAGACCGGAGGAGGTGTCGGCGCTTGAACGGGGGGACGGATTTGCGGGCGCGGCTGGGGCGGTTGCTGCTGCTGCTGTTGTTCCGGAAAAAAGAACTGCGCACGCACAGGGGCAACCCCGGGGAGAGCAGTCAACACGGCAATGGCAATGACGTAACGCATGAGGGCGGCATATGCCCGCTCGGGGCGACGGAAGCAAGGCAGCAAGGGGGGTTGAGAACCTCAACAGAAAATGATTTTGCGGGCGGCTTCGATAGTTGCCTCAAGCCCGCGGGTAATCGGCAGGCTGCCGAGATCGCCCGGTGTCAGCCAGCGTGCATCGTCAAGTTCGTCATTGAGCGCGACTTCGTTGGCGAGCCAGCGCGCGGCAAAAGGAAGAATGACATAGTGACCGGAGCCGCCGGTCTTTCCCGGCAACGCCTCGCGATAGCCTGCAAGCGCAACGACCTCGATCGACAGTCCGGTTTCCTCGCGCACCTCGCGAGCGACGGCCTCGACGAGGCTCTCGCCGAATTCGACCCGTCCACCCGGAAACGTATAGACGCCCTTTGCCGGCTCACGCGCGCGCCGCACCAGAAGGATTTTTCCATCGCGGAAAATTCCCGCACTGACGGCCAATTGCAGACGATTGGCTGGCTCGTCGCTCACGCGCCTATTGCTTCATAATGGAATCGACGTCGGCCGAATTGCCTGAGCCGTTGATCAGCGATCCTGCAAGCGTCACCAGCGGCTTGACCCAGCCGGTCGCCTGCTGGGCGAGGATGGCGCGGGTGCGATCCTGCTTGGCTTCGCGCATGGCGGCACCAACCGCGCTGAGAATCGAGGTCATGGTGCCGGTGAGATTGTCGAATTCTGCCCGCAATGCGGGGTCGGTCGAATCGTAGGATGAAATCGCAAGTTCGCGTGCCTTGAAGTTGGATGCTGCGAAGTGATCGCGATAGCTCGCCGGCTGCCAGCCGAGGAAGTCTTCGGCGCATTCCGGCAGATCCGGGATCATTTCCAGCAGCATGATCGCTTCGTTGAAATGATTCAGGTAGTCGGTCGCCAGACCTGTGTTCGGATTGATATTGGCCTCGCGCAGCACGCGATGGTGCGCGTCGACGCTGGAACGCCCGGCATCGCCGGTGGCGTTGCCATCATTTGCAGGTGCTTCGGCTAAGGCTGACGTCATCCCCGGCAGTGTTTACATTCATGGTTAAGAGGGTCTGAATGCGGCTCGCGTTTCTGGGTTTTTGCCGGAAAAAATCGTAGTACTGCGTCCTGTGGGCAGCACCGCTATGGCAACCGATCAGGGCGTCGGTTCGCGCCCGTCGAGCCATTTGGCGTAGACGATGCGTTCCTGCTCATCGTAGTCGAGCGTCTCGTAGAATGCCTGCGCGTGGGTATTGCCGGCGCGCACCATGAGATTGAGCTTCTCGATACCCCGCTCGCGCAGCCAGCCTTCGGCGGCTGTCATGATGGCGCGGCCGTGGCCTTTCTTGCGGTGATCCGGATGAACTGACACGTAATAGACGCAGCCGCGATGCCCGTCGTGCCCGACCATGACGGATGCAACGAGGGTTTTGCCGTCGCGGCCGATCAGCACCGCAGAATCCGGTCCCTTCTGCGCGCGCTTGAAGTCCGCAACAGGATCGTTCCATTCGCGCGTGAGTTCGCATTTTTGCCAGAGCGCGGCGACGTCTTTGGCGTCGGCGTCGGTGGCCGGGGCGATCGCGATGTTGCTTGGGGGCCGTGTCGCTGTGTCTGTCATAGCACCTTCCCCGGATTGAGAATGTTGAGCGGGTCGAGCGTCGCCTTGATCGATCGCATGATAGCCAGCGCGACCGGGTCTTTCACCTGCGGAAGTTCGTCGCGCTTGAGCACGCCGATGCCGTGTTCGGCGGAGATCGAGCCGTGATGTTTGGCGACGACGGCGTGAACCACGTCGTTCATGTCGTGCCAACGCGCGAGATATTGTGCGGTATCGGCACCGACCGGCTGGCTGACATTGTAATGGATGTTGCCGTCGCCGAGATGGCCGAACGCGAACGGACGCGCGCCGGGAATGAGTTTTGTGACCGCAGCGTCGGCCTCTGCGAGAAATGCCGGGACGGCGGCGACCGGCACCGAGATATCGTGCTTGATCGATCCGCCTTCGCTTTTCTGAACCGGCGAGATGACTTCGCGCAGTTTCCAGAAGGCGTTGCGCTGGTCGAGATTGGCTGCGATGACCGCGTCCTCGACGATGCCGTCTTCCATTCCCTTCTCAAGAATGGCTTCGATGGTTGTACGGGCGTTGTCGCGTGGCGATGAAATTTCCATCAGTACGTACCAGGCATGCGCGCCATCCAGCGGCGCGCGGATCGAAGGACCGTGCTTGACGCAGAAATCGATGGCGATTTGTGGAATCAACTCGAAACTCGTGAGACTGGACGCCGCCGTGTTGCGCGACAGATCGAGCAGCTTCAGCGCATCTTCGGGCGACGCAACCGCCACGAATGCTGTCTCGATCGAGCGCGGCTTTGGAAACATTTTGAGCGTTGCTGCGGTGATGAAGCCGAGCGTGCCTTCCGCGCCGACAAACAGGTCGCGCAGATCGTAGCCGGTGTTGTCTTTCTTCAGGCTGGAGAGGCCATGCATGATCCGTCCGTCCGCCAGCACGACTTCGAGGCCAAGCACAAGATCGCGCGCGACGCCGTAGGCAAGTGCTGCGATGCCTCCTGCATTCGTCGAAAGGTTGCCTCCGATGGTGCAACTGCCTTCCGCGCCCAGCGACAGCGGAAACAGCCGGTCTGCGTTCGAGGCCGCGCTCTGGGCGTTGGCGAGAATGACGCCCGCCTCAACAGTCATGGTATTGGACTGCGTATCGACCGCGCGAATTTTGTCGAGCCTTCGCATCGAGACGATGATCTCTCCGCGATGCGGTGTCTGTCCGCCGACAAGTCCGGTATTGCCGCCCTGCGGCACCAAGGCGGTTTTAGTTTCGCCTGCAAGTTTGCAGATCGCCGAGACTTCCGCAGTCGAGCCGGGCCGCAGCACCATCGGGGAATGGCCCTTGAACAGTCCGCGATCCTCGACGAGATAGGGTGCCATCTCGTTTGAATCTGTCACCGCATATTTCCCGCCGACGATTGCCGCGAAACGCGACAACACGTCCGGTGAAATCGAAGTCAGCGGCTGAACGATGTTCAAAGGCTTGTCCCCGTCAACTTTGCGGAACGGCGGCTCGGCGCAGCCGGTCGTTGATCGCTTCGCCCAGTCCGTCATCCGGTATCGGCATCACCGCGATGCCGCGCGCGCCCTTTGAGTCCAGCGTGCGCAGATAGCTGAACAGATTCGCCGCCGCCTCCACCAGATCGCCCTGTTGGGACAAATTCATGACGCTGGCTTTCAAATCGCCGGTCGCGCGCGGGCCGAAAGCCAGCAGCACTTCGCCCGCTTCGACCCCTTCGGCGTTGAGTCGAACGGGCGTGCGCGGCGCATAGTGGGACGCGAGCATGCCGGGCGCGAGCGGCAATGCGTCGTCCGTCTCAACCTCGGGCAATTGCGCCAGCCGCTCTCCGATCACGTTTTCGATGTCGGCGCGCGGAATACCGCCCGGCCGCAGCAGCATCGGCTTCTCGAAACATCCAACAATCGTGGATTCGACTCCCACTGAAACAGGACCGCCATCGACAATCAGGTCGATGCGGCCATCCAGATCGGCCAGCACATGCGCAGCCGTCGTGGGCGACACATGGCCGGAAATATTGGCTGAGGGTGCGACGACCGGCTTGCCGAAGGCGCGAAGAATGTCGCGTGCCGCCGGATGGGCCGGAATACGAACGGCGATGGTGTCGAGGCCAGCCGTCGCCAGATCCGACACGGCGCAGCCGCTCGCCTTCGGCAGAACCAGCGTCAACGGCCCGGGCCAGAAGGCCTCGGCCAGCCGAAGGCTGCGCACATCGAACTGTGCAACCGCCTTAGCTGCAGCAAGATCGACGACATGCGCGATCAGCGGATTGAACGAGGGTCGTCCCTTCGCCTCGTATAAGCGCGCCACCGCCTGAGCGTTCGTCGCGTCGGCACCGAGGCCGTAGACGGTTTCGGTCGGAAACGCGACAAGGCCGCCGCCGGCGAGACAACGTGCCGCTTCGGCAGCAGCAGAAGCGCTGGCCGGTGTCATTTTCGTCGTCAAAGCGAGCTTCATAGGCGGCTTTCGCACAGTGTCTGGCGGCAGATTCGCTCTTATAACCGCTTCTTGCGGCGGGCGAGGGCCGACGCTATACCGCGTTTCAGTCGGAGTGTGGCTCAGTCCGGTAGAGCACTGCGTTCGGGACGCAGGGGTCGCAGGTTCAAATCCTGCCACTCCGACCAAATCATAAGCGGAATCAAATAGATAACGCTCTTGCGCCGAGACCCTCAGCGTCCGCCGAGCTTGGTCCAGATTTCGCCGCCGCAGAACGCGCCCAGACATCCCTCGACATTCATCTGGCTCGCCGAAATCATCTTCACCTTGCTGTCGTAGGTTCCGCCGTCGTCGGCGTTATAGATTTTGCCGATCCAGCTTCCCGGCCCGTTCGACGTCATGCCGATGAACAACTGCACGCCGATCATCGAGCGCGAGCGCAGCGCGGGGTTCGGATTTTTGTCGTCGACCTGAGGCTTGCCCGTCTGCGGGTCGATGGTGTCTTTCAGCCAAACGACTTTCCCGCAGATTCCGGAGCCGCAACTGGAGACCTGAATTCTCGCGTCGCCTTTTTGAGTGAGCCAGAGGCCACTCGGCGACGCATCCTGTGCGCCGGCAGCCGAAATGCCGTTCAACGCAAATATCAAAATGAAAACACGCAGAAAATTCCAAATCATGATCCGACCCTACGCTACAAAACCGGCATTCGATGAAGGAAACCTACACAGCGTAGTCGCATAATCAAACCGCCCGGTTCGCCCACGGACCGCCTTTCTTTGCGATTGTTACCCCACAGACACCATGGGGTTCCGGTTGTCCGGGATGCAAATCGCGGGGCGGCAAATTGTCGTCGATAAAGATCGCCTGCCATGCTCGACGCATCGGGAAAAATAGTGCTTTTGTCGAGATGGATGTTTGCACTCCGCTGACTTCTACTCCAAGCCAATCCAAGCCCGCGAGCCCGGTTGAAGGCATGAACGAGCTTATTGCCGACATTACCTTCTGCATTCTGGTTGCATGGGCGCTGGGCCTCGCCGCACATTTTTCCCGCCAGCCGCTGATCCTCGCCTATCTCGTCGGCGGATTTTTCATCGGTCCGTTCGGGATGGGCTGGGTGAAATCCGAACAGTCCATTGCCACGATTTCGGAGCTTGGCCTGATCTTCATGCTGTTCATGATCGGGCTGGAAATCGATTTGAAGAAGATCGCGCGTGCGGGGAAAGTCATCCTTTTCGCGGCGGGCGGGCAGTTGATCGGCGGATGCATTCTCGGACTTGCGTTCTTCATGGCGATCGGACTGTCGATGAAAAACGGCGCGTTCGATGCACTTTATCTGACGATTGCCTGCGCGCTGTCGTCCACCGTCATCATCGTCAAGGTGCTCTACGAGAAGCGTGAACTGGATACGCTGCCCGGCCGCATCACGCTCGGCATTCTGGTGCTGCAGGATATTTTCGCAATCCTCTTCCTTGCCGTACAGCCGAGCCTCGACAATCTCCAGATCGGCATTGTTCTGCTTTCCATCGGTCGCGTTGCGATCCTGGTCGCGACGGCATTGGTTCTGAGCCGCTTCGTGCTGCCGAAACTGTTTCACCAGATCGCGCGGCGGCCCGAACTTCTCATGCTGGGTGCGCTGGCGTGGTGCTTCCTGATCGGTGAAATTGCCGAGCGGCTGCATCTGTCGCGCGAGATGGGTTCGTTGGTCGCCGGCGTTTCGCTCTCGACATTTCCCTATGCGCTCGACGTGACGGCGAAAGTCACAACGCTGCGCGATTTCTTCATCACGCTGTTCTTCGTCGCACTCGGGATGACGATCCCGATCCCGACCGCGTCGGTCATTGGGCTGGCTTTGCTGATCGCAGTCTTCACCGTCGCCAGCCGTTTGCTGACGACGTTCGTGCCACTCTATCTGATGAAGCAGGGTCTGCGCGCGAGCCTTCTACCGTCGCTCAACCTGTCGCAGATCAGCGAGTTCTCGCTGGTGGTGATTCAGACCGGAGTTGCTGCCGGTCATATCAAGACGCAGACTGCGAGTGCGGCGTCATTCGCTTTCGTGATCCTTGCGGTGCTCAGCACATTCGCCATCATGCGCAGCGACGATCTTTCGCGGCTCGCAATTTCAGCGTTCAAGCGCATTGGATTGCGCGATCTCGATCACGCCAGCGAGGGTGGAGCCGAACACGGCGAAGCCGGGCATGGGCAGGCGCGGCGCATCGTCATTCTCGGATTCTTCAGGGCGGCGAGCGCGCTTTTGGCCGAAATCGAGAGGCAGAACAAATCGCTGCTGAACCAGATCAGTGTCGTCGATTTCAATCCGAATGTTTTTCATGCGCTTACCGAGCGCGGAATTCACGTCGTCTACGGCGACATCAGCAACATCGACACGTTGACCCATGCGGGCGTGGGTCAAGCCGAACTGATTATCCTGAGCGTGCCGGATGCGCTTCTTAAAGGCTCCAACAATGAAAAGCTGGTCCGCCATGTCCGGTCGATCAATCCGAAGGCCAGGATCGTCTCCACGGCGGATCTGCTCGGCGATGTTGGCGATCTTTATGCGGCGGGTGCGGATTACGTGACCGTCACGCGCGTCACCGACGCACATGAGCTGTATCAGGTGATCGAAGCCGCCGATAAGCGCCTGCTGGCCAACAAGCGTGAGGACATGGACCGGCTGCTCAAAAACCGCAAAGAAGTGCTGCCTTAGGATTGAGGCCGCCCACAAAAATACAGCCCATGTTTGAAACGGCAACCGCGTTGCAGGCCGGGCGAATGCCCGCCATGTTGCTTGGACGGAGCCTGGACAGTTGCGCCGGTGCCCGCGCTGCGCCATACGATCTGCAGCGTTGAGAGAGACTTTGTTTCATGGCCCATCCGATCCCGGAAGTATTGAAGGCGTTCGCCGCCGGCGAGATTGTCGTCGTCACCGACGATGAAGATCGCGAAGGGGAGGGCGATCTGATCGTTGCCGCCACGCTTTGCACGGCGGAAAAAATGGCGTTCATCATCCGCCACACCTCCGGCATTGTCTGCGCGCCGATCACCTCCGACAACGCGCGCCGCCTGCGGCTCGACCCGATGGTGGCCCACAACGATTCCAATCACACCACCGCATTTACGGTTTCGATCGACTACAAGCCCGGCATGACCACCGGCATTTCGGCAGAGGAGCGCACGGTTTGCTGCCGCGCTCTCGCCAATCCCAATGCGGGCGCCAGCGACTTCGCGCGTCCCGGTCATATTTTTCCGCTGATCGCCAAGGACGGCGGCGTGCTGCTCCGTTCGGGTCACACCGAAGCTGCGGTCGATCTGTGCAAGATGTGCGATCTGCCGCCGGTCGGCGTCATCAGCGAGTTGATGAACGACGACGGCACGGTGATGAAGGGCGAGCAGGTCGCCAAATTCGCCGAGAAGCACAAGCTCAAGCACGTCACGATCGCCGACATGATCGCGTACCGGCAGGCGCGAGAAAAGCTGATCGAACGGGTATCCGCCTTCACCACCGACAGTCCGATCGGCCCGCTCGATGTCTACGCCTATCGTTCGCCTTTCGATCCGATCTATCATTTGGCGATGGTCTACAAGGGCGTCGGCAACGGCAAGAACGTACTGACACGATTGCATAAGCCGAATGTGGTGCGTGACCTGTTCAGCGGCCGAGATCGCGTGCGCGCGACGCTTGAGCATTTCAAGAAAAACGGCAGCGGCGTCCTGATCTATCTGCGCGATGGAGCGGCCGGCGTGCCGGTGGCCCCGCTCGACGGCAGCCACTCGGCTGAAGACGACCGCAACAAGCAGTGGCGCGAAGTCGGCGTCGGCGCGCAGATCTTGCGCGATCTCGGTGTCACCTCGATCCGCCATCTCACGTCGGCTGTTCACGACTACAAAGGCTTGTCGGGTTACGGTATCGAGATCGTCGCCAACGAACCGTTCGACGTCTGATCGCCGATCACGTTCGCAATGCGGAACTGGTTTTTGACTTGCAACCTCGCGGCGACGATCTATCGTAAATCCTCAATCGCAGAATTTGTCTGAAAGGACACTCCATGAGCGCGCGCCCGCAGACCAAGGACAAGCCCGCAAAGGTCACGTTCCAGTGGGACGATCCGTTTTTGCTCGACGACCAGTTGACCGAAGACGAGCGCATGATCCGCGACACCGCGCGAGCCTATGCGCAGGACAAGCTCATGCCGCGCATCACCAAGGCATATCTCGAAGAAAAATCCGACCGCGAAATCTTCAACGAGATGGGCGAACTCGGGCTGCTCGGCGTCAGCCTGCCGGAAGAATACGGCTGTGCCAATGCAGGCTATGTCGCCTACGGTCTCGTCAATCGCGAGATCGAGCGCGTCGATTCCGGCTATCGCTCGATGAACAGCGTGCAGTCCTCGCTCGTGATGTATCCGATCTACGCTTACGGCGATGAGACGCAGCGCAAGAAATATCTGCCGAAACTGGCGAGCGGCGAATGGGTCGGCTGTTTTGGATTGACCGAGCCCGATGCCGGCTCCGATCCGGACGGCATGAAGACGCGCGCCGAGAAAGTGTCCGACGGCTATCGTCTTACCGGCAGCAAGATGTGGATTTCAAATTCGCCCATCGCCGATGTATTCGTGGTGTGGGCAAAGTCTGCGGCGCACGACAACAAGGTGCGCGGCTTTATTCTCGAAAAGGGCATGAAGGGACTTTCCGCGCCGAAGATTGCGGGCAAGCTATCGCTGCGCGCCTCGATCACCGGCGAAGTCGTCATGGATGGCGTTGTGGTGCCGGAAGAAAATCTGTTGCCGAATGTTTCGGGTCTTGCCGGCCCGTTCGGCTGTCTCAACCGCGCGCGCTACGGAATTTCGTGGGGCGCGATGGGCGCGGCAGAGGATTGCTTTCATCGCGCACGCCAATATGTGCTCGACCGCAAGCAGTTCGGCCGCCCGTTGGCCGCGACGCAGCTCGTGCAGAAAAAACTTGCTGACATGGAAACCGAAATCGCCATCGGTTTGCAGGGATCGCTGCGCGTCGGCCGCCTGATGGACGAGGGCAAGATGGCCCCGGAAATGATCTCGATCATGAAGCGCAACAACTGCGGCAAGGCGCTCGATATCGCGCGCGTCGCCCGCGATATGCATGGCGGCAACGGCATCTCCAGCGAGTATCACGTGATGCGTCACGCGCAGAATCTGGAAACGGTCAATACTTACGAGGGCACGCACGACGTCCATGCGCTGATCCTCGGCCGTGCCATCACCGGCATTCAGGCGTTTTTCTAGTCGGAATGTCCGCGTGAGCGACGCCGAAGACGACATTCCGTTCAATCGGGATTTTCCGCTTGCGCCGGGCGTTGCCGACGAAGTCGTGCCCGGCGTGCGGCGCGTATTGTGCAACAATCCAAGCCCGTTCACGTTTTCAGGCACCGTGAGCTACATCGTCGGCCGCGGCAATGTGGCGATCGTCGATCCCGGCCCCGATGACGAAGCACATGCGAAGGCGCTTCTGGATGCGGTTCGGGGTGAGACAGTCACGCATATTCTCGTGACCCATACTCATCGCGATCATTCGCCGAACGCCGCCCGCATCCAGGCTGCGACCGGCGCGAAAACATACGGCGAAGGACCGCATCGCGCGTCGCGTCCCGCTTACGCATCTGAAACGCGAAGCACCGAATCCGGCGGCGACAGGGACTTTCGACCGGATGTCATCGTGAAGGATGGCGACATCGTCGAAGGCAACGGCTGGCGGTTGGAGGCGATTGCGACGCCGGGCCACACCGCAAACCACATCGCGTTCGCGTGGCCGGAGAAGAAACTGATCTTTGTCGGCGATCATGTCATGGGCTGGTCCACCTCCATCGTAGCTCCGCCCGATGGTTCGATGGTCGACTACATGGCGTCGCTGGAAAAACTGGCGCGGCGCGACGAGCAGCTTTATTTTGCCGGCCACGGCCCCGAAATTCCCGATGCCGCTCGCTACGTGAAATTTCTGATCCGGCATCGCAAGGCGCGAGAAGTTTCGATCCTTCATCGCCTTGGCAAGGGCGAAGCGGATATCCCGACCATCGTGCGCGCGAGCTATATCGGGATCGATCCGCGGCTCGTCGGTGCCGCAGGATATTCCGTGCTCGCGCATCTGGAAGATCTCGTCGCGCGCGGCGTCGTCGAGACCGATGGGGATCCGGTGATCGGCGGCACTTATCGCTTGGCCGGCACCTTGGGCTGAGGCTTGGCCGGCGTCACGGGCTTCTTGGCCGGTCGCGCGTTGTCGACCACTTCGTTCACGTCCTCGGAAAATTTGACGATGCGTGCGGCGTTCGAGCCGAGATCGTGCTCGAAATAACGCGACGACGAACGTACATCGATGCGAGCGCCTTCATTCTCGGGCGACACGCGGATCGATACGTCTTCGCGAAATCCCATGATCGGCGTGCGTGCGACGGCTTCGATGCGGCCGATGCGTTGCGGCGGCTGCGGTGGGCGCTCGTCGATGATCAGCCATTTGCGCCGATTGACGACAGAAAGCGCAATTTCATAGGCGCGCTGCGGCGTGACCTCGAGTGTGATCGGTTCCACATCGGGATAGGCCCTGCGCTGCTGCTCGGCTGAATAAAGACCGGCATAGACCGCCGGGTTCGCGCCATCGCCTGCGCGTAATCGTGCCAGTGCATCGAAGCGTGGCGGGTCGATCGGATCGGTCGTGATGTCGTGGATCGCGGGCAGCTTGCGATAGAGATAGTAGATATAGCCGGGGTAGGCGAGAATGATCGCATCGATCAGGAATGCCAGCAGCACGATGCTCATGCCGCGTGAGCCGTCCTGCCAAATCGCAGCGAACGCAGCAAACCCCACCAGAATCGACAGGCCCGCCAGCGCGAGCGCACCGAAGAATGTTGCCAGTGCCGGTTTGAAATCGAGAAACCCGAACCTGACGAGTGCGACCGATAGAATCGTCGCCGCAAGCGAGAACACCGCAAGCCGCCGCGCCGCGAGAGCGAGGCCGGATGTCGGCTCCATGTGATAGGCGGCGGCAATCCGGCGGGCCATGAAACTGAAAAGTCCTGCCTTGAAGGTGCGGTCAAGCGCGGCTGATGAAAGGTGTGCGCCGTGACCTACCGCATTTTCGTGGCCCGTGTGAAGCCGGGCGGCATTCCAAAGCCAAAAAAACAGCCGGGGGACAATGAAGTCCCCCGGCCATTCGTTTCAATCCGCGCCGAAAAGCCGGACAATGACTGCCCGGTTCCGCAGCCGGTCAGTGAGTCAGGAGCTGGCAAGCCTTGTTGTCGGCGAGCTTTCCGAATGCTTCGTCGCCGGACATTGTCTGCACCAACTTGTAATAGTCCCACGGATACTTCGATTCCGCCGGCGTCTTGACCTGCATAACGTACATTTGATGTTCCATCAGGCCGTCCGCGCGAATCTTGCCGCCGGTTGCGAACATATCGTTGACCGTGGCCTTGTGAAGTTGCTCCATCACCTTGTCAGGATCGGTGGTGCCGGCGGCCTTCACGGCGTTGAGATAGGTCAGGGTCGCCGAATAATACGCGGCCTGATTCTCGGTCGGCTCCCGTTTGGTTTTCTCAAAGTAACGCTTTCCGAACGCGCGCGTCTTGTCGTTCAGATCCCAGTACCAGCTTGTGGTCAGGTAAAGGCCCTGAGCGGTCTGCAGTCCGAGCGAGTGGATGTCGCTGATGAAGGCAAGCAATGCCGCCGGCTTCATCGTCTTGCCGAGACCGAACTCGTTGAACGCTTTCAGCGAGTTGGTGAAGTCGTTTCCGGCGTTGGCGAGACCGAGAACCTGCGCACCGGACGATTGCGCTTGCAGCAGGAAGCTGGAGAAGTCTGAGTTCGACAGCGGAACGCGAACAGCGCCGACGACCTTGCCGCCATTTGCCTCCACGACATGCGCCGCGGAATCCTGAAGCTGGGTGCCGAAGGCGTAGTCCGCGGTGAGGAAGAACCAGCTCTTGCCGCCCTGTTTCACCATCGTCGTCGCGGTGCCGTTGCCGAGCGCAGTGGTGTCATAGGCGTAATGGACCATATAGCCGTTGCAGTCCTTGCCGGTCAGCGAAGCGCCGGCGGCGCCGATTACGATGAACGGCACCTTCTTCTCCTTCGCGATGTTGCCCATCGCGAGGGCGACGCCGGTGTTCGAGCCGCCGAGAATCATCGTCACATTGGCTGTGTCGGCCCACTCGCGGAACTTCTGCGCGCCGAGGTCGGGTTTATTCTGATGGTCCGACACCATGAACTCGATCTTGTTGCCGAGAACGCTGCCGCCGAAATCTTCGATCGCCATCTTGGCTGCTTCAACGCCGCCGGGGCCGATCACGTCGGCATAGAGACCGGACATATCGTCGATATCGCCGATCACGACTTTATTTCCGGCCGCGTGTGCTGCGGTCGCGGAGAGAGTTGCTGCCAGCAACCACGGGATTGTTCGTTTCATTTGGACGTTTCCTCGCTTCTTAGTTTTTGAAGAGCCGCAACTTAGAAAGTTGCATTGCCTGTTCCAATCCGCCTTTCGTCGGCAAGCGGTTACATTGACAAATATTAATGTTGCGGCGCGCACACAAAACAAAGCGCCCCTCGCAAGCGAGGGGCGCATGATGTTCCGTGTGTGTATTTTTATTAGGCAGCCGCGTTGGGGAACTTGTACGCCTTGAACTGATCGCGCAGCGCGGTCTTGAGAATTTTGCCCGTTGCCGTGTGCGGGATCGCGTCGACGAACTGCACGTCGTCCGGCATCCACCACTTCGCGATCTTGCCGTCCATGAACTTCAAAATTTCATCGACGGTCGCCTTTTGATCAGGCTTGAGTTGCACGATCAGCAGCGGACGCTCATCCCATTTCGGGTGATGCACGCCGATCACAGCGGCTTCGAGAACTTTCGGATGACCGACTGCGAGATTTTCCAAATCGATCGACGAAATCCATTCTCCGCCCGACTTGATGACGTCCTTGGAGCGATCGGTGATGCGCATATAAGCATCCTGATCGATGGTGGCGACGTCGCCGGTATCGAAGAAGCCGTGCTCGTCGAGAATCTTGGTATCGACGCGATAGTACGCCTTCGACACCGCCGGCCCGCTGACCTTGAGACGGCCAAAGGTCTTGCCGTCCCACGGCAGATCCTTGCCGGCATCGTCGGTGATGCGCATCTGCACGCCAAACGGCGGATAACCCTGCGTCTGCAGGATATCGAGCTTGGCGTCGCCGGTGAGATCGGAGAACGGCGGTTTCAGTGCGCCGAGCGTTCCGATCGGACTCATTTCCGTCATGCCCCAGGCATGGCGGACGTCCACGCCCATATCGACAAACGCTTTGATCATCGAACGCGGCATCGCCGAGCCGCCGCAGATCAAAACTTTCAGATCGGGCAGCGCCTTCTTCTCTGCCGCCATGTATTGCAGCAGCATCAGCCATACGGTGGGCACGCCCGCCGTGAACGTCACCTTCTCGGTCGAAAGCAATTCAAAGACCGACGCGCCGTCGAGCTTGGCGCCCGGCATGACGAGTTTTGTACCCATGCTCGGCGCCGAGAACGCGATGCCCCATGAGTTGGCGTGGAACAGCGGCACGACCGGCAACATCGTGTCCCGCGCTTTTGCGCCGAGAGCGTCGGAATTGTTGGCCATCAGCGCGTGAAGCACGTTCGAGCGGTGCGAATAGAGCACGCCCTTCGGATCGCCCGTGGTGCCGGATGTGTAACACATCGCGGCGGCGGTATTCTCGTCGAACTCCTTCCACTTGAAGTTACCGTCGACTTCCGCGATCCAGTCTTCGTAGGCGATCGCGTTCTTCAGCGTCGTCTGCGGCATATGCGCCTTGTCGGTGAAGACGATGTAGCGCTCGACGGTCGGCAGCTTGTCGGCGATTTTTTCCAGAACCGGAATAAAGGTGAGGTCCGTCATCATCACGCGATCCTGCGCGTGATTGACGATCCAGACGATCTGATCGGGGAACAGGCGCGGATTGACGGTGTGGCAGATGGCACCGATGCCCATGATGCCGTACCACGCTTCGAGATGACGCCATGTGTTCCAGGCAATCGTCGCGACGCGGTCGCCGAGCTTGATGCCGTCCTTATCGAGGCGCTGGCCGACCTTGAGCGCGCGGGCGCGGATTTCGGCGTAATTGGTGCGGTGGATCGGCCCCTCAACCGATCGGGTCACAACTTCCTGTTTGCCGTGGATCGCAGCTGCGTGATCGATAATCCGATGACACAACAACGGCCAATTTTGCATCAATCCAAGCATGAACGTAGTCCTCTCCTCAGTGATTTTTATCCGGCATGTGAGATGCCATTTTGCCCCCAAAGGGACTTGAATGAACTTTAGCGCGGACGGCGTGGCCCGCAAATGGTCTTGTGGCGTGTCTTTCGGTTGGAATCCGGTTGTGCCTGCGCTTGCGGCAGCCTGCTGGATCGCATTGACCGCTGTTGCATCGGCGAAGACGGACGTGCCGCTGCCGCGTCCGCGTCCTGCGCAGGCTCCGAAAGCCGAAGCTGCGCCACCAGCCGACCAAGCCGGTCCTGCGGATCGGCAGACCGAAGATGCAAAGCCCGACACGCAGGCGCAGACCGAGGACAAACCACCGGAGCCGTCGGCGTGCCGGCAGGCTCTGACGGAAACCGTCGCCATCGCGCCGTCGATTCCGGCGATCAAAGGACCGGGCGGTTGCGGCGGCGACGATCTGGTGCGCCTCGAAGCGGTTGTGACAACCGACAATCAAAAGGTTGCTGTGAAGCCCGCAGCGGTTCTCCGTTGCGAAATGGCGACTGCGATCGCCGACTGGGTGCGCTCCGATATGGAGCCGTTGGCGACGAGACTCGGCACCAAGCTCAGCGAACTCGACAACTTCGATTCATACGAATGCCGCGGCCGCAATCGCGTCAAAGGCGCGCGTCTCTCCGAACATGGCCTCGCCAATGCGCTCGACGTTCGCGGCATCAAGCTCACGAACGGCAGCACGATTTCCCTGACCGACCGCAAAGTGCCGCGCGAAACGCGGGAGACCGTTCTTCATAGTGTCTGCTCGCGTTTCATGACGGTGCTTGGGCCGTCATCGGACTGGTACCACGAGGATCACATCCATCTCGATCTCGCCGAGCGGCGCAATAACTACAAAATCTGTCAGTGGGACGTCTTGGATCCGCTGCCGGATATTGCCCCGTTGATACCCGCCGAGCGTCCGGAGCAAGCGCCGCCACGCATCAGCGACGAGGAAAAGCAAGCCGCGGAAAAATCCGCAAGGCCGTCAGCTACGCCAGATGAATCCGCGCCTGCGCCCGAGACGGTTGAAGAAGAAAACAAGGCTTCGGATTCGCCGCCGCAAAAGCCCGCGCTCAAGAAGCCTCGCAAATGAAAAAGCGCCGGACAGACCGGCGCTTTCCGATTTTGGCCGCTTGCAGAAACGGCAGTTACATCGTGCCGCCGGCCTGCAACGCCATCTTGGAGTTGTAAGGCGAGTCGCCCTGCTTCGGATCGAGCACGACGACAACCGTGTTCATCTTGGCGCGGCTGTAGAGGTCGATCACGTCTTCATTGGTCATGCGGATGCATCCCGACGAAATCGACGAGCCGATCATTTCCGGCTGGTTGGTGCCGTGAATCCGGAACATCGTGTCGCGGCCGCCCTGATAGAGATAGAGTGCACGCGCACCGAGCGGATTGTCCGGGCCGCCCGGAACGGACTGCGGCAATCCTTCGATGCGCTTGTGGATGTCGGCGGTCGGCGTCCATTTCGGCCATTCCTGCATGTTGCCGACGCGCGCGATGCCGGAGAACGCCAGCGCTTCTTCGCCGACGGTGATGCCGTAGCGGATCGCCTTGCCGTCTTCCATCACGTAATAGAGATAGTGATTGTCGGAATCGACGACGATGGAGCCCGGCAGTTCCTTGCGGTGATAGCTGACGATAGCCCGGCGAAACGGCGGCGCCACCGCGACTTTGTCGTAGCTCGCCTTGGCCAGATAGTCCTTGTCGCGCGGCTTGAGGCTGGCTTCCGGCGCCTTCTCGAAGGAGGTGCTGGTCTGCATGCAGCCGGCGAGCGCAAGCCCTGCAATCACAACGGCAATTTTTGAACTGAGCGAGGACATTCCAAAGTTTCCATAGGGAGAATCCGAGCGCCCCCACGCCCGAATTGTCCGCATCATGTTTGACGAAATCGTTAGCCGTTATTTGCTCCGAAACGGCTGGCGATTCCAGCGTTTCGGCGCTTCTCCCGCCACGCAGCATGCTGGCTGTGACTTTCAGGGTTCATGTGGCGAGTTGACGCACCCGGCAACGCAATGAAAAAGCGCCGGAAAACCGGCGCTTTCGAAAATTCTGGTTTTAGAAGCTCAGTAGGAACTCGTTCCGCCGCTGCCGCCCTGAAGCGCCATCTTGGAGTTGACCGGCGAATCGCCCTGCTTCGGATCGAGCACCACGACGACGGTGCCCATCTTCACCTTGCCGTAGAGGTCGATGACGTCCTCGTTGGTCATGCGGATGCAGCCGGATGAAATCGATGCGCCGATATATTCCGGCTGATTGGTGCCGTGAATCCGGAACAGCGTGTCTCGGCCACCGGAGTAAAGATAGATCGCGCGCGAACCCATCGGATTGTCCGGGCCGCCTTTCACGAAAGTCGGCACGCCGAGACGCGAAATCTCGCTCTTGGTCGGATGCCAATCCGGCCACTCGGTCATGGCGCCGACCTTGGCGATGCCGGACCAGGCCATCGCTTCCTCGCCGACAGTGATGCCGTAGCGGATCGCCTTGCCGCCTTCGAGCACGTAATAAAGATAATGATTGTCGGAATCGACGACGATGGAGCCCGGCAGTTCCTTGCGGTGATAATCGACGATGGCGCGGCGGAACGGCTGGGCCACCGGAACCTTGTCGTAGGAAACCTTGGCCAGATATTCCTTGTCGCGCGGCTTCAGCGTCGCTTCCGAGGTCGGCTCGTAAGTGGTCTGCATGCAGCCGGCCAGCAGCATGCCGGCGGCGAGAAGGGCGAATTTGGAAGCGGCGGACGTCATGGTCTGGCTTTCGATCGGATTGTCGCGCGTCAACAGGCCACATGGCCCCGGAGACACGATTCTGCTTGGCGCTGGCCCCTATAAACGCCAGATAGTTCCAACTTTCCAGTCATTAGCCGGTGATGTTGCCACGCAGCGCATGACCTGTGACTTTGCTGCCGCACCCGCAAAAAGCCTGCCGAATCCGGCGGCAAAACCGGCTCCAACACCTCATCCGGAACCGCATGCGAGGGTACGCCCGGATGCCTAACGAAGGGTAATTCTCGGGCCGTGTGACGGGACTTGCCGGAAGGCTTGCGGGAATCGGCGCAATTTGCGCTTTGGGCGGATATGGACGACAGACCGTCCAACCTGCGCGTTCCCGGAGCGGCCCATGCTGTCAGTGTTTGTTCCCACCGCCTCGTCGCTGAAACGGCTCGAAACCATCGAGCCGGATGCGCTGCCGACGAATGCGGTGTGGATCGACCTGAAATCGCCGTCGCTCGGCGAAGACAAGGCGGTCGAGAAACTGGTGGGGATTTCGATCCCGACGCGCGAGGACATGCAGGAAATCGAAATTTCCAGCCGTCTCTACGTGGAGAACAACGCGCGCTACATGACGGCCACCCTGATGTGCGCTGCCGACTCGCACGCGCCGCGCACCACGCCCGTCACCTTCATCCTCACCGATCACCGTCTTGTCACCGTGCGATACGACGAGCCGAAGCCGTTCGCGCTGATCGCGGCGAAACTCGCGCGCAACTGTTCGCCGAGCATCACCGGCGACGGCGTTTTGCTCGAACTGCTCGACGGCGTGATCGACCGCTGCGCCGATATTCTGGAACGCGCGGGCGCGGACGTGGATGCGGTGTCGTCGCAGATTTTCGAGCCGTCGGCCGAGCGCGGACATGCGGCGACCTATTCGCAGATCCTGCTCACCATCGGCAAGAAGGGCGACCTGACATCGAAGGTGCGCGAATGTCTCGTCTCCATCGGGCGGCTGATTTCCTTCGTGCTGGTGGAGACCGACACCACGCGCTGGACCAAGGACCAGAAGGCGCAATTCAAGACCCAGCAGCGCGACGTGTCCTCGCTCACCGATCACGCCTCATACCTGTCGAACAAGATCACCTTCGTGCTGGATGCGATGCTCGGCGTCGTCAACCTCGAGCAGAACAACATCATCAAGCTGTTTTCGGTGATGGCGGTCGTCCTGATGCCGCCGACGCTGATCGCCTCTATCTACGGCATGAACTTCAAGTCGATGCCCGAACTCGAACACCCGTGGGGCTATCCCATTGCGCTGATCGCGATGCTCGTTGCCGCCGTCGGACCGTATCTGTTTTTCAAGTGGAAGCGGTGGTTGTAGGCAATGACTCCTGCCGAGTTCATAAAGAAGTGGAAGCCCGTTGCGCTGACTGAGCGCGCAGCCGCGCATTCTCACTTCCTCGATCTGTGCAAGCTGTTCGACCACGAAGACCCCGTCACCGCTGATCCTACTGGCGAATGGTTCACGTTCGAGAAAGGCGTGACGAAAACCGGCGGGGGTGAAGGATTTGCTGATGTCTGGAAAAAGAATTTCTTCGCTTGGGAATACAAAAAGAAGAAACGGAACCTCGACGAGGCGATGGCCCAGCTCGTCAGGTATGCTGCCGCGCTGGAAAATCCGCCGCTACAAGTGGCGTGCGACACGGAGCGGTTCGTTATCCGGACGGCGTGGACCAACACCGTTCCCAAAGTTTACGAGATCGAACTTGATGATCTAGCGATTCCAGAGAAGTTCAAAATTCTCAGGGCAGTTTTTCACGACCCGGAATCGCTGCGCCCGAAGGAAACACGTGCGGGTGTCACGAAAGAAGCCGCAGATAAATTTTCAACGATTGCTCTTCGTTTGCAAGGACGTGGCACTCCAGAAGACATCGCGCACTTCGTCAATCAGCTCGTGTTTTGTTTTTTTGCGTCGAGCGTCAAATTACTACCCGAGGGATTTTTCCCAAAACTTTTGAGGCGAGCTACACAAAACCCAGATCGCGCGCAGGGTTACTTCAATTCATTATTTGAAGCGATGGAGCACGGCGGCGAATTCGACTTAACCGATATTGCCCATTTCAACGGTGGCTTGTTCGATGGCCGCCGCGCGCTGCCGCTCGACAGTGGTGACATCGGACTTTTGATAGCTGCGGGTAGTCTCGACTGGGGGTTGGTGGATCCGACAATTCTTGGCACGTTGTTTGAACGTTTTCTCGACCCGGACAAACGCGCACAAATCGGCGCGCACTATACCGATGCCGAGAAGATCATGATGATTGTTGAACCCGTTATTTTACGTCCACTAAGGGCGGAATGGGATATCGCTCGAATCGAAATCGAGAAGCTTGTGAAAGAGGCGCACCTCAAGAAGGGTCGCGCTTATGATAATGCGATTGCGAAGGCTGAAGAATCTCGCGCAAAATTTCTCGAACGGCTTCGCAACCTGACAATTCTCGATCCAGCCTGCGGTTCTGGGAATTTTCTGTATCTTGCCTTGCAGAACGTCAAAGATTTCGAACTTCGCGTAAATCTTGAATGTGAGGCGTTGGGTCTGTCGCCACGTATTCCCGTGATTGGTCCTGAGGTTGTTCATGGCATCGAAATCAATCCGCTCGCCGCTGAGTTAGCGCGCACGACAATCTGGATTGGCGACATTCAATGGCGCATTCGCAATGGTATCTATGCGAATCCTAAACCGATTTTGCGGAAACTTGAAACAATTGAATGCCGCGACGCGCTCATAGCAAAAAAAGAAGATGGATCGTATGTTGAGTCTGAGTGGCCTCCAGCGGAATTCATTATTGGCAATCCGCCCTTTTTAGGTGGAAACGTGATGCTTCGCGCGATGGGTGATGACGCGAAAAATATTCGTGAAGTCTACCAAGAAACCGTGCCTGCTAAGGCAGATCTTGTTTGCCATTGGTTTGTGAAAGCCGGTGCCGCACTTAAATCGGGCCTATCACGGAGCTTCGGCTTTGTTGGTACAACCTCGATTAAAGTAGGGGCCAGTCGCCAATGCGCGTTAGACCCACTCAACTCAGAACAGATTTGTATTTTTGATGCGTGGTCAAATTTGGAATGGATTGTCGAGGGGGCGTCGGTACGCGTAGTAATTGTTTGTGTTGCCTTCGCCAATTCTGTTCAGTGGCGGCGCTTGAATGGAATGGATGTTAAATTCATTCCGTCAAATTTAGGTGGAGCACATGGCGAGGGTTCTTTTGATCCCGACAAAAATGCTAGACTAACCGAGAACATTAACTTGGCTTTCGACGGATACTATCCGGTGGGGGATTTTTATATACCGGGCGACGTCGCAAGGGATTGGCTCACCCAACCATCAAATCCCAACGGCAGGAAAAACGCCGACGTATTGAAGCCTCACTGGAACGGCGACAATTTGGTCAATCGCTGGCCAGATCGTTGGATTATTGATTTTTGACAAGATCGGTCGCTTGAAGAAGCGAGTTTATATGAACTGCCATTTGAATGGGTGAAGACTCATGTTTACCCAGTCCGAAAACAGAACAATCGACGCCGTAGGAGAGAGCAGTGGTGGCTTTTTGGAGAAGCAAGTCCCGGGGTTCGTAGAGGCCTTGCGCAATCAAGGCGTTACATTGCCACGCCAAAGGTCTCTCGGCACCGAATATTCCGATGGCTAGATAGTGCAATAAGTCCAAATGCTAAACTTTGCGCAATCATGCGCGACGATGACGTGACATTTGGAATTCTGTGTTCATCCTATCACATTGTTTGGGCATTTGCCCATTCCAGTCGTCATGGTGTCGGTGACGATCTGACCTACAACACGACGCGAACTTTCGAGACGTTTCCTTTCCCCGAAGGTCTTACTCCAAACATTCCTTCGACGAATTTTGAGAAGGATTCCCGCGCGAAAGCGATTGCAAAGGCAGCGAAACGTCTGGATGAGTTACGGAACGCGTGGCTTAACCCTCCGGACCTCGTGAAGATCGAACCTGAAGTTGTCGAGGGTTATCCAGACCGCATTTTGCCGAAAGACGCACAAGCCGCAGTCACGCTGAAAACGCGGACGCTGACCAACCTCTACAATCAGCGGCCGCAATGGCTTGCCGATGCGCATCGCGATCTCGATGCCGCAGTCGCGACTGCTTACGGCTGGCCGATTGATATTTCCGAAGAAGACGCGCTTGCGAAATTGTTGGAACTAAATCTCTCAAGATCGGCTACCGCGCAGGGGTCCTTCGATGACAAAGACGATGAGAGCGACGACGAAGAATAATAATCTCGCTTGACAAATTTCTCCACTATGACTATATTCCTATTACTCCCGTTCGCGAGGGGTGCTTCTCGAGGGCGCTTGCGAAGTGAAACGGGAGTGCGGCGCCCGCGCGCGAGGTTCGTGACCCCGCGTCCGGGAGGCTGAGGAGCCACCGTCCGGGCCAACTACGTGGCTCTGCCTTCAGTGGCTGGACGCGGACTGGAGCGGCGCAGACGAAAGTCCGCGCATGCGAACGCGATGGCTTTGGCCGCGCGTTCTTACTCCTCGTCCCGGAAGAACGGTCCTCAGACAAAAAAGCCGCAGTGGAGCGCCGTAAGGCGTTGCGCGCCGTGTCGTCCAAGTTGGCGATGCGCGCGAACACTATCGTTGCGCCTTGCGGCGCTCCATCCCCTCAAGGGGGGGGAAAGAAGGGGCGCCCCCGCGCCGTCACAATAACAGGGGCCAAGTCGCTTGTCTTGAAATGGCGCTTGTCTTGAATGGCGCTTATCTAAACGTGCTGGCCGCCGTTGATGTGGATTTCCGCGCCGTTCACATATGACGACGTTTCTGTGCACAGCACGTAAATGATCTTCGCCACTTCGTCCGGCGTGCCGAGGCGCTGCAGCGGAATCTGCTCCTGCACGATCTTGTCGGTGCCCGGCGACAGAATGGAGGTGTCGATCTCGCCCGGCGCAATCGCATTGACGCGCACGCCGACGCGGCCGAAATCCGCCGCCATCTCGCGCGTCAGCGAGGCGAGTGCGGCTTTCGATGTGGCGTAAGCAGCTCCGGCAAAAGGATGCACGCGCGATCCGGCAATCGAGGTCACGTTGACGACCGAGCCTTTCGCCGCTTTCAATTCGTTCAGAAGTCCGCGCGCCATCATGATCGGTGCAAAAAAATTCACGGCGAACACGTGGCTCCACGTATTGATATCGGTATCGATCGACCCCATGCGCTTGCCGCCTTCGGCCTTCGGCGAGATCGCGGCATTGTTCACCAGCGCATGCAGTTCGCCGCCGATGCGCGATTTCACCTCTGCAATGGCGCGTTCGGTATCCTTGTGGTCGGCGAGATCGACCTGGATGTGATCTTCGGGTCCGGCACCCCACGGACATTGTTCGGGAAACGGATGCCGCGAACATGTCAGCACGCGCCATCCCGCGCTGGAAAAGCGCTTTACCGTAGCGTGTCCGATGCCGCGGCTTGCGCCGGTCAGAAGCATCGTGCGTTTGGTCTGGCCGGGATCGGCAGGCGGCAGGGGCATGGGTTCAACTCGTCAAGGGTAGAGCCGCGTCTTGCTCCAGCCCGTGCCGGATGCGTCGCGGTTGAATTCGATGCGGTCGTGCAAACGAAACGGCCTGTCGTGCCAGAATTCGAACGACAAGGGCGCGATGCGCCAGCCGCTCCAGCCTTGCGGGCGCGGCACCTCGCCGACCGCGAACTTGGCCGCGTTCAACGCAATGGCTTTCTCGAACGCCATGCGGCTCTCCAGAGGCTTGGATTGCTTGCTGGCGTGCGCGCCGATCTGCGCCTGCTTCGGCCGTGTCGCGAAATAGGCGTCAGCCTCTTCGGCGGTGACGGTTGAGACCGTACCGCGAATGCGGATTTGCCGGCGCAAAGATTTCCAGTGAAACAGGATCGCGGCTTTCGGATTGGCGGCCAGCTCGCGGCCCTTCGCGCTATCGATATGGCTGTAAAAAACGAAGCCGCCTTCGTCGTAGCCCTTCAGCAGCACCATCCGCACATCGGGCAAACCGGAGGGATCGACGGTTGCCAGCGCCATCGCATTGGGGTCGTTCGGCTCGGATTTCACAGCCTCCGCAAACCATGCGGCAAAGAGGCCGAATGGCTCGTGAGCCTCGGTAAAATCACCGGAAATTAACGGGTGTTTGATCTGCTCTGGACCATTCATGTCTGGAGTGCCCGCTTGCCTCTCGCTGCGCCCATATGCGCACTGTCGTCCGTTCGACCCTTATATAGGGCACGGAGGGCTTGCGGCCTATCGCGGATAAAGCGGATGGCTGCGATGCTTACGGTGATTCTAGTCGGCGTTTCGGAAGGCGGCTGCAGCTTCAGGTTGGGCTCGATGTTCGACAAGGACAAGGGCGATCCGTCCGATGTCACGGGCTCGATCGGGCCGGTCACGCGCATCAAGGACGACACCAATCTCACCGACGCCGACATGGCGCTGGCGCGCAACGCCGCCTCCGACATTCTCAGCCGCGGATCGAAGGACGCCAGCCAGCCGTGGGAAAATCCGGAAACCGGCGCGCGCGGTTCGGTCACGCCGCTGGCGACGACTTATTCATCCGAAGGCCGGGTCTGCCGCGATTTCCTGGCGAGCTACGTGCGCGGTACCAACGAAGGCTGGTTGCAGGGCGAGGCCTGTCAGCAAGGGCAGGGGCCGTGGGAAATCCGCAATATCAAGCCCTGGAAGCGAAGCTAAGGAATCTGGAAGCGAAGCTAAAGTCCGAAGCGGAGTTGCGCCGATTGGCAACTTTGCCCCGTTGCGAGAACGCAGCGAAAACCCCAAATACCGGACAGAGGACATTCGTCCGGATTTGAATTCCTTGAAGGAGACGAGTTGATGCGCGACCCCTACGCGGTCTTGGGGGTGCCGAAGAATGCGAGTGCGGCGGCGATCAAGAGCGCCTTCCGCAAGCTCGCCAAGAAGCACCATCCCGACGCCAACAAGGGCGATCCCAAGGCGGCCGAGCGTTTTGCCGAAGTGAATTCTGCGAACGAGATCCTCGGCGACGAGGACAAGCGCAAGCAGTTCGACCGCGGCGAGATCGACGCTGAAGGAAAGCCCCGATTTCAGGGCGGTTTTGAAGGCGGCGGCTCGCCCTTCGGCGGTCGTGGCGCGCGTGGACGCGCGGGTCCGGGCGGCTTCGAATATTCGTTTTCGGGCGGCGGGCCCGGCGGTGCCGGCATGGGCGCTAGCGGCTTCGAGGACATTCTGAAAAGCATGTTCGGCGGCGGCCCCGGAATGGGTGCTGGAATGGGCGCGGGTCGCAACGCGCATTTCGAGGATCAGCCGTTCGCAGCCGATCTCGATCTCAACGTCACCATGAGCGTCTCGCTCGAAGAGACCGTGAAGGGCGGCACGCGCCGCGTGCGCTTGCCGACGGGCAAAGAACTCAACGTGAAGATTCCGGCGGGCGTCGCCGCCGGCCAGCAGATCCGTTTGAAGGGGCAGGGCGAGACAGCACCCGGTCACCCGCCGGGCGATGTGCTGATCAACATCGCCATCGCGCCGCATCCGTATTTCAAGATCGAAGGAAACGACCTTCGTATCGAATTGCCGATCACGCTCGATGAAGCGGTGCTCGGCGCGAAGGTGCGCGTGCCGACGCTGGACGGCGCAGTGCAACTGTCGATCCCGAAAAACACATCGAGCGGCCGCACGTTTCGGCTGAAGGGAAAAGGTCTGCCGCACAAGACCTCGCAAAACTTAAGCGAGTTCGGCGATCTGTTTGCGGTGACGCGCATCATTCTGCCGGATGGCAATGATGCTGAGTTGGAGGCGCTGATGGAAAAATGGCGCGCCGACCACCCCTACAATCCGCGCAAGGATCTGGGCGAATAACCCCGTAAGGCGCAATTGTGTCGCCGCGCGGGGATAGCATCGCCCGCGCGCGCTAACGCCTTGCATGAACCCGCAAAAATCCGATCACAATTTCGCCTTTCGGCAACAAGGCCAAACGGTGACGGACTTGGAATCGAATGGCGGGATTGCGGCGGGTGTTTTGCCCGAAAGATGCGCGTACACTCCTCGCGAAAACGGAGGCAATCATGTGCCGCAACATCAAGACACTGTTCAATTTCGAGCCGCCCGCGACCGAGGATGAAATCCACGCCTCGGCTTTGCAGTTCGTGCGAAAACTCTCCGGCTTCAACGCGCCGTCGAAAGGGAACGAAGCGGCGTTCAACCGCGCTGTCGAGGAGGTGTCGTCGTCCGCGCGCACGCTTCTGATGTCGCTGCACACGCACGCGCCCGCAAAAGATCGCGAGGTCGAGGCGGATAAGGCGCGCGAGCGCAACAGGCTGAGGTTTGGAACGAGTAGCGGGAGGACCTGAAATGTCGATGGAGCTTTACGTCCTCTCGGATCGGCGACTGGAATCGATTGACGCGTGGCAATTTGCCATCGACGCCAACGGCTTTCCGCTGCGGTTGTCATCTGACATGGCATTCGAGAAATTACACGGTGTTTTGCCGGCTTGGTTGAACGGCAGGCAGACGGCCTTTGAATGCGGTCATTGGGATGCTGCTGAATTGATGGCAGAATCGCCGGACATCGATTTCGGCTCTCGGTGGAAATACGCTCTCTCGTTTCGCTGGGGTAGCAATGTTTACGATGGGATTGCTGCGTACATTGCAGGCGGGGCCTATGCAAAAGCGACCCGAGGCGTTTTGCTCGATTGCGAGGAGAACAAAATCATTTCATCGAAACGTGCTGGCGAAATTGCTGGAGAATTGGAGCGGGGGATTCCCTTAATGGAAGAGGCTATGCGGCGAATGAGAGAGAAGCTCGGTCATTAGTGTGACCACGCGGCTGCGCAGCGCGATTGCGTTTTGGCGAATGCAACTCTACGATTCGCAACGAATCGCGTTGAGTTATTCCGCCTTCGCAATCCGCAAACATCCAACGCAAACATCGCCGGGAGCTTCATCATGAAACTATCATCCGCACTTCGCGCATCCTTTATTCGTGTTTGTCTCGTCGCGTTCGCAGCTTTCATCGGCATCGGTTTCTCATCCGCGCAGGCCGACAGCGGCACCGTGTATCTGACGGTCTACAAAGCGGGTTGGATCATCGGCGGCTCGGGCGGCGGCGGCACGCTGACGTTTCAGGGGCGGCGCTATCCGCTCTCGGTCGGCGGCATCGACTACGGCCTCGTGTTCGGCGGATCGAAGACGACATTCTCAGGCCGCGTGTCGAACATCTATCGTCCCTCCGATGTCGCGGGCGTCTATGGCGCTGCGGGCGCAGGCCTCGCGGTCGGCCGCGGCGCGCGCGCCATCGTGCTGACCAACCAGAAGGGCGCGGTGCTCGAACTCTCCGGCTCGCAGGTCGGCCTGATCGCGAACGCGGATCTGAGCGGGCTTGCGATTACGCTGAAATAAATCGCGGCGAAAAAATGCGACGTGAAAAAGCCGGGCGCGATGCCCGGCTTTATTTTTGCGGATCGTAAAGGCACGTTGCTCCTAGCTATTTCAGCGCGAGCACAACAGGCCCCGCAACGGGATCGGTGACGCCTAGTCCGCCGCCGAGGTCTTCAAGCGTGTCGCGGAACGAGTTAAGCGTTGCAATCATGTTTTGCCGCGCGCCCGCAATCGCTTCCATGTTGTCCCACTCGGCGATGATGCAGTAGGTGTGCTCGCCCGTCTTGACGATGTTGACGTGACGCAACCCCTTCCAGTCGTTGGCGACGTTCTTGTGCGCGTCCAGGAATGCCTGCTCGCGGCCGGGTTTCACCTTGAAGCGCACGGCGTTGAAAGCGGTCATTGCGTTTCCTCTCTGGTGTTTGGCGGGTCAAAAGTCCGGCGATGTGAATTTTATCACGATACGCAATTAGCTGCCTTATGATACATTGTTCTTATGGTCACGATCTTAAATCTGCTTGCGCAGCTGCGGCCCCTACATCTCATCGTGGTGGGCATCGCGGGGTCGATTGTATTCTCGGCAATTGCAGCTGCTGGCGTTCTATGGGCATGGCGCGCTGGCAAGACCGCCGATCATGTCACGACGATCAGTGCGAAGATCATGTCGGAGGCTACGCGATCCCCAGCCGATACCAAGACGCATAAATAACTATCATTCAAGATTTAGCGGACGCATGGCTGAAAGGACTCCGGCAACCGCGGGTCGATCACCGGCAGCGTAATCGCCACGGCGAACACGCCGTCAGTCAATGCATCGAGGCTGGATTTGGGGATCGTGGGGTGAAGCGCGGTTTGAAATATGTAATAGTTGATATTGGACAATGGTCGTCAGCATTTCGGGGGACTGCGATGAGGCGAAAGGAAAGTGATGCCTTGATCGGAGGAGTGCTCTTTCTCGCGGGAATTGTTTGGATTTTTACTCAGGGCGCGCAATTTCTAGCTGGGCTACCATCAGGCGTCTGGGGCGCTGGTGCGCTTGTTATTCTCGGCATCACTATAACAATCTTAGTAAAAAGAATTGTCCAGAATTTTCTAGATGTGCGTGCCGGAAAGTCGGCCGCTAACAAGGCTTCCCTTGTAATCGCTGAGCACCTACCGGCATTGGTTAGAAGAAAAGCGCAATTGGTACGAACAGATGCGTATGGAAAGCAGAAACTGGAAGGTTGGATAAAAGAGGTTAGCTATTTTGTTGACGAATTCATCAAGCCGCAACTTACTCCGCGAGAGCATCTTGTCTTTATACGAGAAAAACAGTCAGCCATCTTAACCGCCATCCATATGCGCGTTGAGCAAGAGGCTGATAAAAATCCCGCTTTCTCCGCCTTTTCCGATAATATGACTCCAAGCGAATTTGAATCATTTTGTGCTTCTGAATTGCAGCAAGCAGGTTGGAGTGCTCGAGTTACCCTGCAGAGTAGAGATCAAGGCGTGGATGTTCTTGCACAAAAAGGCAACGTTCGTGTTGTCCTTCAGTGCAAACTCTATGCCCGTCCAGTAGGGAATAAAGCAGTGCAAGAGGCTGCGGCTGCCCGAGCTCATGAACGCGCCAATTTCGGCGTCGTGGTTACCAACCACAGATATACCCGAGATGCAGAACATCTCGCCTCAACTAACAACATTCTACTTCTTCATTATAGCGATTTGCGAAATCTAGACTCGTTTGTGAGGCCCACATCGTCATCAGAGAAAAGTTGGTACTATGATGACGGTATGGGGCAGGTGGGACCTTTGAACTACTCAGATCTTAGAGAAACACTCTCAACTATTGAAAATTTCAGCGACGTTTTAGTTTGGTGTAGTCAATTCCCTGATTGGAAGCGAGCAGGTGACGTCCCCGAATTGAATTTCGTCGGCGGACGAGGACGTAAATGAAGATGAGACGGCCAATTTCTAATTGGATATTTTATCCTCACAATACCTTATTACTCTCCTTCACCTTCTCCGCATCGAGATACACGTTCGCGCCCATCTCTTTGAATTTCGCGCTCATCTGCGCCATGCCGTCTTCGATGGTGCCTTTGATGGTTATGCCCAGCGCGGCCTTCTCGTTGTCGCCGAGCGTGGCCGCATAGTCGCGCACGTCCTGCGTGATTTTCATCGAGCAGAATTTAGGTCCGCACATCGAGCAGAAATGTGCGACCTTGTGCGCTTCCTTCGGCAGCGTCTCGTCGTGGAAGCTGCGCGCGGTATCGGGATCGAGACCGAGGTTGAACTGGTCCTCCCAGCGGAAATCGAAACGCGCGCGTGACAGCGCGTCGTCACGCAGCTGCGCGGCGGGATGACCCTTGGCGAGATCGGACGCATGCGCCGAAATCTTGTAGGTGATGACGCCGACCTTCACGTCGTCGCGGTTCGGAAGACCAAGATGTTCCTTCGGCGTGACGTAACAAAGCATCGCGCAGCCGAACCATCCGATCATCGCAGCGCCGATGCCCGACGTGATGTGATCGTAGCCCGGCGCGATGTCGGTGGTCAGCGGGCCGAGCGTGTAGAACGGCGCTTCGCCGCATTCCTTGAGCTGCTTGTCCATGTTGATCTTGATCTTGTGCATCGGCACGTGGCCGGGGCCTTCGATCATCACCTGGCAGCCCTTGTCCCATGCGATCTTCGTGAGTTCGCCGAGCGTCTCGAGTTCAGCGAACTGCGCACGATCGTTCGCGTCGGCAATCGAGCCGGGACGCAGACCGTCGCCCAACGAGAACGACACGTCATACTTGCGCATGAGATCGCAGATTTCCTCGAAGTGCGTGTAAAGGAAGCTCTCTTTGTGATGCGCGAGGCACCACTTCGCCATGATCGAGCCGCCGCGTGACACGATGCCCGTGACGCGGTTCGCGGTGAGGTGGATGTAGGGCAGGCGCACGCCGGCATGGATGGTGAAATAATCCACGCCCTGTTCGCATTGCTCGACCAGCGTGTCGCGATACAACTCCCATGTGAGCTTGACCGGATCGCCGTCGCATTTTTCCAGCGCCTGATAGATCGGCACCGTGCCGATTGGAATCGGCGCATTGCGCAAAATCCATTCGCGCGTGGTGTGAATGTTGCGGCCCGTCGAGAGGTCCATCACGGTGTCGGCGCCCCAGCGGATCGCCCACACCATCTTGTCGACTTCTTCCTCGACCGATGACGTGACCGCACTGTTGCCGATATTGGCGTTGATCTTCGTCAGGAAGTTGCGGCCGATGATCATCGGCTCGAGTTCGCCGTGGTTGATGTTGCACGGAATGATGGCACGGCCGCGCGCGATTTCCGAGCGTACGAATTCCGGCGTCACGAATGCGGGCACCGATGCGCCGAAACTCTCGCCGTCCTTCAGCGCGGCTTCGGCGCGCTCCAGTTGCTGCTTGCGTCCGAGATTTTCGCGCGCCGCGACGTAGATCATTTCCTTGGTGATGATGCCTTTACGCGCGAACTCAAGCTGCGTGATCGGTGCATCACTGAGGCCGCGCAGCGGCTTGTGATGCGCCTTGAAAGCGGCTGCCGCGTGACTTGCGGCGACATTGCCGTTGTCTTCGGCCTTGATGGCGCGGCCTTCATATTCCTCGACGCCGCCGCGCTCCTTCACCCATTTGATACGCTCGCGCGCCAGACCCGCATTGACGTCGATGATGACATTCGGATCGGTGTAGGGGCCTGACGTGTCATAGACCGGAAGGTTCGGCTCTTTTGCAGCTTCGGACAGAGTAATTTCGCGCAGCGGCACGCGAATGTCCTTCGCTTCATCCGGCGTGACGTAAATCTTGCGCGATGAGGCGAGGCCGCCCGTCGTGACTGCTGGCTTGATATCCGCCGTGTTGATCTGCTTGTTCATGGTGTCCTCCCGTGCGGGGTGTTGTTCAGCGATAGCCGTAAAAGAAAAGAACGAAGCCGACGGTCGCCCAGATAATTCCGGCGATCAGCGGCATCTGCGGATGTTTGAGAACGTGCGTCGCGCGATCCGTCACGAAGCGCGGCGCGAGCAGGCGGACCGCGCCGCCGACGGTCAAGAGCCATCCCATGATGGTGATGAGCACGCGCCAATCGAGCCGCCAGACATTGTGAACGATCAGGATCGCGATGCCTGCGGGCAGCATGACGAGACCCGACAGAAAGAGAAGCGCGCGGCTCGAAATGAATTCGCCCGACAGTTTGCGGAAGTCTTCCTGATTGATGAGGACCGCAAGACCGATCACGATCATGGTCGGGCCGATCAGCTTGGCGAGAAAAATCGAGATTGGCATGTCCGTGTCCCTAAGCTGCCTCTGAGTAATGGCCGAGCCATGCGCGCACCCGCGCGTCCGGATCGGCGTTCATGGTCACATCGCTCACGACCGCAATGGAATTGGCGCCCGCCGCGAAAATCTCGGATGCATGTTCGAGCTTGATGCCGCCGATGGCGACCAGCGGAATATCGCCGATGACGAGTTTCCATGCGGTGATGCGTTCGGTGCCCTGAGGGGCGAAACGCATCTTCTTCAGGGTCGTCTCGAAGATGGGTCCGAGCGCGATATAGTCCGGCCTGTGCATCAGCGCGTTGTCGAGTTCGTCCTCGTCATGCGTGGAGATGCCGAGCGTGAGAGCGGCTTTGCGAATGGCGGCGACATCGGCGGTCGCGAGATCTTCCTGCCCCAAATGCAGATGCTGAGCGCCGCAATCGATGGCAGCCTTCCAGTAATCGTTGACGACCAGCTTCGTCGGCGTGCCGTAGGTGACTTTCAGCGCGTCACGCACCAGCGCGTTCGCAGCCGTATCGTCGAGATTCTTCGCGCGCAGCTGTACCGTGCCGACGCCGAGCTTCGTCAGCCGCGCAAGCCACGCGACACTGTCGACCACAGGATAGAAGCGATCAGGATACGGCATGCCAGAACGGCGTCCCTACGACTGGAGTTGAGGGAGAAGCAAAATCTCGCGCGCCCATCAGGCCCGCCTCGAATCCGGCGCGGCCCGCTTCAATCGCAAGACGGAACGCATTGCCCATCGCGACCGGATCGCCGGCTTTCGCGACAGCAGTGTTGAGCAGCACCGCGTCGAAACCCAATTCCATCGCTTCTGCCGCGTGCGACGGCGCGCCGATGCCGGCATCGACCACAAGCGTAATGTCGGGCAGGCGAGCGCGGAGAAGTTTCAACGCATCGCGATTGATAATGCCGCGCGCGCTGCCGATGGGCGACGCCCACGGCATCACCACCTTGCATCCTGCATCGACCAGCTTCTGCGCAACGCTCAAATCCTCGGTGCAATAGGGAAACACCTCGAAGCCATCTTTAGTGAGAACGGTCGCCGCCTCGACAAGGCCGACGACATCGGGCTGCAGCGTCTCGTCGTCGGCGATCACTTCCAGCTTGATCCACGGCGTGTTGAACAATTCGCGCGCGAGCTTGGCGGTCGTCACTGCTTCGCGCACGGATTTGCAGCCTGCAGTGTTCGGCAGTACGGTGACTTTCAGTTCGCGGATCAGCGACCAGAACTGGTCGCCGGTCTTGCCGCCTGCGGTTTCGCGGCGCACGGAGACGGTGACGATTTCGCTGCCTGCGGCCTTGATGGCATCCTGCATGATCTTCGGCGACGGATAGAGCGCGCTGCCGATCAGAAGGCGGGAAGAAAATTCGCGGCCGTAAAATTTCAGCATGACATATTTCCATACGTCGTCCCGGCGAAGGCCGGGACCCATACTCCCTGCGTTTGCAGGAAGGCGAGATGGCGGATATTTCGAATCAACGTGAGTATTGGGGTTATGGGTCCCGGCCTTCGCCGGGACGACGAGAAAGTTTTCATTTCATCCTCCCTGCCTTGGCGTAAGGATTTCGACCGCGTCATTGTCGTTGAGTGGCGTGTCCGCCCATTTCGCGCGCGGCACGACATCGTAGTTCACCGCGACCGCAAGATGCGCACCTTCGTATTCGAGTTCGGCCAGCAGCGCGTCGACGCGCGTGGCCTTCGCCTCGATTTTCTCGCCGTTGACGATCAGGCGCATTGCATCACCTCATTGTCGATGAGGCCGCGCTGCAAATAGTTCAGCGTCAGTTCTGCGAGCGCCGGAGCGAGCAGAAAACCGTGGCGATAGAGTCCGTTTACCGCGATGCTGTTCTTGTCGATGGCGATGCGCGGCAGATTGTCGGGCAGAGCAGGGCGAAGTCCCGCGCCGATCTCGACAATGCGCGCCTCGGCAAATGCCGGATGCACGGCGTAGGCGGCGGTGAGCAGTTCGAGCGCCGAGCGGACGCTGACGCCGGTGTCTTCGGACTCGATGGACGTTGCACCAAGCATGAAGCGGCCATTGCCGCGCGGAATGACGTAAAGCGGCCAGCGCGGATGAACCACGCGCACGGGCCGCGACAGTTCGACGTCGTTCGTCTCGACGACGATCATCTCGCCCTTGACACCGCGCAACTCCGGAAGCCTGTCTCGTGCGGCAAGGCCGCGACAGTCGATCACGACGTTTGAATGCCGCGCGAGATCGTCCGGCGCCGCGTCGCTTTCGAATTCGATTGTGCCGCCCGCTTCGCTCAGCATCTCCTGCAGCTTCGGCAACACGCTGCGCGGCTCGACATGCCCTTCCGCGGGAAAAAACAGCGCCTCGCGAAATCGTCCGTCGAGCGACGGTTCGAGTTTCGCAACGCCGTCCTTGTCGAGGCGCTCGTGGTCGGTGGTGAGTTTGGCGAAGCGGTCGAAGTCTGCACGGTCGCGGGGATGGGCGACGACGAGCGAGCCGTTGAAGTCGGTGTTCGGCAACACGCTGCGCCACAGCTCGAGCGAGCGGATGCCGAGGCGCGTAATCACAGGTTCGGACGTTTCGCGCTCGCACCACGGTGCCAGCATGCCGCCGGCGAAATGGCTGGTCGCCTGCGTCATCGCGCGGCTGTCGCGCTCGTGCAGCGTCACGCCGTAACCGGCGCGCGCCAAGGTCAATGCCTGCCATGTCCCGGCAATTCCGGCACCGATGACATTGATTGAAGTGTCCCCGCTCGGGGTTTTCGTTGTCTGCAACATCCCTGTCCCTTCGCCGGCATGACCCGGATCAGGTTCAAAGGGTCACCGCGCACTTGCGGTATCTCAGCTCCACGCCGGAGCACCCCTCGGAACAGCCTTTATGTTAGGCGCGACGGCCCTGCTGTCAATGTTTGCGCAACGAATTCGGGCGAGATTGCCGGAACCCACATGAATGCGGCCCCGCCGGAACGCTCTTCATATGTCGATAGAAGCAGCCGATAGAGCCATTCGCGGCCGGTCCACGCCGGGCATGCTTCCGCTCTATGTCTGCCTCGGCGTCTACGCATTGCTGCTGGTGGCTGGAAATCGCCTGCTGGCCGATCCCGACACCTATTGGCAGATCGCGATGGGCCGCTGGATCGTCGCGCATCGCGCCGTTCCGACGGTCGATGTGTTCTCGTTCACCTTCGCGGGCAAGCCGTGGATTTCGACGCAGTGGCTGGCGCAGGTTCTGTACGGGCAGGCTTACGCTCTCGGCGGATGGTCCGGCATCGTCCTGCTCACCTCATTGCCGATTGCTTTGACCTACGCGCTGCTCGCGCGTTTTCTGGAGCGGCGCGTCGGCGCGATAGCGACATTGGTTCTGCTGTCGATTTCGTTCGCGATTGCCTTGCCTCATTTGTTGGCGCGGCCCCATGCGCTCGCGCTGCCGGCGATGGTCGGGTGGATCGGTGCGTTGTTCACCGCGTCCGAACGCCGTGAAACGCCGTCGCTCCGGCTCGTCGCGCTGATCGCGCTGTGGGCGAACCTTCACGGCAGCTTCGTGTTCGGCCTGATGATGATCGCGCCGATTGCGCTCGATGCGCTGGTCAATGCAGGTACGCCGTGGCGCAGGGATCTGCTGCTGCGCTGGATCGCGTTCGGTTTTGTCGCGCTCGCTGCAAGTTGCCTCACGCCCTACGGCTGGAATTCGCTGCTTGCGGCACAGAACATTCTCAACCTCGGCGATGCGCTGGCGATCATCCGCGAATGGGCACCGGCGAATTTCTCGACGTTCGGATTGTTCGAGGCTTGTATTCTCGGCGGGCTGGCGCTTGCGCTGTTCACCGGCGTGACGTTTCCGCCGATCCGCATCCTGATTCTGCTCGGCCTGCTGCACATGGCGCTGGCACATGTCCGCAATGCCGATGTGTTCGCGCTGATCGTGCCGATGGTTTTGGCCGCGCCGTTGGCGGCGGATTTTCCAAAATTCAGGAGCGCTGCTGACGCGCCGCTTGAGGCACGCGCGTTCATCATGCCCGCGATTGTCGCGGCCATTTTGACCGCTACGATTCCGGTCGCCAGCACCTACGCGCCGAATGCGTGGATTTCTCCCTCGGCTGCGGTGTCGATCCTGAAATCGTACAACCCCAAGCGCGTGTTCAACGATTACGACCTCGGCGGCTATCTGATCTGGCGCGGCGTGCCGACCTATATCGACGGCCGCACGGAGTTGTACGGCGAGAAATTCATGGTTGAACACAACGCGGCAAGCGCGCTGGCAAAGCCCCTGCGCTTCTTCGAGCTGCTCGACGAATACAAGATCGACGCCACGATCCTGCGCCGCCAGACCGCCGGATCGAAATTGCTCGATCGCCTGCCCGAATGGGAGCAGGTCTATTCCGACGAGGTTGCTGTGGTTCACATCCGCAAATCGGCGTTCCCCGGATTCTCATCGCAGAAAAAATAAAGCCGGCTCGCTATGAGCCGGCTTTGAGATCGCACCATCGGACCGCTCAGCGATGATGACGGCGATGGCGAGTGTGGCGGTGACGAACCGGCTGCTCCATCGCGAACGCATCGAACACGTTCGGCTGGTTGTTCGCCACGACCGGCTGCTGCGCGAAGATATTCGGCTGCACCGCCGATGCCTGCTGCGTCAGGCCCTGACGCTTTGCGGCGTAATAGTAACCGGCGGCATAATAGCGAACGGCCTGATCCTGATTGCCGCCCGCCGCCTTGTAGGCGCCCGCGAGATATTTCACGGCGTAGGTGAGGTTGGTGTTCGGATCGAGCAGGCCTTCGGCGGTGCCGGTGTAGCCGAGGCCACGCGCGGTGCCGAGACGGATCTGCATCATGCCGTAATTGCCCTTGCTGACGGCGCGCGGCTGGTAGCGGCTCTCGCGCATAATCACGCGATGCACGAGTTCGACGGGAACGCCGTTTGCGGCGGCGTGGCTTGCGACCATCGACGCATATTCGCTTTGCTGCGCGGATGCGGAATGAATCGACAATAACGCCGCGGCTGCGGCGAGCAGTGGAGCCTTCATTTAGTTTTGCCTTGGTCGGGAGGAATGGAATCTCGGCGGACATCGATGTCGGCGCGAGGCGAAAGGCCGTGCTCGGAGGCAATCGGCGTGTGATCGCCGTTGTAATTTCAAATGTGCGCAGAATGTGACGGCCTTACGCGGTGAGCGAATACCTGCTCTGCCGCGCGTTCACAAAATGTATCGGCTGTATTGAGACGTTATGAGGCGTTGGATTCGCGGTTTTTAGCGAAGCGATTCGTTTGCGATGCGATTCGCCGCGGCAGAAATATCTATTGCAAATTCGGAATCGATGTGACCGCGACGGCCATCGTGCCTTCGGCTTCCGCGATCACGCGCAGCGTATCGGAATCGAAGGCGATGTCGCCGAGCCGCACTGCGGATGCCGACGCTTCGACGCGGATTCCCTGATCGTTCTTGCGGAAATCCGATACGATGCTCGCAATCTTCTGCTGCGCATTGGCCGCGAAACTCTTCAGATCGATGGTCGCGCGCTGTTCGAGCGCGCGCTGCAGATAGGGAACGGCCGGTTTCGCGGCGGCCCCCAGCAGGCCGAAAGCAGAATCCGATTCCACGGCCATTTCCAGATTCGTGAGCTTGAGGATTTGCTGAGTCCGGTCGAGCACAGGGCGGCCCCAAATGTGGATCGTCGCTTCGCCGCCGAGGCCGAGCCAGCTCGTCTTTTCCTTGGCATTGATCAGAAGCGAGATCAGCAGCCGGTCGCCGGATGCGGTGACGCTCGCGCTCTTGACGGTGACGTCGACCGAGCCGCTGCCGTCTTCGGGAAATGTGCGGCCTTTCAGTTGCGCCTCGACGATCTTGCTGACCTCGGTGAACGGCAGATCGATCGGAATGCCGATGCTGACACGTCCGGCATCGACCGGCGGCACGATTTCAAGCGTGGACGGGAACGGGCAATCCGGTTTCGTTTCGGCCGAGACGACGCGTGTTTCCGCCTGCAGGCCCAGCATGAGGGTTGCGTTCTGCGCGTCGATGCGCGGCTGCGCGGCGACGGCCTTTACCGGCTTCATCTCCAGCCACAGCGCGGGCATTCCCTGCGAGGTCGCAGGCAGCGCGAAGGATTTGCACATCTTTGCCCATTCGCGCCGCGCATTGTTTTCGAGCGACTTGTCGTTGCGCAGTCTCTGTTGAAGCAGCGCGATCTGTTCGTTGACGTTCTTGTCGATCAGCGGCTTGACCTGCGCAGGCACCGCCATCTTCGCGCCCGCGACCGTGAGGCTGCTGTCATTGAGCGTCACCTGCGCGGAGAGTTTGGGATCGATCCGCCAGTTCGGCAAGATTTCGGGGCGTGCGGTCATCGCAACGTTGCCGCTGATTGCAGCGCTTCCGTTGAGATTCTTGATCGACACATTGCCGAGCTGCTTGGCGGCATTGGCGCCGAGCACATTGTTCAGCGCATTGCCGAGCGCCGTACCGCCCGCTGCCGAAAGCGAGCCGAGCACTGTCAGCTTGCCGTCGAGCGGCGTCGACAGCGCCAGCACGTTCTGCGAGCCGAGTGTGGCGATAGGGCCGCGCGACACCGTCCAGTTGATGTCGGCATTTTTCAGAATTTGCGCGACAGGATTGTCGGCCTTGCCAGACAAGTTGCGAGGTGCAGCGCGGTCGAGCGCATCGCGCAGCGCGGTCAGCGACACGGCGATCGGCGTCATGATTTCGGAGTTGCGCGACACCTTCGGCAGCGGCGGCAACCGCGCCAGCACGGGCTTGGTGATTCCCTGCGGCCACAGCCAGTTCATCGCCGCAAGGCTGATGAAGAACGAGGTGACGACAACCCCGATGCCAAGCAGAATTGAACTTATTCGCATGGCTGCACCCGACGCATCATGATGGCGATGCTACAGGCGCAGTGATGCATGCGCCAGTGACCGCTAGTTTCGATGGCCGCGCGATTTTTCGTCCGCAGGCGGGTGTTTCTGCTGCTTCGGCAATCCCAGCGGTCCGCGCTGTTGCTGATTTTGCAAACGCGGCAATCCCGGAATTTGCGGGCCAGCCGGACGCTGTCCGAGCTGAGAAGGAATTGGCGGACCGGCTGGGCGCTGCCCCAGTTGCGATGGCGGCAGCGGTCTGGGTTGGGTCGGCAATCCGGACCGCTGCGTCTGCTGTCCGGGTTGATTCTTCTGCAGGTCGATGGGCCGCGATCCCGGCTGCTGTTTTTGCTGACCCTGCTTCTGCAGATCGTTCTGCTTCTGCAATCCGGGCTGACGCTTCTGCAAATCGTTTTGTTTCTGCAGTCCGGGCTGACGCAGTTGCTGTCCGGGCTGACGCAGTTGCGGATTGCGTTGCAGGCGCAGCGTGCGCTGCTGCTGCACGATCTGCCTGCCGGCGGTCTGGAAGGAATGTACCTGACGCACGAAGCCTTGATCGCGCGCCATTTGCGCCGCCGAGATTTGCAGCGGCACCGCGCTGAAACGCCCGCCCGCGCCGCCGCGAATGGCAAAGCCCGTCGCGGCCTGATTCAGAAATCCGAGCGAGGAGCCGTCGCGGCCGCGAATGTCGATCCGGCCGACCTTTCCGTCCTGATCGGGATAGAGCTTGATGCCGACATTGTTCGCGCCGGTTGCCGACGCGCCTTCGGGCACTTCGACGAGGCCGGTGGTGCCGCGAATACCGAGTGTCGCCGTCGGCGTTGAAATCTGCATGTCGCCTGTTTTCGCAACCGCCGCCGCAACGAAGGCGACGGTGCCGCGCGCAACGTTGAAGACGGCCGCGTTGTTCTTGCCGCCTTCCTCGTAGACGTAATTATCGACGACGATCCGCGAATTGGCGGTGAGATTGAACGTCGTTGCGTCGTTGAAGGTCACGCCGAGCGACGAATTTCCCGCAGTGACCAGAACGTCGTTCTTGTAGATGTCGTCCTGAACCTTCAGCGCGCTGATCGCATTGTTGCGCGTGACGGTGGCGGTGCCCTGCACGGTCGCGACATTGCCGATGGGTTCTTCTGTTGCGGTCTGATCGGTCTGCGCCGGTGTAGCCGGTTGCGCGGTGGCCTGTGCGAAGACCTGAGGGGCGAAAGCGAGGCTGGCGGCCATGACAAGCGAGATCAAAAGCCTGCGGCGTTTCACAGTCACGGTCATCCGGAAAAATTCCAAGCAAGGCGGGCAAAGGACGAGAAAAAGAATTCAATTCAGTTTCGGGTGAACCGCTCCTGAACGGTCAGGAGCTTTCCGGCCAACATGCATGAAAATGGCAGGTCGGCAATTCGCCGCCCGCCAGATTCGAAGAATTGATGCAAAGCCTAGAACAGGCCCAGAATGATCGCGCCGACGAAAACGATCGACGCGTAGGCCGTCATAACACTCAAACTCCGCGCGAAAGTCATGGGACGCCCTCCCTGATTCTCGTTGCCGGAAGTCATAACGCGCAATCTATCACCGCGTTCCGCGCCGAAACAGTCAGTCTCGTTGCCGCCCCGGTATCGTGGGGTGCCGAACGTGGTTAAAAATCGTTGAATAACAACGCGTTGAAGAGTCTTTAAAGGTATTCGCCGAACGTGCGCGCATGACGCTCAGGGTTGGCTTATTTCTCGCAGGCTCCCTTGTCCTCGTCGCACTTTCCGGATGCGGCCGCGGCTTCTTCACCGCGGAGCGCGAGCCGTGGCGTGCGGAGGCCGAGAAGGCGTGCATGAAATCCGGCACGGTGAAGGAAACCGCCGAACTTGTGCGCATCGATCCGATCTCCGGGCCCGGCATGTGCGGCGCGGAGTTTCCGCTGAAAGTCGCAGCCCTCGGCGAGAATAACAGCGCCCTTGGATTCGCCGACGATCCGCGGCCTCCGGGAAACATCGCCGGCCAAATGCGCTGGCAGGTCGGACCTGCGCCCGCGCCGCAACAGCAATATTCGTCGCAGCCTTATCCATCGCAGCCGTCGACCGCCGCTCCCGGCGGACCGATGTCGTTGAGTGCACCGGGCATCGCGCCGCCGCCGGACGATGAAGATGTCGGGGCATCGTCCGACAGGCTGTCGTCGCCGCCAATGAGCCGCCCGCCGCAAACGCGCGCGCCTTACAATGCGCCGCCGAATTATTCGCAACCCTACACGCCGCCGCGTCTCGGTCCCTCGCGCGGCTCTCCCGTGAACAATGTCGGCCCGGTCGCGATCAAGCCGACAGCGACGCTGGCGTGCCCCATCGTGTCCGTGCTCGATCGATGGATTACTGAATCCGTGCAGCCCTCAGCGCAACGCTGGTTCGGCTCGCCCGTCGCGGAGATCAAGCAGATTTCGGCGTATTCGTGCCGCGGCATGAACGGAAATCCGAATGCGCATATTTCCGAACACGCTTTCGGCAACGCGCTCGACATCGCAGCGTTCACGCTGGCCGATGGACGGCGCATTTCGGTGAAGGACGGATGGAAGGGTTTGCCGGAAGAGCAGGGCTTCCTGCGCGACGTGCAAGGTGCCGCGTGCCAGCAGTTCAACACCGTGCTCGCACCGGGATCGAACGTCTATCATTACGATCACATCCACGTCGATCTGATGCGCCGTTCCAGCGGCCGCATCATCTGTCAGCCTGCGGCCGTGTCGGGCGAGCAGGTTGCGGCGCGCGTATCGCCGCGCGGTTATGCGATGCGCGACACCGGCGTCACGGGTTCGATTTCGCTGGCCGGCAAGCGCAAGCCGCGCAAGGCGATCTTCAGCAAGCAGGACGATGACGACTGGATCGAGGACGAGTCCAACATCAAGGATCGCGACTGAGCGGTCACTTCGTCTTCGCGCGATACATATTCAGGAAAATCTTGGTCGCGCTGTCGACGACGCGCTCGATCTGCGCCTTGGACGGCGCGGGCTTGGCCTGAAAAATATACGGCTGAAACAGCGTGGCCTGGCACATCATCAGGAATTGCGGCGAGGCGAGCGAAACATCGTTGATCACAAGCTCGCCGGCCTTCACCCGCGCCTTCAGATACTCCCCGAAAGTATCGAAGGTGTGCTGAATCACGTTTTCGTAAAAGCGGCGGCCAAGTTCAGGCATCCGCTCGGCGATGCCCATCACGGTCCGCACGCTCGAATCGCCGCCGGGCCGGCAGATCAATTCGATATAGGCGCGACCGAACTCGCGCAGCGTCTTCTCGGCCGGGATCGACGGATCGAAATCGAACGCAAGTTTGCCCTGTTCGAGCACTTCCTGCTCGACGATGGCTTCAAATAGCCGGCTCTTGTCGGGGAAATAGACGTACAGCGTGCCCTTGGAGACGCCGGCGGCGCGCGCGATTTCGTTCATGCTGGCGGCATCGAAGCCGTGCTCCATGAACACGCGATGCGCGCCGTCCATGATCTGGCGTCGCTTGGAACCGTCTTCGTCGGAGACGATTGACGGCGCTATGGCGGTTTCGACGACCATTCGTTCAGCCTGGCTCCAAATGTCATCCGAGCGGCAATGGACCGTTGGGTGACCCGGATTTATTTACAGATGATGCTTAAATAGCATTGACCGAACCGTTCGGTCAATATATTTTGACAGTGACAAGATGGCCGCGGGCTCGTCTGATGCCGCCGCGGTTTTTTATGCGTAAATCCGAAGGAGGCCGGAATGGCCGCACCTGCCCGAGACCAGACCGCGCGCGTTGTCCGCAGCGAATCCGATCAGCCGGCGGAGTTGCGGCCCGCGTCGTCGCCGTCCGAAAAGGAAGCGTTGCGCCAGCAGCCTTCGGACAAGCCGCCGTCCGGCCGCCGGACCATCGACATTCCCGGCGTGGACAAGGCGAAAGCCGCCGCCGCCGCTGCGGGCGAGAAGCTCAAGGCCAATCCGAAGCGGCGGCTGATCGCCGGTGTCGGCGCGGTCGTTGCACTCGCGCTGATCTATTTCGGGTTGCACTATCTTTTTGTCGGCCGCTACATCGTCACCACCGACGACGCTTACGTGCGCGCGAACAATTCGCTGCTGGGCGCGAAGGTGCCGGGCAATATCTCCAGAATTCTGGTCGGTGACAACAAGCGCGTCGGTGCCGGCAATGTCATCCTTCAGATCGACGACGGCGACTACAAGCTCGCGCTCGACAGCGCGCAGGCGAAAGTCGCGACGCAGGAAGCCACCATCGAGCGGATCGGCCGGCAGGCTGTCGCGCAGGAGAGCGCGGTCGAGCAACAGAAGTCGCAGATCGCGTCCGCTCAGGCTGCGACCAAGCGCACCGAACTCGATTTCGCGCGTCAGCAGGAATTGAACAGCAAGGGCTTCGCCTCGAAAGCGACCTATGACCAGTCGCTCGCCGGACGCGATCAGGCGGTTGCCTCCGTGCAGGGTGCGCAGGCGGCGTATGATGCAGCGGTTGCGCAACTCGATGTCATCAAGGCTCAGAAGGCCGAAGCTGAAGGCACGCTCCAAGAGTTACGCGCCTCGCTTGCGAAGGCCGTTCGCGATCTGTCGTTCACGACGATCCGCGCGCCGGTCGACGGCATCTTCTCCAACCGTCTCGTCAATGTCGGCGATTACGTTCAGGCCGGCCAGCGCTTGGGTAACGTCGTTCCGATCGACGAAGTGTTCATCGACGCCAACTTCAAGGAAACGCAGGTCGCGCGTCTCAAGCCCGGACAACGTGTGTCGATCACGGTGGACGCGATCAGCGGCCGCACGATCAGCGGCATCGTCGACTCGCTCGCGCCGGCCGCAGGCTCGGTCTTCACGCTGCTGCCGCCGGACAACGCGACCGGCAACTTCACCAAGATCGTGCAACGCCTGCCGGTGCGTATCCGCGTTCCGATGTCGGTTGCGCGCGAAAATTTACTCCGCGCCGGCATGTCGGTTGTCGTCAGCGTCAACACCAAGGGCGACCCCGAAGGCGTCGATCCCGTCGAAGCGCGCTGACGCGCCGCGCATAAGGACCAGCCGATGGCTTCAGGTGCCACAACGATGGACGGTGCGCCGCCGCTGAATCCAGCGGGTGCGGGCGACCGCGTCGATCCCAAGCGCCTGTTTGCCTTTTTCATCATGGTGTGCGGGATGTTCATGTCCATTCTGGACATTCAGATCGTCTCGGCATCGCTCTCCGATATTCAGGCAGGGCTCTCGGCAAGCACCCAGGAAGTGTCCTGGGTTCAGACCGCCTATCTGATTGCCGAGGTTGTCGCGATTCCTTTGTCCGGATTTCTGTCGCGCGCGCTTGGCACGCGATTGCTGTTTGCGATTTCTGCCGGCGGGTTTACTGCGGCTAGCTTCATGTGCGGGCTGACATCGACCATCGAACAGATGATCCTGTGGCGCGCGATCCAAGGCTTTCTCGGCGCGGGCATGATCCCGACGGTGTTCGCGTCGGCCTATACGATTTTCCCGCGCAGCAAGCTGCCGCTGGTGACGCCGATCATCGGCCTTGTCGCGACGCTGGCGCCGACCATCGGCCCGACCGTCGGCGGTTACATCACCGACCTGATGTCGTGGCACTGGCTGTTCTTCATCAATATCGTGCCCGGCGTTCTCATCACCGTCGGCGTGCTGGCGCTGATCGACTTCGATGAGCCGAATTTCCAACTGCTCGAGCATTTCGACTGGTGGGGATTGATCGCCATGGCGGGTTTTCTCGGCTCGCTGGAATATGTCCTCGAAGAAGGACCGCAGTACGAATGGTTTCAGGACACCTCGGTGTTCGTATTCGGAATCGTCTGCGCGATTTCGGCGATTGCATTTTTCTATCGCGTGCTGACGGCGAAGGAACCGATAGTCGATATCCGTGCGTTCACGGATCGTAACTTCGCGCTCGGCAGCACCTTCTCTTTCTGCGTCGGCATCGGCCTTTACGGTCTCACCTACATGTATCCGCGCTATCTCGCCGAAGTGCGCGGCTACAGCGCGGTGATGATCGGCGAAACGATGTTCGTTTCGGGTGCGGCGATGTTCCTCACCGCTCCCTTGGTGGGACGGCTCATGACGAAAATCGACATGCGCATCATGATCGCGGTCGGTCTGATTATCTTCGCAATCAGCTCATGGCAGATGACATGGATCACGCGCGATTACGATTTCTACGAATTGCTGTGGCCGCAGATCTTTCGCGGCGTCGGAATCATGATGGCGATGATCCCGGTCAACAACATCGCGCTCGGCACGCTGCCGCCGGAACGGCTGAAGAATGCCTCGGGGATTTTCAACCTCACGCGCAATCTCGGCGGCGCGGTCGGCCTTGCCGTCATCAACCAGGTTCTCGACGACCGTACCGATCTGCACATCAGCAGGCTGCAGGATCGCGTGAACTGGGGGAATTCGATGGCGGTCGAAACCCTCAACAAGTTCACGCAGCAGTTTCAGGGCATGGGCGACGCATCGCTGATGGCGCTGAAGCAACTGTCGAACATCGTCCACCGTCAGGCGGTCGTGATGGGATTCGGCGACGCGTTCTTTATCCTGACCTTCTTTTATCTGACGCTCAGCGCGATGGTGTTCTTCGTCAACAAGCCGAACCTGCTCGGCCCGCCGCCGGATACGCATTAAAATCACGCGCTTAAAATGGTGAAGGGCCCGGTGTGTTGCGCCGAGCCCCTCGTTATTTGCGCATGATCTTAGTCGGAAAACCGGAATCCACTTTTCCGGATCATGCGTAACATATCAGCCAGCCTGTAAGCCGGGTTCTGTAGGGCCTGCATGATTTACACCGCGCAGACGTGACGGCCATTCCTCTGGGACGCCGATTACCCGGCGCCTCAAGCAACCTACCCGGACAGCGAGCCTGACATCGCCCCGCGGAGTTATCGTCCGAAAACGAACTCGCCGCTATGCCGTCCCTATTCGGTCTTGCTCCCGGTGTGGTTTGCCATGCGATCCCCGTTGCCGGAAATCCGGTGCGCTCTTACCGCACCTTTTCACCCTTACCGCCCCCTCCTTATTCCTCCCCCGCAAGCGGGGGAGGGCAGGGTGGGGGACGGCGGTTCGTTCTCTGTGGCACTTTCCCTGGGGTCGCCCCCGCCGGATGTTATCCGGCACCGTATGTCGAAGGAGCCCGGACTTTCCTCCCTCGCGACCTTTCGATCGTTGCGAGAGCGGCCGTCCGGCCGACTGACAATCGAGGACATGAGGGTTTCGGGCGGCGGCGTCAAGCCGCTTCCGCGCGCGCCGGCCGTCAAATTAAATTATCCTGAAGATGTCGTTTTGCCGCTGTGCCGTTCGTCTAGGGTTACGGCGAATGACGCCGGCAAATCAGGAGTATCACATGCAATATCTGTTGCTGATCTATCGGAAAGAATCCGATTTTGCGAAAATGACCGAAGCTGACGCCAAGCAAATGTCGGCAGATTACGGCGTATTTACCCAGTCCATCGTTCAGAGCGGAAATTTCAAGGGTGGCGACCGGCTTCATCCGTCATCGATGGCCACGACGGTGCGGGTGCGCGATGGCAAAACCCTCACTACTGACGGTCCATTCGCCGAAACGCACGAGCAGCTCGGCGGGTACTATCTGATCGACGCGAAGGATCTCGACACGGCGCTTACGATTGCCGCGCGAATTCCCGGAGCGAAGGTCGGTTCGATCGAAGTGCGGCCGGTTTACGCAATGTAACCGGCATGACGCCGCACGGCATCGAAAGCATTTTCCGCGACGAGACGGGCAGGGCGCTTGCGACCCTGATCCGCCTCGTCGGCGATTTCGATCTTGCGGAAGATGCGTTGCAGGAGGCGTTTGTTGTAGCACTCGACCGCTGGGCCGCTGACGGCATTCCGTCGAATCCGCGCGCGTGGCTGATTCATGTCGCCCGCAACAAGGCCATCGACCGGATTCGGCGGCAGGGCGCATTACAGCTGCGGCAGGATCGTATCGCTTACGAGAATGAATCGAATTCCGCTGTCTTGCCTGACGCCGACGAGGCGGCGGATGGAGGCGCGCTTGACGACGACATGCTGCGCTTGATTTTCATCTGCTGCCATCCGGCTTTCGCGACCGAGGTTCAGGTTGCGCTCACCCTGAGAACTGTCTGCGGTCTCAGCACGGCGGCGGTCGCGCGCGCGTTTCTGGTCGGCGAAGAGACGATGGCTCAACGCCTGACGCGGGCGAAGCAGAAAATTCGTCTGGCGGCAATTCCTTATGAAGTGCCCGAGCGCGATGCGCTCGATCAGCGCCTGCATGGCGTGCTCGCCGCGATCTATCTGGTTTTCAACGAAGGTTATGCCGCGACCTCCGGCGAAGAGTTGATGCGTCCCGACCTCGCCTGCGAGGCCATCCGGCTGTGCCGGCTGCTCGATGCCTTGATGCCGCGGCGTGACGGGATCAAAGGCCTGCTCGCGCTGATGCTGCTTCACGATGCGCGGCGCACCAGCCGCGCCACGGCGGATGGCGACATTGTCTTGCTCGAGCATCAGGACCGTTCCTTGTGGAACAAAGACCAGATCGCGGAAGGATTGAAACTCGTCGAGCAGGTGTTGTCGGATCCGGGCCGTCCGAATTCCTATATCGTACAGGCGGCCATCGCCGCCTTGCACGCGCGCGCAACGAGCTTCGACGAAACCGACTGGCGGCAGATTGCCGGGCTCTACGAAGTTTTGATCCGGATCGCGCCAACGCCCGTGGTGGAGATCAACCATGCCGCCGCAATTTCGATGGTCGACGGTCCGCTGAAGGCGCTGGCGCTTGTCGATGCGCTAGATGCACGCGGCACCTTGCGCGGCTACAAATTGCTTCCGGCGGTGCGTGCCGACCTGTTACGCAGGTTGGGGCGTTTCGACGAAGCGCGCGCCGCATATCATCTGGCGCTTGAATCGACGGAACTGGAGCCGCTGCGGCGTCTCTATCTCCGGCGGCTATCCCAACTCGGTTGATGCATCGCGCCGCTCACACGCAACGAGTCAGACGGCAAACGCTTCTTTCGGCAGCGCCGCCAGCAATTCGTTCAACGTGGTCAACGTCGAATAGTCCGCAACGCCGTCGATCTGTTCGGGACGAAAGTGGCGCTGGAACGCTGAGACCACATCGACCGTCTTGTTGTCGTAGCGTCCGGTGACCGAAATCTCGTAGCCGTATCGTGCGAGCGCTTCCTGCAGCGCCATGACTTCTTCGCCGCCTGCGCCCAGCATCTTTTGCTCGCCGCGCGTGATCGGTTCGGGATCGACCCAATGGCCGACGCCGGAATCGGACAGCAATCGCCACGGAAACTTCTCGCCGGGATCTTTCTTGCGGCTCGGCGCGACGTCCGAATGTCCGAGAATGCGGTATGCGGGAATCTCGCGTCGCAGGATGATGCTCTTGCACAGCGTGATGACGGCGGCGATCTGCCGGATCGGGAAGTCCGGATAACCGAGATCGTGGCCGCGATTGACGACTTCAATTCCGATGGAATGCGAGTTGATGTCGGTTTCGCCCGCCCATGACGATGCACCCGCGTGCCACGCGCGTCGCGATTCCGGTACGCATTGAATGATGTCGCCGGTCTCAACCACGACGTAGTGCGCGGACACTTCGGTGCCTGCGCTGCACAGACGGGAGAGCGCGGACGCCGCATCCGCCATACCTGTGTAATGAAGAATGATCGCGTCGGGGTCCGACACGCCCTCGCGCTCGTTGAAATTGGGCGACGGCTTCACCTCGGAGACGACGAGAGTATCCGGCTGGAAATTTCTAAGTGGCGGAGGCATATCGGCGCGAACCCTTCGGGAACCGGGAAGGACGCCGACGCTTCGAATCAAATCCAACAGCCGCAACGATCCTGCATTGATGAAACGCGCAAACCGGGCGACAGCGCGGCAGCCTTGGGCCCATGAGGAGGCATTGCGGTTCCGGAACCGGCTATTGCGCCGAGAACGGCGTTCGGCGGCGCGATTAAAAGTTATGCCGGATCGTAAACCATTCCTTAACGATAAGGCCCGCTACTGAAGGGTGAAATATTGCGCCTGAATCGGGACGGTTGCGGCCCCATCGATGCGCAAAACCCGCGAAAAGTCCGATGCCCGGCCACAAGATCACATGCGGAAATTCGAATTTGCGGCGTGTGATTGCGAGCGCCTCCGCGTTCCGCTCGATCTGGACCGCCCAGCGCGCAAGTCTCGATCTCTTCGGCCGCGAAACGGCGGAACATCACGGACCGACGGGATGGTATCCTGCGGTTTCACACGCGAGGGGCTTTGACATGCCGCCCGAGGACGATCATGTCCGTCACGTTCCGGTGCTTGGCAAGGAAGCCGTCGAGCAACTCGCGCCGCGCGACGGTGGCGTTTATATCGATGCGACTTTCGGCGCGGGCGGGTACAGCCGCGCCATCCTGAAAATTTCCGGCACGCGCGTCATCGGCATCGATCGCGACCGCAGTGCCATCGCCGGCGGCTTCGATCTCGTTGACTCGTCGAACGGTCGCCTCACGCTGGTCGAAGATCGCTTTTCCAATCTCGAAGACATCTGCAAGGCGCAAGGCATCTCCAAGGCCGACGGCGTCGTGATGGATGTCGGTGTCTCCTCGATGCAGCTCGATCAGTCCGAGCGCGGCTTTTCGTTCCGTCTCAACGGCCCGCTCGATATGCGCATGGCCAGCTCCGGGCCGACGGCGGCGGATGTCGTTGCGCACGCGTCCGAGACCGATCTTGCCAACATCATCTACATCTTCGGCGAAGAACGTCATTCGCGCGCAGTGGCTCGCGCCATCGTTGCGGCGCGCCGCGAAGCGCCGATCACGACGACGCGGGCGCTGGCCGATATCGTGTCGCGCGTGGTGCGTTCGAAACCGAACGAAATTCACCCCGCGACGCGGACGTTTCAGGCGCTGCGCATTTTCGTCAACGAAGAACTCGATGAGTTGCACGCAGCGCTCGTTGCCGCCGAACGTATGCTGAAGCCGGGCGGGCGCCTTGTGGTCGTATCGTTCCATTCGCTGGAAGACCGTATCGTCAAGAATTTCCTCAACGAGCGCGGCAAGCGCGGCGGCGGATCGCGTCATCTGCCCGAAACCGAACAGTCCGCGCCGAGCTTCGAGATTCTCACCAAGCGCCCGATCGTCGCCGGCGACGGCGAAGTCGCGTCCAATCCGCGTGCGCGCTCCGCAAAGCTGCGCGCCGCTCAGCGTACCGATGCTCCTTCCTTGTCCGAAACCGCTTCCTTCGACTGGCCGCAACTGGCCGACGTGATGCGAGGGGCGTGAGGTGCGCATCGTCCATCTGTTCGTGATCTGCGCGCTGGTTTTCGCCGCCGCCTATGTCTATCGCATCAAGATGGAATCGACCGTGCGCACCGAACGCGTGCTGCGTCTGCGTGCCGACATCCGCGAACAGCGCGAAGCCATCGCCAGTCTCCGCGCGGAATGGGCCAAGCTCGAGACGCCGACACGATTGCAGGATCTTGCGACGCGCTATTTGTCGCTCAAACCCATCGAGACGACGCAATACGACAAGCTAAAAAATCTGCCGCCGCGTCCGCCCAATTTCATCAAGCCTGACGATCCCGACCCAATCGGCTCGATGATCGACACCACCGACGCGGACAACGATAGAGCGAACGTCACCGGGTCGGTGACTTCGCCGGAGGACAGGCGGTGACCGATCACGCGCTTATCTCTCATCGCTCCCGCAGGCCGACGGAATCCTGGCGCACCCGTTTCGTGCGCACAATTCTCTATGGGCGCGATGCAGATCGTTCGGCAAAGGCACGAACGCGCGTCGGGTTCGCGATCGTCGCCTTTGCGGTTACGTTTCTTATCATCGGCAGCCGGCTCGTTCTGTTCGCGATCACCGGCGACAATCACGGCACGCGCCGCACGGCTGCGCAGGACGCCATCGCCACCGCGCGCCCTGATATCGTGGATCGCAACGGCGAAATTCTCGCGACAGACGTCAAGGCACCGTCGCTGTTCGCCGAACCAAGACGGATTATCGACAAGGACGAAGCCATCGAGCTTCTGACCGCGACGCTGCCTGATCTCGATGCCGGCGAATTGCGCGACCGCCTGTCGTCGCGCAAGGGGTTCGTCTGGCTGAAGCGCGAAATCACGCCGCAGCAGCAGAAGGACATCTATCGTCTCGGCATTCCCGGCATTGGCTTCTTGCGCGAGAACAAGCGCGTCTATCCGAGCGGGCCGGAACTGTCGCACGTCATCGGCCTCGTCAACATCGACAACCAAGGCATCGCCGGAATCGAAAAGTGGCTCGACAATTCCGGACTTGCGGATTTGCACCGCGCAGGATTTGCGACCGACCGATTGCAAAAGCCTGTCGAGCTTGCGGTCGATGCGCGCGTCGAACACGCGCTGCGCGATGAGCTCCTGAAAGCGAAAGACAAATTCAAGGCCAAGGCGGCGGCGGGCCTCGTCTCCAACGTCAGGACCGGCGAAATCGTCGCGATGGTGTCGGTGCCGGATTTCGATCCGAACAATCCGCGCGAAGCCAACGATCCGACCCGTATCAATCGCCTCACAACCGGCGTCTATGAAATGGGCTCGACCTTCAAGGCGCTGACGCTGGCGATGGCGCTGGATTCCGGCAAGGTCAACCTCAACTCGCAGTTCGACGCGCGTGCGTCGCTGCGCTACGGAAAGTTCTCCATCGGCGATAGTCATCCGCTCGGGCGCAGCATTTCGCTCGCGGAAGTTTTCACTTATTCGTCGAACATCGGCGCGGCGCGCATCGCATTGTCGCAAGGCGTGGACGCGCACAAGGCGTTCCTGAAAAAGCTCGGCCAGCTCGATCGCCTGCGCACCGAATTGCCGGAAAGCGCCGAGCCCATCGTGCCGAAGCACTGGGGCGAACTGAACACCGTCACCATCGCGTTCGGGCACGGCCTGTCGGTCGCGCCGCTGCAGGCCGTTATGGGAATCGATGCCGTCATCAATGGCGGCTATCTCATTCCGCCGACATTCCTCAAGCGCAGCGAAGCCGAGGCGATGAAGCTCGCGACCCGTGTCGTCAAACCGGAAACCAGCGACAAGATGCGCTACCTGATGCGGCTGAACGCCGAAGTCGGTACCGCCAAGATGGCCAATGTGGAAGGCTATTATGTCGGCGGCAAAACCGGCACGGCCGAAAAGGTCGTCAACGGCCGCTATGCCAAAAAGCAGGTGCTGAACTCCTTCACCGCGATCCTGCCGGCGGACAATCCGAAGTATCAGCTACTCATTATGCTCGACGAGCCGCAGGCCATCCCGGAAACCCACGGTTTCATCACCTCCGGCTGGAATGCCGTTCCGACCGGCGCAAAGGTCATCGAACGGATCGCGCCGCTTCTGGGAATCATGCCCCGTTTCGATCTGCCGCCGTCCGACCGCCTTATTCTTGCGACATCGAGGGAGAGCCGGTAAGCGCATCGGATCGGGCGCTTTCGGACTGGGGTGACATGACGCTGGGCGACCTTTTCAGTGGCGATGCCGTGGTGGACGCGCAGCACGCCGCTGTCGTCATCAAGGGTCTTGCCGTGGACAGCCGCACCGTGAAGCCGGGCGATGCTTTCTTCGCGCTCGCGGGTACGAAGACCGACGGATCGAAATTCGTCGATCAGGCGATTGCATCCGGCGCCGTTGCCGTGATCGCCGATCGCATTCCGCAGAACGACAATCGCGTTGCCTTCATCGCATCGCCCAATCCGCGCCGTGCGCTGTCGCTGGCCGCCGCGCGATTTTTTTCGCGCCAGCCGGAAACCATCGCGGCGGTGACCGGCACCAGCGGCAAAACATCGGTCGCGGCGTTCACGCGGCAGATCTGGGAAAGTCTCAGCCATGCGTCCGCAAGCATCGGCACCATCGGTCTTGTTTCACCGAAGCGCACCATCTACGGCTCGTTAACGACGCCGGACCCGATTGCGCTGCATCGCTCGCTCGATGAACTGGCAGGCGAGGGCGTCACGCATCTCGCGCTCGAAGCATCCTCGCACGGTCTCGACCAGTATCGTCTCGACGGCGTTCGCATCAAGGCCGGCGGCTTCACCAATCTGTCGCGCGACCACATGGACTATCATCCGACCGTCGAACATTATCTTCGCGCCAAGCTGCGGCTGTTCACCGACCTGATTTCGGATGGCGGTGCTGCGGTGATCGCCGCCGATCACGAGCATTCGACGGCGGTGATCGAAGCCGCGCGTGCGCGCAAGCTCGACATCATGACGGTGGGGCGCAGGGGCGATGCAATCCGATTGGCCGGCGCCTCCATCGACGGTTTCGCGCAGAAGCTCGCCATCGAGCATGCGGGCCGCAAATACGCACTGCATCTGCCGCTGGTCGGCGAATTCCAGATCGAGAACGCGCTGGTCGCGGCGGGACTCGCCATTGCGACCGGCGGTAACGCAGAGCGCGTTTTTAACGCAATCGAAAAACTTCAGGGCGCGCCGGGCCGTCTTGAGTTGGTCGGCGAACGCAATGGCGCGCCGATTTTTGTTGACTACGCACACAAGCCGGATGCGCTGGCTAAGGCACTCGAAGCATTGCGGCCTTATGCGAAACGCAAACTCATCGTTGTTTTCGGCGCGGGCGGCGATCGCGACAGCGGTAAGCGTCCGTTGATGGGCGAAGTCGCCACGCAAAAGGCTGACGCTATCATCGTCACCGACGACAATCCGCGTTCGGAAAATCCGGCAACCATTCGCTCGGCGATCCTCTCTGCTGCAAAGGACGCAAAGGACATCGGCGATCGTGCCGAGGCGATCCGCTTTGCAATTTCCAATCTGCAGAAGGGCGACGCGCTTCTGATCGCGGGCAAGGGGCACGAAACCGGGCAGATCGTCGGCGACAAGACTTTGCCGTTCAGCGATCACGAAGCGGCACGTGCTGCGCTTGCGGAGTATGCCGCATGAGCGCGCTGTGGACTGTCTCGGCGATGGCGGATGCGATGCGCGCGGAACGCAGCGGTGCGCCTTCGGAAAAGGTCACCGGCATTTCCATCGACACGCGCACGCTGACGGCAGGCGAAGCGTATTTCGCCATCAAGGGCGATGTTCACGACGGGCATGATTTCGTGACGGCGGCGCTGGAGAAGGGCGCTTCCGTTGCCGTGGTCGCCAAAGCGCATCGCGCGACGTTCGCCGCAGATGCAAAGCTATTGATCGTCGATGACGTGCTGGCCGCACTTGTCGATCTGGCGAAAGCCGCGCGCGCGCGCCTCAAAGGAAAAGTCATCGCCGTAACAGGCTCGGTCGGCAAGACATCGACCAAGGAAGCGCTGCTTGCGGTTCTCGGCGCGCAGGGCGAGACACATGCGTCGGCTGCTTCCTTCAACAATCACTGGGGCGTGCCGCTGTCTCTGGCGCGATGTCCGGCATCTGCGAAATTCGCCGTATTCGAAATCGGCATGAATCACGCCGGCGAAATCGAGCCGCTGGTGAAAATGGTGCGGCCGCATGTCGCTATCGTCACAACGGTCGAGCCTGTGCATCTGGAATTTTTCGCAGGCATCGAGGCGATTGCCGACGCGAAGGCGGAAATTTTTTCAGGACTGGAGCCGGGCGGCGCAGCGGTGCTCAACGCCGACAATTCGCAATTCGCGCGGCTGAGGCAGCGCGCGGAAGCGAAGGGCGCACACATCATATCGTTCGGTGCAAACGAGAAGGCCGATGCGAGATTGATCGACATTTCGCTGCATCCGAATTGCTCGACGGTTCATGCCAATATTCTCGGCCATGATGTCACTTACAAGATCGCCGTTCCGGGCCGCCACATCGCAATGAATTCTCTCGCTGTGCTGGCTGCGACGTCGCTCGCGGGCGCGGACCTCGCGCTGTCGGCGTTGGCGTTGGCTCAGATCAAGCCCGCTTCAGGTCGCGGCGTGCGCGAGACTCTTAATATATCTGGCGGCACGGCGACGCTGATTGACGAAAGCTACAACGCCAATCCGGCGTCGATGGCGGCGGCGCTCACTGTCTTGGGCCAGGCGCAAATCGGCCTGCGCGGACGGCGTATCGCCGTGCTCGGCGACATGCTGGAATTGGGGCCGGCCGGCCCGGCGCTTCATCGCGGTCTGGCAGAGGCGATTGCGGCCAATAGAATCGATGCGGTGTTCTGCTGCGGCCCATTGATGCAACATTTGTGGGAGGCGCTTCCTTCGGCGCAGAAGGGCGGCTATGCCAGCGATTCTGCGGCGCTCGAATCGCAGGTCACGTCCGCTCTCGGTTCCGGCGATGCTATAATGATAAAGGGTTCGCTCGGTTCGCGTATGAAATTGATTGTGACGGCATTGCAAAAGCGATTTCCAGGAAAGGCCGCGCTCGACGACGCTGTCGTCTAGGCTGGCGGCACAGGACGGTTTGAATGTTTTATTGGCTGACAGATCTCGTAGGAACGATCCCCGGCATCAACGTGTTCCGCTACATCACGTTCCGTACCGGCGGCGCAATGGTGACGGGCGCGCTCGTCGTCTTCATGTTCGGTCCGTGGATCATCGATCATCTGCGCCTGCGTCAGGGCAAGGGCCAGCCGATCCGTGCCGACGGGCCGCCGACGCATCTCGTGACGAAAAAAGGCACGCCGACGATGGGCGGCCTGATGATTCTCGCAGGCCTTCTCGTCGCGACATTGCTGTGGGCGAACCTGCGCAATCCCTATGTCTGGATCGTGCTCGGCATCACGCTCGGTTTCGGCTTCGTCGGCTTCTATGACGACTATCTCAAAGTCACCAAGCAGACCGACGCGGGATTTTCCGCGCGCACGCGGCTCGCCGTCGAAGGCGCCATCGCGCTGATCGGCTGTTCGCTCATTATCTGGTTCGGACGCGATCAGTCCGCGACCGCGCTTGCGATTCCGTTCCTGAAAGAATTCACCATCAACTTCGGGTGGTTCTTCGTCATCTTCGCGGCGTTCATCGTCGTTGGCGCGGGCAATGCGGTGAACCTTACTGACGGCCTCGACGGTCTCGCCATCGTGCCGGTGATGATCGCGGCCGGCAGTTTCGGAATGATCGCGTATCTCGCAGGTAACGCGGTGTTCGCCGAATATCTGCAGATCCGTTATGTCGCAGGCACCGGCGAACTCGCGGTGCTTTGCGGCGCGGTGCTCGGTGCGGGATTGGGATTCCTCTGGTTCAACGCGCCGCCCGCGTCGATCTTCATGGGCGACACGGGATCGCTTGCGCTTGGCGGTATGCTTGGCGCAATCGCCGTCGCGACCAAGCACGAGATCGTTCTCGCTGTGATCGGCGGATTGTTTGTCGTCGAAGCGCTGTCGGTGATCGTGCAGGTCGCCTCGTACAAACTCACAGGCAAACGCTTTTTCCGCATGGCGCCGATCCATCATCACTACGAGCAGAAGGGATGGACCGAGCCGCAGATCGTGATCCGGTTCTGGATCATTTCGGTGATGCTCGCGCTTGCCGGCCTGTCGACCCTGAAACTGAGGTAGACGTTGACCCCCGTCACGTCATTCGCTGGCAAGACCGTTGCGGTGTTCGGCCTCGGCGGCTCGGGACTCGCAAGCTGCCACGCGTTGAAGGCGGGCGGCGCGAATGTCATTGCCTGCGACGACAGCACGCAAAAAATGGCGGAAGCGGCGAAGGCGGGTTTTACGACGGAAAATCTGCGCGATGTGCCGTGGACAGATTTTGCCGCGCTGGTTCTCACGCCCGGCGTGCCGCTGACGCATCCCGAGCCGCACTGGACCGTGCAACTCGCGAAGAAAGCCGGCGTCGAAGTGATCGGCGATATTGAACTGTTCTGCCGCGAGCGCCGCAGGCACGCACCAAGCGCGCCGTTCGTAGCGATCACCGGCACCAACGGAAAATCGACGACCACGGCACTCGTTGCGCATCTGATGCGCAGCGCCGGTTTCGATACGCAGATGGGCGGCAATATCGGCACGGCGATTTTGTCGCTCGAGCCGCCAAAACTTGGCCGCGTGCACGTGATCGAGATGTCGTCGTATCAGATCGACCTCACGCCGTCGCTCGATCCGAGTGTCGGCATTCTTCTGAATGTGACCGAAGATCACATCGACCGGCACGGCACGATCCAGCATTACACGGATGTGAAGGAACGCCTCGTCGCCAATGTGCAGCGCGGCGGCACGGCGATTGTCGGCGTCGACGACGATTTCTGCCGCGCGATTGCGGATCGCACCGAGCAGCACGGCAAGCATGTCGTTCGCATTTCCGTCGAGCGTGTGCTCGACAGCGGCGTCTATCTCGAAGGCGAGCGTCTGGTTCGCGCGAAAGATGGTGCTCGAAATGAGATCGCGCAGCTTGGCGGTATCGGCTCGCTGCGCGGAACGCACAACGCTCAGAACGCGGCGTGCGCAGCGTCCGCCGCACTTGCGCTCGGCGTCAGCGGCAAGGCATTGCAGGGCGGATTGCGGAGCTTTCCCGGCCTCGCGCATCGCATGGAGCAGATCGGCCGCAAGGCCAGCGTGCTCTTTATCAATGACTCCAAAGGCACCAACGCGGACGCCGCTGCCCGCGCTCTGTCGTCCTTCGGCGATATTTTCTGGATTGCAGGCGGAAAGCCGAAAACCGGCGGTATCGAGTCCTTGCGCGAATTTTTTCCGCGCATCCGCAAGGCCTATCTAATAGGTGAGGCGGCACAAGAGTTTGCCGGCACGCTGGGTGCGGTTCCGCACGAGATCAGCAAGGATTTGGAAACCGCCGTGCCCCATGCTGCGCGGGATGCGCAGGAATCGGGGCTGAAGGAGCCGGTCGTGCTGCTTTCTCCGGCGTGTGCATCGTTCGATCAGTTCCCGAATTTCGAGAAGCGCGGCGACAAATTCCGCGATCTCGTCATGGCTCTCGGCTCCGTCACGCCGGTCAAGGAGGCGTCGTTATGATTTCCCGCGAACGGCGCACGCCGCTCAGCGAATGGTGGTGGACGGTGGACCGCATGCTGCTGGCCGCCATCATGGCGCTGATGCTCGGCGGCGTGATCCTGTCGCTTGCGGCCAGTCCGCCGGTCGCGGCGCGGCTGGGACTCGATCCGTTTCATTTCTTCAACCGTCACGTGATTTTCCTCATTCCGTCCATCATTGTGATGATCGGCGTCTCGTTCCTGTCGCCGCGGCAAATCCGCCGCTCGGCGCTGATCGTCTTCGCCCTCAGTGTCGCGCTCATCGTGGCGACGCTGCTGATCGGACCGGAGGTGAAAGGCGCGAAGCGCTGGATCACGCTGCTCGGTGTCAATATTCAGGCATCCGAATGTGCCAAGCCTGCATTCGTCGTTCTCGTCGCGTGGCTGTTTGCGGAATCTGCGCGCCGTCCCGAAATGCCGGCGACATCGATGGCGCTCGCGCTTCTGATGACAATGGTGACGCTCTTGGTGCTCGAGCCCGATTTCGGACAGACCATGCTTGTCCTCATGGTGTGGGGTGCGCTGTTCTTCATCGCCGGTATGCGGATCGTCTGGGTGTTCGGACTGATGGGCGCGTCGATCGTCGGGTTGACCGCCGCCTACTTCATGGTCCCGCACGTCGCCGGACGCATCAAACGATTCATGGATCCGTCTTCGGGCGATACCTTTCAGGTCGATACAGCTCTGGAATCCTTCATGAAGGGCGGATGGTTCGGGCAGGGGCCTGGCGAAGGCACGGTGAAGCGCATCCTGCCGGATAGTCACACCGATTTCGCATTTGCAGTCGCGGCCGAAGAGTTCGGCATCATTCTGTGTCTGGCACTGCTCGCGCTGTTCGCCTTCATCGTGATCCGTGCGCTGACGCGCGCCTATCAGAGCGAGGATCTGTTCGCGCGCTTTGCGGCTGCGGGCCTTGCGATCATGTTCGGCATCCAGGCCTCGATCAACATGGCGGTGAACCTGCATCTGATGCCCGCAAAAGGTATGACGCTGCCGTTCATTTCCTACGGCGGCTCGTCGATGGTCTCATTGGCCTACGGCGTCGGCATGTTGCTCGCGTTGACGCGCCAGCGGCCGCGCGTCGAAATGGAATCGATCGGTGCCGCGAACGCCGCACACGGTTACGCTTGATGAACGCGCATTCCGAAAAAGTGTGCAGTGGTTTTGCGAAAAGAATTCGCGCAAGAAAATGACAGACGCGCCACTCATCATGCTGGCGGCGGGCGGCACCGGAGGGCATCTGTTTCCCGCCGAGGCGCTGGGCGTTGCGCTGATGAAGCGCGGGGCGCGTGTGCGGCTGGTGACGGATTCCCGCGCCGTTCAATATGGCGGTCTGTTCTCGCGCGACATGTTCGACATCGTGCCGTCGGAGACTGTACGAAGCAAAACGCCGTGGGCGCTGGCACGAACCGGCACGATGCTCGCCGCGGGTGGCATCAAGGCGCTGATGCTTCTGCAGCGATCGAAGCCGCGCGCCGTGGTCGGCTTCGGCGGCTATCCGACATTGCCGCCGCTACTTGCCGCGAAGTTGCTCGGTATCCCGACCGTCATTCACGACGCCAATGCAGTGATGGGCCGCGCCAACAAACTTTTGTCGTCGCGCGCGAGTGCGATTGCGACCTCGTTGCCGGGCGTGCTCGATCACGATCCTGCACTCGCGGCAAAAGCGACCGTCACCGGCACGCCGATGCGTCCAGCCATTCTCGCCGCGGCTGCTGTTGAATATTCCGCGCCCACCGCGACGGGTCCGCTGCGCTTGCTCGTTGTCGGCGGCAGCCAGGGCGCGCGCATCATGGCGGATATCGTGCCGCCGGCCATCGAGCGGCTGGAGCCGTCGCTCTGGAACAGACTGACGATCGTGCAGCAGGTCCGCGACGAAGACATGGCGCGCGTGCGCGCGACTTACGACAGACTGAAAGTGAACGTTGAGCTGGCGCCGTTCTTTGGCGACCTGCCCGTGCGTCTCGCGTCGAGCCACCTTGTCGTATCGCGTTCGGGCGCGGGGACGGTCGCGGAACTTGGCGCGATCGGGCGTCCTTCGATTCTGGTGCCGCTGCCGGGAGCGATCGATCAGGACCAGTTTGCCAATGCCGGCGTATTGCAAGACGTGGACGCCGCGATCCGCATTCCGCAAAGCGAATTCACGCCGGACCGACTCGCGGCGGAAATTTCCGCGCTCGCCGCCGAGCCGCAGCGCCTTGCGGACATGGCAAAAAACGCAAAGGCTGTCGGTAAGCTCGACGCGGCGGAGCGTTTGGCCGATCTGGTAACCAAAGTCGCCGGTTTGCAGGCAATTCGGCCTTAGTTTGGTCTTGTCATGCCCTGCCAAAGCAAGGCATCCAGTACGCCGAAAACCGGGGATATTTGATGAGACTGCCGCGCGAAATCGGACCCATCCACTTTGTCGGGATCGGCGGCATCGGCATGAGCGGCATCGCCGAGGTGCTTTGTAATCTCGGCTACACGGTGCAAGGCTCCGACGCTTCGGAAAATGCCAACGTCGTTCGCCTGCGCAGCAAGGGCGTCAAGGTCACCGTTGGCCACAAGGCGGAGAATGTCGACGGCGCGGATGTGCTGGTCGTCTCCACTGCCATCAAACGCGACAATCCGGAATTGATCGCCGCGCGCGGGCTTCGCATTCCCGTCGTGCGCCGCGCCGAAATGCTCGCCGAACTGATGCGGCTGAAAAGCTGCATCGCGATTGCCGGTACGCACGGAAAGACCACCACAACTTCGATGGTCGCGACGTTGCTGGATGCGGGCAACCTCGATCCGACGGTCATCAACGGCGGCATCATCAACGCATACGGCACCAATGCGCGGCTCGGTGCGGGCGAGTGGATGGTCGTCGAAGCCGACGAGAGCGACGGCACGTTTTTGAAATTGCCCGCCGATGTCGCAATCGTCACCAATGTCGATCCCGAGCATCTCGATCACTTCAAGACGTTCGACGCCGTGCAGGACGCATTTCGCAACTTCGTCGAGAGCGTGCCGTTCTACGGTTTCGCTGTGATGTGCATCGACCATCCTGTGGTGCAGGCGCTGGTCGGAAAGATCGAGGATCGCCGCATTATCACCTACGGCGAGAACCCGCAGGCCGATGCGCGACTTGTCGATCTCGAACCATTTAAGGGCGGATCGAAGTTCAAGGTCGAATTTCGCAACCGCACGACCGACGTGCAGCATGTCATTCCGGATCTGATGCTGCCGATGCCAGGACGTCACAACGCGCTCAACGCCACAGCGGCAATTGCGGTTGCGCATGAAATCGGAATTTCAGACGAGGCGATCCGCAATGCGCTTGCCGGATTCGGTGGCGTGAAGCGACGCTTCACCAAGACCGGCGAATGGAACGGTGTCACGATCATTGACGACTACGGACATCATCCGGTGGAAATCGCAGCCGCGCTCAAAGCCGCGCGCGATTCCACGAAAGGCAAGGTTGTCGCCGTGGTGCAGCCGCATCGCTATACGCGGCTGCAATCGCTGTTCGAGGAATTCTGTACCTGCTTCAACGACGCGGATGCCGTGATCGTCGCCGACGTTTATCCCGCAGGCGAAGCGCCTATACCGGGAATCGACCGCGATCACTTCGTGCTGGGCCTGCGTTCGCATGGCCATCGCGAAGTCATTCCGCTGGAGAGTGCCGCCGCGCTGGCCGGTGTTGTGCGCGATATCGCGAAGAAAGACGATTTCGTCGTGCTGCTCGGCGCGGGCAACATCACGCAATGGGCCTACGCATTGCCGGGCGAACTGAAGGCGCTGAAGGCTTGAGCTTTCCCGATATCAGCGGTGAGCTAAAATCCGCGATGCCGGATTTGCGCGGGCGGTTACTTGCGAATGAATCGCTTGCACCATTGACGTGGTTTCGTGTTGGCGGACCGGCGCAGATTTTATTCACGCCCGCCGATGAAAACGATCTCGCCTATGTCCTGTCGAAATTGCCGACGAGCATTCCGGTCTATGTCGTCGGCGTCGGATCGAATCTCATCGTGCGCGACGGCGGGGTCGAAGGCGTTGTCGTTCGTCTCTCGCCGAAAGGATTCGGCGACGTGAAAGCCGAGGGCGACGCGGTTCGTGCGGGAACAGCCGTCCTCGACAAGCGCGTTGCCGAAGTCGCGGCCGCCGCGAATATCGGCGGGCTTGAATTCTACTTCGGAATTCCCGGCACCATCGGCGGCGCGCTGCGCATGAACGCGGGCGCGAACGGCGGCGAGACCAAGGATGTGTTGATTGAGGCGACCGGCATTTCACGCGATGGAAGGAAGCAGACGTTCAGCAACGCCGACATGAAATTCGTCTACCGCAATTCCGGTGTTGATCCCTCGGTTGTCTTTACGTCTGCGCTGTTTCGCGGATACATCGCCGATGCCGAAAAGATTCGCGCGCGGATGAATGAAGTGCAGACCCATCGCGAAACCGCGCAGCCGATCCGCGAGAAAACCGGCGGCTCGACGTTCAAGAACCCGCCGGGTCACAGCGCGTGGAAGCTGGTGGATGCGGCCGGTTGCCGTTGCCTGAAGATCGGCGGCGCGCAGGTGTCCGAAATGCACTGCAATTTTCTGATCAACACGGGCGACGCGACGGGGCATGATATCGAAACCTTGGGCGAGACGGTTCGCGCTCGCGTCAAGCAACACTCCGGCGTCGAACTGCAATGGGAAATCAAGCGGATCGGAAAAGCCTGATGTCAAAACACGTCGCGGTCTTGATGGGTGGATGGTCGTCGGAGCGGGAAGTCTCGCTGCGCTCGGGCAAGGCGTGCGCCGATGCGCTTGAGCGCAAGGGTTATCGCGTCACGCGCATCGACGTGAAGCGCGACATCGCGACCGTTCTCGATCAGCTCAAGCCCGACGTGGCGCTGGTAATGCTGCACGGACGCCCCGGCGAAGACGGCACCATCCAGGGCGTGCTCGAAACCATCGGGATTCCCTACACGCATTCCGGCGTACTCTCGTCGTCACTGGCGATGCAGAAGGATCTCGCCAAGACTGTAATGGCCACCGCAGGCGTGCCTGTGGCCGAAGGCGTCACGCTGTCGCGTCTGAAGATCGCCAAGGCCCACCCGATGAAGCCGCCTTACGTCATCAAGCCGGTAGCGGATGGATCGAGCGTCGGCGTTTTCATCGTGACGGAAGATCACGCGCATCCGCCTCAGGAGCTTTTCCGCGACGACTGGGCTCACGGCGACCAGTTGCTGGTCGAAAAATACATCGCGGGTAAGGAACTGACCTGCGCCGTCATCAAGGGCGAGGCAAGCGAAGTGATCGAGATCGAGTCGTCGCTCAAGTTCTACGATTACGAGGCAAAGTATTCAATAGGCGGGTCAAAACACGTCCTGCCCGCACCTATTTTACCTTTTGTTTACCAGGAGGTCCGAAGGTTGACGCTGGCGGCGCATATGGCGCTCGGTTGCCGGGGCGTGAGCCGTGCGGATTTCCGTTACGACGACCGCATCGAGGGGACAGACGGACTGATCTGCCTCGAAGTGAACACCCAACCCGGAATGACCGAGACGTCACTTGTTCCAGAGCTTGCAGCGTATGCGGGCGTGACATTTGACGAGTTGGTGCAATGGATGGTGGAGGACGCCTCTCTCGGCCGGTAGAGCAGGGGCATCAATCTGACCTGGGAAAAAAGGCCGCCAAGAAAAGGGCCTCGCGTTCCCGCGTCCGTTCGCCTGAGCCCGTCATCCGGCCCGCCTCGATTTCTGCTTTCGACGATCACGATCGCAACAGCCGGTTTGCGGCGCTGGAACGCTTTCTGCCGCGCGGTGTCGGAGTCGCAGCCTTCGTTGTTCTTATCGCATCCGCCGGCGTATTCGGATTGATCCGGAGTGGCGAGGTCGACAGCTTTTTCGGCGCGGTCAGCGATACGCGCAACGCCGCCGCCAATGCCGTCGGCTTTCGCATCACCGATGTCGCGATCACCGGCCGCAAGCAACTCACGCAGGATGAGGTTCTCACCGCAGGCGGCGTAAACGGGCGCTCCTCGCTGTTGTTTCTCAATGCCTCAGACGTGCGCGACCGCCTGAAATCCGATCCGTGGATCGGCGAGGCGACCGTGCAGAAACTCTACCCTGGCAAGCTGCAGATCGACATCACCGAGCGCGCGCCTTATGCGCTGTGGCAGCACGACGGGCGCGTGTCCGTGATCGGCGACGACGGCACAGTGCTGGAGCCGTTCGTCGCCAGCCGCTTCGTCATGTTGCCGCTCGTTGTCGGCAAGGGCGCCGAGACGCGCGCGAAGGATTTTCTGCAGATGCTCGGGTTCTACCCGCATGTGCGCTCGCAGGTGAAGGCGATGGTGTTCGTCGGCGAACGCCGCTGGAATCTGCGCCTCAACAATGGCCTCGACATCCGCCTGCCGGAAACCAATCTGAACGGTGCTCTCGAAACGCTCACCAGACTCGACAAGGAAAACGATCTGTTTTCGCGCGACATCACCGCCATCGACATGCGGCTGCCGGATCGCGTGACCGTGCGCCTGTCGGAAGACGCGGCGAAGGCGCGCGAGGAATCGCTGAAGGCCAAGATGCCGAAAAAGAAGGCCGGTGACGCATGACCGGCCTCGACGGTGTCCAGACCCCAAAAACGCGCCGGATGCCGCCGAACAAATCGGCGCTCGTCGCCGCCCTCGATATTGGAACCAGCAAGATCGCCTGTCTTATCGGGCGATTAAAGCCTTGTTCGCCGACCGAAGCGTTGCCGGGCCGCACGCATGCGGTCGAAATCATCGGTCTCAGCCATATTCAGTCGCGCGGCATGAAGTCCGGCGCGGTCGCCGATCTCAATGCCTGCGAACATGCGGTGCGGCAGGCCGTCGCGCTGGCCGAGCGTATGGCGAAGGTCCGCGTCGAATCCGTTCTGCTGTCGGTATCGGCCGGCCGTCTGCGTGGGGAGCTCGTCGAAGCGTCGTCCGAGATTCGCGGCGGTTCGGTTGCGCCGCACGACATGACGCGCGTGATCGGTACCGGCATGCGCCACGCGACACCGCCGGGACGCACCGTTCTTCACACGATTCCCGTCGGCTATTCGCTCGACGGCGTCAAAGGCGTCCGCGACCCGCGCGGCATGGTCGCGCGCCAATTTGGAATCGACATGAATGTCGTCACCGCCGACGCGACCGCCGCCAAGAACCTCATGCTGGTGGTCGAGCGCTGTCATCTGAACGTCGAGGCGATGGCTGCTGCACCTTATGCCGCGGGATTGGCGGTCCTGACCGGCGATGAAGCCGATCTCGGCGCTGCCGTTGTCGAGATGGGCGCGGGCACCACAACCATTGCCACCTATTCGGGCGGCCAGTTCGTCCATGCCGGCGGGTTTGCGCTCGGCGGGCAACACATCACGATGGATCTTGCACGGGGCCTGGGCACATGCATTGCGGATGCCGAGCGAATCAAGACGTTATATGGCACCGCCTTGACGGGCGGATCCGATGCTCGCGACTCGGTCAGCGTTCCGGTCGCGGATGACTTCGACCGCGATGCATCGCAAATCGTTTCACGCGCCACGATTGCCAACATCGTAAGGCAGCGGGTCGAGGAGACTTTTGAGATGGTCAGGGACCGGCTCGCGGATTCCCCCTTTGCGGCAGAGCCGAGGGCGCGAGTTGTGTTGAGCGGTGGTGCGTCGCAGCTGCCGGGAATCCCGGAAACCGCATCGCGCATTCTCAACCGGCCGGTTCGGGTCGGACGCCCCCTGGGCTTCGTCCGCCTGCCGCCGGAAGCCAAATTTGCCTCCTTCGCGGTGCCTGCAGGCCTGCTGGTGTACCCCCAATTCGCTCATCGCGAACACATTGAACCGCGGCAAACGCGGCAACTCATGACGGGGACAGACGGCGGCTACTTCGGAAAGATCGGGCGATGGCTTCGCGAGGGTTTTTGATGGCCGGGACCGTCATCCTTACCGATCTATTAACGGCTTGGGCGTATATCCCGAGCGTTTAGCGCGCGCGCGTAATTCGAGAGGCAACAATGACACTGGAATTCCAGAAACCCGATATCCGCGAGCTGAAGCCGCGTATCACCGTGTTCGGCGTCGGCGGCGCAGGCGGCAATGCCGTCAACAACATGATCGCGGCCGGTCTGCAGGGCGTCGACTTCGTCGTCGCCAATACCGACGCGCAGGCGCTCACGATGTCGAAGGCCCAGCGCATCGTGCAGATGGGCACCCAGGTGACGCAGGGATTGGGCGCGGGCTCGCAGCCGGATATCGGCGCGGCGGCAGCACAGGAAGTTCTCGATGAGATCCGCGACCATCTGACGGGCGCGAACATGGTTTTCGTCACCGCCGGCATGGGCGGCGGCACAGGTACGGGTGCGGCTCCCGTCATCGCTGCGACCGCGCGCGAGATGGGAATCCTCACCGTCGGCGTTATCACCAAGCCGTTCCACTTCGAGGGTGTGCGCCGCATGAAGACGGCGGAGATCGGCATCGCCGAACTCGCCAAGGTGGTCGATACGCTGCTGATCATCCCGAACCAGAATCTGTTCCGTGTCGCCAACGAGAAAACCACCTTCGCCGACGCGTTCGCGATGGCCGACCAGGTGCTCTATTCGGGCGTCGCCTGCATCACCGATCTGATGGTCAAGGAAGGCCTCATCAATCTCGACTTCGCCGATGTCCGCGCTGTGATGAAGGACATGGGCAAGGCCATGATGGGCACCGGCGAAGCGTCGGGCGAGAAGCGCGCCATGACCGCCGCCGAAGCCGCCATCGCCAACCCGCTGATCGACGATTCGTCGATGAAGGGCGCGAAGGGCCTGTTGATCTCCATCACCGGCGGCAAGGATCTCACGCTGTTCGAAGTCGACGAAGCCGCGACCCGTATTCGTGAAGAGGTGGACGAGCACGCCAACATCATTGTCGGCGCGACGTTCGACGAAAGCCTCGACGGTGTCATCCGCGTCTCGGTCGTTGCGACCGGCACCGAAGCGTCCGTTGCGAAGGCCGGTATTCCGTCTTCGACAAGCTCGGCCGTTCCTGAAAAGAGCCGCCTCGCCGAACTTACTGCGCGCCTGCGCGCCGATACCCAGCGCGCGGTTGCGAAACACGAAGCCAAGCCTGCGGTTGCCGCTTCTCCGATCCGCGCCGAGCAGATCGACAAGGCTGCGCTCGCAGCGATTGCCGAAGCCGTTGCGCCGATCGAGCGTCCGGTTCCGGCACAGTCGGCAACCTATGGCGATGTCAGCGTGCGTCCGATCCCGCCAAAGCCGTCGCTGTTCCCCGATCACGAAGAGCCGATGGAATTGCACGAGCCGGCTCCGCCGACCGCATTCATCCCTCCGGCTGCCGAACGTCTCCCGCTTCGCGCGCCGCGCATGCCGGATTTCGACGAATTGCCGGTTCCGGCCCAGAACGAAATCCGCCGCGCCCGCGGCGAAACCTCTGAGGATCACCCGCAGAAGGCTCGCACCTCGCTGCTCCAGCGCCTTGCCAATGTCGGCCTCGGCCGCCGCGACGAGGACAGCGAAGCCCCGGTCTCGGGGCGCACTTCGGCACCCGAAATGTCCGCGATGCCTCCGCTGCCCGCCCGTAAGCCGCTCAAGCCGATTCCGCCGGAGTTCGGCGGAGAGCCGGTGTCGGAGTACGGTCGCCGCCCAGCGCCTCAGGGACTCGATTCTCACGGCCGGACGGCTCCCGTGCCTTCCCAGGGTTCGGACGACCATCTGGATATCCCCGCCTTTCTGCGGCGGCAGGCCAACTGAGGTCTGTTACAATCGGTGAAATCAAAAGGCCCCGGTCAGATCGACCGGGGCTTTTTGCTGGCGCGACAGCGGATTAAATTCTGTTCCGATAAGCCACTGACAATAATGAGATATTTTTCTTCCGATATTGCCGGAGGATAGCGGCTCTGGGATACGGAATGGGCCGAACCGGCGGCGCGATTGCGGCGGCAATGGGGTAACAATCGGTAAACAAGCGTGAGTGGCGCTTTCGGGTGCAGTGACTAAGGTCCCAGCCACGTTGGGGGACGATCTTTGAGCGTTTCGGCCTCGGATCGTTAAGTCAGTGGGCAAGTGGGTATGAAATCCGGTCGCCAAACCACGCTACGCGCGCCAGTCACCGTGACCGGCGTCGGCGTCCATTCCGGATCGCCTGTCTCTCTGACCCTTGCTCCCGCCGATATCAACACCGGCTTCGTTTTCATCCGTACAGGCCTCGAAGGCGCCGACCGTGAGGTTCAGGCTGCCGCGACCTCCGTCATCGCCACCGACTTCGCGACTGTGCTCGGCGATAAGGAAGGCCCCTGCGTTTCCACCGCCGAACATGTGCTCGCCGCTCTGCGCGGCATGGGCGTCGACAACGCCACCATCGAAGTCGACGGCCCCGAAGTGCCGATCATGGACGGCAGCGCCGCTCCCTTCGTTGCCGCTATCGACAGCGTCGGCCTCGTGCAGCAGAGCGCACCGCGCCGCTACATCGAAGTGCTCAAGACAGTTCAGGTTTCGATCGGAAATTCCTTCGGCGAAATCCGCCCGCACAATGGTTTCCGCGCCGAAATCGAAATCGATTTCGCCAATTCGCAGATCGGCCGTCAGGCTTATAATTTCGACATGAATGCGGACAGCTTCCGCCGCGATATCTGCCGCGCCCGCACCTTCGGCCTGATGAGCGATGTCGCCAAGCTGTGGAGCGAGGGTTACGCGCTCGGCGCGTCGTTCGAGAATTCGGTCGTGTTCGACGAGACCCGCGTGCTCAACGCCGAGGGTCTTCGCTACGCCGACGAGTGCGTGCGTCACAAGGTTCTCGACGTGGTGGGCGATCTTGCGCTCGCGGGTCTGCCGCTGCTCGGCCTCTACAAGTCGGTTCGCGGTGGCCACAAGCTCAACCATGCCGTTCTCACTGCACTCCTCGCCGACCGCCATGCCTGGCGGATCGTCGAAGCGGTTGAGCCGGTTCTCGTGCCCGTCGCCAAACGCCGTGCGCGCGGCCATGCCGATGTCACCGGCGGCCTTGCCGCGGCGACTTTCGCGCCGGACGTGTCCTAAGCGCCGCTTTTGGCTGCTGAGAGGTCTTAACCAAGCGAATCTTGAAGTGTGGCAACCCGCCTTAATGCGGGCGAAATGTCTGCCTATCCGGTTGGTTCAGATACTGTTTTCGGCTAGATAATCGCTGCGGGACCGCTGAAAACGGGCGTCGGTTTCGGGCCCGTAGCAACCCTTAAACCCGCAAACCATATCCTCGCGTCGGTGCATCACTCAGGTCGGCCAGAATTCATGTCGCTCGAACCGCGTAAATTGTCCGATCGTGGCGGCCGCCTGCGCATGGCGCTGGCGTTGATGCTGCTGTCGCCGATGCTGGGCGGCTGCGGTGCTGGCGCGCTCTACGACAAGCTGTTCTCCAAGGACGAAGTCTACGTCGATGAGCCGGCGGACAAGCTCTACAATCAGGGCCTGTACCTGATGAACAAGAAGGGCGATCCGAAGGAAGCCGCCAAGAAATTCGAGGAAGTCGATCGTCAGCATCCCTATTCCGACTGGGCGCGCAAGTCGCTGCTAATGTCGGCCTATGCCGCTTATCAGGGCGGCGACTACGACGAATGCATTTCGTCCGCCAATCGCTATATCGCTCTGCATCCCGGCAGTCCGGACGCCGCTTACGCGCAGTATTTGATCGCGGTCTCCAATTTCGACCAGATCCCGGACGTCTCACGCGACCAGGGCCGAACGGAAAAGGCCATCGCCGCGCTGGAAGAAGTCATCCGCAAATATCCGACGTCGGAATACGCGACCTCTGCCAAGAAGAAGATCGAAGCCGCGCGCGATCAGCTGGCCGGCAAGGAAATGACTGTCGGCCGCTACTACATGGAAAAGCGCGACTACACGGCAGCCATCAATCGCTTCAAGGTGGTTGTCACGCAGTATCAGACCACGCGTCATGTCGAAGAGGCGCTGGCGCGCCTGACCGAAGCCTATATGGCGATCGGCATCGTCGGCGAAGCGCAGACCGCCGCCGCGGTTCTCGGTCTGAATTTTCCGGACAGCCGCTGGTACAAAGACGCCTACAATCTTGTAAAGTCGGGCGGAGTCGAGCCGAGTGAGAACAAGAATTCTTACATCAGCAAGGCTTTCAAGAGGATGGGCCTCGGTTAGGATCTGTTTCAAATGCTCGCTCGTCTTTCGATCCGTGACATCGTCCTGATCGAGCGGCTCGACATCGATTTCCTCAAAGGTCTGGCAGTCCTCACCGGCGAAACCGGCGCGGGAAAATCCATTCTGCTCGATGCTTTCGCGCTGGCGCTCGGCGGGCGCGGCGACGCGGGTCTCGTGCGTCATGGCGCGGAGCAGGGGCAGGTGACCGCCGTGTTCGATGTCCCGAAGGGCCATCCGGCGACGGACATTCTACGCGAGAACGGCCTCGACGACGGTGGCGAGATGATTCTGCGTCGCGTGCAGATGGCTGACGGCAAGACTCGTGCATTCCTCAACGATCAGGCGATCAGCGTACAGACGCTGAAGGCTGTCGGCTCGTCGCTGGTGGAGATTCACGGCCAGCACGACGAGCGCGCGCTGGTCGATGCCGCGACCCATCGCCGGCTGCTCGATGCTTTCGCGGGGCTTGAGAAGGATGTCACGGCCGTCGAGAAATTATGGGACGCGCGGCGCACTGCGCGCGCTGCGCTTGAAGAGCATCGCGCCGGCATGGAGCGCGCCGCACGCGAGGCCGATTATCTTCGTCATGCATCCGAGGAACTGACCAGGCTCAATCCGCTCGACGGCGAGGAAACGTCGCTGGCCGAACGCCGCGCGGTGATGATGCAGGGTGAGAAGATCGCGGAAGACTTGCGCGAGGCGCAGTCCGCCGTCGGCGGCCCGTCGTCTCCGGTGGCTTCACTGTCCGCTGCCGTGCGCCGGCTGGAGCGCCGCGCGTCCACTGCTCCGCAATTGATTGAGTCTGCCGTGAAAGCGATGGACCTGGCGATCAATGCGCTCGAAGAAGCAGACCAGCATCTCAATACGGCGCTCGTTGCCGCCGACTTCGACCCGCTTGAACTGGAGCGCATCGAGGAACGGCTGTTCGCGCTGCGCGCGGCTTCGCGCAAATTCTCCACGCCGGTCGATGCGTTGAATGCGCTTGCGCTGAAATTTGCCGCCGATGTTGCGCTGATCGATGCGGGCGCCGAAAAGTTGAAGGTGCTGGAGAAGGCCGCGCTCGCGGCCGACAAGGATTTCGATGCCGCCGCGCAGAAGCTGTCGGCGGCGCGCAGCAAGGCCGCCGAAAAACTCAACAAGGCCGTCAATTCCGAACTGGCTCCGTTGAAACTGGAGCGCGCGCAATTCTCCACGCAGGTTGCGAGCGATCCGGCCTCGCCCGGCCCGCAGGGTATCGATCGCGTTGAATTCTGGGTGCAGACCAATCCCGGCACAAAACCCGGTCCGCTGATGAAAGTCGCGTCGGGCGGCGAACTGTCGCGATTTCTGCTGGCGCTGAAGGTCGTGTTGTCGGATCGCGGCTCCGCGCCGACATTGGTGTTCGATGAAATCGACACCGGCGTCGGTGGCGCCGTCGCCGATGCCATCGGCGCGCGGCTCGCGCGTCTGGCCGAGAAGGTTCAGGTGATGGCGGTGACGCATGCGCCGCAGGTGGCCGCGCGCGCGGACCAGCACCTGCTGATCTCGAAAGATGCGCTCGACAAGGGCAAGCGCGTGGCCACGAGCGTGGCGACGCTGGCGAACGATCATCGCCGCGAGGAAATCGCGCGCATGCTTGCCGGCGCGGAAATCACGGCAGAAGCGCGTGCGGCGGCGGAGCGCCTGCTGCGCGCCGCCACGGCCTAAGCCGGACGTTTCGCGATGGCTGCCAAAGACAACGCGGTTGCGGTCGACAAGCTCACCGAAGCGCAAGCCAAGGCCGAACTGAAGCGGCTGGCTGCGGAAATTGCCAAGCATGACAAGCTCTACTATCAGAGCGACGCGCCGAAAATTTCCGACGCGGAATATGATCATCTCCGCAAGCGCAACAACGCCATCGAAGCGCGCTTCCCAAAATTCGTCACCAAGGATTCGCCGTCTCAGAAAGTAGGCGCAGCGCCCGCGCGTGGATTCGGGAAAGTCGCCCATTCGGTGCCGATGCTGTCGCTCGGCAATGCGTTCAGCGATGAGGACGTGACGGATTTTGCCGATCGCGTGCGGCGTTTTCTCAAGATCGACGGTGAACTTAATATCGTCGCCGAACCCAAGATCGACGGGTTGTCGCTTTCGCTGCGCTATGAAGACGGCGGACTTGTGCGCGGCGCGACGCGCGGCGACGGCTTTGTCGGCGAGGACGTGACTGCGAACGTCAAAACCATTTCCGACATTCCGCACAGGCTCAAAGGCAAGAACATCCCCGCTGTCTGCGAGGTGCGTGGCGAAGTCTACATTCTGGGCCGCGATTTCATCGGCTTCAACAAGCGGGCGGAAAAGGAGGGCATTCAACTCGCCGCCAATCCGCGCAATTTTGCGGCGGGTTCTCTGCGCCAGAAAGACTCGTCGGTGACGGCGTCGCGTCCGCTGAAATTTTTCGCCTATGCGTGGGGCGAGATGAGCGCGATGCCTTCGAAGACCCAATTCGGCATGATCGAATGGATGGAGAGGGCGGGCTTTGCGACCAATCCGCTGACGACGCTGTGCAAGACCACGGACGAGCTTCTGACATTCTATCGCAAGATCGAACAGAAACGCTCCTCGCTCGGCTACGACATCGACGGTGTCGTCTACAAGGTTGATCGGCTCGATTGGCAGGAACGGCTTGGTTTCGTATCGCGCAACCCGCGCTGGGCCATCGCGCATAAATTCGCGGCCGAGCAGGCGACGACGGTGCTCAACGACATCGAGATTCAGGTTGGCCGCACCGGCGCGCTGACGCCGGTTGCGAAACTTGTACCCGTGACTGTCGGGGGCGTTGTCGTGCAGAACGCCACGCTGCACAATGAGGACTACATCAAGGCCATCGGCAATGACGGCGGGCCGATCCGCGACGGCGTGGACATTCGCATCGGCGACACCGTCGTCGTGCAGCGCGCGGGCGACGTGATTCCGCAAATTGTCAGCGTGGTGCTCGACAAGCGGCCGAAGAGCGCGAAGCCCTTCAAATTTCCGACGGTATGTCCGGCCTGCGGTAGCCACGCCGTGCGCGAGGAAGACCCGAAGACCGGCGAACTCGATTCCGTGCGCCGCTGCACGAATTCGCTGGCCTGTCCCGCGCAGGCGATGGAGCGGCTCAAGCATTTTGTCTCGCGCGGCGCGTTCGACATCGACGGTCTCGGCGACAAGCAGATCGAGGAATTTTTCGAGGGCGGCCTCGTGATGTCGCCCGCGGATATTTTCACGTTGCAAAAGCGCGACGCGCGGTCTTTGAAGAAATTATCGAGCCGGGAAGGCTTCGGCGCGACCTCGGTGCGCAACCTGTTCGATGCCATCGATGCGCGCCGCACCATTCCGCTGCAACGCTTTATCTATGCGCTCGGCATCCGTCATGTGGGCGAGGGCAATGCCAAGCTGCTCGCGCGTCATTACGGTTCGGTCGAGAGTTTCCGCAAATCGATGATCGCGGCGGGGAAGGGCGAGAGTTCCGAGGCGTATCAGGACCTCAATTCCATCGAAGGCATCGGCGAGGTCGTCGCCAATGCCATCGTCGAATTCTTCAAGGAGCCGCACAGCGTCGATGCGGTGGACGCGCTTCTGAAAGAAATCGATGTGCTTCCCGCCGAGAAGGTGAAGTCGGATTCGCCAATCGCCGGAAAGACGGTGGTGTTCACGGGGTCTCTAGAAAAATTCACGCGCGAGGAGGCTAAAGCCACCGCAGAGCGTCTCGGCGCAAAGGCATCCGGTTCGGTGTCCAAGAAAACCGACTACGTGGTGGCTGGACCGGGTGCTGGCTCTAAACTGGCTGACGCGCAAAAGCTCGGCGTGAAGGTTCTCACCGAAGACGAATGGCTCGCGCTGGTCGGCGAGAAATAGTTCAGAGCAGGTTCGCGTCTTGTTCTTCGGCTTCGGTCATCGTTTCTTCACTGACGAATTTGTTGCTGCGTGGGACCAAGAGATAGATCGCAGCGGCGCATGCACCGGAGATCGTCAGGATCGCGATGTTGAGCGGCAAGGGCGTTGCGAATTGTCCGCCGAGAAACGCGCCGAGCTGCGAACACAGCGACCCGAATCCCATCTGCAGAAATCCCATCGCTCCGGATGCAGTTCCTGCCGCCTGGGGCCGCATGCTGATCGCACCCGCGGAAGCGTTCGACATTGCGAACGCGTTGCCGAACATGACAATCATGTGGGTGCCGAACAGCCATTCGGGTTGCTGGTTCAGGCCGGTGAAGCCCCAGATCAGATTGAGGATCGAACCGAGAATCTGCAGCGACAGGCCGAGCCAGATCGTGCGATCCAGCCCCAGTTTCGGCGAGAGGCGCACCGATACGAAATTTCCAAGCATGTAGGCGACGCCGGAGGTTGCGAACCAAAGGCCGTATTCGGCACTGGAGCGGCCCATCTGGTTGACGACGATGTAAGGCCCGCCGCCTGCGAAGGTGAAGATGATCGCGGAGGCCAGCATCTGGCACAGCACATACCCGATGAAAACGGGATTAGCCGACAGCGCACGAACGTCGGCAACGAAGCCGCTGTCGCTCGTCTTCTCAACAACGCGCCGCGTCTCGGGAAGGCCGAGCGCGATGCTCGCCGTGGCGAGAATCGCAGTCGCTGCCATAAAGTAGAAAATCGCACGCCAGCCGAAGCTGTTCTCGATAAGACCGCCGATCAGCGGACTCAAAAGCTGCGCGATCATCATCACGCCGATGACGAGACTGAGCATGCCGCCGACGCGTTCGCGGGGATAAAGATCGCGGATGATCGCGCGCGCCATCACCATGCCGGTGCCGCCGCCGACAGCCTGAAAGAATCGCGCGCCGATTAGCTGCGGCAGTGTTTGCGCGAAGATGCAGGACAGCGTCGCAAGCGTCATCAGCATCAGCCCGCCCAGCAGAACTGGCCGGCGGCCGAATTTGTCCGACAGCGGCCCCGTGACGAGCTGCGATGCTGCAAGCCCGACCATGAACAGCGAGACGTTGAGCTGGACGGCTGAGACGTCGGTATTGAAGGTTTTGACCAGCAGCGGCAGCGCGGGAACGAGAATATAGAGCGAGACCGGCGCAATGCCGTTCATCGCCACGAGCAGCAGCAGGAGTTTCCAGGATGTCGGCGTCGCGGCGCGGGCGGCCGCGATTTCGTTGTCGGTCACGTTGTCCGGACTCTTATCGGTCTGTGTGATGCATCGGCTCCGTTGCACGGTCGAGCCACACTTTGGTTGCTTCATCGACGAGCGGCCGGATTTCGTCGCGCACCCGCCGATGATAGGTGTTGATCCAGCGCAGTTCCTGTTTGCTGACACGGTTCGGATCGGCGAGGCGGCGATCGATCGGCGCAAGCGTCAAAGTCTCGAACGCATTCATCAGCTTCTCTGCGCCGTCGATCTTGGCCTCGACGACGAGTTCGAGATTCTCGATGCGGATACCGAACGCACCTGTTTTGTAATAGCCCGGCTCGTTCGACAGGATCATCCCGCGTTTCAGCGGCGTCGTGCCGAGCTTGGAAATGCGCGCCGGGCCCTCGTGCACCGAAAGATAGCTGCCGACGCCATGTCCCGTACCGTGCTCGAAGTCGATGCCCGCGTGCCAGAGAAACTGCCGCGCCAAAGTGTCGATCTGCGCGCCGGTCGTCCCGTCCGGAAAAACGGCGCGCGCAATCGCGATGTGCCCGCGCAATACGCGGGTGAAGCGGTCGCGCATCTCGTCCGTTGGCTCGCCGATGGCAATCGTGCGTGTGACGTCGGTCGTGCCGTCTTCGTATTGCGCGCCGGAATCGATCAGCAGCAAATCGCCGGAGGTGATGCGTCGGTTGGATTTGCGCGTGACGCGGTAGTGCACGATAGCGCCGTTCGGTCCCGCACCTGCGATGGTCGGAAACGACACGTCCTTGAGCGCGCCAGTTTCGCGGCGGAAACTTTCGAGCGCCTCGACCGCATCGATCTCGGTCAGCGTGCCGCCTTGCGCCTCGCGGTCGATCCACGCCAAGAATTTTGCGAGTGCTGCGCCGTCGCGTTTATGCGCGGCGCGCGTACCCAAAATCTCCGTCGGGTTCTTCACGGCCTTCAGCAGCGCAACCGGATCGGCGCCGCGAACCGGCTTGCCGCCCTCGGCTGTAATGAGGCGGGAGAGCGCGTCGGCGGCGGTCGCGGTGTCCAATCCGATGGATGCGCCGGATTTCGCGAGTCGCGCCAGATGAGGCTTCATCGCGTCCGGTTCTTCGACAGTCGCGACTTTTTCGAGGTGATCGCGGGCGCTGTTCGACAGTTTACGATGGTCGATGAAAACGGTCGGGCGGCCATCCCTCGGAATCAGCGCATAGGACAGCGGCAGCGGTGTATGCGCGACATCGGCCCCGCGAATGTTGAAGGTCCACGCCACGGCGTGCGAATCGGACAGCACTTGCGCGTCAATTTTGAGCTTCTCGATTTCCTCGTGAATCCGGTTCAGTTTGTCGGCTTCGCTTTCGCCAGCCAACTGCATGGCATGGACCGCGACGGGGCCGAGCGGCGGCGCAGGGCGCTCGGTCCAGATCGAATCGATGGGATTGCTCTCGACGCCGACGAGTTCTGCGCCCGTGCTCTTGCAGGCTTTCGCCAGTTTTTCCGCTGCTGCTGAAGTGTGCAGCCACGGATCAAATCCGAGGCGGTCGCCCTTGTTAAGGTTTGCGGCGAGCCATGATTCCGGCGGCGGATCGATCAGCGACGCGACTTCCCACGCTGCCATATCGACCTGCTTTGCGGCCTGAAGCGTGTAGCGGCCGTCGACGAAAACGGCGGCCTTGAGCGGCAGAACGGCCGCCATTCCCGCCGATCCGGTAAACCCGGTCAGCCACGCCAGCCGCTCTTCGGAAGGCGCGACATATTCGTTTTGCTGGCTGTCGGCGCGCGGAACGACGAAGCCGGTCAACTTCCGCCGCAGCAATTCCTCGCGAAAGGCGGACAGCCGCGCGGTCAGCGCCACGCCGTCTTCCGGCTCATCAAATGTCTGGAATTGGGCCTCGAACATGGGCGGACAATAGGGATGCCGCCCGGCGGCGGCAATCGGCGAGCCTGCGGGCGCGGCCCGCGAAAAGAGATTGGCACGATCCCTGCTTAGTCATCTTTGCCTATGGGGAAGGCTGTGCTGAGGAACCTTTTGCGACCGAAAATGCTTGGAATTAAGGACCTCCCGGAAATGCAGAGGGGTGTGTTTTTCAACTCAACGACGAGGGGAATAGGACATGCCAGCTTTTATGTTTGAGAAGATTTCGCCGCCGGTGTTGCGGACGGCGCAGGTGCAGGCCGTCGCGATCAAAGAACCGCGCGGTGTGATCGTCCAGATGCTGGATCGGTTGACGGCCAATCGCCTGGCGCGTGAGGCGAAAGCGAAGCGCAGATCGCGCGGCGAATTCAGCTTCACTGAAGCCGATATCAAGCCGATCCGCACGCGCGGCCTTTAGATCGTCGCGTCAGCGTTTCTGCATCAGCAAGCTGGTCCAGCCGTCGATCTGGATGCGCCGGACCAGCTTCAATCCGCACCCGCTATAAGCCGCGACGACTGCGCTCGCCTGCGGCGGCAGCAATCCCGACAAAATGACAAATGCCGACGGCGCAAGCTGACGCGCCATCTCCGGTGCCAACGCCTGCAGCGGCTTGGCCAGAATGTTGGCAAGCACGAGTCCGAACGGCCCGCTGGCTTTGAAAGCCGGCGAATGGAAGCCCGTCGCGTGCGCGGCCAGTACTAGATTTCCAACGCTGTTGAGCTTCGCGTTCTCGCGCGCGACAATCACTGATTGCCGGTCGATGTCGGTTGCAAGAATGGGCCGGCGAAGTTTTTTCGCCGCCGCAATCGCGAGCACGCCCGTTCCGGTGCCGAGATCGAGAACGCGCTTCGGCGTGCGCCGGCGTAGCACAAGATCGAGCAGCGTGAGACAGCCGCGCGTGGTGCCGTGATGGCCGGTGCCGAATGCCAGCGCGGCTTCGATCTCGATTGAAATTTTATTGATCGGGATGAGCTCGCGATCGTGACGGCCATGCACCACGAACGGTCCGGCTTTGACGGGGACGAGATCGGCGAGGCTGGCCTTCACCCAATCCTTCGTCTCGACTGTGCTGAATACGATGGTCTTCGCTGCCGTGGCTCCCGCCGCTTGCGCGACCAGTTCGCGGATAACCGCTTCATCCGGCTTTTCCGCGAAGTGCATGGTGATGTCCCAGCGCCCGCCCGGCGCTTCGAACGCAGCAATCGCGAAATCCTGCGCGGGATAATTCTCGCTGATGATATCCACAATGCGGTTCGCCACGCGCTCTTCGCCCACGGCAAAGGTGGCTTGGATGGCGGGCGTGGTGTTAGGTGGCTTCATTTTTCAACAGGTCGTGCACCGATTGTTCAAAAGTTTTCAACAGCAACTTCACAAGTTTTCAACAAGGGTTCATGCGAGCAACCCGCGATGGTCGCCGAGAATGACCTTCGCTGCGTTGTGCCCCGGCGCGCCGGTGACGCCCCCGCCGGGATGCGCGCCTGAACCGCAATGATACAGACCCTTGAGCGGGCCGCGATAACCGGCATAGCCGAGCATGGGCCTCGCGGAGAACAACTGATTGAGCGACAGCGCGCCGTGGAAAATATCGCCGCCGAGCAATCCGAAATCGCGTTCCAGATCCAGTGGCGTGAGAATCTGTCGCCCCATTACGCTGCGCGCGAATCCCGGCGCGTAGCGTTCGACGGTCGCGATCATCAGGTCCGCGACTTCATTGCGCCGGTCGTCCCATGACGATCCATCCGGCAATTGCGGTGCGACGTGCTGACAGAACAGGCTTGCGACATGCTTGCCGTCCGGCGCAAGCGAATCGTCCAGCGTGGAGGGGATCAGCATCTCCACAACCGGCTCGCGGCTCCAGCCATGTTGTCTTGCGTCGTGCCACGCGCGATCCATGTAGCCGAGCGACGGCGCGAGAATGATTCCCGATGTGAGATGATCGCCTTGGCCGGGCAGCGCCGTGAAAGAGGGTAATTCGGACAGCGCGACATTCATGCGGAATGTGCCGGAGCCGTTCTTCCAGTGAGAAATATGTTTCAGAAACGGTTCCGGCAAAGCTTTCGCGGAAACGAGCTTTGTGTAGAGCAGTTTCGGATTCACACTGGAAACGACGTAATCCGCGCGAATGGTCTTGCCGCTTTCGGTGATGACGCCGACGGCCCGATCCCCTTCGACAATGACTTCGCGCACGCCTGCATCGGTCTCGATCTCCGCGCCGTGCGTCTTTGCCGAGAGGGTCATTGCCTGCGTGATCGCGCCCATGCCGCCGATGGCGTGACCCCATAATCCCTTCTTGCCATTCACTTCGCCGAACGCGTGATGCAGCATCACGTAAGCCGACCCCGCAGCATAGGGGCTCGCATAGTTGCCGACGATGGCGTCGAAGCCGAACAGCGCTTTTATGAGATCGCTTTCAAATCGCTCGTCGAGCATTTCTCCAGCTGAACGCGTGAACAAATCGAGCAGCAGGCGCTGACTCTCGATATCCAGTCCGCGCAGGATGTTTGCTGTGCCCAGCGCGTTGAAGGATTCGCGGATCGCGCGTGGCCCAAAACTTTCCACCAGATCGGGCGGCGCACGCAGGACGAATTGCCGCAGTACATCGGCGATGGTTTCGAGTTCAGAATTGAATCCATCGATTGCCAACGCGTCGCGTGCGCTGAGTTTGGCGAGCGACTGATGCGTGCGCCCTTCGCCGGTCAGAAGATGACGTCCGTCCGGCGACGGCAGAAAATTCTGCGCGCGGCGCTCGACGATGCGCAAGCCGTGGCGGTGCAGTTGCAGGTCGCCGATCACTTTCGGATTGAGCAGGCTGACGGTATAGGCCGCGACCGAGTTCCGAAATCCAGGATGGAACTCCTCCGTCACCGCCGCGCCGCCGACAACCTTGCGCCGCTCGATGACCTTTACGCGCATCCCGTTCATCCCGAGATAGGCCGCGCATGTCAGGCCGTTGTGGCCCGCGCCGACGATGAGTGCATCGTAATCCGACATGGCTCATGTCATAGTCTTGGCGGCGAAAGCGCGCGACAACTTTCTATCACGCGCATGTTATTGCCCGCTGCCGGTGGCTATGCTCCTATCGCGCCGTCATCCGGCGATTTGCCGGGATTCGCCGGAGTCTCCATGTCAGCAGCGCCGTCCGCAACCGCGAGCCCCTCATCCGGCGCGCGTAACAGGCTTTTGCTTGTCGTTTATACGGCGGCCATTTTCACCAGCGCGCTGTTGCTGTTTTCGGTGCAGCCGCTGTTCACGAAAATGGTGTTGCCGCGTCTCGGCGGTTCGCCGGCCGTGTGGTCGGTGGCGATGGTGTTTTTCCAGTCGCTGCTGCTCGGCGGCTATGCCTATGCGCACTATCTGATGACGCTCAAGAGTCGCGTGACGCCCGTTGTGATTCATCTGGCGCTGCTGGCGGTCGCGATGTTGACCTTGCCACTGTCGATCGCAAGCGGGTGGGGCGAACCGCCCGCAAGCGGCTACGCGTTCTGGCTGCTCGGTTTGTTTGTTGTCTCGATCGGATTGCCGTTCTTTGCGCTCGCCGCAAACAATCCGATGTTGCAGGCGTGGTTTGTGCGCACTGGACATCCCGACGGTCCCGACCCGTATTTTCTCTACGCCTCGTCGAACATCGGCAGTTTTCTCGCGCTGCTGTCGTATCCGGTTCTGCTCGAGCCGATGTTCACGCTGCGCACGCAGAATTTGATCTGGACCGTCGGCTACGGTCTTCTGATCGTGCTGATTGCGGCCTGCGGAATTCTGCTCGTGCGTTCGCCGCCGATGACGGCGGCAGCCATCGAAGCGAGTGACGGCGACGCTCCGCCGCCGACATGGATCACGCTTGCACGCTGGGTCTTTCTCGCCGCTGTGCCGTCGGGACTTCTGATTGCCGTTACCGCGCACATCTCGACAGACGTTGCGGCCGCGCCCTTGCTGTGGGTGTTGCCGCTGTCGCTTTATCTTCTGACATGGGTGCTGGTGTTTCAGTCCAAGCCGCTGTTGCCGCATGCTTGGATGCTCAAGATCCAGCCCGTCGCGATTGCAGGCGGTGTCGTGCTGTTGGCTTTTTCCGGCGAGCAAAATCTTCTTGTGACGCTCGGCGGGCACCTGCTGTGCTTCTTTCTGATTGCAATGGCGTGCCACGGCGAACTCGCCCGCACGCGACCGGCTGCGAAATATCTCACCGGCTTCTACGTCGCGCTGTCGTTCGGCGGCATGGTCGGCGGTTTGTTCGCCGGATTGCTTGCGCCCTATATCTTCTCGTGGATTGCCGAGTATCCGATCCTGCTCGCGCTGTCGGCGCTTTGCCGACCGGCGGGGTCCTCGAACCGCTTTGGCGCAAATTGGCTGTGGCTGCTTGTGATGGTTGCCGCGCTGACGCTTGTCGCGCTTTCCTATCGAAGCGGAGACATTACCGACAATCTTGAAACCAACCGCGTCTGGGTCGTCACGTCTATTGCGGTCGTCGCAATGATCCTTGCGGTGTTGTTCAGGATCGACCGCTGGAAGTTCGCGGCCGTCGTCGCGCTGGGTCTCGTCCTGATCCGCGTCTATCCCACCGATGAGGGGCGGGTGGAAACGGTCCGCAGCTTCTTCGGCGTCCACAAAATCGTTATCACGCCGCACGGCCAGTATCACGTTCTGATGCACGGCACGACGATTCACGGCGCGGAGAAATTCCAGGAAGACGATGGCACACCAATTAAAGGCCGTCCCGAACCGATCAGCTACTACCACAAGGACGGCGGCATCGGCCGCGCGATCACCGCCATTCGCGAGCGCAAGGGCGGTCCCATTCGCGTGGCCGTGATCGGTCTCGGCGCAGGAACGCTTGCGTGCCAGTCGCAACCGGAAGAGAATTGGAAGTTTTTCGAGATCGATCAGAGCATGGTCGACACGGCGATGGACCCGAAATACTTCACCTTCGTCAGCGCGTGCGAGCCGGGGATGAAGCCGGTGATGGGCGACGCGCGGCTGACTTTCGCCAAGGAGCCGGATGGAATCTACGATCTTATTATTGTGGATGCTTATTCGTCGGATGCAATTCCGATTCATCTGGCAACCGAAGAGGCGATGGAAATCTATAAATCCAAACTCGCGCCCCAAGGCGCGGTACTGATGCACGTATCCAACAGGCATCTCGATCTTGTCAGTGTTGTCGTCGGCATTGCTGAAGAGAACGATCTGAAAAGCTGGGTTTACAACGAGGATTCCGGCCGCGACAGCGAGTACATCTTCACCACGGAGGTCGTGATCTCTGCGCGTGAAGAGGCCGACGTCGGTAAACTCGCCTCCGACGACAAATGGTATCTGACCGAAGCGACCGAAGGCCAGCGCGTCTGGACGGACGATTATTCAAACATCCTTGGCGCGGTTTGGCGGCGATTGAAAAACGGCGACGAGGATTGACCGCCGCGGTCAGTCGTCATCAATAGCCGTTGCGGTAGCCATAGTGCGGCTGCGCGTAGCGAACGTCCTGATCGTCGTCCTCTTGCGCGTAGTATTGCTGGCCCGTCTGCGTATCGACGTAGATGCGGCGCTGCAGTTGCGCCGGCCAGCGCTGATCGTTCGATCCGTAGTAGTAGCTACGCGGATGGACCTCGGGCTGATACGTCTGATCCTGATAGGTCCGGTAGCCTTGGCTGGCGTAATCGCGATCCGGTGACGGCGTTCGCGCGCGGCTGTTTCCATAGATGTCTTCGCTGTATTGGTCGCCGGGCGCGTATTGCGGCGTAGCCTGCTGCTGCGGAGCGATTTGCAACGGCTGACCATAAGCATCGGTCGACCGCGCAGCAGGGCGTGTCGAGGCCACGGCGCTCGCCTTCGGATTTCGCGCAAGCGCGACCTGCGAGGAGCCGGTCAAGGTCACCGTTGTGTTCAGGACGCCTTCTTCCTTCACCAGGTCCCAGAGCGTCTGTGCATTGGCGCGCGATAGCCGCACGCATCCGTGCGAGGCAGGCGTGCCGAGGCGGCTGACAGAATCGGTGCCGTGGATCGCGTGACCTTGCTTGGTGAAGAAGATCGCGTGCGGCATCGGCGCGTCGTCAAACTCCTTCGAATAGTGATCCTCTTCCATGCGGAAGGTGCGGAAACTGCCGTTCGGCGTCTCATGCGAAGGATTGCCACTCGACACCGGCCAGTTGTATTTGGTCACTCCATCGACGGCGACGCTCATGCGCTGCTCGTTCTTGTCGACCGTGATCGACACCGCTGCCTGTGCAACGCCTCCGAACAGGAGCATCGCACCTGCGATGGGAAACAGAAGCCTACGCATACTCGCCTCGCAGTGATGACTGACCCGCCGCAATTCAATGTAGATCACGGAAAGTGGCTTTTTAACTGCGAGACGGTCTTAAGGTTGATGGCGCGGCGATCCCAGTTTCGTGAATGTTTGGCAGGTCAAGGCAACTTTCGCGCGCCTGAATGGTTGTTGGCCGACCGGCATCGACCGGCATGACGCCGCGCAGGAGACATTTATGAACACCGCAGTTTCGAACATTCCGCAAACCATGAAGTGGCGCTTGGCGCAGATTGCCGCCGTGCTGGCTTTGCTTGCAATTCCGGGCGTTTCCCATGCTCAAGGCGTCATTAACGGCATGGCGGGCGGTGCGGCCCAAGGCTCTTACGAAGGCAGCCGCGCTGCGGGGCCGGTCGGTGGCGTGGTTGGCGGCGCATTGGGCGCGGGTGTGGGCGGTGCTGTCGGTGCCGTCAACGGAGTGCTGGGAATCCGTCCGACCTACTATGGCGGCCGATACCACTGCCGTCGCGGGTAGTACCGGCATGGCCAGTGCTATCGCCGCTGATGGTTCATCCGTCTGAACGGCAGACGCCCCGCTCGCGGGGCGTTTTGCTGTGGGCCTGAACCGCGTTGTATTTCGTCTGAAGTTGAAGCAACCTGTGGTCCAAGTGAAGCGGGCCGGGCGTCGGCCGTGCAGGGAGGCTTCTCAAATGAAAATCAAATCGTCAATTTTCGCCGTGGCGTTGCTTGCAATTCCGGCCGGTGCCTACGCGCAGAACAATCCTGTCAGCGGCGCTGTCGGTGGCGCGGCACAGGGTTCGTATGAAGGCAGCCGTGCGGCAGGCCCCGTCGGCAGCGTCGTCGGCGGCGCGCTCGGTGCCGGCTTGGGCGCAGTGAGCGGAACGGTGAACGGCGTGGTCGGAACCACCGAGCGCGTTGTTGAGCCGGTTCAGGTGCCGCCGCCGCCAAATCGCGGATATTTCGACGCGAAGGGTGTGTATCACCCGCAATGACGGCTTTGAGATTCGAGCGATGACTTCACGCCCCGCTCGCGGGGCGTGTTTCGCTTCGGGTTATGTTTTCAGCCGGTAGCCGGTCCTGAAGATCCACCACACGACCACCATGCAAATCGCCAGAAACGCGAACGTCATCCCCAGGCTGATGCCGACGCTGACATCGGCGATTTCGAAGAAGCTCCAGCGGAAACCGCTGATGAGATAGACGACTGGATTGAACAACGCGATGGTCTGCCAGATTGGCGGCAGCATGTTGATCGAATAGAAACTGCCGCCCAGAAATGTCAGCGGCGTGATGACGAGAAGCGGAATCACCTGCAACTTCTCGAAGCCATCTGCCCAGATGCCGATGATGAATCCGAACAGGCTGAAGGTCACGCTCGTCAGAACGAGGAACGTCAGCATCACGAACGGATGCATGATCTTCAGTGGCACGAACAAAGCTGCCGTCGCCAGAATAATGAGGCCGAGAACGATCGACTTCGTCGCCGCCGCGCCAACATAGCCTAGCACGGCTTCGAACGATGACACTGGCGCGGAAAGCAGTTCATAGATCGTGCCCGTGAACTTCGGGAAGTAGATTCCAAATGAGGCGTTCGCGATGCTCTGGGTGAGCAGCGACAGCATGATGAGGCCGGGCACGATGAACGTGCCGTAGGTGATGCCGTCGATCTGCGTAATGCGCGAGCCGATCGCCGCGCCGAAGACGACGAAATACAGCGACGTGGAAATAACGGGCGAGACGACGCTCTGCATCAGGGTGCGAAGCGTGCGCGCCATTTCATATTTGTAGATCGCGCGGACGGCGTAGAGATTCATGCATGCACCAGGCTGACGAAGATTTCTTCCAGCGAGCTTTGCTTGGTGTTGAGATCGTTGAACGTGATCCCGGCCTGACGAAGATCGTTCATCAGCGTCGTGATGCCGGTGCGCTCACCCTTGGTGTCGTAGGTATAGACAAGCTCGTGACCGTCTTCCCCGAGTTCGAGCTTATAGGCGGCGAGCGAAGACGGGATCGCAGCGAGCTTCTGCTGCAGGTGCAGGCGAAGCTGCTTTTTGCCGAGTTTCTGCATCAGCTTCTTCTTGTCTTCGATCAGGACGATCTCGCCCTTGTTGATGACGCCGACACGGTCGGCCATCTCCTCGGCCTCCTCGATGTAGTGCGTGGTCAGAATGATCGTGACGCCTGCATTGCGCAACTCACGCACCACATCCCACATTGCCTTGCGAAGTTCGACATCGACGCCTGCGGTCGGCTCGTCGAGAAAGAGAATCTGCGGTTCGTGCGCGAGCGCTTTCGCGATCATCACACGGCGCTTCATGCCGCCGGACAGCGTAATGATCTGGCTGCTCTTCTTGTCCCACAGCGAAAGGTCTTTCAGAATTTTTTCAATCAACGCCGAGTTTTTCGGTTTGCCGAACAGGCCGCGGCTGAACGAGGCCGTCGCGAATGGCGACTCCCACGCATCGGTGTGAAGCTCCTGCGGAACGAGTCCGATCAGCGAACGCGCTTCGCGATAATTGTCGATGTTGTCGTATCCGCCGACCGTCACGGTGCCGGTGCTCGGCATCACGAGGCCGCAGATCGCGCCGATCAATGTGGTCTTGCCCGCGCCGTTCGGACCGAGCAGCGCAAAAATTTCTCCGCGCTCGATATCGAGGTTGACGTTCTTGAGCGCGGTAAACCCGGACGCATAGGTCTTGGTCAGGTTTGAAACGGAAATGATGGGCATGGGCAATCAGCGGGCGAGAAGGGTTGCAGAGATAGCGGCGGTCATGGGCCTACACAAGGCCATTCGGCCTGCGCGCAGCAACTATGCTTTTGTCACGAAACTGTCGACGACCTTTTTCTCGCCCGCTTTCTCGAAGGCGATGGTGAGCTTGTTGCCGTCGATTTTCGCGACGTTGCCGTAGCCGAATTTCTGATGAAACACGCGGTCGCCGAGCACAAAGTCCGATTCGGTCCCGGTGGACTTGGCGATCAATTCGCCCTCGATGGTCATGGTCTTGCGGCTACCGGCTGAACTGCGGCCGCCTGCATCGTAACGTCCGCCGGTTTCGTCGAAGCCGCCCCGTCCGCGATTGGCCTGCGCACGCTGCCATCCGGGCGTCGAATAGGATGAGCCGAACGACTCGACATTATCGAAGCGCGATGCGCCGTAGCCGCCTGCACCGCCCCAGCCGGAACCGCCTTTGGATTCGGTGATCTCCACATTGTCGGCGGGCAGTTCGTCGAGAAAGCGCGAGGGAATCGTCGTCGACCACGAGCCGTGAATGCGGCGATTGGTGGCGAAAAACAATTTGGCGCGTTTGCGAGCGCGGGTGATTCCAACATGAGCGAGGCGCCGTTCTTCTTCCAGTCCGGCGCGGCCCTGCTCGTCGAGCGCGCGCTGATGCGGAAAGAGACCTTCTTCCCAGCCCGGCAAAAATACGTTGTCGAATTCGAGACCCTTGGCCGAATGCAGCGTCATCAGCGACACGGCGTCCTCGTCTGCGCCGCCTTCGCGATCCATTACCAACGAGATGTGCTCGAGGAAGCCGTGGAGGTTTTCGAATTCCTCCATCGAGCGCACGAGCTCTTTCAGGTTTTCCAATCGTCCGGCAGCATCCGCGGAGCGATCCTTCTGCCACATTTCGGTGTAGCCGGACTCGTCCAGCACGATTTCGGCCAGCTCGGTATGCGGAACGACATCGCGCTGCGCACGCCAGCGGTCGAAATTGGCGATAACTTCGCGCAGGCTGCTGCGCGGCTTCGGCTTCAGTTCATCGGTTTCGACGAGCGAGCGCGCGGCTTCCATCAGCGGGATTTTGCGCTTCCGCCCGATGTCGTGCAGCAACTGGAGCGTCGCGTCGCCGAGGCCGCGCTTTGGCACGTTGACGATGCGCTCGAAGGCCAGATCGTCGGCCGGCGAATTGATGACGCGCAAATAGGCGAGGGCATCGCGGACTTCGGCACGCTCGTAGAATCGCGGGCCTCCGATCACGCGATACGGCATTCCGAGCGTGACGAAGCGATCTTCGAACTCCCGCATCTGGAACGAGGCACGCACCAGGATGGCGATTTCGTTGAGTTTGTTTCCCGTGCGCTGGAGTTGCTCGATTTCCTCACCGATGCCCCGCGCTTCTTCTTCCGAATCCCACGATCCGGTGACGGTGACTTTCTCGCCATCGACATCCTCGGTACGCAGCGTCTTGCCGAGGCGACCTTCGTTGTGCGCGATCAGATGCGATGCTGCGGCAAGGATATGGCCGGTCGAACGATAGTTACGTTCGAGGCGGATCACTTTCGCGCCGGGAAAGTCGTGCTCGAAGCGCAGGATGTTGTCGACCTCCGCACCACGCCAGCCGTAAATCGATTGATCGTCGTCGCCGACGCAGCAAATGTTCTTCGGTGCGGCGAGGCCGGGTGTCGTTGTACTGTCGGTGATTGCGGCAGGCGACGGAGGAGCCTGCGCGAGCAGCCGCAGCCACAGATACTGCGCGACGTTGGTGTCCTGATACTCGTCCACCAGAATGAATTTGAATCGGTTCTGGTATTGCCGCAGCACATCCGGATGCTCGCGAAACAGCCGGATGTTTTCCAGGAGAAGATCGCCGAAATCGGCGGCGTTGAGGATTTTCAATCGCTCCTGATACGCGGCGTAGAGCTTGCCGCCCTTGCCGTTGCCGAACACGGCGGCTTCGCCGGAGGGGACTTGCGATGGCGTCAACCCGCGATTTTTCCAGCCGTCGATCAGGCCCGCGAGCATGCGCGCGGGCCAGCGCTTGTCGTCGATATTCTCGGCCTGCAGAAGTTGCTTGAGGAGGCGGATCTGGTCGTCGACATCGAGCACGGTGAAATTGGATTTCAGCTGCACGAGTTCGGCGTGAAAGCGAAGAATGCGTCCGCCGATGGAGTGGAACGTGCCGAGCCACGGCATGCCCTCGACGGCCTGTCCCAGCATTTCACTGAGGCGATGCTTCATCTCGCGCGCCGCCTTGTTGGTGAAGGTGACGGAGAGAATTTCGTTCGGCCGCGCGCGGCCCATCGAGAGAATGTGCGCAATGCGCGACGTGAGAACGCGGGTCTTGCCCGTGCCTGCACCGGCAAGAACGAGCACCGGACCGTCGAGTGTTTCAACGGCTTCGCGCTGTTCGGGATTAAGCGCCGACAGATACTGCGGGGCGGCCGTCGCGCGCGCACGCGCGGCGATACCGCCAGCGGCAGGCTGGTGGCTCGGCACGTCATAAGGCGGCTTTTTGTTCGGTTCGGTCATGCGATTCGGGTTGTATCCCACGATGGCATCGTGGCGACGCGAAAGGGAGCATTCATAACAGGATTGTCAGGATATAAGCGCTGAAGGCGCGATCCGACAGGCTTGCCGGCGTTCATGTGCGCGACAGGCGAGGCGGATCGCAGGGGCCGATTTGTTCCCAAGAATCCCGATTTTTTTGCGCAATGCGCGCGTCCTGCGGCGGCGGAACCTTCATTTTCGCAACGGATTGATCCTGCGTAACGGGCGCTGGAATGAATCCGGTGCTTTGTCGGGATAACGAAACGCAGGAGCGTGCCATGTTAAGTTGGGTCGTTACATTTCTGATCGTTGCGCTGGTCGCGGGTCTGCTGGGCTTCGGTGGCGTCGCCGGAGCATCCATCGAAATCGCGAAGATCGTGTTTTTCGTTGCAATCGTGCTGTTTCTGATTTCGGCTGTCGTAGGGCTTGCGCGAGGCCGCGGAGGCGTCTGACGAGATTTAAGCCTTCGGCGTCGGCATGGCGATGCGCCTGCCGATACCGTCCGGACGCGGAACGGCGCTGTGAACCTGCGTAACCGCGTAAATGCGCGCGGCGATGTCAGGCGGGAACGGCGCCGTTTTTCGTGTGTTCATGTCGACGTGGAGTGACATGCCTTCCGATGTTGCCGAAAGCCATCCTTCCGTCGCGTGACGCAACTCCTCGAAGGTGTGAATGCGCTTTTCGTCCGCAGCCAGAATATAGATGGCAACCTGCACCGGATCGCCGAGATGAACCTCGCGCAGATAGCGAATATGCGCCTCGGCTGAAAACGTCGAGCAGTTGCGCTCTTTCATATAGTCCGGCCCGACACCGAACTCTGCCCACATCTGATCGATGCCACGATCGAACAGCACATTGTAATAGGCCATATTGAGATGGCCGTTGTAGTCGATCCACTGCGGCTCGATCTGCATCACCGTGGTCAGGAATGGTGCCGCAATTTGCCGCGCCGCGTGTACTGGTTGCATCGTCATTTCATTTCTCAAGCGGTCTTCGTTCACTTGACCCGCTATACAACCTTTGCGACGGTTTGCGCCACACCATCTTCAAGAAGCGATCTGCCGTGGCCCTTTCCAACACTGCGCTAAAACGTCCCGCTCCAACCGCTGTGGCCAGCGCCATCGAAGCCCTTGCCGCACGGTTCGGCAACAACCTCATCACGTCGCAGGCGGTCCGCGAGCAGCACGCCCACACTACGACGTGGCTTCCGATGCAGCCGCCGGACGCGGTGGTGATGGCGCAATCGACCGTAGACATTCAGGACGTGGTACGGATCTGCGCAGAGCGCCGCGTGCCGGTCATTCCGTTCGGCACCGGGACGTCGCTGGAAGGGCAGGTGAATGCGCCTGCCGGCGGCGTGTGCATCGACCTGCGCGAAATGAATCGCATTATCGCAGTTCATCCGGGCGATCTGGATTGCGTGATCGAACCCGGCGTCACGCGCAAGGCACTGAACGAACATCTGCGCGACATGGGACTGTTTTTCCCGATCGATCCCGGCGCCGATGCGTCCATCGGCGGAATGGCGGCCACGCGCGCATCGGGGACGAATGCCGTGCGCTATGGGACGATGAAGGACAACATTCTCGCGTTGAAGATCGTGCGGGCGGACGGCGAGATCATCTCTACGGGCACGCGCGCGAAAAAGTCTTCTGCTGGTTATGATCTGACGCATTTGTTCATTGGCGCGGAAGGCACACTCGGCATCATTTCGGAAATCACGCTGAAGCTGCGTGGCATCCCACAAAGCATTGCCGCGGGGTCCTGTTCTTTCAAAACCGTGGAAGGCGCATGCAACGCGACCATCCTCGCGATCCAGACCGGCATTCCGCTCGCGCGCATCGAGTTATTGAATGCGGCGCAGGTCGCAGCGTGCAATGCATACTCAAAATTATCGCTGCCGGAAACGCCGCTGCTGCTGCTCGAATTTCATGGCACGGAGGCCGATGTCGCCGAGCAATCCAAAATGTTCGGCGAGATCGCGAAGGAATGCGGCGGCGGCGCGTTCGAGTGGACGACCAGGCAGGAGGATCGCACGCGTCTCTGGCAGGCGCGGCACGATGCGTACTGGGCCGTGCGCGGGCTTCGCCTCGGCGCGCAGGCGGTGGCGACGGATGTGTGCGTGCCGATTTCGCGGCTCGCGGAATGCGTGGCTGAAACGGAAAAGGACATTGCGGCCAGCAAACTTGTTTCGCCGATCGTCGGCCACGTCGGTGACGGTAATTTTCATTGTTCGTTGCTGTGCGATGTCAACGATCCGGACGAGATGCAGCGCGTCGAGGATTTTTTGCATCGTCTCGTGGAACGCGCGCAGGCGATGGATGGCACCTGTACCGGCGAACACGGTATCGGGCAGGGCAAGCAGAAATATCTCGTCAAGGAACTGGGCCCGGAAGCGGTCGAGGCGATGCGCGCCCTGAAACAGGCGCTCGATCCGCTCAACATTCTCAATCCGGGTAAAATCCTGCCGCCGGCTTAGCGAGCCGCGCGGTTCGCTACGACTTCGCCATACTTGTCTTTCATTTGATGGCGAACCCGCCGTAACATCGGCGTGGACATTGCTCCCGAGGGACCCTTGCAGACCACGCTGCTCGGACTGGCGATAGCTTTCATCATCGCGCTGGTTGCCGCGCTGATCGGGCCGTACTTCGTCGATTGGAATTCGTTCCGGCCGCAGTTCGAGGCGGAAGCCGGCCGTATTCTCGGCGCTTCCGTGAAAGTCGATGGACAACTCGATGCGCGGCTGTTGCCGACGCCGACACTGCATTTGCGTTCGGTCTCCATCGGCAACGACAAGGACGCGCGCAAATTCACGGCCGACAAGCTCGACGTGGAATTCAGTCTTGCCGCCGCGATGCGCGGCGAGCTACGCGCCAGCGAACTGTCGCTCGACGGGTTTCTGGTGTCTTTAGGTCTCGACAAGGCAGGGCGTGTCGAAGGGCCGTTTTCGGTTGGTAAGGTCAACGTCAGCTCTTTGACCATCGACCGGCTCAATCTTGCCGGCGCATTGATTTTGTACGACGATGGCAGTGGCACTTCGGTTCAACTCGACGATTTCAAATTCAGTGGCGATGTGCGTGCGACGCTTGGCGCAGCGCGCGGTGAAGGCTCTTTCCGTATTTCCAGCACTACCCTGCCTTTTCGGATTTCCTCCGGACAAAGCGCCGACGGCAAGGGAATGCGATTGCGCGTCAGTCTCGATCCGGGCGATCGCGCACTGTTCGCCGATCTCGACGGCGTGTTGACTTTCGACACGGCTATACCCGCGTTTGCGGGCGCGCTGACTCTTGCGCGGCCCGAGATCAACAAATCCGATGCACGCGCGACAAGCGAATTTCCCTGGCGGGTGACGTCGAGAGTGACGGCAAATCCTTCAGTGGCCACGCTAGATCAGGTGGAAGCGAGCTACGGTGTGGAAGACAGGGCGCTGCATCTATCCGGTTCCGGCAACATGCGGTTTGGAAATGCGCCGCTTCTGAAATTGTCACTGTCCGCACGCCAGCTCGATGCAGACCGTCTGTTGAACAGGGGCACGGAAACGGCGCAGCCGTTCGCGACATTGTGTGAGGCCATCGCACGAATGCCGCAACCGCCGGTTCCGATGGAACTGGAATTGACCGCCGACCAGATCGCGCTTGGCAATCGGCCGATCCAGAATGCAGCGGCGGAATTGCGCGGCGACAGATCGTCGTGGTCCATTAAGAAATTTCAGATGCACGCGCCCGGCGACACCCGCATTTCTGTAACCGGCATGATTTCCAAGCCGGGAACGGATGCTGCCGTTTTCTCCGGCCCTGTCTCCGTTGAATCCGCCGACAGCGAATTTTTCTTCGGATGGTCGCAGGCTCGCGTTGCTGCAGCTTCAAATGCGCCCGAGTCGCTGCGTGTCAGTGGCAATGCGACGGTTGCGCCGGATCGCCTTGCGCTCGATGGTCTTAAAGCTGATTTCGGCGGTGGCGTGGTATCAGGTCGCGTTGCGTTTGCCCATCGCGAGAATGGTCAATCGCGGCTGGATGCGACGCTTGCCGCAGAAGCGCTCGACTTGGACAAAGCTGGCTCGCTCGCGCTTGCTTTTGGCCCATCTGCGGTTGCGTGGCCCGATGAATCGAAGGTTTCGTTGAGTATTGGAAAGGGCGCCTTTGCCGGACAGGACATTCATCAAGTCTCTCTGGATTTCGTGGCCGATCAGAAATCGATTTCGCTGAACCGGCTGAGCATCGGCGGCGCTGGCGGCGTTTCGATTGATGGCTCGGGGTCGCTGAATCGCACTGAAGCCAACGGCGAATTCTCTATCGATGCACGAGCGCCCTCGCTCAACGTCGTCGGCGATCTGGTAAAGCCGTTATCGCCAACGCTCTCCGAAAGGCTCAAAGCCGCCGACAATGCGCGCGGCGAAGTCCGCATGCGGGCGACGACAAGGCTCGAACGGGTACCGGGCCAGTCCCAGGCCAGTTCCCGCACGTCGCTGGATATTGACGCGCCGCCGTTCAAGGGAGCAGTCACGGCTCAATCCACGATCCCGCTGGGTCCGGCGTCGGGCGTCGATTTCAAGACACTGCTTCGCAGTAAAGCGGATGCAGAGATAAAATTCGACTCCACGGCTTCATCGGCGATGATGTCGATGCTCGGACTTTCGCATGTGGTGACGACCCAGAACGGCTCTGCGGCGCTTAACGCCAAAGTCGCGGGCGCCAAAGACGCGCCGTTGAATGTCAATGCCACGCTAAAGGCCGGCGAGCTGGATGCCGCGATCGAAGGAAGCGTCGATCCGTGGCAGGATGCGATGAAAGCGGATGTCAAACTTGCCCTGCGCAACGTGGACGTGTCGACGCTGCTCGATCTCAAACCGGAATCGGTCAAGCTCGAATCCTTGTCTTCCAAAGTCGATCTGAAAGTAAAAACTTTCAGCTTCGACAATCTCGATGCGGCTGTCGCCGGATCGCGGACGCGCGGACGGCTCAAGATGACAACCGGCGATGAGACGGAAATCGACGGCGATGTTGAAACGGATGCGCTCAATCTCTCTCCGTTGATTGCGACTATGCTTGGTGCGGCCGGACGTGCCTCCGGCGATCCGCTCGGAGCCGGATTGATGCGTGGCTGGCGGGGATCATTGGCTTTCAAAGCCGCGAAGGCCGATTTTCCCGAGAGCATCGGGCTTCGATCGTTTAGCGGCAAGATCGACAGCGACGGCAAATCGCTGACGATTGATTCCAAGGGCAGCCTCGGCGGCGGCGAGGTCAGTGCCCAGACATCGTCGCGTCTAAGTCCCGAAGGGACGTCGATTAATTTGAATATCGACGCGACCGGTGTTGACGGTACGGCGTTACGCTATCGTGGACTCGCGATGCCGGAAGGAAAATCATCAATCCAGACATCACTCGTTAGTCAGGGACGCAGCGCCGCAGCACTTGTGGGGGCATTGTCGGGAGCAGGTACGATCACGCTGACCGACGCGCGCATTGCAGGCCTCAATCCGCAAGCTTTCGAAACGGCAGTTCGCGCGAGCGACGCGTCGCAACCGACCGATGACGTCAATTTGAAATCGATTGTCGATCCGGTGCTCGCAGCGGGTAAATTATCCGTGCCGGCCGCTTCGATCCCCTTCGTAGTGAAGGATGGTCGCATACGAATAGAACCGGCGGCTCTCGATGCGCCGCGCACGCGGCTCGTCGTATCAGGCGGATACGATCTTGCTGCCGATCAGATGGACGCACGCGGAGTCTTGTCGGCCGCAGTCGTGAAGCCTGCGACATTGAGGCCCGAGATACGGATTGATCTCAATGGATCGCCGGACAAGCCTGCACGATCGATTGATGTAGCATCGCTGTCGTCTTGGTTAGTCATGCGTTCGATCGACCGGCAGACTCAACAACTCGACAGGTTCGAGCGCGGCGAGTCTCCGGTCACGCCATCCACGATGTCTCTTGAGGAAGATTTGCCGCAGGTAGAACCAATTCCGAAAGCGGAGATCAAGTTGCCGAATCGCGATCCGAGAAAGCGTAAGACGAATGCAAAAGCGGACGTGTCGCCGCCCAACGCCGCGCAATCCACGTCGTCGTCATCGCTGAATTCCGCACCGTCCGCCAAGCCGGCTGCACCGGCGAGTCCGCCGAAGCCGCGTCCGCCTATCGTGCTGACGCCGGCGAATCCCGGTACGTCGTCGTTCTGATTATTCCGCCGGTACAATGCTGGGTGACGATTGCCGCTGGCCGATGAACATCGTGCTGATCGCACGCGTGCGGAAATGCTCCAGAACGAACAGCCTGATCGCGGACGATAGATTGTTGGTCCGGCGATCCCGGTCGATGGTGTCGATCTGGCTCGACAGCGTGATGCCGTGGCGCGTTGCAATGTCTTTCAGACTGGTCCAGAACGCATCCTCCAGACTGACGCTTGTTTTGTGACCTCCGACGACGACGGACCGCTTCACGACCGCGTATTCCTTGACATGTCCGGCGAACTGTTCGTGCATCGCTCCGCATTGATCGATCAGCATAACCCGTTCCCCCTTTTCAGGCGCGCGTCGGCTCTTCGCGCGGCAGTATTGCCGGGCGATGGGCAGGGCGTGCGCTTCTGGAACATTCAACCGCGCTTCGGCGCGGCCACATCCGACCGAGACATGATCGAACGTTGGGTAAATGTTAGCCGAATACGGATCGTAGCGGTATTCGGTCGAAAACCTACGGCGGAATCAGGATCGTGTTGATGCGGTCGGGATTTTTACTGACGCCGTTCTTCCGAATGAACACGCGGGAGTTCGCCATGCATTGTGCCCGAAGCGCGTGACCGGAAGTAGTCGAGTACGAACAACCTGATCGCTGACGACAGATTTCCCTGCTGGCGATTGCCGTCGATCTCACCGACCAGTTCGGACAGCGTCATGTTTCGGGCAGAGGAGATTTCCTTCATGCCGTTCCAAAAGGCCTCTTCAAGACTGACGCTGGTCTTGTGGCTTGCGACGACGATGGAACGCTTGACGACGGGCGACTTCATTATTTTGGCGCTCCGTTATCGATACGGTGTCCGTCGACAGATTCTGCTGCGAGATTCTTTTGCAGCGCATCGCGCTTCTTCTCGGACCTGGTGCGACCGAATAGCGCACGATTGGCTTCCGCCTTCTTCGTTGCCCCGTCGCGCTCGTTTCGTTTTTTGAATCGCTTTAAATTAACGAGATCGCCCACCGTCGCTCCGTTATGTCTGATTTCAGCGTGCGCAGCCTCCCTTACCAGCGACGCACGCGTGATCCTAGACATTCCATCTACGCCTTTAGACGAAACACAACATGAAATTTTGGCAATGAAAATTTTTCGGCAATCGTTTCGCGCGTTCCACTAGCCGGGATGCGTCATGTTGTCCGGTTGCACGATCTTGTCGAATTCGTCAGCGGAAACGAATCCGAGACGCACCGCTTCTTCCTTGAGCGTTGTGCCGTTCGCATGCGCAGTCTTCGCAACCTTCGCGGCGTTGTCGTAGCCGATCTTCGGCGCGAGTGCCGTCACGAGCATCAGAGAGCGCTGCATCAATTCGCCGATACGATTTTCGTTGGCGCGGATGCCGGTAACGCAGTGTTCCGTAAAAGAGCGCGCAACATCCGCCATCAGACGGATCGACTGCAACATGCATTGCGCCATCACGGGCTTGTAAACGTTCAGTTCGAAATGGCCCTGGCTTCCAGCGACAGTGATCGTCGTGTGATTTCCGAAAATCTGGCAGCACACCATCGTTACGGCTTCGCATTGCGTCGGGTTCACCTTGCCCGGCATGATCGAGGAGCCCGGCTCGTTCTCCGGCAGCATCAGTTCGCCGAGACCCGAGCGCGGTCCCGAGCCGAGCAGGCGGATGTCGTTGGCGATCTTGAACAGACCGGCCGCCATCGCGTTGATCGCGCCGTGGACGGACACATAAGCATCGTTGGAAGCGAGCGCCTCAAACTTGTTCGGCGCGCTGATAAAGGGGAGCTTGGTGAGCGCTGCCGCGTGCTTGGCAAACAGTTTCGCAAATTTCGGTTTCGAGTTGAGGCCCGTGCCCACTGCCGTGCCGCCCTGCGCGAGCGGATAGAGATCTTTCAGCGCCGATTGTATGCGCGCGATTCCGCTTTCCACCTGCGCGGCATAGCCGGAGAACTCCTGGCCCAGCGTCAGCGGCGTCGCGTCTTGCGTGTGGGTGCGGCCGATTTTCACGATTTTGGCGAACGCTTTTTCTTTCTGATGGAGCGCCTTGAGCAGCATCGTCAGGGCGGGGATTAGGTCGTGGACGATACGCTCGACTGCAGCAATGTGCATTGCTGTCGGGAACGAGTCGTTCGACGACTGGCTCATGTTGACGTGATCGTTCGGGTGAACCGGCTTCTTGCTGCCGAGTTCGCCGCCGAGCGATTCGCTTGCGCGGTTGGCGATCACTTCGTTGAGATTCATGTTGGTCTGCGTGCCGGAGCCGGTCTGCCAAACTACCAGAGGAAAATGACCGTCGAATTTTCCGTCGATGACTTCGCGTGCGGCACGGACAATCGCGCGGGCGCGTTTGTCGTCGATCAGCTTCAGATCGAGATTGGCTTTGGCGGCGGCGAGCTTGACGATGGCAAGCGCGCGAATGATCGGCGCCGGCATCTGCTCGACGCCGATTCTGAAATTATTTCGCGACCGCTCCGTCTGCGCCCCCCAGTAGCGGTCGGACGCCACTTCTATCGGCCCGAACGAGTCGCTCTCGGTGCGCGTCTGCTTTTTTAAATCGGTCATGGTGCCGCCCGCATAGTTGGATTTGCGGAGAAGCTTATGACGCCGCGGCCCTTGAGCGGCGACTATTTTTTGCGGAACCTGTCGAGCCGCACGACCTCTGCACCTTCGCCCGGTGTCGGCGCCTGCTTATCCGCCGTTTCGTCTTCCGCAGCGCTGGAGCCGACCGTCGCGAGAGGCTCGGCGGCTGGCGTTTCCGTGTCCGCTCCTTCTGCGGGCTCGAATTGCAGACCGAACTGAACGGACGGATCGAAGAAACTTTTGATCGAATTGAATGGAATGACCAGGCGTTCGGGAATGCCGTTGAACGATAGGCCGACCTCGAAACGATCGTCGGTCACGACCAGATCCCAGAACTGATGCTGGAGGATCACGGTCATTTCGGTCGGATATTGCGACAGCAGGCGCGGAGAGATCTTCACGCCGGGGGCGGTCGATAGGAACGTGATGTAGAAATGATGCTCACCAGGCAGACCTTTTTCGGCGGCATCTTTCAGAACCTGACGCAGGACACCGCGAAGCGCGTCGCGCGCAAGGACATCATATCGGATCAGGTCGGTTGCCATTCGCTATCCCCCGGCAGGTTCTTTCGCCGCCGTCTTGAAGGTGTTCGCGCGACTCGCGCGGTTTCGACAATGCTACCCCGCCGAACCCGAGAGGTCAGCAGAGGAGGTTGCAGATCAGACAGTTTCCCAGCGGAGATGAAAGTGGAGGCTTCTGTTGCCAGGTGCCTCCGAACCCCGCCTGACGGGGCTTAATCCATCAGGACTTTAGATTTGGTCTTTCAAACTGCGTTACGCAGCCTGAGCAACCGGAGCATAGTTGTCGTTTGCAACTATTGCATAGCCCGATAACGGCGGAACAATACCGGGAAAAAACACGCCCTTTACGCCCTCGTCGATCCTGTTTCGCCCCCGCCGAAGCCCGCCTCAATCGTGCGGAAAATTCAGGCTTTGGTGGAGGCGCCGGGTGCTGCCCCCGGGTCCGAATGGTTTATTGCGACGGCCATTTATTTCCATAGCCGGCGAACCGGCGCCCTCAATATAGGGCGCAAAAGCTAACGAAAAAAGGCCTCGTTTCGGCGCTTCTTGCCACGATTGAGAGCTGAAATGCCGTCAGTGCATGCGCGGCAGTTCGCTTTGCCGGTTGGCTCGCTGGAACCGGCATTCTATTCAGAGGCATGTCGTCGTCCGTCTCCGATTCTCCTGCACCAACCGTTTTGAAGGCGGCTCCGCCCGGATTGTTCGAGTTGTTTCTCGCATTCGCCAAGATGTCGCTTGCGGGTTTCGGTGGTGTTCTCGTCTGGGCGCGGCGCGCGATCGTCGATCAGCACAAATGGATGACTGCAGACGAATTCAACGAGGCCTTCGCGCTCTGTCATTTTCTGCCCGGTCCTAACATCGTCAATCTGTCGATGGTGTTCGGCTCGCGCTTTCGAGGTTTCGCCGGCGGGATCGCGGCGTTTCTTGGTTTGCTCGGTCCGCCGGTAATCCTCGTGACAATTCTCGCTGCAATCTACACGCACTACGGCAATGTCCCGGCACTCCAGCGGACATTGGCGGGCGTCTCCTGCGCGGCGATCGGACTCTTTCTCGCGGTGATTTTCCGCATGGTGCTGCCGCTGCTGAAACGGCGCGATCCAATCGAGATGACTTTTCTTGTCGCTGTGTTTGTGGCGATTGGGTTGTTACGCCTGCCGCTGACATGGGTGCTTCTGATCTCGATCCCGCTCAGCATTGCGGTCACCTATGCCATGCGGCGGCGGAGCGTGGCGTGAACTCGCCGACCGGAACGCTGCTCACGCTGGCGTGGACCTTCGGTCTGATGTCGTTGCTCGCTATCGGCGGCGCGAACTCGACGATACCCGAAATGCATCGCGTTGCTGTCGACGTGCATCACTGGATGAACGACACACAGTTCGCCGACATGTTCGCGATCTCGCAACTGTCGCCGGGGCCGAACGTCTTGATCGTCACGCTGATCGGGTTTCATGTCGCGGGTCTTGCGGGGGCTGCCGTCGCGACCTTCGCGATGTGCGGTCCTTCTGCCATTCTGGCTTATTATGTGAGTAATCTTCTGTCGCGTTCGAGCCACTCGCCATGGCCCGCGCTTCTGCAGTCGGCTCTTGTTCCGCTTTCCATCGGGCTGATGTGCGCCAGCGGGCTCATTCTGACGCTGACCGCGGACCACTCGCTATTGGCGGCTGCATTGACGCTTGCTGCCGCTATTCTCACCATATCGACCCGCGTTAATCCATTCTGGCTGCTCGCAGCGGGCGGCGCTCTCGGTTTTGCTGGCGTTCTCTAACGAATCACTAAGTAATCCGGGTGTAGGAATCGTCCCGTTTCGGGAAAGCAGCATTTCGATAGCATCAACATGAATCGCGGCGATCTGATCGTGCGAAGGTTTGGGTTGCTGTTTTTCGGCAGCGCGTTGTCATTTCTCGCGTCTATTTTGCCGACCGTTACAGCTCATGCGGAATATCCCGATCGTCCGATCAAGATTGTCGTTCCGTTTGCCGCCGACGGGCCGACCGATGTCGTGACGCGGATCGTTGCTGCGCGTATGGAGCAGACGCTCAAGCAGAAAATACAGATCGAGAATGTCACCGGCGCGGGAGGTACCACGGCGGCAACGCTCGTCGCGCGCGCGTTTCCCGATGGATACACGCTAATTGCCGGGCACATGGGTACGCATGCGGCTGCCGTTCCGCTATATCCGAAGTTGGCCTATCACCCGCTGAAGAATTTCGAGCCGGTCGGGCTTCTTGCGGGGACGCCGATTCTCATTCTCGCGCGCAAGGATTTTCCGGCGGCGAATCTGAAAGAATTCATCAGCTATGTGAAGGCAAACACCGACAGGCTAAATGTCGCTCATGCGGGCGTCGGCTCGGTGTCTTATTCATCGTGCGAGTTGTTGAACTCGCTGCTCAAGATCAGGCCGACCGGCGTGCCCTATCCCGGGACGGGTCCCGCAATGAGCGCGCTGATCGAAGGTCAGGTCGATTATATGTGCGACCAGATCGTCAACGCGGTTCCGCCGATCAAAAGCGGGGCAATCAAGGCCTATTCAATCGCGACACCGGAGCGAAGCGCGTCGCTTCCGGACGTTCCCACAGTGAAGGAAGCCGGCTTGCCGGAATTTCAGGCGCAGGCTTGGAACGCGATCTTTGCGCCTAAACACACGCCTGCGCCGATCGTCGCCAAACTCAACGCAGCAATCAGCGAAGCGCTCGACGACGAAGCCGTTCGCAAACGCCTGCTGGATCTCGGCAGCATTATCCCCAAGACGCCGGATCGCACGCCAACTGCACTTACTGCACTCGTGACCAGCGAAATCGCAAAATGGACGCCGGTGCTAAAGCCAATAACCAACTGATTCATCTGCGTTCTGAACACCGTTGATAACGCGGGCAGACGGCGGTCCCGCCCTTGTCGTTTCGGCTGCATGAAGCCATCTTTTGGGGTGTATATTTCCGGCCGCGGCTTCTTTGAGTCGCGCTCAATTCCGGCCCTGCGATGAACCAGTACCACGATCTTCTCGAGCGAATTCTCAGCGACGGCGCGGAAAAGCACGACCGCACCGGAACGGGAACGCTGTCGGTGTTCGGTCATCAGATGCGTTTCAATCTGGTGTCGGGATTCCCGATGCTGACGACGAAGAAACTACATCTCAAATCGATCATCCATGAACTGCTCTGGTTTCTGGCGGGCGACACCAACATCAAATATCTCAACGACAATGGCGTTCGCATTTGGGATGAGTGGGCCGATGAAAACGGCGAACTCGGTCCGGTCTACGGATCGCAGTGGCGCTCTTGGCCGTCGCAGGATGGCGGCACCATCGATCAGATAGCGAATGTCGTCGAGATGATCCGCAAGAATCCGGACTCGCGCCGCCTGATTGTGAGCGCATGGAATCCGGCGGAGGTGGACAAGATGGCGCTGCCGCCTTGCCACTGTCTGTTCCAGTTCTACGTCGCGAACGGCAAGCTATCGTGCCAGCTCTATCAGCGCTCGGCGGATGTGTTTCTCGGCGTGCCGTTCAACATCGCGTCCTACGCATTGCTGACGATGATGGTGGCGCAGGTGACGGGCCATAAGCCCGGCGACTTCGTGCATTCGCTCGGCGATGCGCATCTTTATTCCAATCACCTCGAACAGGCGCGGCTGCAACTCACGCGCCGCACGCGTCCGTTGCCGACGATGACGATCAATCCTGCGGTGAAGGATATCTTCTCGTTCAAGTATGAGGACTTCACGCTGGAGAATTACGATCCCCATCCGCACATCAAGGCCGAGGTCGCGGTGTGACCGCGAGTGCTGCCCGCGGCAATCCTGAAATTGTTTTTGTCGTCGCAGTTGCGGAGAACGGCGTGATCGGACGCGGCAATGCGCTGCCTTGGCGCCTTAAATACGACCTTCAGCGTTTAAAAAAAATGACTCTCGGTAAGCCAGTTGTCATGGGTCGCAAAACGTTTGCATCAATCGGCAAGCCGCTCTCTGGTCGCACCAATATTGTCGTCACGCGCGACAAAACTTTCAAAGCCGACGGCATTGTCGTTGCCGCATCGCTTGACGACGCGCGCAAGCTTGCGACCGAAGACGCGCTGCGGCGAAACGTCACTGAGATCATGGTACTCGGCGGCGCGGATATTTTTGCGCAATGGATGGAATTCGCGGACCGGCTCGAAGTGACGGAAGTTCACGCCACGCCAGATGGCGATACGCGGCTTGATCCTGTCGATGCAGCGAAATGGCAAGAAGTTTCACGTGAACGGCATACGAAAGCCGAAGGCGAAAGTGCTGACTACTCTTATGTCACCTATCGTCGCAGAGCGCGGAATTAACCGCGTTCAGCGATGTTTGGATTGACATATTTGCCTCGCACCATAGCTCTTTCGTGCCTGAGGACCCGCGTTGTAACGGCCGGGTCCGTCCCCTATAAAGCCCTGCAAATGCTGCGAGGCGAATGCTCGCACGGAGGAGACTGACGATGCCGTGGCAGAATCAAGGTGGAGGCCCGTGGGGTTCAGGTCCAAAGGGGCCGTGGGGCTCAGGACAGCAGCCATCGGGTTCGCGTCCGCCGGACCTTGAGGACCTTCTGCGCCGCGGGCAGGACAAACTTCAGACGCTGCTGCCGGGTGGCAATTTCAGCGGCATGGGCGTCGCGCTCGTCGTTCTCGCCGCGCTGGTGATCTGGGGATTGTCCGGATTCTTCCGCGTGCAGTCCGAAGAACTCGGCGTCGTGCTTCGCTTCGGCAAGCACGTTCGTACGCTCGGCCCCGGTCTGCAATATCATTTGCCTTATCCGGTCGAGACCGTCCTGCTGCCGAAGGCGCTGCGCGTTTCCACGCTGAGCATCGGCATGCGGATCATCGATGATTCGCGCCGTGGCGGCGGCACCACCATTCGCGATGTCCCCGAGGAAAGCCTGATGCTGACCGGCGACGAAAACATCGTCGACGTGGATTTCACGGTCCTGTGGCGCATCAAGCCGGATGGCGTTGGCGATTTCCTGTTCAACATTCAAAATCCGGAAGGCACGGTGAAAGCCGTCGCCGAGAGCGCGATGCGCGATGTCATCGGCCGGTCCAACATCCAGCCGATCTTGACCGGCGCGCGCACGACGACGGAAGCCGCAGTGCTCGAATTGATGCAGAAGACGCTCGACAGCTACGGTTCGGGAATTCTCGTACAACAGGTACAGATGCAAAAAGTCGATCCGCCATCGCAGGTGATCGATTCATTCCGCGACGTTCAGGCCGCGCGCGCCGATGGCGAGCGGTTGCAGAACGAAGCGCAGACCTATGCAAACCGCGTCGTGCCTGACGCGAATGGCCGCGCGGCGCAAATTCTTCAAGTTGCGGAAGGTTACAAGCAGCAGGCTGTCGCGGAAGCAAAGGGCCAGAGCGCGCGTTTCCTCGCGGTCTATGACCAATACAAGAAGGCTCCCGACGTGACTCGCCAGCGCATCTATCTTGAAACGCTTGAGCACGTTCTCGGCGGCTCCGACAAACTGGTGCTCGACCAGCAAGGCGGTCAGGGCGTCGTGCCGTATCTGCCGCTCAATGAATTCGGACGCAAACCGGCACCTGCATCGCAGAGCGGAGGTAGCCGATGAGAAACGGTTTCGCTGGCATCGTTCTGCTGTTCGTTCTGCTGGTCGCGATTATCGTCGGCTATAGCTCCATCTTCATCGTCAACCAGACCGATCAGGCTCTGCAGGTGCGGTTAGGCGATCCGATCCGCGTCATCACCGAGCCGGGCCTGAACTTCAAGGCGCCATTCATCGACACGGTGATCACCATCGACAAGCGCATTCTCGATCTCGAGAATCCCGCGCAGGAGGTGATTGCGTCGGATCAGAAGCGGCTCGTGGTCGATGCGTTCGCGCGCTACAAGATCAAGGACGCGCTGCGGTTCTATCAGAGCATCGGTTCGATCCAGGCGGCCAACATTCAGTTGACCACGCTGTTGAATGCATCTTTGCGCCGCGTGCTCGGCGAAGTGACGTTCATCAACGTGGTGCGTGACGAACGCGACCTGTTGATGGGCCGGATACGGGAACAGCTTGATCGCGAGTCGGCGACCTATGGAATTTCCGTGGTCGATGTCCGCATTCGCCGAGCCGATTTGCCGGAACAGAACAGTCAGGCGGTCTATCAGCGCATGCAGACCGAACGGCAGCGCGAAGCCGCCGAGTTCCGCGCTCAGGGCGGGCAGAAGGCTCAGGAAATCCGCTCGAAGGCGGATCGCGAAGCAACCGTCATAGTCGCCGAGGCCAATTCCAAGGCGGAGCAAATCCGCGGCGAGGGCGACAGCGAGCGCAACCGGCTGTTCGCTGAAGCCTATAGCAAGGATGCGGATTTCTTTGCGTTCTATCGCTCGATGGCGGCGTATGAAAACAGCCTCAAGAGCAATGATACGCGGTTCCTGTTGCGGCCGGATTCGGAGTTCTTCCGCTTCTTCGCGAATCCGTCGGGCAAGCCCGCCGCCGCATCGAAATAACGAACTGCGTGTCTGAAGCGCCGGAGAGAGCCGTTTGATCAGGTCGGTCGGATTTCATGATTTTCTCGCCGGCTTCGGTATTTTGCTGATGCTCGAAGGCTTGCTGTTCGCGGCGTTCCCGAACTGGATGCGCAAGGCGATGCAGTCGGCGATGGCATCGCCCGACAATATTCTGCGCACGATCGGATTGATCTCGGCGGTGGCGGGGTTGGTTCTGATTTGGCTCGTGCGTCGATAGTTCGCGGCCTTGACGTCCTTGTTATGCGCCGGGCCGGGTTTTCGCCGTAATCCATGCGTTGATCGCAAACAGGCAGCGCTTGCGCCCGCGTCTCGTTCGGGCGCACTCTAGAGCCAAATCTCAGACCTTTCGGAGACCATTCGATCATGTCCGACGCGATCCACTTTCTCAGCCGCCGATTGTTACCTTTCGCCGCGGCGATCGGATTTGCCGTTATCACGGCACCCGCGCAGGCCCGCGGGCCGGACGGCATCGCCGATGTCGCCGAAAAAGTGATCGACGCGGTGGTCAACATTTCGACGTCGCAGAATGTCGACGCGAAGAACAATGACGGCGATAAGGGCGAAGACAGCAAGCCCAATCAGGATCGCGGCAAGCGGGGTGCGAACCCGCAGTTGCCGCCGGATTCTCCGTTCAGCGAATTCTTCGACGAGTTCTTCAAGAATCGCCGGGGCGGCCCGAACTCGAAGGGCAATTCCGCCCACAAGGTCAATTCGCTCGGCTCCGGATTCATCATCGATGCATCCGGCGTCGTTGTGACCAATAATCACGTCATCGCCGACGCCGACGAGATCAATGTCATTCTCAACGACGGCACCAAGATCAAGGCCACGCTGGTCGGCCGCGACAAGAAGAGCGATCTGGCCGTTCTCAAATTCACGCCGCCCGAGAAAAAGTTGACAGCTGTGAAGTTCGGCGATTCAGACAAGCTGCGTCTCGGCGAGTGGGTGATTGCGATCGGCAACCCGTTCAGTCTTGGCGGCACCGTGACGGCCGGCATCGTGTCGGCGCGCAATCGCGACATCAATTCCGGCCCCTACGACAACTACATCCAGACCGACGCGGCGATCAATCGCGGTAACTCCGGCGGCCCGTTGTTCAACCTCGACGGCGATGTTGTCGGCGTGAATACCGCGATCATCTCGCCATCGGGCGGCTCGATCGGTATCGGTTTTGCCGTTCCGTCGAAGACTGTCGTCGGTGTCGTCGAGCAGTTGCGTCAATTCAAGGAGGTGCGCCGCGGCTGGCTCGGCGTGCGCATTCAGCAGGTGACGGATGAAATCGGCGAAAGCCTTAACATCAAGCCGCCGCGCGGTGCGCTGATTGCCGGCGTTGATGAAAAGGGTCCTGCGAAGCCTGCCGGAATTGAACCCGGTGACGTCGTCATAAAATTCGACGGCAAGGACATTAAAGAGATGAAGGATCTTCCCCGCGCTGTCGCCGATACGGCGGTCGGCAAGTCTGTGGATGTCGTCGTCATCCGCAAGGGTAAGGAAGAAACCCGCAAGGTCACGCTTGGCCGTCTCGACGACGGCGAGCAGCCGGTTGAGGCTTCGCTGAAATCGAATGCGCCGCCGGAAGCCGACAAGCCTGTGACGCAGAAGGCGCTCGGTCTTGACCTTGCCGGTCTCAGCAAGGATTTGCGGACGAAGTACAAGGTCAAGGACAGCGTGAAAGGCGTCATCGTCACCGGCGTCGACAGCGATTCCGACGCCGCTGAAAAGCGTCTCGGCGCGGGCGACGTGATCGTCGAGGTCGCGCAGGAAGCCGTGACGAATGCGGGCGATGTAAAAAAGCGCATCGATCAGTTGAGGAAAGACGGCAAGAAGTCGGTTCTGCTGCTGGTCTCGAACGGTAACGGCGAGCTACGCTTCGTCGCGCTGGCGCTGAAATAGGCTTACGCGCTGACGAAATCAGAACGCTTATAGCCCTGTGCATAGAGCAGCGCGGTAAGATCGCCATGATCGATCCGCGCTGCCGCCGCCGCCGCAACAGCAGGCTTGGCGTGATAGGCGACACCGAGGCCCGCTTTCTGAATCATCGCCAGATCGTTCGCGCCATCGCCGACGACCAGCGTATCGAGATTGTCGAAGTCGAACGCCTCGCGCAGTTCATAAAGCGTCTCTAGCTTGGCGGCGCGGCCTAAGATTGGCTCGACGACTTCGCCGGTGAGTTTTCCGTTTTCAACGACCAAAGTATTGGCGCGATTTTCCTGAAAGCCGGTCATCGCCGCGACGGCATTCGTGAACAGCGTGAAACCGCCGGAGACGAGGCAGGTGTACGCACCGTGCGCCCGCATCGTGCGGACAAACTCAATCGCGCCCGGCGTCAGCGTGATGCGTTCTTTAAGAACCTCGTCCACCACCGAAACGGACAACCCTTTCAGCAGCGCGACGCGCTCCCTTAATGCGGGCTCGAATTCGATCTCGCCGCGCATCGCGCGTTCGGTGATGGCGGCGACATGAGCCTTCAGCCCGGCGAAATCCGCCAGTTCGTCGATGCATTCCTGGCCGATCATGGTGGAATCCATGTCGGCGAGCAGCAATTTCTTGCGGCGATCGGACGTAGGCTGCACCACGACATCGACGCGAATGTCCTTCAGCGCGTCGCGCAATAGATCTGAAATTGTGCGGATATCGTCGTTGCTGCTAAACCGGATGTCGGCGGCAACGCCTTCGAACAGCCACTCGGCGTCGCCAGGCGAGGGAAGAGCGGCGCGCGCGGCTTCGATGGCCGTGCTGTCGAGTTCCGGCTCGGCGGGATTGCAGATAAGTGTGGCGACGAAAGACATGCGTATTCAGGAACGATGACGTGCAGGGCAAGGGCAGGATCAAGGCGGTGCTTATCGCAGGGCCGACCGCCAGCGGCAAGTCTGCGCTTGCACTCGCGCTGGCGGAAGCGACGGGCGGGACTGTCATTAATACGGATTCGATGCAGGTCTATCGCGACCTGCGCATCATCACCGCACGGCCGACGCCGAATGAAGAAGCGCGTGTACCGCACCGGCTCTATGGGTACTGCGACGCTGCGGTGAATTGCTCGGCCGGTGCGTGGGTCAACGATGCCGCAGCTGTATTAGGTGAAGTGCGAACTACGAACCGGCTTCCGATCTTTGCCGGCGGTTCGGGACTCTACTTTAAGGCCTTAACGCGCGGCCTGTCCGCTGTTCCCCCGATACCTCAGCACACAAGAGATGGTGTCCGCGCGCGCCTTGAACGCGACGGTGTGGAAGCGCTGCATGCCGAACTTGCCAAGCGCGATCCGGCATCCGCCGAAAAACTGAAAGTCCGCGATCGTTCGCGGATTGCACGCGCGTTGGAAGTGATCGAATCCACCGGGCGCTCGCTGGGCGACTGGCATCGTGACGGCTTGCCGCCGTTGCTGCGTCCGGAACAAACCGTCGCGGTTTTTCTCAATCCCGGTCGCGATGAATTATACGAACGGATCGACCGGCGATTCTCCAAAATGATCGACGCAGGAGCACTCGATGAGGTGTCGGCGCTCGCGGCGCGCAAGCTCGATCCGCTGCTGCCAGCGATGAAGGCGCATGGCATCCCGGCGCTGATGCGTCATTTGCGCGACGAGATATCGCTCGATGAGGCGGTCGAAACCGGCCGCGCCGATACGCGCCACTACGCCAAGCGTCAGTTCACTTGGTTCAGGCACCAGCTGCCGGAATTCGAATGGGTCTCGCCTGCAGATGGATTCGACCGAGTTGGGCAGATGCTTGGACGTACTTTCTAGACAGACGCCGCTGCATTCCGGCCTAGTCCCCACAGCAGGAGAACGAAGGCGGCGATCATCGCGATGCCGACCGACACGAATCCGAGCGTGACGGCGATTTCCTTCCACGTCTCTGCGCCTTGTGCGGTCCCGGTTAGGGGACTCATTGCACGGGTGCCTGCGATGGCCGCGAGCGTCACGACCAGCCAGTTCGCATATGTGCCGTAGAGCAGTGTCCCATAGAGGCCGTTCGACAGACGCGGTGTCAGCCGGATCATCGGCCAGACTGCGCCGAGCGCGATCAACACCGTGCCGTTCATCACGCCTTCGAGATGCGCCGCTAGTCCCATCCGCGGATTGGCGAAATGCTGCTCGACGAGTCCGGTCAGAAGCCCCATCAGAAAAAGAAACACTCCGTGCCAGATCACGCGCCGCTGCCTGTCCATTTTCCCGCTCCCAGTAAAACTCCCGAAAAGTCTCGCCTCACGGTACCGCTCAGGGCAAGGGCAGGAAGCTCCCATGCGCTTTCGCTCTCGCCGGATGCGCTGGAACGCGCTAATGTTTGCCAGTCGATGCGGGGTTGACTTATGCCCTCTGAGCCGTATAACCCGCGCAACCTTTGGAAATGTTGTTAACCTGATGCGTAACAAAATTACCAAGCTTCTTATTGTCGTACCCTGGCACATCGCCGGAGGCGGCTGAGGCTGCCCACGACAAGGCGATGTGCGAAGGGCCTCTCTCTCGGGCCCTTTTTTATTGCCGAGAGGAACTGATCCACCCGCGCGAAAAGCGCCCCGGAGCGAACCATGAGCGACCAGAAGAAGAGCGAAGGCCACGACCCGAGCCAGATGACAGGTGCCGCGATGATCGTCCGCGCGCTCGCCGATCATGGGGTCAAGCACATCTTCGGCTATCCGGGTGGCGCGGTGCTTCCGATCTACGACGAGATTTTCCAGCAGAGCGATGTCGAGCATATCCTCGTCCGGCACGAGCAGGGCGCGGGACACGCCGCCGAAGGTTATGCGCGCTCGACCGGCAAGCCGGGCGTCGTGCTGGTGACATCCGGTCCCGGCGCGACCAACATGGTCACGCCGCTGACCGATGCTCTGATGGATTCCATTCCGCTGGTCTGCATCACTGGACAAGTTCCTACTCACTTGATCGGCAACGACGCGTTTCAGGAATGCGACACTGTCGGCATCACGCGGCCATGCACAAAGCACAACTGGCTGGTGCGCGACGTCAACGATCTGGCGAAGGTGCTGCACGAAGCCTTCTACGTTGCGACGACGGGCCGTCCCGGTCCGGTGGTTGTCGACGTGCCGAAGGACGTGCAGTTCGCGACCGGCACCTATCACCCGCCGCGCAAATCCGACGTGCATATTTCCTACGCGCCGCGCGTGAAGGGCGATGCTGCGCAGATCCGCAAGGCTGTCGCGCTGATGGCGTCGGCGAAGCGCCCCGTAATTTATTCCGGCGGCGGCGTTATCAATTCCGGACCGGAAGCATCGAAGCTGTTGCGGCAGCTTGTCGATGTCACGGGCTTTCCGATCACGTCGACCCTGATGGGCTTGGGTGCGTATCCCGCGTCCGGTAAGAACTGGCTCGGTATGCTCGGCATGCACGGCACTTACGAAGCCAACATGGCGATGCACGATTGCGACGTGATGTTGTGCGTCGGCGCGCGCTTCGACGATCGCATCACCGGCCGCACCGATGCGTTTTCGCCGAATTCCAAAAAGATTCACATCGACATCGACCCGTCGTCGATCAACAAGAACATCCGCGTCGATGTCCCGATCATTGGCGATGTCGCGAATGTGCTCGCCGATATTCTCACCGTGTTTCAGGCCGAAGCAAAGAAACCGAAGATCGATCCGTGGTGGTTCGAGATCGGACGATGGCGTTCGCGCAATTCGTTGGCCTATAAAAAGAATAACGATGTAATCCTGCCGCAATATGCGATTCAGCGTCTGTTCGAGCTGACCAAGGACCGCGAGACCTACATCACGACCGAAGTGGGTCAGCATCAGATGTGGGCTGCGCAGTTCTACGGTTTCGAGCACCCGCATCGCTGGATGACGTCCGGCGGTCTCGGCACGATGGGCTATGGTCTGCCGGCGGCACTTGGCGTGCAGGTCGCGCATCCCGACGCATTGGTGGTCGACATTGCTGGCGATGCTTCTGTGCAGATGACGATGCAGGAAATGTCGACCGCAGTTCAGTATGAAATGCCGATCAAGATTTTCATCCTGAACAACCAGTACATGGGCATGGTTCGCCAGTGGCAGCAGCTTCTGCATGGCAATCGCCTGTCTCATTCCTACTCCGAAGCTCTTCCGGATTTTGTGAAAATGGCTGAAGCCTTCGGCTGCGTCGGACTGCAAACCACGAAGCCTGCCGATCTCGACGGCGCGATTGCCGAGATGATCAAGGTGAAAAAGCCAGTGCTGTTCGATTGCCGCGTGGCCGCACTCGAAAATTGTTTCCCGATGATTCCGTCGGGCAAGGCGCACAATGAAATGCTTCTGCCTGCGGAAGCCAACGACGAAACCACAGCCGCTGCGTTCTCGGGCGGCAAGGCATTGGTGTAACGATGAAACAGGATACCGCAGATCAGCCCGCATCGGCCTATTTCATCGAAGAGCGTCACGATCCGAACGAGACGCACACTTTGTCTGTGCTCGTGCAGAACGAGCCCGGCGTGCTCGCGCGCGTGATCGGCCTTTTCTCGGGGCGCGGCTACAACATCGACAGCCTCACCGTGTCGGAAACCGAACACGCCAAGCACATGTCGCGCATTACAATTGTCACCACCGGAACGCCGATGGTGATCCAGCAGATCAAGCATCAGCTTGACCGCATGATCCCGGTTTATCGCGTCGTGGATATGACCACGATGGGCCGCTCGCTCGAGCGCGAACTGGCGATGATCAAGGTCAAGGGCATGGGCGACACACGCATCGAAGCGTTGCGTCTTGCCGAAGCCTTTCGTGCGCGCGTCATCGACGCGACGACGGAAAGTTTCATTTTCGAGCTGACCGGCGGTACCGACAAGATCGACCAGTTCATCTCGCTGATGGTGCCGCTTGGGCTGGTCGAGACGTCACGCACTGGCGTCGCGGCGATCTCGCGCGGCCCGGACGGCATGTGATCGACTGATCGACGGATATGAAGCCGAAAGACATTCTTCTCGCAATTGGCATCGCGGTGACCTGGGGACTCGGGTTCGTCGCCAGCCGCCTTGCGCTGAATGATTTGTCGCCGGCGCTTATGACTGCGACGCGTTTCGGCATTGCTGCGGTCCCGTGTGTGTTTCTGCGCCGACCGAACGTGCCGTGGATGACGTTGATCTTGATCAGCGCGACGCTGTTTCTGGTGCAGTTTCTCGCTCAGGCTTACGGCATCGCGCACAACGTGCCGGTCGGCCTCACCAGCGTTGTCGTCCAGAGTCAGGCGTTGTTCACGGTCGCTTTTGCAGCGCTGGTGTTCAGCGAAATTCCAACGAAGGTTCAAACTATTGGGATTGCGGTCGCGACTCTCGGTCTTTTGTTGATCTGTTTCACGGTCGGATACGATTTCACCGTCGGCACGTTCGCGATCCTGATGATCTCGCCGATCAGTTTTGCGGTCGGCAATCTGCTGCTGCGCCGCGCGCGCGGTGCGCCTATGTTCGAGTTGTTTTCGTGGCTGAGTTTGATCTCGGCCGTTCCGCTTCTTGCGCTGTCCTTCGCGACGGAGGGATTCGGCGGTGTATGGCATTCGCTCGCACACATGTCGCTTGCGGGCGCGATCAGTATCTTCCTGATCGGCGCGGTCACGACGAGCCTTGCCTACCGTGCGTGGGGCGCGTTGCTGCGCGACTACACGGCGGCGCAAGTCGTTCCATTCGCATTGCTTGTTCCGTTCATCGGCGCGGGATCGTCCGCGATTGTCTTTGGCGAAACATTCGGTCTGCTGCGGCTCGCGGGAATGCTGACTGTGGTGGTGGGCATCGCAATCATGGTGCTGCTCGCAAGGCCACGCGACGTCCCCGAAATTGCGGGCGGGGAGTGACGATGGTCTCTCAGCAGCTTACGATTGCCTTTATTGTCTTCGCCGCCGCGATGCTGTTCACGCCGGGGCCGAACAACATCATGCTGATGGTGTCGGGTCTCAATTATGGATTCCGCCGCACGCTGCCGCATGTCGCGGGCGTCACGCTCGGTTTTTCGTTTCTCGCCGCCGTGATCGGTTTTGGGTTGGGCGCTGTATTCGCGGCCTATCCAGTGTTGCATACGATCCTGAAATATGCCGGCGCGGCGTATCTCGTTTATCTGGCGATCATGATTGCCATATCCGCGCCCGCTGACACCGGCGAGGCGGCGGAGGGCAGGCCGATGACGTTCATCGGCGCGGCGCTGTTCCAGTGGGTCAACGTCAAGGGCTGGGTCATTGCGGTCGGTGCGGTGACGGCCTATGCGGCGATTGCAAGCTATCCGCTTAACGTCGCGATGCTGTCGATCCTGCTGTTTCTGGTCGGCGTGGCGTCGTCGATCACATGGGTGTTGCTCGGCACCTCGCTGCAGCCATTGGTGAAGTCGCCTCAGGCCGTCCGCGTCTTCAATGTCGTGATGGCCCTGCTGCTGCTGGCATCGCTATACCCGGTTCTGAAGGAGCCGTAGGGCCAGAAACACGATTTTACTTCGTCAGGAAATGCATTAGACAACGCCGGAATTTAAGGGCCGCCCGGCAGGCCTAACCGTCAATCGAAGGCCGCCGAGGCCGCCAAAACAGGAAAACGAACCATGCGTGTTTATTACGATCGCGACGCCGACATTAATCTCATCAAGGGCAAAAAGGTCGTCATCATCGGTTATGGCAGCCAGGGTCATGCCCATGCGCTCAACCTGAAAGACTCTGGCGTGAAGGATGTGGCTATTGCGTTGCGCAAGGGCTCGGCCACCGCGAAGAAGGCGGAAGCCGCCGGCTTCAAGGTGATGGAAGTCGCCGAGGCCGCGAAGTGGGCTGATGTCATGATGATGCTGACGCCGGATGAATTGCAGGGCGACATCTATCGCGAACACCTTCACGATAACATGAAGAAGGGTGCGGCGCTCCTGTTCGCGCACGGTCTCAACGTGCACTTCAACCTGATCGAGCCGCGCGCCGATATCGACGTGCTGATGGTTGCGCCGAAAGGCCCCGGCCACACTGTGCGCTCGGAATATCAGCGCGGCGGCGGCGTGCCATGTCTCATCGCAATTCATAAGGATGCTTCGGGCAATGCGCACGATCTCGGTCTGTCCTATGCATCGGCGATCGGCGGCGGCCGAGCCGGCATTATCGAAACCACCTTCAAGGAAGAATGCGAGACCGATCTGTTCGGCGAGCAGGTCGTGCTCTGCGGCGGTCTTGTCGAACTCATCAAGGGCGGCTTCGAGACGCTGGTGGAAGCCGGCTACGCGCCTGAAATGGCTTATTTCGAATGCCTGCACGAAGTGAAACTGATCGTCGATCTGATTTATGAAGGCGGCATCGCGAACATGAACTACTCGATCTCCAATACCGCCGAATACGGCGAGTACGTTACGGGTCCGCGTATCGTGACCGCCGAAACCAAGGCCGAGATGAAGCGGGTACTTGCCGACATCCAGAACGGCATTTTCACACGCAACTGGATGCTGGAGAACAAGGTCAACCAGACCTCGTTCAAGGCGACCCGTGCCAAACTCGCCGATCACCAGATCGAGGAAGTCGGCGCCAAGCTGCGCGACATGATGCCGTGGATCAAGAAGGGTGCGCTGGTCGACAAGACCAAGAACTAAAGTCTAAGAATTTCTCTTTGAAACCGGCCGCCGAAAAGCGGCCGGTTTTGCTTTGGCCGCAGGGCTGAATGGCCTCTGAACGGCTGGGCTTGAGTCCTAAAATATGCTTTTGGCCGCTCGCTTGCGGAATATGACAGTTCCACTACAGTTCCGTGACACGCTGCGGTAACCGGCCGCGCGTTTTGCCTCCTGGCTACCGCCAGCAAAGGGTCATGGAACAGAGCCGGGTGTAGTTCGCGTACTGGCAATGTTGCCGCCGCAAACCTCAGTGCCTCCGACTTCCGCGGCGCTCGCAAACGCCGCCGCGGGTGGCCTCGCTCCTATCGGATTTGGCCGCCTATTGGCCGTCGCTCTCCCGCATCTCGCCGCGCTCAGCCTCCTTTTAGAAACTGAAACCGAAATCGGATCGCGGTTCTGTTTTATTTTGAGCTGGGCTTGTCTGAATTTTTTCTGGCTGGCGATTCTGCGGCGGCCGGCGCTGTCGGGCGCGGTCTCGCTGACCTTCGTCGTCATTCTGGTGCTGCTGTCACGTCTCAAGCACGACATCGTGCAGATGACCGTCAACTTCGTCGATCTGATGGTGATCGACCGCGACAGTATTTCGTTTCTTTTCACGATCTACCCGAATCTTCGCCTGTCTTCGGTGTTCGCAAGCCTTCTCATCGTCCCCTTGATGGTCGTGTTGTGGCGGCTCGATCCCTTCAGGGTGAGACGTCTGCCTGCGGCGACGGCGTCGCTTGCGTGCCTCGCAGTCCTGACGGGCTTTTCGCTGATGTGGCCGCAGGAGGATTGGCGCGGATACTACGACGACAATTACGTCTCGAAATTCACGCGTTCCGGCGTCGTGGCGATGTCGGATTTCATCAACTACGGGTTCATGGAATCCGATCCTGTCGCGGCGGATCGTCTGAAGCTGCCGGTTGAGGATTCGTGTCATCCGGCGGGTCGCCGCCCGAACATCATCATGATCCACGATGAATCGAGCTACGACATCCGCTCGGCACCTCAGATCAAGGTGCCGCCGGGATACGGCAGCCATTTCGTCTCTGCCGATGGAAAATCCCGAAAATTCCTGGCCGAGAGCAATGGCGGCTCGAGCTGGCTTACCGAATACAATGTGCTGACCGGGTTATCGACGCGCGCATTCGGCCGGTTTTCGTATTTCGTCACGCGCATCGCGGCTGGAAGAGTCGAGCGCGGATTGCCGCTGTCGCTGAAACGTTGCGGCTACAGCACGATGTCGCTTTATCCCGCCTACGGTTCGTTCATGGGTGAGCGGGCGTTTCAATCCACCGCTGGTATCGAAAGATTCTACGACGCCGGCGATCTCGGCGCGAAGGGATTGGAGCCGGATGGATTCTTCTACGACAACGCAGTGAAGCTGTTGTCGCAGCAGCCTCAAGACAAGCCGGTCTTCATGTATGTCTACCTCGGCGCCAATCATTTCCCGTGGGCATCCGCGCTTCTCCCTGAACGGACTCCTGCGTGGAAGGCGCCGGGCAACGAGCCCGTCATCGACGAGTATCTGCGCCGCCAGACGATGAGTGTGCTGGATTACGGCGCGTTCGTTGCCAAGCTCAAGAAGCAGTTTCCAAACGATCCGTTTCTGATCGTCCGCTACGGCGACCATCAGCCCGAGTTCTCGACCAACATTATTGAGCCAAATCTGACCGAGGATGACGTCGCCAAGAGGCTGATGGCATACGATCAACGTTATTTCGCGACTTACTACACGATCGATGCCGTCAATTTCAAACCGGCAGCGACGCCGACGGCGATGGAGACAATCGATGCGGCCTATTTGCCGCTCGTTGTTCAGGATGCCGCTGGAATTCCGCTCGATCCGAGTTTTGAGGAGCAAAAGAAGATCATGCTCCGCTGCAACGGCCGATACTATTCGTGCAAGGACGGGGCCGAGTCGCGGCGGTTCAATCGCATGCTGATCGACGCAGGCTTCATCAAGGGGCTTTGATTTCTAGCGCGCGATCTTGTTCGACAGCCATCGCGCGACCGCATCGGGTGAACTCGATCCATCGTTCGATGCCGCTCGCAGGTTCGCTTCGCGCATCGTCGCAATATCGATTTTTCCGATGAGCGGCTTGAGCGCGTCTCTCAATACCTCATCGTCCGCGCGATTTGGAGCAATTAGGATCAAGGCATCATAGGGCGGGATGGCGTGCTTGGGATCGTCCAGAACGACCAGATCGTATTTCGCGATCAGGCCGTCGCTGGTGTAGCCCGCAATTATATCCACGTCGCCGGATGCAACGGCGGCGTACATAAAGTCCGGCTGCATCTGCCGCTGCTGGCGAAACGCGAGACCGTAGGATTGCCGTAGCGCGGTCCATTCCGGTCGCGAGAAAAATTCATAGTCACCGGCAATCGACATCGACGGCGCTTTTGACGCGAGATCGGAAATGGTGTGGATGCCGAGTGCCTCGGCGCGCTTGCGCGGCATCACAAGCGCATAGGCGTTCTCGAATCCGAGTTCGCCGACGAGCGAAATCTTGTATTGCCTCGCAAACTCGTTCTTGAGCGCGGCAAGCAGTTCCTGCCGGGGAGGGTTGTCCGTGTGCTTGAACTGGTTCAGCCACAGCGTCCCGGAATAATCGACATAGACGTCGATGTCGTTGTTCGCGAGCGCTTCGAAGATCACGTTGGAGCCGAGGCCTTCGCGCGAGCTCGCCGATAGGCTCGCGCTTTGGAGGCGTTGTGCAATCAACGAGGAAAGAATGTATTGCTCGGTGAATGTCTTTGCGCCGACGATATATGCGGTTTTCGTCCGCGCCAGCGTCGGAATCAAAGTCGCGGCGATTAGCAAGAGAGCGCCGAGAATGCCGAGCGCAACCCGGATCCGGCTGCGGAGCCGAACGCCTGATTCAACGAGCGCAAGCAGCTGATCGACGGCGAGCGCCAATGCGGCGGCGGCGGCACAGCCGAACAGTACGAACACCCAGTTCTGCGTCTGCAACCCCGCGAAGATGTAATTGCCCAAACTCGTCTGTCCGATGGGCGTCGACAGTGTCGCGGTGCCGATCACCCAGACAGCGGAGGTACGCAGGCCCGCCATGATGACAGGCAGCGCGAGCGGAAGCTCGACCATTGTCAGCGACTGCCGTGTCGTCATGCCGACGCCTTCTGCTGCTTCGACGATGGCGGGATCGATGCCCTGCAATCCGGCGATGGTGTTTCGCAACACAGGCAGCATGCTGTAGAGCGCAAGCGCCAGCACCGCCGGCAAAAATCCGAATGCTGAAAATCCGGCGCCGAACAGATTCATCGTCAGTCCGGCAAGCGCGAGCAGTACTGGATAGAACAGTGCGAGCAGCGCGAGGCCCGGTACCGTCTGCACGACGCTGGCAACGCCAAGCGCGATATCACGCAGAACAGGCCGCCGCCGGATCACTAGCGCGAGCGGAAAGCTGATCGCAACGCCCAGGGCCAGCGCTGTCAGGCTAACCCGCACATGATTGCCGAGATAATCCGGCAGCCGAGTCAGCGCGTCGCTCCAGCGGGGATCGGAAAAGAAATTCACGCCGAAACCCCCGGCAATAGCTTCTGCAAGCGGTCGGCCTGACGACGCGGCGTGCCGAGAAGTTTCTTCACGTAGGGATCGTCGTGCCGGGACAATTCCGCTGCATTTCCCAGCGCAAGCAAGCGGCCGGCATGCATGACGGCGATCCGATCCGCGAGCAACAACGCCTCGCCGATGTCATGCGTGATCATCACGGTCGTCAGACCGAGGTTGCGATGCAGCGTCTTGTAGTCGTCACCGAGCGCGTCGCGCGTGAGCGGATCGAGCGCACCGAACGGCTCGTCCATCAATACGATCTTCGGTCTCGCCGCGAGCGCGCGCGCGACGCCGACGCGCTGGCGCTGTCCACCGGACATCTCCTGTGTCAGGCGATTGCGGTGATCTCGATCCAGGCGGACCAGATCGATCAGCTCATCCACTCGCTTTGAAATTTCATCCGCATCGACGCCCGACAGATGCGGTGTGATCCCGATATTGGCGGCGACCGTCATATGCGGAAATAGTCCGCCGTTCTGGAATACGTAGCCGATGCTCCGGCGCAATGCGATCGGATCGGCCGCGCTCACATCCTGGCCAAGAACACGGACCGAACCGCTATCCGGCTCGATCAGCCGGTTGGCGAGACGCAGCAGTGTCGTCTTCCCGGACCCGGAGCCGCCGACAATGGTGAGAAATTCTCCCGCCGCGACTTCGATCGACACGTTATCGACGGCCTTTGCACCATTTTGCGAAAAGCTCTTGCTGACATGGTCGTATGCAATGGCCGGTGTCGGTCGTGTCATATTGCGATGATGAACCAAGCGCTCTCAACTGTCGACTGGGCGACACTGGCGCGTTTCTCGATGGACGTGTAGCGTCCGCCCGGAAATCAGGGATGTTCATTTATGGTGAAGCACGGCAAGTCATCGCAACCGCTGGCGAAGGATCTGAAGAGATTTGTCGATCCCTTTCGTGTCGATGGCTCCAGGGAGTGCCACCTTAAAGCACACAAGCCCGGCGAGAAGGGCGGCATCGACAAGGACACTGCGCAGAAGATTACCGACACCAATCGGGGGCGGATTCGCGATCTACAGGAAATGTTGTATGCGCAGGACCGCTGGTCGCTGCTGCTGATTTTTCAGGGCATGGATGCTGCGGGAAAAGACAGCGCGATCGAACATGTGATGTCCGGTATCAATCCGCAGGGCTGCGAGGTGTATTCGTTCAAGCAGCCTTCGGCGAAAGACCTCGATCACGACTTTATGTGGCGCAGCTTGATCTGTCTTCCCGAACGCGGGCGCATCGGAATTTTCAACCGTTCCTACTACGAGGAATTACTGGTGGTGCGCGTCCATCCGGAAATCCTCGCCAAGGAACGTATTCCGCCAGAACTCATGACCAAGAATATCTGGCGCGAGCGGTTCGAGGATATTGCGGCATTCGAAAAATATCTCGCGCGCAACGGCACGATCGTTCTCAAGTTTTTTCTAAACGTGTCAAAGGAGGAGCAGCGCAAGCGTTTCCTCGACCGCCTCGAAGAGCCGGCCAAGAATTGGAAATTCTCACTCGGAGATGTCGCGGAGCGTGCGCTCTGGGACAAATATCAGGCCGCGTATCAGGATGTCCTGCGCCACACGTCCGCCAAACACTCGCCGTGGTACGTGGTGCCCGCCGATCACAAATGGTTCACCCGTGTCGTGATCAGTTCGGCCATTGTCACGGCCATGGAGAAGCTCGACCTGAAGTTTCCGGAGCCGGAAAAAGCCCGGGGCGATGAGTTAAAGAGGGTGCGCGATACCTTGCGAAAAGAAGCCCTCGAGGCGGTCGGGACGCCCAAAAAGAAGAAGCTCGATGGTGCCTGACTTGCAGGGGTCGCGAATCCCTCCGCCAGACTTGACTCGCATGTTCCAGTCCGCGATATGGCGGAAACAATTCCGCGGCTGAGCCGCGACGACCGGCACCGGATCTGAATCGAACGCGCCCGATGCTTTTCAATTCCTCCGAATTCATTTTTGTTTTTCTGCCGCTCGCTGTCGTTCTGCATTTCATTGCTGCGCGGCGCACCATAACCGCTGCCGTCTTGATGACGACGGTTTCGTCGCTGTTTTTCTACGCGTGGTGGAAGCCGCCATTCATCGTGCTTCCGGTCTCATCGATTTTGCTCAACTACTGGCTTGCGCAAAAAATCCAGCGCGCGGACAAATCCGCCGCGCGGGCGATGCTGATTGCAGGCGTCACCGCCAATCTTCTGGTGCTCGGCTATTTCAAATATTTCGATTTTCTGCTGTCGATCTTTCAGGGCCGCAGCCCCGGCGTGCCCGACGTTCCATTGGCGCTGTCGTTCACCACATTCGTGCAGATTGCATTCTTGATCGAAACGTCGCGGAAAACGACGGCAATTTATTTGCCGACTTATGCGATGTTTGTCTCGTTCTTTCCGCATCTCATCGCGGGCCCGATCGTGCGATGGAACGAGCTTGGCCCGCAGCTTGCGGAGAAGATCCGCTATCGCGTCGACTGGAACAATATCGCGCTCGGCCTCACCATCTTCTGTCTTGGTCTGACGAAGAAGATTCTGCTTGCCGATAGATTGGCGCCGCATGTCGGGCTTGTGTTCGATGCGGCGGCGGCGGGCGTTCCCGTGACGGCTATTGGTGCGTGGGGCGCGTCGATTGCCTATTCGCTGCAACTCTATTTCGATTTCTCCGGCTATTCCGACATGGCTGTCGGACTTGGACTGCTATTCAATTTGCGTCTGCCGTTAAACTTCGCTGCCCCCTTCCGCTCAACCAGCATTATCGATTTGTGGCGGCGCTGGCACATCACGCTGTCGCGTTTCCTGCGCGATTTCGTTTATGTGCCCCTCGGTGGCAACGAAGCAGGGCCGATCCGCCGTTCGGTCAATCTCTTTCTGACGATGTTGCTCGGCGGCCTCTGGCACGGTGCGAACTGGACGTTCATCGCGTGGGGCGCGCTGCACGGCGTCGCGCTGACGATCAATCACGCATGGCGTTCGCTCACAGGAAAACGTGAGCCTGCGTGGTACGGACGACTCATTGGCTGGTTCCTGACGTTCATGACATTTGCAGTCGGGATGACGTTCTTCCGCGCGCCGAATGTCGAGACGGCGTGGCATATGATTGTCGCAATGGCAGGGTTCGGCCACGCTGCGCCGGATGCAGCGCTCGCGGTCAACACCGACGGATGGATCATCAGCAAAGGCTATGTGACTGAAGGGTTCGTTCGCGTATGGTTCGGCTCGCACTGGACCGTAGTTGCCTCGCTGATCACGGCGGGCGTAATGGCGGTTGCGCTTTTTGTCCCGGATACGATGGAGATGGTCGATTATCGCGAGAACGAGCCGCATTCGAACTGGCGGCGCTCGGCGTGGATTTTCGCGTGGCAGCCGACGCCGATCCGGCTTGTGCTGATCGTCATTCTGTTCGCGCTGGTGTTCGCAAATCTCAACAGCTTCACCGAATTCCTATACTATCAGTTCTGACGAGGTCGAGATGACGCCCCGCAAATTCGCGATTGGCCTGATGATTGCCGCAGGCGCGCTGTTCTTCGGCACAGCGCTGGCGAATGTGCTGATCGATCCGGTCGCAGTGTTCGGAACCGATCTGTTTCCGCGTCGACATCCGAACTATCGCTATCTCGGCGTGCGCGATTATCAGGTGCATGCAAAATCCGTCGACGCATTATTTTTTGCGTCGTCCCGCGGATACAGCCTCGAACAGCCGACGCTCGCGAAAGCAATGGGTGCTCATGAACTGCACGATCAGGCAGCACCTTACGGCCTGATCAGCGATCACTTGCCGGTGCTCGAATACATCCTTCGCGACAAGGCATCCCGCGGCGAGAAAGTAAAATCCGTGTTCCTGATGCTCGACACGGATCTTTTCGGTAGAGCGCCGTGGACCAACGTCAACATCGATTGCTTTCTGCCGCCCGAAGTAACTGGAGAATCGCGCGTGCGATTCTGGTGGCGCTATCTGACCGCGGTTCAAATCACGACATGGAAGGACGGAATCAAGGGTGCGCTGTCGAAGGAAAAAAATATCGATCCGCGTTTCAATAATTTTGGCGGGGCGATTGACGGTTTGGACAGGATGGCCGCGCTGAGACGCTCGTCAGCAACTGCGCTGCGATTGCAATCGTCTTTACCTGATATCTCGGCGCTTATCTTCGCTAAGGCTCATGCCGAAGGCGTCAGCGGCAACGTTTCACCTGCGGCGAACAGGGCCGCCGATCCGGCCGAACGCTTCCGCAGCTATTGGATCACCAAGCGCCCGGATATCGAGCGTCAGTTCGCGATGGTCGAGATATTTGTTAGGCTTTGTCGAGAAAACGGAATTGCGCTCACGATTGCAACAACACCTTTGCAGCGTTCCAATATCGACATGTACAGGCCGGGCGAATTGGACGCGATCGGCGCGCGGTTAAATCGCATCACCGACATTTGGGATTTCGCGACACCCGGGCCATTCACCGACAATCCAAACGTCTGGGTCGACTACGCGCATTTCAAGGTAGCTGTTGGCACGATGATGATCGCGCGGATATTCGGTGGCGACACGCCAGTCTCGGCTGGGTTCGGGAAATTCAAGCCGAAGACCGTTCAGTAGGACGCTTAAGTCCATCCAATAGGGCAGGGCGCCTGACCCTTATTTGACGTTGCCGGGGCTGGCATTTCTCGTCTAGAACCCCGGTCGAAACGGTTTGGAAACCATCCGTCAACAGTTTGGCCCGAACATGCGTTTCAGAGGATGTGGAATGGCGATTCGTGGCGATCAGCGCGAACAGAACGAGGCGGCTTGTGCTGCCGGGTTTGGCGCGCCTTCGGCTGCGCGCATTTCGCTGGGTTCCTCGCTTATCGGCGAGCTTCTGCTTCTTATCGGCCCCTGAGGGCCGTCTGGGCATTTGCGCCTGGGCACTCAGGGGGTTCGACGAAGCACCGAAACCCACAGCGCTCATGACATGGCGCATCTGACCGAAGGAATTTTCCCATGACCACCGCGAAACAGTCCGACAAGGACCGCGTCGTTATTTTCGACACCACTTTGCGCGACGGCGAACAATGCCCCGGCGCCACCATGACGTTCGAGGAAAAGCTCGAAGTCGCCGAATTGCTCGACGCCATGGGCGTGGACATCATCGAGGCCGGATTCCCCATCGCCTCCGACGGCGATTTCGAGGCCGTCCGCGAGATCGCCAAGCGCACCAAGAACGCCGTGGTGTGCGGATTGTCGCGCGCCGCGCATAAGGACATCGACCGCTGCGCCGAAGCCATTCGTCCGGCCAAGCGCGGCCGCATTCACACCTTCCTGTCAACGTCTCCCGTGCACATGAAATACAAGCTCCAGATGGAGCCGGAAGCCGTGCACGACATGGTGATCTCGCAGGTCACACGCGCGCGCAATCACACCGACGACGTCGAATGGTCGTCCGAGGACGGCACGCGCACGGAATTCGATTTCCTGTGCCGTTGCGTCGAGTCAGCCATCAAGGCCGGCGCGACGACGATCAACATTCCGGACACTGTCGGCTATTCGGTGCCGGAGGAATATTACGACCTGTTCAAGCGCGTGCGCGAGAACGTGCCGAATTCCGACAAGGCGGTGTTCTCCGTGCATTGCCACAACGATCTCGGCATGGCGGTCGCCAATTCTATGGCTGGCGTGCGTGGCGGCGCGCGGCAGATCGAATGCACCATCAACGGCATCGGCGAGCGTGCGGGCAACGCCGCACTCGAAGAAATCGTGATGGCGATGAAGGTCCGCAACGACAAATTGCCGTACTGGAACAAGATCGACACCACGATGCTGACGCGCGCCTCGAAAGTGGTTTCAGCGGCGACCTCGTTCCCGGTGCAATACAACAAGGCTATCGTAGGCCGGAATGCATTTGCGCATGAAAGCGGCATCCATCAGGACGGCATGCTGAAGAATGCGCAGACCTACGAAATCATGCTGCCCGAAACTGTCGGCGTGAAGCAGACTTCATTGGTGATGGGCAAGCATTCGGGCCGTCACGCCTTCATCCACAAGCTGGAGGAGATGGGCTACAAGTTGGCGCAGAACCAGCTCGAAGACGCCTTCGTGCGTTTCAAGGCTTTGGCCGACCGCAAGAAGGACATCTACGACGAGGACATCGAAGCGCTGGTCGATCAGGAGATCGCGCAGTCGCACGATAAAATTCATCTCGTTTCGATGTCGGTGGTCGCCGGCACACGCGGCCCGCAGCGTGCGACGATGAAGCTCGACGTCGAAGGCCAGATCAAGATCGCGGAAGAAGAGGGCAATGGTCCGGTCGATGCGGTCTTCAACTGCATCAAGGCGCTGGTGCCGCATGACGCGAAGCTCGAACTGTACCAAGTCCACGCCGTCACCGCCGGTACTGACGCACAGGCGGAAGTTTCCGTTCGCTTATCGCAGGACGGCCGCTCGGTCACGTCGCGCGCGTCAGATCCAGATACGCTGGTTGCTTCGGCGCAGGCTTATCTCGGCGCGTTGAATAAGATCGTGATGAAGAAACAGCGCGACATGGCAGGCGATATGCCCAAAGCAGCGGCAGGGCACTAAGCGCTTCCTTTTGTCGCAACCATCAACAAACGCGGCGCATCGGATCGATGCGCCGCGTTTTGCGTTGCAGCATCAGTTGATGAAACCCCTGCGAACGGCGAATGGTCTTGACCCGCACGTTCTGCGATGGTCCGGTCTGGCGGAATTCAAAAGGGCAGCGCAAGTCTGCTCAAAACAATCAAAGGGAGGACGTATGAAAAAGCTCATTCTGGCTGCGGCATCGATCGCGGCGCTCGCAATGATCGGCCCGGCGACCGCGCAATCGCCGATCATCATCAAGTTCAGCCACGTCGTTGCGTCGGATACACCGAAGGGCAAGGGCTCTGAAAAGTTCAAGGAACTTGCCGAGAAGTACACCAACGGCAAGGTGAAGGTTGAGCTCTATCCGAACTCGCAGCTCTACAAGGACAAAGAAGAAGTCGAGGCGCTGCAGCTCGGCACCGTGCAAATGCTTGCGCCGTCGCTGGCGAAATTCGGTCCGCTCGGCGTGAGAGAGTTCGAAGTATTCGATCTGCCGTACATTTTTTCGAGCCCGAATGCGCTGCACGCTGTTACCCGAGGTCCGATTGGCAAAGATCTGCTTGCTAAGCTCGACGCCAAGGGAATCACGGGCCTCGCTTATTGGGACAACGGCTTGAAGATCATGTCGGCCAACAAGCCGCTCAAGACGCCTGACGACATGCTCGGCCTGAAGATGCGCATCCAGTCGTCCAAGGTGCTCGAAGCGCAGATGAAGGCTTACGGCGCGGTTCCGCAGGTTATCGCGTTCTCGGAAGTCTACCAGGCGCTCCAGACCGGCGTTGTCGACGGCACGGAAAATCCGCCATCGAACATGTATACGCAGAAGATGCATGAAGTGCAGAAATACGCTGCAATTACCAATCACGGCTATATCGGCTATGCGGTGATTGTGAACAAGAAATTCTGGGACGGTCTGCCGGCCGACATTCGCGATCAGCTGACCAAGGCGATGAACGACGCGACCGAATACACCAACAGCATCGCGCAGAAGGAAAACGACGACGCCTTCGCGGCCATGAAGAAATCCGGCAAGACGGATTTTCATGTTTTGACAGACGCCGAGCGCAAGGCTTGGGTCGATGCTTCCAAGCCGGTGTGGAAGGAAATGTCGAGCCGCGTCGGCCAAGACTTGATTGACCAGATCCTGAAGGTCAGCGCGACGACCAACTAAGAGAATGAGCGCGAAGCGGCGCGGCCTACGGGCCGCGTCCGCCTTCTTGTACCTTGCTGCGGCAAGGTCGAACCGATTGGGGGATCGGCGATGTTGATGCGGCTGCTGGACAGACTGGAGGAAACGCTGATCGCGACCTTGATTGCGTCGGCGACGGCCTTGATTTTTATCGCTGTTGTGCATCGCTATAGCCTCACAATTGCGATTGACCTTTCCAAATGGGGCCGCGCTCACGAAATCGACTGGCTCGCCCGCAGTGGCCGCTCGGTCTTTGAATTCATCCGACACATCAACCTGACTTGGGCTCAGGAACTTTGCATCTACATGTTTGTCTGGATGGCAAAGTTCGGTGCCGCCTATGGTGTGCGCACCGGCATTCACGTTGGCGTGGACGTCGCCACGCAGAAGTTGGCTCCAGAAAACCGCTATCGCGTAGTTCTGTTCAGTCTGTTCTGCGGAGCGCTATTCACCTTCGTGATCGGCTCGCTGGGCGCGCAGTTCGTTTATCACATGTCGCAAACCGATCAGATCTCGCCGGACCTCGAATGGCCGGCATGGATGATCTATCTTGCCATTCCGTGCGGCTCCTACCTGATGAGCTTCCGTTTTATGCAGGTGATGTGGAGTTATGCGCGTACCGGCGAACTGCCCCATCACGATCATGGACATGTCGACGGCGTCAGCGATGAGACGCCTACGGTGCCGGGTATCGTCGCGCATGGTGACGTCTCTGCCGTGGGAGCGACACGATGAGCGATGCTGCTGTTGTGACAGGCGGACCCATCTTCCCGAAACCGCAGTCGAAAGCCATTTTCGGCGCGCTCATTCTGATTGGCGTCCCGATTCTTTTGTTTGCGCTGTGCCTGTCGTCGAAATTTGGCCTCGTGGTCATTCCACCTGGTCCGCGCGCCATCTTGCTCTTCACGCTGCTCGTGTCGCTGATGCTGACCGGCATGCCGATTTCGATTTCGTTGGGCTTAACGGTTCTCACCTTCTTCTTCACGATGACGAACGAGGACCCGCAAGCTGTCGCGCTGAAACTGTTCACGGGCATCGAGAAGTGGGAGATCATGGCGATCCCCTTCTTTATCCTTGCGGGCAATTTCCTTACCCACGGCGGTGTCGCGCGGCTGATGATCGATTTTGCGGCGTCGATGGTCGGACATTTCCGCGGTGGCCTCGCGCTTGCAGGCATTGTCGCTTGCGCTATGTTTGCGCTGGTTTGCGGATCGAGCGTTGCGACGGTTGTCGCCATTGGCGGCGTCATCCTGCCGGAAATGGTTCGCCGCGGTTATCCGATGCATTTCGGCGCGGGCATCATCACGGTCGCAGGCTCGCTCGGCATCCTGATGTTGCCGTCGATCCCGAAGGTGATCTACGCGATCTCCACCAACACTTCGATCGGCGCGCTGTTTGTGGCCGGTCTTCTTCCCGGCATTCTTCTTACTATTATGCTTTGCGGCGTCACTTGGTATATCGCCCGCAAGCGCAACTATCCGAGCATGCCGCGTGCCACGTGGGTGGAGCGATGGGTCGCTTTCCGCAAGAGCTTCTGGGGGCTGATGCTCGTCGTCATCATCGTCGGCGGCATCTATAGCGGCATTTTCACAGCAACCGAGGCGGCTGCGGTCAGTGCGGTCTACGCCTTCTACGTTTCGCTGTTTGTCTACAAGGCGCTCAAGTTCAAGGACGTGCCGCGCGTCTTGCTGACATCCGCCAACATGAGCGCAATGCTGCTCTACATCATCACGAATGCTGTGGTGTTCTCGTTTATTCTCGCCAACGAAAACATTCCGCACGCTATCGCCGACTGGATCATGGATATGAACCTCGGCTGGATCGGCTTCCTGTTCGTGGTGAACATCCTACTGCTGCTCGCGGGCAACTTCATGGAGCCATCGTCGATCATTCTCATCATGGCGCCGATTCTGTTCCCGGCCTCGCAGCGGCTGCACATCGATCCCGTCCATTTCGGCATTATGATCGACGCCAATATGGAGGTCGGCCTCTGTCATCCGCCGGTCGGTCTCAATCTCTATGTGGCGGCGGGCATCGCGCGGATGGGCATCACGGAGTTGACGAAAGCCGTCATGCCGTGGTTGATCACGCTGCTCATTTTCCTCGTGATCGTCACTTATGTTCCCGAACTGACCTTGTGGCTTCCGCGACAGTTGGGAATGCTTCATTAAGGTACGTTACATCTTTGTAAGATGACGCGTTCTTTCCAAAGCGTAAGTTGAAACGCCGCAATCGGATGCCATGTTCGATGGATCGAACATGGAGTCCGATTATGAGAAAGTCCGTTATTGCCGCTATTGCAGCCGTCGCCGTCATTGGCTCGACGGCAGTTTACGCGCAGCATCGCTTCCATCACCCACGCTTCAGCCCACAGGATCGCGCCGCGTTCGTCGATGCGAAGATTGCCGCCGTTCACGCCGGCCTGCAGCTGACGCCCGACCAGGAAAAGAACTGGCCGCCAGTCGAAGCAGCCGTCCGCGATTTTGCCAAGCAGCGTATGGACCGCGCTAATGCCCGTGCGGCCGATCGCGATCTTCGCCGCGCTGAGCGCGAGCAGAGCGGACCGGGCGCTCGTGGACCGGATCAGGTCGCGCCCGAAAAGACTTGGGACCCCGTCGCGCGTCTGCGCGAGCGTGCGGACAATATGGCCGCGACCGCAACGAGCTTAAAGCGCATCGCCGATGCTGCCGATCCGCTCTACAAGAGCCTCGATGACGGCCAGAAGCGCCGCTTGGCGACCCTGACGCGCATGGGCGGACCGCATGGCTGGCGTCACCACGGCTTCGACCGTGGCGGCGATTTCGGACCTGATCATGGGCCTGGCCGTGATCGCGGTCCTGCTGGCGACCGAGCCCCGGACGGCCCGCAACGCATGTGATCGCAGTTTGATCCAAAATGCAAAAAACCGTCGGATTTCGGCGGTTTTTTAGTGGCTTGCCGGTCTCGCAATGCGGGTAGTTCTTGCCGGGAAAACCGTCCCCGTTTGCTGGACAGGGCAGACTCGCTTTGCTAAAGGACGCCCTCCCAAAAGGGTCTTGTTTGGATTTGGGCGCATAGCTCAGTTGGTAGAGCAGGTGACTCTTAATCACCGGGTCCAAGGTTCGAATCCTTGTGCGCCCACCAAATCAAACAATCACTTAGCCGAAGTGATGGTCGCTCAAAGCGAGAACGGTTTACAGCACCGTTTACAGTTTTGTTCGCGCTTCGAGCTTCGCAATGGCGCTCTCAGCGAGCTTCACGTCACGCCCGAGATAATGGGCGTCAAGAATGGCCTCGACGTCCTTCAGACTATGGCCTGTGAAGGTCGCGATCTGCGGTACTGTTGCATCGGCCAGCGCGAGCCGCACGACGGCTGAACCGCGAAGGTCGTGAAACGTCAGGCCGCTCACGCCGGCCTTCTTGCAGGCCTTTCCCCACGAACTCCTAAAGCCGTCGGCGGTCCAGGGATGGCCGTGGGTGTTGGTGAGCACGATCGGGCCGCGGCGCTCAGTGCTGTCGAGAAGGATTTTCAGCGGTTGACCGACCGGCATGGTCAACCGTCGGCCAGTTTTAGATTGCTGCAGCCTGATGTGGCTGCCGTCATAAGCCGACCAGGGCAATGCCAGCAGGTCGCCTTGCCTTTGGCCGGTCCAAATTGCCATCACCAGCGCGAGAGCTAGCTCGGGTGGTGCGACGGCGAGCATTGCGGCGATCTCAGGCTCGCCCCACAGCTTGTCGGTTCGATCGGCCCCATACAGCCGACCGCCGCGCTCGCAAGGGTTAGCATCGATCATGCCGCGATCCTTTGCGAACGACATGACGCGCGCGAGCGTGGTCCACGCATAGTCAGCTTTGCGTGGTGTGGCTGAGAAAGAATCTCGCCACGTTTTGAACTCGCCACGGATGCGACGGTCCTTCAGAGCAGCGACTGGCAAGTCACCAAAGTCGACTTCGATGAGCTTGATGTAATTTAGATACGATCTGCGGCTCGAGGCTGCTAGGCCAGTGAATGCGGACGAACCCTTATACTCTGCAATGAGAGTCATTAGTGTGCCAGCCTTCGGGCCGCGGAGCTGCGCATGGGCCTCATTGTACGCCTGAACAAATTCGGGAGCTCCCGGCTTGGCTGAAATCGCAGGGCCACCGCGCCACGCGTAGTAGTGGGTCTTGATCTCACCACTGGCGAGACGTCTTTTGACGCAATGTATTCCTTTAAGAACGACGCGCACGATTGCTCCTCCATTCGTCGAGAGGCGAGGTTTCACTGGCGGGTGAGAGATTGCTGAGTTGATCTAGACGTTGATCGATCGCGCGCAGGTCCCAGCGCGTTGTCCTGGGAAGGGACGATGGCAAGATCCCTTGGGCTACCCAGTTCGAGAAGGTCTGAAGAGAGACGCCGCAATACGCCGCTGCCACGGCACGCGTTGCGAGCCGAGGCAATCTCTTCTGATCAACAATTGAGGCGGAGTGTGCCTCTGACTTCTTTTGCATTGTCCACGCATCCAGAAGCCACGCATGGCTTCAAGTTGAATGACCGGACAATCGCTCAGTCAGAGGGTTATGAAATTGCGTGACGGTGACCGCCAACGCTCGAGAAATATAGCTTATCGCGGGGCAATTGTCGATAGTTCGCATTGAGGACGTTCACGCAGGTCAATTCCAGTCGTCTCGAAAGGTGTTTCGCTTCGGCGCTCTCTCCGCACTTTTCACGGCGCATCCTGCGATCCCCCCGTGCGCCCTCAGAAACCGTTTTAGTTTGGCTGGTGTCGTTCGTTCGGCGAACGCGAATTCGAGCGCACGAGTCCATCGACTCTTGATGCGAAGCTCCAATGCCGGCGCACTTGCTTCGATAAGGGTGCGAATAAGATGTTGATTTGCGCGCTCGGAAATCATCAATTCTGCGGCGATTAACCGGCAATATTTCCGGGCGACGGATTGCGCGCGCCAATCCCAGTAGACTGAATAGACGGCTTTCAAATAGTGATGGGAGGCGAAACGACCTTTCTCATTTTGGAGCATGATTGCGGCGCTGGTGAGTTTTTGGACCGCCGCCGCGATCTCTGATCGATTTCCATTACTGCTTTTCGACATTTCATCTCATGTTTCAGGCGATATGTCGAAATTAGCTTTTCGTCTCAGGCGAAAATTCCGGCGATAATCACCAAATTCACCCATATGGCTTTATTTTTGACGGAGTTGCCGAGGTGAAACACTGCACTTCCTGCGAGGTAGCAGCTCTAGAACTTAGGGGTTGGATTGCGTTTGAGTGCAAGTGCGTTCGCGGCGTCGCTGTCTTGCTTGTCCAAGGCAGAATCAAAAATCTCCAAATAGCGAAACGTTTGTCCGATATAGAATGTCAGCAAAAGGGTGCTAGAAAGATGCCATTTGTAACTAGTGATCTCTCCATCATTGTTCTTGATCGGAATAGAGGTGGCTCCAAATTGATTAGAAATCGATTCAGCAATACTTGAATCGGTATCCGCCGATTTGAAGAACAGACGAACAGAAACCAAAGGTTGGCTAGGCAAGTTTCCGGCAATCGAGAAATTCAACTGGCCGAGTTCGGTGTCGCAGGTATCGACGGGAGGGCCCGCCGTCGTTATCTTGGTGCACCGCCAAGACTTGGTTTCTAGGATTTTCCCAAGGTCTTCACGGCTTATTCCGGGAGCCAATCCGAGAATGTCACGTTTAGTAGCCAGCCCTTGATTAGAAACCGGCGTGCGAACAGCGTTTGCATTTCCCTCGCCTGTTACCTCGTTTGGACTCGTCATTATCCAGCAGATGAAGGCGAGCCCTAACAGACTCGCCAATATTATTCTCGGCGCAATTCTCGTCATGCTTGGCCAGCCGAGTTGGTAACACTTGACGCTTTCTCCGAAGGCATCGAGGGAGTGTTATCGAAGATGTGCCACCGCATTTTGGCGTATTTGGTAATGTCGGACTGAGGTTCAACGAATTCCCACCCCCGAGCGAGAAGCCCTTTAGCCGTTAGCTCGTTACCCTTGATGCTCAAGTAAAAAATAAGAATGACCTGAAGGATTCCGGTGACCACCCAGAGGAAAGAGGCAGGATGATTTTCAAAATTTGGCTGCGTCAGCATGAAGATCAAGTTCATTGCTAAGAAGACAAATCCCCAGCTGACGAGCTTGCGCATGAAAAGAGGGATGCCGAAGAGCCACGCGAAAAAGAATATCGTCCAGCTCCAGCCAACTTTCACCAAACGGGTTTCGGCGGTTCTCAGATCACGAAGCGCGATTCTTATTGCCATTGTTCACCTGTGTAAGAGGACTAAGGGATACAGTTATAATTATATACTTTAGTGCATAGAGTTTGCGAGCAATATTGTCTCGCATCCCGCCATGGATATTCGGCGGTTGATCGGAGAAAATATTCGGGTCAGGAGAGTAGCCGCCCGGCTTTCACAGGAGGCCTTGGCGGCCAGGGTCGGCGTGGAGCAAAGCTATCTTAGTGGTCTTGAGGCGGGGAGGCGAAATCCGACAGCTGTCACACTTTGGCATGTCGCAGTCGCGCTTCGGATAAAGCCGGGCACTTTGTTTGAAGCGCCGCCGACCGAGGTGATCGCGAAAGCTAGGAAGAAGGGCAGGCCAAGGAGGTCGGATTAGCTTCGTTCGCCAGTATTACGGTAATCATCCTCTTTTTAACTCTGGAATCGGACGAGGGCAGAGAAAGAATCAAATTCTCGTAGTCGATCCGAAACTCAATCATTGTCCCGTCGAATTCAAATCTGTCGAATGTACCTTTCGGGTAAGGTTCGAAAACCTCACAAAAGTTATCGAACAAGCTGATCGTTTTTATCAATCGCTGAACCGCTTCGATTCCCAGTGCGGCGACTCCGGTTGACATTATTGCGATCTCGTTGGTCGCGGTTATGCAATCCCTCTCGCTAGACATGGCTGTCTCCTAAAATGAGCTGATTGGAGTTTTGATGTTTGCTGCGGGCGATAAGCGCCCAACTTTGGAAAAGGCTCCGGTCGATTGCGGACCGGAGCCTTTCCGGTTCAAAGGGGCCCTGGATTGACCAGTGCGACAGTGTTGATGTGCCGAACGAACGTAGGCTGCTTGGGATAATCCCTGAATCTAAGCGTTAGGATTTCTCCGTCGCGGACTTGAACCACCGCTTCCCACCAGCCGTCTTCAGGGCTCTCGTGAATTAGAACCATGTGGCCGGCGTCAATGGCGTCCCAGCTTCGGGGCAGACCGGAGGTGATTGGCGATCGAGTCGAACTGCCACCGGGGTCCGGATGTGCTGCTCCGTTGCCTCCCTTTGACTTGGCGATCGAGATTCCCTTTCCGGCCGCCATCAGCTTCTCCAAGAGGTCCTTTCTGATGTTAGGGAGAAAGGCTTTACCCGAGGAGTAGATACGTCCAGCGGGTAGTTTCGTCGCGATGCCGGAAAACTCCGGCGTCGCGTCGATGACAATTCGGCAGCCCATATCCATGGCGGCCGAGACGATATTGTCGCGGTGTTCAGGGAAGCGGGCGCCACGAGGTTTCCCGTTTTCGTCGAGGCCATAGACGTAGACGGGGCCGCGTGCGGGTTCAGTTTTACTTGACGTTTTCTTGGACATGAGGTTCTCCAGAAATGCAGAAGGGCCCCGAAGAGGGGCCCTTGGCTGCGTTAGGTTGCAGTTTGCGTGATTTCTCATTTCCCCGATGGGGGATTATTTCAAGTATCGCATGGATGATCTCCAAGTATTGGATGTTACAAAGTCAATAAATCGACCTTGCAGTACGATTCTATACCAATATTCGGTGCCGAACAAGGCTAAATATACTTATATTATTGAGTAAAATCAGTGATTTACGCCACTTTTAATGGCTTTCTTTTGCAGACATTAAACAGGCGGCAAAAGCGGTTTTGGCAGCCAAAATGGTCGCGAATCTGGTTGCCGTTGCAAACGTTTAAGCCATCCGCCGCGCAATATCTCCAAAGCGCGTGCTGAACCAGCCGGGGAAAGTTTCCTGGGAATGACGGGTTGAGAACGCGTGCGTCGATCGTTGCCGAAAGCCTTCGGACGATCTCGGCGCAGCCGCCTGGAGCGTAACAAATAGGCCCATAAGCATGTGGCCTGCCGCACGCCTCGGTAATGCCGGTGCGATGGAAGAAGTTATGAACCAGTGTGTCGATCGCCACCAGATTTGCGCCGGCCGCAAACCAGTGCGGTTTGTGATCCCGACGCCCGATCAACAGTCCCGACAGGCTCATCGTCAGAACTTTATCGGAGACGCCGAAGACGCCGCGCAAGGGTTCAATAAGCGCCTTGTGAGACCAGTTGGCGTCGCTCTCGGAAAATGACCCTTTGGGACGACATTCTTGTATACGACGATCAATCCAACCAGCGAGATCGTTCCTGGCTACATCGCGCATGAACAAAAACAGACTGTAGGCATTTTGGTTGAGCTTGCCGTTCCGAAAGGGATGAGCTGGCAGCGGACATGTAGAGATCTTCTCGGGCTTCGCGCAGGTGAAGTGGGTTTTATCAAAATGGCAGTCTGCAAACCGCCAGAATGATTTCAGCTTGGGGCAAAGATTCGGCTTCCGTACTGCTGATGCAGCGGAATCCCACGAGATGAGGCCGTGCTTCGCAAGGTACGATCTGGCTGCGCTATCCGATACGCCCTGAAAATTGAAGATGGTTAGCAGTGCTTCAAATATTCGTTCAGGCCGATCCCAGTCGAATTTTTTTGAGAGCCGTGCATTTTTCACTTCGGTCCTGCATGACGCCACAAAATCCGGCGCACCCGCGTGAACAAAAACTTGTTGCGCCAAATTGATTGCGAAGTCGGGGAGGGGGCGTTGGAATAGCGAAGCGGATTTCGCGTCGTGATGCACTCTACTCAGAGAAGCGATACCAGCCTCCTCTGAGCATCACTGTCGCCATCGATGTAACGCTGTGTCGTCTGAATCGACCGATGACCGGCAAGCAATTGAACATCTCTCAGCGAGCCGCCAGCTTTGTGCGCGAAACGTGCGGCATTGGTCACGAACGTTCGGCGACCTGAATGAGAAGAGCACCCCTCAAACCCGAGAGCCTTATAGGCACGGTTGAACCAGACCACGATGCTCAGCGGCGTCATCGCATGGCCGCGCTCCGACTGGACGACTGGTTCTGCACCGCCACGTCCCTTAAGCTTCTCAAGCGCCGATTTAAGATCAGGATGGAGTGGTATGCGCCGGCCGTGCCGGTTCTTTGCCGCCGAGTCGTGGAGTTCAAGCACCGCCGAAACCTGTCCCGCTGGATCGAGCACCATGCTCCACGTCAGTTTAGCGATCTCGGCTGCGCGAAGGCCGGCTTTTGCCGACAGCAACACGATGACGCGATTGCGGATCGGATATCGCGAGTGGTCTGCGTAGAACAGTAGGTCGCCAACTTGCTCGGTCGTTAATGTCTTTGCCTGCTTGCCTGCCATGAAACCGTACCTCTAATGTTGCAAGGTTCAAGCCTAGGCGTCGGCGAGATGGCCGCAACGGCAATTTGATGGACGTGGTGCAGATTTCCGCGAGACCTTCAGGTATCGAATTACGCGGTGGCTCGGGCGGCTTTTGCTTCACGGACGATTTTACTTAACGTAATCGGGGCCGCGCGAATGCAAATTGTCGTTGGGCCTCCAATTCGCTCAAGAAATCTTTCGAACTTTTCTGGCGCGACGTGTAGCGCTTCGGCGTTTGAAAGGGCGATTGCGAACTTACTTATCGTTTTTTTTGACTTGGGACAGGTTGCCTCGAGCGCTAGGTGGAAAGCGTCTGCATTCGCGCGGGGACCCTCTCGATCCATCAATGCAGCGAGGTGGCTGCGCAGCCGATTCGAACGATTGGTTTGATTCCAAGCCAATACAAAGCCGTATACGTCAGCCAGATATGAATAAAAGTCACGTCGTCCTGCGCGGGCGCCGAAGCTTACTTCCGCACGCTTCTTCAGCCGCTCAATAGCTCTCGCTACGCCGTTTGCGTTAAATGTCTCTTTAGACGACTTTGACATTTGAGCTGCCATTTCAGAATTCAAGTTTACTCTCGGAAGCGTTTCACGACAATCAGGTCGGGTTGGTCGTGCCTACGGATCAAGCTCCAATCTTGTAAATGCTAATTATAAATTACTTCGACGATTGGCGTGGACGGCCAGCCAGTCAACTACGAAGTGCAGCGATATGATCAATCATATCGCTAATATCTCTTCAAGAGACAACATAGCTACACAGATACTAATTATAATCACATGTCTAGATAGGTTTATCTCTATGCACCAATTGTATGACTCTAGGTTGCTTACTGTGGAAGCCTATTCACATTGGACAAAAGCCTTAGTGGAGGGTGGTTGGAATGCGAATTTTGTAAATTTGATGTTCAATCATCTCCCAAAGAGACAATCTTGTTTTACCGATCCTATGGAGGATGAGGCCGAGCGTGTCTACAGGACACTGCTGACTCGGGTTGTAAGAAGCCCGCGAAAGCAAATCGGCTCTCTACCCATATTTTGGGGGTGTCCCGACTTCCCGGTATGGAAAGTAGGAAAAGTCTCTCGAAGAGACGAAGGGGTTAATGCTGGCCGCCACTACAACGGCTTGTTGTTTCTGCCTCCCGTAAGCCGTTTGGAATGCAGCCTAAGCGAGCATTTCGATCAGAATTCGGAGCAGTACGTTGGCCGTGGAAGGCCTTTGCAGCGTCTTCACGTCACTCCCATGAGTTTTGGGAATATGTCGGATTATGCACTAAAGGCATTTAAGAGGGGACATATCGCTTACGACAACGTTCTCATCCTTCCACGTGCTCTGAGCGAGTTGCCGCGGAGAGAGAAATAGAAGTCTCTTGAAGAAATATTGAGCCGGATTTGCGCTCTATTTATCTCTTCAAGAGATAATTAAACTATATGCCTGCGGCGATACGCTTTGCGACGGGACCTGTCAGTCCTGGTAGTCAAAACCGGGTTTCCTGGCGTATCGCGCTGGCTTCGGCATGACTTGCAAGCGTGCAAAACAAATCCTGTAAAATATCGAGCGATCAAGGTGATCGCGTGAAATCAGGGAAAACGGAAATGAGTGATGGATGGAGAGACACGTTCATTGGAACGACTATGGTCTATCGAATGACGCCGAAGGAGTTGGATTGTTCGCAATGTGACTACGACGTCAATTTACAAATTGAAACGCGACCGCAGGATGTGCGCGCGATGAGAGAGGAGCGGCACGATGAGGGGCACAAGCCAAGGAAGCTTCGATTTGGGGAGTTACATAACGAGCTATTGGTTGTCTTGGGACCGGGAATGTCGGCGAATGAAGCCGTAGCTGCGCTGGAGCGCTTGATTGAAAACTTCAAGTCAACCGGAATGCTATGTGGGAGGGATGGGTCGGGCGAATATGTAAATGAAAGAGTGAGAGCAAAAAGTCGCCGTTCAAGGGAATAGGAGTGAGCAATCGGGCTGATAAGGTTTTTTTCGAAACCTTGTCAGTCTGCAAACTGGAAAGGTTTCGACGATACCCTTTCCGTCCTGTCGAAAGCGGAGTTGAAATCGCGCTACCGCGCGTCAGACTGCAAAAGGGTCTAAAATTCTGGCGATTGACGATATCGCCGGGATGCCACTCCATCATTAAAAGCCTGATGCTAGATCAAGTTTAAGGGTAGGGAAAACATGATTGCGCAATGGATCAATGAATACCCGGTTATAACGTCAAAGCTCGAAAACTACGGCTGGTTTGTTGCCCCCTTCATTGTTGGCGAAGAGTTTACGGAGTTGAAGGCGCTGGTAGGATATATCGACGCTAACCCGCCCAACGGCGACGCTGACCGAAAGGCAATTGAGGGGAAAATCTTCGAGCGGCTTTGCGATGTTGCGTTCAGCAATCAGGTAAGGGCACGATATGTCTGGCTTGGCCTTCAAACGCCGCATTTCAAGGAATACTCGCATCTCTACGAATCGGCGATTTTCAGTTACTACAAACGGGAATACCCGGCAGCGATTGCCCTTCTTCTTATGGCTCTCGAAGGTGTGGTGCTGTCAATCGCGGGTTGGCGCCTAGGAAGTCCGAACAGAAAGCCGAGCTTCGCGGATCTCAAGGCCGCGATTGCAAATATTCCTACTAATCGCTTCCCGAGCGTCCCCGAATTTGACGCCGTTCAAGACATGTATCGCGAGGCCTTCAAAAACTTCATAAACAAGTCCATCTATTGCGACACGAACGCGGCTGATTTTTCGCTTTCAGTCCTAAACCGTCACGTTGTTCTCCACGGGATGGACCCGGGTAACTTTTACAGGGTCGAAGATGTTCACCGGTTACTGCTCGCATTTGATCTTTTAATCGATCTCCTTTCGATGTCGAACGGAATTTATTATCCGACAGTGCCTAACACGGCGACCGCATATAACGAACGAAACGATTATTACAAAAATCTAAGGGTGGGGCACATCTCTGTCAGACAAGCTGCAGAGCAAGAATTTAAGTTCCTGTCTGAGCACCCCAACTATATGCAACCCAGTAACGAGCCAGTTGTGCTGTACGGCCTTTAAGCTGTTGAAGGCGAAAACGGTCTGCGCGGCGCAAAATAGATCGCCGACCGAAATTTAAGCGAATGAGATTCGCAGTTCCTCATAACAAAAGAGAAAACAAACGAAGGCTATCCGATTTGCGCCCGGATGATCTTTAGCCAAAAACTTCAGATGGACCGAGAGCATTAGAAGGCAGCCGGCACGAAAGCCCTCGCCTCTCAGCCGGCACCGGCTTTCCGGTACTTCTTCCAACATTCGCCAACGGTAGATCGGTCAGTCACCTTATAAGGTTCAATCGTGTCCAAGAGCCGCGTCATTTCTTTGACCGGGGACGGAAGCCGCGATTTTGGTTTCATATGATCTTCAATAAAGGCTCGCGCTTCCATGACGGTAAGCCTTTCGACCTTTCGGTGCTGCTTTTCCCCGTTTGCCGCAGTGATCATGACCATGCGCTCGATACCATATTCTGCGAACATTTCGATCTGAACACTTGACGTCGGCCCGGCGAGCGCCTTGCCGACGTTTTGCACAATCTTCATCAGCGCAATACGAATTAGTTCTGGATTTTCCCTAGCGATCGCGTCGCCATGGTGTTTAATAAACTCGTTAACGATTGATTCGGACGTCGCGCCCTTCACCGCCATGCGGGACTTCAGGGCCGCCATCAAGTTCTTCACTTCTGGCGCAAGTTTCTTTGCCACGATTTTTCCACTCCTGTGCGAATCGCGTCAACCATTCTAGCGCATCTGATAGTTGTCCAGTGATTTCTTCGTCATTAAGCAACACGCTTCCACTACCAATTATATCGGCGGGGTTGTCGCGATTGGATGCCAAAGCAGCAATCGCCATTCGAACCCGCATAAGCTGGTCGTAACGGTGTGATGCATCCGACCTTCGCTGCTTGATCGAGGCAATTGCTTTGCGGTCTAGATCATTAAGTGCAGGTTGCATTGTGCCGTCGTCAGCTTGAACCCGTCCACCAAGCAACCGACCGATTACTTCCGCTTCATCTACGGAGGGTCGGCAATGGTGTATGCGTAGATAATCCGAATAGGCGTTGTGGCCATATTCAGCTTCGAGCGCGAGTGCTTCGGAATTCAGAAGATGCCGCTGTTTATGCGCGCTTGCAGCGTCTTCGAGCTGCACAACGTTGGACTCGAACTCGTTCGATATGACTTGTAGAGCAGGTCCATGTGCACCGCGGTTCATTGAATCTCCCCCCATTTTTATGTTTACCTATCGTTAACTAACTTCGCTGTCACGGGAAGTGCCTCTTCGGAATACCGCCGGTTGAAGACAGTGGTTTACCGAGAGGAGCAACCTTCATGCCGCGCGGAAAAGCCAATGAAGGCCACGGGTTGCTTGATTGGGCTCTCATTTGACGCCTTCAATAATTGCCTGCTGAGGCAGTTTTTGCCTCACGAATGTTGTGGAAGGTTCGTTGACCTGCAGCGGCGACGGGCCGGCAACATCACTGCCCTTCATACTTGGTCTTCGTTAGAATCAAGCGGGCGAAGCCATTTTCTGTCGATAACGCCAATGCGAGCCACATCTTCGCTGTATAATCAGGCATGGCCGTAAACCCTGCGCTCCTTCAGGCAACTGTTTCCATCATCGCCGATTATCGCGCGGGCGAAATCGCAGCACCGGACGTTGCCCATGTTGAGAGGTGGGTAAATCAGTTCGATGAAAAGGTCCGTGAACCGCTGCTAACAGAACTGAAGCATGTGTTGAGCAGGACCTACGTTTCCAAATTAGGCGTTGAGCGTTTTTTGTCGGGACTAGTTCCCCTCCAAAAATTGGCAGGCAATAAGCCGCCAGAGTTTTGGAATAACGCAAAGTTCCTAGACATCCAGGATCGCGGAAAGAGTCAGAAGGAGTTTCTCTCTCTTTTCGCTGTCACGCTGAAACAGCAGACGGGCCTTGATCTTGCGAACTGCGGAACGAATCCGGCCTGCTACATTTATCTCGACGATGGTATTTTTACCGGGATGACTCTAATCCGAAGTATTGGGAGTTGGCTAAAGACCGTTCCAACTCAAAAGGCGATTGTCCACGTCATCGTTATCGCGGGGCATCTCGGCGGTCAGTTCTATGCTAAGGGTGAGTTAGAAAAAATAGTGAAGGGGTTGGGAAAGGAAATTGAATGGCACTGGTGGGCCTTGCATACAGTAGAAGATAGAAAGGCCTACACCGATACATCAGATGTTCTGCGGCCAACGTCGCTACCAGAGGATGATTTGACGAAGGCGTACGCGAAAACGCTCAGATATCCGCCAGTCTATCGAACTGCAGGAAGCTTAGGTGCTTTAAAGATATTTTCATCTGAGCAGGGAAGGGACCTTCTGGAGCGACAACTGCTTGTAAAGGGAGCTTTTATTAAAGACGCTGCAAAGCAGCTTCCCAAATTTGCACGACCTTTGGGCGACATGGTCCTTGAAACGCTCGGTTTCGGATCAACCTTTGTCACTTATAGAAATTGTCCGAACAATGCACCGTTAGCTTTTTGGGCGGGAAACCCTTGGTACCCACTGTTCCAAAGGAAGACGAATTGATGGCGGCATCTGAAGACAAGCTACGCACGTACCTAAAAAACGACGTCGTGTTCTTTCGTACGACCACGGGTGAATTCGGCCCACTTTCAAATATGGCTCCCGACTACCCTATATTTGTCTCCGGTGTGCGTATTCCTACCGCAGAAGCTCTTTATCAGGCATGCCGATTCCCCGACGATCCTGACGTGCAAAGACTCATCATCGATCAGATGAGTCCGATGACTGCAAAAATGAAGAGCAAGAAATATCGTGATCGCACGAGGGAAGATTGGGACGAGGTTCGCGTAAACGTTATGCGTTGGTGCCTGCGCGTTAAGTTAGAGAACAACTGGGAGCGTTTCGGTTACGTTTTGGATAAAACCGGAGATCGCCCAATTGTAGAAGAGTCGACTAAAGATGAGTTTTGGGGAGCTAAACCAAAGGAAGATGGCTTCCTTGTAGGGAAAAATGTTCTCGGCAGACTTTTGATGGAGTTACGTGAGCGATTCCGCGACGTTCGCGACGGGCGCGCGAGCGAGCTGAAATATCCAAAAGTTTCGCACTTTCTGTTGTTCAGCGTGCCATTGGAGCCATCGACGAAGCGAGCCGATGCATACAATGAAATTCAGCCGTTCATGTTTGACTAGAACGTAAATCGGCGAGCTGCTAGCCGAAGCGTCTCGACATTCGGTCCGCGAGGCGTTGCTTAGAAGTGCGGTTCTCATCTGGATCGAACTCGTCGTCTTCCTCCGATTGTTCCGGCCAAAGCATGATCAGTGCGTAACCAGCTTGTTGGAAGAGCAATTGTTCGTAGAGCTCTGGCAGGCGTTTACCCCACGTGGATTCTAGCCACTGGCCTGCGACAACCTCGCGAAGTTCCGTTGGCTCGGTTTTGTTTTTGCTGCCCTGCCAGTATCGCGACCCCTTCGGGACTCGTTTGTCTATCAGCGGCGCCAGGCGTGGAAATTTGATGTGCCGGTAGACTCGCAATACCTCGCCGTCTCTCACTACAGCCAGCGCAACGATGCCATCATGCGCTTGTGCGAAGGAGCGTGCAGCAGCATCCTTACTAACGTCGAAATCTTCGTGCAGCGCAAGGACGTGCTTGATATCTGGGTCTCCGCGTCTTGAGAGATAAGGATGCAGCAACTTCGGTGGCATCAGCAACAATGCTGAAAATCAGTTGGCTTCCATTTCCATGCGTGCGTACGTGTCCTGCTCCGCGGCGGTCCATGTGCGCATATCATCCCGCGAACAAAGAAACCGGTCCTGCTTAATGGGCCGATGAGAGGGAATAACAAAATGCCCGAGCTCATGTCCAATCGTGAAGCGTCGGCGGCCGGCGCGGGCACTTTTATTTACAAGAATGATGCCGTTCTTTTTTTGAGCATCCATCAACAAGCCGCCTTCGAACGCTTCCGTTTCAAGCGCGGTGATCTGATCGACACCGAGCTCCTGAGCTATGCGTTCAATTGGGACGGGATACTGAAGGTTTGGTTCGGCTTTAAGAATTCGCGCCACCAACCCATCAGGCGATCCAGTTCCTTCTAGATCAGCGCGCGCGACCACTGAGTTACTCGCCCTTCTGCTTAAGGCGCTCGACCATCTGTTGAATCACATCGAGATCATGCTCCGACAACTCTTTTAAGTCTCGATACATGCCAACCACGCGAGCATCGCCCGCGTCCCCGGTTGGATTTTCGCCAACCAAGTCCGAAACACTTACTTTGAAGCAGTCGGCGAGCTTTCTCATAAGATCAAAACTTGGGTTCGTGCTCCGACCCTGCTCCAGGTCCCAAATGTGGGCCTTCGAAGCTCCGACGCGGTATGGCAGTTGCGGTCGCCAGAGGGGAAGAACCACGTCATTCTCGCGAACGGACGGCTACGTTCGAACAATCTTTCGACGGTACTCTCTGCGGTGCATCTGAGCCAGGGCATTGCAATCCTGCCGCTCTATGTTGCGTCAGCATCGCTCAAAGACGGACGCGTCGTTTCCATCCTTGAGGACTACGCGTTGCCGCAGCAGGAACTTCACGCGGTGTTTCCGTCGCCGAAACTGGTGCCGGAAAAGGTCGGAGCGTTCATCCGCTTTCTTCTCCCGCGCTTCGAGGGCGAATGGTGGGATGCCAACCGCAACAAGTCGTCGCCGCACTGAGGAGGCGCTATAGCAATCTGGACGGTAGCTACTTTCAGGCCGCGCCGTTGGCTGGAAATGAAAGGGGGTTCGCCAGACTGTCGGCGAGATAGCTCGCGAGTTCTCCAACCACGCGTGAATTGGTACGCCGTCCCTGCGAATACACCAGCTCGACGGTCGGCAAGTCCGGCAGCTTGACATTATGGCTGATGACGCGAAGAGGCGGTGCTACCAGCGCGCGCGCCAGAACCGTGATGCCCATGCCCTCAATAGTGGCAGCTCTAAGCAATTCAAAACTCGGACTGATAAAGCTTGGATGCCAGTCTCGCTTTTCTTCCTTTAATGCAGAGATCGCGCAGCGGCGGTAGGCGCAGCCTTCAGGAAATAATATCAACGGCATCGACTGGAGCGCATCCGGCACGTAATTCGCGCCTGCAACCCAGACCAGTTGTTCACGCAGCGTAACAGTTCCGTGTTTCGCTCCGGTGTCCTGCTTAAAGAAAGCTAGGTCGAATTCACCGCGCGCGCTGCGCTTCATCAAATTTTCGGATTGATTGGCTTCGATTTCGAAACCCACCATTGGATGCAGCGCCTTGAAGCCGGCAAGCCACGTGGTGAAATCGCGTCCGAAAAAATCCAGCGGCACGCCGAGACGCACGAATCCCGTCAGTACGTCGTCGGACATCGACGCATAGGCCTCGTCGTTCAACTGCATGATGCGGCGCGCATATTGCAGGAGCTTTGTGCCTTCTGACGTCAGCTCAAGCACGCGCCCCTTTCGCCGGCCGAGAAGGCTTTTGCCGACCTGAACTTCCAGTTTGTTGATTTGCTGGCTGACGGTGGATTGCGAACGGCCGACTGTCTCTGCTGCGCGAGAAAAACTCATGCTGTCGGCGACCAGCACGAATGTGCGCAGGCAATCGATGTCGAAGTTCATCGCCGCTTCCTCCCATCATTATAAAATACGATTGAGACCATCGCTTTAATTAATTTTGTCACTTTACGGGATGCTCGTAAAGACGAAGCAGCCGATCCTCGCGAATGTGAAGGCCGGTTCAACCCGCTGCAATGCGGGACGAAAATTTACTAGGGAGCGAGCATTCCGGTGCATTCGACATCCGAGCCGGACTTATCGCCACTGCGATCAAACTTTGGCGCGCGCCAAGAAAAAGCTCGATTGCGCCTCGCCCCCCGTAGGCGGGCGCGCGTCCGTCTTTCGCTGTCGCGCATTAACATGGCAGGACGCTGGAAACGCCACCAAAACAACCGGGGGAAACTATGGCTGCAAACGCAAAATCGATCGAGGCGGCGCATGCATCGATCAGGGCGCTCATCGCGGAAAAACTGAACTACCTTATACCGATGACGATCATCTTCATGGTCGGCTATATCGGCCTCACCGTGCTTGCCGGATTCGGCAAAAATATCATGGGCATCAAGGTCGCCGGTGCCTTCAACGTGGGATACCTGCTGATCACGCTCAACTATGTGCTCTCGTGGATTCTCGCGATCGTCTATGTCCGGGTCGCCAACAATGTCTTCGACCCTTTGGCCGCCAGGGCTGCTGCTGACATTACCGGCACAGGAGGTTCGCGATGAGCACGACACTTTCGATTTTCATTGTCATTCTTCTCATCACGCTCGGCATCACCTACTGGGCGGCCAAGCGCACCAAGACGAGAAGTGACTTTTACGCTGCAGATAGCCAACTCACCGCAGCCGAAAATGGTTTCGCGCTGGCCGGCGACTGGTGCAGCGCGGCAGCCTTTCTCGGCTTCACAGGTTTGACGGCGTTGTTCGGGATGGACGGCGCATTCTACGCGTTGGGACCGTTGGTCGCGTTCTGCACAGTCTTGTTTTTGATTGCTGAGCCGCTTCGCAACAGCGGTAAATACACGCTCGGCGATGTCATTCAAAGCCGCATGAAAACCCGCACCTCGCTGCTGGCAACCATCGTCGGTACCGTCGTGGTCAACTTCGCTTATCTGATGCCGCAGATGGCTGGAGCCGGCGTGCTCGTGAAATTGCTGACCGGCATCTCCTATGATTGGTCGATCATTTTCGTCGGCATCTCGATGATCGTGTATGTGGGTTTCGGCGGCATGATCGCCACGACCTGGGTTCAGATCGTCAAGGCCGTGCTGATGCTGGCAGCAGGCGCCATCATTTTGGTCATGATCATGATGCTGGTGAAGTTCAATCCGCTGACGCTGTTCGACAATGCGGAAGCCAAAGTCGGCGCCAACTACATGCTGCCCGGCAACTATCTGAAGAATCCGTTCGATCAGATTTCGCTGGGGCTTGGCTACGTGCTCGGCCTTGCCGGATTGCCACATGTCATGACGCGGTTCTACACCGTGCCGGACGCGAAGACGGCGCGCCGCTCGGTGGTGTGGGTGATGTTCCTTGCAGGATCGTTCTTTGCCGGAACGACATTGTTCGGCCTCGCGGCCGCAACCTATGTCGGACAGGATGCCATCAAGGCCGCCGGCGGCGGCGGCAATCTGACGCTGCCGCTGCTGGCGCAGTTTCTTGGCGGGGGCAAGGGCACCTTCGGCGGTGACCTGATGCTGGGATTTGTCGCGGCGGTCGCGGTTGCGACCATCCTTGCGGTGGTCTCAGCGCTGACGCTTTCGACATCGGGCGCGATCGCGCACGATTTTTATGCCAATTGGATGATGCAGGGTAAGGCCGACTCCAAGAAGGAAGTCTTGATCGCGCGCTGGGCGGCGATCGCCATCGGCGTGTTGGCGATGGTGCTCGGTGTCTTGGCACAAGGCGTCAACGTCGCGGTCCTGGTGATTCTCGCAATCTGCGTTGCAGCGAGCGCCAACTTCCCGGTGCTGATCCTGTCGCTGTTCTGGCGGCGCTTCAACACCGGCGGCGTCGTCGGCGGCATGGCCTTCGGCCTCATCTCGTCGGTCGTTTTAGCGATGATTGGACCGGCAATGCGTGGCGCGGATGCGTTGTGGCCGCTGGTCAATCCCACAGTCGTCTCGTTGCCGCTCGGCTTCCTCGGCTGCTATCTCGGGACCATACTCTACGGTCGCGATGCGGAGAACGAGGCGCGCTTCGATGACTTCTCGCTGCAGGTCCACACTGGCGTCACGACGCGGTAGCACACAATTCGCTCCGGCTGTTTGCTACAGCCGGAGCGTTTGACCAATGACACGTTTCCTTTCTCCAAGACAATGGACTGTATCCATGACGATCAAGGCGCTTGTATTCGACGCTTACGGCACGCTGTATGACGTGCAATCGGTTGCAACCGTTACTGATAAGGCGTTTCCCGGCCACGGCGAAATGATCAGTCAAGTCTGGCGCATGAAGCAGCTCGAATATACCTGGCTGCGCTCATTGATGGGTCGCTATGAGGACTTTGAAGTCATCACGCGCGACGCGCTGACCTACACGCTGAGTGTGTTGGGGCTGAAACCGAGTGCCGGTATCTTCGACCGCATCATGGACAAGTATGTCCATCTCGATCTTTATCCCGACGCGAAGGACGCACTTGCAGCCCTGAAAGGCTACAAGCTCGCGATTCTCTCGAACGGTTCAACCGACATGCTCAACGCACTCGTCCATAACACTGGTCTCGACGAGATCCTCGATGCCACGATCAGCATCGACTCGAAAAAAATCTTCAAGCCGAGTCCGCAAGCTTACACGCTGATCGAGGAACAACTTGGCGTGAAACCGAGCGAAGTTCTGTTCGTGTCGTCCAACCCGTTCGACGCCTGTGGCGCGAAGGCATTCGGACTCAACGTCGCGTGGATCGAGCGTGTGACGCCCGAAGCGATGGCTTCGGAATGCAAAACCACCGACATGGTGCGACCGCTAACGATGTTTCGCGCTATGCGCATGCAAATGGATCACTTTGGACTCGAGCCGGATTACCGCGTGAAAGGCCTGAGCGGATTGCCGGCAGTACTCGCCGCGAAGTGAACTCAATCCGAGACCACTTGCGAATTCTTGCGTGACTGTGCGGGCGCAGATCGGCGCGTGACACCATCAACATAGAAGGCAGAATAACCATGCCCAAATACAACATTCTCATTCTCGGCGCGTCGTATGGATCGCTGCTGGCATCGAAGATGATGTTCGGCGGACACAATGTCACGCTGATCTGTCTTCCCGCCGAGGCCGAACTCGTCAACGCAGAGGGCTTTCGCGTGCGGATGCCAATCCGTGGTCGCAAAGAGCCCGTCGAGATCGATTCCCGCAAGCTACCGGGTAAGGTGACAGCGGCCGGGCCGGCCGAGGTAAATCCGAAGGATTACGACCTGATCGGGCTCGCGATGCAAGAGCCGCAATACGGATCCACTGGCGTGCGTGAACTTCTCGATGCGGTGGCGAAGTCGCGTGTACCCTGCATGTCGATCATGAATATGCCACCGCTTCCCTATATGAAGCGTATTCCCGGCCTGGACAGCGAGACGCTGAAGCCCGCTTACACCAATCCGGCAGTGTGGGACAATTTCGATCCGGGCACGCTGACCTTGTGCAGTCCCGATCCGCAGGCCATTCGCCCGCCGGACGAAAAGATCAACGTGCTGCAGGTGACGTTGCCGACCAATTTCAAGGTCGCGCGCTTTGACAGCGAAGCAAGCAACCAGATTCTGCGCGACATCGCGACGGAAATCGAGGCGGTGAGGCTCGAGACCGCTGAAGGCAAGATCGAGTTGCCCGTCAAGCTGCGTTTCCACGATTCGCTATTCGTGCCGCTTGCCAAATGGCCGATGCTGATGGCTGGCAATTACCGATGCATCACGAAGGACGGAATGAGGACAGCGCAGGAAGCCGTACATACCGATATCGAGGAATCGCGTGCGATCTATGATTTCGTGATCGACGTATGCATCAGCCTCGGTGCCACACGCGACGAACTTGTGCCATTCGAGAAATACGCAGCGGCGGCCGAAAGTCTGTCACGCCCGACTTCTGCCGCGCGATCGCTCAACAATGGCGTACCTAACATCGAACGTGCCGACAGGTTGGTGCAGCTTACTGCACGGCAGATGGGCATGAGCAACTCCATCCTTGACGCTATTGTCGCCCTCGTCGATGCAAGGCTCGATGCAAACCGCAAGAAAGCTGCAGCATGATGATCGAATGAGTTTTACGGTCCCCTCAGTCTGCTCGTTGCTTGCGTGGAAAAGACGTTCGGATTCAGACCGGACTTGCAACACGAATTCAGGTTAAAGTTCCAGACGAATACTCGACGTGATGAAATGACTTTCGACGCAAGGCTAGCTTTAACAGATGATTGGAATTTCCCGACGCTACAGCCATTTTGTATACGGAGTCATTCAGTCAGGGCTGACCTCAGCCGTCGCGGCCGCTATCGCAAGCGCTTCATTCTACAATGAATGTTTGTTTTGGTCGCACTGGCTTCGATCAGCCCTGTTGGCATGGCTCGTGATGCTGCCTGTGGTTTTGTTTGCCGCACCCGCCATTCGCCGCTTAACAGTCTTCCTCACGCGCGAGGACTGATCGCAATTTTCTCGTTTTATGTAAAACGCGCGGACGCAGCGAAAGCCCTTTAGAGCCAACTCAGGCTGCTTCGTCGTTTGCTTGATACCAGCGATAAAGCAGGCGTTGCCCTAACCGTCGAAACGGGGCAAGTGGATGTCCCGGCAATGGAGAATTAAAAATTGGCAGATCCTGCGCCATGAAGGATTGGCCGGCTATCATTTGTGCCATCCGTCGTCCGGCTTGCGCTGAATAGGATACGCCGTTGCCGCCATATCCTAGCGCATAGAACAGGGCCTGATTTGGATCGGGTCGGAATATCCGCGGCATCATGTCGTGGCTCACGTCGACCCAGCCCCACCAGTCGTAATCGATTTGGATGCCGCGAAGTGCGGGGAATTTCCTGTTGAGGCCGTCGATCAGAAGTTGCAGATGGCGCTGATCTGTCGCTTCTGCGCCGGTGACGGCGCTTCGGCTTCCGATATGAACGCGGTTGTCGGGCAGCAGCCGATAATAGAAGCGCAGCGTTCGCGTGTCCGTGATAACGAGCTTGGTCTTAAATCCAGTGGCGATGATTTCGCTTGCGGTCAACGGTCGTGTCACCATCGAGTTCGACAGAATCGGCATGCACCGTCCGCGCAAGGGCGGTGTCAGACTGTTCGCCGTGTATGCGCCGGTCGCTATGGCAACCGAGCGAGCGCGTACGACGCCACCCGGCGTGTAAAGGTAAAAGCCATTCTTGTTGGTCTCGATGCGTGCGACCGGACTGCCGGGATGGATTTTGGCACCGAGTTCGCGCGCCGTCTTCTGATAGCCAAACGCAAGTTTTGCAGGGTGGATTCCTGTGCCGAGCGGCTCAAGGACAGCGCCAACGGCCTCTTTATCGTTGACATAATCGCGGCGCAATTCGTCGGCGGAAACGATACGGGTTCGATAGTTAAACACATCATTCAGGATTTTGGATTCATCGGCGATTTTCCGGAAATTGCGTTGCCGATGAGCAATGTACAGGTGTCCGCCTCGCTGCGGCTCGCAGTCGATCTGCTGCACCAGTTCATCGAAGGTTTCGAATCCTTCGGTGACTTCGGCGTGCATGCGCCGCGCAATATCCAGCCCCCAGCGTGAAATCCATTGCGAACGTGTCAGTCGTCCAGCTGAATTCTGGCCCTGGCCTCCATTTCTGGTGCTGCAGCCCCAGGCAACGTGATTGGCCTCAAGAACAGTTGCCTTGATGCCGAATTGCCGTGCCAGAAAGATTGCGCAGGTCAGCCCCGTGAACCCGGAGCCAACGATTGCAACATCGACATCCATGTCTTGGATTACCGGCCCATCGTCCGAAGGCGGCGTGCCGGCAGTAGCGATCCAGTAGGAAGGGGCGTAATCCCTGTTGATACCCGGCCCATCGGATACCAATGGATCGTAATGGGGATCATAGGCGGTGGCCCGCGATCTCTCCTGATTCATCCCGGCCATCCTTAACTCCGGATCGGCAGAAGCGGCCGCTCTTTTCTGAAAGCACTCTTTGCGCAAATGAGGTCATCGCGAAATTTGAATATATCGCAACCATTGGCCTCTATTCGGCGGTCATCGCGGAGCGTGGCGCGGAATATCCACTGCGAGAGTCCGCAATCGCCGAATACCGTGTGATGCGTGCTGTCCCAGCGAACATCCGGCATGTCAGACCAGGTTTTTTCGAAGGCGGCCTTTACTTCGTCTTGTCCGGTGAAGCGATGGCCAAAAATCTCCTGTCCCGCAGCCGCGTCGAATTCGATATCCGGTGTCATACAGGCCATCACGCCGGCGATATCGTGCTGATTGAAGGCGATGAACAATTGTTCGAGGCGCCTTAATCGCATCTCGGCTATATCCGGCATGGTGTGATTTCCCGTGCTTCTGCGCTGTTCCTTCCGCCTGACCAGACGGTTCGTGGTCAGCATGGCAAACTACCGAACGCGGCTTTAGAGCCAGTCGCCGGGAAATTTGTATCCAGATGCAGAAGGTGAAAGCGCAGAAACGCGGTTCAGTTAACCGCGACGGATGATTCCGCCTAACCGCTGAAGTCCCTCTTCGATCCTGTCCGTCCTAATCGATGAGAAGCCTAGTCTGAAGCAATGGCGTGTCGCACCGGGCTCACTTGAGAAAACATCGCCTGGTTCGATGACGACGCCCTCGGCGAGCGCCTGTTGGGTGAGCAGCGTTGCGTCCTGCCCCTCCGGACAGGATATCCAGTAGTTGGTGCTGCCGGCGCCTCGCGACCATTTGCAGCCGGGAAAATATTCCGGGATCAGGCGATCGAGAATGCGAGCCCGTTCCGACAGAACATAGGCCACGCGTCCCAGATGCGATTTGTAGTGCCCAAGTCCGATGAAGAGCGCCGCCACGCGCTGATTGTTGAGCGGCGGATGACGCAGCATCAGCCGCCGTAGCGCGCGCAATTCACGGATAACGGGGGAGGGCGCGACGACATATCCAAGCCGCAAACCGGGGGCGAGCGCCTTTGATAGGCTGCCGACGTAGAGAACGTTCTGACTAGAATCGAGAGTTACAAGGGGAGGCAAACGGCCCTCCTCTGGAATGAGCTCGCTGCCATAGTCGTCTTCGATCAACAGCACCTTGTTCAGTCTGGCCTTTTCAAGAACTTCATGTCGTCGCGACAACGGCATGACCACCGCCGTCGGGCATTGTTGGCTCGCGGTCACGTAAGCGAGATTGCACTTCGCGAAATCCATTCCTGGGACTAGGCCAAGCGGATCGATCGGCAGCGGTAAAACGGCCGACGTCATCATATTAAAAATGTTGCGAGCGTCCGGGTAACCGGGATCCTCCATTCCGACAATGGTTTGCAGTCCGATGAACAGTCGCGCGATTAAATAGAGGGCATGTTGTGCCCCCATTGACATCATGATCTCATCCGGCCTCGCGCGAATTCCACGGCGAGGCAGAACGTGAAGTTGCAATTGTTCAATCAGCGCTGGATCGTCGCCATCGATCATGTCGCGCGCCCAATTGTTGATCTCGGCCATGCTGAGCGCGGCTCTGGCGCTTTCCCGCCAATCGTTCGTTGGGAAAAGGGAAGGGTCGAATTGCCCAAAAATGAAGGGATAAGGATAATTCTGCCAGTCCAACGGCTTGGTAATATTGTGAAAGCGCGAGGTCTTGAGTGCGAAACGCTCGTCCCATTCGCCGTCCTCAGCCTCTGCCGTGCTGTTAGCTTCGAGATGGCCAGATCCAATCTTTTTGGGTAGGCCAGCAACAAAATAGCCGCGGCGTTCGCGAGAAATCAGAAAGTTCTGATCGACCAATTGCTCATAAGCGATCACAACCGTGTTGCGCGAAACCCTAAGTGTCGTTGCGAGGTCGCGGCTCGAGGGCATTCGCAGTCCGAGCGGCAATCGGCCCTTCTCGATAGCGGTAATGATGGCCTGTCTGATCTGGAGTTGAAGGAACGAGCCACGCCGATTGAGATCCGGAAACAGCGAACCCCAAAACAGCGAGTCGTTGAAATCGGTGCCTGCGGCATCGGCGCGCCGGCTTGAGGCTTGCCGTGAGGTTGAGAAGTCCATGCCCGTCATCTAGCCATTACGTTCGGGGTGACGCCAAGGCTGTGCAAATTTCAGACCAAATGCAACGGGTTATTCTATCGGTATTCTCCTCCGATCGCGCAATAGCACGCACCGGCTTCGTCGCGACGCCTTGGCATCATCAATAGGAAGGGCTGGCTCTAGAGATATGATGAGGGTGCTCTATCGTTGGTCCATCGGGGTCACATGACGGGAGCATCTGATGTCAAAGGATAAAGTCACCGGCGCCGGGCATTTGGAAATTGGACGGCGTAATTTTCTTAAGACCGCTGCCGTTTCTGCAGCCGCCGCCGCCGTTGGTACTTCTGGCGCGGAAGCGCAGACCATCAATTGCGCGCCTGTTGCCGGAAGCGTGGCTTGGAAGCAGCCGGGCAACAACCGCCATATGCTCGAACTTGCAGGCGGCGCGCCTGTGAAGAAAGGCCCCGTCACGCTGGAATATTTCGGTCATTGCGCGTTCAAGCTCACGTCACCATCCGGTTTGACGATGATGTTCGATCCTTGGCGGAACGATCCGTCCGGAGCGTGGGGACTTTGGTTTCCAAAGGACTTCCCTCGGCAAGTCGTAGATGTCTGTCTCTCCACGCATACGCATTTTGATCACGACGCCATTGATCGTGTCGACGCCACAACCGTGCTTGATCGCTTGATCGGGACGTGGAGCTTCGCCGACGTCAAGATCACTGCTGTCGCAGACAAGCATTCAACCGACTCACCGGGATGGTACAAGTGGATCAACGTCGTTAAGGAGTTCGGCGGCGACCCCTATCCGCCGAACAATCCCGGTCACCTCGACATGGCGTCCTTCGTTGTCGAGACGGGCGGTATGCGTATCCTGATCTGGGGCGACAACCGCGCAAATCCGCCAGAAGAAGTCTGGAAACAATGGGGTAAGATCGACGTTCTCACATTGCCGGTCGATGGTTCTCAACACATTCTCAGCTATGAGCAGGGCAACAAGATTGTCGAACGCCTCAAACCGAAAATGGTGATTCCAACCCACTATCTCTGTGAGGGAGTGTCGGTCACATTAACGACGCTGCAAACAGCCGATGATTGGGTCAAATCTCAAAAGAACAAGAAAAACCTAACTGATTCAAAATTGACGCTTGATGCAGGCGATATGGCTTCCATGGATCGGGAGTTCTATTATTTCGGAAGCCATGCCACGCATGGGACTTGAGCGGCATCGACCGCGCGAAACGCGCTGACCGTTCGACCTAACTGTCGAGCGGTCAGAATTTGCGTAAATATTTCCTCCAGTGCGGGGTATGTACTGCATGAAAAACTCTCTGTTGGTGCTTCTGTTGTTTTCGGCTGGTATTGGTTTTGCGAAGGCGGACTCCAAGGAGGTGACGATCGCGCATCAGGACATGATCGTTCCGTTTCGCGCGGCGCAGGCGGCCGGCGAGCTGGAGAAGGCGACAGGTTACAAGATCAAGTGGAAGATGTTCGGAGGTGGGGGTGACGTGCTAAAGGCCATGGCGTCGGGCGAAGTGCCGATCGGCGAGGCTGGTTCGAGTGCAGTGACGATTGCGGCAGCTCAGGGCCTGAATGTACAGATCGTTTGGATTCTGGATGAGATTAATAACGCAGAACAGCTTGTTATGACCGAGAAGTCCGGCGTCACGGACATCGCCGGCATCAAAGGCAAGAAGATTGCCACACCCCTCGCATCGACCTCGCACTATCAGCTCGTGTTCGCAATGAGGAAGGCCGGCCTCAAGGCCAGCGACGTGCAAGTTCTTAATATGCGCCCTTCGGAAATTGCGGCAGCGTGGGAGCGCGGCGACATCGATGGAGCATTCATCTGGAATCCGGTGTTGAGTCGCGTCAAGGAACAGGGCGGCAAAGTTATTCTGTCGTCCGCCGACGTGGCGAAAGACGGTGCCCCGACGTTCGATGCCGTGATCGTCGACAAAGGCTGGGCCGCCAAAAACAGGGAGTTCGTCACAGCGATGGTCGGTCTAATGGCCAAATCCGACGCCGCGTTCAATGCGGATCGTGCCGCATTTACAGCCGATCCCGAACGCGTAAAGCAAATTGCAAAAGTTGTTGGATCGTCACCGGAGGACGTTGCGCCTGCGCTCGATAGCTATGCGTTCCTCCCCGCGCGCGAGCAGGTATCCGACAAGTGGCTAGGTGGCGGCGTCGCCAACGCGCTTGCAACAACGGCGTCTTTCCTGAAAGAGCAGGGCCGAATCGTCGAAGTGCCGGCCGATTTCAGAAATTACGTCAATGGTGAATTCGCCGCCGCCGCGGCCGACAAAAAGCCATGACGGTAATTGTCGTATCCGCATCAACATTCCGGCTGGAATGATTTCGTATGACGGATATTCAAGGCGCCACCGCGCTGCAGAACGAGCGTCGTATCGTCGGAAAAAAGGCCGAAACGCTTGATGTGATCGACGTCAGCGTTCGATATGGTTCACGCGACGGAACAATAGAGGCGCTCTCGCATGTAAATCTTTCAATACGTGAGGGCGAATTCATTGTTGCGATCGGCGCGTCGGGCTGCGGCAAGACGACATTGCTATCGTCGATCGCGGGGTTTCTTGAAGTATCGGACGGAAGGATCGAGCTTGACGGGCATGCGATCCACGGTCCAGGTGCCGATCGCGGTGTCGTGTTCCAGCGCCATGCACTGATGCCTTGGCTTAACGCGATCGACAACGTCGCATTTGGTTTGCGGATGAGGCGCGTTCCGAAGGGCCAGCGATATGAGATTGCGCGCGAAAAGCTAAGGCTGGTCGGCCTGTCAGAATTCGAATCCAAAATGATCTACGAACTCTCCGGAGGCATGCAGCAGCGTGTAGGTATCGCCCGCGCACTTGCGTCCGACCCATCCATCTTGCTGATGGATGAGCCGCTCGGCGCTCTTGATGCGTTTTCCCGCGAACAAATTCAAGAATTGCTACTCGATGTTTGGCAGAGGACAGGCAAGATGATCTTCTTTATCACTCATTCGGTGGAAGAGGCTCTATTTCTGGCGACGCGCTTGATCGTCATGACGCCGCGCCCGGGCAAGATTGAACGAAGCTACGATCTGTCATTTGGAAAACATTACATTGAGTGCCGCGACGCACGTGCGGTCAAATCAGATCCTAACTTTATCGCAATGCGCGAGCGCGTGTTGCAGGATATCCATCAAAGTGGCATCGAAACACTTTGACCGGTGGCATGATGATAAATAGTTCGCCAGAAGGCGATAGCAACGATAATGTTCCCGCACAACGCAAGAGCCGTTATCGCGCGCTCGGCGAAGGGTTAACGCTTGTTATCAACGTTGTTAGTGTTGGTGTTCTGTTGATGCTTTGGTGGCTCGCGACGCACCTCGGTTGGGTCAAACCGTTGTTTCTTCCCAAGCCAGAAGCGATCTGGTCTGCATTCCAACAAGCAATGGCCGGCGACCTCGATGGGCACACTTTGGTGGTTCATTTGATGTGGAGCATGTATCGCGTGTTTCTCTCGTTTGTACTGGCAGTACTCATCGGCGTTCCCGTTGGGATCGCGATGGGCGTATCGCAAATCATGCTCGGAATTTTCGATCCGATAATCGAATTTTACCGGCCCCTGCCGCCGCTCGCCTATCTCCCATTGATGATCGTTTGGTTCGGAATAGGTGAGACGGCGAAAATTATTTTGTTGTTCCTTGCGATATTTGCGCCAGTCGCTTTAGCCGCCCGTTCAGGCGTCAAATCAGTAAGCCAGGATCAGATTCAGGCGGCTCGTTCAATGGGCGCGTCGACATTTCAGCTTATACGGCACGTTATCATCCCGGCAGCTCTCCCCGATATTCTGGTTGGCCTGCGTATTGGAATGGGTGTGGGTTGGACCACGCTGGTCGCAGCGGAGATCGTGGCGGCGGATGCGGGCCTCGGCAAGATGGTCTTCAATGCCTCCAATTTCTTGCGGACCGATGTTGTGATTCTGGGCATCTTGATAATCGGAATCGTCGCTTATCTGTTCGAGATGTTAATGAGATTCATCGAACACCACGCTGTTCCGTGGAAGGGTAGAGTTTGAGTGTGCAAGTTCAGTCTGCATCAATGAGCAATTTCTTCGATCGGTGTCAGTTTGCTGACTGGATAGATTTTTAGTGTTTCCTTATCAGTCTACTGACTGACTCCAATTGGCCACAAAGCTTATCAGTTTCAGACCGGACTGACAGCGATAAGTGCATAGATTGCTATTGAACCGAAATTCGTCTGCCGACGTCTCAAACTGACAAAAGATGTCCATGTCACTTTACCATCGAAATTCAGTCCCGTAACTTTAGCAAGTCGGAATGAATCTTATAGTGGCAATGGTGATGAAATCATTTCTATTTATCTTGCTATCTGCGACCGTACAGTTAAGTGCCTCATCGACGAGTTTTGCGCAATCGCTATTGGACCGCTGCGTGAATTCATCTGGCGATGCCGCAATAGCAGCTTGTTCGCAGGCGATTTCGAGAGAGCAAAAAAATGCTGCCGCATATTTCGCGCGTGGGAATGCTTGGTATCGCAAGAAAGAATACACAAAGGCTATCTCTGACTACGATCAAGCTATAGCCATAAGCCCAATCGATGCATCCAGTTTCTACAATCGCGGCGCAGCACGATCTCGTATAGGCCAAATTGACAAGGCGCTGGCGGATATCGACGAAGCAATTCGACTCTCGCCGAACTTTGTAGACGCTTACAAACTCCGCGCAAGTTTACGGGCGGCCGAAGGCGAAACTGACAAGGCGATCGCCGACTATACCGAAGTTATAAAACTGAGGCCCGATGCGAGCGCATATTCCGATCGCGCTACTCTCTTCTACTCAAAATTTGAATTTGAACGAGCGCGCGCAGATTACGACGAGGCAATTCGACTTGAACCAGATAACATAGATTCTCTTTTCTCGCGCGGTAAGGCAAAAGGCGAACTTAACGACGACAGCGCGCTTCAAGATTTTGACAAAGTAATTGCTTTGCGTCCAAACGAAGCTAGCGCTTTCGCTGCTCGCGGAGTGTTCTGGGCAGGCAAAGGCGAAACGAACAAAGCAATTGTAGATTTCGACAAGGCGCTTACTCTAAATCCTCAGTACTTTGCTACTTATCTTGTGCGGAGTGATCTTTGGATTGAAAAGCGCGAATTCGAAAAAGCAATTGCAGATATCGAACAAGCGTTAAAAATTAATTCGAAGAGTGCCGAGGCATATAGCAGTTTAGGGCGCGTATATGCGGGCAAAGGTGAGCTCGCCAAATCAATAGAGATCCTGACAAAGGCTATCGAGCTAGATCCCAACTCTCAAGACGGCTACGCCTTTCGCGGTTACGCGCGAGCACAATCTGGTGATTGTGAGAAAGCAATTTTAGATTTTGACCAAGCTCTCAAGCTTTCGTCTCAGAAGGATTCGTCCGCTTTTAACGCTCGCGGGTATTGCTGGAGCAAGAGTGGTGCTTTTGATAAAGCGATCTCAGACCTTAGTTCTGCGATCTCATTGGATAATCAATTCGCGAGGGCATTCGAAAATCGAGGCACAGTCTGGTACAGCAAGGCAGACTATGACAAAGCGATTGCTGACTATCGAGAGGCACTTCGTATCGAACCAGGAAATTCTGATGTTTCCGAGAAGCTTCAGTTAGCCATCGAAAAGAAGGTGCAACCAGCCGCCCCTAAACAAAATGCATTCATCGACGGTAAGCGCGTTGCTCTAATTATTGGTAACGCCGAATACCAGAATATTGGCGTTTTGCCGAACGCCTCACGCGATGCGCGATTGTTCGCGAAAGCTCTCAGGGATGTTGGCTTTACCGATGTATCCGAAAGCTACAATTTAACGCGAGAGCAAATGATGAAGTCATTGGCGAACTTTTCTAAGCTTGCTTATGATGCCGATTGGGCCGCTATCTATTTTGCTGGGCACGGCGTAGAAATTTTGAACACAAACTATCTACTTGCTGCAGACGCAAAGATTTCAACGGAGCAAGACGTTTCAAAGCAGGCCGTAAATTTAGACTATTTTCTGAACGCGGTAGAAAGCGCGGGTCGACTTCGTCTAGTAATTCTCGATGCGTGTCGGAATAACCCCTTTGCTGACAATGCTCGGACAGTAACTCCAACGAGAGGCCTCGGAACGACAAAACCCGGAACTCCGCTTGTAGGCACAATGGTTGGCGTCGGCCTTGGTCGTGTCGAACCAAAGCCCGGCACTTTAGTTATCTATTCCGCCAAAAATGGACAGGTTGCCTTAGATGGAGAGGGTGAGAACAGCCCCTTCACAAAGGCTCTCGTCAAACGAATTGAGCAAAAGCCGCCGATCGAAGTGCGCCGACTTTTTGATTTTGTAAGAAAAGATGTATTTGACGAGACAAAACAGGCCCAGCAACCCTTTGCCTATGGATCGCTTGAGCCTACAGACGATTTCTACTTTTCCCGCTAAGAAAACTTCGTAATGAACCGATTCGGCAACACTTCCGCTTTCAAGACGCCTGGTCCGCCTCGGACACTTAAAATCTTTTTATAACTCGTCAACTGGATAGATTTTTAGTGTTTCCATATCAGTCCGCCGACTGACTCCATTTGAAGAATATTCTTATCAATCGGAATGGGTATCCTCGGTTCTAAAAGATACGCGACAACAGCCAATGAAGCAAACCGATCTAAAAATCATAGACGGCGGGAAGAAAGAGCCCTCGCCTCGCCGCGAATCCAAGTTTGGCAGATACATAACTTACGCGTGGATGTTTGCGGTGTCGGGCATCATATGGGCAGTCATCGGCCTTTGGATCTGGCAATATTTTAGCAGACACTAGCTACCGCTTGTTTGAAGCAATCGCGGCTTGGAATCAGCTACAGTGCGTTCCAAGTACTAATGCCGGATCGATCATGGCCTCTGTATCACTCGTTCAAGCACAAGCGATTTCTGCGCGCATTGCGCTAGTTGTTGGCGCAGAAAACTATGACCGATTTTTTGCAGGCGTCGAATTCTCAGAAGTCAAAGACAAAATTCTTTATGTTTTCGCACCGACGGAGGAGATTGCATCCGAGGTCGAAGCAGCCTTCTCACTTCATCTCGCGATCATCGCTACGGATATTTTGAAGCAGGACGTCGACTTCGCGTTAGTCGTGCCGCGCGTTCTTCATTAAAATGATGCAGATGACTATTCTATCAAGCAGGTGTTTCTGGAGCCTCGGCAGATTTCTTTTACTTTCTGTAACGGCAACTATTGCTTGGGCTGGGCCAACGTTGTTTGAAAGCAGACAGGTCACGCCTGCGGGTGAATATACTTTCGGTATCGAAGGACCAGCCGCCGATCTCGATGGCAATCTTTTTGTCGTGAACCTTGGCAGTGCAGGCACAATTGGCAAATTGCCTTTTGGAGCTTCGCATTCAGAAAACTTCGCAGATCTTCCTGAGGGAAGCATAGGCAACTCTATCCGATTTGATCGTGCGGGAACGATGTTCATTGCCGATTACAAGAAGCACAATATTTTTGAAATCAAAAAAGGCAGCCAAAAACTGGAAATCTACTTTCACTCTGACCTTATGAATCAACCCAATGACATGACCATCGGCCGCGACGGAACGCTCTATGCGAGTGATCCAAACTTTAAAGGCCGCAGCGGACAAATATGGCGGATCGCCAAAAAGGCTGATGGGCAGGTACAGGGTGAGATCATGAAAGCATCACGCGCCATGGGAACGACCAACGGTATTGATCTCAGTCCAGACGGAAAGACGTTGTATGTTGGCGAATCCAACACTGGACAAATTTGGTCTTACGTCATCCGTGGTACAGAGCTGGCATCTCCCAGGTTGCTTAAGACGTTTGGAGTTGAAGGCATAGACGGACTTCGTACTGACCTAAAAGGCAGGCTCTTTGTTGCGAGAATCCTTAATGGAACGATCGCTGTAATGACACCGACCGGAACGATTGAGCGCGAAATTCCGCTTCAGGGAAGAGAGCCTACGAATCTCGCGTTTGGTGGGACGGATGGCAGAACTGTTTTCGTGACGCAGCGCCAAGGCGGGTTTATCGAGGCCTTTCAAACAGACAAAGAAGGCCGCGAGCACTGTATTCAGAACGGTAGTTGCTAGTTGTTTGAACTCCGATCTCTATAGATCAAAGCCAGCAACTTAACCCTGAGGCACACTTTGGGCGTGGCTGAAAATGTTTTTTGGATCGACATCGGCCTTGATTTTCATCAACCGTGGAAGATTGGCGCCCCAATAAGCCTTGGCGAAACCGGCGCCGAGATCTAGGTCACAATAGTTCACGTATGCTCCGCCGGAGACGTACGGTCGCATCGACGCATACAGCGCCTGCATGATCGCGATGTTGTCACTCGAAGCGGCTTGGTTTGGCCATTGCATATAATACTGCATCGAATATTTCGTGTTGCCACGATGCGCGAAGGCCGTAGCGTCAGCGGCAATCTTGTTAATCGCGCCACCATAAGTATCGCATAGCACCGCAATCCCTACCGGGGCCTTTTGCAGTCCATTCAGCAACGTCAAGATTCCTCTATCGGTCATGGGATCTGTAACGTAGTCGGATTTTCCCTTCATGATGACAGAATCATCCAAAGGCTCGTTACCGTCAAAAGCAGTGGCCGCTGCCTTGAACGTAATTGTGCTAGTTTTGGCCGGATTATCTGGCGGCCCCGCCACCTTTTGAAGACGATTCAACTCGGCATTCAGATTGCTTTCAGATTGCACAGACAGTCCGAACATGTGCAACTCGATCTGTCCGCGCTGACCCTTTTTTAGACGAAGCACACCCGTGATCGCAGGTGGCAAATCCGTAAGCCATTGCTGCCACGCCTGCACGATCTTTACGGCCTGCGCTACAGGCTTGGTCCACGTGATGCCAAACTTAGCAACCATACGAACTGAGCTGGTTCGAAAGTTAAAGTTGGTAACGACAGCAAAGTTTCCATTTCCGCCGCCACGCAGTGCCCAAAACAGATCCGAATTCTCTTGACCGCTGACGATGCGAATTTGGCCCGTTGCATCGACCACTTCCATCGACAGAATGCTGTCACATGCAAGGCCAAAAGCACGACCAAGCAACCCGAAGCCGCCGCCAAGCGAGTGGCCCGCGACCCCTACCGGAAAGCAACTCCCCGCCGGAATTGCCAAATTGCTTGGCCATAGGGCCTTATAGACCGAACCAAGCGAAGAACCGGAGCCGACGGATACTGACTTCTTGTCGGCCGAGAGCTCAATGTCAGTCATGCCACGAACGTCAATCACGAGGTCGCGGCTCTGCGAATACCCTTCAAAGGAATGGCCGCCCGAACGGACAGCGAACCGTAGTCCGTTTTTGGCGGCCCAAAGCATTGTGGTACTGATAGCTTTCGCGCTTCCGACAACCACACGAACGCGCGGCGTAATTTGAGTTCGCTTATTGAATGACCGGTTATATTTCTCGAACTCTTTGCTCGACGGAACCAGAACCAAATCCCTTGCTGGATCAAGCAACTTCTGGAGCGCTGCAATTGGCAAATCCGCTTGGGCTTCTGCCTCGCGAATGGAAAGCAGCGAACCACCGACAATCAAATGCGTCGACAGCCCACCCGAGACTTTGAGAAAATCACGCCTCTTCATTCTTTTCCCCTATTTGCAATTAAGCAGCGGCTGAAAAAATTGAGGTTGGTGAAAATTGACCTTCTTTGCTCTCGGCAGGGGAAATGCGCTCCAATAGCTGCGCGGCGGGCCACGTCCCAGGACGGAATAGAAATTCCCGCGGATTTTCTTTGTGTCGCCGTCCCAGCCGAGCGGTTTCAAAGGAATTCTAAGCTCCGCTTTCCAGTCGCCACCTTTCTGGATCGTCGCGGTCGACACGAGACCAAGATCGACGCCGTTTTGAAATTGACCATAAGCGGTGATCTTCACCTGAAAGGTTTGGTTGTAGGGCGAGACTTCGAATTCGAAATACGGATATCCGGTTTCCGAGAACGTCACGAACACCTCTACGACATCAAACATGTAGGGATATTGTTCGTGCCCCAAAACCTTCATGGCATTCAGCGACGGCGTGGATATCGTATAGCTCACCGTTAGAACTTGGTCCGCAATCGAGATCTGGACTTGAACGGGCTTTTTGAGAACTGAGTCTGCCGGCGCGACCAGCGACAAGTCGCAAGCCCAGGTAGAAGAAGAAGCCAGTAGCATCGCCGCGAACAGGAGCTTCATGACAAGGCAATCTGAGACTGACAACGATGAGTGTGTAAATTGCTATCGTAGAAACCAGCGGCCAGCTAGTCTATTTGGCCTGGCGTCAGGCTGTGTACCGTTTGTCGGCCGGTGCAACCGATAAGGTTTGTGGCCAATTGGAGTCAGTCAGTAGACTGATAAGGAAACACTAAAAATCTATCCAGTTGCCGGCTGATAATAAAATAGCGGCCTTTGACCAGGCAGACGTCGCGTAGCTAAGCGTTGCGATAGAAATCAAATATTTCGAGCGGTAAACAAGAAGTTTGCGCCGTCAATTCTGACACCCCTTGATTTAAGAACAGCGTCGGAAATTGAAACGCCGGTAGTCAAGGCTAAGTTTTTGGGTGACCGAAAACCAGAGTTCGGCATTGCAATCGAACGGAGATTCTTGTGTTGTCAACCAGCAGGAGAGTCCTACGTGCCTAATTTCGAATGGCCGCTATTCGGACTCAAAGGAAAATTTCGTCCCTTCTCGATAGTGGGGACTGTGTTCGCCGCGGCTGCGCTAATTACAATCGCTCAAAGATTAGCGTCTCTGGATTTTGTGTGGATCGTCGAGGCCTTATTGAAGGGATATCAAAATTTCATCACGCTAATTTTTACGACGCTAGTTGATTGGTGGTTCCCATCTTTGCTCAGAAAACTTGCCACACTCATTGGCTGGAAAATCGAGTTGTTTCCACAGTGGAGAGATGTGGTCGCGTTATTGAGCCTTTATCTGAGCTCGCACATTAGAGAAGCGCTTTCGAAAAGCGTGCCACGTCCATTTTTAGCGATCACAATGCGTTCTGCTGCCGGTGTTATCGGATTAGTATTGGGAATAGCGGGTGCAAGCGTCATTTATGGAAGCGGCACTTCGCAGATTGCGAGCATTTTTGCCGCGTGCTTGATTGGCATTGCCGTGTACAGACTTGGGTTTTCGGCGCAATTCGCGTTTGACCTTAGAAGAGACGGCTTCCGGTTTCATTTTTTAAACAAAGCGAACGGGATACTAGTCATTGTGCTCGGCGGGTTGATGATCCTTTTCTCAGGACTTTTGGCATTGCGAGTCAGCCCACCCGAAATCGTTCCCAGCGTGCAAGTGTTGTTTCTCTTTATTTTGGTGCTCTTCTTAGGCATCTATCACGTCGGGATCGCGATTTATTCAGAAGGACGCAAGAGCGGAAGATATGACGCAGGGACTCGTGAGCGAGTGTCACTAACGGGCAACTTTAAAATAGGAATGAGAATTCTTTGGGCATGGGCCGGCGCTGGAATTACTATTCTCACTTCGGGTGTTACTTGAAAGGTTTCGGAGGCGGCTTGGCTCGAATTGGATAAGGCTGATGAGTGGCGGGATCCTTCGGATCTACCCATAACAAGAATGGAATCCATAGCTGATTGAATAGGAAAGCAGAAAATTGAAGTCAGTCTGTCGACTGATAAGGTTTGTGGCCAAATGGAGTCAGTTCGCTAACTGATAAGCAAACTGCTCAAATGGAGTCAGCCGCTGACTGATAAGCAAAACTATGAAAGCTTATCAGTTTAGCTTTCGGACAGGCTACGGAAACGCGATATCCGTTAATTAAACTGGAGCCGACGTTTTGACTATTTTCTCCGACGTCTGCTTTTTAACCGGAAACGGACAAACGTTGAGGAGCAGGTTGCGAACCTACCGATGCCCTTCATTCGCTGAGCTAGATCCGTTATTCTTGATTCTCGGTTCGGCAACACATCGAACGCCGCCGGGAGTGGCTTTCTTTGCGTCCGCATTTAATTCGAAACCTAAGCGGATGGTGGGGCATTGGGCGCGACAGACTTGCCTTGCCGATTGATGCTGCGCTTTTCACACGGAAAACGATGAGCTAAGGTGTCGAGCCGCACCTGCGGAAGCTCGGAGTTCGCTGCGTCTTCGAGGTGTTCATCCTTGGTTCGAACGCTTCGCATTGCTCGAACATAATATACAGAAGATATTATCTTCTACGGCCGAAGCCGAGCCTCCAGAACAGCGAGCTTACAACAAAGTGACCAGCGCAACCAAGTCGGGCCGTTCTTTCACTCTCCTCGGCATTGGGCCGCATGAAATCGACGACTTTGAACGTCATTGCCGAGCGATGAACGTCAACGCGACTAGATTGAAGCGCGATCAAACGAGATTTGCCGATCCCGGCTCGTTGTCTGAATTTATTCTCCCTATTTCATTGCCCGTTGCTATCGGAATCGCTGCATGGCTCGTCAAAGGAAGATCAAAGCGAAGCCTATCGGTACATCTTTCGGAAAAACTTCCAAATGGAACGATCCGTGAGCTCTCCATTCAGGCGTCTAATCAGACCGAAGATGAGATCTCTGCTCAAATAATCAAATATTTTAACATTTTGTCTCCTCCAAAATAGCTTCCGCTATGTCCGGCAAAACAGATTTCTGGTCGAACACTTTTCACATCGACGGACTAGACGACACGAACCACCTGCTTCACGTGGCAAAGGGAAACTTTCCAACGCACCTTATTTTGACTTTCTTGCATGAACTGTCGCACGCTTGGCTGTTTTCCTCTCCGTTCGGTGATGCGATCGCGGCACTTAGGTTCCGCCTACAAAGCGCGCCCGAGCGAGCCACTCTGGATGAACTCACAAAATTACTTTACGCGCTGGAGTTCTACAGGCCGATCGTCGAAGGCCACGGGCTATTTTCCGAGTACTACAGTGGGATCGGCGAAGAAGATGAACTTACGCCCGTAACCAAAATCATTTTACAAGGGCTTGCGGCTGACCGAGAAGTACTTCCAAATAGCATTAGAACACCAGAGCATTTGTTTTCGCTTTACAACAGTCGAAACAATTTGCGGCGAACCAGTTTCTCATCTGTAGACAAGCTTCGCTCCCTATATAATCACAGTGGAGAATACCCTGGCATTTACCTGTTCGGATTTCATGCCGTACGATCACTTTACTACCTTTTGATGGATGGGGGCGCCCTACGTTCACCTGACACGTTTCTTATGCTGATGTATGAGGTCTTCTTTAAAGACAAAACCATCATTAGCAAATTGCTGGATTCTTCGATTGGCTCGGAAGAATTTCGAACCTTCATCACCGATCACTTATCACAGAAGGTGCTGCCGTATTTAGTCGGCTCCGGTGTTGAGCTAATCTCCCAATGTCGCCAACTGTGGTCTAGTTCTAGTAGTCGCGACATTTATTACGTTGCTCCGAATGTGAGCTACAGTATCGATGTTGACCTGGAAAACGTCATAGAAAATTTCGTTGAAGAAACCCGCCGTTCGACCGGCGTGCCGCAAAAATGGATCGACTATGATCGACTACAACGTCAGTATTCCGTTTTGGTCCGTAGACCGGTAATGTTGCAAACATTCGACGAAACAATTTTCGCTGCGTCATTTACTGATGTTGCAAACCAACAACCGCTGCCGATCCACTCTTGTTTTGGGCGCCTTAAGGATGGACCGGCCGAGTTCATCGTTCTAATTAGCGTTCTGTCCTCCCTTTGGATATCATTTGTGGGACAAGGACCTGACCGCATCGGTATTTATCATGTGCACGGCCAGCTAGGTCGCGAGGTCGACCATCTAATTCACAGAGAGGAGCTTGCGTTTCTGCGTAGTGCCTATGAGACGTTGCTGGCATGTGACGACATCGTTCTTCCAGAATTGAACGCCAATAACATAAATCTGGGTCACGATATGTGGCATGGAATCGATCCCGAAAAGATATCGAAAGATGCCCGTTTTTTCTGGTTCTACTGGTGCAATCCGCTGCCGGTTCTGAGTACCGACTGGTCGTTAGGGGATGACAAACGCTTCGTCCGGGCTTTTGACGATATAGAGAGGAACGGTTTGTTTCCGCCCACCGATACAGGAAATTTAGCCGCCCGTACGTTAGCCATACTTTCCGCAGCCTACGGTCATGGTGATAATTCGAAGGTTGCGAAGGATATGATGGAAGAACATGGCATTGATCAGCAAGCCGGATTGGACGCGATCATTCAGCGTTCGGAGGAACTACAGTTACCTATTCTTGCTGCGCGAAGGACAGTGGAGGGTACGCTCCTCATGTCTTGTTTTTTCTAGGGGGCGTGTCACTGCCTAGTTCCGGTCGAGAGGCGAGACTACAAATTCGTTGGCGCATGGGCTCCTTGGCAGGTACGCGGCGTGCACAGTGACAAATCTTTTTTCCGTATCCCCGTGCGAATAGCTAGCAATCTTTTATTAGAAGTCAGTCTACCAATCGGCAGAGATTTTATAAAAATGGATAGCATTATCAATTTGACGACGCAGAACGAGCATATGATGGTCTTCCTACGCGTCGCTATTCCCGCGGTTTTGATATTTCTTCTTTGTGGCAGCGAGCTGGCTTGCAGACCAACGACCAGCAGTGTCCGGCGACCCTAGTCATAAGAAAAAAGACGGGACAATGACCGATCACCATTACTTCCTTTGGCGGAAACCTGAAGCCGCGAGAGACGAGTCTATTTGGATGAAGAGTATCGGTAACTTTCCAGCCACCGAGACAGCGCTAAAGAGCAATGATACTGTTGAAAGCTTGCAAAATAGATCCGCGCTGCAGGATTTCCGGGGCTCTGTTCTCAAGTGCTGCACTTCAGGTTTTGGTTTTGTGCTGCTTCGCGGCTTTCCGGTTGACCCGTCGGACGAAGACACTACTAAAAACCGATTTGAACGTTTTGCTAAGTCGATCGGAGTAACACTTTCTCAAGACAGCCAAGGCGAGCACTTAGGCGAGTTAAGCGCAAGAAATCGTGGACCAGACTGGTACAACGAGCTTCCTCTTCACACGGATGGCGCCAATCTCTTGTTACTACTTAGTGTGCGGTCAGCATTGAGCGGAGGGCTCACAAAACTAGCGTGTGCCGCTGCGATACTTGAGACAATGCAGATCGAACATCCGACCACATGGCAAATGTTGTTTGAGCCTTGGGCTTTCCATAGGGGCAAGCGGCCGGGCCCCGCTTATTTTGAACGCCCAATATTTAAGGAGCATTTCAACTCGACTCCGGACTGTTTTTTCCTTCCCGGAACGATTAGGAAAACGCCGGACGTCGCCGGCATTCCTCTGAGTCCTGAGCGACTTGAAGTGCTGGCGCACTTTCAAGAAATTGCCGAGAGAGAAGATCATCAGTTTCGGCTGAAATTGTCACCAGGAGATGTACTGGTCGTCAATAATAATAAAGTTCTGCACGCGCGAACGCAATATGCTGATGCCCCAAACGGTCCCCAACGTCTCCTGTTGCGTATGTGGGTGAACGTTCATGAAGAGGAGTTTCGTTGATACAAGCATGAGTCTATTGGACAAAGCCAACCGAATGCTGGTTCGTCGCGTATGCCGATTGGTCGCGGAAGAGAATACGGTGTTCTCTTACTCGCTATCATTTACGCTGCTATGGCCGCTTCTTTCTCAGCATTATGTGCTTTTACATTTCATTATCGAAAATGGAATCCCAAGCTACCTTGCTTGAAATACAGCTTTTCGCTCTGAATACGCTTAGACGTTGGAGTTTGTCTGCCTAGCGCTATACGCCACACCCTCCAAGGACCGCGCGACGGATGTTCCCGCACTCTGAACTTGTCAATGCTATTCAAACAGGCCGCGCGCTAGTTGTTTGCGGCGCGGGCGTCTCTATTGCGGCGACTGGACACGAGGCGCCGAATTGGAAAGGATTTATTGAGAGCGCTATCAATGCGGCATCTGCGGCTGCACATCCAGATTCGGGATGGAGCGCCGAGATGGCTGAGGATTGCCGTTCGATACTGCTGTCCGCGAAGTCTATGCAAACTGTTTTGGAGCAACTCAACCGAGTGCAGGACGCTTTTGGCGGTATCAATTCTGAAGCTTACCGTTCATGGCTCGGTTCTACGGCCGGTCGGTTAACCGCAACCCATCCCGCTATTCTTGCTGCTATTGAAAGATTGGCGACGACTGGGTCCAAGATTGCGACGACCAACTACGACACCCTTATCGCCCAGCACTTCAAAGACGCCGATTCAATTTCAAGCTTGTATCCTGGATTGGTTGATGACCTCCTTGAGGGACGGCGGCACGGCGTCTGGCACTTGCATGGATGTTACGATCAACCGCAATCTATAGTTTTCTCTGCTAATGACTATCGTCGTATTCGCAGCCACGATCTGACACAGTTCCTGCAGCGATTGGCCGCTAAAAATCTAACCCTTGTCTTTGTGGGATGTAGCCCATCGGGTGTATCTGATGACAATGTTGGCCATCTATTGAAATGGTTCGGAGACAACTGGTTAGGCGCAGGCAAAATGCATTTTGCTCTTTGCCGTGAAAAAGAAAAATACGAGACATGGCCTAAGGCCATCACACCAATAAGTTTTGGAAGCGATTTCGACGAGCTGCCGAACTTTCTCGGCAAGCTTGCGCCTCAGTCACCATTGATTACTGCTCTATTCCCGGCAGATCCCATGATGATTGGCCGCGCAGATCGCAAGCTGCAGTTGGTCGACGAAATTCTTAAAGGAACTTCCCCCATTATCGTGCCGGGCGGGCCGGGAATAGGAAAGACGACGCTAGCATTGTCGGCGGCGCATAGTCCGGCCGTTGCAGCAAAATTTGGAGATAGGCGCGTATTTGTGGCTCTTGATGGGGCAAATGATGCGACCGCCATGCTAGCTGCCCTAGCTCATGCGCTTGGTATACCCCCGAGCGGCTCGCCGTCGAATTTTATCACGGTTATCAAAGCCCGCGCGATTGGCGGAATATTGGCGATACTCGACAACCTAGAAACTCCTTGGCAGCAGGATCGCCTGAAGACCGAGGACATGATTCGTCAACTCGCCGTTACCGGCCTCGTCCTAGTGCTCACGATCCGCGGAAAGACGCCATCGGTCGGTCATTGTCTCGACGATATCACGCGAATTTCTGACGGCGGCGAGGCGGCAGAGATTTTCCTCAGAAGTTCAGGTGGCAAACGTCGCGCGCTTGCCGCAGACCCCGACTTGCCCAACATGGTCGCCACGCTTGAGGGCCATCCCCTTTCACTACTTCTTCTTGGCGCCGCCGCGCAAGGCTTTGGTGACCTCGTCTCCCTTCGTCGTCGGTGGGAGACAGAGAAGGCCAATCTATTGAAAGATGGACCAGACGAAACGCGCTTAACTAGTACTCGAGCTTCGCTCAGAGCATCATTGGCTTCGCCATTATTGTCTAGCGCAGGCAAACGACTACTCAGCCTTCTCGCGCTTCTGCCTGCGGGTATGCAACGCGACGATGCCGGCTTACTACTACCCGTCGGCGGACAAGATGCGGCAAGCAACATCGTATCTTTGCAACTAGCCAACGAGCAGGCTGGACGGCTTTCAATGCTCGCACCATTGCGCGAGGCGGCATCATTAGAATTGCCGGCCGAGACCACTGACCGATCGAGGCTGATCGAGCATTTCCTGTCGTTAGCAAGGGACGCCGGAAAGGCAGGCCGCATAGGCTGGCCTGATGTACGAGAGCGAGTAACGAAGGAGGCAAGCAATCTTGACGCTGCATGCATGTTGGCAATGGCCGCAAAGCACAACTTCAATTTAATCGATTCGCTCCGGGGGCTAGCTCGACTCTATCGTTTTACAACAATGGGATCAATAACGTCTCTTGAAAAGGCGACACGTTATTTTGAAAGCTCCAATCAAATAGGTGATGCTGCTAGTTGCATGATGAGCCTTGGGGCGATCGCTTTGCGGCGTCTAGATAATGAAGCCGCGGAAAAATACTTTTTAGGAGCTCTGCCTATGTTTCGGAAGGCGGGGTTATTATCTGGCGAAGCAAATTGCATTCAAGGTATTGCAAAAATACAAATCGATCGTTCCAAATACTCGGATGCGGCGGTTGGGTACTGCAAAGCAGCTGAGCTGTACGAAAGCATCGGCGATCTCCTGGGAAAGGCAAACTGCGTTCGTGGATTGGGCGACATCGCAAAAAGGCGTAATGATCTAGATAAGGCTAAGCATGCCTACAAGGATGCAATCCCTATCTATCAGCAAGTCAGTGATATTCTCGGTGAAGCGATTTGCATCAAAAGCCTTGGCGATATTTCGCTTGAGCGCGGAGAATTTATCTCGGCTCAATCCGCATTTCAGCAGGCTATCCCCTTGTTCCGTGAATTGGGAGATATCCTGCGGGAGGCCGACTGTCGGCAAGGGCTTGGCGATTTATCGGAAAAACAGACCCAACAAGAGTTGGCAAGCGATCACTGGAGAGCGGCGTTAGCTATGTATGAGAGCATAGGTTATCCATTCAACATCGGTCACGCACACCTCCGCCTCTCTCGCGTCGCAGCCGCAACTGAAGAGCGTCAGTTCCACCGCACTGCGGCGAGTGCGGCTTGGCTTTCGATTGGCCGAACTGATCTTATAAGGGAGCACTTTGAAGTTTAAATTTGAATGAAAGCCACTTGGAACCGCGCCGCTTTTAGGAGCAGTTGATCTAAGACGATGATGAATCCATTTTGTCCCACATATGACAGAGGTCCCCCAAATAGAATTTAGCGGCGAGATCAATTGTCACTCGGTTGCCTTCGGGTAAATTGCATCGCGCCGAGCAAGAAACCGTGGAGATCAACACACCATGATTGCCGCAATCTGCTCCCCGAAGCCTGACTCTTTGCGATGTGTTGCGCGTCTGTAGCTGAAGTATTGTTCGGGCGCCGAATAGGTGCAAACCTCGAGGTTCGTCACGTTTGCGATCCCGGCGCTCTTCAATCGATCCAGCATGTAGCTAGGTAAATTGAAGGTCGGTCGCTCGCGTCCGGTCGGCACGACGAAATAGTTTTCATTCGCGGGGTTTGCCGCGATAAAAGTCTGCAGAAACTCAGGCCCAACCTCGTAGGCGCGTTGGCTGATACACGGGCCGATCACCGCCGTGATGCGTTGGCGATTTGCGCCGATGCGCTCCATTGCCGCAATTGTACTTTCTCCAACACCTGCTAGAGCGCCCTTCCATCCGGCATGGGCTGCGCCCACAATGCCTGCTTCGAAGTCGGAGAACAGGATCGGCATGCAGTCTGCCCCCAAAGCACCAAGCACCAGTCCCGGCGTGGCCGTCACCAACGCGTCGGCTTTTGGGTGTTGATCCGGCGCCCAAGGCGCGGTTACGATGATAGCTTCTGCCGAGTGGATCTGATAACAGGTCAGCAGGCGATCGCCACGGCTTCCTAGGTGACGCGCGACACGGTCACGGTTTTCTAACACAGCATCGCGTTGATCTTTTGGGCGAAGCCCGCAGTTCAAGCTGCCATAGATGCCAGTTGAGACGCCGCCAAGGCGGTCGAAGAACCCGTGTGGGAAAGGCGCAAGTAATTCGTGCGTCAATGGCTTCAGCATTCTGTTCACCTCTAAGCAGTCCTGCAGATTACGGCAACCTTTGTGCATCAGTATGTCGAAAAAATTACCTTCGACATGGGCCGGTTTGCATGGTTAGCATCAATGCCATTACTGAACTACAAATAGCAAACCGATAAGCAAACAAGCAAAGCATTCAGTCTTCGACTATCTATGAAATTACGAAAATCTATCCAGTTCTTGACTGATAAAGAAACTCACCAAACCTTATCAGTTTAGTCGCCGACTACGACTTCACTTCGTGCCGCTGCGGCGAAAAGCTCGGCGTCGGCAATTATTCAGCGGTGAAATGCTTAATCCTTTTCGTTCGGCAATCGCTTCCGCCGCCGACCATCGAATTCCAAACTGCGGAAAGTTAGTTTCTTGTCCTTGATGGTGTAGGAACAACCGAGCCTGCCGCGCGTGGTGGCGAACATTCCTTTCCACGAAGCCGGCGCCATCAATGCGATGACGTCGTCCCGGGTCGGCCCCAACATCCGTGCCAAAGAATACGGATGTCGAACCGCCACATTGAGTTCTTGATAGAGCTTGGCGTCCGGTCTTTGCTTCGCAAGCCTCGCATTGCAGTCGTCGCGAGCCCGAAGCAAAGCCGCCTTACTCACGGGCTCAATCTGAACGCGAACCGTTTGACCGACACTATGAACGTCGTTTGGAGCACTTCCCAATGACAGCGATGAAATCGCTACAATCGTCAGTACAAACACGGCCAGATACCTTTGCTATTTTTTACGACGCTTTTCCGGCCGCTTCGATGTCAAAGCGAGTTTCTTAGTTTCTGGGCCTCGGTCGGCGACGGCGGAGGCTGCAATTTCTTTAGTTTCTCCTCCTGTACTCTCCGAAATGCGCCGCCAATGACTTCTTTGCCAATCGCCTGAGTGGCGAGCGACGATTCTTGCGATATCTTCGGCCCAACCGCTAAGGTCCTCTGGCCAAGCGGCGTGTCGTAGAATTTTGAAAGTTCGTTGAGTTCACTAAGCGAATAATTTTTTGCGTAAACAACTGCTACGGCGTCGACGACGGCCGGTATCCGATTGTTGAGCGCCTCCAACGCAAGCGGCAGCATTGCGTTATATTTCTCGAGCATGTCGACGCGATTCTGAACAAACAGCGGTTTGAACCGCTCCATCGTCTGAGGAAAGTTTCGCTTGAACTGATCGCCAAACTTCATTTTTTCGAGCAAAGATTTCGCGGCGGTGATTGCCTCGGGACTTGGCGCTTGTGCCACAGCCGGAGAAGCCATCATCGCGAGAGACAAGATAAGAACCGGACGAAGTCTCATGTTCATTGTTATGACACGGGCTGCGGTGGTTTGCGCGGGCGGGCGCGAGGAGGTGGTGCCGATGGTGCAAGGGGCTTCATCGTCACGATGACCGGGTTTGGCTTATGATCAAGCGCCGCGCCGCTGGCAGCGTCGACGACGCCACCGACAACCCCGCCCAATAGAATATTCCCTGCAAACCCTGCAGCACCGGTGCCGGCGATTTCACGTGTCAGATTGACGACCTGCGGCTCATAACCTTCCTTTTCGAAGGTGATGCTGATTTCGTCGTTTCGTTTTGCTTTCACCGAGCAAGGCGTAATGCATGGCTGCGGATCGCTGAGACCTGTGACCTTGGCCTCAACACCGGACGGCGTAGAAGATATTGCAATTTGCTCGTCCCAGCCCCGCGTGACGGAAGCGCAGCCACCCAAGATCGCGCTTAGCGCAATCGCTTCAAAGATACGCATCACAAAGTCTCCCCAGACCCAGCTACCATCCAAGCGCAACGGGATCGGGTAGGCAAGGCGCAATGTAGCAAATGTATTGCGGACACTCGTTGCGCCCTTATCAGACTCCGTCCGCAGCAACTTTCTAATCGACCGTTTTGCTTTTCGCATGCCAGCTTGCGGTCGCGTGCGTCCGTGGCGTCCGTCTGGATTTTCTAAATTCGCAGAAACATAAAAAGCGAAGTCATTTTCCTAGATTACTGCTCGAAGTTTTTGACTCACCGCTGCGTCGCTCGTTATTCGAGTCAATGGCAAACAATGGTAAGGCTTGCGAATTCCCCTGACCACGTCTGCTTTTTTGATTCATTCGCTGTCTAGTTTGCGATGCAGTGTGCGCTCGAAGCTCATTCGGGAACATGTGTGCCGTTCACAGCGCCGTGAACAATTCGCTTGCGAAACGTCAGCTGGGAAGCTTACCGTTTGTGAGGTAGGGGAAGGCGCTCTCTTAATCAGTTTTGAAAAATCTTCTGCTGGTCAAGGATTCGGTCAATCCGAGAACTACGAACGAGCGCCTGCAAGTTTGTTGTTAGTGATAGACCATTTGTTGTGGCCATCGTTCAACAAGAGCCGTTGTCAATTCGGCCTGAATTTGGGGCTTGGCGATTCTCGGCGCATCAGCGCAGTCTACGTCTGCCGACGATTGAGTTCGGCAGGAGCGGCATATGTCTGGTCAAAAAAAATCTTCTCGCGGGGGAAAGCTATTGAATAAGGGTCAGGCGGCGGTCAAGCGAAACGAAAAAACAGACGATCCTGCGCAGAATCCACAGTCAAGCGGCATTCGTGAGAATGCGCAGCAAGTCTTTGGCGAGGATGCGCTTGCGCAAGCGATCGCAGAGTTCGGCGTTTCGAGTCCGAAAGCGACTACGTCGAAAAATGGCTCTTCCAAAGAGCACAATGTAAGGCAGCGCGGTGAGGAAAACGCAGTGCCGCCGCCCAAAACGGTCTCGCAGGTTTTGGGCGAGATCGTCTGGCTGATGACGCAGAGCCCGCGTCACAAATCGATCGCGCTTGGCGACCTTGAATGGCTGCTGATGCCAGCCATTCTACTTAAGCAGTTTCGTATTTTTTACAAAGGCGAGCAGCCGGTCGGCGTCGCGATTTGGGCGCTTGTTGATGATTTGGTGGCAAAACGCATTGATGCAAACGACAAGCGTTTGACCGCTGTGGAATGGAAAAGCGGAACGAACATGCGTGTGATCGACATCGTTGCTCCGTTTGGAGGTGAACACGAGATCTTAAAACAGCTGGAGCGCCCCAATTTTTGAAGTTTTTTGATCCGGGATCCTCTTCAAAAAATGGGAAGACAGTCGGAGCCATTGACGATGCTGGCTGAGGGCCGAGCTAAGCGGTATCGCTTTTATGTTTCAGGCGTATTTGTTACGTGCTGCATCGTCTTCGCTATTTGCGTAATTGGCTGGCAGCGAATTTCTATCGTGCGACTGGATAAGATGTTTGATCCAGCCCTTGGATTCTCGGATGGACGTAGAGTCGAGTATTTTGCGCGCGATTTTCCGTCATCGGACAACATAAAGGATTACTTGTCCGACGCGACCATTTTGCATTCGCATCCTCCTCTGGGCAACGACGTCTTCTATTTTGATAAACAACAAGGATTTCTTGCCTGGCTAGACAGTGAAATTGTAACCGGAAATTGGCAATCCTACCCAAAACTGCAAATCATTTTGCTGGGAGATCGATGGCGAATTGCAGTCGTGAACTCGTTTTGCATGCTTTACACACATGTGTTGGCGTCTGACCAGCAGGACAGATGCTACAGTGTCGAAAGCTTGGCCTCAATCTTGGCTCGCGGGAAAACGACGCGGCACGAATATCGAAAAGGAAATGTGTTTGGGTTGGCCGACAACAAGCTGCCGCCATTTCCAATTCCAAAGTCAGATATCACAATCGACTCGTTGTTGAGTCATAAATCGTTTAAGTAGCTGAGGGCCATCATGCCAAATTCCGGAAATTCCAATACGGATGCGCAGGCAGATATTGTTGCCCTTCGACCAGATACAATTTCGCTTCTGGCAACGTATCGAACTTCCCTAGAAAATGCCGCAAGTGCAGCCGGCGTTTCAATCATAGATGTTGCCGCTCCGATTGCTCGCGAAGCGAACAAAACAGCGGCAGGCGATTATGACTACTATGGGTTGGGAAATATTTTTCAGGCTTTACGAAATTGGACCGCTTTGTATGGTCCTGGTGAAGCAGCAAACACAAGGTTGACCGAGCAAGAGTACGTCGACAACTTGCAATTTGTTCGAGAAAACAATGTCTCGAACGCGCAAAGCGCAGGAGTAATTGTCCAACTAGCAAATCGCAATGCTAATCCGGTGTTGAATGACTTGGGCGTTGCCAGGATTCAACTCGGAACAGCAATGGAAATTGTCAAGTTTTATGAAGCAAACCAAACATCTTTCGCGCCAAATGATGCGTTAGATCTTTTGAAATATGTCAATAACACTTCGCAACTAGCCGACGATCTAATAAATCCGGTTACATCTCTGCAAGTTTCAATCAATTTGCAAGCGGTGATTGCTCGGCAAGCTTTCGATTGGGCGGCCAATCGCGTTTCGAATTGGGCAAATCTTGCAGATGCGGACAAAGCGGCGTTCGTAACAGCATATTCGACACTTGGCGCACAAAAGCTTACCGATTGGTATGACGATTTTTTGGAGGATGGAGGCCTTCCTGGTCAATACAGTCCGAACCTGAATAACACTTCAGGATCAGAATATATGACTTGGGCAAGTTCGGATTCTGATCCCACTAATATTGGGATACTTCAGGCTGGATTGCTAGAAGCTCCCGCTCAGGGCAGTTCCAATCCAATAAGTTCTAGTCTCTATCCCGATGCTTTCTCTTCAGTCGGAATAAATGAAATACCAAATGTTGCAGGTGTGTCGGAGGTTGTTGACCCGATTACTGGAGACCGGACTTACTATATATTGTTCAAAGATCAGACAAGCACAACGCTAAATGTGCGAGCCGACAATTCAAGCTTTGACTCCTCTCTTTATGATTCGAATGACTTCGTGCGTATGCAGCAAGAAGTTTTTGAAACTGGCGAGACACTCCTCAAACAATTCGACATCAACAACAACCAGATTTGGTCCGAGCGTGATATCGAATTAGACGCAGCGGGCAATATTGTTGACGAGCAAATCGAATTCGATCAGCCGGGTGTTTCTTCAACGTCCGCCAGTCTGGGTCAGCTGTTCGGCTCAACGATCGGACGGGCTATCGCTGGTGACAATCAATTTGCTCAGCTTGCGGTTGGCACTGTCGTTGGGGCGATCGGCGCGCAGTTTGCGCAGACAATATCCAATTCTCTAAATGTGGATCTGGAGGGAGTTTCTCAGGCGGGAGCCTTCGCCAACGCTGGGCTGAGTTTGGCGGGCGCGGCGGCCGGATCGGTCGCCTCTTTTCTAACTGCGGAAATCGGCACAGCGCTCGGGTTGAACGGCTATGGCGCACAACTATTCAATGCTGGCGTCGGTGGCTTTGCCGGGAGTGTCCTGAACCAAGTGATTCAGGCGGGCGGGCTGGGCCAGGCCATCTCGATCAACTGGGGATCCGCGTTTGGCTCTGCGGTCAGTCAAATCGGCGGCACCATCGGATCAATTCTTGCCAATCAGATCGTTCACGCCCAGACCCAGGCCGGCGCCATTGGTGGCCAGCTCGCGGGCGCGGTCGGCAGCCTCATCGGTGCGTCGTTTGTCGTAGGTGAGCTTATTGGCTCAGCGCTGAACTTCATATTGCCAGGTATTGGATCTTTCCTCGGCACGATTCTGGGCACATGGATCGGCGATCTGTTCGGTGGCAATAGCCATCCGGCCGCACTCAATATTCTGTCAGCGTCGTCATATCTGTATGCGGACAATTTCTACGGCATATCCGACGGCGGCAATCCGGCGATTGCGAACCAGCTTGGCAATGTGGTTCGCGACACCATTAATTCCTATTTGACCGCGGTGAACGGCGAGGCGCTCGATCATTCCTCGTCTATGTTTATTGGATACATGACGGGAAATACGGGCGCGCCTTACGTTGCGGGCTCGTCGTTCTTTGCAACCGCTGATCAGGCGGTGTCGTTCGCGACGCTCAACATTCTACGCAACACCGAGGTGATCGGCGGCGATCTGCTTTTGAAGCGCGCGCATCAGAATTCTCTGTATGCGGACACTTTGACGCTTGGCGGCGACCTTCAGATTGCGCAGGATTATGAACGTTATTTGAACGACCGCGAAACCGTCAATGCGTTGATCGCGCTCAATCCGAATTCAGCGTTTGCGGCGGGCTGGATCGCGACCTTTGCGCGCGCCAATGATCTTGGATTAAGTCATACCGCAACGTCCGATTTTCTGGGCGGTCTGGTTGGGTTCTTGTCGTCGGTCAAATTGAGCGGGCTTGGCACTGCGGCCTCGAATATCAGCATCAGCAAAGACAGCAATGGGAAGGCCATCGTTGAGATTCGCCTGGCCAATGGCGTCGATGTTCCGGGCTCGCTGTCGGTTTATGCCGATCATGTCAACGAGGTCAGCACGGCCAACGGGCGGGTGCTGCAATTTGTGTTTGACGATGGTCTCGCTGCGGCAGGGTTTCATACACCCACCTCACAAAGCCTAGTCTCGGGGGTTTGGCAGGTCTCTGGCGGCACCGGCAATGATTTGTGGTTCGGCCGCGACGATTTAGCCAACCAGTATACTGACAATGACAGCGGCAACAGCCACGACACCCTGGTCGGCGGCGCATTAGGTGATGTCATCCATGCCGGCAACGGTTGGGACTTTGTCGATGGTCAGGCTGGCGACGACCAGATCTTCGGCGAGGCCGGCAACGACATTCTTCGCGGCGGCGCGGGCAATGATTTGGTGGTCGGCGGCGCGGGCAACGATCAGCTCTCCGGCGGGACGGGCACCGATGTGCTGCAGGGCGGAGCCGGCAACGATGTTTACGCGTTCGACCGCGGCGATGGCACCGACACCGTCTCGGACGACTATCGGTTCATGCAGACCGACGCCACGCAGGTTCTCATTCCCGACGGTCACTATGAGAACGGCTATGCCGGGCCGGTCTGGGTCGACACGTCTTATTACCAGACCCAATACACCACGCATGAAGTTCATGCCGATGGCGGCGCGGACACGTTGGTGTTCGGATTCGGCGTCACGGCTTCGGATATATCAATTCTGGTGTCGGGCAGCGATCTTGTGGTCGGGCTGAATGATCCGCTGAACCCAAATGCGCCGTTTAATCAGCTCACCGACACCATCACGCTGCAGAATTGGTTCGATCCGCTCGACCGCATAGAGACGTTCAGCTTCGCCGATGGCACGACGCTGGATGTTACCGGAATTGTCAGCCATTTTGGTACCAATGGTGCCGACACAATCACATGGACCGAGAGTGCGGCGTCGATCCATGGCGGGCTAGGCGACGATGTCATCACGACAGGCACTTTCAACGATACGCTGGCGGGTGGCCCCGGCGCGGATGTGCTGAACGGTGGCGCGGGCACCGACACCGTCGATTACAGCACTTCAGCCGCTGGCGTGAACATCAATTTGGCGACCGGCGCGGTCTCAGGTGGCGACGCGGATGGCGACGTGCTGTCGCAAATCGAATCTGTCATCGGTTCAAGTCAGGCAGATGTTTTGGTGGGCGATGGCAATGCCAATCTTTTGCGCGGTCTCGCCGGCGACGATAGCCTGTCGGGTGGCGATGGTGATGATCGTCTGGCGGGCGGCGCAGGTGCCGATCTGTTGGACGGCGGCGCGGGCCGCGACGCGGCGGTCTATGATGATTCCTCGGCAGGCGTTGTTGCGTCGTTGGAAAATAGTCTCATTAACGCCGGCGATGCGGCGGGCGACGTCTATGTCAGCATCGAAGACCTGACCGGTACCGCTTTTGCCGACACGCTGATTGGCAATGCAGCCGCCAATCTCATCTGTGGTCTGGCGGGCGCCGATATTCTGGATGGACGCGACGGCAACGACACGCTGCGCGGTGGCGACGGCAACGATACGTTGATCGGCGGTGCAGGCGCTGATGTGCTCGATGGCGGCGCCGGAAATGATACGGCGACCTATGCGACGTCATCCGCCGCAATCACGGTCAACCTCGCAACGGGTATAGGCAGCGGCGGTGATGCGCAGGGCGATACGCTGACTGCCGTCGAAAACATTGTCGGCTCAGCCTTCAACGACACGATTACGGGCGATAGCGGTGCCAACATCCTCGATGGTGGCGCCGGCAACGACGCGCTCCGTGGTGGCGCCGGCAACGATACCTATCTATTCGGATTGGGATCGGGTTCCGATACGATCGACAACAGCGATGGCGGATCGGATCGCGTGCAGTTCGGAACGGGAATTGCCGCAACCGATTTGACATTTGCCAAGGTTGGCAATGATCTTAAAGTCCTAGTGGCCGGTCTATCCGACACGCTCACCATTACGAACTGGTTCTTAGGGACGTCCTATCAGGTCGGCTCCTTTGTTCTAGCCGACGGCAGCACCGTGCCGGTCCAGGTCTCGGTGATCGGCACGTCGGGCAACGATACGCTAACCGGGACGGCATCTGGCGACCTGATGACCGGCTTCGGTGGCAGTGACACGCTCGATGGCGGTCTCGGCAACGATACGCTGAACGGCGGCACCGGCGCCGATACTCTAAAAGGTGGCGGCGGCAATGACGTCTATGTCTATACCCGCGGCGATGGCCAGGATGTCGTTTCCGATGACTACCGCTACATGCAGACCGACACAGCCCAAGTTTGGGTGACCAGCGGTTATTGGAGCGGCGGTTATGACGGCACCGCTTGGGTCGATACGTCGCATTATGAGACGCAGTCCACCACCTATGAGGTTCACGCCAATGGCGGCTCAGATTCTCTGGTATTCGGATTCGGCATTTCGGCCTCTGATCTTGCGATGCTGCTGTCCGGAAACGACCTTATCGTCGGCATCAAGGACCCGGCCAATCCGAATGCGAGCTTCGCGCAGCTTACAGACAAAATCACCGTGCAAGGCTGGCTTGATCCGCTGAACCGGATTGAGACGTTTAGTTTTGCCGACGGCACCTCATTGAATCTGGCGGGCATTGTCAGTCATTTTGGCACCGATGGCGATGATACGATCAGCTGGACAGAAACTGCGGCGACCCTCAATGGCGGGCTGGGCAACGACACTTTGAGCGGCAGCAGCCTTGCCGACACGCTGGACGGCGGCGACGGCGATGACCTTCTGATCGGCGGCGGCGGCGCGGATGCGCTCAACGGCGGCGCAGGCTCGGATACCGCGACCTATACAGCGTCGTCAGTGGCGGTCACTGTCAATCTCGTAACGGGCGCCGGCAGCGGAGGAGATGCGCAGGGCGATACGTTGACCGGTATCGAAAACCTCATCGGCTCGGCTTTCAACGACACGCTGACGGGTGACGCCAGTGCCAATGTGCTGACCGGCGGCACCGGCAACGACACGCTCGACGGCGGGGCGGGCGCCGACACGCTGATCGGCGGTACCGGCAACGATCTTTATATCGTCGACAACATTGGCGACACGGTCACGGAAAATACCAATGAAGGCACCGACAGCGTTCAGTCGTCGGTAAGCTTTGTTCTGGGCACGAATCTTGAAAATCTCACCTTAACCGGCACTGCTGCCATCGACGGCACCGGCAATGCGCTTGCCAATGTGGTCATCGGCAATAGCGGCGACAATATTCTGGCAGGTCTCGGCGGTGCGGACGCGCTGAACGGCGGCACCGGCAACGACACCGCGACCTATGCAGCATCGAGCGCCGCGGTCACGGTCAATCTCACGCTTGGCACCGGTATTGGCGGTGATGCACAAGGCGACACGCTGAGCGGCATCGAGAATCTTGTCGGTTCGGTCTATGCCGATACGCTGAGCGGCGACAGCAACGCCAATAGTCTGGATGGCGGCCTTGGTATCGACACGGTTTCTTACGCCAATGCGGCCGCCGGCGTCACAGTGAGCCTTGCTGTTGCATCCGCCCAGGACACGATCGGCGCGGGCGTCGACACGCTGCTCGGCTTTGAGAATCTGACGGGCTCGGCTTTCAACGACGCACTGACGGGCGATTCCAGCGCCAATGTGCTGACCGGCGGTGGCGGCAACGATACGCTGGATGGCGGGGTGGGTGCCGACACGCTGGTGGGTGGCACCGGCAATGATCTCTACATCGTCGACAATGTGGGCGATGTGATCACTGAGAATGCAAGCGAAGGCACCGATAATGTGCAGTCGTCGGTCACTTTTACGCTGGCGACGAATATCGAAAATCTCACCCTAACTGGCTCGGCTGTGATCAACGGCACCGGCAATGGGCTGGATAATATCATCACCGGCAACAGCGCTGCCAACACGCTAACCGGTGGCGCCGGCAACGACACGCTGGACGGCGGCGTGGGTGCCGACACGTTGGTCGGCGGCACCGGCAACGACCTCTATGTTGTTGATGACGCGGGCGACGTCATTATTGAGAACGCCGGCGAAGGCACCGACACGGTGCAGTCCTCGGTCACATATGTGCTCGGGACCAATCTTGAAAACCTCACTTTAACTGGATCGGCTGCCATCGACGGCACTGGCAATGCGCTCGCCAACGTAATCATCGGCAATAGCGGCGACAATATTCTGGCGGGACTTGGAGGCGCCGACGTGCTGACCGGCGGCGGTGGCAACGACACCGCGACCTATGCGGCGTCGTCGGCGGGCGTCACAGTCAATCTCTGGCTCGGCACTGGCGTCGGTGGCGATGCGCAAGGCGATACGCTCAGCGGGATCGAAAATCTTGTCGGCTCAGCCTATGCGGATACTTTGAGCGGCGACGGCAATGCCAACATGCTCGATGGTGGATTTGGCCTCGATACGGTGTCCTATGCCAATGCGGCGGCCGGCGTCACGGTAAGCCTCGCCATCAGTACTGCACAGGATACGATCGGAGCGGGGATCGATACGCTTTTGGGCTTTGAGAATCTGACGGGCTCCGCGTTCAACGACGTGCTGACGGGAGACTCAGGTGTCAACGTGCTGACGGGCGGTGCTGGCAATGACACGCTCGATGGCGGCGCGGGTGCCGACACGCTGATCGGTGGCACAGGTAACGATCTTTATGTCGTCGACAACGCCGGCGACGTGGTGACGGAGAATGCCGGCGAGGGCACCGACACGGTGCAGGCGTCGGTCAGTTTCACGTTAGCTGCGAATTTGGAGAATTTAACACTCACAGGATCAGCGGCACTCAGCGGCACCGGCAACGCAGCGGCCAATATCCTGATCGGCAATAGCGGCGACAATATTTTGGCCGGTCTTGGCGGCGTCGACGCGATAGATGGGGGTGCCGGCAATGATACCGTGACTTATGCGGCATCATCCGCCGCCGTCACCGTCAATCTGGCGCTCGGCACCGGAATTGGCGGCGACGCGCAGGGCGACACCCTCGCCGGAATCGAAAACCTGATCGGTTCGGCTTACAACGACACGCTAAGCGGCGACGCCGGCGCCAATGTCCTGAACGGTGGCGCAGGCATCGACACGGTCACCTACGTCAATGCAGCCGCAGGCGTCGTGGTCAGTCTCGCCATTAGCGCCGCGCAAGATACGATTGGAGCGGGGCTTGATACGCTGTCCGGCTTCGAGAATATAACCGGCTCGTCTTTCGATGATATTCTGACCGGGGACGCCAACGCCAATGTGCTGAATGGCGGCGCCGGCAACGACACGCTGGATGGCGGGGCGGGTGCGGACACGCTGGTGGGCGGTACCGGCAACGACATCTACATCGTCGACAATGCCGGCGACGCCATCACCGAGAACACGAGCGAGGGGACCGACTCGGTTCAGTCATCTGTCACTTATACGCTCGTTGCCAACCTCGAGAATTTATTGCTCACCGGCGCGGCTGCGATCAATGGCACCGGCAACACGCTGGATAATATCATCACCGGCAACAGCGCTGCCAACACGCTGACCGGTGGCGCCGGCAACGACACGCTGGATGGCGGGGCGGGTGCGGACACGCTGGTGGGCGGTACCGGCAACGACATCTACATCGTCGACAATACCAGCGATGTCATTACCGAGGCCACAAACGAGGGCACCGATTCGGTTCAGTCGTCGGCGACTTATACGCTGGCTTCGAATGTCGAGAATTTGCTGCTGACCGGCGCGACTGTGATCAACGGCACCGGCAACACCCTGGACAATATCATCACCGGCAACAGCGCTGCCAATACGCTGACCGGCGGAGCTGGCAATGACACGCTCGATGGCGGAACGGGCGCCGACACGCTGGTCGGCGGTACCGGCAACGACATCTACATCGTCGACAATACCGGCGATGTGGTGACAGAGAATGCCAGCGAGGGTACCGATACCGTGCAATCGTCGGTGACCTTTACGCTGGCTACGAACGTTGAGAACCTGACGCTGACGGGTGCAGCTGCGATCAACGGCACCGGCAATACGCTGGACAACATCATCATTGGCAACAGCGCTGGTAATACGTTGACCGGTGGAGCTGGCAACGACACGCTGGATGGCGGGGCGGGTGCCGACACGCTGGTTGGCGGCACGGGTAACGACATTTACTTGATCGACAATGCTGGTGACGCGATCACCGAGAACGCCGGCGAAGGCACCGACACCGTCCAATCGGCGATTACCTATACGCTTGCTGCCACGCTCGAAAATCTGACTCTGACGGGAAGCGCTGCAATCAATGGCACCGGCAACGCTAGCGCCAATGTCATTGTCGGCAACAGCGGCGACAATATTCTGACGGGACTCGGTGGCGCGGATGTGTTGACGGGCGGGGCGGGCAACGACACGGCGACCTATGCGGCATCGAGCGCCGCGGTCACGGTCAATCTCACGCTCGGCACCGGCACAGGCGGCGATGCGCAAGGCGATACGTTGGCCGGTATTGAGAATCTTATCGGATCGGCCTTCAACGACACGCTGACTGGGGACGGCAATGCCAACAACCTGACCGGCGGTGTGGGCAATGATACGCTGGATAGCGGTCTTGGCGACGACACGCTTGTTGGCGGCACCGGCAACGATACGGTGAAGGGTGGCGGCGGCAACGACAGTTATATTTATGCGCGTGGCGACGGTATCGACACCGCCTACGACGACTATCGCTATACCCAGACCACCACTACCCAAGTCTGGGTGACCAGCGGTTATTGGAGCCAATCCTATGACGGTACGGCCTGGGTCGACACGTCGCACTACGAGACTCAGACCACGACCCAGGAGATCCACAGCAATGGCGGCACGGATTCGCTGGTGTTTGGGTCCGGAATTAGCGCTGCGGATCTGTGGCTCTCGCTGTCCGGCAATGATCTGATCGTCGGCGTAAGAGACCCTGCCAATCCCACTGCCACCTTCGCGCAACTGACCGACAAGATCACCATGCAGGCGTGGGTTGATCCGCTTGACCGTATCGAGACCTTCAGCTTTGCCGATGGGTCATCGCTCGACATCAGCGCGCTCACCGCATTCCAGTCCGGTACGACCGGCAACGACACTATTAACGGCACGACGGCCAACGATTGGCTCTGGGGCGATGCCGGCAATGACGCGATCACAGGCGGCGCCGGCAACGACATTTTGGTCGGCGCGGCCGGCAACGATACGCTCACCGGCGGCACCGGGAACGACCGCCTGGTCGGCGGAGCTGGATCGGACATCTATGTGTTCGGGCGAGGCGATCAGCAAGACCGCATCACCAATGGGGTGGCGTCGAATGCGGGCGCGAGCGGGGAACTGGATTTTGGTTCTGGCATTGCAAGCAATCAGCTCTGGCTTGAGCGTTCCAGCAACGATCTTCGTGTCTCGATCCTTGGCACCCAGGATAAAGTCACGATCGACGGCTGGTTTGCCTCCAACACCGCGCAGTTGTCTCAGTTGAAGCTGTCCAACGGGCTGGTGCTCGACTCAAGCGTCGCTCAGTTGGTTCAGGCGATGGCAACCTATTCGGCGGCCAATTCAAGTTTCAACATATCCTCGTTGACGCAGGCCCCCGCCGATACGGCTCTGCAGACGGCGATTGCTGCGTCCTGGCACTGATCGGGACGCTTTTTGAATTGAAGATTGGCGCGGCCATGTCAAAGATGCGTTTCGTCCTACCACAAGTCGCGTAGCGAGTTCCTAACTCAGAGTATTGCGTGAATATTGTCGATCCAATTCTGTTTCATGGCAGGTATCAGCCCGCGATCCCCGCATTGCTTGTGCCCGGTGCGGCCAACGAGGTCGTCACCTATCACCAGTTCAGCCGGATCATTCACAATATTGCAAAGCGCGGGTTTGATGCGGGCCTTGCTAGCGGCAACATCGTTGCGCTTTTGGTTCAGGACCAGCTGCTTCATGTGGCGCTTATTTTTGGCCTGGCCAAATACGGCATAATAACCGTCACGCCGAACGATTTGCGGACTCCATCTGGCTTGCGGATCGACGCCGTCATCTCTGACCGGCCCGTTGGCGAAGCAGGCGGTCGCAAGGTTCTGCTGGTGGATCCCTCCTGGCTGCAGGGAAGCGGCGAGCCGGTCAAAGCCGCCGCGATTGCCAATGAAGACCAAAGCTTTTGCCGGCTGGTGCTGACGTCCGGCACCACGGGCGAGTCCAAGGCCGCTGCTTTCGCGCACGGACGCATGTCGGTTCGGGCGATGCGGCACCAGACCGTCTTCGGCCATCGTTATGCTGCGTGTTCGCGCGTCATGCTCGACACCGGATGGGCGACCGCGATGGCGTTTACGACCGCGGTCTACGTGCTCTCGCGCGGCGGGACTTTGGCTTTGCGGGGGCGGACCGCTGCCGATACACTGCGGGTCTTAACCAATTATCAAGTCCAGGCGCTGGTCGGATCGCCCGGAAGCCTTGCCGAACTCATCAATCTCAGCGACCGCACACTATTGGCGTTGCCTCACTTCGACGCCATCATCTCGATTGGCAGTATTCTGACGCCCGCGCTGGGCGAGCGTGTGCGCAGCCAGTTGGGCACCAATTTGATTTCGGCCTACGGCTCGACCGAGGCCGGCGTAGTCGCATCCGCACCGGCAGCTGCGATTGCGCATATCCCGGGGGCGGTCGGCTTTGTGACGCCGGATGTCGCCGTCGACATCGTTGACGACAAGGGCAAGGCTCTCGCGCCGGGCGAGATAGGCCGCATTCGCATCCGCAGCGGCGCGTCACCGGTCGGTCTGATCGATCAAAGCGGCAGACTCGTTCCGTTCGACGATGGCGGCCACTATTCGGGGGATTTGGGATCGTTCACGCCAGACGGCGTTCTGATCATTGCGGGGCGCGAAAAAGAAATCATCAATTTGGGCGGCAGCAAGATCAGCCCCGAAAGCATTGAACTGGCCTTGACCAAATTTGCGCCGGTGCGCGACGCTGGGGTTTTTGCCCTGCCGTCCGCGATGGGGATCGAGCAGATCGTCGGCGTGATCGTCTGGCACGACAATGCCGATCGCGATGCATCGCGCCAGGAATTGCGGCGCCATCTCGAACATCATCTGACGGTCTCGCAGATCCCGAAGCTGTTTGTTGAACTGGAATCGATTCCGCGCGGTACCATGGGCAAGATCGACCGCGCGGCATTGGCCAAAGCGGCAAGTGACGCCTTGAAGAACACCAAAGCGCCTATTGCGCAAAAATCCTCTTCGGGCCGTCGCGCATAGTGGCGTTTAGTGATTTTCGTGTGAGTAGCAGTTCTGCGTATGAATAAGACGGACGAAAGCCAGCTGGCAATCAACAATATTCAGGCGCTCGCGCTTGTGCTGCGGTTTTTCGAGGTCGCCGCCGACGTCGACCAGATCAGACACCAATTTGGCAGCTCGGTTTTTGGCGCAGCGGAAGCGTTGCGTTGCGCCAAGCAATTCGGCCTCAAGGCGAGGATGATCGCCAGTCAGTGGGACAGGCTTGCCGACACGCCGCTGCCGGCTTTGGCCGAACTCACCGACGGGCAACTTGTCGTTCTGGCGCAATTCGCCGACGACAAGATTCTGGTGCAAAGCCCGACCATGAACCGGCCTCAGCTGATGTCGCGCCAGGAATGTGAGGCGTGCTGGAGCGGCAAGCTGCTTTTGGTCGCGCGCCGCGCCAGTCTTGGCAATCTTAAAAGACAATTTGACATCACATGGTTTGTGCAGGCGATGTACAAATACCGCCGCCTATTTTCCGAAGTGTTGATCGCATCGTTCTGTTTGCAGCTGTTTGGTCTGGTCTCGCCGCTGTTTTTTCAGGTCGTCATCGACAAGGTTCTGGTGCATCGCGGCCTGACGACGCTCGACGTTCTGATATTCGGGCTGATTGTGGTATCGATTTTCGAGGCCCTGCTCGGGGCGTTGCGGACCTATCTTTTTTCTCACACCACCAACCGGATCGATGTCGAGCTCGGCGCGCGGCTATTCCGCCATTTGATGGCGCTGCCGATCGCTTACTTCGAGTCACGACGCACCGGCGACTCGGTGGCGCGGGTGCGGGAGCTTGAGAACATCCGCAATTTCCTGACCAGTTCCGCCGTCACCATCGTAATCGACCTGTCCTTTACATTCGTGTTCATCGCGGTGATGTTTTATTATTCGCCGCTTTTGACCTGGATCGTTCTTGGATCGCTTCCATTCTACATTGCTCTGTCAGTCGGTGTGACGCCGATCTTCCGTCAGCGGCTTGACGAGAAATTCAATCGCGGCGCCGAAAACCAGGCCTTTCTGGTCGAGAGCATCACCGGTGTCGAAACCCTCAAAGCGATGGCGGTCGAACCGCAAATCCAGCGCCGCTGGGAAGAACAGCTTGCTGGCTATGTCAGCGCAAGTTTTCGGGTTCTGTCATTGGGCAATTGGGCGAGCCAATGCGTGCAATTGATCAGCAAGATCACGACGGCATTGACGCTTTATTTCGGCGCTTATCTGGTCATCGACGGCAAGCTGACAGTCGGAGAGCTTGTTGCCTTCAACATGTTATCGGGACGGGTGTCTCAGCCGATCCTTCGGCTTGCGCAACTCTGGCAGGACTTTCATCAGGCCCGCTTGTCGGTTCAGCGGCTGGGCGACATTCTCAACGCCGTTCCGGAGCCAACCTTCAAGGCTGGCAGAATCGCGCTGCCGCAGCTCAAGGGCGCGATTGCACTCGAGCACGTGACGTTTCGTTACAGATTGGATGGGCCGGAAGTCCTCAAGGACATCAATCTGCAGATCCCACGCGGCCAGGTTCTAGGCATCGTCGGCCCATCCGGATCCGGCAAATCGACGCTGACGAAATTGGTGCAGCGGCTTTACGTTCCGGAAAGCGGACGCGTCCTGATCGACGGCATCGATATCGGGATGACGGACGCGGCGTGGCTGCGCCGCCAGGTCGGCATCGTGCTTCAAGAAAATATTCTGTTTAACCGCTCGATTCGCGACAACATCGCCTTGAGCGATCCATCATGGCCGATGGAGCGCGTCGTCCAGGCCGCCAAGCTCGCCGGCGCGCATGAATTTGTCCTCGAGCTTCCGGACGGTTACGACGCGATGGTCGGCGAGCGCGGCAGCAATCTGTCGGGCGGGCAGCGGCAGCGAATTGCGATTGCGCGCGCTCTGATAGGCGATCCGCGAATTCTCATTTTTGACGAGGCAACGTCTGCGCTCGACTACGAAAGCGAGAGCATCGTCCAGCGCAACATGCAGCAGATTTCTCAAGGCCGCACGGTGCTGATCATCGCCCATCGCCTGTCCGCGGTCCGGCACGCCGATCGCATTATTACCATTGAGCGCGGTCACGTGGTCGAGGACGGACGCCACGAGGATTTGGTTCACAGTGGTGGCCGTTACGCATCATTGCACCGCATGCAGGCAGGGGTCTATGAAGCGATCTAGAGCCCTCAAGAAAGCCAACGACAACGTTACGCCGCTTAGGCGCACACCGCGTCGCGAGGAGGCCGCGTTCCTGCCCGCAGCCCTGGAGATCGTCGATACGCCGGCATCGCCGGTCGGCCGCATGCTGGCAGCCTCGATCGCGGCGTTTCTCCTATTGGCGATCGGATGGTCATATTTTGGCAAGATCGATATTGTTGCCACCGCGCACGGCAAGGTGGTGCCGGTTGGCCGGGTTAAAGTCATCCAGCCGCTGGAGACCGGGGTGGTCAAAGCCATTCATGTCAAGGATGGCGACCGGGTCGGCGAAGGAAAAGTCCTGATTGAATTGGATGACGTTGCCGCTCTGGCGGAGCGCAATCGCGTGGGCCATGATTTGCTTCGCGCCAGATTGGATGTGGCCCGTTTGAATGCGCTTCGTGCAGCGCTGCAGACCCAAGACGGCAAAGTGGAGTTTGTAGCGCCTACTGGAACGCCGACTTATGAGACGGCGCGAACCCGTGCCGCCACCATTGCCCAAGCCGCGCAGCAGGCGGCCAAGATCGCAACTCTTGATCGCCAGATTGCCCAGAAGGCAGCGGAGGAAGACAGTATTGCGGCGCTGATCGAGAAGTTGAATGCCGGTATGCCGTTCATCGAAGAAGCGGCGGTGATGCGAGAAAAACTCATGAAGATGGAGTTTGGCAACCGGATCGCGCATCTGGAGGCGCAGCTGAAATTCTCCGAGCAGACTCATGAATTGATCGTGCAAAAAAATCGCGCCAAGGAATTGGTTGCCGCGCGCCAGGCGTTGGAATGGCAACGCGAGCAGACCAAATCCGAATATGAAAACGGCATTATGAAGGATCTGGCGGAAGCCGAGCCCAAGGCTGCGCAGTTCTCTGAAGATATGATCAAAGCGCAAAAGCGCCTCAATGATCTGACGCTTCGCGCGCCGATTGCCGGAACCATTCAGCAAAACGTGCTGCACACCATTGGCGGCGTCGTTACTCCAGCGCAGCAGCTGATGTTGGTGGTGCCGATCGACAGCCATGTCGAAATCGAAGTCATGCTGGACAACAAGGATGTTGGATTTGTCCACGAGGGCGATTTGGCTGAAGTCAAAGTCGATACATTCAATTTCACTAAATATGGCCTGTTGCACGGTAAGGTCGTCAGCGTCTCACAGGACGCTATCTCGCGCGATAAGCCGTCAGCGCAGGTGGCGACCGATCGGCAGCAGAATCAATATGGCCGCACTAGCGAGCCGCCGGGACAGGAATTGCTTTACGCAACGCGAATTTCTTTGGACGACACAAAGATTCAAGTCGATGATCGCTTCGCGGAACTTACGCCAGGCATGGCAGTCAGCGCCGAAATCAAGACCGGCCAGCGCCGAATTATCGAATATTTGCTGTCACCGCTCCTTCGCTACAAATCTGAAAGTCTGAGAGAAAGGTGAAGTCCTTAGATTTGCGCGCAGCTACTGGCGGCGGAACGCCCGAGCCGCTCGCTAGTAAGTCGTTATTAAATTTAATTGCGATCGATCGCTGGTGGACAGAACCGGACCTGTTTAGGCAGTTGTATCGCGATAGCGCTCAAGGCGAGTTTTGATCTCTAACTTCGGCAATCGGCAACGGGGATGCTTGCCAATCGCCTCCAGCGCGCTGGCAAGCTCCTCATTATTCATAATTTCCGCCGTGAAGATCTCGTCGGTGACCCACAATACGCCGTTGCAGGTGACGTTGTTTTGATCGGCAAGATCGCGCAACTCCCCATCGCCACTCAGCAGCATCCACTGTCGATTCGAGGCTAGTGAATAGGCGTAGGCGTCGACAACGGAAAGCTTTCTGCGCTCGTTCAGGACTTGCTGAGCAAGGCTAACCTCGCCTGAATCAAGCTCAATGATCTGCAGTCCGCATTCGAGCCATTCCGGCCCCCGGTAGTCCGCTAGCTCATCGTTGTAGAGCTTGTCCGGCACGGCGAATCCAAACGGCAACTGGAGGCAGGGTCGCATCAGCCCCCCGCGCTCCAGGTCAATCAGAATGGATGTGTCAGATACAACATAAGTCATGAATGCAACGAAGGCTGATCCATCTTTTCTGCCAACGAGCGAACAGAAAGCCCGAGAATCTCCGCGACCTTCGATTCACTAATGGCTTTTTCCGCCAGTGCCCTGAAACAAAGTCGCTCCATGCGTCTGGGCATCTCCTTGTCGGCAGACATCGATTCAGGTTCTTCGTAAGGCGGGCTTCGCCAACCCATTTTCTCAAATTTGTTGAAAAGATCCTTGAACAGCGGCTCTTTGAAAATGCCGAGTTCACGACATCGGTACGTAATCGCCTGGACGCTCGCGCCGAATTTTTTCTTGAGTTCGACGAGTTCACCAAGGCTCATGGCCGTTCGATGCTTGCCAATTTCAGCCCACAACGCTTCGGCTGGCATGAGGAAGGCGCCTGCAAACCGATTTGCCGCCTTCTCGGCATCCACGTCCTGACTTGATTCCAACACCATATGCGCAAGTTCATGGGCGAGCGTAAAACGTTTGCGTTCGCCGCATTCGTTCTCTTTGACGACAATCACAGGGATTGCGTCGCCATCCTTGCGCACTACGCTCGCCGTCAAGCCGTCGATGTCGTCAAGCCTGAGCGATAGAATCTTTATGCCGCGCTCTTCGAACAATTCCGACACATTCGGAATCGGATCGATCCCAAGACCCCAGATTCTGCGGATCGACAAAGCGACGTTGTCGACGGTTGCGAGTTCGCTGACAGGATAGGGGGCGTCATCCGGCTGCGCCCAGTCGACGCTGGGAAGGCCAAGCGCATCCTCAATCGTCAGATAGCGTTCGAGCAGATGCAGTGCCTGGCCTTCGACGAATGATTCCTCACGCTTTGACGGCATTTTCTTGCGCCGGAATTCGACGCCATCCAGAGTCATATCCTGTGCCGTCAGCAAATACGCCTCCGACACGGAAAGCGCGCGCGCAAGTGCGCTCAGAACACGTGAACTTGGCATGCCTTCGTCGCGCTCATACTTGCCAATCGCCTGCGCCGTCACAAGGTTGTCAATTTTGTCTTCTAAATCACGTAGCGACAACCCTGAAGCCGATCTTGCGACCTTAAGCCGTTGTCCAATCATGAAAAATCCTTTGTTTGAGTGGTTTACAAAAGTATCATTTTTTATGGTACTTGTAAACTCAAATCATGCGTCCTATATTGGGTCCGGGGCCGATACGGCCGGAATTCCACAGGGTTTTCGCAAGCGGCCAGTGCTGCGGAGCGGGAACGAAGGAGACTGAACATGTCTGAAGACCACAAGAAGGACGATGATTCGCGGCAGTCGCGGATCGACAAGGCGATCCACGACATCGAAGATGCCGAAAAGCGCCTGGAACACATCCACGAGGACGAAAAGGCCGCGGAAAAGGACCTCGAAAAGGCGGTACATGAACTGAAAGATGCCGAACGCGAAGACAAGGTGACCGTCCACGTCACGCACGTCAACGAGGCCGAGAAGACCTCGTTCGAGGAGCGTGTGGAGGCGACGCTGCAGCAGGTGTGGGACAAGGCCTACAAGAAGCTCGAGATCGCCAAGAAAGACACCGACATCTTTCAGACCGGCGGCGAAAAGCCGAAATCGCTGATGAGCTTCCTCAATCTCACGCTCAAGCGTGCGCATAAGGAAAAAGTCATCAAGGATTATCACTTCGAAATCGCCAGCGAGACCGGCGGTGCCTGATGGCCGTCGCCAAACAGCGACCCACCATCGACCTTGGGGCGGGCGCGGCTGCTCTCGAACAGGATCTGCCGCGCGTGCTCAATGTGCTGGGTGCGACATCGATCGAAGAACTCGGCTGGAGGCGACACAACAGGCTGACGCTGCTCGTGCCGATGTCAGGGACATTTCAGGACAAGACCACGGACTATCTGCTCCGGCTCGGCTTTCAGGCCTATCGCGAATGGCCGCCGAGCGCGCGTTTTGTGAACCCTGAGACGCTCGACTACCGGGGCGCTGAAGATGCGCGTTTTGTGCCGCAATTGACGAGCGACGCATGCCGCACACATATCCAATATCCGGATCCGCACAACAACGGGACCATGGTGCAGCTCATCTGCTGCTCGGCGACATTTGAATTTTACGACGTGCTGCATGAGGTCGATAGCAAATTTCTCTGGCGCAACACCGACACGTTTTTGCTTACGATCAACGCGATTCGTAAGGCGTTTGTATCCTCCTACCAGGGTCCCTTTGCGTGATGGAAACCGAAGACGATTGGATGCGACCGCCGCCGAAGCTGCGCTATATGAAATGCAACACTGTGTTGAACGTACCGAAAGCAGCGCTGGACGGCACGGTGGCACTGTTGCGACGCGTGCGGCAGCTCGAGAGCGGCGTGCTTTGGTACGGCCGCCGCGATCAAGTCGGCAACTGCGTCGTGGACTACGTCGTCGCGCCCAAACAGAAGATGCATTGGGGAAACTATCTGATCTCGACGCAGGCGCTTTCACAAGTCGTCGCGCGCCTGCCGGAGGGCAGCAAGCCGCTGGCACAGATCCACAGCCATCCGAGCACCCGCGTCGAGCACTCCAACTATGATGACCGCATGATCGTCACCCGCCGGGCGCTGTCCATCGTGTTTCCGAACTACGGCCACTGGACATCACCGTTTCCGCATGGCCTTGGGATTCATGAAAGCCAGAATGACTACTGGTATCTTCTCGATGACGCGACCGCCACACAGCGCGTGGTGATCACGCCGGCTGGCAATGTCAAAATCGAGGATTTCCGATGACGCGCAGCGAAGATATCGGCGATCGCCATCTGCGTGCGACGGAAGGATTTTGGAACGCGGCGTTGTCCGAAAAGACCGTTCGTATTGTGGTCGCAGCAGGATGGGAACGCAGCGTAGCTGGGCAGCTTATGACCTCATGTTTGGTGAACCTGCTTTGCCGGCAGATTGGTATCGTCGGCCGCATTGAACTTGTTGCTCGCACCGCGCCGCGCCTCATCACGCTGCCCTCTTATGACGAGCGCGAATTCCCGCTCTGCCTTGCGAGCTTTTCTCAGTGGGCGGTTGACGGCAAGATCGACATCAGCCTTGAAGTTGGCGATGCGGCGCCCGACTTTGTTGTCGATATGGGCGGCGCCAGTGGCTCTGAATTCGCGACAAGCTACAGACTATGCGCCCTGGCGTCGGGATGGCGAGCCTGGCTTGGTTCACCACAAAATGCGCCATTGCTCGCGGTGCCTGAAAGCCGAAACCCGCTTGGGCCGTTTCTTGCGGCAGCGTTGTGCGCCGGTGAAATCTTCAAACATGCGCGAGGCATGGATGAGCGGCGCGGGAGTTTTCTTGTCGACGCTGGATATTCGCTGTGGTCCGGCCAGGGCAAAGAACCGTGGTCGACGCTCCGCGACGGGCCCGAACTCGCCGGAAAAACACTTGCGCCGCTATACATGGTCGGTGCCGGCGCCGTTGGAAACGGCATCGCATACGTCGTTGCCAATGCCGCATTTAAGGACAGCTACAGCGTGCTCGTCGACAACGATATTTACGACGAGACCAGCCTCAACCGGTGTGTTCTGGCCGGATGGCAGGACGTTGGTAACGTGAAGGTCGATGCGGTAGAGCGCTATCTGAAGGCCACGCACCAGGGATGTTTCCCGTCAAACCGCACCCTGACAGCTTTTCTCGACAGCGAGCCCGCAGGCCTGCGCGCGGATGTTGCGGAAGCCGTGAGAAATTCCAGTTTTGGCATCGTTTTGTCTTGCGTCGACAAAGGCACCTCCCGGCAGCACATCCAAGGGATGCATCCGAAACTTTTAATAGGCGGCAGCACGCTCGACATGGGCGCGAGGACCAATTTCTATAGCGGTGCGGCCGACGCTGCCTGTCTTGCCTGCCACAATCCGCGCGAGAAAGATGGCGAACGAATCCAAGAACAGATCGACAGGCTCAGGCGCATGTCGGCGGAGGAACGCGCCGTTTATCTCAAGGACAACGCCTTGTCGGCCGACGCTGCGGATTTCATCGATAACCCAAGGTGCGGAACGGAGGGAGAAGCAGAGCTTGCTGCGTTTGCGACCAAAGGACCAACGCTTTTTTCGGTCGGGTTTGTCTCGCTCGCAGCCGCCTTGTTGTCGAGTGCGTCGCTTTTCCAACGCATGCTATTTCCAGGTCAGGTCAAACGGAGCGGGATGACCTCACTGCATTTCATGCGTGGCGGCATGATGGATAGTGAGCTATCGCAAGATGAGCATTGCGAACGGGGCCACGGTGTAAAGCCGCCTCAAAAGCTTGCGCTTTAGACGCAGTCGCACTGAAAGTTAGGATCCGACTACAAGCTTGCGCGAATGGAGTCGGCTGCTTGACTTATAAGGTAATTGGCCTTTCCTTATCAGTTGACCAAAAACGAGCTTTGAAGTTGTTTTTGATCGTGCCGCTCTCCAACGCCAGTTTGATGTCGCCGATAACCGAAGTCGGTCAAGCTAGCAAGGACGAGCAACCGTTTTCTTTTCCTCAAGCTGCATGCTGCTTTGATTGGTTTCCTCCTCGCCCGCGCCGTCCACGACGACGTCGTGAATCTTTCTCGCTCGTTCTAGATTTCTGTTGGCGCCGAGGCGAATTTTTTCGACCGTATCTCGAAGCGTACCAAGCGCTACCGTCGACGCTTGCAGCGCCTCGGCATTTTCAGTCGTCATTGTCTCTTGTTGGCTAACTGCAACGGAGATTGCTGCGAACCGGCCACTGATACCTTTAACACTTGTTTCGATGACCCGCACGGATTCGATCGATCGAAGAGAGGCCTCACTTATTTGTGCCGCCTGAGCCTGAATGTCTCCAATCGCACCGGCTGTTTGTTTCGCAAGCTGCTTCACTTCACTGGCGACAACCGTAAAGCCCTTCCCATGGTCTCCCGCGCGAGCGGCTTCGATCGTCGCATTCAGCGCGAGCAAATTGGTTTGATTGGCAACTTGCCTGATCAAGCCAACGACAGAAGCAATTTTCTCGACAGCGCTTTGAAGCGCAGTGAAAGAGTGGTTAGCAGAGTTTATGTTCTCGACAATTTCGGCCACGCTTCCTGACGCCGACTGAATCTCCTGCCGAATTTCGTTCATCGAAAACGTCATACCTTTCGATGCAGATGCTGCGGTCGAAGATCCTTGCTCAATCTCTTCGCAAGCACGATGCGCGGCCTCCAGTGACCCAGCCGCACCGGTAATTCCGGTTATCAGCTCGGTTGTCATGCCAAGCAGCCCGGAAAGCTGGTCGGCCAACTTCTTTTCAGGTGGGCCAACATCTGTCGATGACGAGCATGGATCTGCCGAAACAATAAGATCGCCAAACTGTAGACGTATGCCGTCCACGATCTTGTCAGGTCCGACACCGGCTTCTCGTTTTTGATCGATGTACTGCGTCAATGTTATTGCCATGGCGGTCTCTCTGTCGTTTGCAATCTAAAAAAATGCCCGGCTTAAAAAGCCGGGCAAGTTATGGGAGGTGCACCGATCAAGGTGCCTGCTGCCATTTGCCAACGAAGCTGAGTTGACCCGTTGGCAGCGACGGACGTTTACTCGACGGTCGTAGCGCACACGCGCTAGACCGACGATCCACTTGGCAGTGGCTTGTCCTTGGTTTCAGGCAAGAACATCAGTGTGATGAGTGAGATCACATAGATCAAAGTGAGGCACAGAATGACTGGTTTGAAGCCGCCAAGCTGTGAGAACAAGAAGGCCGTCAAGATGGGCATCGGGAAAGCCACGAGCCGTGCCAGATTGAACACAACGCCCGAAGCCGTCGAGCGAACGTGCGTCGCAAAGAGTTCTGGCAGGTAGATCGGCATCCACGAGAACACGCCGAGCGTGAACGTACCCAAGATGAAGATGCCGATCAGCGTCACAGTGAGATCGTCGGACATCAGATAGACGAAAAGCCCAGACGCAATCGTGCCCAGAAACGTGATCGCCATGTAGGGCTTTCTGCCGAGTGCGTCGGCAATAAAGCCGGCCGAAATGTATCCGCAGATCGCGCCCACATTGTAGATCATGACGCTGATGGTGGCCCATTGAGCGGCGACCAACCCTTGCTTGGCAGCCAGTCCGCCGACGTGAGGGCCAATCAGGGCGTTGACGCTGTAGAACACAGCGACGGTGACGCTCGACAGAATCAACGTGCCAAAAATACGACCGCGCGAAACAGGATCGCGGAAGATCTCGACAACGGTTGACTGCCTTTGGCCGGCTTTCTTCTTTTCGATCTCCTTGATCGCCTCAAGCCAAAGCTCGGACTCTGGAAGGCCCCGACGAATATAGATGAGCACCAAAGCAGGCAGTACGCCGATCAGAAACATCCAGCGCCATGCGTCAGGCCCAGCAAGCGGTTGGATATAAAGCCAAAGGCCTGCCGCCAGGAAGAAGCCGAAGCCGAAGCCAGACTGCATGATACCGAGAGCCTTAGCTCGGGCACGTCGAGGCCAAGTCTCAGCGACAAGGGCAGTACCGGTGCTCCATTCTGAGCCAAGGAAAATGCCAGTTAGGAGACGAAGTGCGATGAGCATCGTGACTGACTGGCTCGCCGCAGTAAAAGCGGTGAACAGACAGTATCCCCCGATGGCAATCATCAGCATTTTTTTCCGGCCGAAATAGTCGGCGGCAATGCTTCCGATGACGCCGCCGATTGCCCAGCCGAGAAGCGTGGCAGAGATAGCGGTGCCGAGAGCAACGCGAATTTCAGCAGGGTTTGTGAGGCCAGAGAGTGCAGCTATTGCGCTCGCGCCAACTAGAATTAGAACGCTGGTTTCGTAGCCATCGAACATCCACCCGATAAAGCTACTTGCCAAAGAGCGTTTTTGTACTGGTCCAATTTCTGTATTCTCGTTTGAGTTCGACATGTCTTCCCCCTTAGATGATTTTGCATGCATTTCCTCACCACGTCGTCGCCTCTATCGCGTCGGCGATTCTTTTTATGTACAGCTTCAGTTTCTTAGTTATTCTTCGACCAGTTTCTTTTGACGCAGTGAGCGCTCGCGATACCGATCGTTTTATTTCGATCGCAACATCTTGAGCGTTCATCATCAGCTCCCTAGCTGCGGCAAATGATAGCGGCCGTGGTTCACCAGCCATCTCTCGCGATAGAGACAGTCTTGATGTTCGTGAATTCTCGGATACCTAGCGCGCCCAACTCGCGGCCATAGCCTGACAGCTTAATTCCCCCGAACGGCAGGCGAGGATCGGAAGCAACGATCGAATTTACAAATGTCTGCCCTGCATCGAGCTCTGTGACAGCGCGGTCACGTTCTTGAGCATCTTCGGTCCAGATACTGCTTCCCAATCCAAACGGCGTGTTGTTCGCAAGATCTATTGCTTCGTCGAGTGAGTTCACTTTGAACAGCATTGCAACCGGAGCGAATACTTCTTCGGCATACACAGGTGCGCTAAGCGGGATGTCAGCGAGAACGGTCGGCATATAAAAATTGCCGACCTGGTCTATGCGTTTGCCGCCGGCCACAAGCCGGGCTCCGGCTGCTATCGACCGATTTACCTGTTGTTCAACTGTGTCAACGGCGTCGGCCGTAGCGAGCGGTCCAATATCGGTGTTCGCAAGCATCGGGTCGCCGATCCGCAGCGCTTGAACACCCTTAGTGAACTCTCGCTCGAATTTGTCGTAGATAGCGCTGTGAACAATGAAACGTTTTGCGCAAACGCACGACTGGCCATTTGCCATCATGCGAGACTTTACTGCCGCTGGTACCGCCCGATCCAACTTGGCACTCGGCAATACGATGAACGGATCGTTGCCACCAAGTTCAAGCACGCATTTTTTGAGACTTGTTCCAGCGACACTTGCGACGCGAGCACCAGCTCCCTCGCTTCCTGTGAGCGTTACCGCTGCAATTCTCGGGTCTTGGATTACTGGCGCGACTCTATCTGAACTGATCAGCAACGTTTGAAATGTGCCGACGGGCGCGCCGGCTCTTACCAGAATTTCTTCTAGCGCCAGCGCACACTGAGGAACGTTGGATGCGTGCTTTAGGACGCAGGTGTTGCCTGCCATTAACGTCGGGGCGATAAAACGGAAAGCCTGCCAAAACGGAAAATTCCAAGGCATAATCGCAAGGATGACGCCCAGTGGAAGATAGCGGACGTAGCTATTTGTCTCAGTTACAATTTTTTCGTCACTGAGAAAGGCTGACGCGTTCTCTGCATAAAAATTGCAAGTAAGAGCACACTTCTCAACTTCAGCTTTCGCTGAAGCTAAAGTCTTTCCCATCTCCAGTGTAATTAGTTCGCCCCACTTGTCTTTTTCGGACAGCAAAATCTTTGCGGCATTGGAAATTATTTTTCCGCGTTCAGCGTAGGTCTTTTGCTTCCATAAGGAGAATGTGCTGGCGGCGAGTCCAAGCTTGCCGTCAATCTCTGCCGCGGACAGTTCTTTGAAAATGGCGAACTCAGTACCATTTGTCGGATTGATGCTCTTCAGTGCCATGATCGTTCCTGATTGAAAGTAAAAACGGCCGCGCTAGCGCGGCGCGACGTTTGTCAGGATTTCTTCTTTATGGCGTCAGCTTCTGGCCCGGTCCAAAATGCATCATTGCCGGCGGTCTTCGCCTTTGAACTCGACGAGTTCAGCGCTTCCATTGTTTCTTTGGCCATCTGCTCGTACCAGCGAGCAACATCCTCCGGATAGTCAGCAAAACTGCCATTCTCTTTGACAATCGGTCCCTCGACTGTGGGGATGTCGTGGACGCCGTCGTAGTCGCGCTCGTAAGGCTTCCCATAGGCTTTCGCGACGTCGGCAGGGATCGTCGCGTCAAGCTTCAACCACTTTCCATCTAGTAACGCTTCGCCAAGGGAATGCCACGGCAGAAGGCGGTCCTTCCAAAGATCGCGAACTTCGGCCGACATGAATTCTTTTTCGGGGCAGTGAAGCTGTTGAAAGCCAATTCGCGCTGGAATGTTCGCGGCCCTGCAAAGACTCACGAAGGCGCTGGCCTTTCCCATGCAGAACGCATGTCCGGCTTCAAGCACGTCGCTTGCGCTCCGCTTCCCTTCAGCGAGGTATTTGAAAGAATTGAAAATGTCGTACGGCATATCGCGTACGAAACGATAAATGCTACCGATCTTGTCGCGATCGTTCGAATAGCCTGCGGTCAATTCCTTCGATTTCTTTTGAACCAAGGGATGATCTGCATCCAAGAATTCTGAAGACGCGAGAAATTCCGACCCAACTTGATTTTGCATTATCGCTTTCCTCCGAAAAGTCACCAAAACCTGTGTTGCAAAACGTATTAGGATGTATTAACACGAGTCAAGACATATATGGGAGGAAAATGATGTCAGGCGTTATTTCGGTGGTTGCGACCTTCTCTCCTAAGGAGGGCCAAGGCTTTGCGGTCGAGCAGATTCTGCGCGGCATGATCCAGCCGACTCGGGCAGAGCCGGGTTGCCAGCGTTACGATCTCTTTAAGTCGACGGCAGCCGAGGCGAAGTTCGTTCTTATCGAGGCGTATGACGGACAGTCAGCATTGGAAGCGCATCGCGAAACTGTTCATTACAAAAGCTATCGCGCGCGTATCATGGATCTTCTGAAGGAGCCGATCGGCGTTGTTGTTTTAGAGACGCTTGACGCCGCCAAGTAACGGTCTGTCGCGGCTGTGGAGATCTAAAAAATGTCTGGTTCTGAATTTGGATTGATTCTCGCGCTCACAATTCGTGGGTTAGCAATTCACTCGTACAAGGATATGCGCCGCGTTGTAAAAGACGCAGATAGGCTGAAGTTTGATTCAGTCTGGCTTTGCGATCACTTCCTGACGCTTTCGCCTGATCACTACACTACCCAAGCGGGCGTCGATAATTCGAAGTCTGCCGAGGCGACTGCTTCCACCAGTCAAAAGCTTCCAGGAAGTATTCCTCTATTGGAATGCTGGACGGCACTATCTGCCTTGAGCAGAGAAACAGAACGTCTCAGGCTGGGTACGAGTGTTCTTTGCAATTCGTACCGTAATCCCGCAGTGCTCGGGAAAATGGCCGCTACGCTCGACGTCATTTCGGATGGCCGACTCGATCTCGGTTTGGGGGCGGGGTGGTTCAAGAACGAATTTGATGCTTACGGCTTTCCGTTTCCTGGCGCCGGGACGCGTATCGAACAGCTCGAGGAAGCTCTTCAGATTATCCGGGCGATGTGGACGCAGCCAAATCCGACCTTCAAGGGAAAACATTTTTCCATCGACGGAGCGATCTGTGATCCTCCGCCTGTCCAAAATCCATCTCCGCCCATCTGGATAGGCGGGGAAGGTGACAAAGTTCATCGCGTTGCAGCCAAATTGGTAGACGGCATCAACATGCGCTGGTGGTCACCGGAGCGATTTAAGGATCGCAAGAAATATATTGATGATGCGCTCAAGGAATTTGGCCGACCACAAGGATCGGTAAGAATGTCAGCGACGCTTCTTGTCATCGCGTCTGATGATCAGAAGGAGGTCGAGGAGCTACGTGGGCAATTCAAAGCCATACCGCCAGATGGCATTGTCGCTGGGAGTCCAGATCAATGCATCGCGCGTCTCAAGGAATATCAAAAGGTTGGCGTAAACCACTTCTTGTTTACGATTCCGCATGTCGATAAAACGAAATGCTTACAAACGATCGGGGAGAAGGTGCTGCCAGCGCTGAAGCCTTCCTGACGGCGGCGCATGGAGAAACACATTGACCGCTCGATTCAGAGTCAATCGGAACATCAGTGTGCCAGCGTACCAACAGGTGGCCAATCACCTCAAGTCGCTCATCACAGAGGGAAAGATATCGGCTGGCGGACGTTTGCCGGCCGAATCTGAATTGATCGAGGACTTGAAGCTGAGCCGCGTGACGGTACGAAAAGGTTTGGAAGTCCTTGAAGACGAAGGAATCGTTGAAAGAAAGCAAGGTCTCGGAACATTTGTAAGGCGGCCCTTCAGCCAGGAGCTTTCCAATACTCAAACGATTACTGAAGTTCTCATGGCAAGTGGCATAACGCCTAGCGTCAAAGTACTGAGTTTTAAGGCGGTACGACCGCCGGTAGACGTCTATCGCGCGCTTGGGATTGAACAAGGTGAGAAAGTTTTGTTGGCGAAACGCCTCTATCTCAATGAGGGAGATCCGGTCGCTCTACTCAACATTTTTCTGCCTTTAAAATTTAAAAAGGCAGCAGAGCCACTTCGACACGAGTCAACCGAAACGACGTTCACGATTTGGGAGCGGGCCGGCATTCCGATCAGCGGTGCGACTCACTCTATTAGAGCTGCTCGCGCCGACTATGAAGATGCTCGAGAGCTTGGAATCAAGCGGGGGTCACCTGTACTTGTGCTCGACCGAGTGACCTTCGGACTGAGCGGTGAGCCTCTTGAGTTTATCATGTACCACTATCATTGGCAGCGGTACGCGTTTTCAGTTTCTGCTCCTCGGATAAATCCAAAAGAGAACTAGGACGCGCAGTGTCTAATGATTTCATCGGAGATTCTGTTCCTACGACTCTCGCGGCAGCAAGCGGGGCGCTCTCGCCGTTGATGGGTTATGGTGAGAAGGCCGATACCCTTCTGGCTGAAGTGGACGGAATTTCGTTTGACGAATTGCTTCTCCAAGCGCGCAGTAGTCGCGAACGAGGCCATGGAAAGATCGTAAGCTATTCGAACAAAGTCTTTGTACCTTTGACGCGGCTCTGCAGGGACCATTGTTCTTACTGCACGTTTGCGGCATCACCGCGAAAATTAAAATCGCTGTACTTGTCGCCAGACGAAGTGATGGAAATCTGCCGCGCAGGGGAGGCTGCTGGTTCCCGCGAGGCGCTTTTTACGCTCGGCGATAAACCAGAGCTACGCTACCGCGCCGCACGAGAAGCTCTGAAAGCGTTCGGCTATTCAAGTACTGTTGAGTATCTCATTGCCATGTGTGAGTTGGTGCTTCGCAAAACGAAGCTGCTTCCTCACATTAACGCTGGAGTGATGAGCGAAGAGGAAATAGACGCCCTTCGCACCGTGAGCGTCTCGCAGGGAATTATGCTTGAGAGCATCTCCGAGCGGCTATGCGACCGCGGCGGACCGCATTTTGGATCTCCTGACAAACGGCCAGAGGTCCGCTTGGAGATGATAAGGGCCGCGGGTCGCCGCAGCGTTCCTTTTACGACCGGAATTCTGATTGGTATCGGAGAGACGCGGCGAGAACGTCTAGCGAGCCTTATTGCGCTTCGCAATATTCATGAAGAGTTCGGTCATATTCAGGAAATCATTGTTCAGAATTTCCGGGCGAAGCCGAAAACTCGAATGGCAGCGAACGCCGAGCCTGACTTCGACGACTTGCTTTGGACCGCCGCCGTAGCGCGCAAGATTTTCGGCCCAGAGATGAACATCCAGGTCCCGCCTAATCTTAGCTATGACGGCTTTGGCCAATTGCTCCAGGCGGGAATCAACGATTGGGGCGGTATTTCGCCGGTAACTCCGGATCATGTGAATCCCGAAGCGCCATGGCCGGAAATCGTCAAGCTCCGCCAGGCCACGCTTCAGGCCGGGCTTTATCTCGTGCCGCGACTAGCAGCATATCCAAGATTTGTAACTGAGTCAGAACGTTGGATGGCGCCCAAAGTGCGGACGGCAGCTCTGAAAGCATCTGACGCGTCCGGATTCGAACGGAATGATATCTGGGTTCCTGGTGTTCAGAAAGCTCCACCCGCGAAGCAATGCAAGGCGACTTATTCGAAGTCTGCGGTGGACAAAGTTCTCTCGATGGCCTTCGCAAGAAAGAGCCTGAGCGAGCAGCAGATCAATGCTTTGTTTTTAGCGCGTGATGCTGAAGTGCAAGACATCGCGATGGCGGCCGACGAACTGCGAAAGCAGGAGAGTGGTTCAATCGTTCGCTACGTAGTCAACCGCAATATCAACTATACCAATATCTGTACATTCAAATGTGGGTTCTGTGCCTTCTCAAAAGGCAAAACGAGCGAGCACTTGCGCGGGCGACCGTATGATTTGTCGCTCACAGAGATCGTTCGTCGTGCACGCGAGGCGTGGGAACGCGGCGCTACCGAAGTGTGCATGCAAGGTGGTATCAGTCCATCTTACACCGGCAATACCTATTTGGATTTGCTTCGGGCCGTGAAGGCAGAAGTACCAAATTTGCACGTCCACGCATTTTCGCCGCTTGAGGTAACGCATGGCGCGAAGACCTTAGGGATATCGATCGTATCGTTTCTCCGCAAGCTTCGCGACGAGGGACTTGGATCGCTGCCCGGAACCGCTGCCGAAATTCTGGATGATGATATCAGAGCGATCATTTGCCCGGACAAGTTAACGACCCATGCGTGGCTCAATGTCATTCGCGAAGCGCATCAAGCCGGTTTGCAGACGACAGCGACTATTATGTTTGGTCACGTCGAGCAGCCGTATCACTGGGCAAAGCATTTATCGGCCATTAGGGATTTGCAGAACATGACGGGGGGCTTCACTGAGTTTGTTCCGCTGCCGTTTGTTCATATGGAATCCCCGCTCTATTTGCGCGGAGGTACCAGACGCGGCCCAACTTGGCGCGAAGTCGAGTTGATGCACGCTGTCGCTCGAATCGCTCTTCATCCCGCGATTCCAAACATACAGGCGTCTTGGGTTAAGCTGGGACAGATCGGGGTCTCAAACCTCCTCAATGCTGGCGTCAATGATCTGGGCGGTACGCTGATGAATGAGAGTATTTCGCGGGCGGCCGGTACAGAGCACGGACAAGAACTCGAACCACACATGATGGAATCGCTAATTACGTCGGCCGGCCGAGTGCCGCAACAGCGCACGACTTTGTACGCTGATGCGACCGCCGAACGTCGCTATAGAAGCTTTAGAGCAATCGCACTTTCGGAAGTGGTTCAGACGCCGCCCTCTCCAAGACAGCATGCGTTGCTTTGAGAACAGTAGAAATGCAGGAGAATCTAATGCCGATGCCAAGCAAGAAGCTTTCGATTTGCGTTGTAGGGGGAACAGGCCCTGAGGGAAGTGGCCTTGCACTGCGCTGGGCAAAGTTTGGTCATCATGTGACCGTCGGATCACGAGATGAAAAAAAGGCTAGAGCCACCGCAGCTGAACTAAACTCTCTGCTGGGCAGTGAAAAAGTCTTGGGCGCGTCGAGCCGAACCGGTAGTGCGGTGGCGGACGTTGTGGTACTCACCGTGCCATACGCCGCACAGCAAAAAACCGTCGAAGAATTAAGGCCAGTACTTGAAGGAAAGATTCTTATCGACGTCACTGTTCCTTTGGTCCCACCAAAGGTTTCGAAAGTCCAACTGCCGTCTAGCGATTCTTGCGTCGCCGCAGTTCAAGAGATGCTTGGAAATAGCGTCCGGGTGGTCTCAGCATTTCAAAACGTCTCCGCCCATAAATTGAAGGACATCGACCATCAGATTGATTGCGATGTTCTGGTCACCAGTGATGATAAGGAAGCCCGCCAGGTTGGAATCCAGTTGGCAAATGCCGCAGGGTTGCGAGGGATCGACGGCGGCGTGCTGGCAAATTCTGTCGTTGCTGAAAGCCTGACATCTCTGCTCATTTCAATCAATCGTACCTACAAGATTCCTGACGCCGGCATTCGGATAACGGGTCCAATCGCCCTTGAACCACCGCCGGTGTGATGAGGCCGGTCGCTCTGCATATCAGCCCATTGAGCCATATCGGCTTGATCGTGCCTGGAGCAGACCTCGCACAGATTGTGCTCGCTTCACTGAAACGCTCCGGTGACGAGCTCCTTTCGAACGATATCCTGGTGTTCGCCCAGAAGGTCGTCTCAAAGGCGGAAGGACGAGTCGTTCAACTGGCGACGGTTACTCCTTCGAACCGCGCTATCGAACTTAGCCAGCTAACCGCCAAGGATCCCCGGATTGTTGAATTGATCCTCAACGAATCAAAAGAAGTCGTTCGTCATCGCGAAGGCGTTCTTATAGTGGAGCACAGGCTCGGTCTAGTTCTCGCAAACGCGGGAATTGATCGATCGAATGTTGATGGCGTGGACTGTGCTCTCTTGTTGCCGGTTGATCCGGACGCCTCCGCGTCTCGCATTCGCAACGATCTGAAGCGCGAGACGGGAATCGATGTCGCCGTCGTTATTATCGATAGTATCGGAAGGGCGTGGCGCCTTGGTACGGCCGGCACGGCCATTGGCGTGAGTGGAATACTGGCGCTCTCTGACCTTCGCGGGCGTCCTGACCTGTTCGGTCGGCCGCTTGAAACTACCGAAGTCGCAAGCGCGGACGAACTTGCCGCCGCGGCGTCGCTAGTCATGGGGCAGGCCGACGAAGGCACGCCAGTGGTGCTGGTTCGAGGCGCTCCCATCGCGAGGGCCGAAGGATCGGCTCGCGATCTTGTCAGGCCGAAACGAATGGATCTTTTTCGATGACAACTGAAAGCATGATGCGCAAAGCGCTCGATGTGATCGCCCATGAGTTTCTCAAATCTCGGCGCAGCGTTCGTCGATTCTTGCCGACCTGTCCTGATCAGGAAGTCCTCGAACGCGTTGTGTCATCCGCGACACTCGCGCCATCACCCCATAATCGCCAGCCGTGGCGATTTGCGATCGTGCAAGACGAAGGTCTCAGGACAAAGCTTGCGCGCGAGATGGGGAGCAAACTAAAGGAAGATCGAACGCTTGATGGCGATGATAGAGACGAGATACAGCGCGACGTGGCTCGATCGTACGATCGGATCGCAAACGCGCCTGTTGTCATCGTTGTCGCACTCAGTATGCGAGAAATGGATGTTTATAGCGATGAGCGACGAAATAGATGCGAGTATCTGATGGCAGTTCAGGGTGCTGCGATGGCAGGCCAAAACCTGCTTCTTGCCGCTCACGCCGAAGGCCTCGGTGCCTGCTGGATGTGCGGTCCGCTTTTTTGTCCATCAACCGTAAACCAAGCTCTTGGTCTCCCCAATGATTGGGAAGCCCAAGGACTTATCGCGCTCGGATATCCGGCGGCCCATGGAACATCTAAGCCGCGAAAACCTATCGGCGAGGTCGCGACCTTTTTTCCAACTTCTACGTCAACAGGTACAAAGCATTGAATTCGTCGATGCAAGTTCTGGCCCTAGCGGGCGGTGTTGGCGGCGCCAAATTGGCTGCCGGCCTTGCGAACTTGCTTGGAGAGCGACTTACGGTTGTTGTCAATACGGCTGATGATTTCGAGCATCTCGGATTTCATATTTCTCCGGATCTAGACACGGTCACTTACACGCTCGCTGGCATCGCTAATCCTGCAACGGGATGGGGCCTAGCAGATGAGAGTTGGCAGTTTATGAGCCAAATTGAGCGGCTTGGCGGGCCAACTTGGTTTTCATTGGGTGACCGCGACGTTGCATTGCATGCGATGCGAACGAATAAATTGCGCAACAAAGAAACCCTCAGTTCAATTACTTCAACGATCTCTCGGTCGCTCGGTATTCAGGCGACTATTCTTCCGATGACGGATGATTGCGTTCAGACATTTGTTCGTTGCGATGGTCAGTTGCTGGCTTTTCAAGAGTATTTCGTGAGGAAAAAGTGTGAGCCAATCGTTTCTGAGATCATTTTTAAAGGTATCGAGACAGCCCAGCCGAATTCTGAATTGACCACACAACTTGACTTAAATCGGCCGATCACAACGATCATTTGTCCATCAAATCCATATCTCAGTATTGATCCAATCCTGGCTGTTCCAGGCATGAGAGATTGGTTAATCGAAGTCAGTGACGTCATCGTGGCCGTATCGCCAATTGTGGCAGGCTCGGCGATCAAGGGGCCAGCCGCGAAGATCATGAGCGAGATCGGACTGGAGCCGAGTGCGGCAACTGTCTGCAAACACTACGAAGGCCTCATTGATGGCTTTGTGGTCGATAGCCTAGACGAATCGATTACGACGTCTGTCGGTGCGCCGGGTCCAGCAATAGTCGCGCTACAGACAATAATGCGTAGTGAGGCAGACCGAACCGAGCTGGCGAAAGAATGTCTCGCGTTTGCTGAGCGCCTTTTGGTGAAGGTGCAGCAGTGACCCTCAACGTGATCATCCCTTGCAAAGAATTAGGCGCAGGAAAGTCCCGGCTCGCCGGTCTTTTGAAACCGCTCGCACGACGTGATCTTTGCGTAGAGTTACTTCAACGAACAGTGCGATTAGCAGCTGAGTTTGTTGGTCATTCTCGCACGTGGCTTGTTACGTCTGATCGCGATGCGTCAGATATCGCGTTGTCGTACAAGGTACGAAGCCTGATGGTGAGCGGGGACGGCCTAAACCGCTCTCTCAATCAGGCCCGAAGGTCTCTGCTCAGAGAGCGGCCCGTGGCCGAAATGATGATTATTCCGATCGATTTACCGTTCGCGTCAATAGCGGCGCTGGAATTGGCTTATCGTCGGCCTGAGCAGATTGTTATTGCGCCCGACAGAAATGATTTTGGCACGAACGTCCTGTTGCTTCGCTCTCAGGCGGTCGAGAAGTTTCGCTTTTTATACGGCAATAATAGCTACACAGCTCACACCGACTTTGCGAGGGCGTGTGATCTCTCTGTGGGCGCAGTTCGAAATAGTATACTGTCGTTCGATTTAGATGAGCCCGAAGACTTGCTTATATGGAAGGCGCGGCAAGACGCTCTTGCAATATAGGAAGAGCGAGACGTCTACTCCGCCGCTTCGCTGACCATTGTCAGCATCTGAGAGCCAGACGTTCTGGGTAGGGTGAACTCGAACCGCATTCTGTCAGGCGGATATATCAAGCGAGTGAACTCGAGCGGCACGCCTTGGTTTGAAAAAGTGATCCTGGTCATCCCTAGACAAACGTCGCCGACGTGCATGTGAAGGTTCTTTGCAGATCCTTTGTCTAACGAGACCGTTCTAATGATGTGCTTTGCCTCCTTTATGACGAGTCCCATGGGGCCTTCGAGCAACGTATAAGTGGTTTGATGGTCAACGTTTTTGGCGAGTAGATGCGCCACCCCGCTCATTGACATCGGCAGATATAGAGTGGCTTCGGCAACTGGAATGCTGCCGTTGTTGAATGTACGCGTTAATTTCACGACCTCATCTGTCGTCCCGAGAGCTTCAGCAACCTCAGCATCAGGCTTCACGTGACGTAAATCGATCACCTTGATGGTAGGCTCAATGCCTTGGCGCCGCAGTGCCTCGACAATTGTTTGTGCGCCTCTTGAGAATTGTTGAAGAACGCGGGAGCCGCTGACGAAAGTGCCGACACCTTGTTGCTTATAGATAAACCCGGTTTGCTCGAGATCGGCCAATGCTTGGCGGATTGTGACCCGGCTGACGCCAAACATGCGCATCAATTCTGCCTCACTAGGAAGCTGAGCCTCGGGCGCGTAAACGCCCGAGACAATTTGGTAGCGAATTTTCTCAGAGATTTGGACATACAGCGGAGTGCCGCTGCCTCTTATCGCGCGCTGAGTTTTCTTCTTTCCCGCCATTTATCCGCGCTCAAATCTGTCGATCATGCGACAGCACCTTTGCTCTTTACCGCTGTTATGTCGGCAACCGAGCCCGACATCGCGAGCCGCTTGTGCATGCGAAGCCTCATCGGCTTCAAGACAAACAAACTTAGCACACTCGCCAAAATATTAAACGACGCTGCGACTAAGAAAACTGCGGTCCAACTTCCTGTTTGGCTAACGAGAATGCTGCCTATAGGAATCAGGAGCGCGGCGACACCCTTTGCAGTGTAGAGCATTCCGTAGTTCGTGGTTGCAAATTTGCTTCCAAAAAGATCGGTGCACATCGCCGGAAAAAGCGTAAATATTTCTCCCCAAAGGAAGAAAACCAGCGCGGAAGCAATCACGAACATAACCGGGTTATGCCCGGTATAGGCCAACAACATGATTGCGGCTGCCTCCAAACTGAACGCAACGAACATCGTATTTTCTCTTCCGAGCCGGTCTGAAACAAAGCCGAACATGGGCCTGGTCAGTCCATTGAGAATCCGATCCAAGGTCAGCGCGAAGCTCAATGCAGGTAAGGTGAGACCCAAGAGTGTCACAGGAACTCCTGCAATTTTGAGATCGTTGGCAATCGGAGCAAGCTGCGCAGTCGCCATCAGGCCGCCGGTTAAGACCAGTCCAAAAATAAAGTAGAGCAACCAAAAGATCGGCTGCGTGACGGTCTTCAAGGGAGCAAGATCAACGTTGGAAGCAAGCTTTACGATCGGCGTTTCGCCATTGTTTGGAAAGCGAAGAAAGGGCGCGATAAGAAGAACGATCAAACCCTGCGCGATTCCGAAATAGAGAAAAGTCTGCTGATACCCACTTGCCTGAATCATGTTGGCGATGGGTACGACCGTCAGGGCCGATCCAACGCCAAAGCCGGCGGAGGTCAGTCCAGAAGCAAGTCCGCGTCGATCTGGAAACCATTTGAGAGCAAGGCCGATCGCAGCGCTGTAAACGATGCCAGCCCCCAACCCACCGACTGCCGCACCAACGTAGAGAATGAAAAGGCTGTCAGCGATCGAGTTGATGACCCAAGCGAGTCCGACCATTACGCCGCCGGCGGCGACGGTGATTTTTGGTCCAATACGATCGATGAAATAGCTTTCGATAGGCACCAGCCATGTCTCGGCTAGAATGAAGATGGTGAACGCTGTCTGGATAGCAGGGCGTCCCCAATGAAATTTCTCGTCGATGGGCGAGACGAACAGTGTCCAGCCGTACTGCATGTTCGCGATCGTCACCATGCACAGTACGCCCATCAAGAGCTGGAGCCAGCGCGTAGCGTTTGTCGTGTCCCTCATAGTTTCCTCCTAATACATGTTTTAATACATCAATACATGTAATAACGAAGGAAATCCACTGTTGCAAAGGATGTCTTGACGCATTGTCTGCTTATATCATACAAGTAATACAAGATGGCTATTAGGCGCGTCGGAACACACAAGGAGGCACTCGTGGATAAGTCCCTGATTCAATTGAAAGACGCCCGCGTCAAAGCGGAGCTCTACATCAATGGCAAGTTTGTCGAAGGTGAAGGGAAGACTCCCTTCAGCGTTGTGAACCCGTTCGACAACTCAGAAATTTGTAAAATTAGACCCGCGAGCGAGGCGCAGGTGAATGCTGCCGTCGAAGCGGCATATACGGCCTTTAGCCGTCCTGAATGGCGCAATCTGACAGGCCGCGAACGTGGCGAACTTCTGCTGCGGCTAGCTCAACTTCTGCGTCGCGACGCAGAGGCGTTTGCCGTATTGGAATCGCTAGATACGGGCATTCCAATCCGCGAAACACGAATGGAAGTCGCTACTTCGGCGAAGCATCTTGAATACTTCGCGGGCCTCGCAGGCTCAATTGAAGGAAAGTACCAGGATCTGGGAAATCGCTTCAACATTACTCGTCGCGAGCCCTACGGCGTTATTGGCCAAATTGTTCCTTGGAATACGCCGCTCAAATTGATGGCCCGCGGCTTTGCCGCGGCGGTCGCCTGCGGCAACACCATGGTCGTTAAGCCGTCAATGGTCGCTCCGCTTACAAACCTACGCTTTAGCGAACTCGTTGACGAAGCAGGCTTCCCACCAGGAACCGTGAACGTCATCACCGGTGCAGGCCGTTCGATCGGCAAGCTGATTGTTGAGCATCCGAAAGTACGAAAGATTATCTTCACTGGTGGTACCGAAGGCGGTCGCGAGATTCTTCAGCAAGCTGCTTATTCGGTAACGCCTACGGTCCTCGAACTTGGCGGCAAGGGCCCGATCATCGTTTGCGAGAATATTGATTGGGACGAGACCATTGATGGCGTGCTCACCCAGGCTTTTGCTCGAAAAGCTGAGGTTTGTTTCGCGGGAACGCGACTGTTCGTTCCTGCAAAGAAGCACGACAAATTCGTCGCGGATCTAGCGGCCAAAGCGGCACGAATTCCGCTCGGCAATCCTCTCGATAGCAAGACCCAATTGGGCCCGCTGATGACGCCAGAGCGCCTCACCGACATCCTCTCGCAGGTCGACACGGCCAAGAAAGATGGTGTCAAAGTCTTCTCCGGAGGTGAAAAGGAAACCGCACCAGACTTGGTCAAAGGCAACTTCCTGCGCCCAACCATTCTCACAGGCGTGCGTCCAGGACTGCCGATCGCAAGTGAAGAGCTCTTTGGCCCGGTGTTGTGTGTGACGCCATATCAGAATCTGAACGATGCTGTTCACATGGCAAACGACACGGAATTTGGGCTGGCTAGCTACGTTTGGTCCAACGACATTCGCGAAAGCAACAAGCTGGCTCAAGAAATTGAGTCCGGAAACGTTTTCATCAATTCCTACGGCTACCAGTCCGAAATTCCGTTCGGTGGATATAAGCTGAGCGGCATCGGTCGAGAGCATGGAAGCGAGGCGATGCACGAATACACGCAAGTGAAGAGTATTACGGTTGGTATGGAGCGCTTCAAGTCGCGCTTTGATATCTGAGCTGTGGGGCCCGCAGAGTTTTTCTGCGGGCTCTTCCTTCCATAATATTCTGGGTACGAATAATGAAGATTTGTGTTTTTGGCGCAGGCGCGATTGGAGGTTATCTCGCCGTAGAACTAAGTTTAGCCGGGCACGACGTTTGTGTGGTGGCGCGCGGCGAACATTTGACCGCGATCAAGGCCAAAGGTCTAACGCTAGAGATTGCCGGCGCCACGAAGGTTGCAAATGTTAGGGCCAGGGAGATGGCTGATAGTTTCGGTCCGCAGGATTACATTTTTTGTGCTTTAAAATCACATCAGGCTCATTCCGCGGCGCGTTCTTTCCTACCGTTGCTTGGGCCCACTACCGCAGTCGTCACGGCTATGAACGGCATTCCCTGGTGGTATTTCTACAAAGAGGGAAGTTCGCTCGAGGGTAAAATTCTCCAATCCGTGGACCCTGATGGCATTCAGTGGAAACTGATCGGGCCTGAGCGTGCGATTGGATGTGTCGTCGATCCCGCATGTGAAGTCGTTGCGCCCGGCGTTATTCGCCATAACCAGTTCAACCGCTTCATATTAGGGGAGCCGAGCGGGGAGGTATCGCCGCGCGTCTCTGCGCTTAGCAATGTGATGACCCAGGCTAATTTTGACGCCCCAGTAAGAAACAACATCAGGCACGCATTGTGGCTCAAGCTGTGGGGCAACGTCTGTTTCAATCCGATAAGTGCTTTGACATCCGCCACCTTGGACCGGATCACGGGAGAGCCTCATCTGCGACAACTATGCATCAGCAGTATGAAAGAAGCGAAGGCAGTAAGCGATGCACTTCATGTAAGCATTGACGAAGCGATGATGGATCGAAGGCTGGCTGCCGCCGGCCGTGCGGTTGGACATAAGATGTCTATGCTGCAGGATCTTGAGCGAAGTCGGTCAATGGAAATAGACGCGTTGGTAACTGCGGTCCAAGAGTTAGGAAAGTTAACGCGGATCCCGACACCGACAATCGACGTCCTTTTGACTCTCGTGCGAGAGCGCGCGTTCAACGCCGGACTATACGACGAATACGTTTGGCAATCAGATGTCCGACCGGCAGACGCGTTCTGATCGACACAAGAATCTATTGAGGAAACATTGTGAGTGAAAGTCAGCACCCGATTTCGAAAGACGGAGCCGTTTCCATTGGGCACGGCATAAGCTTGTTACGAAATCCACTCCGCAATAAAGGAACGGCGTTCACTGCGAAGGAGAGGGAGGATTTTGGCCTTGTTGGGCTGCTGCCTCCACGCGTTTTGACGATGCAAGCCCAAGCCACGCGTTTTATGGAGAACCTGAGAGCCTCCGCGAGTGAACTCGAAAAGTTTGTTGCGCTGAATGCATTGCGCGACCGCAATGAAGCGCTCTTCTATCGTGTCGTGTGTGATCACATAGACGAAATCCAGCCACTGATCTACACGCCGACAGTTGGCATGGCTTGCGAGAAATACGGTTTGATCTTTCAAAGGCCGCGGGGAATTTTCATTTCTTATAATGACCGTGGGCGAATAGCGGAAATACTCAGAAATTGGCCTCACAAGCCGAAATTGATCGTTGTCACTGACGGGGAACGCATTCTGGGGCTAGGAGACCTAGGTATCAACGGAATGGGAATTTCGGTTGGAAAGCTATCGCTCTATTCCGCTTGCGCTGGTGTTCACCCGGAACTCTGTCTGCCAATTGCGCTTGATGTCGGTACAAACAACGACAAGTTGCTAAACGATCCATACTATCTGGGCGCCCAAGAACCGCGCCGTACAGGAGATGAATACGACCACTTTATCGACGAATTTATTTCTGCGGCGAAAGAAACATTCCCAGGCGTTCTGATTCAGTTCGAAGACTTTGCCAATCGTTCTGCTTTTCATCTTCTCGAAAAGTACCGGGGAAATTCGTGTGTATTCAACGACGACATCCAAGGTACCGCAGCAGTGGCGGTGGCAGGATTGTTCTCGGCGCTTCGCGTAACAGGACAGCATCTTAAAGATCAAAACATACTGTTTCTCGGCGCCGGCGAGGCCGCACGTGGCATCGCTGATCTCGTCGTCGCTGCAATGATGGAAGAAGGTGCGCCAGAATCAGAAGCGATTAGACGGAATTGGCTCGTCGATTCGCGCGGTTTAATTGTAAGTAATAGAAGCGATTTAAATGAGCACAAGAAGAAATACGCACACGACCATCCCCAGGTCGGTAGCTTCATCGACGCTGTCAGAATTCTCAAGCCGACAGTATTAATTGGAGTTTGCGCAAAAGGCGGCGCTTTCAATTCGGATGTCTTGAGGGCAGTCGCTGAAATCAATGAACGGCCAATAATATTCGCACTTTCCAATCCGACATCGCATGCAGAATGCAAAGCTGAGGAAGCCTATCGTTACACGGGCGGACGCGCGCTATTCGCATGCGGCAGCCCATTCGCGTCGGTGAGAATTGGGCAACGAGAGTTCGTGCCGAGGCAAGGAAACAACTCTTACATTTTTCCAGGTGTTGGACTCGGCGTCATCGCTGCTCAAGCGCGCATAGTCACAGACGAAATGTTTTTGGTGGCAGCCCACACTCTAGCAAACTGCGTAAGTGATGCCGATATTAACCAAGGAAGTCTCTACCCCGCACTCTCTCGAATACGAGAAGTCTCTGCTCGCATCGCCGCTTCAGTGGCTAAAGTAGCCTTCGATCGACAGTTTACTGATTTGCCGCAGCCAAATGATCTGGCGACATTCATACAAGAGCAGATGTATGAGCCGCACTATTAGCGAGATAGAGTAGCGGAGCGCTTAGACAGCATTGCCCTAGGCTTTAGTGACGGTTCGGGTCACATAGACGTTGTATGGGTCAAATCGTGCAGCCGCCGCTGCTGGGGCCGGTCCGCCGCGGATTGTGTCAATTGCTGAAATTGGTACCGGGCCTGAGGCCACAAATATTCAATATAAACGCTTCGCCACGTGCTATAATTTGGAAATTCCTCCCCGCGAGGCGGGAGTCGCCATGAACATCGCCAAAACGATTGATCATACTTTACTGAAGGCTGAAGCGACCGATGAGCAGATTCGCGCGCTTTGTGCAGAAGCCAAGCGATATGAATTTGCTTCGGCCTGCGTGAACTCATGCTGGGTTCCGCTGGTTAGCAGTTTACTTCAGGGTAGCTCTGTTAAGACCTGTAGCGTCGTCGGATTCCCGCTCGGTGCTTGCAACACGGACGCCAAGGTCCGCGAAACAGAACGAGCGATCGCCGATGGAGCGCAGGAAATCGATATGGTCATCAACATTGGATGGCTCAAAAGCAACGAGCTCTCCAAGGTTATTGACGACATTGCACGAGTTCGGGCCGCCGCGACCCGTCCAAATATCCTTAAGGTGATTATCGAGTCTGCAATCCTAACCGACAAAGAAATACAAACGATTTCCGAAATATGCGTTGAACAAGGAGCCGACTTTGTAAAAACATCAACCGGCATGCATACTGCCGGCGGTGCAAAGGTGGAGCACGTAAAACTCGTTCGCCGCACCATCGGAACCAAGGCTCTGATCAAAGCATCGGGAGGCATTCGTACCTACGCCGATCTTGCTAAGCTTTTGGAGTCGGGAGCGTCCAGAATCGGTTGTAGTGCAGGTGTGCAGATTATGCGGGAAGCACCGTGCCAGAGCGTCGCGTAATTGTTGTTTCGCCAAATCCCACAATTGAGCTCACGTATTTTTGTAAAGACTTTTCATTGCATGGCCTAAATGACGCAGACGCGCGCGTTGCCGCTGGCGGGAAAGGCGTCAACGTCGTTCGGATCATGAGAACTTTGGGGGGCTCGCCGGTTCTTGTCACCTGTCTCGGCGGCATATTCGGCAATTTCATCTATCGAGAATTGCACAACGCTGAAATTCACTGCGAATTCGTCAACCACACCAAGGAAGCGCGGTTCTCGACGGTAATCTACCAGGACGGCCAACCAGAGGCGACAATCGTTAGAACAGACGGTTCAGCACTTGAGGATGCGATCCAACATCAGTTCGTCGAATTACTCGATCGACAGATCTCGACAGACAGTCTTGTTTGCATCTCCGGCAGTCTGCCTGCTGGATTTACGCCGACTCTGACAGAAACTATCTGTCAGATTTCTTTGAATCGTAATAGTCGAACAGTGGTGGACGTTGCCGGCGCGCCGCTCTTGTCTGCCCTCAATTTATCGCCCTTTTTGGTTAAAGTGAACTCGTTCGAAATTTGTAAAACAATTGGAATTGACTTCACTGCGATGCCTGACCCCAACCGATTGGTTGAGGCTACAATTGCGAGGGGTGCGCAAAACGCAATTGTAACGCTCGGCCGAGCTGGTTGGATCGCGTGCGTTGATGGAGCTTATTTTTGTTGCAGCATTGACGCCAACACTGATGGCTTTGATATTGGGGCTGGGGACGCAATGACAGCCGGTCTGTTGCACGGTCTGCAGCGCGGCTACTCATGGGCTGAGACACTGAAGTTTGCGACAAGAGTAGCCGCGGCGAGCACATATTGCCGGAGCGCCGGAGAGATCAGTTTTGAAAGAGTTCACAGCTTGCCTGATTGTCGGATTCAACTGATTTAAGGATATCGTTTTGCGCAGAGTCATTACAAAAGAAGGAATTGTTGCCGCTCTCGGGATACTGCTTGGCGTCGTCGGAATTTCGGCGACTGTCCTTGGACTCAAACCCGATGAGTGGCCGGATAAGATTGATTCATGGCTTATTGCTTTTCAAAACTTTTTTGTAAGTGAAGCTCTCAACCACAAATGGAAAATAACCTTTGCATTCGCAGTGGGTATATTAACCGGCTATATTTTCAAACGTGGGCCACCTAACAATATACTGACGGCCGTCGAGTTTGCCCATAAATATCAAGAGCTTTTTGCAAATCAGGACATAAGAAGTTTGCTCATTTTTGGTTACACCTACGAAACAGTTCGTGACTATCAGAAGTACGAGCATTTCTACCAAGATGGTCTTGATATCAAAGTTCTAAATCGTTGTTGGATCGCGGAAAAGATCGACGAAGAGAGCCACAACAAGAAGATTGAAGGACTTGATCTCAGAAAATGGAGAAAATCTGAAACCATACATCAAGCCGCACTATCGCCTTGGACTTACAAAGCACGCCGCGAGGTACGGTACTATGATTTCTCGCATCCGATAATTAAAGGCGTGATACTGAAATCAAAGAAAACTACTTGGGCGTTCGTGAATTTCTATGAGTGGAAAGAAGTGCCGCCTGAAGGCGGCTCCCAGTTTAAGGGAGCAGATCTTGGCATGATCTTTCTTGACGGATCGATTTCACAGGAACGATCCAAGATCCATGCATTAGAGAGCCAATTTGAGCTTGTCTGGAAATTTCGCAGCCACAAATTAGACGCGCCCAGAAGGGCTTATGCAGCGTACATTTCAGAGTAATCTGGCGCGTCATCGCGTTCGCATCACGAAGCACGTGATAAAACCGTGGCTTGACCACGTCTTAGTTTAGCGCTGATCGCGCCATATGTTCCTTCACTGCAGACATTTTTGCAGATTTACGTATCTAACCATTATTAGAAATACGTCGCATTCTCGAACTCAGAAAGACATTCTCGGATATTTCGCAAGGCAACGAATGGCCAGTTTTGTGGTCAACCAGAGCCAGTCTGCAGACCGATAAGCAAACTGCTCAATCGGAGTCAGTCGGCTGACTAATAAGGTAATGTGCTTTACCTATCAGTCCGACCTTGATCGTAAGGAAACACTAAAAATAGAGTCGGTTGGCTAACAGAAAAGCATCGCGTACAAAGTACTTCGCAATATCTCATCACCCAACTATGATTGCGGGGTGTGGACGAAGGTTCGCTCCTTCGACGAAGATTGGATGAAGCGCGACTAACGATTCGTCACGCAGCGTACCGACAATTGAAAAGCGTGCCGTCTTGAAGAAGAAATCCACGTAGTGCCTTTGTCCCTCTTTAGTCGGCGGAATGTAAGTGTTGCGAATTATTTCAGAGGGCTCAAAGAAATTTACAACACCAAAAAATCCTATCATGAAAAGACTATCTATTTTGTCGTCAACGTTAGGACGGTTAGCTCCACTAGAGCTGAAGCGGGAAATGGCAGTGCTGACTATGTCCCTGAACACCTTGAATTCCATGACATTGTCACGCCTATCAAACATTTGAAGAAGCTTTGAAAGGTTGGGATGGTCAATGGAGTATTCGTTAACGAAGTGACGAGTCAAACTTGCACACGACTCGGCGACGCAGCCACTAATCATGCTTGGCTCGATGAGCTTGCCCTTGTATTTCTTAGCTATTTGCTGAAGGTGTATTTGCAACTGCCGGGGTCGGTACATCGTATGCCTGACCACGTAGTCAAAGGTATCTTCAGACAAACCGTAGTGCCGATTGATCACCGTGTCTGGAAAGACATTCTTCCATGCCAATTCAAAATTTGAAAACTGTGTTTCAACGGATACTTCTATTCTTCTTCTAATGAATTCTTTGAGTGTATCACGATTCCAACGTATCGATGCATGACAAAGGTCGACCTTGTCAGAGTCGCGGAGGCGCAAGCTAATGTATCGATCGTGAGGAATGATAATTTTGAGGAATATCCCGTCAGGTATGTCTTTGTCATTTTTTAATGTGACAGTCGCATCAACCAGACTAGAAAAGATTAATCCTACGCTATTGTGGTCAATGTCTCGGTTATCAATTTTGTCCAAGCCGTCCATTATGAGCATTATTTTATGCTCATGCCGACTGACAAGGTCGAAGTAGTCCTTCTTTAATTTTTGAAATTTTTCGCCAATGGGGAATCGCGCCAATTCCGAAAGCTCGCTCGCAGTAATGCCGCCGCTTTCAATTAGATTTGCGGACGTGCTTTTCTTTTTCCGCTTTTTCCCCTTGGCACCGGTAATTTGATCTATCTTATTCCATGCTCCTTCCATCAATTTGAGCAAACGGTCGTGGACCGAAACGGAGGTATCGAACGACGTCGACCGCTTAAAAACCTCGCCATAAATATTTGGATAAGCGCGGACGCTTTCTTTGATTAGTTCAACAACTATCGAAAACATCCAATACTGAGATAGCGTGACGGTGCGATCAAGCTGAGTGGTCTTTGCGAAAGATACGATGTTCCCGTACAGCGAGCTGAAAGTCAGGCCGTTGAAATCGATGCTGGAAACAATATCGAATTTATCGCGATGAATTTCCTTTAACGCACGGTTTATCGCGCTTTTCCCGGAACCCTTTTCTCCACTTACTATCCAATTATTCTCGTCAAGGCATACCTCTATGGAATTTGGCTCAATCCACTTTGCTGCGAATTTCGAATCCTTCGCTAGAGCATCGTCGGGTCCCCACGCAATTTTGCTCAACGGAATCACGACGCGTCCTTTTTTTGAGCGTAAAAACTAGTGGCTATTCTTGCGATTCAGTTGCGCGGATTCCGTATCCTCCAAGGGTAACGAAACTCGCAATCGAGAAAGCTAAGTTTAGATATTGAAGCCCCAGCCAAATATAGCTGTCAGTTTGCACTGACAGTTTTGAAATTAAAATAGTTGAAAAAATAATTCCAAGCACGAGTAGCAGTGCCAATACCGCAACTGTAATCGACAAGGTGCGGGCTTCAGAAGTATTTCTTGTGGCTATGACAATCGATCCCGCTATCAGTTTCGAGAGCGCAAGGCCGTAGATGACACAAGAAGTCATGGAGACTTCTGGACCCCACCAAAAGCTTTTAGGGTGTCCTTGGCCATGATTGGGCCAATAAACTCCGAGGATTGCCAGCGGAAGAAGGGCGAAGAATACCTCTACGCCGATATGAGATGTTATGCGTTTGGTTTGTCGGGTTAGGTGTGGTTTTTTCAAGCTTATCTTTTCCGTTATGAGCAATCTTGAATTTTTGGAATTTTCCCAATGATTGGGCAAGTTACAATAACCAATGACAGACGTTTACAGGCGGGTTAAAGGAACTTTCCCGACGAACTTACAAGAAAACAGCGCGCGATATCCACTCTACAGTTTACCCAGACCGCAAGTTTTTAGGACGACACTTAGCCCGAGTTTATCTTGTGATCGACTGGCGCAAATCCCGGCTGGCGTCTAATAAGAAATCTATAAAATCTGTCTGGTCATTCGTTGGCTAGCAAATTACGAAAAGCTTTCCAATCGATCAGTGTGACTCGACTCGGTATAGCCCTGCTAGGGATGAAACGAGCGTTTCGAGCGCCTCAGTAGATTCGGTTTCAAGGCTGAATATTTTAGTCAATCATCGCCAAAAATATCAAACTGGCCGACTACAAAGTCGATCGTGCGATAAATTCGGCAAATCGATACTCCATTCGCTACCCAGTGCTATGCATCATTCAGGTTTTAGGACGCACGAAATGATAAAGTGACCAATATCACGAAATTTTCTTAGCCATCCCATCACCAAAGCTCCGTGTTCGCCCGACGCATCAACTGTCAATAGCTATTCCTTGCCATGGCACGGCAAGTATCGCTTCGCCGAAAGTTGGAGTGGGGATTATGCGGGGCAGGTCGTACTCAGGTTAAGCCTAATATTTGCTGGCGACACCATTTCTGTGGGCCTCCCGCCGACTCTCGATCGAGCTGCAAGAAATTGCTGCTTTTGGGGCGGCAGACATCGGGGCCATATGCGCGAATTGATTGTTCTGGGGCTGTTGCTTGTTGCTGGAGGTTGCTCAAGTTACGAAACAACCTATTTCGTTCGAGATGAAAGTGGTGTGGTAGTACCAAGAACAGTAGCAGGCGTGCCCATTGTGGTGACTGTTCCACAGAAGGTCGGTTTTCTTGCGACTGAAAGCAGATATCTCGTTGAAAACCCAGTTGTGAAAGATGGGCAAGTCACGAGCATTACTAAGACCTACACAAACGAGACTACGATTGACAAGACGCCGATTTCACTTGGCGCCAGTCAGCTCGTGAATCTCGATATTAAGCGACCGCTTTCGGGGACGGCAGAAACGAGCATGGAGCTAAGTACAGCGCAATATCCAACCAAGCTTTCCAGCAAAGTGGACGACAAGACATTTGAGCAGGCCATCGCGGCGGTAGAAAAGCTTATCGAGAAGCAAGGGACCCAGACCGTTTCCGGCAACGCGAGCAAAAGCCTTATTAGTACTCGCAGCTACATGATTATTTACGATCCTTCGACCCAGAGGATTGATCGTGTTGATCTCTAGCGAGTGTTTTCATGAAACCGGCCGACCTACTGGTGACTTTCAATCGCTTTAAGCTGAAATCTGGCATTGTTGGCGTTGCCTATGGGCCAAAGGAAGTTCGAGGAAGTACGCGCGGCAACAGATCAGCTGTTACCTTTTTCGTGAAAACGAAACTCCCAATCTTAGGAGCGCGGCGGCGCCTGGTGGATGGACGAACACGCTTACCGAAATTCATTGAAGCTGACGGCGCAACATTTCCAACCGACGTTGTGACAATAAATTCCGATGACTCATCGCAGCCGGGCACTCGCTCCCCAGCGCAAATTTATCAAGCTGGCGGGAAGATATCTAATATGCAGATTACCGGGACATTGGGCTGTCTCATGACAGATCCAAATCAAACAAGATTGTACGCTCTTACCAACCAACATATTGCGCTCAGCGAAGGCAGCGCGATCGCATGCCCCGACTTCAGATCGGTGGGTGCTATTGTGGGGACGACAGCAAGAAGTGTGGGTCTTGTCGCGGACGAGAATTTTTTGCCACCCTTCGATAACCCTCAGGCCTATATCGACGTGGACTGTGCTCTGGTTCTCATCCCGCCCAATTTAGAAAATCGCTTTAGCCCCGAGATCCCAAATTTCGGAAAACCTGTCGGGATCTTTAAACCCAATCGAGCGTCGCCTTCGGCGTACTTGAATTCGCTCTTGAATCTTCCGGTCTATTCTTACTCCTGGGCATCCGGTGCACGCGCAGGTGTTATTTCTCATGTGTACTATGTTTATCAGCAGCAGCCAGGCGGCATCTCGCGGATCGCGTGCTTCCTTGTCAAAAGCATTGATGATTTTTCGCCGGGAATTCCCGGGGATTCTGGCAAATTGTGGATGACGAAAGCTGGTGGTCAAAATCTTGGGGTCGGTGTGCATTCTGGGGTCGTTGCTGATAGTCCGACCAGTAGTCGTTTCGCGCTCATTACCGAATTGTCTTCACTCTCACGCTTTTTGAATGTCGTCTTGGCTGCTTGAAGTAAATGTTTCCAAAGGTTTCTAGGAGGGCTCTTCTATGGGCGACTCGAGTTCTTCGATCACCTGAGAGCGCTCGTGCGTTTCGTTAAAACCGTCGAAGAAATGAAATGGAGAGGATAGTTATGGGTGTAGATCTGATTGGCGCACTATGTTTTGGAATTATTATTGGATGGATAACATATAGGACGTTGCGTCGGCAGGGAGAAACGGTAGCCCTATCGAATATCGCGAGTGTCATCGCTGCCATTGGTGGAGGTGCGGTTACGGCACTGTTCAATTCGCCAGCACTTTTTGGCTGGTATTGTATCGGCCTGTTTTTCGGCTTCTTTGGATACCTTACTCTCGGCAACACCTGGCTTAAAGGCACTGGATGGCTTGGCGACGGATCCTAACTCGAGCCGACGAGAGACGATTTGAACGTTAGAATGGTTGCTGCGCAATTTTTGGTTTCTGCTGCAGCCGTACTCAGCCGCCGACGGGAGTGATTGGATGTAATCCCTTTCTTGGTTTGAAAGCACAGAATGGCCGCACGAACACCACGACGGCAGAGCGGAAACGATACTTTCGATACGGCTTGGCTTTTAAGACAGGTCGTTGAATGTATGGCGAACTTCAGCGGCCTGCCGGTTTCGTTTTTTAAAGCGCATACACCTCTTTTTGATTTCATCGAGCGGACTAAACGTCGCGAACTTGCAGGTCAGATTCAGAAGTGGCCGTCGTTAAGAGTGCGGGGTGCCCGTATCAGCATGACCGCAATGGATACCGCGGTTAGTGTTGGCGACGTCGTTGAATCGATCCAGTTGTATGGACCGCTTCTCAGTGGATTATCTCGTGCGAGCATCTCTCGCGATGGCCCAAAATCCAAAAAAAGGATCAGATCTGGAAAGCGTAGCGGTCGTCGCAGTCCGGAGCAAAACAAAAAAGCAGCGAAGAAATCGACCTCGAAACGAGTGGCGAGGAAATCGCCGACAAAGAAGGTGGCACGTAAGGCTGAACGACATAAGGATAAAGCACCGCGAAGGGTGACGACGGAGATTCGCGCGCCATTGGCAAAGACCAAAAAGCGAGCATCGGCCCCGAAGTCATCGACTCCTAAAAGACGACCTCGCTCGATCGATGCGGGAACGGTCGGGCAAAAAGTTCGAGAGAAAAATGCGGATTTGGAAACAAAAGCACGGAAGCGCCAGGAAAAAAGCTTTGTAAGCAAGAAAGAAACTCCAGAGGGTCGAACCCAATCTGGGATTCTGGATGCCCTTAGAAATCTGCTTCCGGGTTCAGAAAATTTGTCACCCTTCGATTTCGATTGGGTATCCGGGCCAATCGCGTCATCAGATCCTGGTTTTTGGGGTGGACGAGCCGACCGGCATGCGGGTCCAGCTACGTATACGCCTCGACGTCAACCCCGATACGCTAATGCCGCTTTGCTCGATCTGAAGGGCAGTCTGCTAACAAGAAAGTCATCGTTCGGGCCCGATAGCATAGTACGCCTTCGGCTCGATATCGGTGAACTCTCGGCGGAAAGCAGAGTTGCGAACCCCGAACCTATTCCCGAACAGAGACTTCCGACAAATGTCGAACTCGATGTGATGGTAAGCAGCACCGACCTCGGAGTTGGCATAGACGAAAAAGCGCTCAAAACGGAGCGGCCTAGCGTAGCGCACGGCGGCTTTTTTCTTCCCGAAGATGGTGACTATGCACGCGCGAAAGGCGGTGGCCGCTTTCTTAGTTTTTATTTGAAAACACCAACTGGTCTTCCGTGGACCGAAGCCGCCCATGCTCGGATCGGGTACTATTACCGGAACGTTTTGATCCAATCGCAACGTTTGACGATTTGGCCGGGAGATGTCGGTGGTTTCAAAATAATAACGGATTTCACGACGTCCGACGATCTAACTGGGCTAGATGATATTCCTGAGCGACCTCGGATCAGCATCCTGACCAACGCAAACGATAGTGGCAATCATCAGATTGTAATTCGAGCTCCCGGCGCAACATCTGCGCAAAGTGCTCCCGGTATGACCCTCGAGATAAAAAGTAAGAACGTCGGCGAAACAATTAAAAAATTACGTAGCGCTCTGTCGATACGGGCGCCTGAAGAGAAGCGTCGTGATCGGTCAATGTTGGCGGACGACCTGCGTGAACTTGCGCCGATCGGTTGGGATTTATATACGCAATTGCCCGGCCAGGTTCCGGCTAGTTTTTTTGGCGATTTGCGCCGTGCCCCGGAAAATTTTGTGATCCAAGTCACGCGCCCGAATACGTCAAGCTTCGTACTGCCTTGGAGTTACATTTACGAGATTCCATTGTACTCGGGCGTGACGCCCACACTTTGCCCAATGGTAGAACAATGGGACGGAAGAACTCCCTTATTCTCTGGCGCGCCGCTTAAATGCCCATGCGGCCCTCACAAGCGAGATGTGCTTTGCCCGTTTGGATTTTGGGGTTACCGCTATGCAATCGAGCAACTAGCATCGGCAACTCGGCCCGTACTCACTGTTCCCATGATGTCTGCGTGCGAAGTGGTGGTTTGCGAAACCCAATACGATGTTGATCTAGGGAGCCTAAAAAAACACGTCGAAAGGCTTGTTATCGCGCTCTCTAAGGTGCGGCCTGAGGCCAAACTTCGAGAGGGCAAGGACAAGGCCACCATCGAAACCCTGCTTGGAGCAGACGTGCCATTTGTTTATTTCTATTGTCATGGGGAGCGTAAAAATATTGCCGATTCGAATACGTTCCTGGGTGTAGGTAACCGTGAGTCGATCACGACGAGCGATTTTATTGGTTGGACGATGGAATGGTACGATAACCTCAACAAGAAAATTTGGGACAAGGTTCGCCCACTAGTCTTCATCAATGCCTGCCATTCGGTAGCTATTGAGCCAGAAACTCTAGTTTCGTATCTTGATGCATTTGTTGGTAGAGGAAATGCGGCTGGCGTGATCGGCACTGAAGTCAAAGTTGAGCAGGCAATGGCCATGGATGTTGCAGAGAGTTTTTTCTCTACGTGGATGGATGGGCAACACACTGTTGAAATGGCCTTGCGTACAATTCGGCTTGACTATCTCAGGCAAGGAAACTTGTTTGGTCTCGTTTATACTCCATATTGCTGGTCAGAACTGAAGACCGTGGCAATGTAAAACTTTATTCTGCTGATATCCGAATTCTCTTTTAGGGCGCGCTTTTCAGATTTATATAGAACCGTTGAACGCTTATCCTGGCACCCCCGGTGACGATGTTGCTTATGCGAATTTCGCTCAGCCGCTCGTTTTTGTTATAAAATTCGTTCCTACGACCCCATACCCGGCGATTGCGTGCCCACGGCTGTCATGCAATATTTTGTTGTAGGCCATTCTTATTGTCTTGGGGGACATGGGGGTGCTGCGTAGTGAGTTTAAGTATTTCGATAACGTGCTTGCTTTGATTGAGGTATTTGAAAAGTCAAAGACGACAGTAGCGTTAGTCGATTGCATAAAGGTTGCGGCCGGTACTTACGGCTATGACTACTTATTGATTACAAGTGCCCCAAGCATTGCTCGAAATGAATTTGAACAGCGAGTGCTTTTGCGGCATTGGCCCGAACAATGGTTCAAAGAGTACGTTCACCAGAAATTCAATCAATTCGATCCAGTCGCAAGTTACGGGCGCACGCAGTGTACCGCGTTTCAATGGATCAACGTTCCGTGGGACCGATCCTCAGAGCTTGCAACTAAGGTAATGAGTGTCGCCGCGCAGGATTACGGCATGCGGAACGGTCTTTGCGTGCCGATCCATGGAATGCATGGCTATGAAGGCATGGTTTCGTTCTCTGGATCGGATATTGACCGGACAGACCAAGGCGTAGCGGCCATGGAATTGCTTGCAATTTACGCGGTCAATCAGTTGATGCGTCTGCGGACTGCCGATCAAACGCCTCAGTATATTTTAACCCTTCGCGAACGCGAAGTGCTGACCTGGGCGGCCATAGGCAAGACTGCCTGGGACACTGGTTGCATTCTCTCGATTTCAACCGACACTGTGAACAAGCACATGGCGTCAGCCATGCGTAAGTTGAAGGCATATACGAAGACTCAAGCCGTTGCAGAATCGATCCGACGCGGTGAGATTCGGCTTTAGGGTGTCAATGGCAAGTCTTATGACTACGCGGTCAATTTTCGAGATGTGACGCTCCTCCTGCAGCCTGCTGGAGGATCTCATGATCCGGGTAATCGATCACGCCAACGGCCTTCGATATAGAGAAACTCTTGATCGGTATTTTCGTTTTCGCCACGAAATATTTGTCCGCGAACGCGCTTGGACCGACTTCGAAATGGACGGCCAATACGAAGTCGATCAATACGACAATGAAAAAACCATCTATCACGTTGCTCTCGACGACAAAGAGAACGTGACCGGTTGCTTTCGTCTATATCCAACAACATCGCCGCATATGATCAGCGAAGCATTCCCACATCTCGTCGAGGGTGCAATCTTAGAACGACCCGACGTTTTCGAGATATCAAGAATATCGATTGCGCCCAAAAGGCGTCACGGCAAACCCTATTACGAACTACTGACGGGTCTTCAGGAATACGGCTTACAGGAAGGTTTGTCGGCGGTTACGGCGGTTATCTTGTTGCACAAAATGCCAATCATACAGTCCGCCGGCTTTACAGTTTACCCCTTGGGACTACCAAAGAAAGTAGGAGGCAAGATGGTGATTGCCATTAGGTTTGACATTGATGAAGAAACACTGAGTCGCGTTCGCTGTGTTGCAAAGACTAGTGACTCTGTTTTGGAATTTTCCCTCGCCGACTCCCCACCGACAAGGAGAACAGCTTAGCGCAATTGCTTTTAGCGCGCTCACTGACCGGCGGATCTGATAACCGCCGTCGACGTTTTGGACTAAGAAAGGGTGAAGCTTCAAGATTTTCTGGGTCCACAATATATAGAGTCATCCGGCTTAACCGCGGAAGATTTTACGCGATATTTAGTGACAGGAACCAAGAGTGATGATGACAACAAGGGCGCAATTCTTTCTATTTCTTAGAAATTGCAGATGGGTCATCGCCGTCGCGGCATTCGTATCGCTCTTGTTAGCGGGGCCAGATCAGGTACACGAACTTTATCGAATTGCTGCTGCCGACTATGGTTGGCAGATGGCAGAAGAGTTTCTTTCTGTTGTACTTATCGCACTGATTTTATGGCTTGGCACGCTCCAGCTTTCGACGTTGACGAAATCCATTCTATTAAAGAATAACTCTCTCACTCCGCGAAGTGAATTCCTGTTTCGCCTGACACCGGCGGTAATCGGTGTGTTACCGATAATCGCAGCAATTGTCGGAAACATACTTTCACGTCCAAGTGCCGTCCTGACACCGGCTCAGAAGGCGATAAGTCAAGAAATAGGAAGCATTCATCGGATCGAGTGGATCGCGATCAGTTACGATAGATTGTCGCTCGCAATATTTGCAACGCTTTTTGGGCTGTTGGGATCTGCATTTCTTTTTATTGCTATGCGCCTTTCGCAAGCAACTAAGTTGAACACATGGTCAGACACTATTAATCGCCGGTATTTTGATCGTGGTGCCTTTGCAGCGCTTACGATTCTGGCAATCGTTTTTCTCACAGTGTTGTTTGTCTGGATACCAGACAGAATCGCTCAATCGATCGGCACGTTTGGCATCGTCGCTCTATTCACACTCTGCGTGACGGGTTTCGTCATTCACGCTTCGCTGAAAACTATTGAACACAACGTCCCGTACATTCCGTTGATCCTTTTATGGGCGGTACTCGTTGCATGGTTTGGCCGGAACGATGATCACGCGTTAAGGCTCATCGATCATTCGGCGCTACCGCGACAATCTGCCATTTCGGCATTTGAAATATGGATTAAGCAACCAACGCGCGTAGCTGAGTCTCAGAAGCGTGGCGAATATCCGGTCTTTATCGTCACAGCGCAGGGGGGTGGAATATATGCAGCGCAGAATGCCGCAAAATTTCTTGCTCGAACGCAAGATCTCTGCCCAGCCTTTCGTCAGCACATTTTTGCCATGAGCACGGTGTCAGGCGGCTCTGTTGGGGCGGCGACCTTTGCGGCTGCAACTGCCGTCGATATAGCGAAATCCCAAAGTGACGACGCACCCGCCTGCCAAAATATTGCTGACTTCCTCAACGGAGTGGCACGGTTATCAAAGCTTCAATCAACGGGTGAAACGGAGCAACGGGTTGATTCAATTTTGTCTTCAGATTTTTTGGCGCCGCTGACTGCCGGGTTTCTTTTTACAGATTTTTCACAAACCTTCCTGCCGCTGCCGGTCAAAGAGCTGGATCGTGCACGTTTCCTCGAGTATTCGCTCGAGAATGCCGCTGAAAAAGCTTTTGCTCGTGCAGATGGCGTGGTTTCCCAAAATCTACTAAAGCAGGATTTCCAATCGCGCTGGACGCCCGATGGTCAGGTGCCAGCTCTGCTCATCAACACAACAGATGTTGGCAGTGGCAAGCGAGTGGTAATTTCTCCTTTTGACCTCGATCCGAACCACCCCAAGGATGTGGACGTTTGCACTTTGGCAAATGTTAGCAAAGGTAAAGACGCCGCAAACGGCATTATTTCAAGCAAATCTCTCGCTCTCCCATTGAGTGCCGCGGCGTTTGCCAGCGCTCGATTTCCTTGGGTTACGCCGGCCGCGACGGTTGCAATTAAAAACGAGTGCATCACAAAACTGAACACCTATGCTCGTCTAGTTGATGGCGGTTACGCAGAGAATTCTGGCACGCAGACAGCACTCGATTTGATCGAGAAGATTAAAGTCGTGGCAGGTACCGCGGATGTGCCGAAATTTCGGATTTACCTCATTTCGCTGGCTACTGGTGATTTCTCAGATCACGGAAGCCGATCGTTCAGCGAAATCATGGAGCCAATTCGGGCATTGCTAAGCTCGCGCACGTCGCGAACTTATTCGGCGCTAAATCGCGCGGCCCTTTTTGATGGTCCACCAGCGGAATCCGCAGCAAATCCAAAATTTAACGCGTTTGCCAAACTTGGTATGTCTGACGTCTTTTATTCGCTGCCACTTGGATGGACATTGTCGTCAAAGACAGCAGATATCGTCAGCCAAAGCAGCGGTCGTTTCTGGGATTGCTTGCCGGACTCCAACTTCTCACAAACCCGGAATTTGATGTCGAATGCTGACTGCACCCAAATACAAGTCTTCCATCTGCTCAATGGTACCGTGCGGGACGCCTTTAAAGCGCAGCGAGATGCTGAGCGAGCTAATGCCTATGTTTCTGCATTGACCGCAAGCCAGCAAAGCGGGCCACCAAACAACGGCCCTCTCCAGGCGTCCGCGCCGAAATTTTCCGACAAAGTGATCCTTTGCTACGAGAAGAACTGGTTACAAGCGCGGCATCGCGAGCAATTCAATCAAATCTCCGAAAAAAGAGAGCGGGAACAGATTTCCGCTCGAGCACAGGGAAAACCGGAACTGCCGTTTCCCGTTTTTCGCGAGACATACCTAACTTATTTTCAGGCAGAAAATCTGCGGTCCCTTATCAACGAATGGGAAGCAGGCGGCGACAAAGATACGAACGTTCTCGCATATGCCCTTGGCTCGGTATCTTACGATAGCGCGGATTTCACGCGAACCAGCGAAAATCTGTCGTTCAACAAGGTAGAGCAAATACCTCAACGCTGGAAAGACAGGATAAGCCAGATAAATGATGCGGCAATCGCTGCTGGAAAACCTCCCGTACCTCTCGGTACGTTCGTCAACAAACCCATGTTGTTAGCGAATACTGTGTGGGGCAAAGGGTTCGATAATAAGTCAGGAACAGACGATGGTTGGAATTATCGACCGCGCGGCATGTACCAACTCGTTGGCCGTGGGCAGTATTCTGAAGCCGATAAGCAGATTAAGGACCTTGGATCTCTGCCTGGTCTAGAGTTGATGGATTTTCCAGACGCCCTCTGGAATGCGAAAATCTCTGCAAAGGTGACGCTAGCGCACCTGCGCAAGCATCAATATCATGATGGTTCTTTGTGGGATTCGCTGAAAAATGGCAAAGAGTTTGCTGAGGTGCGCGCACTTCAAGTGGATATGGATCACGGCCCAACCGATCAGGTTCAAGTTGGTGAAAAAAGCAAAATGTTTGCAAATTGCATTTTAGCCGCAAGTAAAAATGAAGCCATCGCCGACAAAATCAATAACTATATCGTTCGACCTGATTCAAAATGAAGCAGCCGATAGCATCGAAGATGTCATCCGAAGGAACGCCGACTGGCAAGCAAAGAAGACAAAGCTTATCAGTTTGATGCTTCGGCCCTTTGTGAGCGCACTTTCGGCGAAAGTGAGGATTCAGTAGCTTGATTTCTGCAGCGAATAACACGATTGTCGATTCTAGACGGGGTTGAACGGAATATTTGGACGACTCACTTTGAGTGATCAGGTCAAAGCCTCAACCGTCGCGCCTCTCAAGTACTTTCAATTATCCGCCTTCGTTGCGGTTTACATTCTAAGCAATGTCTTTCGAACACTACCTGCGGTCGTAGCGCCAGGGATCGGTCAAGATTTTGCATTGTCGATCCAATCCGTCGGTTATTTTTCCGCGGCTTATAATTTTGCCTTCGGCGCTATGCAGCTTTTCGTCGGCATAGCCATTGATCGGTTTGGACCTGGCCGAACCGTTACGTGGTCGTTCGCTGTTGCGACCTTCGGTAGTTTCCTGTCGTGCATCGCGCCCAATTTTCCGATCCTCCTCGTGAGCCAAGTTCTCATAGGAATTGGCTGCTCAGCTGTATTTCTTGGTTCTTTAGTTTTTGTATCGAAGTATTTCTCACCCGATCGCTTTGCGGTTCTTTCCGGGCTGGTTCTTGGCTTGGGCGGGCTGGGTATGCTGATAACGGCGACGCCACTAGCGTACGTTGTTGAAATGTGGTCGTGGCGGGCTGCTTTTATCGTGGTGTCATTGGCTGCGGTCTTTGCGATCGCGGCTTGCTTTCTCTGGGTAGACAAAAAAGAAGTGCAAACAACAGCGCAGGAAACGGTTGGCCAGTCTTTTCGATTGGTCGGATCTCTCTTGAGACGACGCGGCACTGTCGCTATCCTGCTGTTGGGAGGTGTTTGCTACGCCTGCATGATATCTTTTCGAGGGTTTTGGATTGTTCCCTTTCTTTCGGAACGGCAAGGCCTCTCATTGATTCAGAGTGGCAACGTTGTGTTGGTCCTCTCTGTCCTAATGACTTTAAGCCCTTTCGTATTTGGATGGATTGATCCGGGCGGGAAAAGTCGTCGATATCTTATAGTTGCAAGCGCGTTGGCGATGTCCGTTGGGGTTTTATGGCTTGGTTTCTCTTATCAAAAACCATTGACGACGACGCTGATTGGCATCGTAGCAATTGGCGCGCTCTCAGGCTTTACGATATTGCAGTATGCTGATGTTCGCTCGTCCTATGAACCAGCGGTAATCGGTCGCGCGCTATCACTGCTAAATATGTCGGTCTTCCTCGGGGCGGCGATCGTTCAGATGATGACCGCTGTCGTCAGTGATCTTGCGGTTTCGGGAGATGCAGATTCGCTCCAATGGGTATTCTTGTCGCTCAGCTCGGTAGTTGTCGTTGGCTGCGTAGGCTTTTGTTTGCTACCCGCGCCGCCTAAGCTGAGCTGAGCGCGTGGACTTTGTCGAAGTCCGGTAAGACGGGGTGGTGGAGCGGACGGCATTTTGCTACGCGCACGGGCGGCGATACTGTATTGCAACTTTGAGGGGTTTATTCCAAAATCGTGCCGTGGCAATGGAGCTGCGGAATGGCGACCGCGAAGGGACCTTATTTCGATCTGTTGATGGGGACGATCGACACGTTCAATCGGTGCAAAAGTTCGGGCCTGCTTTCCGAGAGTATCAGTGCATTTTCGAAGCGCCTTGGCTATGAGTACGCGGCTCATATTGCCGGCCCTTCGGCAAATAGTATTTTTAAGCAAAGACTACTCTTGAGTACCTGGCCGCGGGGTTGGGTAGATCAGTATAGCCAGCCGGGCTGGAACAAACGCGATCGCGTCGCTCATGCGCTGCGCGTTAAAAAAAATGCGTTCCTCTGGTCAAGTGTAGAAATCAACAAGGACGATATATACGCCAACCGGGTGATGGTAACCGCAGCCCGGGATTTTGGAATGCGTTGTGGCATCTGCGTGCCAATACACGGCCATGGCGGATATCAATCCGGATTTTCATTTAGTGGTTACGAGGCCGATCAATCCGCGGATGCCTTAGGTCTGATGCAGTTGGTCGGCGTATATGCGGTAAATAAATTTGCATCTTTCGGCGGTCAGATTAAGATAGCAGGAGCCCTGTCGTCTCGCGAACGCGATGTGATGACGTGGATTGCGTTGGGAAAAACTGCGTGGGATATCGGCGAAATTCTAAACATCGCTGAAGACACGGTGAACAAAATTGCCAAGACGGCGATGGCAAAACTCGACGCACATACGAGAGCGCAAGCTGCCGTCGAAGCCTTCCGTCGGGGTGAGATAAACCCCTAACGTCAATACCCCGGTCGGGGTATATGTGAAAATTCATAGCTGCTGAAGGTTGTCTCCAATCAAGGAGGCAGCCGTGATCCGAATAATCGATAGCGCAAACGCTCTAAGGTACGCTGGAACTCTCGACCAGGTTTTTAGATTGCGTCATCAGATTTTCGTGGAAGAGCTTGGGTGGAAACAGTTCGAAGTTGATGGCGTCTACGAAAAAGACCGGTACGACAACGAACACGCAATCCACATTGTTTCCATTAATAGCCAAGAACGGGTCATAGGGTATTGCCGTCTTTATCCAACGACCCTCCCACATATGCTCAGCGAAGTTTTCCCCATGTACGTCGAAGGACCGGTGCCGCAGCGCTCTGACATTTTCGAGCTTACGAGAGGTGGGGTCGCGCGCGACTGTCGCGGGGGCAGTACTCATGCAGAAGTTTTCGCCGGAGCGCACGAATATTGCGAAATGCAGGGCGCATCGGCCATCACCTCGTTTGTTCGGGCATTCAGATTGCCGTACTTTCAGGCCGAAGGAATGAAAATCACGCCACTCGGAATACCAGCCGATTGTAACGGTGAATTGCTTGCAGCCGTATCATTGGAGGTCAGTGAAAGCGTCATTCAGGAAATGTGGAGGAGGGCTGGTTTTCCCGGAAGCGTACTCGAGCGCGAAATCGAGCATCGCAAGATCGCTTAGACTTTGCGGTTCGGTAGCAGGAGATCGAGGTGCCGCAGAAGATTTTCTATTTCGATACGAAAAACGGCGTTACGATTCGTGACCGAATAGGGAAGAAATTCTTCTTGAACTCAGAAGCAATAGAACACAGCAAAGTTCTTGCGCAGCGATTTCGTAACGAACGGATTCACAACGAGCCGCACCTTGCGATTTCGGTTATTGATGAATCAGGCTGCGAAATTCATCGCGAACCGGTTTACCCGAAGCTACCTAAATGAAATCCAGACTGACGCCTGTCTATTGGTGTAGACGATCTGCTCGTGACATAGACCGCGTTGGGTGGCCGCGACCACAGAATGATAACTTTGGAAACGAATTAAACAAATGGAGTTAGTTAGCTGACTGGTAAGCAACGACGAAAATGGTGTCGGTTTGCTGATTGGTGAACAAGCACTAAAAACCTTATCAGTCTGGCGTCGTTTGGTTACAAGACTAACTCGCGTATGTGCCATCTGATTTTCACGAGGCCGCCCCCGCGCCATCGACATTCGTTCGGCGGTAATCGGTCGGCGAGGCTCCGGTCCATTTTCTGAAGGCCTTGCGAAAACTCGCCGCATCCGAAAACCCGACGCGCTCGGCCACTTGGTCGATTTGCAACTGCGTATTCTCTAAAAACTCGATTGCGACTGTGCGGCGCATGTTGTCGAGAATTTCCTGATAGGAAAGGTCTTCTGCCGCGAGCCGCCGGTGAAGCGTGCGTAAAGACAAACCCAGCTGTTCGGCCATTTCCTCCGCTGTGGGAAATTTTCGCGAGCTGTTAAAACAGGCGGCGCGAATTTGTCGGACAAGATCGGATTCGCCAGGCCGCTCCGCCATAACCACATCGCAAAATTGCTGACATACCTGCGCGGTAATTGGATTTGCATTTGGGCACGGCAAATCGAGGACGCTGGCATCGAAATGCCATTCCATCGTGTCTTTTGAGAAATCGACCGGACAATTGAACATCCGCCCGTAATTACGCCAGTGCACCGGCGCGGCGAATGGAAAGACCATGCGTTTGGTCGGAAATGGCGCTTCCAGCACGCGGCTAAACAACGACGTCATTGAGCTTCGCCAAAATTCCGCCGCGAACGGCAGGAGATCGCCCAGCGCCTCGGTGCCGTGACTGCGAAGGATTGCGGTGTTGTCTTCGACACGCAGGCTGATTTGCATGACAACCGGACCCGCCATCGCGATGCGCTCAAGCGAGAACTCCAAAGCCTCGCCGAAGGTCGAACTGCTGACCATCGCATAGCCGTAGATTCCATAATCGCTGATGCGCTGGCGCGCGCCGGCGCGCAACGCGACATCTGAATGTTTGGTCAAGGCGCGGGCGTTTCGATAAATCGAAAGACGCTGACGGTATGAAATTCGCGCCTGTGAATCTTGAAGGTGCGCAGGCTGCACGCCGGTGCGTGCAAACAAATCTTTGACCGATACGCCTTGCGACGCGAGTTCAGCCGCAAGCGCGCCGACGTCCAGCAAGGTCTGGGTCGGGGCATCGAGATCGGCAGACAATGGATTGACGATTTTGATCGTCCTCATCGCGCCCGCATCCGTGAATGGTTTTCGATCACGGCAAAGTGGCACATTTGAACGCAGCCCGCCACTCTTGCTTAAAACGGTTTCGGCAGTTTTGGCAGATTCTGACGCGGTCATTGGCACGATCTGACGTTGCTGCGAACCGGCATTCGAAGGCACTTGGTTCGAGAAAATAAAACAGTCGGCAAACCGGCGATTCGACGGGGAGGAACGTACGCAAGTCAGCGGACACGCGCGCTTGCCGATGTCACCTGTCTCGATCGGGTCCGGCAAGGCAGGAAGAGCGCGTTAATGAAGATAGTTACGCATGAAATTGACGGTGCAGTCGGCATCGTGACCTTGGCGAAACCGCCGCACAATATGATCGACGATCCAATGATCGAGGATCTGATGGAGGCGTATCGTCAGGTGATGGCTGCGAACTGCCGCGCAATCCTGTTGCGCAGTTCGATGCGGCATTTCTGTGCCGGCGCTGAATTGAAGTCGTTCGGAACGACCACCGTGATTCAATCGAGCCAAAAGCGTCTCGACGAATTCTGGCGCGCGCTCGAAGACGTTCCGATTCCAACGGTCGCGGCCCTGAACGGCGGCGTACTTGGCGGCGGTCTCGAACTCGCGCTCACCTGCGATATCATCGTTGCCGCCGATACTGCATTCCTCGGCCAGGTCGAAGTCACGGTAGGGTTGCTGCCGTTGCTCGGCGGCACGCAGCGCATCGCGGAGCGCGCAGGCTCGGGGCGCGCAAAAGAAATCGCCATGCTCGGACGTCGCCACACCCCTGAAGCGTTTGAGCGTTGGGGCATCATCAATCTCGTCGTGCCTGAAGCAGACCTCGCAACTGCGTCGATGACCTGGGCGCGCCAGCTTGCCGCTGGACCGACCGCCGTCATCAAGGGCGTGAAGATGCAGGCCAATCTTGCCGCGCGCGGCGGCGTCAAGACCGCCGATGCAAAGCAGGCCGAGATCAACGACATGATCTGGGAGTCTAAAGATCGGCAGCGCGGTTTCGACGCGTTTTTTTCGACGGGGCCGGCGTCCGCCGTGTTCGAGGGGGATTGACGATGGCTGGTCCTCTGGATGGATTGCGCGTCATCGACTTCACCCGCGTACTCGCGGGCCCGCATTGTACCAAGGCATTGCGCGATCTCGGCGCCGATGTGACCAAGATCGAGCCGCCGACGGGAGATCTCGCTCGCATCAGTTTTCCACATGTCGGCGACATGGGCCTTTACTATGTGCAGCAGAATGCCGGCAAGCGGAACCTCAGCATCGATCTGAATTGGGTTGAAGCGCGCGAGATCGTGACCGACATGTGCCGCGAGGCGGATGTCATCGTCGAGAACTTCCGGCCGGGCACCTTGGCAAGATTCGGTTTTGCTTACGAAGACGTTCGCGCGTTCAACCCAAAGGTTGTTTACGTCTCGCTCAGCGGATACGGCCAGTCGACGTCATGGAAGAATCGTCCGGCATTCGCGCCGACGGTTCAGGCCGAGACTGGATTCACAAACATGGTCGGCGACCATTTCGGCGATGCTCTGACCGAGCCGCGAAACGACGCCTGCAGCCACGCAGACGTCTATACGGGCTTGCAGGGCGTCATCGCGATCCTGGCGGCGCTGTACGACCGCAATCGGACGGGCGAAGGCCAGCACGTCGATGTCTCGATGGCGGCGACGATGATGTCGATCAACGAACGTGCTGGTGCAGTGTTGTCTGGCATCGACACCGACGGCGAGCCGATCGCACTATCGGCGAACGAATCCCACATTTTTGAAATGTCGGATGGCCGCCGCCTGACGATCGCGGCAAGTCCGATCTATTCGCCGATCTTTGCGCGTTACTGCGCGATGATGCGGCGTAACGATCTCAAGACAGACCCGCGCTTTGCGACCGCCAATCTTCGCCGTCAGAATTTGCAGGTGCTGCTTGCCGAAGTGAAAGCGTGGCTCTCGACGTTCTCAAATCTTGAGCAGCTGCAGGTGCAGGTCAGCGAAGCTGGCCTTGCGGTCGGACAATTGCGAACGATTAACGAATTCGCCGCATCCGATTGGGTGAAAGAGTGGGGCGCGGTTGTCGATGTCGATAACAGGGCAGGCGGCACGGTTCGCATGCCGGGAAATCCGTGGATCTTCAGCCGCTCGACGTTGCCGCCGCCCGGTGTTCCCGCCTTTCAGGGCGAACACAACGAAGAGATCCTTGCCGAGCGCAAGATATCGGCGAACCGGATCAAGGATCTTCAAGAACGAAAGGTTTTACTTAGCCGGCGAAATCCCGTCGGTAGCTACGACTGAATTGCTTGACGAATAAAACGTAATCTTTTGGGGGAGGAAGTCATGTCGCAATTGTCGCCGGAACAGGCTCGCAAAGTCATGGCGAGCAAAAATTTTCGCGAACTCGTCAGCGCCCGCGCCCGGTTGCGCTGGGTGCTGTCGGGCTTGACGCTAGTCATGTTCTTCGGATTTCTCGTTCTGATATCGAGCACGCCGAAATCGCTCGGTGCGAGCATTCCGGGAAGCGCCATCCCGATCTCGATGGCGCTCGCGATGGGAGTGATCGTTTCGGTTCTATGCCTGACCGGATTCTACGTTCGGCGCTCGAACTCGCGGTTCGACAATCTTGCCCAATCCATCAAACAGGAGTTCGGCCGATGACCCCACGTTGGTTTCTCGCAGCTGTCATTTCAGCTTTCCCGGCCGCCGCAGATGCGCAGGCCGCCCTCGGCGCAAATCAAGGCTCGAACTGGATCGCGATCGGCATGTTTCTCGTCATCGTCGCGATCACGCTGGTGATTACCTACCGGTCGTCCGGCAGCACGAAGTCGACCGCCGACTTTTACACGGCGGGACATAACATCACGGCGGGGCAGAACGGGCTGGCGATTGCCGGCGACTTTCTTTCGGCTGCCGCATTCCTCGGTATCTCGGCGCTGATTTATTCGACAGGGTTCGACGGCCTTATCTACGCACTTGGATTTTTGACCGGCTGGCCGATCGTTCTGTTTTTGATGTCGGAACGCCTGCGCAATCTTGGGCAGTTCAACTTCTCGGATGCCGCATCTTTCCGCCTCGACCGTACGTCGGTGCGGCTCGTGGCCGCGACGGGCAGTCTTGTCGTGGTGGCATTTTATCTGATCGCGCAAATGATAGGTGCCGGAAAGGTCATTCAGGTGCTGTTTGGCGTCCAATACCTGTGGGCCGTCGTTAGTGTGGCGTTTCTGATGATTGTTTACGTCGCCGTCGGCGGCATGCAGGCGACAACATGGGTGCAAATCACCAAGGCCTGTCTACTGCTCGGTGGCGGAACGCTAATGGGTCTGGTCATTCTCTGGCACTTCGATTTTAGTTACAGCCAGCTGTTTGCCGAGGCGAGCAAGGTGCATCCGAAGGGTGCTGCGATTCTGGCGCCCGGCGGGCTATTCGCCGAACCGGTCTCTGCGATTTCGCTGGGTCTTGCGCTCGTATTCGGGACCGCAGGCTTGCCGCATATTCTGATGCGCTTCTTCACGGTCAAGAATGCCGCGGACGCGCGCAAGTCAGTGTTCTATGCGACAGCGTGCGTTGCATATTTCAGTTGGATCATTCCGCTTCTCGGTTTCGGTGCCGTCGCGATTCTGATGTCCGATCCGAGTTATTTCAAACTGAATGCGTCCGGTCAGTTCAACAAGATCACCGACCTGATCGGCGGGCCGAACATGGCCGCGATCCATCTTTCGGGCGCGCTCGGCGGGCCGGTTTTGCTTGGCTTCATGTCGGCCGTTGCATTCGCAACCATATTGGCTGTGGTCGCCGGTCTTACTCTGGCAGGTGCGTCGGCCGTCAGTCATGACATCTACGCGCAGGTCATCGCCAAAGGCAAAGTCGCCGAAGGACGCGAGGTTCGCGTTTCCAAAATTGCGGCAATTGTCATTGGCATTGTCGCCGTGATTTTGGCATATGCGTTTGAGAATCAGAATGTTGCCTTCATGGCAGGGCTCGCGCTTTCCGTTGCAGCCAGTTGCAATTTCCCGGTTCTGGCGATGGCGATTTTCTGGCGCGGGACCACAACACGGGGTGCGGTGGTCGGGGGACTTGTGGGTCTGATAAGTTCGGTTCTATTCGTCGTGCTGAGCAAGACGGTCTGGGTTGCCGTTTTTCATTTCCCCGCGGCCGTCTTCCCGTATGACAATCCGGCGCTGTTCTCCATGCCGCTCGCCTTCGCAAGCATCTGGTTCTTCTCAATTACGGAGCGGAACGCGCGGGCCGATGCCGAGCGGCGTGCGTTCGGTGCGCAATTCGTTCAGTCGGAAACCGGCTTGGCCGACATCGATACATCGCCTAGGCTTGCAAGGTCGGCTGCATGATCGATGGGCTCGACGAAACGCACGACGCGTCGCGGCGCAGCTTCGTTGCGTCGGCCAACGATCCGGATGGCGATTTCCCGATACAGAACCTGCCGCTCGGCATATTCAGCCGCGGGCCGAACGGCAGGCGTGGGGTGGGGGTTGCAATCGGAGATCGGATATTCGATCTGGCGGGCGCCCGCCATGCCGGGTTGATACGCAGTGTGTCGGGCGACGCGATAGGACAAGATTCGTTGAATGCGCTGTTTGCGCTCGGTAACCAGCAACTGCGGCTTCTCAGGAAGGAGGTATCGCGGCTGCTGGATGAAGATCCGGCCGGACAAGCGACACGAGACGCTTTGGCAAAATGTCTTGTGCCGATGAGCGAATGCACCATGCACCGCCCGACAGACGTTGCCAATTACACCGACTTCTATGCCGGTATTCATCACGCGCGTGCGGCGGGCGCGCTGCTAACGCCCGAAAATCCACTACCGGCGAATTATAAGTGGGTGCCGATTGCGTATCACGGCAGGGCATCGTCCGTTCAAGCCGGCGGCGGCGAAGTGCGCCGGCCTCTCGGTCAACGGCCGCCACTTCAGGCCGGCGGCGCGCCGTCGTTCGGCGCGTGCGAACGTTTGGATTTCGAACTGGAAATAGGTTTCTATGTCTCGGGCGGAAATGCGCTCGGCGATCCCGTCCCGATTTCCGGTGCCGCCAGCCATATCGCCGGATACTCATTGCTCAACGACTGGTCGGCGCGCGATGTGCAGCGCTGGGAGATGTTTCCGCTCGGGCCGTTTCTCAGCAAGAGTTTTGCTACATCGGTTTCGCCGTGGGTCGTGACCGCCGATGCGCTTATGCCGTTCCGAACGGCTGCGATGCCGCGAGGCGACGGTGATCCTAAACCGCTCCCATATCTCTGGAATGACGACGATCAGGCCAATGGCGGATTGAATATCGATCTCGAAGTATCTCTATCGACGGCAAAGATGCGCAAAGCCAACGAGCGCGAGGTCAGAATTCTGACGTCAAACGCTCGCTACCTTTACTGGACGCCGGCGCAGATGGTTGCCCATCACACGATCAACGGCTGCAATCTAAAAGCAGGCGATCTGATTGGAACCGGAACGATCTCCGGTCCGAGCGATGCGGAACTGAGCAGCATGCTTGAGTTTACGAAAGGCGGTACCCAGCCCGTGACGCTGCCGAACGGGGAGAAGCGGAGCTTTCTACTGGACGGCGATCGGATTACTTTTCGCGGCCGCTGCCGGTGCGACGGCTTTTCCTCCATCGGATTCGGACTTTGCGTTGGAACGATTATTAGCGAACGCCAAACGCCAAATTGAAAATCGACGAAGTTCAGCGGCGGCAATTCGAAGCGCTATGTTTTAGAAACAGGTGGATCTGACCGATAACGAATTGCTCAATTGGAGTCGCCGCAGACTGATAAGCAAACTGTACTTTGCTTATCAGTCTCAGCGCCACTAACGGTTTTGCTGCCTAACTAATTTGCCAAGTGACGCTGCTAGGGTCCAAGTCGAGCGTACCCATTTCCTAAAGTGAAATATGTAACGAGCGCCATCAAAATCGTTGCGCCAATGAATACGCCATCCGACCATAGATCTTTGTGAAAATCGCGCAAACGCCCTCGCCAATTGAGTCGATCAACTCTCAAAGGCTCGGTTGGTAGAGCTTCCTTAGGTGCCCAGAGTAATGCCCGGGCCTGGTCGACATACCAAAACGACCTTTCAATATCGGTTCGCGATCTAATCCTGACAGAAAAACAAAAATATGCATGTCCGATAACGATTACAGTTAGTAGTGAGACGAGGACCCATTCCGGAGGTCGTTTTTGCACGTATAACGTAACTGCGACCAACAATGCCCATAACGAAAGTGAGACACGAAGCTCCAGTTGGGTACGACCGTCCGCCCGCTTTTGCATGTATTCGGCGATAGCCATCAAGGCATCAAAGTGGGGCTTACTGAATCGCCCCTTCGTTCTTTTGGTCATAGCAAACTCTGTAATTTTGAAAGTCCAAGTTTCGCTTAAGCATATATATTTTGGAGCGACTATCTCACGAAAGCGCGTACATTTTGCGGGGGCGCAAATGGCTCGAAATATCGTGTTGTTGTCAGACGGTACAGGCAGTAGCGCAGGCAAACTATTCAAAACAAATGTCTGGCGCACTTACCAGGCGCTCAGTTTATCTAATGCAAATCAAATAGCTTTCTACGATGACGGTGTCGGTACCTCGCGGAGGCAGGCGCGGCTCATGTGAACCACGACCGTACGGCCTGAGAGTCCCAAACGCTTGCCAGTCTCGCTGGCACTGAGCCCGCGCGCGGGGTAACGGGGCACTTCGAGTTCGCGTTTGGTCAGATCTGAAGGCAACGCAGGCGTCCGCTCAGTTGGCTGCAAGTGCAGTCCCAAAGCCTGCCCGGCTCAGGTGGCAATGTGACCAATAACGGCCAGTGGCGCATCATAAATCTTCAACGAAAACGGGGTCTTGGAAGGCTCGATCAGGCCACCAGCAGCGGCTGTTGCCATCTCAAACCGATGTCGATCACGTTCGCATTAAACTTTTGTCATTGTGAGGTGGTGAGGCCAGCTGGTTGACATGAATCAAACGCGCCGAACGATCACGGCATCAGACTCCCGATCCATCACAGGAGTTGAATCATGACCAAACGTTTTAAGGATGCTGTTGCGGCCTCTTTGTTGTCCGCAGTTGTTGTTATAGGGACAGATGCGGTCGCCCAGCCTTACATGCGCGGACCCGAAATGATGGGCCCGGGAATGATGATGGGGCCCGGCATGATGGGCTGGTCGGGCAATAGTCAGACCTGCGGCGTGGGGCGGGGCGGAATGATGTACTCGCCGAACGATAGGCTCGTCGAGGCTCTGAAGCTGACCGACGCTCAAAAATCAAAGTACGAAGACTTCAGGGCGGCGTCCCGGTCCGCCTTCGAAACCATGCAGAACAGCTGCGACACAAAAATCGAACCGACCGTGCCGGGCCACGTGCAAGCGATGGAAGGGCGAATGGCGGCAATGCTTGCAGCGCTGCGCACACTCCGTCCGGCACTCGATGCTTTCTATGCGTCCTTGACCGAGACGCAGAAAACGCAGTTTGATTCCGGTTCAGGGCGCCCCGGCCGCGGGCACTGGCGCGGTGCTTGGTAAAATTTCGCACGCTGTGAGACGAGAGCCGGTCGCGCCATCGGCGACCGGCTCTAGTTCTCGTTCTCGCGCGAGATCCGCTTTGCGGCTGCAAAAATCGGTGATGAATAGAGCGTCAGCGTGGTCCGACGACAACTTCACCGGCGTCCGCTTAGCGAAGGATCCGAAAGACTCCACGACGGCAGTCTCGCAACAAGTCCCTGCGACACAATTCTTGTAGACGAGTAAAAAGGTATAAGGTTGTTGACACTTGCTCAATGCGAGTTAGCAAGCAGATCTTGTGACCAGCTGATTTGCCAACATTTGGTGGCAATTTCTTCGAATTCTTGGCGAGACCGTCTCCAAGTAGCATAAAATAATTGTGTTTGAGTTCGTGGAACGTCGACGAACGGCAGCCTAAACGAAGACATGCTGTTGTTTGAATGTCGAGCGGCTCAATACGTGCGCATGTCAACCGGCATGCAAGTTTATTCGATCCGAAATCAAATGGAATCGATTGCGCTTTATGCTGCGCGCCGCGGTCTTGCGATTGTACGCACATACGAAGACGCAGGCAAAAGCGGATTGGGTATTGAGGGCAGAGAAGCGCTTCGCTGCCTCGTGCGGGATGTACGTTCTGGAACCGCCGATTTTTCAGTCGTCCTAGTGTATGACGTAAGCCGTTGGGGTCGATTTCAGGACGCTGACGAGAGCGCGTATTATGAGTTTCTCTGCAAACAGGCGGGGGTCGCAGTTGAATATTGTGCCGAGCAGTTCAGCAATGACGGCAGCCTAGTGTCAACCCTGCTGAAGAATGTAAAAAGAGTCATGGCGGCAGAGTTTAGTCGCGACCTCTCGACGAGAGTGTTCGCTGGGCTTAGTCGTAGCGCGTCGAATGGCTATTATGTTGGCTCCTCGCCTGGATTTGGTTTGCGCCGTCTTGCCATCGACGATCAGGGTAGGCCGCGAATTGCTTTGAAAGCCGGCGACCGAAAGGCAATCGCCACAGATCGTACAATTCTTGTAACCGGACCTGTCGAAGAAGTGCAAGTCGTGCACGAAATCTACGATATGCTCATCGACCAAAAGTATTCACTGAACGAAATTGCGCGCGTTCTAAATTCTCGTGGCATTCTGAACTCTTCAGGCCGCGAGTGGAAAGCGCCTGCGATTCGGGAAATTCTGACAAATCCGAAATATACCGGATCTGCTGTCTACGCGCGTACGGCTCGCAAATTTAAGGGCAAGATGGTCAAGCGCCCCCGATCTGATTGGATCGTTAAGGAGGCTGCATTTGAAGGAATTGTCACAACTCAACGCTTCCGCGATGCTGCACGGCAGCTCGATAATAACGCGCGAGCCTACTCCGAATCGGAGCTCCTCGATTCACTGACTGCGCTCTGGTGCAAAGCAGGTCGGCTAAATGCCGGCATAATTGAAAATGATATGTTTGCACCATGTGTAAATACGTATCTGGAACATTTTGGTGGTGTTGTGCCTGCCTATCGAAAGATTGGCTATTGCGGAAAGTTTCAACGTGGACGAGCACCACAACTGCGAAAGGATGTGCTGGAGAACATCGCAGGCGAGATTTCTAAGCGGGGCGGAGTTGTTTTCCGTGATCGTCATTGCACTCAAGTTTGCATAAATGACGAACTAGAAATTGCGATTGTTGCAGGTTGCTCAGAGCCTGCTTGCGGCAAAAATCAGTGGCACCTCCGTCGGCCCGCGCTCAATCGACCTGATATTTTACTCGCGGCAAGGGTTGATGATAAAACCTCGGAAATTCTTGAGTATCTTTTCGTGCCTCTGCTTTTGCTGCCAAATGAGAACTGGTTAAGCATTACCAAGAGGCGGCTGGAAAAGATGGAGCTCTATCGCTTCAAGACGATAGATCCGCTGTTCTCTCTTTGCGAGAGAAGAAGTCTTGAGGGTCGTTCATGACGAGAACTCGCGAATACTTGGCGCAACGGGCTCAATTGCAGAGAAACTTAAAAAAGAAGCTGTCCGAACAGCGCCAGGCGGCGCGTCGATTGCAAATCTCTCAAACAATTATACGGACAAAAGTCATCCTCGAGGATCGAGAATTCGTGAAATTACTTTTGGCTCAAAGGGTCATCTCTGCGCCTGAATGCGTCTTGAGCTACAAGGGTGCGCCTGACGGAATTATGTCGGACAAAGAAATTGGACAAGCCGTGTTGGTATTTGTTGTAGTCTGGAAGTTTCTTTTCCCCATGATCGGCAATTCGAACATCGCGGATTTTCTTGAACAATATTACCCTGGCTTTGTTGCTGGGTTGAAGGATACATTTATTTCCTTGGTGATGGACGGACCTTTTCCCGATATGAGAAGAACTCCCATTCGCCCCGCCCATTTCAGCTAGGTTCGATAGGTAGGTAATGCGGTCTGATGTGACGGTTAACCTCTTTTTAGCAGCTGCTGTTTCGATTTTGTTGGTCAGTTTCACGCCCCTATGTTGGGCCATTACGGGGAGCCGCTCTGCCGCCTCCGACGCGGTCGCTCGTTCGGTCGTTACCATCATCGGCTCGCGCGGCACGGTCTGCACCGGCACGCTGATCGCGCCGGCCATCGTGCTCACCGCCGGTCATTGCATCGCGTCCGGCACGACCTATCGCGTGATCGATTCCACCACGCAGCCGCCGAGACTCGTCACGGCGCAGAAGGCCGTGACGCATCCGCAATTCAACATGCAGACAATGCTGGCGCATCGCGCCACGGCCGATGTCGCGCTGTTGCAACTGCCGTCACCGGTGCCAAAGAAATCGCCGGCCATTCTCGGCGCGCCGCGCATTCCGATTCAGCCGGGTTCGCGCTTCACCGTCGCGGGCGTCGGCGTCACAACGTCAGGCGGCGATGACGGCGTCGGCACGATCCGCGCGGCCAATCTGGTCGTCACCGGAAACCCCGGCACGTTGCAAATGCGGCTCGTCGATCCGGTCACGCAAAACAAAAGTTCGGGCATGGGCGCATGCACCGGAGATTCCGGCGCGCCCGCGTTCGAGGATCAGGACGGCAAGTCCGTCATCGCGGGCGTCGTGAGCTGGTCGACGGGCCCTAACAACGGCGACGGCTGCGGCGGCCTCACCGGCATCACGCCCCTCACCCTTTATAAAGACTGGATCGTGAAGACCGCGCGCGAATGGGGCGCAGCGTTCTGATTAGTGACGATGCCGATGACGGTAACGATGACGCGGATGCACAACCACGACCGGCTGGGTCGCCTGAAGATATTGCTGCCGCGATTCCTGCAGACGCCGCTGATAGCCCGGCGAGCTCATGAGGTTCGCTGCACCGCCGCGTGCGAAAGCCGGCGCAGTTGAAAATTCTGCGAGCGCTGCGAAAGACAGCAGCAGAACAATTCCCGTTTTCCTGTTCATGGCAAACTCCCGGCCGCGAGCCTATCCCGCCTCGCCGCTCCACAGAAGCCGCCTCCGATCACGTTTGATTGTGGAGAAACACGGATTGCCGTTGAATCGCCCAAGGCGAGAATCGACAATTCCCCAGCGGCAATTTTTTTCAGGTATTTGCAGGCACCCTATGAAAGCCGAACGACTGCGCGCCGGTTTCTGGCGCAGAACGCTGTCCTTCTTCCTCGATTACATGGTGGTCATCGTTCCGTTCCAGCTCATCGCCGTGGTGCTGTTCGCGCTCACAGCTGGCATGGTCCAGTTCACCGCGGGCGGCGTCACCGCCGATGTCTGCTACAAGGCGACCGGCATTCCGGGCGATCTCAAGCCGCCGCCGCCTGCGAATTTCAACGTCGCGCAAGTTTGCAAGACGACGCTGTTCGGCGCGGAGACAGCGCGCTGGCTGACGGTGGCGCGCGTGACACAGGACGGCAACACCAAATACTCAATTTCGGAACGCTACGCGCTCGACCGCCACGATCAGGTGATCGACGCCTGGTCGCTGAACTGGATCGCCTATCTCGTACTGCTCGCCTATCTCGTCGCGTTCAAGCTGCGCAAGGGCAGCACGCTCGGCGACCGCGCCTTGAAAATTTCGGTGGTCGACAATTCGCTTAAAACAAATTTGCCGCCGCCTTTCAAACAGATGGCGATCCGTTATGCCGTGCTGCTCGGGCCGTTTCTCGTCACGGCGGCGATCATGCTCATTCTTGCGCGAACCATCGGCACCACGGCGGAAGACATGGCGAAGTATCACTACATCGCCGCAACCTTCGCGTTGATGGCACCGGCGCTGATTTATTATTTCATTGCGCTCGTGCAGATCGGCCGCAAGACCGATCCCTTCTGGGATCGCGCGGCGATGACGGCGGTGGTGAGAAGGGAGCCCAATAGGCGAGAATAGCAGCCCCAGTGCGATCACCGACAATGACGTCTCACCCTTTTACAATTCGATGATAACGTGTTGATTTCGTTGAGCCGATATTTTCAAGTTTTACAACTAAGCGTTTGATTTTTCTGCTGAAAGATCAGACTCTTAATCACCGGGTCCAAGGTTCGAATCCTTGTGCGCCCACCAAATCAAATCAGGCGATAGATCAGTCGAGAGGATCGTTCAGGGCAGGAACGTCAACCTGCGTTCGGCGGATTCTCTAAGCGGCCTCTGAAATCTTTCGACTGTGCTCGCTGTCGCAGGCGTCTGTTCAGGCATCATCAAAGGCTGCAGTTGTCATGGCTCATAAGCATTCAGGCCGCCATGAGAGCGCCCATCTGCGGATAAGCAAAATTTTAAGATTTACGGATTCTTAAGTTTCAGAAAGCTGCTGAGAACGGCGGGGAAGTTCCAAATTTGAGGAACATTAACCCTAACGGACTAGGTTCCCTTCATCTGAAGGTGTGCCGCGGTCTGTTCGATTTTTTGAATTGAGTAGTTGATCGCGCACGCAGCCCAGGCGGGACAATGCGTGCTGCTAGTAGAGTCCAATTGCTGGTGTTGGTGATTGTCTTGCTCGTCTGCACGGCAATTCCAAATGATGTTTTTGCTCAAATCGCAGCGCCGAGCCAGGTGACGCCGCAGAGTCTGCGTCCTGCCGCACCTCAATCATCACCGTCCATCGCGCTGACCTCACAAGGCTCCCTGGTCGCCCCTGCGGGATCGGAGAATCTCTTCGTTGTCGTGGGCGATGTTGCACTCGACGGCCAGTTTCCCGAGCTTGCGGCTGCAACCGCGCCTTATCTCCATGCCTTACGTGGAAAGCGGCTGTCGGTTGCCGAGATATATTCCGCCGCTGCAGCTATCGAAAAAATCTACACAAGCGCCGGATTTGTACTGGCCCGCGTCAGTGTTCCTCAGCAACAACTCATCGACAATGGACGGCTGGTGATCGTCGTTACAGACGGCTTTATTGAGGAAGTCGATGTCCGGGCGTTACCGGACGAGGTGCGCAGGGTCGTTGCGGAGCGCACGAATTTTATGCTCGGCCGGCGGCACGTCCTTATTTCCGAGATCGAGCGCTGCCTTCTGATCGCGGGTGACACGCCGGGATTGAAACTCAAGAGCACGCTCATGCGCGGCCAAGGCGATGTCGGCGCAAAGCTGGTGCTCGACGGCTATTTCGACATGCTCGTCGGCTCGCTCGGCGGCGACAATCGGCAGCCGGCATCGCTCGGGACGTGGCAGATGCGCGGCTCGGCCGTCATCAATAGCGCGTTCGGCTATGGCGAGCAGATCTATGGATCGGTCGGCTCCAGTGTGCAGTTGGAGAACGCGATCGAAGGGACAGCGCCGTTGCGTGTGTTCGGCGGTGGCGCAGTCGTTCCTCTTGGTGCCGATGGCTTTACCGTCAATCCGGAATTCACGCATTCCGTGACGCAGACAAAGGCGCAGCCCGGCGTTCCGTCGTCGGTGGGTACGTTCGACCGTCTGGCGTTGCGGATGAAGAATCCGCTGATTTGGACCCGTTTGGAATCGCTGAATACGACAGGTGCCATCGAATACATCCGGCAAAATCTCTTCGCGCCTGAATTCGGCTCCAACCTCTACGCTGACGAATACGCAGCCCTTCGCCTCGGAGCCAACTACAGCACGACCTTCAAATCCGGCACGGGTGCGCAGATCGGCGGCAATTTCTCGCAAGGGCTCGGTGGCCGCGGATCGCGCGACATATTGATGTCAGGCGTCCCGTTGTCTCGCCTAGGCGCGTCGTCTGAATTTTCGAAATTCAACGCCAACGCGCGCCTGACTCAGCCGTTCGCCGACATCGTGAGGCTCGATGTCATCGCTATCGGCCAGTTCTCGATGAACAAGGCGATGATGCGTTCCGAGCAACTTAGCCTCGATGGGCCTGAGGCGGTTTCGGCGTTTTCCGCAGGCACACTGAATGCCGATCAGGGCGCAACGTTGCGAGCGGAAATATCCCGTTCGATCGCCACGCGGTTCGATCGTTATGACGGAACGCTCTCGCCTTACGTCTTTGCATCGGCTGGACGTGGCTGGCTTGCGAATGCGACAGCTGTCGAACAAGCAATCATCAACGCGGGCGCGCTTGGCGTGGGGTTGCGGACGAGTATCGATGAGAAAGCCACCTTCACGAATTTCACGCTCGGTATCGAGTTCGCGCGCCAGTTCAGCGACATTCAGGGAGCCGAGCGCGGCTGGCGTGGCAACGTTAACGCTGCGGTGACGTTCTGATGTGCATCTTGCTCAATCACCGGAATGGGATGCGCAGATCATCGGGAGCAGTCGCTGGATGGGCTGCGGCTCCGCTCGCGATGTCCATGACCGTCCTGTCGATGAATTCGGCATCGGCGCAGAAGTTGCCGCAAGGTGGCACGGTCATCTCCGGACAAGCAATCATCGGCGCGCCTTCTTCAAACGGCCTGACCATCAATCAGTCGTCGTCGCGTGCGATTATCGACTGGAATTCGTTCTCCGTCGGCCAGAATTCGAACGTCAATTTCATTCAGCCGAATTCATCGTCTGCCATCCTCAATCGCGTGACGGGATCTGCGACATCCACAATCGCCGGCCAGATTACGGCGAACGGTCAAGTCTATCTCGTCAATCCGAACGGTATAGCGATCACGTCAACGGGCACTGTGAGCGTGGGCGGCGGATTTGTCGGATCGACGCTCGATATGTCGAACGCGGATTTCAATTCCGGTCAGATGAATTTCTACGGCCGCGGTGCTTCCGCAAATGTGACGAACGCGGGTGCAATTTCTGTAGGATCCGGCGGATACGTCGGTCTGTTCGGCGGAACTGTTTCCAATGCCGGAACGATCACCGTTCCGCTCGGCCGAGTCGCAATCGGATCGGGCGAGAAAATCGTCATGGACCCGACGGGCGACGGCTTTCTGCAAGTCGCGCTACCGACCGGCGCGACTGCTGCCAACGGCCGCGCTTTGATCGACATCGGCGGACAGATTTCTGCGAACGGGGGTAGCGTCGCGATCAAGGCGGCGACTGCGCAGAATGCGGTGCGCGATGCAGTGAATGTATCGGGCGTGATGTCGGCGCAATCGGCTTCGGGCCGAAACGGCAACATCACGCTCGGTGGCGGGCTCGGCGGTTCTGTTGTCGTGTCCGGTCAATTAAAGGCGGTTGGCGGCAAAGGGGAGAGAGGTGGCACCATCGTCGTCACGGGTGACAAGGTCGCGTTGAAGGGCGCAACCGTTGACGCTTCGGGGGACGCGGGCGGCGGCACCGTCGAGATCGGCGGCGGACCTCGAGGAACGGGCGCACTGCAGCGCGCGACGCAGACCGATATCGATCAGACAAGCTCCATCAGCGCTAACGCGGTCGATAGCGGCAATGGCGGCAACGTCACGGTGTGGTCGGACGGCACCACGACATTCGGCGGACGAATTGCCTCCAAAGGTGGTGCTCAGGGCGGCGACGGCGGGCAGGCCGAAGTTTCTGGCAAGCAACATCTTGATCTCACAGGCGATTATTTGAATGCGCCGCTTGCCGATCTTTCCGCGCCGAAAGGCCGCTCGGGTACGTTGCTGTTCGACCCCGGCACCGTGAACATCATCGATCAGAGTACGCTCGCCGGGAACAGCGCACTGAACGGCCCCGATACGTTCACCGCTCAATTCATCTCAGGGCAGCTTGGATCCGCAAATGTTGCGATCAGCACCAACAATGCAACAGGCGCGAATGGGTTCGCAGGGGACATCAATCTTCTCGCGAATGCACAGATTTCCTGGAACAGCAACAACACGCTGACGTTGAGTGCGGCGCGCGATATCACGCTGGCAGCCGGCGCGTCGATTTCCGGTGCGGGCGCGAGTTCTGGATTGATCCTCCGAGCGGACTCGGGCGGCGTAGGCGTTGGCACGGTCAAGTTCGCCTCCAGCAACCAGATTAGCCTGCCGTCGGGCTCGGTCGATCTCTATTACAATCCGCTCTCCAACATGACCGTTGCAAATGGCGGTACGAACAACGCCGCCGGCACCGTCAACAGTACGAGCTATACCGGCGCGCCTGCATCAGAGAACTGGGGCACATTCATCAATTCGCCGACGCTGCGTTCATGGCGTCTCGTCAACAGTGCCGCCGATTTTCAGAACATCAACAACAATGCGAGTACCAACTATGCGCTCGGTGGCAATATTGATGCAGCCGCGACCGCATCCTGGAACGGGGGCTCCGGCTTCGTGCCCCTCGGCACCAATGGCAGCAGCGGTGTGATCAACGGCGGCAATGGCTTCACTGGTACCTTCGACGGGCAGGGCTATTCGGTTTCGAATCTCTTCATCAACCGCAGCGCCGCGATGGAGATCGGCCTCTTCGGTTATCTCGGTAACGGAGGCCTGATTCAGAACCTGACGCTTCAGAATGCCTCTGTCACCGGCGGCAACCATGTCGCAACGCTCGTTGGCGCCGTTCACGGTGGGACGATTTCGAATGTCTCCGCGAGCGGTACCGTCACCGCCAACGGTTTGGGCATCGGCGGTCTTGTCGGACATTTGGATGCGGGATCGCTGATCACGAACTCGAACGCCAGCGTCAATGTCGGCGGCTCAGGCTCGTGGGTCGGTGGCCTTGTCGGCGTGCAATTCAACGGCGGGGCGATCACAAACTCCTACGCAACGGGATCGGTCATCGGCAACAATCAGGTCGGCGGCCTCGTCGGATATCTCAGCCAGGGAACGATCACGAACTCCTACGCAACCGGCACGGTCACCGGCAACAATGAGGTTGGCGGTCTGGTCGGTCAGGCCGACTCCGGCGGTTCGATCAATCAAACCTACGCTACCGGCCTCGTTACCGGCGGCGGCTCCGAAACGGGCGGGCTTATCGGTGAGAACGACGGCACCGTCACCAACTCCTATTTCGACACGACGACAACTCAGCAGGCAAACGGCATAGGGCAGAACTCCGGCTCCGGCTCCGCGACCGCGCTGACGACGGCGCAAGCGTTCAATCAGTTCAACTATTCCGGATTCGATTTCGTCAATACGTGGTGGATGAACGGGTCGGACACCCGGCCGCTGCTGCGCTCGGAATATTCGACGACGATCACCAACGCGCATCAGCTTCAGTTGATCAACATGTCGAGTGCAACGCTCGGCGCATCGTACACGCTGCGCGGCACGATCGACATGTCCGAAACGACGGGCGGTGGATCAAGCATCTGGAGTTCAGCGGGCTTCGTGCCGATCGGCACGGACGGCTCTGGCAATATTCAGAACAGCGGCAACGGTTTCGCCGGTTCTTTCAACGGCAACGGCAATTCGATCGGTGGACTATTTATCGACCGCCCGAGTTCAACCAACGTTGGCTTGTTCGGCTACGTCGGGAATTCCGGTTCGATCTCGAATGTAGCTATCGCGAACGTCAATGTAACAGGGCAGGGGCCTGCGACTTGTTGTAACGGCGGCATCGGCGCGCTCGCAGGCTGGAATACGGGAACGATCACGCAGTCGAGTTCGTCCGGCTCCGTTAGTGGCAGCAACTACAACACGGGCGGATTGGTCGGCGAGAATACGGGTTCAATCAGCCGGTCCTTTTCCACTGCCGACGTGCAAAGCCCAGGAACCTTCAATCCCGTCAATGGGCCATATGCAACTGGCGGGCTTGTTGGCTGGAACACCGGATCGGGCATTGTCGACCAATCGTATGCGACGGGAGCAGTGACGTCGACAGGAACATATGTCGGCGGTCTCATTGGAACGAACGCTGCGACTATTTCCGAGAGCTACGCCACCGGCGCGGTTTCCGGCGTGACGAGTGTCGGCGGATTCGTTGGCTGGAACACCGGATCGATGGCTCGCTCCTATTTCGACAATCAGTCGAGCGGAAACGCCAGCGGCACAGGTCTCGGTATCGGGACCGGCGTGACCGGACTTACGACGGCAATCTTCAAGAACGGCACGCTTCCGTCAGGCTTCGATCCGTCGGTCTGGACCACGACCAATGGCCAGTATCCCTTCCTTGCGTGGCAGACGGGCGGGCCGACAGCGGCGCAGATCGTCAAGATCACTGCGACGGATCCTGGAGCCGGAAGCGCCGTCTACGGCAATGGCGTGCCTTCGTTCACTTACACAGTGACCGATTCCAGCGGAACGGTTCTGTGCACAGCCAACTGTTCTGCGTACTTCACTGGAGTGCCGCTGATCGACACGACGATCAAGACAACGTCGAATGCAGGCACTTCGGCATTTGGCAGCATTTCGAAAGGCACTCTTTCTGCGCTCGGCGGCTACATTTTCCAGTTCGTAAACGATCTCGTCGCCGTCACGCAGCGGCCGTTGACGGTGACGGCATCCGATCAGTCGAAAACCTACGGGAACACAGCCAATCTCGGCTCGTCCGCTTTTACGACGAACAATCTCGTCAATGGAGACACCGTTAGTTCGGTCACGCTGAACAGTGCGGGCGCGGTCGCAACGGCAAACGTTGCAGGAAGCCCCTACGCCATCACGCCGTCGGCTGCGGTCGGCAGCGGTTTGCCGAACTATTCGATCACCTACGCGCCCGGTGCATTGACCGTCAATCCCGCAGCGATCGATGTGACAGCGCTTGGCGGAACGTCGAACTACGGTTCGTCGCCGTCCAATCCGGGCCTGTCCGCAACCGGCCTGAAGAACGGTCAGAACGCTTCGGTGCTGACGGGGCTTTCCAACTCATTCGGCATTTCCAGTACGACGGATGTTGGAACGTACACGATGAATGTCGCGGGCACGCTGACGAACGCGAACTATTTCGTGAACAGCACCACGAGCGGCAGCTGGATCGTCACAGCGGCGATGCTGAACGTGACGGCACTCGGAGGAAGTTCGTTCTACGGTTCGTCGCCATCAAATCCGGGCCTGTCGGCAACCGGGCTGAAAAACGGCGATACGGTGAGCGCGCTGACAGGACTTAGCAATTCGTTCGGCATTACCAACACCACCAATGCTGGCACCTACACGATGAATGTTGCCGGTACGCTGACCAACCCGAACTACACGCTCGGCGGTACGACGAGCAGCCCGTGGACGGTCAATCCAGCTCCGGTCAATATCACCGCACTCGGGGGCAATTCGGTCTACGGTTCGTCGCCGTCGAATCCGGGTCTGTCGGCAACCGGCCTGAAAAATGGCGACACGATCAGCGCGCTGACGGGACTTAGCAATTCGTTCGGGGTCGCCAACACGACGAACGCCGGCAGCTATATGATGAATGTCGCCGGTGCGCTGACGAATTCCAATTACGTCGTCAGCAACATGATCAGCCAGACATGGAGCGTGAATCCGGCGCCGATCACGGTTACGGCGCTTGGCGGAAGCTCGTCCTACGGGTCGTCGCCTGCAAATCCCGGCTTGACGGCAACCGGCCTGCAGAACGGCGAGACCGTAAGCGTTCTCTCTGGTTTGCGAAACTCGTTCGGCATCGACAGCACGACCGTTCCCGGCACGTACAAGATGAATGTCGCCGGCACTCTGACCAATCCGAATTATGTCGTCACAAGCACGAAGGCGAGCGATTGGAATGTGTCGCTGCGCGGAACGGTCGGGACGGGAACGCCGCCGGCCGGGTCCGCTCCGCAGCAGACGCCGAACGATATTACGGGTTCGATCAACCTGCCGGCTGCGTCGCAGGCCAACGCCGCGACGGCCGCACGGGAAAACGCGGCGCGGATCGGGGGTAATTCGGATAGCAACAATGTGCTTCCAAAAAATCTTTCGAGCGGTCCGAACGCCGTGCCGTCGATTTCGCAACCACCCCCAAACCTGTCGCCTAAAAATCCTGACCAGCCTCCAGTGAATATCGCAAGGTCAGGTTGCGGGCCCGGCGGAAGCGGCGGGGGATCAGGCGGTTGCGGAGAGGGCGGTTCATCCGGCCAGACCAAGCCATCGGGCATTGTCGATTTCGCACTGTCGAAGCTCAATCGCGTAGAAATGCTGCGAGCGTTCGATCACGGGCGCGAAGACATGGTTGATTCGACGCACACCTTCTCCGCATCGCTGAAGACGGCTATCGCGGGCTCAAGCCTCGCATTGACCGTTGGCTTTGTCGGATGGCTGTTACGTGGCGGCGCCTTGCTGACGGCGTTGCTGTCGTCCATCCCGGTCTGGCGGCAGTTCGATCCGCTGACCATTCTGCAGGATCGCCGGCGTCGCAAGGACGAACCCGCGTCGGAAGTGGATAAGATCTTCGACAAGGCGACGCGGCGTGTAAATGCGATGCGGAGGACTTCCGCATGAGGCTGCGGCTCGCACCGACGACTCAGATTACTTTCGGTGTGCTCGGGCTCACGCTTAGCTTGATCATGATCGCGTATTCGTTCGGGCTTTTACCGAACGAGGAGCGCGCGGCGCTCGATGCGCGCGCAACGATTTCCGAAAATCTTGCGATGCAGATCGCCAATCTCGCCAGCCGCAACGATATCACAGGAGTCAAGGAGACCATCGACTCCGTTCAAGGCCGTAACGGCGACGTACTTTCGATCGGCATGCGCGACAACAACGGCAAATTGCAGATTGCCTCCACGCGGCACGCAGAACTATGGGGCAACGACGAAAAAGATAAATCGACGCCGACGCATGTGCGCGTTCCTCTGCTCGACGGCAAGAAGCCGCAGGGCCGGATCGAACTTGTGTTCAGGCCGCTTGCGACAGGTGACAATGCCTTTGGTTTACCTAGCGCGCTTTTCGGGTTCTTGGGATTTATCGCCTGCGCTGGATTTATTGGATACCGCTTCATTCTCAAACGCGCGCTGCGAGAACTCGATCCCGGTAGCGCGGTCCCGGAGCGAGTCAAGTCGGCATTCGATACGCTGGCCGAGGGCCTATTGATCGTCGATGAGCATGGAGCAATCCTGCTCGCTAACGACGCGTTCGTTCAGAAACTTCAGCCTTACGAGCACGCTATCGAAGGCGCGATGGTGTTTGACTTGCCGTGGGAATTCTTCGGCAAGTTCGATCAGGGTGAATTGCCGTGGCAGACAGCGCTGCGAACAGGTGCACCGATTCTCGGTGCCGAGATTGGGTTGCGATGCGGCGACGGGCAGTTGCGCCATCTGAGTCTGAACGCAACGCCGATTGCCGACGGCAAGGATGCAGTTCGCGGTGTCATCGTCACATGCGACGATATGACGGCGATGCATCAGATGAACAGCAGGCTGAGCGAAACTGTGGGCGAGTTGCAGAATTCGCAAGCAAAGATATTCGAGCAGAACGAACGGCTTCGCGTGCTGGCATCGGTCGATCCGCTGACGGGATGTCTGAACCGCAGAACATTTTTTGAGGCGGCACAAGCGATTATTACAAACGCCGAGATGAGCCGCGCTCATATATCCATGCTTATGATTGATGCCGATCACTTCAAAAGCGTGAACGACCGTTTCGGCCATGTCGTCGGCGACAAGGTTCTGGTGGGTCTGGCTTCTGTCTTGAAGAAATTCTGCGAAGGACGAGGGATTGTCGGCCGGTATGGCGGCGAAGAGTTCTGCGTTCTTGTCTCAAATCTGTTCGATGATGACGCCGAGATTTTCGCCGAGAAGATCCGTGCGACGGTTGCGGATATCGAAGGCTGGTTACCTGACGGCGAGCGCGTAACGGTCAGCATCGGATTATTTTTAGGTGGCGATACGCGCTGCGAAATTGCTGAATATGTCAGGCGCGCGGACGAAGCACTGTACGCAGCGAAATCCGGCGGGCGAAATCGCTTCGTGAGCTGGAAGAAGATCCATCTGGAAGCTGCTCCTAGCGGCCATGATCGCCGCAGTCAGCCGATGGACAATTTTCCTGGCGCGGCGAAGTTTCAGGAAATTACGAATCAAAACCAGCTCATCGAGTACTTTGACGCGATGACCGGCACTTTTTCGGGAATCGGAAAGTTTGCGTTGGCCCACATCAATGTCGACAATTTCCGCTATTTCAACGATTGCTATGGCCGCGAGCAAGCCGACGAACTGCTGGAAAAAATCGGTCACCGCATCAAGATGCGCATCCGGGTAAGCGACAAGCTGATCCGGCTGGCGGGCGACGAGTTTCTGCTCTTTATCAGCCCATTCGATAGCAGGGAACGGGCCGCGCAAATTCTCGAGCGCGTGTTCGACGAGTTGAAGTATCCGTTCCAGATCCAAGACAGTGAGCTCTTCGGCTCCTTCTCGATGGGCGTAAGTGTCTACCCGGAAGATGGGCGTGAATTCGCAATCCTGCGCAAGAATGCCGAGGTCGCGATGCGGCACGCCAAACGTGCTGACTGCGGCAAGCTGATGTTCTTCGACGATGAGCTCAATCGGGCAGACGCGAGCCGCATGCGAGCCGAGCAACTGCTGCGGCTCGCGATTCGCGATCGCAAGTTCTGCTGCGCGTTTCAACCGAAGATCGATATCAGCAGTCATCGTATCGTCGGATTTGAAACTCTGGTCCGATGGAGGGATGCCGATGGCGAGATACATCTCCCTGGCGAATTTATCGACCTCGCGATGGAGCTTGGGCTGATCGACCAGATCACCAGCATGGTTCTCGAGATTACGCTGGATTCGATCGTTCCTCTCGACGCAGTCTTCGGCTCCCACACCTCATTCAGCATCAACATCGCCTCGCAGTTGGCTGCCAAGACCGAATTCATGTTGCCATTCGCGCGGGCACTCAAGGAAAGCGGTTATTCGGAACGCGTCATTCTCGAATTCACCGAGGAGTCGTTCATCTCGCGAGGACTGTTCCAGACCCGCGTGGTTCCGGTCCTGCAGGACATTGGCGTTCGCATTTCCATCGACGATTTTGGCGTCGGTTATTCGTCTCTCAGCACGCTTGCCGACATTTCAGCGGACGAGCTGAAGATCGATCGTTCGTTCATTTCGGATATTCATGCGCGGTCGCGCAATCAGAGCATTCTGCGCGCGATTACGTCGATTGCGGATTCATTGAAAATGGCTGTCGTGGCCGAAGGCGTCGAAACCTATGAGGAACTCGCTTATTTGCACGGAGCAACGAACATCAAGCTTGTTCAGGGGTTCTATTTCTCGAAGCCACTTTATCTTGACGATCTCAGCAGCGCAGAACGATTCTTTGCAGCGAACGCGTCGGCGCAGCCGACCCAGCGTCCGGTCATGGCGCTTGCCGGACGCTGAATCGAGTTGCACGCGGCGTTGTGCCTAACCGCTCGACCCGCCCTGCACGATGCCCATCTTCTGATCGACAACTTCAACCGTGCGATCGATCTCGGCACTCGGCATGCCGATCTGGTGCGAAATAAGTTTCACCAGAAGATCGACACGCTCGATGAAAGGGGCGCCGCTCGCCACCGCGCGTGCGGCAGATGACGGCCTGAGAAGGCTTTCGGCGGCCTTGGCATATTTTTCGAACGGCACTTGGTCGGCCGGATCGGCTCCAAGTTTGAGCGCGACCGCGTCGACATGTTCGTAGATCGACTTCGACAGATTGAGGTCCTTGTGAACCGCGTCGCGGATCGGCTGCGGATCGGCCGGCGTGATGCAGCGATAGTTTCCGGTCAGCAGCATCGACCACTTCGCCAGCGGCACGAACAGCGAGTCGAACACCTTCAGCTTCACTGGAACGTCCTTGCCGTCGAGCGTCACCGCGTCGATATCCGCTTCCAGCTCGCGCAGCAGCTTGTTGTTGGCTTCGTCCTCAAACGTCGCCGCCTTGAAATTGGTCGGCAGGCCCACAAACAACACGTTGGCCTTTTCCTCCGGCGGACGGAATGCCTGCGGATCGGGCGAACACAGCGTGACGAGACCCGGCGTGAAGCGCTCCCAGACCTGCGCGTTGGTGTAGGCCTCTTCAAGGTCCATATTCTGAAGTTTCTGGATGCGCTTCAGATAAGGAAGCGGCGGCATGTTCATGATCGACAGGCAGGGCAGCTTCGCCTCGGCGATCTTGATCATGAGCACGCGGATCGTGTGATTGGTGTATTGCGGCTCCTGCATCGCCAGCGCCACCATGTCGTAGCGCGACAGATCGACCTTGTCGGGCGAAGTCGCGTCCAGCTTGCCGGGCAGGTCGCGCGAAAAGATCGAGCGGTGGTTCGGCACATCGCGCAGCTTGATGCGGACTTCGGTGCCTTCCTTGTTGATGAGTTCTGCCGTGTTCTTGCGGCAAACCAGCGTCACGTTGTGACCGGCCATCAGGAGCTTGGTTGCCAGCAGGGAGCCGTAAGAAGCTCCAAGAATGAGAATGTTGCGCGCCATGCCTACTCGTCCAAAAATTATGCCAATCGGGGACAGCGCCTTCGGGGAAGGAGCGCGCGTGTCTAGCGCATGTCGATGGACGCCACAATCGTCTAACCGGCCTCCGATTTGGCCTGTCGATGCGTTATTTGGCGTCAACGCTCGATATGATCCGCGGATCGGCCGATTGCGACTCTACGCGGGGTTAAAGCCCAAGAAGTTTCCGGCTCTTGGCCTCGAACGCCGCCGCCGGATCGAGGCCTTGCATCGTCTTGCGATGCATGTTGCCCGATAGCGTTGCGTTTTGCGCGAGCGCCGTGTCGTTGAGAAGGGCTTGGATGTTCCCCGCCGCGATCGACGTGTCAGTCTCGTAACCTTTGACAAGTTTTCCGACGCCCTCTCGCTCCAACGCCTGTCCGTTCAATTCTTGCTCGATATGGGCGGCGATGATGAACTGCGGAACGCCGGCCACCAGCGCATGCGCGGCGACGCCGCTGCCACCTAAATGAACGACGAGGCGCGCCGATGTTGTGGCATCGGCCAGATCGAACGGCCCATAGTGCTGGCGCACACCCGCAAGTTTCAGTCTTCCGCGCTGAACAAGGGAAAGGGAAGGCGCATATATTTGCACGCGCTTCGCAAAGGGAAGAAGCGCGCCGATGAGGTCGCGGCGGATGGCGTATCCCGGCGCGAGGTACACAACGATTTCGTCCGCGTCTTCACGTTGTGCGAGCGGACTGCGTTCAAACCACGGCCCAAAAACGGGTTCTGTACGCTGCAAATCATACGGGTCGAGCAGGGGGAAGGTCTCGACAGCGTATTCGTCTCCCGAAAATAGTTGGGGCAGCCGTTCGATCGGCTGGAGTCCGAGCGTTGCGCTCGCCTTGTTGATGGCTGTGAGAAGCCGCATCTCCTCGAATACCGGCGCTGTCTTACGATGCAGGAGCGGAAAGCGAGTCATGTCGCTCGGTGGCAACGTGAAGCCGTTGCCCACCGTCATCAGCGGAATACGGCCGCGCGCCGCGAGCGCCACCGCCGGTGCGAAATCGGCGACAACGAGATCGGGACTAGAGTTCAGTAAAATCTTCGTCCATTCTTCCAGAAGCTGCGTCAGCGCCTCTTCATCCGCCAACCCCGCACTCGCCAAGGTTTCGCCGAGCGTAGCCGACGATGCGCCCGCGCGCTGCGCTTTCGTCCAAGACGCTTCGGGCCAAGGCGGCGCTTTGAGAATCTCAACACCGAGATCGGCAAGCGGCCGCGCCAATTTCGGATGGCGCACGGCTGCGATCATTCTCAGCCCGTGGCCGCCGAGTTGCCGAACATATCGCCGGATGTTTGCTATATGGCCAAACCCGCCGCCGAGTTCCCACGCGAACAGGACGGTTTTCATCGCGAGCACATCGGGCGTGGTGAAGCGATGAATTCCAAAGCGAAGTCTCCAGACATTGCAGCCCTAGGACTACAACATTTGCAGGCTTCAGTATTGTCTGCATCCGCAGTTTAAGGTCATTTGCAGATATGCAGTCGAACAAATCCGCGACGGGCCGCGAAGAAGTCCGTACCTTCTGGACCGGGCCGATTCTGAGCTATTACGAGATCCTGTCGCTGAAAAGCCTCGTTGCGACCGGCGCGCGGGTCTTCGTCTATTCCTACGAGAAAGATCTTGAAGTTCCGGAGGGGGTCGAACTGGTCGACGCCGACGAAATTCTGTCCGGCGAAGTTCACGAATTTCGTCACGCAAACGGGGACAAGTCTTTAGCACTTCATTCCGATCTGTTTCGCTATGCCGTCTTGCAGCGTTACGGCGGCTGGTACGCGGACCTCGATATTATCTGCCTGACGGACAAACTACCTGACGTGAAAACCTATTTCGGGTTCATGGCGGACAAACTTCTGAATTCGGCGATTCTGAAATTTCCTGCGCGCTCGGCGTTCATGGACACGATCATGAAAGAGGCGTGGGAGACGCTGCCGGAAGCGAGCGCCGACTATAGCGATGCGGCGCGTGTGTCGGTCGGCCCGACGCTGTTTACGCGGATGATCTACGAACATGGGATGGATCACCTGACGCTGCCGAAGTCGAAGGCCTATGAACTCGCCTATCACGAGACGATGATGTTCTTCGATCCCGCCAAATGCGACGCGGCGATGGAGCGTCTGGCTGACAGCGACTTCGCGCATCTGTGGAACGAGGAGTGGCGGATGATCCGCATTCCAAAAAATTTCGGGCCGCCGAAGGGAGCGTTTCTCGATGCAATGTTCGAGCGCTTCGATATTGAGATTCCAGATCGCGCGCGGCTCCAGCCGAAGGCCATCGAAGCGTGGATGCGGGAACACCGGCTCCTGAAAGACATCAAGATGCGGCTTGGCCTCGAGCGCATCGGAGAGTTCACTCTTGATGAACTGGCCTATTCAATTCAGTCGCAGGGGTGGGAGCCCAGGGATCACATCTATCATCACTGGTTCCACGGCATCGAATACGATCCGCCGAAATGGCCCAAGCATCCGCAGACCGCTGATCCGCAAACCGTGCGCACGTTCTGGCATGGAGATTCGATTGGCCCGTATCAGCTTCTGTGCTTGCGCAGTTTCGCCGATCACGGACATCGGGTCGAAGTGTTTTCCTACAATCTGAACCTGATCGTCCCGAAATGGGTGACGTTGCGGGATGCTGCGGAAATCTTGCCGGAGGAAGACGTTCTCAAATCGTTCGGTGACCGCTCGGCGATCGACGCCAACCGCTTTCGTTGGGCGATGCTGAGTGAGCTCGGCGGCTGGTGGATCGATCCGGATGTCGTTCTGCTGAAGCCGGATCTGCCGGACTCGGAAATATTTATGGGCAATCTCGATGCGTTCGGCATGCTGCCGACGACCGTCTTGAGATTTCCACCGGGGCATAAATTGGTTGAGGAGGCGGTAGTTCGTTCAAAGTCTACGGATGTCGGACAGCCCGATCGCGCCGGCTCGGAAATGCTGACGGTTCTCGCCGGCGAAAACGACGTCGATCTGGCGAACGAACCGAATCGCTCGCTCGGGCCGATCTCCTGGTTCAATGTTCTGGACCTGTTTAATCCGTCCAAGGCCGTTGAGATGGCGGAGCGGATCGCGAACGAACGATTCCTTCATTTGCAAAATGACGTCTGGCGCCGCGCCGGAATTCACCCGTGGCTGGCGCCGCCGGCGGGCGCGTTTCTGGATGCGCTGTTGGCGCGCTATGACACGGGAGTTCGGTTTCCGGCGCGGATGTATTTTCCGCAGGTGAATCGGTGGGTTAGCCATATGTATCAAAGCGCCCAGATCGAACGCGGATCAGCTTGAGCGAGCCGAAAAAGTTCCATTCTATTGCCTTAATTCGTCCCACGTTTCTTTTGCGCCCGCGTGTGCCAATTTCGCAACGGATTGAAGGGGTATCGCGTTGATTTGGCGTGCCTTTTGTGGTCTCTGGCAGGCAGTTGGGCATTTGAAATTATGATTACGTCAGTTCGGCAAAATAGGCATTTTTCTGCTGTCGGGTTTGCATCGGGCGCGTTCACCGCCGCGTGCATGGTCGCGCTGGTATTTTGCGCTTCGCCGGCCCGCGCGCAGATCGCATCGGAACAGGACCAACTGTTCCAGCAGATGATGACGCAGCCGGCCAACCACGATCTTACGTTCCGGTTCGTGCACGTCGCGACGGCGCGCGGCGATTATGAAGCGGCCATCGGCGCGCTCGAGCGCCTGCTGTTCTACAATCCGAACCTGACGCAGGTGAAATACGAACTGGGCGCGCTGTATTTTCGCCTCGGTTCGTATGAAATGGCGCGGCGCTATTTCAAGGAAGCGCTCGCCAGCCCAAATCTCGACCCGGCAACGCGAAACCGGATCGAAGCCTACCTGCCGGACACCGAAAAGCAGCTCCAGCAGAGCAGGCTCTATGGTTTCGTCCAGACCGGCATTCGTTCGCAGACCAACGCGACATTTGCACCGAGCGGCAGCCTCCTCCGTCTCGGCGGCGGGAGTTTCGCGCTGTTGCCGACTGCGCAGCAGAAAAGCGACGTCAACTGGTTCGGATTGGCGACCGTGGCCCACGATTACGATTTGAACAACCGCCGCGGTGACGTGCTCGAAACGCGTTTCGTCGGTTATCTTACCGCGCAGGATCGCTTCAGCAATCTCAACGTCGGTCTGTTCGATGTCAGCTTCGGCCCGCGCCTGATGTTGCCGGAATTGATGCCGGGCGCGTCGATCAAACCTTATGTCGTGGGCGGCAACATCTGGGTCGGTGGCGACAACTATCTGTCATCGGGCGGTGCGGGCGTGTCGTTGCGCCTGCCGTTCACGATGCAGTGGACCGTTCAGCCGGAATTCGAATGGCGCCAAAACAGTTTCTCTCTGGGTAGCACGGCGAACGTGTCCACCTACAATTCAGGTGCGACCTACACGGGCGCGGTGTTATCGACCTATCAGCTGGCGCAGCCGCTGCGCCTCGACACCCGCGCTGTCGTTCGCCGCGGCGATGCGAGCTTCTCCTATCAGGCGTTCGATCAGTGGGGATTGGAAGCCGCGCTCAATTACGAATTCGCCCCTCCATTCGAAAGCATCACGCGCAACTGGAGCATCGCTCCGTTCGTCAAGTATTACGGCACGCGGTTTGACGCCGCGAACCCGTTCATCGACCCGCTGGTTGTTCGCCGCGACGATCAATGGAGCGTTGGCGGCATTCTGAATACGCCGATCAACAGCACTTTCGGCATTTCGACAGCCGTTCAGTATGACAAGGTCAATTCGAACCTGCCGAACTACCGGCTCGACAACTTCTCTGTGATTATCGGACCTACGGCCCGTTTCTAAGGTGCGGCTCGCTTCCAAAGGAAGGCTTTAGCCATGAACCGTCGTGTACGCTCATATCTTGCGAGATTTCTGACGCTCTTGCTGTCGATCGTGGCTCCGACCGCATTGGTCAAGGCGCAGAATGCCGGCCGTGTCGGCGCGGTGAACCCCGATGCCACCGGCACCCAGCCTGGTGCCGGAACGCGAATGCTCGCGATCGGCTCCAACGTTGTTTACAAGGAAAAGGTCGAGACCTCGCCCATGGGATCGACGCAGATCATGTTTCCGGATCAATCGACGCTCAATGTCGGCCGCAACAGCAGCATCGTGATCGACGAATTCGTCTACGATCCGAATGCCGGTACCGGCAAGATGGTCGCGTCCGTCAGCCGGGGTGTGCTGCGCTTTGTCGGCGGCCAGATCAGTCACACTGCAGGCGTCACGGTGAACACGCCGGTCGGCTCGCTCGGCATCCGCGGCGGTGTCGCGAGCATCGTCTATCCGCTGACCGCCGAATTCCTCGCGTCGGACCCACAGCACCTTGGCAACGCCAAGGGTGAACTCGTGATCTGCAACGTTGGCACCTGTACGATCAAGAATAACTGGGGCACCGTCACGCTGCAGCCGGGCTTTGCGACCTACGTGACCGGCCCGAATGATCCGATTCCTGATCCGTTCCGGATTCAGGACGCCTCGCTTGCAATCGTGATGACGAAGGTGACCAGCGGTCCGACCCAGACCGGAGGCGTGCCGAATTCGCCGACGGATCAGATGACCCTGCGCGATGGTTTCGGCAAGACGATCATCACGTCCCCGTATTCCGTCCCGGATACGCTCGGCTATTTCTCGATCTTCGATGGCGGCAATTCCGCCGCGAAGGGCAAGTCGCAAACCGGCCAGACGGGTCAGGTGCAGGGCGGCAGCCCCGGCTATGGCCCTGGGCATTGATCTGGCGGCTTTACGCGACCGTTTCCAGCCCAATTTTACCAAGAATTATACCGGCCCGTGGTTTCGTCCTGAACAGGCAATGAAACCTCGGCCGGTCGATTGGCATCGATAACAGCAACGAAAGAGCGCAAGGCCCTGGGCGCAGCCACGGCGCTGCTGCCCCTTTGGGTGGGCGCAGGCATATATTTTTTCGTTCTCGCGACCGGCAACGATTTGCTGCGCGACTCCGACATTTTCTGGCAGATCGAGGTGGGGCGCTGGATCGTCGAGCATCGCGCGGTGCCGCATGTGGACGTGTATTCGTTCACGATGAAAGGCGCGCCGTGGATCTCCTCGTCATGGCTCGCGCAGGTGCTCCATGCCCTGTCCTGTTCGAAGCTGGGCTGGGCCGGTCCGGTCGTTCTGTCATCGGCGGCGATCGGAATCGCTTTCGCGATTTTTGTGAGCGCATTGACGAAATATGTCGACACTGCGCGCGCCACGATCCTTGCAATGGTCGCGTTCGGTCTGTCGATGCCGCATCTCTTGGCGCGACCGCACCTGCTGGCTTTGCCGCTGATGGTTGGATGGTTTGCGGGACTGATGAGCGCGGCCGACGGCAAGCGCGCGCCGTCGTTCTGGCTGCTGCCACTGATCGCGCTGTGGGCGAACATTCATGGCGGCTTCGTGCTCGGGCTCGCGCTGATCGCGCCGGTTGCGCTCGCCGCCGCCTGGGAGGCCGATGCTCGTATCCGCATATCACTAGCATTGCGATGGGCCGCTTTCGCCGTTGCGGCGCTGCTTGCGAGTTTCTGCACGCCTTACGGCTGGAATTCGCTCCTCGCCGCGCGCAGCATTCTCGATCTCGGCGAGGTGCTGACAATTCTGTCGGAATGGCAGCCGGCCAATTTCAGCCGGTTCGGCCTCTTTGAAGCGTGTCTGCTTGGCATCTTTTTCGTCGCGCTGTGGCGCCGTATCGTGCTCACGCCGCCGCGTATTTTACTTCTTCTCGGGCTCATCTATCTTGCGCTGACGCATGTGCGCAGCATCGAGGCCTTCGCGTTTCTTGTGCCGCTCGCAATTGCAAATCCGGTGGCACGGCAGCTGTCGCAAAGTACGCAAAAGCCATCGTCGCTATCGCCCCGCCATCTCTCGGTTGTTGCTGCCGCTCTCGTGGTCATGGTGGCGGGGACGGCAATGCTCGTTACGCATCGCTCTTACGCAGTAATTTCCTCGCAGGCTCCGGCGAAGGCGCTTGCGGCGCTGAAGGAGCGCAAGGCTGTGCGCATCCTCAATGGTTACGAATTCGGCGGCTACATGATCGCGCAGGGCGTCGAGCCCTTCATCGACGGACGGGCAGAACTGTACGGTGAAAAATTCGTGATGGATCACCACCGCGCGGCTTCGCTTCAGGATCCCGATGCCCTGTTTCGCATCCTGAGCGACTACAGGATCGACGCGGTGCTGTTCAATCCCACGACGCCCGCCGTGCAACTGCTTGACGGTCTCAACTGCTGGCAGAAGATTTATGCGGACGACAGTTCGGCGGTATATGTGAAGAACGCTTCCGGCGCGAAATAGACCGTTATTCTGCGGCCTGTTTGCGGCTTGAAGGTGCGGGACTTGCTTCGGGCGCCGTTCCACGGCTCCAGTTCGACAGTTTGTTCGAGAACTCATCGAGATAGAGATAGATCACCGGCGTCGTGAACAGCGTCAATACCTGACTGACCAAAAGACCGCCCGCCATCGCATAGCCGAGCGGCTGACGGATTTCGGAGCCGGTGCCGGTGACAGTGGAGATCGATGCCCAAGTCGTCGTGCTCAAGCGCTTCATTCCGTCTCCAAAAATCGCCGGGCAAACGTCCGGCGATTCATACATAGTAGTGTGTTGGGGAATGTCAGTCCCGCAGCCTATCACGGCGATAATGCTCAAGTCAGCGACGGTAAACTCACTTCGGCTTGACCGGGTTCCATCGAGCGGTGAAGCTGATTAACGTTTGTTCATTGAGGGGAAGAGTCATGTCCGATGAGAAGCTGGTCCTTCAAGAAAAGCGCGGACACGCGTTCTGGATCACCATTAACCGTCCGGACAAGCGCAACGCGCTGAATGCAACGGTCATCGCCGGACTGGCGGACGGTTACCGGCGCGCGCATCAGGATGACGATGTTCGGGTCATCGTTCTGACGGGTGCGGGCGAGAAGGCATTTTGCGCGGGCATGGACCTGCAGCCGGGCGGCGGCTTCGCCTATGATCTGTCGCGTCCCAATCTGGACTTCGCCGATCTGTTGCGGCTTGCGCACAACGCGACCAAGCCTGCTATCGCGCGCGTCAATGGTGTCTGCATGGCGGGCGGCATTGGGTTGCTATGCATGACGGATCTTGCGGTCGCGTCGAGCGACGCCGTGTTCGGATTGCCGGAGGTGAAGGTCGGCGTTTACCCGATGCAGGTTTTGAGTCTTCTGCAGTCAATGGTGCCGGAGCGAATCTTGCGCGAATGGTGCATCACCGGCGAGCCGTTCGCGGCGGCGGATGCGAGAGAGGCGGGGCTGTTGAACTATGTCACGCCGGCGGCCGAGCTGGATGCGAAAATCGAATGGCTGATCGCGCGCATTGCGGACAAATCGCCGACCGCTATCCGCCGCGGCAAATACGCGACCCATAGGCTGGCCTCGATGTCGTTCGATCAGGCCATCGCCTATGCGGAGGCGCAGATCGCAACGCTGTCGATGACGCAGGATGCCAGGGAAGGCATGGCAGCATTCGTCGAGAAGCGAAAGCCGAAATGGACCGGCAAATGACGAGGGCTTAAGTCCGATGGCGAAGATCTGGATCGAAGCCGCGTTGAACGGTCCCTGGACCCGCGCTCGCCAGCCGGGAATCCCGGTCGCGGTCGAGGATATTGTTGCCGATGGAATTGCAGCGGCCGACGCCGGTGCAGCGATCATCCACGCGCACGCTTACGATGTTACGACCGGGCAACAGAAAGACGATTGGGAAATCTACGCGCGCATCATCGAAGGCATCCGCGCAAAAGTGGACGTGATCGTCTATCCGACGATTCCAAGCCCGGCGCTCGGACAGGAGCAGACCATCAACCGCTTCGGTCACACTGCAGAATTGGCCAAGCGTGGACTGATCGAATGGGCGGTGATCGATCCGGGCTCGGTTCACTTCGCGCGATTCGAAGATCTGACGCATGGCGGCATTTATCAGAATCCGCACGCCGATATTCTCGAAGGTATGCGCATCTCGCGCGAACACAACGTGCATCCGAGCTACGCGATCTACGAGCCGGGGTTCACCCGGCTTGGGGCTGCGCTCGCGTCGGTCTCGCCGCCGTCGCCGACGCCGATCTATCGCTTCATGTTTTCAGACGAGTTTGCGTGGGGATTTCCGCCACGCCCAGCATATCTCGACGCGCATCTCGAGTTGCTGGCAGAATGTGCGCTTGGCGCACCGTGGATGATCGCGGGGCTCGGCGTGGATATCACGTCGCTGATCCCGCACGCGGTCGCGAAAGGCGGGCACGTCCGTGTCGGCCTTGAAGACATCAACTGGGGAAGCAAACAGACCAATACGGCGCTGGTGAAGGATGCAGTGCGGTGCGTTCGCGATGCAGGCGGCGAGCCCGCGAGCGTCGCCGAAGTGAGAGCAGCGCTGAAGGCTTGCGATTCGGCTCGCGGTCGAAAGAGAGTCTGAAATCAGCGGCCTTTGAAGGCCGGCTTGCGCTTTTCCATGAAGGCACTGCGGCCTTCTTCGTAGTCGACGCTTTTGAAGCACCGATTGACCAGTTCATCGCAGCGCTTCATGTCGCGTTTGTTGTCGTCTTTCAGCGCCTCACCGACGATGAACTTGATGGAATCGACGGTGAGCGGCGCGTTGGCGGCAATCGTTGCGGCGTAATCCTTCACATAGGTTTGAAGCTCGTCATTGCCGACCACGCGGTTTGCGAGTCCCATCGTGCGGGCCTCGGCGGCATCGAATAGCCGTGCGGTGTAGAAAATTTCCTTGGTGAACGACGGACCCACCACATCCATCAGCCGCTTGACGCCGGAATAGCCGTAGCCGAGGCCGAGCTTCGCGGCCGGTACCGCGAACTTCGCGTCTTCCGAGCAGATACGCAGGTCGCAGCAGCTCGCAAGTCCCATGCCGCCGCCGACGCAGAATCCGCGGATCATCGCAATCGTCGGCTTCGGAAAATCATGCACGCTGACATAGGCGGCTTCGACCGCCTCGTTATATTTCCGCACGCCCGCGTCAGAGGCGCGCTCCTCACCGAATTTGGAGATATCCGCGCCCGCGATGAACGCCTTGTCGCCTGCGCCGGTCAGTACCGCGACGCGAATGTCAGGATCCTTGGCAAAGGCTGCCATCTGTCGCGAACATGATTCCCACATTTCGAGCGACATCGCGTTGCGGCGTTCGGGATTGTTGAACACGAGATAACCGACGTTGCCGTCCTTGCGGGAGATGACTTTGTCGGAGTTTGTCATGGCGAGTGCCCTTGCCGTTCTGTCTAGATGACTTTGCTTTGCTTCAATGCTGCGATTTCGCTGCCATCGAAACCGAATTCGCCCAATATCTCTTTGGTCTGTTCGCCGACAAGCGGCGGGCGCGCTGCCATGCGGCTCGGCGTGCGCGAGAGCGTGAAGGGCTGGGCGATCAGTTTATGCTTTGCACCCGGCACATCCTGAGCGACGTGAAGATGTTTTACCTGTTCGTCCGAGAACACTTCGTCGATGGTGTAAATCGGACCGCACGGAACGCCCCCATCGTTGAGAATGGATACCCATTCTTTTGTCGGTCGCTTTGTCAGATAGGTTTCGATCGTAGCGTTGAGCGCATCGCGATTGTCCGAACGCGCAGCGGTCGTCGCGTAGTCGGGATTCGCGAGCAGATCCGGCGCATCGATCGCTTCCGCAAAGCGCTGCCAGATTGCGCCGCCTGTGGTGGCGATATTAATGAATCCATCGCTTGTCTTGAACACGCCGGTCGGAATGCTGGTCGGATGGTTGTTGCCTGCCTGTTTCGGAATCTCTCTATCCACGAGCCAGCGCGCGCCCTGAAAATCCAGCATGAAAATCTGCGCCTGCAGCAATGACGTCTGCACCCATTGGCCTTCACCGGAGACGTCGCGTTCCAGCAATGCCGTGAGAATGCCTAGCGCACAGAACAATCCGGCGGTGAGATCGGCGACCGGAATTCCCGCGCGCATCGGCCCATGTCCCGGCGCGCCGGTGATCGACATCAGCCCGCCCATGCCCTGTGCGATCTGGTCGAAACCGGGGCGTTTGGAATAGGGGCCGTCTTGGCCGAATCCGGAAATACTCGCGTAAACCAAGCGCGGATTGATCGCGCGCAGGCTCTCGTACCCGATCCCGAGTTTGGTTTTTACATCGGGACGATAGTTTTCGACGACGACGTCTGCTTTCTTGGCCATGCGCCTAAACACCTCAAGACCTTTCGGGTCCTTGAGGTTAAGCGTCATCGCCCGCTTGTTGCGATGAAGGTTCTGGAAATCCGGTCCGTGACGCGGCCCGCCCGGCTGTTCGCTGTCGGCGAGATTGGCCGGTGCCTCGATCTTGATGACGTTCGCGCCCCAATCAGACAGTTGCCGCACGGCGGTGGGACCCGAGCGGATGCGCGTCAGATCGAGCACCGTGAAGCGCTCGAGAGCTTTCGACGCGCGCGGAAATGTCATGGCTAGCCGGTGCTGGCGGTGAGGCCGGCTGCTTCGATAGCCGCTACTGCTGCGGCTTCGTCGTTGTCGGATGTATCGCCGCTGATGCCGACCGCGCCGAGCAGGGTGCCGCCCTTATCCTGAATGAGCACGCCACCCGGAACGGGGATCATCGCGCCGCGCGTCATTGTGCTGATCGCGTCGACGAAATAGGGCTGCTCGTTGGCGCGTTTGAAGATCGCGCGCGACCCCATGCCCAGCGACAGCGAGCCGTAAGCCTTGCCATAGGCGATCTCGTTGCGCATCAGGCTGGTGCCGTCTTCGGCGATCGATGTTTTCACGCAGCCGCGTGCGTCGAGTACGACGATAGACATCGGTTTCAGTTTCATCTCGCGGCACTTGGCAAGAGCGGCGTCGCAGATCTTGCGGGCGACGGTGAGGGTGAGGTCGGTCATCGGATTGTCCTTTTAATGAAGCGTTGTGGCGTTGTTGTCGAGGCTTATGGCAAGGACGCGCGCAACGTGCAACGCGTTTCGGCCCGAGCCATCCTTGATCTGATGGCGGCAGGAAGTGCCGTCGGCGACGATCAGTGCGTCGGCATCCGCCTTGCGAACGGCGGGCAGCAGTGAGGCTTCCGCCATCTGCATCGAAACATCATAGGTCTCCGCGCCGTAGCCGAAGGCACCCGCCATGCCGCAGCAGCTCGATTGAATCGTCTCGACCTTCAAGCTGGGGACAAGGCGCAGGATTTTCTCAACCGGCGCAAAGGCGCCGAACGACTTTTGATGGCAGTGGCCGTGGACATATGCTGTCTTGACGACAGCGCCGAGCTTGAGTTGCAGATGTCCGGCTTCGGCCTCGCGCACGAGAAATTCCTCGAACAGCAGTGCGTTCGCGCCGATCGCCTTGGCTGCATCGTCGTTGCGCAGCGATTGCAATTCGTCGCGCAAGGTTAGAAGACAGCTTGGTTCAAGCCCGACGATGGGAACGCCGCGTTCGGCGAACGGACGCAGCGTCTCGACAACGCGCGCAAGCTCGGCGCGCGCTTCGCCGACCAGACCTGCGGAAAGGAAAGTGCGTCCGCAGCACAACGGCCGTCCGCCATCGGACGGGCGGGGAATATGGACGCGCCAGCCGCCGTCGACGAGCACACGCAGCGCCGCGTCGAGATTTTCGCGCTCATAGGCGCGGTTGAACGTGTCGGCGAACAAAACGATCTCGCGGCCATTCGCCGGGCCGAAAACATCCGCGCCCGGCGCAAAAATATCACTGCGGAATTCCGGCAGCTTGCGCGCCGCGCTGATCCCGGCAATTTTCTCGAGCAACCAGCGCAGAAGGTAACTTTTGTTGCGAAGGTTCGCGAGCCACGCGAATTCCGCCGCTCGAGCGGCGTAGCGCGGCAGATAGCCGACGAGGCGGTCGCGCAATGTGAGGCCATGTTGGGCAACACGCGCAGCCAGTACTTCGATTTTCATCTTTGCCATGTCGACGCCGGTCGGGCACTCGTGCCGGCACGCCTTGCAGGAGACGCACAGCTTCATTGTCTCCATCATCTCGTCGGATGATAAAGCGTCAGGTCCAAGCTGACCGGAAATTGCAAGCCGCAGCGTGTTGGCGCGCCCGCGCGTCACATCCTGCTCATTGCGCGTGGCGCGATAGGATGGACACATCACGCCGCCTTCCAGCTTGCGGCAGGCACCGTTGTTGTTGCACATCTCGACCGCGCCCTGAAATCCACCGGCGGCACCCGGATAGGCGGACCAATCCAGTTCGGTTTTGAAGTTCTCGACTTCGTAACCGAGCGCGTAGCGAAACAGCGAGCGGTCGTCCATTTTCGGCGCGTGGACGATTTTGCCAGGATTGAGCGTGTTGCCGGGATCGAAGCGTTCCTTCACCCGCTCGAAATCGCGCACAATGCGTGGGCCGAACATCGTCTCGTGGAATTCGGAGCGAACGATGCCGTCGCCGTGCTCGCCGGAATGCGAGCCTTTATATTCGCGCACCATCGCAAACGTTTCTTCGGCGATGGCGCGCATGGCCTTCGCATCCTTATCGAGTTTCAAATTCAACACCGGCCGCACATGCAGGCAGCCTTCGGAGGCGTGCGCGTACATCGTGCCGCGCGTGCCGTGCTTCTCGAAAATTTTGTTCAGCCGTTCGGTGTAGTCGGCGAGATACGGAAGCGGTACCGCGCAATCCTCGACGAACGAAACGGGTTTGCCTTCCTGCTTCATCGACATCATCACGTTGAGGCCGGAGGTGCGGAAATCCGTGATCGCGGCTTGCGTCGCAGGCTCGATTACATCGACCACGCCGCCCCATTTGCGCTGCGGCTTGTCCCAGCCGAAACCGAGCGAGGCCATCGTGTCGGCGAGGTCTTTCAGCTTGCGGATATTTTCCGATTGCTCGTCTTCGGCAAATTCGACGATCAGAAGCGCATCCGGATCGCCTTTCACCACCGCGTCGATGGTCGGGCGGAACATCGCGATGTCGCGGCCGAGCGCAATCATCGTGCGGTCCACCAGTTCGACTGCGATGGGTTTCAGTTTTACCAGATGTTGCGCAGCGTCCATCGCTTCATAGAAACTGCCGAAATGGCAGACGCCGAAGACTTTGGGTCCGATCAGCGGCCACAATTTGAGTTCGACGCGCGTGGTGAAGGCGAGGGTGCCTTCGGAACCAACGAGCAGATGAGCGAGATTGTTGATCGGCTTCGGCGTCAGCGCGTCGAGATTGTAGCCGCCGACGCGGCGCTGTACGTGAGGAAAGCGCGCTTCGATCTCGCTCGCCTCGCGTTCGCCGAGCGCCAGCATGTCGCGAAACAGGTCACGGCCCGGCTGTTCTGAATTCTCCCACGCGCTGTCGCGTTTCACTTCGCCGAAGTGCAGGAGCGTGCCGTCGGCCAGTGCTGCATCCATTGCAATGGTGTTGTCGCGCATGGTGCCGTAGCGCAAGGAACGTCCGCCGCACGAATTGTTGCCGGCCATGCCGCCGATGGTCGCGCGCGAAGCGGTGGACACATCGACCGGAAACCACAACCCATGCTTCTTCAGTTGTCGATTCAGGTCATCGAGCACGATGCCCGGCTCGACGATGCAAGTGCGCTTTTCGACGTCCACCGAAATCAGCTTGTTGAGATATTTCGAGACATCGATGACGATGCCGTCGTTGATCGTCTGGCCGCACTGAGACGTGCCGCCGCCGCGCGGCGTAACGATGCGGCCGTCGTCGCGCGCAATCGCCATCGCGCGCAGCGCGTCGTCCACGGTGCGGGGGATCACCACGCCGAAAGGCACGATCTGGTAGAACGAGGCATCGGTCGCGTAGCGGCCGCGATCGAAGGAATCGAACAGCACATCGCCCGAGATTTCGCGCCTGAGGCGGCTCGCAATCGTGCTTTCCGCAGCGGTTGTTTGCTTCGTCATTTGTTGCACCGCAACGGGCGGCTCGCTGGCCTGAAAATGCTGGCGTTTTTGCGCTTGGGCGCGGCGGGAAAACTAGTCCAGATTACTAGGGGTTAGAAGGACGGATTTTTCTAGACGGCTGGGATACCAGAGCATAGTTTGCGGCCAAAATTACGGGAGCGGGCTTAATGCCGAACACGACGATTCATACCGGACGGCATTTTCTCCAGATCCCAGGCCCGACCAACGTCCCAGACCGCGTCCTGCGCGCCATCGACATGCCCACGATCGATCATCGCGGGCCGGAATTCGCGCAACTCGGTCATGAGGTCATCGACGCGACCAAGAAGGTTTTCCGCACCAAGAACCCGGTCATCATCTACTCGTCCTCGGGCACCGGCGCGTGGGAAGCGGCGATGGTCAACACGCTCTCTCCCGGCGACAAGGTGCTGATGGCGGAGACCGGGCAGTTCTCGACGCTGTGGCGCGCACTCGTCCAGAAGATGAAGGTCGAGGTGGATTTTCTTGCTGGCGATTGGCGGCATGGTGCCGACGCGAACCAGATCGAGGAAAAGCTGCGCGAAGACAAGTCGCACAAGATTAAAGCCGTGATGGTCGTGCATTCGGAGACGTCGACCGGCGCTGTCACCGATATTCCGGCGGTCCGCAAGGCGATCGATAACGCCAAGCATCCGGCGCTGCTGTTCGTCGATACGATTTCGGGTCTCGCCTCCATCGAGTACGAACACGACAAATGGGGCGTCGATGTCACCATCGCCGGTTCGCAGAAGGGTCTGATGCTGCCGCCGGGTCTCGGTTTCAACGCGGTTTCGGAGAAGGCGCTGGCCGCTCACAAATCGTCGTCGGCGGTGCGTTCCTATTGGGACTGGGGCGACATCATCGAGGCCAACAAGAGCGGCTCCTGGCCATACACACCCGCGACCAATCTGCTGTACGGCCTGAAGGAAGCGATTGCGATGTTGAACGAGGAAGGCCTCGACAATGTCTTCGCGCGTCACATGCGTCATGGCGAGGCGGCACGCGCCGCGCTTAAGGCGTGGGGTCTCGACAATCAGTGTACCGATCCGAAGGCCTATTCGCCAATTCTTACTGCTATCGTCATGCCGGATGGCCACGATGCGGATCAATTCCGCAAGGTCGTGCTCGACAATTTCGACATGTCGCTCGGTGCGGGCCTCGGCAAGATCAAGGGAAAGGTTTTCCGCGTCGGCCATATCGGCCATTTCAACGATCTGATGCTGATGGGGGCGCTATCGGGCGTCGAGATGGCGCTCGATCTGGCGAAAGTGCCGCATCGCAGCGGCGGTGTTATCGCGGCGATGAACGTGCTGACGGGGCGGCAGTCAACCGATGCTGCGCGGCCGAAGAGCGCAGTCGCCTGAACGTCGTATTGCAAATCCGGCGCGCGTTACGGACACTGCAACAACAACGAGCACCGGCGCAAAGCCGGGCTGAAAATGATACGGGGAGAGACGCAATGAAAACCTTCATTAAGGCGACGAGTGTGCTTGCGATGCTGGCGGCAACGCCCGCAATGGCGTGGGAGCCGACCAAGCCGGTTGAAATCGTGGTTGCGGCGGGTGCCGGCGGCGCGTCCGACCAGATGGCGCGCATGATGCAGGCCGCCATCCAGAAAAATAACCTGATGAAGCAGCCGATGGTCGTGACGCTGAAGGGCGCTGCCTCCGGTGCCGAAGCGCTAATCTACATGAAGGGCAGCGAGGGCGATCCGAACAAGGTGCTGATCGCCTATTCGCTGATCTACATGCTGCCGCTGTCGGCGAAAATTCCGTTCAACTGGCGCGAGCTGACGCCGGTGTCGGTGATCGCGATGGACCAGTTCGTGCTGTGGGATAATACCGAAGGCCCGAAAACGGTGAAGGACTTTATCGCCGCCGCCAAGGCCGCGCCAGCGCCATTCAAGATGGGCGGCACCGGATCCAAGCGCGAGGATCAGGTGCTCACCGTGTTCATGGAAAAGAAGACCGGCGCGAAGTTCGCCTATCTTCCTTACAAGTCCGGCGGTGAAGCGGCGACGCAGCTCGTCGGCAAGCACACCGAATCCAACGTCAACAATCCGTCGGAAAATCTCGAAGTGTGGCGCGCCAATCAGGTGCGGGCACTTTGCGTGTTCGACAAGGAGCGCATCTCGTACAAGACCAAGGTTACCGACAAGCAGTCGTGGAATGACATCCCGACCTGCAAGGAAGAGGGTCTCGATATGCAGTATCTGATGCTGCGCGCGATGTTCCTTCCCGGCAAGGTCAAGCCGGAAGAGACGGCGTTCTATGTCGATCTGTTCAAGAAAGTTTCGCAGACTGCCGAATACAAGGATTACATGGAAAAGCAGGCGCTCAAGCCTGTGTTCATCACCGGCAAGGACATGGTGACGTTCCTTGAAAAGGACGACGCCGAGAACAAAGCCCTGATGGAAGAAGCCGGCTTCGTCGCCAAGTAATCGCATAACGAATAGCGGCCGCCGTTTGGCAATCGTCGAACGGCGGCCGCAAGTTTCTCTTCTCCTCACCGAATATCCGCATGGCCGATTCCGATCTTGAAATTGTCGTTGACGATCCGACCGCGCCGGAGGATGACTCGCCCTCCGTCACCAATGTGCGCACCGTCGAGCTGGCGACGATGGTGCTTCTGTTCGCGCTCGCCGCGATTCTCGGTTACGACAACTGGCGCACCGGAATTTCCTGGGATTCATCGGGCCCGGAGGCGGGATATTTCCCATTTTATCTGTCGATCATTCTTGCGGGTGCATCGCTTTACGGTTTTGCGACCGTGCTATTTAACGCGCAGGAGGGCACCGAGACTTTTGTGACGCGCGGACAGTTGCGGCGCGTGATGCAGGTGTTCGTGCCAACTTTGCTGTTTTGCCTCACTATGCAGTGGCTCGGACTTTATGTCGCGAGCTTTCTTCTCATTGCGGGTTTCATGGCCATCGTCGGCAAGATCGCGTGGTGGAAATCGCTGCTGACGGCTTTCATCTTCGTCGCGATCATGTTCGTCACCTTCGACATCGCGTTCGACGTCATTATGCCGAAAGGGCCGCTCGAAGCGGCGTTCGGACGGTAGGGCGCGATGGAAGCATTCGGACTACTGCTGCACGGCTTCACGGTTCTCTTCACCTGGAAGATTCTCGCGCTGATGTTGATCGGCCTCGTGCTCGGCATCTTCGTCGGCGTGCTGCCGGGGCTAGGTGGACCCAACGGCGTGGCGATCCTGTTGCCGCTGACCTTCACGATGGACCCGACATCCGCCATCGTCATGCTGTCCTGCATCTACTGGGGGGCGCTGTTCGGCGGTGCGATCACCTCGATCCTGTTCAACATTCCGGGCGAGGCGTGGTCTGTCGCAACGACTTTCGACGGCTATCCGATGGCGCAGCAGGGCAAGGCTGCCGAAGCGCTGACCGCTGCCTTTACTTCCTCGTTCATCGGTTCGCTTGTTGCGGTGCTGCTCATCACGTTCCTCGCACCGGCGATTTCGGGTTTCGCGCTGCAATTCGGACCGCCGGAATTCTTCGCGGTGTATTTACTGACATTCTGTTCGTTCGTTGGCCTCGGTCAGGAAGCAAAGCACAAGACCATCATCTCAATGGCGCTGGGGCTTCTGCTCACAGGTGTTGGTCTCGACACCGTGTCGGGACAGCTGCGCATGACGTTCGGATCGACGGATCTGTTGCGCGGAATCAATTTCCTTGTCGCCGTGATCGGCCTGTTCGGGATCAGCGAAATCCTTTTGACGATGGAAGAGCGCCTGGCGCTGCGCGGTCACGCCGCGCGCATCAGCCTGCGCACCGTGTTCGGCGTGTGGAAGGATCTTCCGAAATACTGGGCGACACTACTGCGGTCGTCCGTGATCGGCTGCTGGCTCGGCATTACGCCGGGCGGCGCGATTGCGGCGTCCTTCATGGGCTACAATCTCGCCAAGCGGTTTGCGAAAGACAAAGAGACCTTCGGCAAGGGCCGCATCGAAGGCGTGTTCGCGCCGGAAACTGCCGCGCATGCCTCCGGCACCTCCGCGCTGCTGCCGATGCTCGCGCTTGGTATTCCCGGCTCCGGCACTGCCGCGATTTTGCTTGGCGGGCTGATGGTGTGGGGACTCAATCCTGGGCCGCTATTGTTCGTCGAGCACAAGGATTTCGTTTGGGGTTTGATTGCGTCGATGTATCTCGGCAACGTCGTCGGCCTCGTGCTCGTGCTGACGACCGTTCCGATCTTCGCATCGATTTTGCGCGTGCCGTTCGCGGCGATCGCGCCGATGATCGTGGTGTCGTGCGCCATCGGTGCCTACGCGATCCAGAACGCGATGTTCGACATCTGGCTGATGCTGCTGTTCGGCGTCGCCGGCTACGTGTTCAAGAAAGTCCGCATTCCGCTCGCGCCGTTCACGCTGGCGCTTGTGTTGGGCAGCCGCGCGGAGGATGCGTTCCGCCTGTCGATGATCGGCTCGGGTGGCGATCTGCGTGCATTCTGGTTCAGGGTCACGAACGAGACGGTTGCAGCGACCGGCCAGGTCCAAACGGTGTTGTCTAACAAGCTCGTCGGTTCGATCACGACGCTTGCGATCGTGCTGCTGTTCTGGCCGCTGATCGACCGCGCGGTGAACTGGATCAGGACGAGGCGAGCTCCAGCGACTGCATAGTCGCAGCTACTGCGCGACGCTGACGATCTTGCACGCACCGTCGGCGGCTGACGTGTCGATGTAGGGAAACTTTGTTTTCTTGAACGTCTTTTTCGCATTCGCGGCGAGCTTGAGCGGAATGGTCTGCTCGGCTTCGACCTTCTTGCCGGTTTTAGCCATGTAGTCGCAGCGCAGGCGAATGGCGGTGATGGCTTTGTCGTTTGCGTTGTTCACCGTGATATCAATGAGACCCGCGTTATTGCTGCCGGGCTTGCGCCACTGATCGATGGTGAAAGTCACCTTGCCGCTGGTGTCCTGCGCATGTGCGATGCAACAGCTCATTGCGAAAGCGGCAAGTGTCGAAACAACAATCTTTGACATGAACGTCCCTGAGGCGGTTGAGCGGCGACTTTTTGCCGATACTATAACGACCTGAAATCCAGCCTCGCAACGTGTGAAACGAGAAATTGATGACCGACATCTGGCGCCTGTCCGCGACCGACCTTGCTACGCAAATCCGGTCCAAGAAAATTTCCGCACGCGAGGCGACAGAGTCAGCTCTGCGGCGGCTTGACGCGGTGAATCTTGCGATCAACGCCGTGATCGCTCACAAGCCGGAGGAGGCGATCGCGCAGGCCGACGCGGTCGACGCGAAGATTGCGAAGGGTGCCGATGCAGGCTTGCTCGGCGGTATTCCTGTGACGGTGAAGGTCAATGTCGATCAGACAGGATTCGCGACCACCAATGGCGTCACATTGCAGCGCGACTGGATCGCGAAGACCAACAGTCCTGTCGTCGACAATCTGCTGAAAGCGGGTGCCGTGATCGTCGGACGAACCAATACACCGGCATTTTCATACCGCTGGTTTACGACCAATCTTATTCACGGTGACACCAGAAATCCGCGCGATCCTTCGATCACGCCCGGCGGCTCGTCCGGAGGCGCTGCGTCTGCCGTCACCTCCGGCATCGGGCATATCGCGCACGGCACCGACATTGCGGGCTCGGTCCGCTACCCGGCCTATGCCTGCGGCGTTCACGGGCTGCGTCCGACCTTGGGGCGCATCCCGGCCTACAATGCGTCGTCGCCGGAGCGGCCCATCGGTCCACAGCTCACGGCGGTCTCGGGTCCGCTGGCACGAACCGTTGCCGATGTGCGGCTTGCATTGGCGGCGATGTCGAAGTCTGACGCGCGCGATCCGTGGTGGGTGCCCGCGCCGCTGGAAGGACCGGCGATGCCAAAGCGTGCGGCGATCTGCGTGCGGCCGGGTGGACTGGAAACCGTGCCGGACGTGAAGGCTGCCGTGCTCGATGCCGGCAAGCGTCTCGAAAAAGCGGGCTGGAGCGTCGAGGAAATCTCAGACGTGCCCGCGTTCGAGGAGGCGGCCGATCTTCAAGTAAAGATGTGGCTGGCCGACGGCTATGACGCCATGCGCGACGCCGCCGAGCGCGAAGGCGATCCCGGCGCGCTCAATGTGCTGCGCTTTCATGAGAAGACCGCTCGCTCGCTTGACATGATGGCGTTCTCGAAAATGCTGACGCGCCGCGCAACTCTGGTGCGCGACTGGCTCGTGTTTCTGGAAAAATTTCCGGTAGTCGTGATGCCGGTGTGCGGTGAACTGCCGTTCGCCTTCGGGCAGGATTTGAAAGGCGACGACGTCTTCGCGAAAATCTGGCGCGCGCAAATGCCGCAGATCGCGCTTCCGTTTTTGGGGCTGCCGGGGCTGACAGTATCGACAGGTCTTGTCGGACGCACACCTGTTGGCGTCCAGATTGTCGCGGGCCGGTATAGGGAAGACTTATGTTTTGCCGCCGGTGAGGCGATAGAGGCTGGCGGGACGCCGCCGAGCCCGATCGATCCTGCGAAAAGCTAGCGCGTCTTGACCAGCGGGCGGCGCTGCATCCGCTCGCGCGTGGTCAGCAGCATTTTGCGGCTTTGCTTGACCAGAACGCGCCCGGTGGACAGGTCGCGCTGCGCGATATTGAGAAGGCGGTGGCCTTCATCGACGAGTTCGCGGGCGTGCTTCATTTGATTCTCAAATGACACGACTGCCATTGCCGCTTCTGCGGTCGTCATGATCCGGCTCCTGTGGCCTGCCCGCCGATCCAACGTGCAGGTCGCCGGATCGTTTCATCCGCGAATCACAAGCACTTCTTATTATTTTTGTCGAGTCGGAATCATACGACGGTCAGGATGTGGGCCCAGATTCCCACAGCCCCAATGAAGATGCAGATGGCGACGAGTTCGGCCAGATCGCCGGCCGCCGAGCCGATGACGCGAAATGCTGCGCCGGTCGAAGTACGCTTAAAGGTACGCATAGTCGTTGGTCCTCGTAAAAGGCGCAGACCCCATCGGCCTGCCGCCTGATAACGAGTTGGCAAGGCTTATGCCACCGGGACGAATGAACCTTCGCAGGCACTTAGATGGTTAAAAATCCGGTCATAAGACCAAAGACGCGGAACTTGTTGCCGGTTCGCGGTTGGCGTAACGCTTCGTTGTGAATGAATCTGCCGGGTGGAGGGCGTTCGCGTGATTGCGTCGGCGCGGGTCTTGGCGGCGGTTGCGCTTCTGTCACTTGCGGGCGCGGCGCATGGCGAGGCATTGGAGCGCGGCCTTGCGATCGACAACGCGGCGGCGCTGCGCGAACTGGATTTGCGCGAGACAGCGCCGGGCGAACGCAGCCTCAGTCTGGCTGCGCTGTTGGGCGCGTCGCCGACCGCGTCGAGTGCAGAGATTTTCTCGCTGCCCGCGATGAAGCCGTTGCGCGCTGCGCTCGGCCGCGAATTCGACGACTACGCCAAGCGCGGTGATACGCTCGAGATGTTCGACCGTGCTGCGCTCGACGCTACAGACACCCGTTTCATTTTGGCTGGCATCGTCAATCGCATGGATCGCGCCTACAAGGCACCGGCGAGCTGCGGCGAAATCCGGCTGATCTATCGCCCCATCGCGCATTATGGACAGCGCACGAGCAAGGGTGTCGCTACCTCGATGCGGCTGCCGATGACGATGAATGTCGTTCTGAATGTGCGCAATCCTGATGACGCCTCGTCATGCGCCGACATCGCGCGCCGCTGGCTCGCTTTCGGTGACGCGCCGCAGCCCGCCACCGCGACGCTCACGGCCAAAGGCGGCGCGCTGGAATTCGTCACGCCGCCGCACATCGCGCGCATCGAAACCAATATCCAGATCGCGCACGCGTCCGCCAATCCGAATGATTTTGCCGCACGCGCCGATTATCTGATGAAGGTGTTCGACTACGATCCGGCGTCGAAGGCGTTCACCGAAAGCGCGATGGAAAACCAGATCGACCGCGACAGGATACTCGCGGATACATCGCTCGCGAACGACTTCAGGCAATGGCTGCTTGCACCGGGAAATTTCACGGCATTGGATCGCGGCGTCATTTTGGTCCCGGACAAGTACCTCGCGAAGCGTGCGATCGTCACGACGCCTGCGAGCGCCAGCAACACCCAGGAATTGTTCGACAACATCGAGATCGTCGAAACGCTTGCAAAGTTCGCGGCGAAGAACGCCGTGCTGCAGAATATCAATTCGCCGGCTGGGTTCGAGCGCCGCCTGAACGACAGCGCCTGCGCTGGATGTCACCAGACGCGCGCCATCGGCGGCTTTCATTTTCCCGGCATCGACTGGTCGGGCGACGCGCCGGGCTTCGTCGTGACACCGGCATCGCCGCACTTCTTCGGCGACCAGCCGCGCCGCCGCGACATTCTCAGCGCATTCCGGGATGGAAAGCCGCCGGATTTCTCGCGCGGATTTTCCGCCAGACCGCAGGACAATCGATCCGCCGAATTGGGCGGGACGACCTATCTCAACGGATGGGGCGCGCAATGTTATGCGCAACCGGCTGACAAGAGCTTCGCGTCATGGCGTTGCGAGGACAGCCTCACATGCCAGCCGCCGTCGGGCGGCTTCTCCGCCATTCGTGCGGGATTGTGCTTTCCGAAAGCCGATTGAATTACGCGACAACGCCGGCTGCACGCATCTTCGCGATATCGGCCTCGCTATAGCCTGCTGCGCTCAGCACTTCGTCGCTGTTCTCGCCGACATCGGGTGCCTTGCGCGGGCGCACTTTCGTTGCACCCTCGACCCAGAATGGCGTGTTGATCGTCAGCATGGTGTCGTTTTCGAACGGAACGACTGCCTCGACCTCGCGCATCTGCGGGTCGCTTGGAATGTCGGATGGAATTCCGACGACGCCGAAGATGAGGCCATTGCCGTCAAGCGTTTTGCGCCAATAGGCCAGCGGCTCGGTCGCGAACACGTCGTCGAGGATCGCGATCAATTCGGGTGCATGACGATGCCGCGCGGTCTTGGTCTCGAAGCGCGGTTCGGTCAGCAAATCCTCGCGCTCGATCACTTTGCAGAACACCGGAAATTGTCTTTCCTCATTGAGCAGCGACAGGATAATCCAGCGGCCGTCCGCGCATTTGTAGTGACACGTCACGGCGTTGAGTGCCTGCTGGCGCGGCGGGCGTTTCTGAAACGTCGCGCCGCAAAGAGCCGCCTGCGCGTAGATGCCGTTCGACCAGATGCCGTTGGCCATCAGATTCGAGCGGACTTCCGAACCCTTGCCCGTCTTCTCGCGCTGATAAAGAGCCGTCACGATGCCGCTGAACAGCGCCATCGCGCAGGGATGATCGCCCATGCCCGGCATCGAGCGCGCCGGCGTCGTCTCATCCGTTTCCCGCACGAGGTCCATCAGGCCGGAGCGCGCCCACCACGCATTGCTGTCGAAGCCTGGCTTGTCGGCTTCCGCGCCGGTTTCGCCGTAGCCTGTGAACGACGCATAGATCAGCCGCGGATTGAGATGATGCAAGTCCTTGTAAGCGACGCCGAGCTTTTTGCGCACCGGCGGCGGAAAGTTGGTGATGAATACATCCGCATCCGCAACGAGCTTGCGCAGCACGGCCTGGCCTTCGGGCTTCGACAGATCGAGCGCGAGGCTTTTCTTGTTGCGGCCTTGCAGCATCCACGCATAGTTGTGCGGGCTGATCGGGTAGCCCGGCAAGTTCGGCAAGTTGCGCACGGGGTCGCCTGCACCCGGCGGCTCGATCTTGATGACGTCTGCGCCGTAGTCCGACAGCGCCGTGGCGGAGGAGGGCGCTGCGATGAAACTCGCGCAGTCGATCACCTTCAGCCCCTCGAAAATTCCAGCCATTGCGGCATTCCCTGAATTCGTTCTTGCGGTTTATGTCTTGCGCTCGTCCGCGATCGCCTTGCCGTCGTTCGGCAGCGAGCCGGGCGTCACCAGAGTGACATTGCCTTTCAGCTTTGTCACGGCGGCAAGCGTTGCCGATACCGCATCGCGCAATGCCTCAGGCGCAGGGGACGCCTCGGCATTCAGGGTCATTGCGTCGGCTTCGTTTTCGCGGGTGACGACGAGGCGCAGGCGGCGCAATTCCGGATGGCGTTTCGCGATTTCCGCGATCTGTTCGGGCCGCACGAACATGCCCTTGATTTTGGTGGTCTGGTCGGCGCGACCCATCCAGCCCTTGATCCGCATATTGGTGCGGCCGCACGGGCTTTGTCCCGGCATCAGCGCGCTTAAGTCGCCGAGCGCGAGGCGCACCCAAGGATGGTGCGGATCGAGCGAGGTGACGACGATCTCGCCGACGTCGCCGTCGGCCACCGGCTCTCCGGTGCCGGGCCTGACGATTTCGACAATGATGCCTTCGTTGACGATCAAGCCTTCGCGTGCAGCGGATTCATAGGCGACGACGCCGAGATCGGCGGTGCCGAAGGTCTGGTAGGCGTCGATGCCGCGCGCCTTCATTTCCTCCTGCAGCGATTTTGGAAACGCAGCGCCGGACACCGACGCGCGCTTGATCGACGATGTGTCACGTCCTGCGGCTGCGGCGGCGTCCAGCAAAATCTTGAGAAAGTCAGGCGTGCCGGAATAGCCGCCCGGACGGTAGGCTTCGATCAGCTCAAATTGCTGTTCGGTATTGCCGGGACCGGCGGGTATGACGGCGCAGCCCAATGCCCTCGCCGACGTGTCGAAGATGAATCCGCCCGGCGTCAAATGATAGCTGAATGTATTGAGCACGGTGTCGCCGGGCCGGAATCCGGCGGCGAACAGCGCGCGTGCGCCACGCCACGCGTCCGCGTCCCTCGATTCAGGCTCGAAGATCGGGCCGGGCGAGGTAAACAGCCGCGCGAACGATCCGGGTGATTGCGCTACGAATCCGCCGAAAGGAGGCGCAATCTTGTGAAGGGCCGGCAATTCGGATTTGCGCAACACCGGCAGTTTTGCCAGCGAGGCACGGTCCTTGATCGAGGCAAGATCGATATCCTTGAGACGCTCTCCGTAGGCCGGTGCCTTCGCGGCGGCCCGCAACACGCCCGGCAGCCGGGCGAACAGATCGGCCTCGCGTTCGGATGCGCTGCGGCTTTCCAGTTTGTCGTAATATTCGCCCATGCGACCGATCACAGCCAGCGCTTGCGGCGCTTGAAGCTCTTGAGGTTCTTGAAGCTCTTGCGCTGGTCGCCCGCGCCGCCGAGGTAGAATTCTTTCACGTCCTCGTTGTCGCGCAGCTCATCCGCTGTGCCGTCGAGCACGACTTTGCCCTGTTCCATGATGTAACCGTGGCTCGCGACCGAGAGCGCCGCGCGCGCATTCTGCTCGACCAGAAGAATAGTCACGCCGAGATCGCGGTTGATCTGCTTGATGATGCCGAACACTTCCTTCACCAGCAGCGGCGAAAGGCCCATCGACGGTTCGTCCATCAGGATCATTTTCGGGCGCGCCATCAGCGCGCGGCCGATGGCCAGCATCTGCTGTTCGCCACCGGAGAGATAACCGGAAAGCCCGGTGCGCTCCTTGAGGCGCGGGAAATAGTTGAACACCATGTCGATGTCGTCACTGACGTTGCCATCGTTGCGGGTGTAGGCGCCGAGTTTCAGGTTTTCGAGCGTGGTCATGTCGGCGATGATGCGTCGGCCTTCCATCACCTGAAAGATACCGCGCCGGACGATCTTGTCGGGGTCGATGCCGTGGATGCGTTCGCCATCGAAAACGATCTCTCCGCGCGTGACCTCGCCGTCTTCGGTTTTCAGCAGTCCGGAAATCGCCTTCAGCGTCGTCGATTTACCCGCGCCGTTGGCGCCGAGCAGTGCGACGATCGAGCCCTTCGGCACTTCCATGCTCAGGCCGCGCAGCACGAGAATGACGTTGTCGTAAACGACTTCGACGTTGTTCACGGCGAGCAGCGGCAACGGCGTCACGGCTTTCGTCAACGTTGTGAGTTGGGCGGTTTGCAAGGGTGTCGTCCCGTTGAGAGAAATGCCGCTCCGCGCGAACGCGGAGCGGCGTATCGTTAGCTTACCAGCCGAGCCATTCCGCTTTGCGCGGCAGTTCGACGGTTTTGACCTTCTCCATTTTGATCGTGCCGTTCTTGACAAGATCGCCAACGGGCGCATCCGTCGCACCCGACACGTTCATCCGGTAGAGATCGACCTTCATCGTGCCGCGATGGTCCTTGTCAGTCCACGTTGAAGGAACGCACACGCCTTCCATGCCGGCGGGGACCCAGTCCTTCTTCTGATAGAATCCCTTGAGCACGTTCTCGCCGGTCGCTCCGCCGTTCTTGGCGGCCCATTCGACGGCTTCCTTCATGTAAAGCGCTGTGCAGACACCTGCGACGTAATGCACCGGGCGGTAGGCGGTCCCGGCGGCATCGGACATCTTGGAAATGTCCATCATGGTCTTCATGCCGGGAGCGTTGCCGCCCCACGCCACAGCGGTGCGCAGCGGGAACACGACGCCGTTTGCCGCAGCGCCTGCTGCCTTGGCGGCGTTTTCATCCATGCCCCAGACGTTGCCCAGGAACTGGACATCGACACCGGCCGCCTTGCAGGCATTCAACACCGAGATGTTGGAGCCTGCGGTGTTGCCCAGATAAGCGTAGTTCGCGCCCGAACTCTTGAGCGTGAGACACTGCGCGCTGTAATCGCCGGGCGTGAGGGCGAACACGATCGGCTCCAGAACCTCGAAGCCGAGTTCAGCCGCGAGTGCTGCGCCTGCGGCCTTCGGCGCGTTCGGGTATGGATGGTTCGCACCCATGTGAACGAACTTCGGTTTGCCGGGTTTGCCTTTCGCTTTCCAGTCTTCCGCGGCCCACGTCAGTTCGGCGCGCAGCGCATCCGAATAGGTCGGTCCGTAAAAAATATTATAGGGAGCCGCTTCGGTCTTGCCGCCTGCTCCGGTCGGGTCGCTCAAAGCGGCCGCATATGAGGCGGACATATCGGGTATCTTGTCTTCGGCGACGAACTTCTTCAGCGCTTCGGTGTCGGCCGTGCCCCATCCGAGAATGGCGGCAACCTTGCCGTCGGGGCTCGACCATTTCTTGTAAAGCGCAATCGCGCGCGGCACCTGATAGCCGTAATCGTTGGTGTCGACATCCACGGGCTTTCCGCCGATGCCGCCGTTCTTGTTCACATAGGCAAAGGCGTCGGCGACGCCCTGTCCGAACGGAGTTCCGACGTCCGACGTCGGCCCCGAATAGTCGGCAAGATGGCCCAGCTTGACCTGCGCCTGTGCCGCGCCACCGGCGCTGCACATCAGCAGGGCAACCGATGCCGTACCCAGCAATTTATTGATCATAAGCCTAATCCTCCGGTTTCCTTTCGAGGTCTTATTTTTCAATCCCGTTCCGACCTCAATGCGAGAACGGGTAGAGTTTCCAGTAAGCCTTGATCTGCCGCCACCGATGCGCGAGCCCGTCGGGTTCGAAGATCAGAAAGACGATGATGATGACGCCGATAGATATCTCGCGCAAGAATGAGATGTTGTTCTTGAGCCCGAGGTAGTGGTCGATCGCGCCGCCGCTCAGGCTGGAACTGATCCACTCCATCGACTCCGGCAGCAGCACCATGAATGCGGTTCCCATCAGCGTGCCCATAGTCGAACCGAGACCGCCGATGATGATCATCGCAAGGAAAATGATGGAACGGTCGATGCCGAAGCCTTCATTCGATACCACCTGATTGTAGTGCGCATAGAGCGCACCGCCGATGCCTGCAAAGAACGCCGCAAGGCCGAACGACAGCGTTCTGTATTTGGTGAGGTTGATTCCCATGATCTCGGCGGAAAGATAATGGTCGCGCACCGCGACCAGCGCGCGGCCGTCGCGCGTGCGCATGAGATTGGTCACAAGCAGATAGCAGACGATCAGGTAGGCCAGCACGACGTAGAAATATTGCTTGTCGCCGCGAAGTACTTTGCCGAAGATCGAGAAAGGTTCTGCCAACGCAGGCACGCTGCCGCCGGTGAACCATTCGGCGCGGCCGAAGAAATCGAGCAGGATGAACTGAGCGGCGAGCGTAGCGATGGCGAGATAGAGTCCCTTCAGCCGCGCGGCAGGCAGACCGAAGATCAATCCGACGAGTGCGGTGACGAAGCCCGCCAGCGGAATGCAGAAGAACACCGGGATATGGTGGTTCGAAAGATACGCCGAGGTGAATGCGCCGAAGCCGAAGAACGCGGCATGGCCGATCGAAATCTGTCCCGTAAAGCCGACCACGATGTTGAGGCCGAGGGCTGCGATGCCGAAAATGCCGATCTGGATCAGCAGGCTCAGCGCGTATTCCTTCAGCACGTAAGGCGCGAAACAAACCAGCACGATGCCGAGGATCAGCATGTTGCGGCTGGTCGTCGTCGGGAAAACGGTGGTGTCCGCCGCATAGCTTGTACGGTAGTCGCCGGCGGGGAGGAGGGTTTGTCCGGCCATCAGATGCGCTCGATGTCTTTTGTGCCGAACAGGCCGTAGGGCTTGATCATCAGAATGAGGATCAGTGCATAGAACGGCGCGATTTCGAACAGATTGCCCCAGTGCAGATATTCGGCGTCGAGGAAGTGCGCGAGGTTTTCCAGCAAGCCGATGATGATACCGCCGATCACGGCACCGCCGACGCTATCGAGGCCGCCGAGAATGGCAGCGGGGAAAACCTTGATGCCGTAGTTCGCAAGACCTGCCGACACGCCGTTGACGACAGCGACGACGACGCCTGCAACGGCCGACACGGTTGCCGAGATCGCCCACGCCATTGCGAACACGCTTTTCACCGAAATGCCGAGCGATTGCGCGACCTGCTGGTTGAACGCGGTGGCGCGCATCGCAAGGCCGTATTTTGACACTTTGAAAAACCACGCCATGCCCGCCATCATCAGCACCGAGACGACGAGACTCATGACGTAAACGGTCTGCACTTGGAGTCCGAAAATATCGACCAGTTGCGTGTCGAATACGCGCGGGAACGGCTGCAGGTTGACGCCGAACATCCATTTCATCAGCGCTGAGAACACGGTCGAGAGCGCGATCGTCACCATGATGACGGAGATGATCGGCTCGCCGATCATCGGGCGCAGGATCACGATCTGGATCGCGATGCCGAACAGAAACATGAACACCAGCGTAATCGGCATGCCGAGATAGAACGGCACCTGATATTTGGTCATCAGCCACCAGCACACCCATGCGCCAATCAGAAGCAATTCGCCTTGCGCGAAGTTGACGACCTGCGTTGCCTTGTAGATCAGCACGAACGACATCGCGACCACGCCATACAGCGTGCCGACCACGAGACCGTTGATGAGCAGCTGAATCAGAAGTTGCGTGTTCATTCGGCGGCCTCCGCGGTTGCGCGCTGCGCGCCGAGGTCGACGACCTTGAGCGTGGTGCGGATGCGCTGCGTCGTGCCGTCCTGAAACCGGATCACGGTGTCGATATCGATGTCGGGCTTGCCGCCGTAGATCGCGTCGATGATGGTCGCATATTTCTCGTTGATGACGCTGCGGCGGACCTTGCGGGTGCGGGTGAGTTCACCGTCGTCGGCATCGAGTTCCTTATAGAGCAACAGGAATTTGCGGATGCGCTGCGCGGGCGGCAGCGTAGCGTTCACGGCCTCGACTTCCTTTCGCAGCAGTTCATACACTTCGGGGCGCGACGACAAATCGGTGTAGGTCGTGAACGAGATGCGATTTTTCTCCGCCCATTTCGATACGATGGAAAAGCGGATGCAGATCATGGCGGCGAGATAATCGCGCCCGTCGCCGAGCACGACGGTTTCGGCGACGTAGGGCGAGAACTTGAGCTTGTTCTCGATATATTGCGGCGAGAAACGATCGCCGCGCGCGGTCTCCGCCATGTCCTTGATGCGGTCGATGACGACGAGCTGCTTCTCGTCGTTGAAATAGCCGGCGTCGCCGGAATGCATCCAGCCGTCGCGGAAGTCGGCCGATGTCGCTGCGTCGTTTTTGTAATAACCTGTGAACATGTTGGGATGGCGAACGACGATCTCGCCGACGCCGTTGGCGTCCGGCTTCTGGATTTCGATCTCGATATCATCGCCCATCGCGACGCCGGTGGTGTCGGGATTGACCGCATTCGGCGCGTGCAGCGTGAAGGCGCCGAGCGTTTCCGTTTGGCCGTAGAGCGTTCGCAGCGGCACGCCCATCGCGCGGAAGAACTTGAACGTATCGGGACCGAGTGCCGCGCCGCCGGTCGCCGCCGACCGAAGACGCGTGAAGCCGAGCCGGTCACGCAGCGCGCGAAACACCAACGTTTCGGCGACTGCCGATTTTTTCCCGGCGTCGAGCGCGTCGAGGCCGGACTTCATGCCCATTTCATAAAGGCTCTGCTTCATCACGGAGGCATCCATCACCCGCGCGCGCACGTCGGCGGCGATGCCTTCCCAGATGCGCGGCGCGAACAGCACGAAGGTCGGCGCGATTTCGCGGAAATCGTTCATCATGGTGTCGGGCTGTTCGACGAAGTTGATCTTCATCCGGCTGAGCAGACCTTTGCCCATCGCGTAGACCTGTTCCATGATCCAGGGCAGCGGCAGCACCGACACATATTCGTCGCTGGAATCCTTCGGATCGAAACTGAGATAAGTCGCGCAGTGCCGCAGCACGCGGCCGCCCGAGAGCATCGCCAGTTTCGGATTCGAAGTGGTGCCTGAGGTCGTGCAGAGGATGGCAACGTCCTCGCCCCTGGTCGCATCGACCATCTGATCGTAGAGCTGCGGTTCGCGCGCGGCGCGCTTCTGGCCCAAGGCTGCGATCTGGCTCGCTTCCATCAGGCGCGGGTCGTCGTATTTGCGCATGCCGCGCGGATCGGAATAGACGATGTGGCGCACGCTCGGAATCGCGTCGCCAAGCTCGAGCAGCTTGTCGACCTGCTCCTCGTCTTCGGCGAACACGATCTTGGCTTCGCCGTAAGTAAGCAGGTATTTGATTTCCTCGCCGAGCGACTCGCGGTACATGCCGAGCGACAATCCGCCGATAGCGTGCGCTGCGACTTCGGCGGCAACCCAGTCCGGCCGGTTATCGCCGACAATCGCAACCACATCGCCCCGCTGGAGGCCGAGTTCGATCATGCCGAGTGCGAAGTCGCGCGTGCGATTCTGATAATCGTCCCACGTAAATGTTCGCCAAAGACCGAAATCCTTCTCACGCAGCGCGATCTCGCGGCCATGTTCTTTGGCATTCAGCCGAAGCATTTTCGGGAACGTATCGGCAAGCGCGACGCGGGCGGCGTAGTCGATCATGCCGACGCCTCCAGAATTTTCTTGTCGTCCGGATCGGTCAAAACCTCGTCGACCTCGCCGAGATAGGCGCGCTTGACGTGCGGGTCGCTCAAAACGTCAGCGGGTAAGCCTTCGGCGATCTTCTTGCCGAAATCCAGCACCGTGATGCGATGGGAAATATCCATCACCACGCCCATGTCATGCTCGATCATCATCACCGTCATCCCGAACTCCTCGTTGAGATCGACGATGTAGCGCGCCATGTCTTCCTTCTCCTCGAAGTTCATGCCGGCCATCGGCTCGTCGAGAAGAATGAGATTCGGTTCCAGCGCCATCGCGCGCGCAAGCTCCACGCGCTTGCGCAACCCGTAGGGAAGGGTGCCCGCAACAGCCTTGCGCACCGACTGAAGATCGAGGAAGTCGATGATCTCCTCGACTTTGCGGCGATGCTCGAGTTCCTCGCGCCGCGCGCCGAGCCAATACAGCGAGCCGGTGATGAAATTATTTTTCAGAAGGTGATGCCGCCCGACCATGATGTTGTCGAGCACGCTCATATGATGAAACAGCGCCAGATTCTGGAAGGTGCGGCCGATGCCGAGCGAGGCGCGAGCGTTCGGCTTGAGGCCGGTGATGTCACGGCCTTCGTAGAACAGCCTGCCTTCGGTCGGCGTATAGCGCCCGGACACGCAGTTGACGATCGAGGTCTTGCCCGCGCCGTTAGGTCCGATGATGGAAAACAGCTCGCCCTTGTTGACGGCGAAGCTCACGTCGGTCAGCGCACGCACGCCACCGAAGCGCAAGGATACCCCTTGGACCTCCAACGCAACCGCCACTCGCATCCTCCCGGAATCAGGCGCTTCGTGCGCTCTTTGTCTTCGGTTGGCTTTGACGCGCCGATCCTATATTGGCCGGTCTTCGTAAGCCATTCTACTATTGGTGTTTTGTGCCGCAGGCCGAAGCCAGCACGTTCGTCATTAGGGCAAAGCGCCGCGCCGAAATGTCTTGCGCCGGACAATTCGCTGAGCAAATTCGCCACACGCGCTGTATACCGGCACCCGGTTGCCGCGCCGCAACATGTCACGCTGAGAGTTCCGGTTCGAGATCATGATTGCTGTCGATTATCTCAAGCGGATTGCGACCTGGTCGCGCGGCCTGAACGATCAGGAGATCGAGATTGCCCGCAAGGGTGTCTTCGAGAAATCGTTCGGCGCGAATGAAGCAATCTGCATGCGCGGCGACCGCTTCGATTATTGGACCGGCGTCGTCACGGGTCTTGTGCGGATCGGCAACGTCTCGCGCGACGGCAAGGCAATGAGTTTCACAGGTCTCACATCGGGCGCGTGGTTCGGCGAAGGGACGCTGCTGAAAAACGAGGCGCGGCGTTACGACACTATCGCGCTGCGCGCCACGCGCCTTGCGATGATGGACCGCACGACGTTCATGTGGCTGATGGACAACAGCGTTGCGTTCAACCGATTCATGGTGGGCCAACTCAACGAGCGGCTCGGCCAGTTCATGGCCTTGCTCGAATATGGCCGCATGCTGGATCCAACAGCTCGGATCGCGCGGAGCATCGCCTCGCTGTTCAATCCCATCCTGTACCCGGATCTGAACCGTTATCTCGACATCACGCAGGAAGAAATCGGTGCGATCTCCGGAATCTCCCGGCAGAATGCCAACCGCTCGCTAAAAGCTCTGGAAAGCGAGGGATTGATCCGGCTCGAATACGGCGGCGTGACTATTCTCGATCTGGAGAAGTTGCGCGGCTACGGGGAATAGATCCGCGCCTCAGACTTCCAGCCATTCCTTGCGGATCTGCTGATTGGCCTTGAGTTCGGCGGGCGTGCCCTCGAACACGATCCGGCCGTGACCCATGACGTAGACGCGGTGCGAAATCCGCATCGCGATGGAGAGCTTTTGCTCCACCAGCAGAATGGCGACGCCGCGCCGCGCGATTTCCGCAATCAGGTCGCCGACCTGCTGCACAATCAGCGGCGCGAGACCCTCGGTCGGCTCATCGATCATCACGAGTTCAGGATCGCCCATCAGCGTGCGGCAAATGGTCAGCATCTGTTTTTCGCCGCCGGACAGCACGCCGGCTGCGGTATCGGCGCGCGCGGCGAGATTCGGAAACATCTCCAGCATGTCGCCGAGCTTCCACTTGCCGGGACGCTTGGTGTCCTTAATCCCCAACAGGAGGTTCTGACGCACGGTGAGACCGGGGAAGATGTCGCGATGTTCCGGCACATAGCCGAGGCCGAGATGCGCAATCTTGTAGCTCGGCAGACCTGCAATATCCTGGCCCTTGAACTTGATCGCGCCATGCGGCGGCACTTCGCCCATGATCGCCTTGACGGTGGTGGAACGGCCGACACCGTTGCGGCCAAGCAGGCTGACGACTTCGCCCGCGCCGATATTCATGTCGACGCCCTGCAGGATGTGGCTCTTGCCGTAATAGGCGTGAAGGTCCTGAATTCCCAACATCAGGCTGCCTCCTCACCGAGATAGGCTTCCTTGACCTTCGGATCGTTGCGGATCTGCTCAGGCGTGCCGGACGCGATGATCTTGCCGTAGACCAGAACCGAAATGCGGTCGGCGAGGCCGAACACCACGCTCATGTCGTGCTCGACGATCAAAAGCGTGCGGCCCTCGGTGAGACGGCGGATCAGCGCGACCGCGCGCTCGGTTTCGGCGTGGCTCATGCCCGCTGTCGGCTCATCGAGCAGAATGACGTCCGCGCCGCCTGCAACGGTGATGCCGATTTCCAGCGCGCGCTGCTCGGCGTAGGTCAGAAGGCCGGCCGGAATATCGCGGCGCGAGGTCAGGCCGATGTCCTGCAAAATGCGCGCGGTGCGCTCGCGCACTTCGGGAAGATTGTCGATGCTCTTCCAGAATGCGTAACGATTCCCGGTCGCCCACAACACGGCACAGCGCAGATTCTCCCACACGGTCATGTTGGCGAACACGTTCGTCACCTGAAACGAACGCGACAGGCCGCGGCGGTTGATCTGATAGGGCGCCAGACCCGACACGACCTGATCACGCAGCAGGATTTCGCCTTTTGAAGGCACCATGTAACCGCTGATGAGATTGAACAGCGTGGACTTGCCGGCTCCGTTGGGGCCGATGATGGCGTGGCGTTCGCCCGAAGCGATCTTCAGGTTGACGTCGCGGATCACGGCGGTGACGCCGAAACTCTTCTCGACGTTGCGCAGTTCGATAGCAGTGCTCATGACAGTGTCGCCTGTTCCGGCGGGGCCGTGGTCGCGTGATCCCATGCCTGCGCAACCCATGCCCAAGTTTTCCGCGCGACGAAGAAGCCGATCACGATCAGCGCCAGCGCGATGCCCCATGTGATCGGGCTTGCGGCATCGAACGGGATGCCGAACGCCTTGATGTTCGGATCGTCGCTCGGATTGGTGGTGTAATGCACCACGCATTCGATCGCGATCATCAACCCCGTAACCATCGCCAGCGTCGGCACCAGCGCAATCGCATACCACGGCAGCACTTTCGCGAGCGTGCCGTTGCGTACCAGCGGCCGATGCATCATTAAAAGCCCGGTGATGCCGCCGGGCGCGAACATCACGACCGCGATGAAAAACAACCCGAAGTAAAGCTGCCACACCGATGTCACGTCGCTGAGCGCCAGCGACAGGAACGTCACGAAAATCGCGCCGACGATGGGCCCGATGAAGAACGCAACGCCGCCGATGTAAGTGGCGAACAGAACCGTGCCCGATTGCACCGCGCCGAGATAGGCGGAGTTGGCGATCTCGAAATTGATCGCGGACAGCGCGCCTGCGATGCCGGCGAAGAACCCTGAGAAGCAGAATGCGATGTAGCGCACCACATGCGGGTCGTAGCCGACGAACTGCACGCGCTCGGGATTGTCGCGTACCGCGTTGCACATGCGGCCGAATGGCGTGCGCGTCAGCGCATACATGGCGATCATGCAGATCAGCGTCCATACCGCGACGAGGTAATAGATTTGATATTGCGGGCCGAAACTCCAGTCGAACACCTTGAGCAATTTGGTGCGGTTGGCGGAAATGCCGGCTTCGCCGCCGAAGAAGGTACGAAGGATCAGCGCGGAGGAGGCGACAAGTTCGGCGACGCCGAGCGAGATCATCGCGAACGCCGTGCCGGAGCGTTGCGTCGAGACCCATCCAAGAATGATTGCGAACACAAGACCTGTGGCGCCTCCGATCAACGGCACCAGCGGCAGCGGGATCGGCCACTTGTTCGCGCCGATGATGTTGATGGCGTGAATGGCGAGGAAGCCGCCGAGTCCGTAATAGACCGCGTGTCCGAACGATAGCATGCCGGTCTGGCCGAGCAGGATGTTGTAGGACAGCGCGAAGATGATCGAGATGCCGATCAGGCTGAAGGTCGTCAGTGCGCCGCCGGACGAAAAGATCTTCGGCAGCAGCACCAGCGCAACAGCAGTTGCGATCCATAATCCATAAAATTTGAACTGCTTGGCGGCGGTCGGGCGCGGCGGGGCGATAGTTGCGGCGATATCGGTCATGTGTCGCGAGTCCCGAGCAGGCCCATCGGGCGGAAGGCGAGGATCAGCACCAGCAGCACATAGGGCATGATGGGCGCAATCTGCGCGACGGTGACGTTCCAGATGTCGGATAACCAGGTTGAAGCGTAGGCCGGGCTGAGCGGACCGAAGATTTCGGAGAGCGAACCGTTCATGGCGACGGCGAATGTCTGCACCAGCCCGATCAGCAATGAGGCAATGAACGCGCCGGGCAGCGATCCAAGTCCGCCGACGACCACGACGACGAACAGGATGGGGCCGAGAAGTGCCGCCATGCTCGATTGCGTCACCAGCGCGGGTCCGGCGATGACACCGGCGACCGCGGCCAGCGCAGTACCGACGCCGAACACCATCATGAAAATGCGCCCGACATTGTGTCCGAGATGGCCGACCATGTGCGGGTGCGTCAGCGCTGCCTGCACGATCATGCCGATGCGGGTCTTCTTCAGCGCGATCAGCAGGCCGACGAAGATCGCGATCGACACCAGCAGCATGAAGAGTTTGTAGGCCGGGTAGTTGGTCGAGAAGATCGTCAGTGCGGGGAAGTTCAGAATTTCGGGTACCCGGAAATCGACCGGGCTCTTGCCCCAGATAATCTGCACGATTTCTTCGAGCGCGAACGCGAGCCCGAAGGTGAACAGCAATTCGGCGACGTGGCCGTTGCGATGAACCTTGCGCAGGCCGTAGCGCTCCACTCCGGCGCCGATCAATCCGGCAAGCACAGGCGCAATGACCAGCGCTGGCCAGAAACCGAACCAGTGCGCGAGTTGAAATCCAAAAAAAGCGCCGAGCATATAGAAGCTCGCATGCGCGAAGTTCAGCACGCCCAGCATGCTGAAGATGACGGTGAGACCGCTGGCCATCAGAAACAGCAGCATCCCGTACTGGATGCCGTTCAGCGTGGATATGACAACAAGCTCAAGCACGCGACCGCAACCCCCACAGCAGTTTTGAAAGAAGAGGGCCGCGTCCGCCGCAATCTGCGGCGGACGCAACCATGACGTGATCCGTTACGGACGGGTCATTTTGCAGGTGGTCGGCAGCATGGTCTGGGGGGTATCGATTTTGGCGGCACCCTTCCAGCCCCAGCCGGTCTTTTCCTCGTCGAACGGTTCCTTGTTCTTCAGCTCGCCGAACTGGGCGATGTACATCGGCTGGAAGAACTGGTGATCGTCCTTGCGCATAATACCGTCACCGCCGTTGAAGACATCGAACTTCATGTCTTCAAGAGCTGCTGCGACCTTCACAGGCTCAATCGACTTGGCCTTGTCGGCAGCCAGCTTGAACATGCGCATCTGGTTGACGGCGCGGGGGTAGAACAGGCTGAAGCCGTACTTCTCGCGCAGCGCCTTTTCAAACGCCATCGAGGAGTCGTGCTTGATGTTGGCGTAGCCTTCCGCGATCTGGAAAACCTGATCGTTCAGGCCGCCCTGCTTGATCGCGGTCGGTCCACCCGTGCCACCCGCGTAATAGGTGTACCAGTTCACTTTCAGGCCTGAGTCCGCACCTGCTTTCAGCAGCAGTGCGAAATCCTGCCCCCAGTTGCCGGTGATAACGCTGTCCGCGCCGGAGGCCTTGATCTTCGCGATGTAGGGCGAGAAGTCCTGGATCTTCAGCAGCGGATGCTTTTCGTCGCCGACGATCTCGATGTCGGGACGCTTGGCCTTGAGCATCGCGAGGGCTGCGGTTCGGACCGACTCGCCGAACGAGTAGTCCTGGTTGATGAGATAGATCTTCTTGATGTTCTTCTCACCCTTCATGTAGTTGGTGAGCGCTTCCATCTTGATGTCGGAATTCGCATCCCAGCGGAAGTGCCAGAAGCTGCACTTGTCGTTGGTGAAGCTCGGATCGACCGCGGCATAGTTGAAGAACAGAACTTCCTTGCCGGGGTTGCGCTCGTTGTACTTGTTGACGAAGTCGATCAGCGCGCCGGCCACAGACGAACCGTTGCCCTGCGTCAGATAACGAATGCCTGCGTCGATCGCCTTCTGGGCCTGGATCAGGCTTTCCTGCGGATTGACCTTGTTGTCGAACGGAACGATCTCGACCTTCTTGCCGCCGATGCCGCCTTTGGCGTTCACTTCGTCGGCAAGATATTGGAAGGTCTTCAAACCGATTTCGCCGATGCTGGCGCCGCCGCCTGACAACGGATCGATGTAGGCGATTTTAAGTGTGTCCTGGGCCAGTGCAGCGCCGCCCAGCATGGGAAGCGTTACGGCCACAGCCATAATCAGTTTACGCATGTTCTCTCTCCCTGAAGTCCCCTAGGAATGGCCGGTTTGTGAAATCGGATTGCCGGGATTTTCCACCCCGTCCGATCCGTGGCCATTTCGTGCGGCGGATACTGGTCCAAGCCTCCGAAACCCGCAAGCCCGAACGCGATAGCGAAATCGTCGCGGATGCTTAATTTGCTTGCGCGGACAAGCGCATGATGGGCACTTGACCGGAATTGCTGCATTTGCACTAACACGTGCAGCGTTCGTTTCATTCTGCGAAACAGAGAGTGCCGATGGCTGCCGCGCCGTTCGATCTGAAGGGTAAAACCGTCTATGTCGCGGGTCATCGCGGCATGGTCGGCGGCGCGCTGGTACGGCGTCTGGCCAGTGAAAATGTCACAATCCTGACAGCCGCGCGCAGCGAGGTCGATCTGCGCGATCAGGCGGTCGTGAACGCATGGTTTGCGAAGAACAAGCCGCAGGTCGTGTTCCATGCCGCGGCGAAAGTCGGCGGCATTGTCGCCAACAACACCCTGCGCGCGGAATTCATCTACGAAAATCTCGCTATTGCGACGAACGTGATCCATGCCGCGCACGTCAACGGTGCGCAGAAGCTGATGTTTCTCGGATCGAGTTGCGTCTATCCGAAAATGGCGGCACAGCCGCTGCGTGAGGATTCGCTCCTGACAGGTCCGCTGGAAATCACCAACGAACCGTATGCGATTGCGAAAATCGCCGGCATGAAAATGGCGGAAGCCTATCGCGCGCAATATGGCAGTGACTTTATTAATGTCATGCCGACCAATCTTTACGGTCCGGGCGACAACTATCATCCCGAATACAGTCACGTCGTTGCGGCACTCATTCGCCGCTTCCATGAGGCGAAAGAATCTAACACGCCGAGCGTTGTGGTGTGGGGGACGGGCACGCCGTGCCGCGAATTTCTTTACGTGGACGACATGGCCGACGCCTGCGTGCATCTGATGAAGACTTATTCGTCGAACGAACTTGTCAATATCGGCACCGGCGAGGACATTACCATCGCGGAATTCGCGCGCGTGGTCGCCGAGACGGTCGGATATCGAGGCAAGATCGAATACGACACGTCGAAGCCCGACGGCACGCCGCGCAAGCTGCTCGATGTTGGGCGGTTATCAAAGCTCGGCTGGCGCGCGAAGACGCCGTTGAATGACGGCATCAAGCTCGCGTATCGGGCGTTCTTGAACGAGCGCGCTTAGCGTCGGATCAGCACGACACCCGCCACCATCAGTGCCGCGCCGAAAACTTTCGTCGCGTCGATCGGACGCACCGCAAGACCCAGCACGCCGTAGTGGTCGAACAGCAGCGACGCCAGAAGCTGCCCGGCGACGAACAGCGCGATGAAGGTTGCGGCACCCAATTTGGGCACCAGAAAAATCGCAATCGCGATGAACACCGCGCCGAAAAATCCGCCGCTGTAGGCCCACCACGGAATTCGTGCCATCGCGCCGAATGCGGGGAGCGGCTCGCGCATCACGATGGCGAACGCGACCATGCTCATCAGTCCGACGAAGTAGCTGATAAATCCGGGCCACACCGTCGAGTCGAGCGCGAAGCGCAGATTGGTATTCAGGGCCTGCTGGGTGACGATGCTGGCGCCAGCCAGCATGGCGATAATGATCGGCAGCACAAGTTGCATTGTATCGTCCTTATCTGTTGCCGTTCAGGCAGACTTCTTCTTGTGTGGCTTCGCTTGCGTCGCGACGTTTCCGATAATCCCGTCGCGCTCGAGTTCGGCGATTTCAGAATCGCTCAAGCCGAGCAGTTCTTTCAGCACTTCGTTGTTGTGCTGCCCGAGTGTCGGCGCCAGACGTTCGATTGCGTAGGGCAGCTGCGCGTCGCCTTCTCGATAGGAGACGCTTGGGACGAGATGCGGCCCGACGAATTCGCGATCGACGGATTGCCAGTGACCCGTCTTGACAAGATGCGGATCGGCGGCGAGGTCCTGCGGCAGCTTTGCGATGCCCGCCGCGATGCCGGCTTTCTGCAGCGTTGTCATCGCGATGTCGGGGCGCACGTCCGCAAGCCAGTGGCGGATTGCGACCTCAATGCGATCTTCTTCGTCGCGGCGTCCGTTAGCCGTCCTGAGCGAAGCGTCCTGCGCGAGATCGTCGCGCCGCATCGCCTTGCACAGTGCCTGCCATTCGTCGTCGCTACGCACGCTGATGCTGATCCATTGATCGACGCCCGCGCACGCAAAGCACCCCTGCGGCACGAAGCGCGGATGGCGATTGCCGATGCGCGGGCTTGTCGCGCCGGTTGCGGATTGTTCGAGGATCGACGGCGCGGCCAGCGGCAACATGCATTGCACTTGAGAGAGATCGATGTGCTGGCCTTCGCCGGTGTTGCGCTGATGTATGAAGCCCAGCAACAGCGCCGCCGCCGCATTCAACCCGACGATGGGATCGCCGATGGCCGCATGCAGCATGGTCGGCGGATCGTCCGGGCTTCCTGTTACCGACGGCAATCCCGACGCCTGTTCGAGCGTCGAGCCATAGGCGCGCACGCCGCTCCATTTGCCGCTCATGCCAAAAGCGGGCATCGTCACGACAACAAGGCGCGGATTGATTTTGTGAATGTCATGCACGCTCAAACCAAGACGCGGCATCACGTCGGCGGCGTAATTGTCGATCACGGCATCGGCGTCCTTCATCAGCCGATGCAATAGTGCACGGCCCTTGTCGCGCGTGAGATCGAGCGTAATGCCGCGCTTGTTACGGTTGTTGTTCTGGAACCAGTACGCTTTTTCGTAGACGCGCTCCTCGTGATAGGGCGGGCGCGTGTCGGTGCCGCGAAACCAGTCGGGATACTGGCAGGACTCAACCTTTATAATGTCTGCGCCGAGATCGCCCATCTGCCGCGTCGCATGCGGCCCGGCCCATCCCATTGTCAAATCGACGATACGAATGCCCTTCAGCGGAAGCGAGTCTTTCGGTGTTGCGGCGCGTGTCGCGGCGCGCGTATGCGGCGTCAGCGAGGAGAGGCCAGTTTCGCCGGCGAGCGGCGCGGGTCCGTTCGGCTTCGGCAGCGAGCGCGTGAGATGTTGCGGCAGCACCGGGCCTTCGAACGACGCTGTGCCGACGGTGACGGTGCCGAACGCGCCGCGCGAACGCTGCACATCTTGTTCGAGCAGTTCTTTCATATCGGGAACGATGGCGAGCGGAATCCGCAATTCGATTCCTTTCTCGAACCATTCCTGCGCGGTCTTCTTGGCGAGAACAGGCGTGATGATTGCTTTCAGTTCCTCGGCGTGCGTGAAGCGGCCGATGGTTGCGCTGTATTTCGGATCGGCACCCAGTTCCGGCAATTCCATCATGGCGCAGAACGCGACCCATTGCGCGGGAGTGACGACCGTGACGCCGAGCCAGCCATGTTTGGTCGCGAAATTGCCGGAGGGATAACCGCGGCCGAAACGATTGATGCCGGCGCGCGGCCGCGTGAACCCGGACTCCAGCGCGAGCCCCGTATCGAACTCGCTGATTTGAAGCATCGCCTCCAAACTGTTCACGGCGAAACGCCGCGCGCCTGTTTGAAAGCCGTAGAGTCCCGCGAGCGTGGGGATGAACGCGGTCAACCCCGCGACGACCCCGACCTGTCCGTCGCGCGGCAGCACGGGCGGGCCTTCGACAGGGCCGACAAGTTTTACGAGGCCCGCAAGGCTGCGGCAGACGGAGTCGGTTGCGTGGTAACTGCGATAGGGACCGTGCTCGCCGAACCACGACAGCGCGGTGATCGCGAGACCCGGATCGTCGCGCCGCAATTCATCATGCGACAGCAGCGACGCCTTGATGTTTTCGTGGTGCCGCGAGTCGAGCAGCACATCGGCCGTTCGCAGCAGTTTCTTGATACGCGCGGCATGCGTCGGCTTGTCGAGATCGGAGACGACGCTCTTCTTGTTGGTGTTGAGCCACGCGAACACGATGCTCTCGTGCGTTTCGTCGCCTGCATCGACAAGTGGCGCAATACGCCGGTCGGGATCGCCGCCGGGGCGCTCGATCTTGATGACCTCCGCGCCGAAATCCGAAAACAGTTTCCCGCAATAGCACAGCGCATCGCCCGAACCGATTTCGACCACGCGCAGATGTGAGAGAGGGAGGGACGGCATTTGTTTCTCTTTGTCATGGCCGGACTTGATCCGGCCATCCATCGTCTTTGGCGAGTTTTTTGAAGCGAGATGGATCACCGGGTCAAGCCCGGCGATGACCATCACGGCAATTTGGCCAAGCGAGGCGGATGTTTGCTAAGGCTTGCGGCCATCGCGCTTATCAAAGGCCGCATGAAAAACGAATCGTTGGCCGGATAGATATCGGTGCGAAGCCCCTTCGATTTCAGTTCCTCCGACACGACGGGGCCGACCGACGCGATCGGCGTATCGGCGAGACCTTTTCGCAAGCGGTCCTCGCAGTTGTGGGATTTCGCGACATCGAGCAGCCGCCGTACCTGGCCTGAACTCGTCAGCGCAATCGCATCGACGCGGTGGCTGGCCATCTCCTCGATAGCTCTTACGATGTTGGAGTCGGCCGCTTTCGCGTCATAGATATAGGGCAGCACGGTCTCGACGCTCGCGCCGCGCGAGGTGATCGCGGATACCAGCGTTGCGTGATCCTTGTCGGGGTAAAGCTGAAGCCCGATGCGATGACCCTTTATATCCTCGCGGGCGAGCATCTCGGCCAGACCCTCGGAGGTCGGCTTTTCGGTGACGATTTGCGCATCGAGGCTGATCTCGCGCAGTGCCTTCACGGGTTTGGGCCCGCGCGCGAATTTTCGCGGCCTGGCGAGCGCGGCAATAAAATCCGCCTCGACGCCGATGCGCTTGGCGACTTTCAACAGCCGCCGCAACCCTTCGCCGGTCATCAGCACGAGGTCGTCATAAGGCTTCGCAATGAAGCCGCGGATCCATGCCTCGATGGGCGCGGAATCGGGTGCGTCGTCGATCTTGAACATCGGGCATTGCAGGACGTCCGCGCCCTGTTCCTGAAGCAGGCGCGAGAATTGCGCTTCCTCGCGCGTTTCCAGAATGAGAATGCGATAGCCATCCAGTCTGCCGGTCATGTTACGACAATATGATCAGCGGACGTGCCGTGCCAGCCGTTTTTCATGCAGCGGCTTTGCGCCGTGCGCTTGGCGAAATCCTTGGCGCGGTGCTAGAGCAAGGGTCCAAATCCATCCGATCCGAAAAGCCAGATGTCCGAGCAGCAATTCGTTCTCACTCTGTCATGTCCCGACCGCCCCGGCATCGTGTCGGCGGTGACGACCTTCCTGTTCGCCAACGGGCAGAACATTCTCGACGCCCAGCAGTTCGACGATGTCGAGACCGGCAATTTCTTCATGCGCGTGATGTTCGACACGGTTGCCGGATCCACGGACATCAACTGGCTGCGCGGCGGTTTCGGAATCATCGCCGCGCCCTTCAGCATGAAATGGACGATCCGCGACCGCTCCGCTCATCAGCGGGTTCTGTTGATGGTGTCGAAATTCGATCATTGCCTCGCCGACATTCTCTATCGCTGGCGGCGCGACGAGATGCCGATGGTGCCGACCGCCATCGTTTCCAACCATCCGCGCGAAACCTATAGCGGCATCGATTTCGATGGCGTGCCGTTTCACTATTTGCCGGTGACGCGCGACACCAAAGCCGAGCAGGAAGGCACGATCTGGAAACTGATTCAGGAAACCAAGACCGATCTCGTCGTGCTCGCGCGCTACATGCAGGTGCTGTCGGCGGACTTCGCCGGAAAGCTGTCCGGCCGCTGCATCAACATCCACCACTCGTTCCTGCCGGGCTTCAAGGGCGCCAAGCCCTATCATCAGGCGCATGAGCGTGGCGTGAAGCTGATCGGTGCGACCGCACATTACGTGACGGGCGATCTCGATGAAGGTCCGATCATCGAACAGGACGTCGAACGCATCAGCCATCGCGACTCGCCGGAGAATCTCGTGCGCAAGGGCACCGACATCGAGCGGCGCGTATTGGCGCGCGCGATGCGCTATCACCTCGAGGATCGGGTGATCCTCAATGGACGCAAGACGGTGGTATTTACGGATTAGCGCCGCGCGGCGTTGAGTTTTTCGAACGGCCGCTTTTTTGCGGGCCGCGAAACGGCTCGCTTGCGTGGAGATTTGGCGGAAGCTCGACGCGCATCCAGCCGCGACTTCAGATCCTGCGCGTTGAGGGTCGACACCTGAATGAGCAGGCGGCCGAGAAAACCGGCGAGGGTATCGATTTCGGATTGCGAAAATCCCGTCAGCAGGCGCTTCTCGCGCGCCAGCGCCACCTTGATGATCCGATTGTGCAGCGCGAGGCCCTTTCTGGTGAGGCGGATTGTGCGCTTGCGATAGGTATCCAAATCGATCTCGACGATCTTGGATTTCGCCAGCACTTGCAGCGTGCGGCTGACCAATGCCTTGTCGAGGTCGAAGAATTCGCAGATGCGCTGGGCCGAGCAGTTCGGCTCATTTGCGAGCAGGGACAGGATGCGCCACTCCGTCACACCGACGCCGAACTGGCGGCGATAGGTGTTGGACGCGCCGGAGCCGAGCTTGTTCGCAACAAACAAGAGGAGCGCCGGGATGTAATGGTCGTGATCGATGCGCGGCTGTTTGTCAGCCATTTTGATTATCCAGTTCAAATGCGGATCGGCGGCCCGACGCCCTATCCGATAGTATAGTGTCTCGTTGACATATCAACCATCAAACTATATCGGAATCGACCACAGAAGCGCAAAAGCGTTCGACCGTTCACAGGGAGATGAAACATGATCAATTTCAGCAAGATTGCGCTGGCCGCTGCCAGTCTGGCGATTGCGGCGACGTCCGCGCAGGCGCAGGACAGCGTCAAGATCGGCCTGATCCTGCCGATGACCGGCCCGCAGGCCGCGATCGGCAAGCTCGTCGACAACGGCACAAAACTCTATATGTCGCAGAAGGGCGATACTGCCGGCGGCAAGAAGATCGAAGTCATCCTGAAAGACGACGGCGGCGTTCCGGACAACACCAAGCGCATCGCGCAGGAACTGATCGTCAACGACAAGGTCAACATCATCGCGGGCTTTGGCATCACCCCATCCGCGCTGGCGGCGGCACCGCTCGCGACCGAAGCGAAGATCCCCGAGATCGTGATGTCGGCGGGCACCTCGATCATCACCGAGCGTTCGCCTTACATCGTGCGCACCTCGTTCACGCTCGCGCAATCGTCCACCATCATCGGCGACTGGGCGGCGAAGAACGGCATCAAGAAGGTCGCAACGCTGACCTCGGACTATGCGCCGGGCAACGATGCTTTGAATTTCTTCAAGCAGAACTTCACCGCCGGCAGCGGCCAGATCGTGGAAGAGGTGAAAGTGCCTCTCGCCAATCCTGACTTTGCGCCGTTCCTCCAGCGCATGAAGGATGCCAACCCGGACGCGATCTTTGTGTTCGTGCCGGCAGGCCAGGGCGGCAACTTCATGAAGCAGTATACCGAGCGCGGCCTCAACAAGATCAAGGTGATCGGGCCGGGCGACGTGATGGACGACGATCTGCTCAACGCGATGGGCGATGCGGCGCTCGGCGCCGTCACCGCGCTTCACTATTCCGCCGATCACGACTCGCAGGCCAACAGGGATTTCGTCGCGGCCTACAAGAAGATGTTCGGCCAGCGTCCGGGCTTCATGGCGGTCGGCGGATACGACGGCATGAACCTGATCTACGAGGCGCTCAAAAAGACCGGCGGCAAGACCGAAGGCGACGCGCTCGTGGAGGCGATGAAGGGCATGAAGTGGGAAAGCCCGCGCGGACCGATGTCGATCGATCCCGATACGCGCGATGTGATCCACAACGAATACATCCGCAAGGTCGAGAAGAAGAACGGCGAACTTTACAACGTCGAATTCCAGACTTTCCCGAACGTGAAAGATCCCGGCAAGACGAAGAAGTGATTGCTGCTGCTTTCGCGGGCAAAGGCGTCATGGCCGGGCTTGTCCCGGCCATCACTTTAACTAGCATCGCAACATGACCACGCTCTTCACCATCCTGTTCGACGGCGTCGCCTACGGCATGCTGCTGTTCGTGCTGGCGTGCGGATTGGCCGTGACGATGGGGTTGATGAATTTCGTCAATCTCGCGCATGGCGCGTTCGCGATGGCGGGCGGCTATGCCTGCGCCGTTCTGGTCAACCGCTACGGCGTTCCGTTTTTTGCAGCGTTGCCGCTGGCGTTCGTCGCGAGCGCGCTGATCGGTATCGTGCTGGAGCGCACGCTCTACCGATACATGTATACGCGAAGCCATCTTGAGCAGGTGCTGTTCACCGTCGGCCTTGTGTTCATGTCGGTCGCGGTCGCCGATTACGTGATGGGATCGTCGCAGACCTTCATTCAGTTGCCGGCGATCCTGCAGGGACAGATCGATCTGTTCGGCGTCGGTGTCGGACGCTATCGGCTGATGATCATCGTGATCTGCGGATTGCTGACGCTCGGACTGCAGCTGATCCTGTCGAAAACCCGTTTCGGTTCGCGGCTGCGTGCTGCGGTCGACGATCCACGCGCAGCATCGGGTTTAGGCATCAACGTGCCGCAGGTGTTCGCGTTCACCTTCGCATTCGGCAGCGGGCTTGCGGGACTGGGCGGTGCGCTCGGCGCGGAAATTCTCGGCCTCGATCCGCATTTTCCGCTGAAGTTTCTGATCTATGTGCTGATCGTCGTGTCGGTCGGCGGAACATCGACGGTGACCGGCCCGTTCCTTGCCGCGCTGCTGCTGGGCATCGGCGACGTGGCAGGAAAATACTACGTGCCGAATCTCGGGTCGTTCGTCATCTACGCCATGATGATCGTTCTGCTGTTGTGGAAGCCGCACGGCCTGTTCGGCCGCACGGCGGCGCGCTGACATGACGGTGCAGCCTGCCATCGGCGACCAGTTGCGGCGGCTTTCGCGCTGGGGCGCGGGCGAGACGATCTTCTGGCTGATCGCAGCGGCGACACTCGTCGTGTTTCCCAACCGCTACCTGATCCTCACCGAGATCGCGTGGCTCGCGCTGTTCGCGCTCTCGCTCGATCTTATCCTCGGTTACGCGGGCATCCTCTCGCTCGGGCATGCGGCGTTCTTCGGTGTCGGCGCCTACACGGCGGGACTTCTGGCGATGGGCATCGTGAAGGAGCCTATCGTCGCGCTTCTCGCGTCGGGCCTTGCCGCGGCATTGCTCGGATTTATCACGAGCTTTCTCATCATTCGCGGCGCGGATTTGACGCGGCTGATGGTGACGCTCGGCATCTGTTCGATGCTTTATTTTCTGTCGATCCAGTATTCGTCGCTGACCGGCGGCTCGGACGGCCTCCAGGGCATCACGATTGCGCCGCTGCTCGGGCTGTTCAAGTTCGACATGTTCGGCAAGACGGCGTTCATCTATTGCCTGACCGTGCTGTTCCTTCTGTTTCTGCTGGCGCGACGCATCGTGAACTCGCCGTTCGGCCTGTCGCTGCGCGCAATCAAGAACAATGCGCTGCGCGCCGCCGCCATTGGCATTCCCGTCAATCGCCGTCTGATCGCGATCTACACGTTTGCCGCGTTCTATGCGGGGATCGCAGGCGGACTGTTCACGCAGACGACGCAGCTTGCCTCGCCCGACGTGTTCGCGTTCGAGCGTTCGGCCGATCTGCTGCTGGTGCTTGTGCTCGGCGGCACCGGCTATCTCTACGGCGGATTGATCGGCGCGGTGGCGTTCAAGATCCTGCAGGAATTTTTCTCGAACCTGACGCCGCAATATTGGCAGTTCTGGATCGGACTCGTTCTGGTGGTCGTGGTGCTGATCGGGCGCGAGCGAATTCAGTCGCTGGTGCGCTGGCCCGCGCGATTGCTGGCGAGGGGCAAGCCATGACCTTCGCATTGGAAACCGTGAACCTGCAAAAGCGTTTCGGCGGATTGGCCGTGACGCGGGATCTTTCATTGCAAGTGCGGCAGGGCGCGCGACACGCTCTGATCGGCCCGAACGGCGCGGGCAAGACCACCGTCATCAATCTTCTCACCGGCGTGCTGCATCCGAACGCGGGACAGATTCTGCTCGACGGCGAGGACATCACGCAGAAAAGTGTTCACGCGCGCGTCGGCAAGGGATTGTCACGCACATTCCAGATTAATCAGCTCTATCCGGATTTGTCGCCGCTGCAGACCATCGGGCTTGCGGTATCGCAGCGTTACGGCCACGGCGGCGACTGGTGGCGGGGGCTCGGCGGAAATTCCGAGATCAACGGCGACATCGGCGAGCATCTCGCACGCTTCCATCTGCTCGACGTGATGAACGAGCGCACCGCGACGCTGCCTTACGGAAAACAGCGCCTGCTCGAAATCGCGCTGGCGATTGCCACCCAGCCGCGCGTGCTGCTGCTGGACGAGCCTGCCGCCGGTGTACCCGAAAGCGAACGCCACGATATTCTCGCGGCGGTCGCCAGCCTGCCACGCGATGTCACCGTACTCTTGATCGAGCACGACATGGATCTGGTGTTCAGTTTTGCCGACACGATCTCGGTGCTGGTCAATGGCGGCATGCTGACGGAAGGATCGCCCGATGAAGTCGCGCGCGATCCGCGCGTGAAGGCTGTCTATCTCGGCGAGGGTGCCGATGCGTAATCTTCTCAGCATCGACAAACTCTGCGCGGGTTATGGCGAGGCGGTCGTCATTCCCGGCCTTTCGCTCGAACTCGGCGAAGGGCAGGTGCTGGCGCTGCTCGGCCGCAACGGTACCGGCAAGACCACACTGATCAATTCCATCGTCGGGGTGACGCGGCGTTTCAGCGGCGCGGTGAAAATCGCCGGCCGCGACATCACGAGGCTGCGGCCCGATCAGCGCGCCCGCGCGGGCATCGGCTGGGTGCCGCAGGAGCGTAATATTTTCAAATCGCTCACGGTCGAGGAGAACATGACGGCAGTGGCGCAGGACGGCCCGTGGACCGTCGAGAAGGTCTACGACATGTTCCCGCGCCTGCGCGAGCGGCGGCGAAATTTCGGCAATGAATTGTCCGGCGGCGAACAGCAGATGCTGGCAATCGGCCGCGCGCTGACGCTCAACCCCAAAGTTCTGTTATTGGACGAGCCGACCGAGGGTCTGGCGCCGATCATTGTCGAGGAACTGCTCAAGGCGCTGGGGCAGATCACGCGGGCCGGCGGCATCTGCTCGATTGTCGTCGAGCAGAATGCCCAGAAAATTCTCGGCCTTGCCGACCGTGTTGTGATTTTGGAGCGCGGCGGAATCGTGCATGATGCGGCGAGTGCCGCGTTGAAATCCGATCCACAAGTGCTTGAGCGCTATCTCGGCGTTTCCGGCACATCGGCCAAGACGCACTAAGATCAACGAAAAATCGCGACTTCGGACCCCAATGCAACGCTCAAGGCCGCCGTTCCGCGCCGATATGGTCGGCAGTCTGCTGCGCCCCGCACGCCTCAAGGAGGCGCGCGCCAAATTCGAGAAACGTGAGATCGATGCGAAGGAACTGTCGCGCATCGAAGACCTCGAAATCGAGAAAGTGATCCACAGGCAGAAGCAGATCGGCTTGCAGTCGGCGACCGACGGAGAATTCCGCCGTTCGTGGTGGCATTTCGATTTTCTCAAAGCTCTCGACGGCTGCGAAATCTACAAGACCGAAGGCATCCTGTTCAACGGCATGATCACGCGCGGCGAAAACATCCGCGTCACCGGCAAGATCGATTTTCCGGCGGATCATCCGATGCTCGCGCATTTCGCTTTTCTGAAGAAACATTGCGGGATGGCGCACATCGTGCCGAAGATGACGATTCCTTCTCCTTCCGTTTTGCACTATCGCGGCGGACGTCACGCGATCTCGAAGGATGCCTACCCATCGATGGACGATTTCTTCGTCGATCTTGGCAAAGCCTACCGCAAGGCGGTGAAGGCGCTTTACGACGCGGGCTGCCGCTATCTGCAGTTCGACGACACGATCTGGGCGTATCTGTGCTCGGAAGAACAGCGCGAGAAGATGCGCGGGCGCGGCGACGACCCCGACGAATTCCAACAGGTCTATGCGCGCGTCATCAACTACGCGATTGCCGAACGGCCCGCCGGCATGACGATCACGACGCATGTGTGCCGGGGCAATTTCCGCTCGACCTGGGTGTCAAGCGGCGGTTACGAGCCGGTGGCGGAGACGCTGCTGTCGAAAGTGAACTATGACGGCTACTTCCTCGAATACGATTCCGAACGCGCGGGCGGTTTCGAGCCGCTGCGGTTTCTGCCGAAGGGCGAGAAGGTCGTCGTGCTCGGCCTCATCACGTCGAAAGCGGGCGAGTTGGAGAGCAAGGCGATGCTCAAGCAGCGCATTAAGGAGGCCGCGAAGTTCGTCGACATGAATCAGCTTGCGCTGTCGCCGCAATGCGGTTTTGCCTCCACCGAAGAAGGCAACGTGCTCACCGAAGACGAGCAATGGGCGAAGCTGAAGCTCGCGGTGGAAATCGCGAAAGAAGTCTGGGGTTAGTGCGTCATTGCGAGGAGCGTCAGCGGTCCCGTTGTCGTCCCCGCGAAGGCGGGGACCCATACTCCCTAAGTTATCAGCAAGGATGCTGAACCATCGTGAGTGATACTTGAATTTGTGGTTATGGGTCCCCGCCTTCGCGGGGACGACGCAGAGGTGTGTAGCCGTTTCGGCGCTAAGCGATGATCTACTTCGCCGCGAGATACACTTCGCCGAGCAGCGACGAGTTCGACCACGGCACCTGCTTATTGTGGGTGCCAGCGACGACTTCGGCGCGCACGCGCGTCAGCATCTGTTGCACTTCAAGCCCCGGCGTTCCGATGTGGCGCGTCAGCGCCGCCGAGAACGGCGAGTTTGCGCCTTCGCCATCCAATGCAACTTGTCCCGGCGCAGTAGCAAATGCGATGAGCGTACCAGCACCAAGCGTCGAACCGGCGGAAGGAGCAACCGGCTGCGCCAGACCCGAGCGCGTCTTGATGTCGAGTGAGCGTCCGCCGTTCGTCGACGCCGTCTGCGAGAACGGATCGTTTCGGCAGGCATCGAAGATCAACACGTTGGTTCGGACCTGATCGTCGAGGCCTGCGAGAATCTTGTCCATATCGGTCATGCTGTCGACGATGGCCGCGCCTGCGTCGGGCTTCACATCGACCGGCACGAGATAGTTGCGGCCGGAAACCTGCACGCCGTGGCCCGCATAATAAAGTACGAGCGTCTTGGCCTGCGCGGCGCCCCGCATGAATTCGCGCGTCATTTTCTGCATCTTGTCCTGTGTGAGGTCGATGCCTTCTGTGACTTCGTAGCCGAGATCGCGCAGGCTCTTGGCGACGGCGCGCGCGTCGTTCGGCGGATTGGGCAGCGCAGGGAAATTCCGATACGCACCGTTGCCGATCACCAGCGCAACGCGGCGGCCCGCCGCTTCGGCCTTTTTCACCGGCACAGTTGCCGGCGCATCCGACAGCAGCGAGAGGCGAACCTTCGCGGTCGCCTGATTGGCCTTGCTCACATTGTCGACGGCGACGCCTTGAAGCGTCGAATTATAGTCGTCCTTGGCGAGATCGAACTGGCCATTGGCTTCGTAGGACAGTCCACGTTGCGTATAGGCGTCGATCAGCACGCTGCCCGGCGGCGTCATGATGTTGACCGGCTGTTTCGCCTTCGCAAGCGTGACCGCCTCGGTGCAATCGGCAATCGCCTTGTCGATGTTGCCCTTCGCGCGCCACAGCACGGCGCGTGCGGTGTGCGGCCCCGGCAATGACGGATCGACGCGAATGGCCTCGTTGATATCCGCCATCGCGCCGTCGAGATCGCCCATCGTCTGCTTGACGAGGCCGCGGTTCTGATAGGTGTATGAACTCCTGGTGCCGAGATCGATCGCCTTGCTGTAGTCCGCGAGCGCCTTCGGATAGTCGCCCTTGTTGCGATAGGCGTTGGCGCGGTTGTGATAGATTGTGCCGCTCGGCGGGCCGATGGCGAGCGCGTCGGTGAAATCGGCAATCGCGATGTCGGATTCGCCCGAGTCGTAATAGGCCGAGCCGCGCATGTTGAGCAGTTCGATCGACTTGGGTGTGAGTTTCAGGGCCTCGGTCGTGTCGGCGATGACGTTCTTGTAGTCGCCCTTTTTGTTGTAGGCGACGGCACGCCAGAAATAGATCGTCGCGAGTTTCTCGCCGCTAAAAACCTTCAGCGCGAGAATCTTGTTGCACGCTGAAATCTGCTGATCGGCGGGCGTGCCTTCGGAGGTGCAAAGCGGGCCGAGTTGCGCGTTGGATTGGGCGAGGGCAGGCGAGGCCAGAGCAACGGCGGCAACAAAGGCGAAAATCGAAATCAGGCGGCGCATGAAATTCGTCCCCGTGACAATGTCGCAAGTCTAGTCGATTTGGTCGCTCGTCGCCGGTGCTTCGGTTCAACAATTCGTCAGGATCAATCTCACTTCGGATGAGCCAGCCTGAAGCCGATGGCCAGACGATTCCACGCATTGATGGTGCCGATCAGGAACGACAAATGCACCAGTTCGCCGTCGTTGAATTCCTTGGCGGCGAGTTCGTAGTCCGCGTCCGGCGCTTCGGTTTGCGAAATCAGCGTCAGCGATTCCGTCCAAGCGAGCGCGGCGCGTTCGCGCGGCGTATAGAGCGAGGACTCGCGCCATGCGTCCAGCATATAGAGCCGCATTTCGCTTTCGCCTTCCTTGCGCGCGTCGGTCGAATGCATGTGGATGCAGAACGCGCAATGATTGATCTGCGATGCGCGCATTTTCACCAGTTCGATCAGGCTCAGCTCAAGCCCGCTGGCTTTCACCGCCGTCTCGATGGCCATGATGCCTTTGTAGGCGTCGGGCGCGAGCTTGAAAGGGGCATGCAGGCGTTCGGTCATCGCGTCTCTCCGGTGTGGGCAGCGGGAATGGGCACGTCGCGCGGGATACCATCGGTGGGCAGGCGGTGCTACAGCGGGGTCACATTCCCGCCATTGGATTCCAACTCCGTCAGATTTCCGCCTTATGACAAACGACGCGCTATTGGCCCAGATTTCCGCCTACTGCCGCGAAGCGGGAATGGCCGAATCCACCTTTGGCCGCCGCGTCGTCAATGACGGCAAGCTCGTCTCACGCTTGCGCGAGGGCAAGCACATCCGCGTCGATACGCTTGAGCGGATTAGAGCTTTTCTTGGGGACACGACCCCCGTTGTGAGGCTGCCTGAAGCGCCGATCGAGCGGCGCGATCCGGGCGGCAATTTCCGCTTTTTCGAAAACCGCCAGAAATACCTGCTGTTCGTCCACACCTGCTCGGAGAAGCGCGTGATTTCCGAACGGGTGGCGCTGGAATTGTCCGCGATTCATCCGCGCCCTCCGGCGCTGCGGGTGTTCGACGCAGGCGTCGGCGATGGAACCGTGATGGCGCGGGTCATGCGCGCGATGCACAGCCGTTTTCCGCACATGCCGTTCTATGTGGCGGGCAAGGAAATCAGCCTCGAGGACGTGCGCCTGACGCTGGACAAGGTGCCTGATCGCCTGTTCGAGCATCCGGCGACGGTCTTTGTCCTGACCAACATGAACTACGCGGAAGCGCCGTGGCTGGCGCCGAAATCGCCGCAGGCCGCCGCCGCCATGATCTGGAAGGAGGTCGCGCTGACAGGCGATTCGTCCGGCGCGTTCGAGGCGCAAATCGCTGATTTGAATGGGTTTTTGGAAGAGAACTGGCGCGCCAGCGTCAGTCCCCGTTCAGGCATGCCGGTTTACGAGCGGCCCATCGCCCTCGTCATCTACCGGGATGACCACCGATTCCTGCTGGATTCGATGATTCCAAGGGCCGGGCGGGTCGAGGCCAATTTCGACCTCGTCATCGCCTCGCAGCCTTATCGGGCCAAATCCTCGTTGAATTTCAGGGCCAAACGCATCATCGCGCCTTTGGCCCGGTCGCTCCGGGCCGGTGGCCGGCTGATCGGGATTCACTCCTATGGCCACGACCCCGGAATGGAGATCGTTCAGGCCGTCTGGCCCGGAGAAAACCCTTTCTCGGTGAGCCGCCATGAGCTACTTCGTGCCGTGAAATACGAGCTGGGCTCGGCGGGGCGGGATCTCAACTTCAACGCATATGCCGATAATCGCTCGATTTTCCGCTACGACATGGAAGCCTTGCCAAACGAGGTCACAGGCCCAATCGGGTCTTCTACAGCCTTTGCAGCATGGAACGCGGCAGTGTATGTCGCACAGGTCGAAGATGACCGCCTGACGGAAGTGACGCAGAGCGGCCGTTATCTCGAAGCCACCAGAGACGTGCTGCGCAAGCATAACGGGCTTTGGTTTTACGACGAATCCTATGTCATATCGCGCCGCCGCGATTGACGTTTTTATCCGGCAAAGTTCACGAAACAGCCGCCGAACGAGAGCAGAGGAATTGGTTTGATGCGCGGGTCTTATATCTTCACGAGTGAGTCTGTTTCCGAAGGTCATCCGGACAAGGTCTGCGACCGTATCTCGGACGAAATCGTCGACCAGTTCTTCAAGGCCGATCCGATGGCGAAGGTCGCGTGCGAAACGCTCGTCACCACCAACCTCGTCGTGCTCGCCGGCGAAGTCCGCATGTCGAAGCAGGCCGCCGGCCCGAACGAGATCATGAGCAAGACCGGCAAGGTCAATAAGGCGCTTGCCGAAAAGCTCGCGCGCAAGGCCGTCAAAGATATCGGCTACGCGCAGAAGGGCTTCCACTGGAAGACCGCGAAGGTGCAGGTGCATCTGCACGGCCAGTCCGCAGACATCGCGCAGGGCGTTGAAGCCGCAGGCAACAAGGACGAGGGCGCGGGCGACCAGGGCATCATGTTCGGTTACGCGACCAATGAGACGCCTGAACTGATGCCTGCGCCGCTGCAGTATTCGCACAACGTGCTGAAGGCGATGGCCGCAGACCGTCACTCCGGCAAGCAGAAGCTGTTCGAGCCGGACGCAAAGAGCCAGTTCACGCTGCAATATGAGAACGGCAAGCCGGTGAAGTGCACCGCCGTCGTCGTCTCGACACAGCATAAGGAAAAAGACGGCAAGAAGGTTCTGGAGTCGGACGACATCAAGGAACTCGTGCTGCCTTACATCGAGAAGGTGTTGCCATCCGGCTGGATGCCGAAGAAGGACCAGATCTACGTCAACCCGACCGGACGTTTCGTCATCGGCGGACCTGACGGCGACACAGGTTTGACCGGCCGCAAGATCATCGTCGATACGTATGGCGGCGCTGCGCCTCATGGCGGCGGCGCATTCTCGGGCAAGGACCCCTCGAAGGTCGACCGCTCGGCGGCGTATGCGGCACGCTATCTCGCCAAGAACGTGGTTGCTGCCGGTCTCGCCGACCGCTGCACGATTCAGTTGTCATACGCCATTGGCGTCGCGCATCCGCTATCGGTTTACGTGAACACCGACGGCACCGGCAAAGCCGACGAGCAGAAGATCGCGAAGATTCTGCAGGAACTGATGAGTCTCACGCCACGCGGCATCCGCACGCATCTCAAGCTCAACAAGCCGATCTACGCCCGCACCTCAGCCTACGGACATTTCGGCCGCGCGCCGGAAAAGGACGGCGGCTTCTCGTGGGAAAAGACCGACATCGCCGACGCGCTCAAGCGCGCACTGTCATAAGGAATCGAACATGAGCACCGCAGCCGCCAAAGCCCCCGCAGGCTTCAACGACTATATCGTCGCCGACATGGACCTTGCTCCATTCGGCCGCAAGGAATTGTCGCTGGCCGAAACCGAAATGCCGGGCCTGATGGCGACGCGCGAAGAATACGGCCCGAAGCAGCCGTTGAAAGGCGCGCGCATCGCAGGCTCGCTGCACATGACGATTCAGACCGGCGTTCTTATTGAGACGCTGAAAGCACTCGGCGCCGACATCCGCTGGGTCTCGTGCAACATCTATTCGACGCAGGATCACGCAGCAGCTGCGATTGCCGCTGCGGGCATTCCGGTGTTCGCGGTGAAGGGCGAGACGCTGAAGGATTATTGGGACTACACCGCCAAGCTGTTCGACTGGCACGGTGCAAAGCCTGGTGAATCCCTGCATCCGAACATGATCCTCGACGACGGCGGCGATGCGACGATGTACGTCCATCTCGGCCTGCGCGCCGAGAACGGCGACACGGCGTTTCTCGACAAGCCGCAGTCGGAGGAAGAAGAAGTGTTCTTCGCGCTGCTGAAGAAGCAGTTGAAGGAAAAGCCGAAGGGTTACTTCAAGGCCATCGCTGACTCGATCAAGGGTGTGTCGGAAGAAACCACCACGGGCGTGCATCGCCTTTACGACATGCAGAAGGCCGGCACGCTGTTGTGGCCTGCCATCAATGTCAACGACTCGGTCACCAAGTCGAAGTTCGACAATCTCTATGGTTGCCGCGAGTCGCTGGTGGACGGCATCCGTCGCGGCACCGACGTGATGATGTCAGGTAAGACCGCGATGGTTGCGGGCTTCGGCGACGTCGGCAAAGGCTCGGCCGCCTCGCTGCGCCAGGCCGGTTGCCGCGTGATGGTGTCGGAGATCGATCCTATTTGCGCGCTGCAGGCGGCGATGGAAGGCTACGAAGTCGTGACGATGGAACAGGCCGCGCCCCGCGCCGACATTTTCGTCACCGCGACGGGCAACAAGGACATCATCACCATCGAGCATATGCGCGCGATGAAGGATCGCGCCATCGTCTGCAACATCGGTCACTTCGACAACGAGATTCAGGTCGCGCATCTGAAGAACATGAAGTGGGACAACATCAAGCCGCAGGTGGACGAAATCACGTTCCCGGACGGCAAGCGCATGATCCTTCTCTCCGAAGGCCGTCTCGTGAACCTCGGCAACGCGATGGGGCATCCGTCGTTCGTGATGTCGGCGTCGTTCACCAACCAGACGCTGGCGCAGATCGAACTCTACGCCAACAACAAGGACGGCAAGTACAAAAAGGAAGTGTACGTGTTGCCGAAGTCATTGGATGAAAAGGTCGCGATGCTTCACCTCGCCAAGATCGGCGTGAACCTGACCAAGCTGCGCAAGGATCAGGCCGACTATATCGGCGTGAAAACCGAAGGCCCGTTCAAGAGCGATCATTACCGCTATTGAGCGACGCTCAATTCAGAATAAGGAAGCCCCGGATCGCTCCGGGGCTTTTTGTTTCAGAGAAATTTAGCGTCGTCCCCTTTTAAAAGGTCGCGCGCATTTTGCGGCACGGGAAAGCCGAAACCTTCCCAATTTCCCCATGTCAACTTTCCGGTCTTGTTGGCTTCGCTGGCATAAAGCTCAAACCCTATTTTCTGAAGAGCGGACAGAAGCGCCTGTATCGCATCATAACCACCGCCGAAACTTTGCCACGCTTTATCCGGCCAGTGGACTGTGTAATGACAGATCCAATCGCCATCGTTCTGCTCAGGCCGAAAGAGGTCAATCTGAACAGCCTTTGTTCCCGAGTGGGTGGTGAATTGAAGGACTCTTGATGCAATAATCATTGATGAACGAGTCCTAGTAGTTCAACGGCGGAATAGGATGGCCGCGTTCGCATGCGATGAGCCGCACCATCGCCTGAGCATAGCAATTTCTGAGGCCGGTGAATTTGCATTGAATGAGGTCTTTCTTGAACTGAAAGTTGCACTCTTCGATGTTTGAGTAGCTTGCCAGCGCGGGCTGCACGTCCGCCTCACTATTGGCGGACGAAGCGCCAGCGTCCGACCAACGTCCGCTTTCGTCTCGCGGTTGGCTGGGATCGAAGCCTGCTTTAATAGCATGCATCAATTTTCGAAACTTGACTTCTGCAGCGGCATGACTTGCCTCTGCTTTCAAATTCAAGACATTACGCTCAAGGTTTCTAAGAAGGCTCATTATCTTTCTCATTCCTGTTCCAGAAAACTGGTATAGGAAAATAATCCTAATTACGTAGACGACACCACAAACCCATGATATAGTGCTTCGGACAAAACGGAGGTTTCCGATGTCTGGCGCGCCTGAAATTGAAATTACGCCGGCTATGATTGAGGCTGGCCTGACGGTTCTGTATGAGTCTGGGATAGTGGATGGTCGCTCGGGAGAGGATAGTCCACTGGTCGCTGAAATATTTCAGGCCATGTGGCCATTGATGGGTAATTCGGCATTGCCGATCCCCACTTCAGATAAAAATCAAAGTTGAAGACTAAGTCTTTCAAGAATAGTGATTTGGAAGTGAACAGTTCCAAGTCGGTTTTTGTCATTTTATCAGGCCCAAAAATGTTCGGGTGCTGATGCAATGCAATGTCCCGCGCAGCATTGAATTTTTCACCGCCTGGCGTGCCGCTTAAAACGATCCAGTGTACTACTTTGTTTCTTTGGTCTTCCACTTTTCCCAATCGCTTCATAAGGCTCTTAGTGAAAACGTCGTACTGGTCGCCATACTCGATTTTAATAAGGTTTGTGAGCATTACTCTGCGATGGCGGTAGCTTAGGATTTGCGCGAAAACGAGGTATGATTTTCGGATATCGACTGGCTTACCTTGAGCGCCCATCAGCGTGCTGAAAAGTCCCGCTAGTGATTGTTCAAGGGCGGCGTAGGTATTTAGCGCAGCGGCTCTAGTGAGTGCGAAATCATTAAGAGCCTTCTTAATCTCTGGATCGGCATCAGCCATGGCAAAAGACTCTGAGCAATATAGCAACAAGGAAACTAGGGAGCGTTTGCAAGCCACATTGCGCGGCGCGTTCGCTGGTCCCCCAACACCATTGAAGGCTATCCCGAAAAAGAATGGCGAGTCACGCGGACAGAATAAGCCCGCAAGGCGGAAATCGAAGACGGGCTAGCCTTCGTTGAAATGACGTTTCCACATGATGGCACGGATAACCGAAACATCATTTCTGATCTTTTCCAGATAAATTACTCCGGCAAAAAGCAATCCACATATCGTCATTGTCCCGTAGTCACGGAAATACCCAATAATCCAAGAATTAATCTCGCTCATATTTGTTTCTCCCTTTGCGCCAATTGCGTTTCAGGCGCGCGACGAAATGAGAGTAATTAGGTCTAGTGAGGTTGTCGGTACGTTAGACGCTTGCCGTCTGCACCCTTAACAGCAAGGGCTGCACGTTCCCCGTCAGTGATCGTGCGAGTATTGTAACGAAATTCAAATTCCGCGAGATAGCGGTGTAAGTTCTTTTCAGCGCAATGCTGATAGTTGCCACGCATGCCGCGCTTAAAGATACCGAAGAAGCCTTCAACGGTGTTCGTATTCACGTCGCCACGGGCGTATTCCTTGGCGGAATGATTGACCGTTTCATGCTTCGCAAAGTTAGCGCCTACCTTGGTGTAGAGGCGCGACTCGTCAGTATGCAAACGCGATTCGCGGGCCACGTTTGAATTGACAATGTTAGCAACGGTAGCAGCGTCAGCGAACGGCACATGGAATGTGCGAACATCGCCGCCGCGCTCGACGAGAGCAACGATGCTGCGCTTGTTCGACGGGCCGCCACGGCCAGACTTAGTGAACGGACGACCGCTGGTTGTTACCTTGCGGCGCTTAGACTCTGGCACTTCGCCATAATACGTTTCGTCGGCTTCAACGATCTTTCCCTCTCCACCGAGAGGAGCAAGACCGCCACGGCGCATTGCTTCCATCACGCGATGATGGATGAACCAAGCGGTGTTGTACTGACAGCCTAGGATGCGCTCCAGTTGAGTAGCGGTGAAGCCCTTCTTGGATGACGCATAGAGATGAAAGGCCGTGGCCCAAGCCGTGAGAGGCGCGTGGCTACGTTCCATGACGCTCTTGGTCATGACGGTGAAATCCTTGCGGCACTCCTTCTCGCCGCAGCGATAGACGCCAGCCTTGGACTTGTTTTTGTAATGCTTGAGCGAACCGCAGTTAGGACACACAGGACCATCCTGCCAACGCGCGGCCTCAAGCCATACGCGGGCGGCGTCTTCGTTGTGAAACTGGGGTGCTTTGAAACCTTTAGCCATGACCATCGCTCCTGATGGCCCGAATACAGCATATAGGGCTTGTGGTGTCAACTACGTAATTGGGAAAATAATCCTTTTGTCAAGACGAGAGTTGAGCTATGGTCCGACCTTGACTGATTGAGTGTTGCCGGACATGGAAGAGCGCAGTGGCAAAAGCCCCGGAGAAAACTCCGGGGCTTCTCGTTTCGGTGGAACTCAGCGGCGGTCGTTGGACTGGCCGACGGTCGGACGCATGCGATCCTTGTCGAGCTGGTTGGCCATGTCGAGGTGATACTTGAGCGCGGGCAGGGTCTTGCTGGCCCATGCCTTCAGTTCGGCATTGTCGCCGCTCTTGCCGTAGCGCTCAAAGAGTGAAACCGCGTCCTCATGCGCGCTCACCTGCATCGGGTCGTAGGCGGCGGAGAAATCCGCAGGCTTGGCGTTCTTCAGATCGTCGAGCTTGCCCTGCGCGGACGAGGGCAGCGCCTTCGGCAATTCGGCCTTCACCTTGCCGCCTGCGACCATCGCCTTGACCTCTTCGCTGGTCCTGGTGTGATCGGCGACCATCTGCGCGCCGAACTTCTTCTCGGCGACGTTGCCGCGCTCCTGCGCAATCTTGCCGGCGGCGATCTCGGTCATGTCGCTGGTTGCCACTTCCGTGACGAAATCCTGCGTCGAGGGCGAAACGCCGAGCGCGGAATTGACGCCGGTTTTCTCGGTGACGGATTCGGCGAGCGCTGCGCCGGTCAGCATGGTGGTCGCGGCGAAGATAACGAGCAGCTTTTTCATGAGCATGGTCCTTCGTTCGGCGCGGCAAAGCCGGGCCGTGATGAATCTCCAAGCCCCGTGGCGCATAACCGCATCGGCGGCGCGATGTTCCGAGGGAACCTGCGAACAATTCAACAATGTGAACGGAGGATCAGGCGGGCGTCGCGGCCTTCTTCGCGCGCTTCTTCTTCGGCGCTTCGGCAGCGGCGGCGCGCGCGCTTGCTGCTTCCGCGGCTTCATTGGCGAGGCGAAGCTCGCGCAGCCGCGCCATGTTCTTGCGAACCGCAACGTCGTTCGAGCGCACCTCGGCCATCGCGACAATGCCTTCCTCGGCGGCGACGCGCATCCGTTCCTTGCGCGCAGTCTGCTCGGCGCTCGGCACTTTCGACATGGTAAATCCCCAAAGGCTGCGTGCTCTTTGCATATAAGCACGAATTCGGCGCAAACGAGAGCCGCGCCTCCGCATGGACACAATTCATCGGTTGCTTTCGCACGCAGACCTGTTACTGAGCGCGCATTCGATTGCTGGCATTGCTTTGTTAGTACGGCCTCGGCGGTTTTCGCCCTCGCACCTTTCCAAAGACATCGCTGAAAGTTGGATGCATCGCGCGAGCGCGCGGTTGCGCGTATTTTTGGAGAGAGACGATGCCGACAGGTACAGTTAAGTGGTTCAACGCGACCAAGGGTTTCGGGTTCATTCAGCCGAACGACGGCGGGCAGGATGTGTTCGTTCACATCAGCGCGGTCGAGCGTGCAGGGTTGCAGAACCTGAATGAAGGCCAGACGGTCAGCTATGAACTGAAGACCGACAAGGCGCGCGGCAAGACCAGCGCGGAAGAACTCAAGGTCGCGTAAATCGCGCAGCGGAAGGTTCGCCTTCCGCGCGCAAGCCATCGAAGCCGCCAAGCTGCGCCGTGGATGTATCGGCGCGATTTCGGCTTCCCGGCTGTTTCACGGATGTACTGGAACAACGGACAGGAGCCTCGTCAGAAATGACGGGGCTTTTTGGTGGGCGGAGGAGGGCTGCGCGTTCTCAGGGCGTCACGTCGATTGTGTATTCGACGAAGATGACGAGCGCCTTCTCGCCTTCGAGCAAATCCCATTCGACCGTGAATTTGTCGGTTCCGGTAAATCCCCTCGCGGGGACATAGGCGACCGACGGTCCCTCGACGCCGGCCTGACCGTGGCTCGGGCGCTTGGCGATCTTCGAGCCGACATAAATCCTGCGGCCGCCGACATTGATGTCGACCGAGCAGGGCGTGTCGCGCTTCGTCGTCTTGACCGAAACCGAGGTGCAGCGCGGGCAGAAGCTGTAGGGATAGAAACGGCCGTGACACACCGCGGCACTGACTGACTCAATCGCCGGAAAATAGATCGCCGGGGAAAAGATCGCCAAGGCGGCGACGCTGCGATGGCGCATGGTGGTTCCGATTCTCACGGCAGGGAGTTGTTTCCGAAGGTGTGGTATTGAGACGAACTATTTGCTCGTCGAAGCCTTCTTCACGCGCTTCTTGACCGGCACTACAATTTACGCGTTCAACCACGACCAGTAACGACGAAATAAATTGACGGCGACTCGAAAAACAGCTGTCCCTAACAATATAAAAAAATAGGTGATAACGAAGATCCCGCCCATGACGCTCACTATCGCGCCAAAATACTTAGCGTTGTCAAAATAATATTGATAGTTTCCCTGATCCAAAAGTCGCTGCTTTTCTGATTCGCAAAAATACTTTGCTGCAAATGAGGCTGAATTGTATGTGCGGCACCAATCGTTCTTGTTGAGGTAAGCAGTTAATTCTCGCTGCTCTTCTGCATTTAGAGGGGTCCAAATCCCATAGGTTGGGTGTGTCTTATATATTTTTGTAACAAAAGGAGCTGCCAAAGCTGTAAGAACAGCAACAGAGAGCGCAATCTTTCTAGTTCGTCGGGATTTTGTGTTTGGTGGCGCCTGAGATGAGATTTGTATTTGCGGCTGTTGCCTTTTGAAATCGTGTTTATCGATTGGAATTCGTGCGACCCAATATAGTGACATAGATGATGCATCTAATATCCAGCAAATTTTCGCGAAGAGTATGGATACGACCAACGAAGCCGTTGTAGCTGGCAAGACGTCACGATCGCGTTGCTTCCCCCACATCGTGATGCAATTCTTCAAAAATATTTCGTTGCTCATTTCAAGTTTAACGGTGACTTGAGAGAAGCGAAATCATCAAAATTCACTTGACATAAATTAGTAATGCGGACTATATTCCTATCCATCCCGCCCCAATCTGAGGGGCGTTTCGCGATCGTCACGATGCGCGGGGCGGGTGCGGTGGTCGCGCGCGGCGCTCGATGCGGGATGTGAAAAGCATTCCGCATGACGGCGACGTTGTCGCGCGGCGGCTCAAGTCGTGCGGTCCCGGCGTCGCAATGCTGACGTCGAAAGGACGGGGAGGGTCCGTCGCCGAAAGGCGGTGGAAGACACTCACGGTCCAGAACGGTGGCACAGCAGCCCACCGGGGAGATCACGAAGCAGGCCGATAGCCCCACCGCGTGCGGAACGCCGGACATGACCGGCGCTTTCGTGGTGACTCCACTCGTGTGCTTTTTCACTTTTGCACGCGAGGCTGCGGATGCGCATGGCGCGTCCGGCGTTCCGCGCGCCCTCATTTTGATGGCGCGAATGAGGAACACCTCACGCGCGCTGGCGCGGAGGTAGGCGAAAGACGACGGCGCGCCCGCGCCTTAAAGAACAGGGCTGTTGGCGCGTGACTGTTTCTATCATTTGTCTTCTATCATTTGTCATGGCCGGACTTGTTCCGGCCATCCCGACAAACAGGGCACCGTGCTCCATAATTCGGGATCGCCGGGACGAGCCCGGCGATGACAAGAGTGCGGACAAGCCCGGCCAGGACGGTTATGATAAAGCCTCATCCGGGATACGCCATGCACGACACCACAAAGCCGAAAGGCCATCAGCCGCAAGCGCAGGAGCATATCGACGTTCTCATCGTCGGCGCGGGATTGAGCGGCATCGGGGCGGCGTATCATCTGCAGACCAAATGCCCGCAGAAATCGTTCGCCCTCGTGGAGGCGCGCGGCAATCTCGGCGGCACCTGGGATCTGTTTCGCTATCCCGGCATCCGCTCGGACTCCGACATGTACACGCTCGGCTATTCGTTCCGGCCGTGGGTGGAAGACAAATCCATCGCCGCCGGCCCGCGCATCCTGAACTATCTGCGCGAGACGGCGGCCGAACATTCAATCGACAAGAAGATCAGGTTCAATACGCGCGTCGTGAAGGCGTCGTGGTCGTCGGCGGATTCGCGCTGGACGGTCGAGATGGAGCAGGGCGGTTCGCGCGCCACGATCACTTGCGGCTTTCTCTTCATGTGCAGCGGCTATTACCGCTACGACGAAGGATATCTCCCGCAGTTTCCCGGCGTCGAGAATTTTTCCGGGCAGGTGATCCATCCGCAGAAATGGCCGGATGCGCTCGATTACAAAAACAAGCGCGTGGTGGTGATCGGCTCCGGCGCGACCGCGGTGACGCTGGTTCCGGAGATGGCGAAGGACGCAGCACATGTCACCATGCTGCAACGCTCGCCGACTTACGTGGTGTCGCGGCCCGGCGACGATCCGTTCGCAAGATTTCTGAGAAAAATTTCGCCGAAGCTCGCATGGCACATGACGCGCTGGCGCAACGTGCTTTTGAGCATGTATTTCTACAAGCTCTGCCGCCGCAATCCCGAGCGCGCCAAGAACATGATTCTCGGCGCCGCGAAAAAGGAATTGCCGGAGGGTTACGTCGAGCAGCATTTTACGCCGCGCTACAATCCGTGGGAGCAGCGGTTGTGTCTCATTCCCGACGGCGACATGTTCAAGGCGATCAATGCGGGCAAGGCGGAGGTCGTGACGAATGCGATCGATACGTTCACGAAAGACGGCATTCGCCTTGCCGACGGGCGCGAACTGCCGGCGGATATCATCGTCACCGCGACAGGATTGAATCTGCAGGTGCTGGGCGGCATGCAGATCGTCGTCGACGGCAAGAGCGTCGATATGGCGCAAACCGTGAATTACAAAGGCATGATGTTTTCGGGCATTCCGAACATGGCGTCGATCTTCGGCTATATCAACGCGTCGTGGACGCTGCGCAGCGATCTCACCAGCGAATATGTCTGCCGCCTTTTGAATTACATGGACGAGCATCGTTTCACGCAATGCACGCCGGTCGCGGATTCGAGCGTCGGCGCGGCGCCGTGGGTGGACTTTTCGTCGGGGTACCTCACGCGCTCCGAGGCGATGATGCCCAAGCAAGGCACCAAGGACCCGTGGACACTGACGCAAAATTACGCGCGCGACATCGTCAGCTTGCGTTACGGCAAGGTTGACGACGGTGTGATGGCGTATCGCTAGTGCTTTTTGCGGACTAGTGACGCTTAAAAGTGACGGGGATTTTTAGGTACGGCACCCCGTTGTCCTCGGCCGCCGGAAACGCGCCGGCGCGAATGTTCACCTGAATTGACGGCAGCAGAAGCGTCGGCGCTGACAGCGTCGCGTCACGCGCTTGTCTCATCTTGACGAAATCCTCCTCGCTGCGGCCGTTGGCGAGATGCACGTTGCGGTCGCGCTGTTCCTGTACGGTGGTTTCCCATGCATAGACGCTGCGTCCCGGCGCCTTGTAGTCGTGGCACATGAAGAGCCGCGTGGCCGGTGGCAGCGACAGGACTTTCTTGATCGACTTATAGAGCTGATGGGCGTCGCCGCCGGGAAAATCCGCCCGCGCCGTTCCATAGTCCGGCATGAACAGCGTGTCGCCGACGAACATCGCGTTACCGGCCTTGTATGAAATATCCGCAGGCGTGTGGCCGGGCGTATACATCACCTCGATATCGAGATTGCCGACTTTGAAAACTTCTCCATCCTTGAACAGATGGTCGAAGTCGCTGCCGTCGGCTTTCAGGTCCTGGATGTTGAACAGCGGCCGGAAGATGCGCTGCACGTCCTTGATGTGTTCGCCGATTCCGATTTTCGCGCCGGTCTTGGCCTTGATGTAAGGCGCGCCGGAAAGGTGATCGGCATGGGCGTGCGTCTCCAGCGCCCATACGATCGAGAGACCGGCCGCCTTTGCATCGGCCAGAATTTTCTCGACCGAACGCGTATCGACCTCTCCTGAATGATGATCGTAGTCGAGCACGGGATCGATCACCGCCGCCTGCTTGGACGCGGGGTCCGAGACCAGGTAGCTGATCGTGTTGGTAGGCTCATCGAAATAGGCCCGAATGTCCGGCGCGCCCGTCATGGCGTTCTCCTCAATTTGATTTGCCATCAATAGCAGTTGACAAATATATTAGCAATATCTAAATTAGCATCATCTAATCTAAAGGACTGCGCGGTGGCCGACAAACTCGATACCAAAAGCTTCGAAGCCCAGGCGCTGGAAGTCGCCGACATTCTTCGCGCACTCGCGAACGAAAAGCGGCTGATGATTCTGTGCAAGCTCGTCGAACTGGGCGAGGCGAATGTGTCGGCGCTCGCCGAGGATGTCGGGCTGGCGCAATCGGCACTGTCGCAGCATCTGGCGAAAATGCGCAACGAAGGCATCGTGGCTTACCGGCGCGACGGACAGACGCTGTGGTACCGCATCGCCGACGCGCGCATCGAAAAGCTGTTCGCCACCATGCACGGCCTGTTCTGCAATCCGCCCAAGCGGCGCGCCAGCCGCTGAAATATTCAGTCAAGTTGAGGAGTAGCTATGACAATTCCAACGATCACCGCGAAGCAGGCCGCGCAGATGCTGGCCGAGGGCGCCACGCTTGTGGATATCCGCGAACCGAACGAGCGTGCGCGCGAACGTATCGACAGTGCTATCCACTGGCCGTTGTCAGCGCTTACTGACGCCGCGCCGCTGAATTCAGGCCGCATTATTTTTCACTGCAAATCCGGCGCGCGAACGGCTGCGAATGCGCAGCGACTGAAAGCCAGGGCCGGCGATTCCTGCGATGTCTATCTGGTCGAAGGTGGCCTCGACGAGTTGCGCCGCGCCGGTCTGCCGATCACGGTCGATCGCAGCCAGCCGATCGAATTGCAGCGACAAGTTCAGATCGTTGCCGGAAGCATGGGGTTTCTCGGAACAGCGCTGGGATTTCTCGTGTCGCCGATCTTCTATATCGTCCCTGCCTTCGTCGGCGCGGGGTTGCTGTTCGCGGGCGTGACAGGATTTTGTGGAATGGCGAGAATTCTGATGCATGCCCCTTGGAATCGCGTAGCAATCAACGCCAACTGAACGAACGCCAAGTCTTCCGGTGCGGTATCGACAATGACGCCACTGATTCAGGATATTCTTGGCGTTGTCTCGGGAACGCTGGTCGGATTTTCGCTCGGCCTGATCGGCGGCGGCGGATCGATTTTGGCGGTACCGCTCATTCTTTACGTCGTCGGCGTGAAGAACCCGCATGTCGCCATCGGCACCAGTGCGGTGGCGGTCGCGGCGAGTGCTGCGACGAACCTCGTCAACCACGCCCGTCATGGAACCGTGCGCTGGCATTGCGCGCTGGTGTTTGCCGCCGCCGGCGTTGCCGGTGCTTTCGGCGGATCGAGCCTCGGCAAGATTGTCGACGGGCAGAAACTAATCTTTTTGTTTGCGCTTCTGATGATGGCGATCGGTTTTTTGATGCTGCGCCGGCGCTCGGATATCGGAAATCCGACCGTAACCCTGACGCGCGGCAATTTTCCGGCGCTGATGGCGGCAGGATTTGCGTCGGGCGCGCTGGCGGGCTTCTTCGGCATCGGCGGCGGATTTCTGATCGTACCGGGACTGATGCTCGCGACTGGCATGCCGATTTCCAATGCAATCGGATCGTCGCTCGTCGCAGTCACAGCGTTCGGTCTCACGACCGCCGCGAACTATGCGTTTTCGGGGCTGGTGGATTGGCGGATCGCGGCGCTGTTTCTTGCGGGTGCTGTTGCCGGTGGATTGGCCGGTGCGCAACTGTCGAAACATCTGTCGGTCAAACGCGGCGCGCTCAACAAGGTTTTTGTGGCGCTGATTTTTGCGGTTGCGATCTACATGATCTACCGGACCTCTGCGGCACTCTGATGGAGGCGTGATGATTTTCGCGCAGAAAATTGCCGGGGCGCTGAAAGCTAAATCCGGACTTTCCGATATAGTTTTTCGGGTCAGCCTGAGCCTCATATTTGTTGTGGGCGGGCTTGGCCATTTCGTTCAGCACCGCCAGATGCTGGATCGCATCGCCGAATCGCCGTGGGTGAACGTCGTCAATGCCATCGGAAATCCGTCCATGCTTTTGTGGTTATCTGGAATTGTCTTTGTGGTCGCAGGCGCTGCGCTGGCCATCGGCCTGATCGTGCGGCTTTCGGCGCTCGCGCTTTTCCTGACGCTGATACCTGTCACGATTGCGGTTCACATCGCGCCGGGTCACGTTGGCCCGTTCCTGAAGAATATTGCGATCCTTGGCGCGTTGATCCATTTTATGTTCAACGGCTCGGGGGCATACGCTATCGATCGCCTTCTGGTTTCAGGCAACTACACGAGGATATGAAGGTGCGAAAGGGTAGCCGCGAACGTGGGCCACGCATTTTGCTGCGGACGCACAAGGAGCTTGAACGCATCATCCACATTGATTTTGCAGCTCCACGCAAAGGAGTGCGGTCGATGCCGAAGGACCATGGTGCCGAGCCAGAGCGTTCACTGGTAGCGCCACAAGCTACTTGATCGACACCTTCAGCGTGCCGATCCCATCGATGCCGCATTCGATCTTGTCGCCCGGCTTGAGCGCTGCGACACCGGCCGGTGTGCCGGTGAGAATGATATCGCCGGCCCCGAGCGTGACTTGAAGTGACAATTTTGCGATGATTTCCGACACGTTCCAGATCAGTTCGGTCAGGTCGCCCTTCTGTTTCTCGACGCCGTTGACATTGAGCCAGATCTTGCCCTTCGCCGGATGACCGATTTCTGACGCCGGACGCAGCGCGCCGCAAGGCGCGGAGAAATCGAACGACTTGCCGATTTCCCAAGGCTGCTCCTTCTTGCGCGACGCCATCTGAAGGTCGCGGCGCGTCAGATCGATGCCGACGCCGTAGCCGTAAACATGATCGAGCGCGTTCTTCGGGTCGATATTCGCGCCGCCGGATTTCAGCGCGACCACCATCTCGACCTCGTGCTGGAAATCCTTGGTCAGCGACGGATAAGGAATCTCGGCGCCTTCGCCGACGATCATGTCCGCGTGCTTGGCGAAGAAGAAGGGAGGCTGACGCTCGTCATTTCCCATCTCGCGAATGTGCTCGAGATAGTTTCGCCCGACGCACCAGATTCGCCGCACCGGAAAGGATTTGGACTCGCCCGCAACAGGGAGCGACGGTTGGGCGAGGGCGGGAATGACGTAGGAGGTCATGGCAATTCCGGATGTTGGGCGTGTTATGCGCCGATGGCGATGGGAGAGGGTTGGCTCGTTTCGCGATGCTGCAGGCGGAAAAACGAAGCGTAGCGGCCGTTCCGGCGCAGCAGTTCTTCGTGCTTGCCTTGTTCGACGATCTGGCCGCCTTCGACGACGAGAATATTGTCCGAGTGCATGATGGTGTGCAGCCGGTGTGCGATCACGATGGTGGTGCGGCCACGGCACAGATGTTCGATGGCTTCCTGCACGAACTTTTCGGACTCGGAATCGAGCGCGGCGGTCGCTTCATCCAGCAGGATGATCTGCGCGTTCTTGATCAACGCGCGCGCAATCGCAATGCGCTGGCGCTGGCCGCCTGAAAGCTGCGTGCCGTGCTCGCCGACGGGAGTGTCATAGCCCAAGGGAAAGCTCATGATGAAATCGTGCGCGCAGGCGGCCTTCGCGGCGTCGACAATCTCGGCCTCGGTCGCGCCGGGTCGGCCGAACGCGATGTTCTCACGAATGGTATCGCGGAAAAGATACACGTCCTGCCCGACATAGGCCGTCTGCTGGCGAAGCGATTTGCGAGACACGTCGGAGACGATCTGCTGGTCGATGACGATAGCGCCGAACTTCACTTCATAAAGGCGAAGCAAGAGCGCCAATACCGTGGACTTGCCGCCGCCGGATGGCCCAACCAATGCAGTGACCTTGCCCGGCTCCGCAACGAAGCTCATACGGTTCAGCACGATCTCGTTCTCGCGATACGCAAAGGTCACATCGCGGAATTCGACCTGCGCATTGGTGAGATTCAGAGCGGGTTTATAGCTGTCATCGGGTTCGGTGGCAGGGCTGTCGACGATTTCGAGCAGCTTGCGCGCGCCGATCAAATAGGAATTGAGTTCGATGTTGAGCCGCGCGAGGCGCTTCGCCGGTTCATAGGCCAGCAGGAACGCGGTGATGAACGAGAAAAATTGCCCCGGCGTCGCGCCCGTCGCGATCACGCGGTAGCCGCCGTACATAAGAGTACCGGCGATTGCGATGCCGCCAAGCGTTTCCATCAATGGACTTGAGCGGCTCTGCACCCGCGCCATCTTGTTGGCGTTGGCTTCCACCATCGCGATGCTCTTGTCGATGCGAGCCTGCATCGTCTGTTCGAGCGTGAAGGCCTTCACGGTGCGGATGCCCTGCAGCGATTCCTGCATGGTTTCGAGAATGTCGGCAGTTCCGGTGAACTGATCGTGCGCAAGATGCCGGATGCGCCGCACCAGTTTGCGGATGAAGAACAGCGCAGGTGGCGCGATCAGCAATCCAAACAGCGACATCCACGGATCCTGAATCACCATCACGGCAGCAAGTCCGACCAGCGACAGGAAATCGCGGCCGACCGCGCTCACGAGCAAGCTCAGCACTTGCGTCACGGACTGTGCTCCAGCGGTCAGTCGCGCGAGAAATTCAGACGAATGCCGTTCGGAATAGAAGCCGACATTCTCGCGCATCAGCTTGGCGAACAGGCGTCGCTGGTTATTGGCGAGAATGGCGTTGCTGATCCTCGAAAGAATCACCGTATGGCCGTAGGTCGCTGCACCTTTCGCGGCGAACAGCGCGATGATGACAAGCGACAGCAGGACGATGCCGCGCACGCTGCGATCGACATAGGTCTGGTTGATGACTTCGCCGAGCAGCCAGGCCGAAGCCGCCGTTGCCCCGGCAGACACGGCCATGAGCGAGAACGCCGCCGCGTAGCGCCGCCAATACGCCATGCCCTGTTCGGTGACGAGACGGCGGATTAGCGCTGCTGCGCCATAGGGATCATCGGTAATTTTGCGTGGAAGCTCGGCCATCCGCGTTCCATCGAGGAGCGCGATTATGGCCCCCCGCGATTGATGCGAGAGGTCCGTTTGCCCGCACTGGGGCAAATTTTCAAGTCAAAACAGGGCTATTAACGATTATGCGGGGACTGCGGAAAGCGCCTGATCGGGCCGCTGTGACAGCAGCTTTTCTTCCCACGCCAGCGCATGGCGCGCGATGGTGTCGAGGCTGTCGTATTGCGGCGTCCAGTCGAGCGTCGCACGGATGCGCGCGGTGTCGGCGATCATGGTCATGATGTCGCCCGGCCGGCGCTCGGCATATGAAACGGCGAAGTTGCGGCCCGATGCGCGGCGCACGGCTTCGATGGTTTCCAGCACCGAATATCCGCGCCCGTAGCCGCAATTGAGCGTCGCCGAATGACCGCCCTGATCGAGATATTTGAGCGCGGCGACGTGCGCCTGCGCCAGATCCGTGACGTGAATGAAGTCACGAATGCAGCTTCCGTCCTGTGTTGGATAATCCGTGCCGAATACGTCGATCTTGGCGCGTTGTCCGGTCGCGGCCTCGACGGCGATTTTGAGCAGATGTGTCGCGCCGACGGTTGCGAGACCGATGCGCGCCTGCGGGTCCGCGCCCGCGACGTTGAAATAGCGCAGCACGACATAGTTCATGCCGTGCGCCGTCGCGACATCGTGCAGCATGATCTCGGTCATCAGCTTCGACGAGCCGTAAGGTGACAGCGGTCGCGTCGGCGCTTCCTCGGAGACCGGCGTGCGATCCGGGTTGCCGTAAACGGCGGCGGTGGACGAGAAGATGAAACGTTCGACGTTGCACTTCACGGCGGCATTGAGCAGATTGCGCGTCGTCATGGTGTTGTTGCGATAGTAGGCGAGCGGATCGCGCATCGATTCCGGAACAACGACGGAGCCGGCGAAATGGATGATCGCTCCGACCTTGTGCTGTGCGATGACGTTCTCGACGAGGTTTTCATCCGCCGCGTCGCCGATGAACAGCGGAACGCCCTCAGGCAGGAACTGCGAAAAGCCGGTCGACAGATTGTCAATCACGACGACGCTCATGCCGGCGTCAACCAGCGCACGCACCGTATGGCTGCCGATGTAGCCCGCTCCGCCTGTGACCAGGACTGTCATTCCAACGCCTCGAATTCGGGTGGCGCACGCTTTGAATCGTGGCCAGATGCGCGCATTTGAAGCGTGGAATTGGGTATAAAGCCGAAACGCACACTCTCAATTCATCGCTTTTGCTGCCGGAAACTGCTTTATGGTTTCCAAATCGTAACGCCGATATTCGAGTTTCACGCCTGTCTCGCCGATGCCCGGTATATTGATAATAAAGACATCGTCGCTCGGCGACGTGGTGCATCAGATGCCGGCGATGACCGACGCGCGGCGGCATTTTCCCGATACAAGGATCACATGGATCGTCGAGGAGGCGTTCGTGCCTCTCGCGCGGCTTCATCCTGCGGTCGATGAGGTGATCGCCGTTTCGACGCGGCGCTGGCGGACGCAAATTCTTCGCGCTTCGACGTGGCCGGAAATTTCCGAATTCCGCGCGCGTGTAAAGGAAATCGACGCGGAAAAGGTGATCGACACGCAAGGCCTCGTTCGCTCCGCTCTCATTGCTCGCATTTCCGACGGCGAACGCCATGGCTATGACGCGATGAGCATCCGCGAGCCGGTCGCGGCACTTCTCTATGACGTCAGGCATAAGGTGGCGCGCAAGCAGCACGCGGTGACGCGCAACCGGCTCTTGACGGGACTGAGCCTCGGTTATGCGCCGGATGCGGCGATCGACTATGGGCTAGTCAAACCCGCAAAGACCGGCGGCGCGCCTTACGCCGTTTTGCTTCACGGCACATCACGCGCCTCAAAAGAGTGGCGCGAGGTGGACTGGATCGGCACCGGCAAATGGCTTCGCGGGCGAGGGCTCGACGTGTTGCTGCCTTGGGGGACGGATGCGGAGCGTATTCGCAGCGAGCGCATCGCCGCCGCAATTCCGGGCGCGCGCGTTCTCGAACGCCAGCCTCTAAATGAAGTCGCAAAGATCATCGCGAGTGCGTCACTCGTCGTCGGCGTCGATACGGGGTTGCTGCATCTTGCGGCCGCTTACAGTGTACCGCTGATTGCGGTGTTCCTTACGACCGATCCGGGACTGACCGGACCTGTCGGTAGCGGATCGATCACGGTGGTCGGAGGAAAGAATGCGTATCCGTCGTTCGAGCGCGTTATCGAAGCTGTGCAGGCAATGAAGCTGGCTTAGGCGCTATTTGCGTTTTGCCAGAATGTTATCAACGAACTTGGCGAAGTCACTTTCCGCGAACAGATAGCCCTCAATTCCAAGGGCTGCCCCTGCATCAAGATCGCGCTGCCGGTCGCCGATGACGAAGCTGCGGTCCTTGTCTACCGGCCAGTGCTTTATCAGATCGAGCAGCATGCCGGGCTGCGGTTTGCGCCAGTCGCATTCTTTCGTGTACCCGGCGACTACCCCGTCGGGATGATGCGGACAGAACCGAAAATCGTCGATACGAGCCCCTTCGCGCATCAGCTCACCGCGCATCCATTCGTGGAGGGCGCGAACCTCATCCTCACCGAACATGCCGCGCGCAACGCCGGACTGATTGGTGAAGACGAAAACGTAGTAACCCGCGTCGTTGAGTTTCTTGATCCCTGACCCCGCGCCCGGCATCCAGCGTATCCGGTCGCGCGTGCCAATATAGTCGTCGTCGATATTGATGACGCCGTCGCGGTCGAGAAACGCGGCCGGCTTCATGCCTTCGGTTTCCCACCGATCAACGTGTTTTCGACTTCATCGCAGATCGCATGCATTGCCACCATGTGAATCTGCTGGATCACCGGCGTGTCGTCGCTGGGTGAAACAAACAGGTGATCGCACGATGCGCGCAGGCTTTCGCCCTTGGTGCCGGTGAAGCCGATCGTCGTAATTCCAAGCTCGCGCGCTATCTTCAAAGCCGCCAGAATATTTGGCGAGCGTCCTGATGTCGTCAACGCAAACAGAACGTCGCCGCGCTGGCCGAGACCTTGCAGTTGACGCGCGAAAATCTGCTCGAAGCCGTAATCGTTGGCGATGGCGGTCAGGGCGGACGTATCGGTGGTCAGCGCAATCGCGGGCCACGCGGCGCGCTCCTGCTTGTAGCGCCCGACGATTTCGGCGGCGATGTGCTGTGCGTCGGCGGCGCTGCCGCCATTGCCGATCAACAGTAATTTCTTGCCTGAGCGGATCGCATCCGCAGTCGCTTTCGCGATTATCTGCGTGAGTGCGAGGAGATTGCGATCCTGAGCGGCCTTTGTCAGGCCGCCAAGCGAACTCTGAAAATGGGCCGCGATACGATCCTGGCTCACAGGTCACCGCAATCGTTGATGCAATTCACGTGTGGTAGCATTCTGCACTCATAGTTCAAGCGCTTGGCGTCAACGAGCTTAATGAGCCGCATGCGCACCCGCCGCTTTTGCCATCGCGCGCTGCGCAGCCTCGACGACCTGAGAAGCAGGAATGTCGCGCATGCAGTGATGGTCATTCTGGGTGCACACCGGCTTGTGGCACGGCTGACAGGGTAGGTCGGTCGCCCGCTTGATCGTGGCGTCGAGACCATTGAGCGGCGCCCAGTGGTAAGGACTGGTGGGGCCGAAAATGCCGATGGTCGGCGTGCCGATACCCGCCGCGATATGCATCAGGCCGGAGTCGTTGGAGACCGCGACCTTCGCTGCCGCCATCGCCATGATGCCGTTGCGCAGGTCGGAGCCGGTAAGATCGCGCACGCGCGGCCCGCCTGCGTTGACAATTTCGGTCGCGATAGCCTTCTCATTGGGACCGCCGATCACCCACACGTCGAGTCCTTGATCGGCAAAATTCTTGGCCGCTTCGGCGAAATAGGTCCAGCGCTTCGAGGTGCCGACTGAGCCCGGCGCGAGCGCGATGGCATTCGTATTGCCGAATCCATTCCTCTGCCGCCATGCCGCGGCTTCAGCTGCCGGCACGACAAGCTGCGGCACCGGCCATTCTTCGGGTCGCCGTGCATTGGCGGGCAAAGCAAGCATCGCGTTCTTGTCGATGAAGCGCGGCATCGACAATTCGCCCCAGCGGAAATCGTTGATGAGACCGAACCGAAACTCGCCGACCCAGCCGGTCCGTTGCGGGATACCGGCGAGCGTCGGCGCGATTGCAGATTTCCACGTGCGCGGCATCACGAGTGCCGTGCCGTAACCTGCTTCGCGGAATTGCTTGGCAAGCGCCCGTTGCTTGTCGAGCGCGAGCCGTCCGCGCGGCAGATCCCAGACGATGCCCCGCCGGACGCCCGGCATGTAATCGACGATCGGAGCGCAGAGGGTGGTCGTCAGCAAATCCACAGGCCGGTTCGGCCAGCGCTCTTTCAGGACGCGGACGACGGTATGGCCGCGCACGAAATCGCCGATCCACATATAGGGAATGATCAGGACCGGGCTGGTCTCGGACGGATCGGGCGCGACCCCGATGTCCGACAAAAAGGAGCCTTGATTCATCATTCTAGGCGGTCTGAGGGTTTCGAGGGGGCATTCCCGTGCCGGAATAGCCGGTTAGCGCGGTGTATCCACGCCGTCCAGCGCGTTTTCGGCAATCTGACCAAGGGCTTCTATCTTCACCACGTTAACCGTCTTCGGTTGCCTGCCGCTCGGGAGTGGGGCAAAGCTGGCCCGCGTCGAATTTACGGGACTTATCAATGATCTTAGTGACCGGCGGCGCCGGTTTTATCGGGTCCAATATCGTGGCCGCGCTCAACGATTCCGGCCGCGCGGATGTCGTCGTCTCCGATTTTCTCGGCGACGAGGGCAAGTGGCGCAATCTTGCCAAACGCCAACTCGCCGATGTCGTACCGCCCGCCGAACTGATGGAGTGGCTCAAGGGACGGAAGCTCGACGCCGTTATCCACATGGGCGCGATTTCGGAGACGACTGCGACCGACGGCGACCTCGTGATCGAAACCAATTTCCGCCTGTCGATACGCCTGCTCGACTGGTGCGCGGCGAACGGCGTGCCGTTCATCTACGCGTCGTCGGCCGCGACCTATGGCGATGGCGATAAAGGTTTCGTCGATGACAATTCTCTCGCTGCGCTTAAGCAATTGCGGCCGATGAATCTCTACGGGTGGAGCAAGTCGCTGTTCGATCTCGCGGTGGCCGAGCGTGTCGCGAAAAAGCAGAAGATGCCGCCGCACTGGGCAGGTTTGAAATTCTTCAACGTGTTCGGGCCGAACGAATACCATAAAGGCGCGATGATGAGCGTGCTCGCCAAGCGCTTCGACGACGTGAAGTCGGGAAACAAGGTTCAGCTTTTCAAGTCACACCGCGACGGAATTGCCGACGGCGACCAGCGCCGCGATTTCATCTACGTGGACGATGTGATGCGAGTTGTGATGTGGTTGCTGACATTGCCGAAGGTCAACGGCATCTACAATGTCGGTACGGGGCAAGCGCGCAGTTTCAAGAATCTGATCGTCTCCGCTTACGGAGCGCTCGGCACGAAGCCCAACATCGAATATATCGACATGCCGGAACAGATTCGCGGCAGCTATCAGTATTTCACGCAGGCGAGCGTCGATCGGCTGCTTGGCGCGGGTTACAATGGCGGCTTCACGCCGCTGGAAGAAGCCGTCGGTGCTTACGTGAATACTTATCTCAACCAGCCTGACCGTTACCGCTGATCGCGCAACAGGACGCTTATGTTCGATTTCGACGCGCTATCAAAGACAATCGGCAAGCAGACGGTGCTTTGCATCGGCGATCTGATGCTCGATGAGTTCGTCTATGGTGAGGTGTCGCGTATCTCGCCGGAAGCGCCCGCGCCTGTTATCGCCGCCCGGCATAGCGAAACCAACGTCGGTGGCGCTGGCAACGTGGCGCGCAATATCGCAGCTCTCGGCGCAAAATGCATTTTCGTCGGGCTTATGGGAGACGATGCCGCGGCCAAAACACTGGCAGCCGAACTCTCCGCCGAGAAGCTGATTGATCCAATTCTGGTCGTCGACAAAGACCGCCCGACAACGCGCAAGGTTCGCTTTGTGTCGGAACATTTCTCCACTCATATGCTGCGCGCCGACTGGGAATTGGCCGCGCCGGCATCCGAGGGGACCGAGCGAAAGTTGATTGACTCCGTAGTGAAGGCGCTTCCGCGCGCCGACATTGTACTGCTGTCGGACTATGCCAAAGGCGTTCTCACCGCACGCGTGATCCGGCATGTTATCGACGAGGCGAGAAAACTCGGCAAGCGGGTGATCGTCGATCCGAAGAGCGCAAACCTCGCAATCTATCGCGGCGCGACGCTGCTCACGCCGAACCGCAAAGAATTCGCTGAGGCGACCCGCCGCAAGATTGCGTCCGACGCTGACATCGCCGATGCCTCGATTGAGGCATTGAGAACGGCGGATGCCGAAGCCGTACTGGTGACGCAAAGCGAGCACGGCATGACGCTGGCGCATCGTGACGGCACGCTGATCCATGTTCCAGCCCAGCCTGCGAAAGTGCGCGACGTCTCCGGCGCGGGCGACACGGTGGTTGCGGTTCTTGCCGTCACGCTGGCGGCTGGAACTAACTGGGAAAACGCTCTGCGTTGCGCCGCCGCTGCCGCTGCCGTTGCCGTCAGCAAGCCGGGCACGGCGACAGTCTCACAGGATGAATTGCGACGAAAAATTCTGCCGCACGCCTCGCTCACGGCAGAGGAAAAAATCGCTTCAAGCGATACCGATCTCGATTTGCGCGTTAAAGATTGGCGCAGCGAAGGTCTGCGCGTCGGTTTTACCAACGGCTGCTTCGACATTCTTCATCCGGGTCACGTTCGCGTGCTGACGCAGGCACGCGCGGCCTGCGACCGCCTGATTGTCGGCCTCAATAGCGATGCCTCTGTGCGGCGTCTGAAGGGCGCAGATCGTCCGGTGCAAGACGAGCGTGCGCGGGCGGAAGTGCTGGCGGCGCTGGAGGCGGTCGACCTTGTCGCGATTTTTGCCGAGGACACACCGCTGAGACTCATTGAGCGCATCAAGCCCAGCGTGCTGGTGAAGGGCGGCGATTACACGCGCGAGCAGGTGGTCGGGCACGAGATCGTCGCGGCTAATGGCGGCGAAGTGGTGCTGGTCGATATACTGCCGGGGCACAGCACGACATCGCTGGTCAAGCGGGCGCGCGACAATAAAGCCTGAACGCAGCTAGGCACTTGTTTCCCTGCGGATTTCGGTCCCGAATGAGCCCTGCATGGAAGACCGGCAAGTCAATTCCATTGTAGAACTGACAAAATCTGCGCTATCAATTCAACCAAAGCCTACGGAGGGAATCCATGAAGACTGCCATCACCGAACTGTTCGGCATCCAGCACCCGATCATTCAGGGCGGAATGCACTATGTCGGATTTGCAGAACTGGCGGCTGCGGTCTCGAACGCCGGTGGTCTCGGCATCATCACAGGTCTCACGCAGAAGACGCCCGAACTGCTGGCTAAGGAAATCGCGCGCTGCCAAGACATGACCGACAAGCCGTTCGGCGTGAATCTCACATTCCTCCCAGCCTTCACATCGCCGCCCTATCCCGAATACATCGCCGCGATCCGCGAAGGCGGCATCAAGATCGTGGAAACCGCAGGCCGCAGTCCCGAGCAGTACATGCCTGCGCTGAAGGCGGCCGGCATCAAGGTCATTCACAAATGCACATCGGTCCGCCACTCGCTGAAGGCCGAGGCGATCGGCTGCGATGCCGTGAGCGTTGACGGCTTTGAGTGCGGCGGTCACCCTGGCGAAGACGACATGCCGAATATGATTTTGCTGCCGCGCGCGGCAGAGGAATTGAAAATCCCGTTCGTTGCGTCCGGCGGCATGGCCGATGCACGCAGCCTCGTCGCGGCGCTCGCGCTCGGCGCGCAGGGCATGAACATGGGCACGCGCTTCATCGCGACGAAAGAAGCGCCGGTGCATCCAAATGTGAAGAACGCGCTCCTGAAGGCGACCGAACTCGATACGCGCTTGATTATGCGACAACTGCGCAATACCGAGCGCGTGCTCGACAACAAGAACGTCGAGAAACTTTTGGAGATCGAGCGCGAGAAGGGCGCAAGCATCAAGATCGCAGATATCATGGAGCAGGTTGCGGGCGTCTATCCGAAGGTGATGATCGATGGCGATATGGATGCCGGAGCTTGGAGCTGCGGGATGGTGGTCGGCCTGATCCACGACATCCCGAGCTGCAAGGAGCTTATTGATCGCATCATGTCCGAAGCCGAGGCGATTATTCGTAGTCGCCTTGTTGGTTTTCTCGACGGAAAAATTCCGGCCCCTGCGAAACAGAAAGTTGCATGAAGCCGAAGCAGAAGGCCATCTGAGGTTCGAGGCAGACTTGATCCGGGTTCGTTCGCGAACCCGGATTATTTTTGTTCGAATGCGTCCCGCATTTCATTGATTGCTTCGAGCTTGGCGTGAAAGACCGACCAGTCGTCTTTCTCCGCGATCGGCGCCCACAGCGCCTCGACCTCGCCGATCAGCATGGTGCAAGGCGCTGGCCGCTTGAAGTAAGGGTGACCGAGCTTCGCGGTGGGCGCAGGCGAGTAGGCGAAAAGCCTCTCGCGCAACGGCGCGAAGGCTTCAATCTGGTACGCATCTTTAGACTGGCTTGCTTTCGCTCGCGACTCGCTCGCGCGCCCGCCATACCAGTCGAAGAAAAAACGTTCGAACGCCATTTGCGATTGCGCGAGAAACATCCACACCGCGCGCACAAGCTCAGAGTCGCTTTCTTTGCCCAATGATGAGAGCCCAAGCCGCCAGACCATCTTGTGCATGAATTCGTCCTGCAGCGCCGGTGCGAATACACCGAGTGCGGCTTCGAGCGGCTCGCGCTCCGCGATACCAAGCAAGCATTCGGCGAGACGCGTCACATTCCAGAACAGCGCATCGGGCTGGCGTCCGTAAGCGTAAAGACCTGTCTCATCGAAATAGGCAGCAGTGAAATTCGGCTCCAACGTCGGCACGAAGCGCCAAGGGCCGTAGTCGAAGCTCTCGCCGGTGATGTTGGTGTTGTCGGTGTTTAGCACGCCATGGACGAAGCCTGCGACCATCCATTGCGCGCCGACCCGCGCGACGCGGCGGCAGACCTCTTCGAGAAACGCAACCGCGCGTGCCGAAGGCTCGTCATGCCAGAGGCGGGGCATATAGGTTTGGATCGTGTAATCGAGCAGCTTTGCGATGTTCTCAGGTTGCCGCAGAAAGGCGAAGCGTTGAAAAGATCCGATGCGGATATGCGAGTGGCTTAATCGCACCAGAACTGACGAGCGTGTCGGCGACGGCTCGTCGCCGCGTACAAGGTCTTCGCCGGTCTCGATCAGGCTGAACGATTTCGATGTATCGACGCCGAGCGCTTCCAGCATGGTTGTGGCAAGAACCTCGCGAACGCCGCCTTTCAACGTGAGCCGCCCGTCACCGCTGCGCGACCACGGCGTTTGTCCGCTGCCTTTGGTGGCAAGATCGAGCAGCCGGTCCGTGTCGTCGTGCAGTTGCGCGAACAGAAATCCACGCCCGTCGCCGAGATCGGGATTGTAAACGCGAAACTGATGGCCGTGGTAGCGAAGCGCGAGCGGCTTTTCGATGGCGTCCGGTAATGGCTGAAAGCGACCGAAATGCGCGATCCATTCTTCGTCGGTCAGCGCGTCGAGTCCAACTGTTTTGGCGGAGCGCTGGTTGCGATAGCGCAGAATCTGCTTCGGAAACGGGGCGGCCGAGACCGCGTCGTAAAATTCGGAGCCGAGCGTCGAATGTCTTATCGAGGCGCGATACGCAGGTGAAACAGGCATCGCGTGTGCCGTCAGTGAATTTCAGCGGCGCGCGACAGAGCCTCTTTCAGTTTCTCCAGCGAGAACGACGAGCTGCGCGCGATGCTCAGGATCGGTTCTTCGCGCCGTTCGCAGAGCTTGGCGGCATCGACAAGTTTCGCGGCGCTCTCGAAGGGAATGACGATCGCGCCATGACGGTCCGCATGAATGAGGTCGCCCGATCGAACGGTCATTCCGGCCACACAGACGTCATCGCCGAAACCATCGAGATGCACATGCGCGTGCGACGGGCCGATGCTGCCGGCCAACGCCTGGAAGCCCGGTGCCCATTGCGGAATGTCGCGGATCGAGCCGTCGGTAACCACGCCGAGCACGCCAAGAGCTTTGTGGACGCTGCTTTGCACTTCGCCCCAGAATGCACCGAAGCCGACATTCGCGCCGTCGAGATCTTGAATGATGCTGATGCGCGGGCCGTGTCCGGTGCCGCAATATTCGTAATAGGCCGTCCGCTGAGCGCGGGCGTCCGCCGCCGAAAGGCTCGATGCGGACGTGGCGCGAATTGTGGCGGTGCGGGCGTAACCGACCATCGGCGGCAGATCTGGAAAGGGGCAGACCAGCGGCTTGACCGTGTAGCCGGTGAGGCGGCGCTCGGGCGCGACGATCTCCATTGCGTTGCAGATTGTCGGCGTGTCGATCTTTGCGAGTGCCTCGAGCAGGGAGGCCGGAAGGGGATCGATGGTCGCGTGCTTCACGGGTTATCTCCAGTGTCTTGCGGCGGTGCCGGTTGTAGCGACACCAGTTAGACCCGCACGCCGCCGTTCCGCAAGCATTCGGAAGAAAGGCTGCGTCGCGCGCCGGCATATTGCCGGAATAGCGATCCTGCGCTAGGCCGGAAGGCACTCAAAAACAAAACATATCGGGGCAGGAAATGGCGACGAACAAGAAGAAATTGATGATCGTTGAATCGATGGCCCCGCAGGGTTGGGCACTATTTCGCGAGCGCAGCGATATCGAGGCGATTGAATTTTCCAACGCAATTTCCAAAGCGGATTTCAACACACTGCTCAAGCAGCATGCGCCGGTTAACGGTGTCGCGCTCGGCGGCACGGCGTTCGGACCGGACGAGATCGAGTCGTCCGGCGAGATGATGGTCGTGGCGCGGATCGGCGTTGGCTACGACGCGGTGGATGTGACCGCTCTCAGCGCGCGGAAAATCCCGTTGATGACCACTGGCATCGCCAATTCGCCATCGGTTGCGGAATGCGCGCTTTTCATGATGCTGGCGTTGGCCAAGCGCGCCGCAGAACTCGATGAGTTGGTGAAAAGCGGTAACTGGAATACGCGCCTGAAGAAAATTCCCTACGATTTACTTGGCAAGACCGCCCTCGTTGTCGGCTTTGGCCGCATCGGGACGCGGCTCGTAAAGCGTCTTGTAGCGATGGAAATGAACGTGCTGGTCTACGATCCTTACAAGTCGGTGGCCGAAGTAAAGGCAGCGGGCGCGGAACATGTCGCCGGCCTCGATGCTGCGATCGCGCTGGCCGATTTCGTATCCGTGAACTGTCCGAAATCGGCCGCGACCTTGAACATGTTCGACACGGCGCGGATCGCGCGTATGAAGCCGACGGCGTTTCTCATCAACACAGCGCGCGGCGGCATCGTCAACGAGGCTGCGCTTCACGAGGCTCTCGTCAAGGGCAAGATTGCAGGAGCCGGCGTCGATGTGTTCGAGAAAGAACCTCCGCCCTCGGACAATCCGCTGTTCAAGTTGCAGAACGTCATCACCGCACCGCACGTCGCCGGCGTGACCCGTGAAGCACTCGACCGGATGGGATTGCAGACGGCGAGAAATATTCTGAGCGCACTTGACGGGAATCCGATCCGTGAGAACGTCATCAATCAGGATGTTTTGACCTGAGAGCGGACTATGTCGCTGCAAAACCGCGTCACGCCGTTCGGAGAGATCGTTTCGACGCCGGATCGCGGCAGCTTTACGGGCAATCGCGGGATTATTCACGATCCCAATACGAGGACGCTGCTCAAAAGACGCTGGTCGTCGAGAGCATGGATCACGTGCGTGTGCGAATTTCGCGGCCGCCGGCGCAAGGTGATGAGCACGCAAAGCTGGACAGAGTTGTTTTTCCTTGACGAGGCGACGTCGTTCGCCGCTGGTCATCGCCCATGTTTTTATTGTCGCCGTGCCGACGCGATGAAGTTTCGCGACGCCTGGATGGCGGGAAACCGCATCGCGAAGGTTTCCGCAAAATACATCGATAAGGTGTTGCACGAGGAGCGGTTGGATCGTCGCGCCAAACGACTTCATTCGCTGCGTGCATCCGCGTTGAGTCTGCCCGATGGTGCGATGGTCGCTGAAAGTGGCCGAGCCTACCTCATTAAAGACGGGCAGGCGTGGCTCTGGTCGTTCGCAGGCTACAAGCGAAAAACTGCGGCTCTGGAAAATGCGAAATTATTAACGCCGCCATCCACTGTGCGCGCATTTCGCGCCGGATATCGACTGGACTTCGATCCCGGCATGTTCCACCCGAATTGACGTGGAAATCTTTCGCTTAACTTTATTCGAGTGCGGCGCCTCGCCGCGCGCTTAACCATCGCAGCGTCTTTCGGTAGCCTTCGGCGGAACCTCGGATCATGGTCGCGGTTGCAGCCATGAAGGAGGCCGCCATGAAAATCGCAGTCCTCGCGGCCGCAACAACCGCTCTTATTACAACCGCCGGGTGGAATTATTCCGGCTTTTGGGTGATCAAGGACACGCGCCAGCCCAGTTGCAGCATCGTTACTTCGAATCCCGTGATCGATGGACCGATTGGCCCGATCCTTTGGGGTAGCGGACCGTACCAAAGCCAAAAGGATGCCGAGCTGGCGATCACCACGATACGTGCCTGCAACTAGGCGCTAAGACGCGGTCTGCAGTTTCATGCGCCCGGCGACGGCGCGGACATGGCGCGGCGCTGCAAGCCAGATCGACACAACCGATAACAGGCTGATGCCGATGCCGATGCAGAACGCGGCAACGTAGTCGCCATAGATATCGTGCAGTAATCCCGTGACCCAGGGACCGGCCGCGCCGCCCGACAGCGCAGCGAACATGATGGTGCCGAAGATCGTGCCGTAATTTTTTCCTTGGAAGATTTCCGATACGACAGCGCCCATGATCGATGTGCAGCCGTAGCCGAGGAATCCCTGCGCGATCACCATCACGTAAACCAACAATAATGTCGGCGTGTATTGCAGGGCAATCAACGCCAAGAAACAGATCGCAAACCCTAGCGTCGAAATGGTCCAGACCCATTCGCGGCCGATCCGGTCTGACAGATGGCCGAGCGCGATCTGCCCCGGAATTCCAAACAGGCTGACAAGTCCGAGCGCCCACGCCGCCGCCGTCGAAGTAAATCCGATCTCGACCAGATATTTGGTTTGATGAACCTGAACGGCGTACCAGACATACAGGCCGCAGAAATATCCCAGTGCGAGCCACCAGAAGCGCGATGTACGCATCGCGCGCGACAGTGTCCAGTCGATCGCGGTCCATTCGGCATCGACCACGTTCGATGGAGGAGGTGCGGCACCTGCCACCGCAGCCTTTTCACCGTCAGGGAGCAGTCCCAAATCTTCGGGCCGTTTTCGCAGCAGGAGATTGAGGGGAAACAGCACGACGAGAACGAGAATTCCCATCGCAAGACTGGCCGAGCGCCATCCCGTATGATCGATCAGTAATTGCATCCAGGGCAGCAATGTGACCGAACCGATGCCGACACCGGCAAACGCAATTCCGACGGCCAGGCCCCTGCGCCTCACAAACCAGTTCGGCAGAAACAGCGACTGGCCGGAATAGCCGAGACAGATGCTGCCGCTACCGACCAGCACGCCGATTGTCAGATAAAGGTGCCACGGCTCCGTCGTCAGTGGCGCAAGCAAGAGGCCGCTCGCCATGAGCAGCGTGCCCAGCTCCATCACCGTGCGCGGCCCCGTGCGGTCCATCAACTTTCCCAGTAACGGGCTGAGAATCGCCGAAACAAAAAAGCCGAATGAAAAAGCGCCGGCAGTGAGCCCCCGCTCCCAGTGAAATTCATCGATGATTGGAGAAAAGAGAAGCGAGAATGATGTGCGCGCGTTGACGCCAATTCCCATGCTGATGAAGGTGATGGCGACGATGACCCAACCATAGTAAAACGGCAGGCGGCGCATTCTCATTGTCCCGGAAAGGCGTGATGAAGGTCGTCGGCGTTGCTGCCCGATTTGTTAGCCGCTTGTTCTACGAGTCGGCAAGCCCGGCAGCCCACAATGCAAAGGCATAAGCCAGAGCGACTTCGTCCAGCCGGTTGAACCGTCCTGAAGCACCGCCGTGGCCTGCACCCATATTTGTGCGCAGCAAAACGGGTCCGCCGCCGGTCATCGTCGCTCGCAATCGCGCGATCCATTTGGCCGGCTCCCAATAAGTCACGCGCGGGTCGGTAAGGCCGGCCATTGCTAGAATGGCCGGATAATTTTGGGCCGCAACGTTGTCATAGGGCGAATAGGACAAGATAGCCCTGAAAGCCTTTTCGTCCGTGATCGGATTTCCCCATTCCGGCCATTCCGGCGGCGTTAGCGGCAAACTTGCATCCATCATGGTGTTGAGGACATCGACGAACGGCACTTCCGCGACAATTCCCGCAAACAAATCGCCTGCACGATTTGCGGCCGCGCCCATCAGCATGCCGCCGGCGCTGCCGCCATGCCCGACGATTCTTTTCGCGGACGTGTATTTCGCTTCGATGAGCGCTCGCCCGGTGGCCACGAAATCGTCGAAGGTGTTTGTCTTCTTGTCGCGCTTGCCGTCGAGATACCATCCCCAGCCTTTGTCCGCGCCGCCGCGAACATGCGCGATAGCATAGACAAAGCCGCGATCGACCAACGAAAGCCGGTTGGCGGAAAAAGACGCCGGTATGGCGTGGCCGTAGGAGCCGTAGCCGTAAAGTAACAGCGGTGATTTTCCATCCGGCTTGAAATCGCTTCGATGCAGGATCGACACCGGCACCTCGGCGCCGTCGGTGGTGCGCGCCATGATGCGCGTTGTCGCATAGTTTGCGGGATCATGGCCTGACGGAATCTCCTGACGTTTTCGCAAGGTGCGCGAACGCGATTCCATTTCGTAGTCGAACACTTCGGCTGGCGTCGTCATCGACGAGTAGGCGAACCGCAGCGTGGTGGTCTCGAACTCGTAACTGCCCATCGTGTTGAGCGAGTAGGCCGCCTCATCGAATGTGATGGCATGCTCGTTGCCGTTGCGGAGATCGCGGATGACGATCGAAGGCAGCGCATTGGCCCGCTCCAAGCGTACCATGTGGTTTGCGTAAAGCTCGACATCGATGACGTAAACGCCCGGACGATAGGGGATCAAATCTTTCCAGTTCGCGCGTTCCGGCCTGTCGAGCAGCGTTGTCTGAATCTTGAAGTCGATAGCGCCGCCAGCATTTGTAAGAATGAAAAGCTGATCGCCACGATCGTTCACCGAATACTGGACACCGACTTCGCGGGCAGCGACCAAGCGCGGTGTCGTCGACGAATCGCGAAGATCGACGAGCCGCTGCTCGGACGTTTCGTGATCGCCGCCTGCAATGATGCAGAAGCGTCCGCTCGAGCTTTCATGAATATGGGTGAACCAGCCTGAATCTTTTTCCTCATAGATCAGGGTGTCATCGCTTTGCGCGGTACCGAGCACGTGCCGGAATACTTGCATCGGGCGATGATTGCCGTCGAGCTTGACGTAGAAGAACGATTTTGAGTCCGCGCTCCAGACGACTCCGCCATCGGTCTCTTCAACGACATCGGTACTATCGTGGCCGGTCGCCCAATCGCGGACCCGGATGGTGAAATATTCAGAGCCGCGAACGTCGGCGCTCCATGCGTGCAGTTTGTGGTCGGGCGAATGGCGCGCGCCGCCAAATTTGAAATAGTCGGATTGAGCAGCCTGAGCATCGCCATCGATGATGATATGCGCCTCGCCGCCGTCGCGCGGCTGGCGTGCAAGCAACTCGTGTTGGCCGCCGTCGCGGAATTTGTGGAAATACGCGAACGGCCCGTCAGGTGAGGGGACGCTGGAATCGTCTTCCTTGATGCGGCCGCGCATTTCTGCAACCAGCTTCTTCTGAAGCCCTTCGGTGCCGCCGAGAATGGATTCGCTGTATTTGTTTTCGTCTTCCAGATAGGCGCGAATGTCCGGATCGAGAATGGACGGATCGCGCAATACCTCTTGCCATTTCGGATCCTTGAGCCATGCGTAGTCGTCCGTGACGGTGATGCCGTGAGCCGTGAATTGATACGGCCGCCGCGCGGCAACGGGGGCGGGAACGGATTTGCGGTCAACCATGAAACTCGTTTCTAGCGAACTTGAGGTGTTCAGCTATTTGTTTTTAGAGCAGATACAACGCCGGCCAAGGCGAGTGTGGTGTGAAGCAGGACATTGGCACCGGCCGTGCAGTCGGCTTGCGTCGCATCTTCAAGCTCGTTGTGGCTGACGCCGTCCTTGCACGGAACGAAAATCATTGCTGCCGGCATCACGCTTGCGAGATTGCAGGCGTCGTGACCTGCACCTGAGGTGATGCGGCGATACGCATATCCAAGCTGTTTGGTTGCGCCTTCGACTGTGCCGACGATCTGCGGATCGAACACCGTCGGTTCCTTGCGCCAGATTTGTTCGAGATTGATCGTGACTTTGCGGCGCGATGCGATGTCAGCAATCGCGGCCTGAAGTGCAGCGTGGAGCTTATCCATCGTCGCGGCTTCCGGGCTGCGGAATTCAGCCGAAAACTTCAGATCGCCCGCAACGACATTGCGAGATGAATTATCAATCGTAACTTCGCCGATGGTGCCGACCGCATGCGGTCCGTGATTTTTTGCAATCGTCTCGACGGCGAGCACGACTTCGGAAAATGCTGCAAGCGCGTCGCGCCGCAACGGCATCGGGGTCGTGCCCGCATGACTCGCGAAACCTGAGATCGTTCCATTGTACCAGATGATGCCTTGACCGCGTTCGACGACGCCGATTATTTTCTCCTCTGCCTCCAGCAGAGGCCCTTGCTCGATGTGCAACTCCACGAAAGCGCTAAATTTTCGCGCGCCGACAGGCTCCGCGCCGCGATAGCCGATGGTGTCAAGCGCCGAGGCAACTGTGACTCCATCCGCGTCCTTGCGGCTGAGAATATCCTCGCTGGTGTAGTCGCCCGCGTAGGCCGCGGACGCCATCATCGCCGGCGCAAAGCGCGAGCCTTCTTCGTTGGTCCAGTTGCAGATGCAGATTGGCGCTTCTGTTTCGATCCCCGCGTCGTTCATCGCGCGGATCGCTTCGAGCGCAGCAAGCGTGCCTAGCACGCCGTCAAATTTTCCGCCGGTCGGCTGGGTGTCGAGATGAGACCCGATGGCAATCGGAAGTTTCGACATGTCACGGCCCCGGCGTACCGCGAACATCGTGCCCAAGGCGTCCACGCTCACTTCGCATCCGGCGGCCTCGCAGGCGTCGCGAAACCAGTCGCGGACCTGCTTGTCTTCGGCACCTAACGTGAGCCGCCGCACGCCGCCCTTGGGCGTGGCTCCGAATTTTGCGGTCTCGTGGATTGCGTTCCAGAGGCGGGTGGAATCGATCTGTAAATTGGATTTTGTGCTGGCCATACATATCGATAGCCCAGCTTCGGTGCGGCCGGAAACCGAAGCCATGTCATAATCGCAGTGCAGCAAAACATTTGACTTAGATCAAGTGAGTGCTTACTCACAACCCATGAGCACACTTCGACTCACAGGCGATTTGCGCCGGGAGCAAATTCTCGAGGCCGCGCGGCGATGCTTCGCGCTCTACGGCTATGCCGGCACCACGACCAAAAGCGTCGCGGCTGCTGCAGCGATTTCCGAAGGCTTGTTGTTCAAGCATTTCCCGACCAAGGCCGCGCTCTACGCTGAGATTCTGGCTGAGGCCTGCGAGGCCGATCCGGAGATGCATCGTCTGCTTGAACTTGAGCCTTCGACATCGACGCTGGTGATTTTGATCCGCGACATGGTGGCGCATTTCATCCGCGCAACCGAGGCTCCCGATCAGGAGGAAGCGCAGCGCATCCGGTTGATGGTGTCCAGCCAACTCGGCGACGGCGAGTTTGCACGTCTTCTGTTCGAAAAAATCGGCAATTTAATTGGCCCTGTCTTCACGGCGTCGCTCGAGGCCGCTATCGCCGCAGGCGATGCCTCGCGGGTCGAGGGCGAACAGTTGGGCCTGTTTTGGTTCGCGCATCAGGTCGTTCACATGATCGCCTTGACGAAGCTGCCGCCGGTTCCATCTTTGCCATATCCCGAAACAGCGACATTCGAGCGGCACATTTGCCAGTTTATCCTGCGCGGTATCGGACTGAACGAAAAAGCGATCACCACTTATTTGAATGCAGAGCCGTCACCCTATCGGGCGGCACCGCGCATTGCGGAAGGTGTATGACATGGACGCTAAAACTTCCCCGTCACAAAAAACAACGTCCTCCAGCGAACGGCCGCGCTCTCCGCCGGTGCGCATGAAGCGATGGCTCATCATCGTCGGTAGCGCGCTTGCGTTGCTGGTCTTCCTGTTCGTCGGCTTCAATGCGTTTCGCAGTTTCATGATTGCGAGATTTTTTGCCAACAACAAGCCACCCCCGGTTTCCGTCAGCGTCACCGACGCGAAATCGGAAGTGCTGCCGCGCCAGCTCGTTGGTATCGGCGATCTCGCGGCGGTCCATCAGGTCGATGTGACAACCGACGTGAATGGCCGCGTAACCGAGATTCTGTTTACGCCAGGCGCGCAGGTGAAGGCAGGTGATCCGCTGATCCAGATTTACGATGCTCCGGACCAGAGTGATCTTGCAAGTTTCAAGGCACAGACGCTCGCGGCACAGCTCGCGCTCGACCGCGCCAAAGCGCTCGCTGCCAAACAGTTCGGTCCACAGGCAACGGTGGATCAAGCGCAAGCGGCTTACGATCAGGCCAACGCAGCCGTCGCGAAAACCGAAGCAATCATTTCGCAAAAACGTATCAAGGCGCCGTTCGACGGCGATCTCGGCACGCGCAAGGTTGAGCTCGGTCAGTATCTCAGTGCCGGCACTCAGATTGTGTCGCTGACCGATCTTTCGCGGCTTTATCTGAATTTCACGGCAACTGAAAAGGATCGCGCGATCCTCGATGTCGGACAGACGGTTCGCGTCGCTGTCGACGCCTATCCGAACCGCACATTCGAGGGCAAGATCACGACGATCGAGCCGCAGATCAGTGCCGATACGCGCAACGTGCGAATTCAGGCAACGCTGGACAACCCGGATCGAATCCTGAAGCCCGGCATGTTTGCGACAACAAAGGTCGAACTGCCGCCGGATGGTGCGGTGGTCGTCGTGCCGGAAACCTCGGTCGACTACACGCTCTACGGCGATTCCGTCTATCTCGTCGAAGAGACGAAGGATGACGAAGGAAAGGCCAACGGCTTCAAAGCAACGCGCACCTTCGTCAAGACGGGCAACCGTGTGAATGGAAAAGCTGTCATCCTGAGCGGCATCAAGGCCGGCGACCGTGTCGTTGCTGCAGGACAACTCAAGCTGCAATCCGGTTCGGCCGTCACGATTTCCGCCGACCCGCCTCCGCCCGTACCAGCGCAGCCGCCGCGTAACTGATCCGACAAGGAGCGCCGAGACATGGCCTTCACAGATCTCTTCATCAAACGGCCGGTGCTGTCGCTGGTTGTCAGCCTTTTGATCCTTTTGATTGGACTCAAGGCGGCAACCAGTCTTGGCGTGCGACAGTATCCAAAGTTGTCGAATACCGTGATCACTGTCACGACGTCGTATCCCGGAGCGTCGCCGGCATTGATGCAGGGCTTTATCACGCAGCCGATCGAACAGGCTGTCGCGTCGGCGGAAGGTGTTGACTACATCACCTCGTCGTCGGTGCAGGGCACGAGCACAATTTCGGTTTATATCAAGCTGAACTTCGAGCCTGACTTCGCGCTCACCGAAGTCAGCGCGAAGGTGAACTCGGTCAAATATTTGATACCAAAAGAATCGAACGACCCTGTCATCACCAAGTCTACCGGCCAGACGACGGCCGTGATGTATCTCGGATTCTCGAGCGACGAACTCGGCGGCCCGCAGATTTCAGACTACCTGACGCGCGTTGTCCAACCCGTGCTTTCGACCGTCGATGGTGTGGCCTCCGCCGATATTCTCGGAGCGCAAACGCTCGCCACAAGAATTTGGCTCGATCCTGCGCGTATGGCAGGCCGCAATGTTTCGCCGGACGATGTCGCCGCCGCCATTCGCGCCAACAACTTCCAGGCCGCGGCCGGACAGTCGAAGGGCTATTTCATCGTCTCCAACGTTACAACCAACGCCGACCTGACCAACATCGATCAGTTCAAGCGTATGACGGTGAAAGCCAAGGACGGCGGATTCGTTCGGCTCGAAGATATCGCGGTGGTCGAACTCGGAGCGCAGAGCACCGATTCCAGCGTCTCGCTGAACGGTCAGCATGCAATTTTCATTGGCGTTCAGGCCACGCCTCAAGGCAACCCGCTCAATATCGTCACTGGCGTGCGCGCACTGTTTCCGGAAATCCAGCGCAACCTTCCGCCGTCGCTGAAAATGACTGTGGCTTACGATTCGACCAAGTTCATCCGGTCGTCGATCGAAGAAGTGCGGAATACGCTGATCGAAGCGGTCGTCATCGTCGTGGTCGTGATCTTCCTGTTCCTAGCGTCGTTCAGATCAGTCATCATTCCGGTCGTGACCATTCCGCTATCGCTGATCGGTGCCTGTATGCTGATGCTGGCGATGGGCTTCACGCTCAATCTTCTGACGCTTCTGGCGATGGTGCTCGCGATCGGCCTTGTGGTCGACGACGCGATCGTGGTCGTCGAAAACATCCACCGCCATCTGGAAGAAGGCAAGTCGCCGGTCGAAGCATCGCTGATCGGTGCGCGCGAAATCGTCGGCCCGGTTATTTCGATGACGATTACGCTCGCGGCCGTGTATGCACCCATCGGCTTCCTCGGCGGCCTGACGGGCTCGCTGTTCCGCGAGTTCGCGTTCACACTCGCCGGCTCCGTTATCATTTCCGGCGTCGTCGCGCTGACACTGTCGCCGATGATGTGTTCGGTCCTGCTGCGAAGCGGAGGAGAGCAGGGCCAGTTCGCAAAGAAGGTCGACGAGGTGTTCTCCAGCGTGACGCGCTGGTATGGCCGCAAGCTCGACCGTTCGCTCGACTATCGTCCGATTACGGCGCTGTTCGCGCTGACGATCCTGTTCCTCGTCGGCTTCATGTATTCCTATTCATCGAAGGAATTGGCGCCCGAGGAAGATCAAGGCATTCTGTTCTCGGTGACGAAAGCGCCGCAATACGCCAACATCGACTACACAGATTTCTACGGCAAGAAGCTCGACGCTGCGTTCGCGAAATTTCCGGAAACGGACCTGCGTTTCATCATTAACGGCACGAACGGGCCGAACAACGGCATCTCCGGCATGATCCTGAAGCCGTGGGACGAACGAAAGCGCTCATCGCTTGCGCTGAAGCCGCTGGTGCAGGCTGAACTGAGCAAGGTCGAGGGCGTCAACGCATTCGCATTCAACCTGCCGCCACTACCGGGCGGGCCCGGCGGTTTGCCTGTTCAGATGGTGCTAAGCACGACAAGCGGCTTCCAGTCCGTGTTCGAGGAGATGGAAAAGCTGAAGGCTGCGGCGCGCAAGAGCGGTCTTTTCATCGTGGCCGATAGCGATCTTGCGTTCAACCAGCCGGTCGTGAAGGTCGACATCGACAGATCCAAAGCCAACGATCTCGGAATTACGATGGCTGCGGTCGGCAATTCGCTCGCGACGCTGCTCGGCGGCAATTACGTCAACCGCTTTAATCTCGACGGGCGCTCGTATCAGGTCATTCCGCAGGTCCCGCGCGGGCTTCGTCTGTCGCCCGAGTCGCTGAACAACTATTACGTGCCGACATCCGGCGGGAAACAGGTGCCGCTATCGACCGTCGTCAAGATTACGACGAGCACGAACCCGAATGCGCTGACGCATTTCAACCAGTTGAACTCGGCGACGTTCCAGGCTGTGCCGATGCCGGGCGTCACCGTCGGCAAAGCGGTTGAGTTCCTCGAAACGCAAGCCAAGCAACTGCCGTCGGGCTATAGCCACGATTATCTCGCCGACGCGCGGCAGTATGTTCAGGAGGGCAATCAGCTCGCGGTGACGTTCGTCTTCGCGCTGATCATCATCTTCCTCGTGCTGGCGGCGCAGTTCGAAAGCCTGCGCGATCCATTGGTCATTCTGATTTCGGTGCCGATGGCGATCTCGGGTGCGCTGATCCCGCTATTCTTCGGGCTTGCCACGATCAACATCTACACGCAGGTCGGTCTTGTCACGCTGATCGGCCTTATCAGCAAGCACGGCATTCTGATGGTAGAATTCGCCAACGAACTTCAGCTCAAGGAAGGTCTCGACCGGCGCACGGCGATCGAGCACGCCGCCCGCGTTCGCCTTCGTCCGATTCTGATGACGACGGCTGCGATGGTGACTGGCCTTCTGCCGCTTTTGACCGCAAGCGGCGCGGGTGCCGCGAGCCGTTTCTCTATCGGCCTCGTTGTGGTTGCCGGCATGTCGATCGGAACGCTGTTCACGCTGTTCGTTCTGCCGGCGGTCTATACGGCGATCGCGACCGACCACCGCGCGAACGCGGAATCCGAGCGTGCGAAAAACATCAAGGCCTACGAGCTTAGCCTCACCTGATACGGCGTGCGCCGTATCGGACAGGTTTGTGTCAGGCTGACTGGCGTGTAGGCTGCGCTTATGCTGTTGAGCGTGCGCGATCTGCATAAATCCTATCGAGCGTCGGGTGAAAGACTCGCGGTTTTGCGAGGCGTCAACCTTACGTTATCCGCCGGCGAGAGCGTCGCGCTGACCGGCGAGTCCGGCAGCGGCAAGAGCACTTTGCTGCATCTGATCGCGGGCCTCGATGCTGCGGATAGCGGTGAGATCGTGCTCGACGGCGATGTGATTTCCGCGATGTCAGATAGTGAAAGAGCCGCGCTGCGGCGGGATCGTCTGGGATTGGTGTTTCAACAGTTCAATCTCATCCCCAGTTTGCCGGTCGCCGACAATCTCGCGTTTCAGGCGCGGATTGCCGGACTTTTCGACGCTGCGTGGCAGATCGAACTTGTCGAGCGTCTCGGTCTCGGGGATCTGCTGGATCGATATCCCGAACAACTCTCCGGTGGCCAGCAGCAGCGTGTCGCCATCGGCCGCGCGCTGGCGATTAAGCCGGCTGTGCTCCTCGCGGACGAGCCGACCGGCAACCTCGACGAGAAGACTGCAGACGATGTGCTGAGGCTTGCGCGCGATCTCGTCCGGCGGACCAGTTGCGCGTTTTTGATGGTGACGCACAGCGCGCGGCTCGCCTCGACAATGAACCGGCAAGTGCATCTCAGCGAAGGGCTGATCGCATGAGCCGCTTGTCTTGGATCCTAAAGGTACTTCTCAGTCACTGGCCGCGCCATCGCACGCAACTCGTCACCTTGCTCGTCGGCTTGATTTCGGCGACTGCTCTCTGGAGCGGCGTGCAGGCTCTCAATCAGCAGGCGCGCAACAGTTACGACCGGGCTGCAGCTGCATTTGGCGGAGCGAAAACAGCGATGCTGGTCGGCCGTGACATTCCGGCGTTCTCGCAACAACTCTTCCTCGATTTGAGGCGCGGCAACTGGTCCGTCTCACCTGTTGTTGAGGGCCGCGTGCGGATTCAAGATCGGTGGTACCGACTGCTTGGGGTTGAACCGATTACGTTGCCTGCGAATGCGGGCCCGGCTCCCACGCTCGAAAAAGATCGGCTCTCGGAGTTTCTGACACCGCCGGGACAAACTTTCGTAGGTCCTGAGACATTCGCTGATTTGAGAGCCGCGTATGGCCAATCGCTGCCGGTTGAAGGCGGCTCGTCGCTTCCGCCGCTGGCCGTGCAGGATCAGCTAGCTCCCGGGATCCTCGTGGTCGACATCGGAACCGCGCAGAAAATTTTGAAGATGGACGGTCAGATCTCGCGTCTCTTGATTGGTGAGGAGAATGTCGGCAGCCGCAAGCCGCTAAAAGAAATCGCAGGCGAAGAGCTACGTTTTGTCGAAGCCGGACAACCAAGCGACTTCGAACGTCTTACCAGCAGCTTTCACCTCAATCTGACTGCCTTCGGCCTGTTGTCGTTTTTTGTCGGACTTTTTATCGTGCACTCGGCTATCGGACTGGCGATTGAGCAGCGGCTGCCGATGTTTCGCACGCTTCGCGCATGCGGCGTGTCGGCGATCTCGCTGACTTCGGTTCTTGCCGGCGAATTGGTGCTGCTCGCGGTCGCCTCCGGGCTTATAGGCTTGGTCGCAGGCTATTTCGTTGCGTCGCTTCTCCTGCCGGATGTTTCGGCAAGCCTGCGCGGACTTTATGGAGCGCAGGTTTCGGGAAGTCTCTCGTTGCGCCCCGACTGGTGGATAGCGGGTCTGGGAATGAGCGTTTTTGGTGCGCTCGCTGCCGCAGCCGACGGTTTGTTGCGCGTCTATCGTCTGCCGTTGCTGGTTTCGGCGCAGCCCTATGCATGGCAGCAAACGCAGCAGAAACGATTGAGAGTGCAGGGTGCCTTGGCGCTTCTTATCGCGGCAGCCGGTGGATCCGCGCTGTATTTCGGAGACTCGCTATCGTCCGGATTTGCGGTTCTGGGTGCGCTTCTATTGTCGGCGGCATTGGCGCTGCCCGTGGTTTTGGGCGTCGTCCTGTGGATGGGGCAGCGTTACGCCAATGGGCCGATGGTGAAATGGTTCTGGGCTGACAGCCGCCAGCAGCTATCGGGTCTGTCGCTGGCGCTGATGGCATTGTTATTGGCGCTCGCCGTGAATGTCGGCGTCGGTACGATGGTTCAGAGCTTCAGCAAGACCTTTACAGGCTGGCTCGACGACCGGCTTGCCGCCGATATTTATTTGAATGCACTGAGCGATAAGCAGGGCCGGGAGATCGTCTCATGGCTGCGCCAGCGGCCCGAGGTCGATGCGATTCTGCCGGCATGGCGGACCGACGTGACGATGGACGGGTTGCCGGTCGAAGTTCTCGGCTTCACCGACCATGCGACCTATCGCGAACGATGGCCGCTGCTTCAATCTCAGTCCGATGTATGGGACCAGGTGCGGGGCGGCAATGCCGCGCTTTTCAGTGAGCAATTGGCGCGGCGTCTTCGGCTCAATGTCGGCGATACCGTCCAGCTCCCCACGGCAAGCGGATCGTGGATGGTGACAATCGCAGGGATCTATCCGGACTACGGCAATCCCAAAGGACAAATCGGAGTAGACATCGACGCCCTGACGTCGCATTGGCCCGATGTTGCGCGAACCCGTTTCGGGCTGCGCGTTGCTCCCGAGAAAGTCGCCGGTCTCATCGCCGCGCTGCGCGAGACGTTCGGCCTCGATGGCGGCCGGCTTGTCGATCAGGCGACCTTGAAGGCGGAATCGAAGCGGATCTTCAACCGCACGTTCTCGGTAACGTCGGCGTTGAACGCGTTCACGCTCGGCGTGGCCGGAATTGCGTTGCTGACGAGTCTGCTCACGCTTGCGAACAGCCGCTTGCCGCAGCTTGCCCCGCTCTGGGGCATTGGCGTGACGCGACGCCGGCTCGCAGCAATCGAACTGTTGAAGACGATGTTCGTCGCGTTTCTGACGGCGTTGCTTGCATTGCCGTTGGGATTGCTTGTTGCGTGGTGTCTTTTGGCGGTTGTCAATGTCAAGGCATTCGGCTGGCGACTGCCGCTTTACATCTTTCCGGCTTCGTTGGCCGAATTGTTCGCCGTCGCGATCCTCGCCGCGCTCGTCGCAATGCTGTTTCCAATTCTGAAGCTGCTGCGGCTTCAGCCGGCAAACCTCGCCAAGATATTCGCCAATGAACGCTGACGGAAGAATCGGACGCCGCGCGGTCGTTGCGTATGGCTTGCTAAGCGCTTTCGGCACGAGCGCCCGCGCGCAAGGCTTTGCCGGACTCGGCGGCGAGTCGAAAGGGTTTGCGCCGGTCACGCAGGGCGTGACGCTTGAGTTTCCGCGGGACCACGGTGCACATCCCGATTTTCGTATCGAGTGGTGGTACGTCACCGCGAACCTGCAGGATTCATCCGGCACTCGTTACGGTGTGCAATGGACGCTATTTCGGCAGGCGACGATTCCGGGTGTGTCCGATTCCGGCTGGGACAGTCGCCAGCTCTGGATGGGAAACGCGGCTGTCACCAGTGCAAGTAAACACTTGTTTGCGGAGCGTCTTGCGCGCGGAGGGGTGGGGCAGGCGGGGGTCGAAGCCAATCCGTTTCGCGCCTGGATCGACTCCTGGGAGATGAAGTCGGGCGACCAATTTTTTCCGCAGACATTGTCGCCGCTCAATGTGTCGGCGATTGGGCGCGGCTTTGAGTTTTCTCTGCGTTTGAACTCACTCAAACCGCTCGTGCTTCAGGGCGACGCTGGATACAGCCGAAAGTCAGAACAGGGGCAGGCATCGTATTATTTCAGTCAGCCGTTTTTTACGGTTACGGGCAAGATCGAAATCGATGGCAAGCCAGCCGATGTTACCGGACAGGCGTGGATGGATCGAGAGTGGAGCAGCCAGCCGCTCGCCTCCGATCAGACCGGATGGGACTGGTTCGCCCTGCATCTCGCATCCGGCGAAAAGGTAATGCTGTTCCGCTTGCGTCAGAAAAACGGCAGCCATTATTTTTCCGGCAACTGGATTGGTGCCGACGGAAGATCCGTGCAACTGACGCCTTCATCTATTTCGATGGAACCGGCGCAGCTCACGGAGATTGAGGGGCGCAATGTTCCGACATCGTGGACAGTCGCGGTTGCGGATCGCGGATTCAAAATCGAGATTGTGCCACTCAACCCGAAGAGCTGGATGAGTACCCGATTTGCCTATTGGGAGGGACCGATAGCCTTTCATGGCACCTACGAAGGCGTCGGCTATCTTGAAATGACGGGATACTAGATCATGAAGCAGAGAACATTCGGCAACGCGCTCTGCGAGGTGTCCGTCATCGGGCAGGGTACCTGGTATATCGATCACGGCGACCGCGCTGCTGCCATCGCTGCGCTACGCAAGGGTATCGATCTCGGCATGACGCATATCGATACCGCCGAGATGTACGGCGACGCGGAACTTGTTGTCGCGGATGCTATCGAGGGGCGGCGGAATGATGTGTTTCTCGTTTCCAAAGTTTTACCAAGCAATGCGTCTCGCAAGGGAACCATTCAGGCCTGCGAGCGCTCGTTGAAGCGGCTGAAAACCGATCGTCTCGACTGCTTTCTGCTGCACTGGCGCGGACAATATCCGCTCGAGGAGACGGTCGCCGCATTCGACGAACTGGTGCGTACCGGGAAAATCCGCTCATGGGGCGTGAGCAATTTCGACGCCGACGATCTGGACGAACTGCTTGCGGTAGCGGGGAAGGGGCGGATTGCCTGCAATCAGGTGCTCTATCATCTGAACGAACGCGCTATCGAGCATTCTGTCATTCCGTGGTGCGAGGCAAACGGCGTCGCCGTAGTTGCTTATTCGCCTTTCGGGCATGACGATTTCCCGGCGCCGCAGTCGCCGAAGGGCAAAGTGTTGCAGGAGATCGGCGCGCGGGTCGGTGCCACCCCGCGTCAGGTCGCGCTGAGTTTTCTCACACGCGCCAAATCGGTGTTTGCCATTCCGAAGGCAGCGTCGGCGCAGCACGCGGCGGAAAATGCCGCTGCGGGCGGTATCGTTCTTGATCCACAGGAGATCGCGGCGATTGAAAAGGCATTTCCGCTCGGCAAGGAGCCGTCAAGCCTGCCGATGATCTGACACATGCTTGTTCAACGCACCGCCGAGATGCCCTGCCAGAACAGGATCAGCGAAATCACGAACAGCAGAACGTAGGCGATCCGGTAGAACAGATCGGTCGGCGTTCGCCGTACCAGCCAGATTCCGCAGAAATTCGCGATCACAGCAATCGGCAGCAACAGGAGCGACGTGACAAAATTTTTCGGCGTGAACTGGGCGAGTGCGAAGTAGGGCCATATTTTCAGAAGATTGACGACGGTGAAGAAGATCGTTGTGGTGCCGACCAGCGTCATCTTCGGCAATTTCTGCGGCAGGACGTGAACCTGAAACGGTGGGCCGCCGCCCTGCGTCATGAAGGATGTGAAGCCTGAAACCGCGCCCCAGAGAACGCCGCTTGCGGCCGTGGTCGGATGCGGTTTGATTTTCGCTGGCCGCAGCCACGTGTTGGCGACGAACGCCAGACCGATGCCGCCGACGATGATGCGGACGAGTGCGTCGGAGAGATGCGCTGCGAGCAGCCAAGCGAGCGCCATGCCGATCACGGCTCCCGGCAGCATCACCTTCAGATTCCAGGCGTCCCAGTCCTTGCGATAGACGTAAACGGAAATCAGATCTTGTGTGATCAGGATGGGCAGGATGAGGGCGGCGGCTTCGAGCGGCGGAAGATAGAGCGCAAGCATGGGCGTCGATGCGATGCCGAGCCCGGCGAATCCGCCTTTGGCGAGACCCAGAAGCAGAACGGCAGGGATCGCCACGCAATAGAAGATCGGATCGGTAATAATGGCTGGCAAGAATGTATTCCGGATTGAGAGCGTCAGTTAGGCGCCCATTCGCGCGCCGAAATCAACCGCAATTCACGACTGCGATACCGGCCTTGCGCGCATGCCTCGTCCGCAATAAATCTCAGCCATGCCTCGCTATTTCTTCAATACGCGGATCGACGACTCCTACGTGCCGGACCCCGATGGAGTCGAACTCCGCGACCCCGATCAGGCCTGGATGGTCGCGCGCGTGACGATCACGGAATTGCTGAGAGAAGAGGGCCAGACGCCGCGGCTGCTGAACGCCGTTCTCGAAGTCACCGGCGAGGACGGAGAGATCGTGCTCGAATTTCCGTTCAGCGAAGTGCTGATGGATATGCCCGGCACGTCGCTATCGAAGCATTAGGCGCGCAAGGCGGCCAGCACCTCATCGGGCCGCTCGGCCATCGACATGTGCCCGGCTCCGTGGAGGACAATCTCTTTCGATCCGGCAATAGCTGACGTCAGTTGCCGCCCTGACTTGAGCGGAGTCATCATGTCACGCTCGCCGAGAATGAGCGTGGTCGGCACTTTGATTTTTGCGGCAGCTTCCGAAGCAGCCTTATAGGCGTTGCAGGCGGACAGATCGTTGAACAGCACGCCGCCGGGATTTCGTTCGAGCAGCCGCTGTCCGCCGCCCATCATCCAGAGACCGGGCGACAGCGAGCCGCCGAGACCTGCCGCGTAGCCGAAACCCCAGATCGAAACCATGTCGACGGCCGCGTGATCGTTCGATTTCGCCGCTGTCAGCAAGTCGTCCGACACCGGCATCGCCGCGCCGACGCCGATCAGCGAGAGGCCGGAGATTTTCTCGGGATGCCGCGAGGCTGCGTCGAGTGCGACCAGCGCGCCCATCGAATGGCCGACGAGACGAGCTTTGGTCGCGCCCGCAGCCCCGATCAATTTAACGGTCCAGTCCGCCATTGCGCCGATCGAGGTGAGCAGCGCGCCTTTTGAGCGGCCGTGTCCCGGAAGGTCAGGTGCCAGCACGCTATAGCCATGATGCGCGAACCAGCGCGCGAACAGCGCCCAGATCGAATGATCGAATCCCGCGCCGTGCAGAAAAACGACGAGCGGCAACTTGGGGTCGAACGGCTTGCCGCCCGTCGCTGCGTAAACCTCGTGACCGTCGACGTTGAGTTTCATGGTCATGCCTTCTGCGAAAAACGGAGCGCCTGGCCGAGATCGCCAATAATATCCTCAGCTGCTTCAATGCCGATGGACAGCCGGATCAGTTCTTCACCGATGCCCGCAGTCTTGAGCTGTTCGGCGCTCATTTGCTGATGCGTCGTGCTGGCCGGATGAATCACAAGCGTCTTGGCGTCGCCGACGTTTGCGACATGGCTGACGAGTTTGAGCGCTTCGATGAATCTTCGTCCCGCGTCTCGGCCACCCTTGATGCCGAAAGTGACGATCGATCCCGCACCGCGCGGCAGAAGTTTTTTCGCGAGGGCATGGTCGGGGTGGTTGTCGAGCGTTGGATGCAGAACCCATTCGACAGCTTTGCTGTCTTTCAAAAATGCGAGCACGGCAACGGTGTTGTCGATGTGGCGCTGCATCCGCACATGCAGCGTCTCAATGCCTTGCAGAATCTGAAACGCATTGGTCGGCGAGATGCACGCGCCGAAATCGCGCAAACCTTCCGCCCGCGCGCGCATGATGAAGGCTGCGGGTCCGAATTCTTCGGCGAAGACGATGCCGTGATAACCGGCATAGGGTGTCGTGAGCGTCGGAAACTTGCCGGATTTATCCCAGTCGAAATGGCCGCCGTCGACAATGACGCCGCCGATGGCGATGCCGTGGCCGCCGATCCATTTCGTGATCGAGTTCATCACGATGTCGGCGCCCAGCTCGATGGGACGAGAGAGATAGGGCGTCGCGAAGGTGTTGTCGATCAAAAGCGGAATGCCTGCCTTGTGCGCGATGTCGGCGACAGCGGGAATGTCGAGCACTTCAAGGCCCGGATTGCCGATGGTTTCGCCGATCACGAGTTTCGTCTTCGGGCCGATGGCTTTGCGGATGCCGTCGAGGTCGCGCGGCTTGACGAACGTTGTTGTGATGCCGAAGCGCGGCAGAGTATGCGTCAGAAGATTGATCGTGCCGCCGTACAACGACGCGGAGGCAACGACGTGATCGCCGGCATCGAGAATTGTCGCGATGGCCAGATGCAGCGCCGCCATGCCGCTCGCGGTACATACAGCGCCGACGCCGTTTTCAAGCGCCGCGAGGCGTTCCTCAAGCACCGCTGTCGTCGGATTGGAAATGCGCGTATAGATGTGACCCGCGCGCTCGAGATTGAACAGTGCGGCCGCGTGATCCGCGTCCTGAAAGACGTATGACGTGGTTTGATGAATCGGTGTGGCGCGCGATCCGGTGACGGGATCGGGGTGCTGGCCCGCATGCAGGCTCAGCGTTTCAAATGCAGGGGGCTTCGGCGCGGCCATCTCGTCCTCGTGACTGTCGCAAATTGTCTTTCATGCAGGCGGCACGATTGCAAGCATCCCGATCACGATCCGGGCCGCGGATCGATTGGCGTCCGGTTGCGCAGGCCGAAAATATCTTCGAGCAATTTGCCTGCTGCCAGTATCCTTGCCTCGCCGCGCGGTGCCGCGACAATCTGTAATCCGACTGGCAGGCCTTCGCCCGTAAAGCCGCACGGGATCGACAGGGCCGGCGAACAGATCATCGTGATCGCCGAGACGATGGTGAGCCATTCGACATAGTTGGTGAATTTTTTGCCGTTGCATTCGGCAAGATAGCGCTGTTCGACCGGGAACGGTCCGACGATTGTCGTCGGGCACAGCAACATATCGTAAGTTTCGAAAAAGTTAAACGCCCGAGCCGTCATTGCGACGCGCTGCGCTTCGGCGCGTTGGATGTCTTCCAGGCTGAGCTTGAGACCCTGCTCGATATTCCAGATCACCTCCGGCTTGAGCAGGTCGCGGTGCTGTCTGAGCAAATGCGATTTCGTTATCGCATAGTCGAAGGCGCGAAGGACGTGCGCGCATTCGGCGGCTTCGTGTAAATCGGGATGCGCTTCCTCGACGATCACGCCAGCTTCCGAAAGGCGATGCGCGGCCTTTCGCGTGATATCGGCGATTTCCGGATCGACAGGTGAAATGCCAAGATCGGCAGAATAGGCGACGCGCTTCGGCTTTGCGCCCGAACGCGCGGCGGACAGAAACGATGTCGGCAACGCTGGAAGCGACAGCGGATCGCGCGCTTCCTCGCCGGACATCGCATCCAGCATCAGCGCCAGATCCTCGACATTACGCGCCATCGGCCCGTCGGCACTCAATGTGCGATCCACCATTCCGCTCGGCGTATGCGCAACGCGGCCGATGCTGGGCCGCATGCCGGTTACGCCGCAGAAACTTGCAGGATTGCGCAGCGATCCGCCGACATCAGTGCCGTGCGCGAGCCACGCCGTGCCGCTGGCGAGGGCCGCCGCCGCGCCACCTGATGAACCTGAAGCCGAGCGCGACAGATTCCATGGATTGCGCGTTGCGCCGAACACTTCGTTGAACGTCTGCGCGCCTGCGCCGAACTCCGGTGTGTTGGACTTCGCGTAGACGACGCCGCCGTTCGCTTCGAGATGTTCGACGACGATGTTCGACTTTTCTGCAACGTGATTTTTGAAAATCGGAGAACCTTGCGTGGTCAAAACGCCAGCGACCTCGGTGAGGTCCTTGATCGCGACCGGCATTCCCGCCAACACGCCGCGCTTTTCGACCGGCAGTTTCATCAGCCGGTCAGCATGGGCATGGGCGCGATCGAAACAGAGGGTGGGGAGAGCGTTCACCTTGCCGTCGACTTCGGCAACGCGCTTTTCGAGCGCGTCGAGCAGGTCGTGCGGGGTGATGTCGCCTGAGCGGAGGCGGTCGACCAGTTCGCAGGCGGTGGCGCGAATAAGTTCGCTGGCGGGCACGGTTCCTCGCATATTCTTGTTGTTGTGCGGACTATAGCTGCTTATCCGCGCGCGTGGATAATGACAACTCGCAGCGTCAGGAGAATTTGACGGTGGCTGCATGGCCGGCAATCGCCTAGCTTCGATCCAAAGCTGGCGCAAAACAAAAGAGCCGGGAGGCGCAGATGAAGAGTTTTCGAGTGACCGAATTCAACGGACCGTTGGCGGAAGTCGATTCCGCAACGCCGCAGCCGACCGGCACGCAGGTTCTCTTAAAAGTAAAAGCGGCGGGTGTGTGCCACAGCGACCTGCACATCTGGCAGGGCGGTTACGAACTCGGCCACGGCCGCAAGCCGCTGTCGCTGAAGGATCGCGGTGTCTCGCTGCCGCTGACGATGGGCCACGAAACGGTCGGTGAAGTCGTCGCGATGGGGCCGGATGCGAAGGGCGTAAAGGTCGGCGACGTGCGCCTCGTCTATCCGTGGCTCGGTTGCGGCAAATGCGATCTGTGTCTGGCCGATGAAGAGAATATGTGTCTGAAGCCCAATTCGCTCGGCGTCTACTGCGATGGCGGCTATTCCGACTACATCATGGTGCCGAACCCGCGTCATCTGGTCGATCTGAAGGGTCTCGACCCGGTGACGGCAGCACCCTACGCCTGCTCGGGCGTCACGACCTATAGCGCAATCAAGAAACTCAAGCCGCATCTGAAGCATCCAATCGTGATCTTCGGCGCGGGCGGTTTGGGTCTCATGGCTCTCTCATTGTTGAAGGCGATGGGCGGCAAGGGTGCCATCGTCGTCGATATCGATAAGGACAAACGCGAAGCAGCGATGAAATCCGGCGCACTGGCGGCTGTCGATGGTGCGGCACCGGACGCACTTCAACAGATCATGGCGAAAGCAGGAGGGCCGATCTACGGCGCGATCGATCTCGTCGGCAACGCGCAGACCTCGCAACTCGGTTTCGATTGTCTCAGTAAGGGCGGCAAGCTCGTGATGGTCGGCTTGTTCGGCGGCGGGGCGACCTGGGCGCTACCGCTGATTCCGATGCGCGCGATCACTATCGAAGGCAGCTATGTCGGCAACGTCAAGGAAACTCAAGAGCTGATCGATCTGGTGATCGAGAAGAAAATCGCGCCGATCCCGGTCACCCTGCGCCCGCTGGCCAAGGCCGATGAGACGCTGAGGGATCTGCACAAGGGCAAGCTGGTCGGGCGGGCCGTTCTGATTCCTTGAAGGTTAGCGGGTCAGGATCGCGTCGGGCGCTGCGAAATAGACGCCGATGATGATCGCGGCCGCAATGATCATTGAAATCACCAATCTGGACATGACGTTTCCCCTTGTTGTCGCGTGGTTCTAGTTCGATTTCTTCTCGATCGGCAACACGACGAGCATCAGGTCGGTGTTGTGCGGGTCCGGCTTGATCGTAAAGCCAAGCCGAGCGTTCATATCCAGCATGGTCTTGTTCTGGCCCATCACCTGACCGCGAATGGCGCGGACGCCCTCGGCGCGGGCGTATTCGATGATCAGCTGCATCAGCATCCAGCCGAGACCCAGTCCCTTGAGATCGGATCGCACCAGCACCGCGTATTCGGCGCTGGCAAAATCGGCATCCGTATGCAGCCGCACGACGCCCAGCATCTTGCCGGTGGTCTCCTCGATGGCGATGAATGCCATCGCGCGTGCGTAGTCGAGCTGCGTCAGGCGCGCGATGAAGGCATGGGTGAGTTCTTTCATCGCCGAGAAAAACCGCAGGCGGACGTCTTCCGTGCTGACTTGTTTGAAAAATTCGGGATAGAGGTGCTCGTCTTCCGGACGCACGGGGCGCAGGAAAACGCCCCGACCGTCCTTCAGCGTCGCGTGCCGCTCCCACTCTTTCGGATACGGTTTGATCGCAAAGCGATAGTGGCCGGAGCCGCGAACGGTTTCACTCAAAGGCGCGACCGACACGCGCGCATCGGCCGCGATCACACCATCCTTGTCGGCCAGCAGCGGGTTGATATCGAGTTCGCGGATTTCAGGCAGGTCCGCCGCCATCTGCGCGATCTTCACCAGCAACAGCGCAACCGCGCCTTCGTCCACGGCCGGGACGTCGCGGTAGCTCTTGAGAATGCGCGAGACGCGCGTGCGTGCGATCAGGTCTTTCGCGAGATTGAGATCGAGCGGCGGCAACGCTAAGGCCTTGTCGTTGATGACCTCCACCGCCGTACCGCCGCGCCCGAACACCACAATCGGTCCGAACGTTGGATCGTCGGCGAGGCCTGCGATCAGTTCGCGTGCCTTGGGCCGCAGGATCATCGGATGAACCGTGACGCCTTCGATGACGGCGCGAGGCTTCGCTGCCCTCGCGCGCTGCATAATATCGGCGGTCGCGTCGTAAACTGCGCGTTCGCTGGTGAGGTTCAGCCGCACGCCGCCGACATCGGACTTGCTCAGGATGTCCGGTGAGCTGATTTTCACAATAACAGTATTGCCTTCCGCCAATAGCGGCATCGCCGCCCGCGCCGCCTGGTCGGGATCGCGTGCCAGAACCGCCGAAGCAATCGGAATGGAGTAGGCCGCAAACAGTTCGGTGATTTCGACGGGATTCAGCCAAGTTCGCTTTTGCTTCAGCGCGCCCTGCACGACGGCGCGGGCGGCGGCGACGTCTGGCGCGAAATTCTCCGGCAAACTCGGCGGCGTCTGCATCGCGACGTCGAGACCTTCGCGATAGCGCACGATATGCATGAAGCCGCGCACGGCATCGGCCTCATTGGTGAAATGCGGAATATTGACGGCGCTGAACACGCCGGTCGCCGTTCCGCTGTCGCCGACCCATGCCGCGAACACCGGCTTACGCGAGTGGTTCTCGTCGCGGAATTTCTGCACGGCTTTCGCCACCGCCATCGCCGATTCAATCGGAGAGGCCAGCGTGTTCGGCGCGTTCATCACCAGAAGCGCGTTGTTGGCGGTGTCGCCGAGAATGTGCTCGCAGGCGCGCGCGTAACGCTCGCCGTCGGCGTCGCCGAGAATGTCGACGGGATTTGCGTTGGACCATCGCTCGGGGAGAATTTTGCCGAGCGCCTTTCTCACCTCATCGGACAGCGGCGCGAGTTCGCCGCCGAGATCGATCAGCCGATCCACGGCCAGTACGCCGAGCCCGCCGCCGTTGGTCAGAATGGCAAGACGATGGCCATGCGAGGATTGGAGATGGCCGAGCGTTTCGGCGGCGGAGAACAGTTCCTCCATGTCGAGCACGCGCAAGAGGCCCGCGCGGCGAAAGGCCGCCTCATAGACCTCATCCGAGCCAGCGAGCGCGCCGGTATGGGTCGCAGCCGCGCGCGCGCCTTGTCGATGTCGGCCCGATTTGATGACGACGACGGGTTTGACGCGCGCCGCAGCGCGCGCCGCCGACATGAACTTGCGCGGATCGCTGACCGACTCGATGTACATCAGGATGGCGCGGGTCTGAGTGTCGAGCGCGAAGTAATCCAGCAGGTCGCCGAAATCGACGTCGAGGCTTTCGCCCATCGAGGTGATCGCGGAAAAGCCGATGCTGCGATTGGATGCCCACTCGGCAAGCGTGGTCGAGATCGCGCCGGATTGGGAAATCACCGCAAGATCGCCATCGGCAGGCAATCGCGCGGCAAAACTCGCGTTGAGCTTCGCACGCGGCACGAGAATTCCGAGTGAAGGGCCAATCAGACGCAATCCCGTTGTGCGCGCGGTTTGCGAGATCGCTTCGGTGAACGATCCGGTGCCAATTCCGAGGCCGGCCGTCAGAACCATCGCGCACGGACAACCATGCGCGCCGGCCGCTTTCACCACGCCCTGAACGGCGGAAGGCGGCGTGCAGATGATCGTCAGATCCGGCACATACGGCAGATCCTTGAAATCGCGCTTTGTCTTGATGCCTTCGATTTCGGAGTATTTGCGGTTGATGATGTCGATGGGACCGTCGAAGCCGCCAGCCTTCAGGTTGCGCAGCGTCGCGCCGCCCACCGAATTCGCCTTCGGGCTGCCGCCGACCAGCGCGATCGAGCGCGGCGCAAACATGTGGTCGAGGCGATACGTGCTCATCGAAATCCGTTTACCGAGAAGCTGTGGTCGATGCGTGACGCCGAAGCGAGGCACTCAGCCGCATGTATGCCACGCCAGCGGCAGTATTGCTGCAAAGCAATAAAATTCACCACGACCGGCATCCAATGGCAAGCAAGCGAAACGCCCGTTGGCATGACGTTCAACATGCTTCTAGAGTGATGCAATGATGGAAACCGATGTGAATGGCAACAAGCGGCTTCGGCCACCGAATCTCGGATTGTTTCTGGCTGAAGGCCGCGGATTGTTCGAACTCAACGCGACGCTGATGCTGTCGCCGGCTTTGCTGGCAGCACCTCGCGGCGACGGTCATCCCGTCCTGGTTTTGCCGGGTCTTCTTGCAACCGATGTCTCCACGCTGATCCTGCGCCGGTATCTCGATGTGCAGGGATTCTCGTCGCATCCTTGGGGACTTGGGCGCAATGTCGGCGGCGTCTACTCCATGCGCGACAAGCTGCGCAAACTTCTGATGAGCGTGCACAACACGACAGGCCGCAGGGTCAGTCTCGTCGGCTGGTCGCTCGGCGGAGTCTACGCACGCGATCTGGCCCTGCACATGCCCGACATGGTGCGTTACGTCGTCACGATGGGCAGCCCGTTTTCCGGCGATATCACCGCGACCAATGCCAAGCGTGTCTATGAGATGGTATCGGGCGAGACCATCGACGATGCCGACATACGGGATATTCAAAAACTCGCGGGCGATCTTCCGGTACCGACGAGTTCGCTGTTCACGCGCACCGACGGCATCGTGAACTGGGAAACCTGCCTCGTGAAGGAAAACGACACGGCGGAAAACATCGAGATCACGCTGGCGAGCCACATCGGTATCGGCGTCAACGCGGCCGCGTTGTGGGCTGTCGCGGATCGCCTCGCACAGCATGAGGGCGAGTTTCATCCGTTCGACCGATCAGGTCCGTTCGCGCTCGCTTACGCACGCCCGGAGAAATTTCGCAGTTAGGAAACGACCGGACAGAAGCGCCTCAAGGTGACGACCGGCTTTCAGAGGAGAGTAGCATGAGTAAGGCGAAGAAGCTGTCGTCGATGGACGCGTCGTTCCTGTATCTCGAAACGCCCGAGACGCCGATGCATGTCGGCAGCATGGCGATCTTCAAGCCGCGCGAAGGCTATGAGGGAAATTTTTTCGAAGATTTCAAGAAGATGATCGCAGGGCGTTTGCACGTCGCGCCGATCTTGAAATCTCGGCTTGAGAAAGCGCCGGTCGATATCGATCATCCGAGCTGGGTGGAGGATGAGCAGTTCGACATCAATCGCCACATCTTCCGCGCCAGTCTTCCGGAGCCAGCCAATCGTCACATCCTCGAACAGACGGTGGGGTGGATCCACGCGAAACTTCTCAACCGTGCGCGCCCATTGTGGGAATTCTATGTCTTCGAGGGCATGGAGAACGGCGAGATCGGACTCTACTCGAAAATTCATCACGCCTGCATCGACGGCGGCGCGGGCGCGGCGCTGACCAACATGGTCTACGACATTTCGCCGACCCCGCGCGAAGTCCCGCCGCCGACCGCGCGCGTCGTGCAATCCAACGAGCCGCGCGACATCGCGGCGAACTTCGTCGATTCCTACACGACGCTGTGGCGCAAGCCGCTGGATGCGTCGAGCGCCAAGAATTTCGATCTGCCGCGCAGCGGCAAGAGCGATATCGGTTCGATCCTGTTCGACAACGCGATGTTCCAGCTCGAGACCGGCATGAAATTCCTCGGCAACGTGCCGGAGATGGTGAAAAGCGTCACCGACATGGTAAGCAAGATCGCCGACCCGAAAACCCGGCAGGATATCGCCGGTCTCATCTCGCCGCCATCAGTGCTCAATAAAGCCGTGTCGTCCGAACGCAGTTTCGCAGCGGTGTCGATTTCGCTGCCGGAAGCAAAGGCACTGGCCAAGAAGTCCGGCGGCAAGCTCAATGATGTTGTCATGGCCGTTTCGAGCGGCGTGTTGCGGCGCTTTCTGCTTGAGGAAGGCGCGCTGCCAGCTAAGTCGCTGACCGCAGGCGTTCCAATTTCGCTGCGTGAAGAAGGCAATACCGATGCCAACAATCAGGTGTTCGGCATGGTGTGCTCGCTTGCCACCAACATCGAAGACCCGAAGGAGCGGATGGAAGCCATTATCGCGCAGTCGGCGAAGTCGAAGGAAATGTCGCATCCGCTTCGCGCGCTGATGCCGTCGATGTCGAACATCTCGATGCTCGGTGCGCCGATCATGGTCCAGGTTCTGGCGCTGCTCTACAGCCGCTCAAGTCTCTCCGATGTGTTGCCGCCCGCTGCGAACGTGACGATCTCGAACGTGCCGGGTCCGCGCCAGACATTATATGCGGTCGGTGCCGAGCTTCTGCACATCTTCCCGGTGTCGATTGCGACCCATAGCCTCGCGCTCAACATCACCGTGCAGAGTTATCGCGATCAGCTCGATTTCGGCTTTATCGCGGGTGCCAATGTCATTCCCGATGTGAAGCATCTGGCCGACATGTTGCCGGAGGAGTTCGCGAAGTTGCAGGCGGCATTCGCGGCGCCGCCCGAAACTGTGTCGAGCGCGGCAAGCTGATACGCGGCGACTGCGATGATTGAAATGCCGCCGCTGCAGCATGCGAACGTCAATGGCATTCGCTTGGGATTCTACGAAGCCGGTCCGAAGTCGGACGCTATTCCAATAGTGCTGTGTCACGGCTGGCCGGAAATGGCGTTTTCCTGGCGTCACCAGATCAAGGCGCTGAGTGAAGCGGGACTTCGCGTCATCGCGCCGGATCAGCGCGGCTACGGCGCAACCGACAGGCCTGAAAAGATCGAAGACTATTCGATCGAGAATCTCACCGCCGATCTTGTCGGACTGCTCGATCATCTGAAAATCGAAAAAGCGATTTTCGTCGGCCACGACTGGGGCGGGTTCATCGTCTGGCAAATGCCGCTGCGCTATCCGCAGCGTGTGGCGGGGGTGGTGGGCGTCAACACGCCGCATACGCCGCGCACATCGGAAGATCCTATCGCGCTGTTGCGGAAGAAATATGGCGATCATCTCTACATCGCGCAGTTCCAGGATCCCTCGCGCAAGGCCGATAAGATTTTCGACAGCCGCGTCGAACAGGTGTTCGACGCATTCATGCGCAAGCCTGTGCCGCGCAAGCCAGAGCCTGCCGTAGCATCGGACGGTCCGCCCGCTGCGGGCCTCGGCGCGTCGCCGAAGCTGAACATGGCGTTTCCGCAGATGGTTGCGGCTTACGATGCCAAATTCGATCCGCGCGAGAAAATTCTGTTGCCGGAGGAAATGCAGGTGTTCGTCGATGCCTTCAAGAAATCCGGGTTCACCGGCGGCATCAACTGGTATCGCAACATGACCGGCAACTGGCAGCGCTCGGCGCATATCGATCACACCGTGCGCGTGCCGTCGCTGATGATCATGGCCGAGCTTGACGAGGTGCTGCCGCCCTCGGCGTGCGACGGCATGGAAAAGATTGTCCCCGATCTGGAGAAATATCTGGTCAAGGGCAGCGGCCATTGGACGCAACAGGAGAAGCCTGAGGAAGTGAGTGCCAAGATCATCGAATGGCGTAAACGGCGCTTTTCTTAAGATGTTGCATGCCAGATCGGCCGCCGGCCAAATTGCTTTGCAAAGGGCGTATAGCGCATTAGCCTGACGGTAAATCCGGCGTCTGCCGGGACAAAAACAAGTCCACGTGGGTTTCAGGAGACAAGTCCAAGATGGCGTCCTCCAATGCGCTGAATCCAATTCCCCATCCGCCGAAGCAGCCGGTGATCGGCAACATGCTGTCGCTGGATTCGACGGCTCCCGTTCAGGACCTCGTCCGCAAGACCAAGGAACTCGGGCCGATCTTCTGGCTCGACATGATGGGTCAGCCGCTGGTGATCGTCGGCGGCTTCGATCTGGTCGATGAACTCAGCGACGAAAAGCGCTTCGACAAGGCAGTGCGCGGTGCGCTGCGCCGTGTGCGCGCCATCGGCGGCGACGGATTGTTCACGGCGGATACGACGGAGCCCAACTGGAGCAAGGCGCACAACATTTTGCTGTCGCCGTTCGGCGGCCGCGCGATGCAGTCATACCATCCGATGATGGTCGATATCGCCGAGCAGCTCGTCAAAAAATGGGAACGGCTGAACGCCGACGACGAGATCGACGTCGTCCACGACATGACAGCGCTGACGCTCGACACCATCGGGCTGTGCGGCTTCGACTATCGCTTCAATTCGTTCTATCGCGAGGACTATCACCCCTTCGTCGGCGCCCTGGTGCGGTCGTTAGAAACCATCATGATGACGCGCGGCCTGCCGCTGGAAAATGTCTTCATGCGTTCGCGCCGCGCCGGCATGGCCGAAGACGTCGCCTTCATGAACAAGATGGTGGACGAGATCGTGGCCGAGCGGCGCAAAAATGCGGATGCCGCAGCCGACACGAAGGACATGCTCAACGCCATGATGACGGGCGTCGACAAAGTTACGGGCGAGCAGCTCGACGACGTTAATATCCGCTACCAGATCAACACGTTTCTGATCGCGGGCCATGAGACGACATCTGGCCTCTTGTCCTGCGCAATCTACGCGATGCTCAAACATCCCGAGGTTCTGGCGAAGGCGTATGAGGAAGTCGATCGCGTGCTGGGTGCGGATGTAAATGCGAAACCGACCTTCCAGCAGGTGACGCAGCTTCATTATATTTCGAAAATTCTGAAAGAAACGCTGCGCATGTGGCCACCCGCGCCGGCTTACGGTGTGTCGCCGCTGAAGGACGAGGTGATCGGCGGCAAATACAAATTGAAGAAAGGCACGTTTGTTACCGTTCTGGTGATGGCGTTGCACCGCGATCCGAAAGTCTGGGGACCGAACCCCGACAAGTTCGACCCGGAAAATTTCAGCCGCGAAGTGGAATCCAAGCGCCCGGCGAATGCGTGGAAGCCGTTCGGTAACGGCCAGCGCGCCTGCATCGGCCGCGGCTTTGCCATGCATGAGGCAGCACTGGCGCTCGGCATGATCCTGCAGCGGTTCAAGCTGGTCGATCACGAGCGTTACCAGATGCACCTGAAGGAAACGCTGACGATCAAGCCTGACGGCTTCAAGATCAAGGTGCGCGCGCGCAGCGACAAGGATCGGACCGTCGTTGCGCGGCCCGGCGCTGCCGTTGCGGAAAGCGCAGGCGGAAGTGCGCCCGCGCGCGTGCGTCCCGGCCACAATACGCCGCTGCTTATTCTCTACGGCTCCAACCTCGGCACCGCGGAAGACCTCGCGCATCGCGTCGCGGACCTGGCCGAAGTCAACGGCTTCGCCACGAAACTCGGACCGCTCGACGACTATGTCGGCAATCTGAAGGGCCAGGGCGGAGTTATCATCTTCTGTGCGTCGTATAACGGCGCGCCGCCGGACAACGCCACGCAGTTCGTCAAATGGCTGCAAAGCGATCTGGCGAAGGACGAATTCAAAGACGTGCGCTATGCCGTGTTCGGCTGCGGCAACAGCGACTGGCTTGCGACCTATCAATCCATTCCGCGCGTCATCGACGAGCAACTTGCCAAGCATGGCGCGACCGCAGCCTGTCCGCGCGGCGAGGGCGATGCGCGCGACGATCTCGACGGCCAGTTCGAGCATTGGTTTGCCTCATTGCGCGAAATCGCAGTGAAGGAATTCGGCGTCCAGACCGGATTTGCACGCGATGCCAATGATGAGCCGCTTTATAAAATTGAGCCGGTCGCGCATAGCGCGGTCAACACGATTACGGCGTCCGGCGGCGCGGTGCCGATCAAGATTCTCGCAAACGACGAATTGCAGAAGCGCGATGGTGCCAATCCGTCGGATCGTTCCACGCGCCACATTGAAGTGGAACTGCCGGAGAACGTCACCTATCGGGTTGGCGATCACTTGAGCATCGTGCCGCGCAACGATCCGGTTCTGGTCGATGCGGTCGCGCGTCGTTTCGGGTTTCTGCCTGCGGATCAGGTCAGACTGCATGTGGCGACCGGCCGCCGCGCGCAGCTTCCCACCGATAACGCGGTTTCGGTCGGACGCTTGCTCACCGAATTTGTCGAACTGCAGCAGGTTGCGACCCGCAAGCAGATCCAGATCATGTCCGAGCACACGCGCTGCCCGATGACGAAGCCGAAGCTGGAAAAATTCGCCGGCGACGACGAACACTATCGCGCCGAAATTCTCAACAAGCGCAAGTCCGTCTACAATCTGCTCGAGGAGCATCCCGCGTGTGAGTTGCCGTTCCACACTTATCTAGAGATGCTGTCGCTGCTGTCGCCGCGCTATTATTCGATCTCGTCGTCGCCTGCGGTGGTCGGCAAGAACAAGTGCACCGTCACCGTCGGCGTTGTCGAAGGTCCGGCGATTTCGGGGCGCGGCATCTATAAAGGCGTCAGCTCGAACTATCTCGCCGGCCGTCGCGCGGGCGACACGGTGCATGCAATGGTGCGCGAAACCAAAGCCGGTTTCCGGCTTCCTGAAAATCCTGCGATTCCCATCATCATGATCGGGCCCGGAACTGGTCTCGCGCCGTTTCGCGGGTTCCTGCAGGAACGTGCCGCGATGAAGGCGAGCGGCAAGAATCTCGGTCCGTCGATGCTGTTCTTCGGATGCCGCAATCCCGATCAGGATTTTCTCTATGCGGATGAACTGAAAAAATTCGCGCATGACAACATCACAGAATTGCACACCGCGTTTTCGCGCGCATCGACGCCGAAGACCTATGTGCAGGACCAGATCGCAGCCCAAAAGGACAAGGTCTGGAAGCTGATCGAGCAGGGCGCGATCATTTATGTCTGCGGCGACGGCAGCAAGATGGAGCCGGGCGTGAAGAAGACGCTCACCGACATCTATCGCGAAAAATCCGGCTCTAGCGAAAGTGCAGCGGCGGCGTGGATCGACAAGATGGGCACCGACAATCGCTACGTGCTCGACGTCTGGGCCGGCGGCTAGCGGCTTTCATTCGCGCACGGCAAAGCCGCCTGCTGCGCCGTCAACGCGCGGGCCTGACGGTGGAGCGCGGGGAGGCGCCAGGATGTTTGCGAGACATCCTTGAGACAAGCCTTGCGATCGGCCCATCTCGCGCGGTTTGCAAATAAGTTTGCGAGACTCATCCGCGAACCGTGCGCGCCCGTTGACGACAGGCGCTGCGCCTCCCGGCGCTCCACCGTTGTCTTAAGGCCTCGCGCGAATGGTGATCGGCCACCCGCGCGATAACGCGAAGGAATATAATCCTAGTACGGAAAATGTCAAGCGCTCTTGGGACCGGACGGACGAATCTAGTCGCTGATGCCGTCGCGCCCGACAATGTTCATCATCGTGGCGGTCATGAGCGCAACCAGCTTTTCCTGTCCGTCACTGACGGCAAAGACCTCGGCCTGACACAGGCTGAGCGTGCGGCCGGCTTTCACCACGCGGCCGCGCGCAACGATCAAGTCCGCCGCCGCAGGTGCGACGAGATTCAATTTGAACTCGGTGGTCAAAACGCCCGTTCCCTCAGGCATCAGACTGAGCGCTGAAAAACCGCAGGCATTGTCGGCAATCGCCGTAATAGCACCGGCATGGACGAAGCCGTGTTGTTGCGCGATTGCGGGCGAGGGGCGCATTTCGATTTCGACCGCACCCGATGAAACTTTCCCGAGTGTCGCGCCCAAGGTCGTCATCATTCCTTGCTTGGCGAAGCTCGTTCTGATGCGTTCGGCGTAATCCACGACGCCCTCAATCAATGCTTCGTCGCGCCATGCGCATGATCCGCGACGCCGCCGATCACCGCCGGCCAGAATTTTTTCGGCAAAGCGTGGCCCATGTTCTCGACCAGCAGCAACTTCGCGCCGGGAATGGTCGCGGCGACTTGCTTGCCGTGTTCGACGCGCACCAGCGGATCGACGGTACCGTGAATGACGAGCGTGCGCGCCTTCACGCCGCGAAGCCGCGATGTGCGGTCGCCCGATGCGAGGATCGCGCGCAACTGCCGGCCGACGCCCGCGGGACTGAGGCCGCGCGCGAAGGTTTTTTCCGCGCGCTCGCCGTCCTTTGCTTCTTCCTCCGGGAAACTTCCCACGCGAAGGATTTTCCAGTTCGATGCGAAGCGCTGGACATACTCGTCCTTGGTCTTCGGCGCAGGCGCAAGCAGCATCGCCATCGCTTCTTTCGTCGGGTTCGGCAATCGCGGATTGCCGCTGGTCGCCATGATCGAGGTCAGCGACAGCACCCGGTCGGGATGATGCATCGTAATTTCCTGTGCGATGGCTCCGCCCATCGACAAGCCGACGATGTGCGCCTTCCTGATGCCGAGCACGTCCAGAAGGCCGACGACATCGTTTGCCATGTCCCACAGCTTGTATGAGGACTCCGGCGGGATCTTGAACAGACGCAGCTTGATCATGTCCATCGGTTTGATCGGCTTGCCGCCGCTCATCTTGGTCGAGAGCCCGATGTCGCGGTTGTCGAAACGGATGACGCGAAAACCGCGCGTGGCGAGGTCCTGGCAGAATTCGTCTTCCCAGAAAATCATCTGCGCGCCGAGCCCCATGATGAGCACCAGCGGCTCGGCATTGGCGTCGCCGAAAATGTCGTAGCAAAGCTCAATGCCGTTGGTCTTCGCCAGCTTCGGCGCTTGATAAGGAACTGCGGTCACGTCGGCGCTCTCCATAGCCTTAAATATGCAATTTCTATTGCACGCTTTGCCGTCCGGCAAAAGTGGCGCAATCGGCCGCAGCGCGGCAAATGGCGCTATCGCTGTTGACCGGCATTCTGCGAGGGTATGGAATGGCAAAAAAGACGATGCGCCCAAAAAACCTAAAGCAGGCGCTCGCTGTGACGGGGAGGGTTTGATGGCCGACAAGCCGAACGATCCTGTGCAGTTGTGGCACAGCATGCTGGCGGAGATGGAAAAGGGTTTCAACGCCATGGCCACGCAGGTCATGGGCTCAGAGCAGTTCTCCAAGGCCGCGCATCAGTTGACGGGTGCGTCCGTCGGCGCCCAGAAAACCATGGGCGATATGATGGAGCGCTATCTGCTCAGCATGAATATGCCGAGCCGCGCGCAGATGGTGAGCATGGGCGAACGTCTGCAAACAATCGAAGCGCAGCTTAACGAGATCAAGGCGGTTCTCTATCGCGCCTATCCCGAAGCGATGACGGGCGACGGCGCAGGCGTGGCGCGTCCGCCGCGCACCAAGCAGCCGCCATCGTCCGGGGGCAATTCGGCATGAACGCCAACGCAGGAAATCCGGCGGCGAACGCCACGCCGGTTTTCGATCCCGAAGACATCAGCAAGCGCATCCAGTCGGAGATCGAGCGCACGATTCAGCGCAGCATCAAAGGCGTCGAATATATTTCGTCGTCCGGTCCGACGCTCGGCTCGACACCGAAAGATGTGCTGATCTCCAAGGGCACGATGAATCTCTATCACTACCGGCCGCTCGCGGATGAAATCTACCGCGTGCCGATCCTGATCGTGATGGCCACCACCAATCGCGGCTACATTCTCGACATGGTGCCGGGCCAGAGCTTCATCGAGTTCCTGCTCAAGAAGGGTTACGACGTCTACATGCTCGACTGGACCGCGCCGCGGCCCGACGAGAAATCGCTGCGGATGGAGGATTACGTTCTCGATTTCATTCCGCAGAGCATCAAGAAGGTTCAGGAGGATTCCGGCGAAACCGATGTCAGCGTTATCGGCTATTGTTTCGGCGGCGTGCTGTCGCTGCTTTATCAGTCGACGCATCCCGAAGGCCCGATGAAGAATCTGGTGTGTTTCACGACGCCCATCGACTTCCGCGAAATGAAGCTGTTCCAGAACTTCTCCGATCGCCGCTATTTCGACGTCGATCAGCTGGTCGATACGATCGGTAACGTGCCGCCGGAAATGATCCTGTCGTCATTTGAAATGCTGCGGCCTGCCTCGCGCGCCGTGAGCCAGGTGACGCTGTGGGAAAACATCTGGAACGACGAGTTCGTGAAATCCTATCGCATGTTCGACCGCTGGGCGGTCGATACGCTTCCTCTTGCAGGCGAATATTTCAGAACGACTGTCAAGGACCTGATGTGGGACAACAAACTATTCGACGGCACGATGAAGGTCGGCGGACGCACGGCGGATATTTCCAAGATCAACGTGCCGATCCTGCACGCGGTCGCCGAACACGACCACATCGTCCCTTACGATGCGGCCAAGCATCTCATTCCGAAGGTGGCATCGACGGATAAAACCGAAGTCATTCTCAAAGGCGGACACGTCAGCCTTGTGGCCGGCGCGAACGCCATCAAGCGGCTGTGGCCGAAACTGGATTCCTGGTTGAGCGAGCGATCGACATGAGCAGCAAACGTACCTATCCGCGCCGCGTGAAGACCGAGGCGGGCGAAATCGAATTCTGCCATATGACGGCAGCGGATGAGGCCGCCGTATTGTCCTTCGCAAAAAAACTGCCGGTCCACGATCTGCTGTTCATTCCGCGCGATATCAGCAATCCGAAAGTGCTGACGGCCTGGATCAAGGAAATGGAGCGCGGCGGACTGACGAGTCTCTTGGCCGTGAAGGGCAGCGAAGTCGTCGGCTGCGGCACCATCGTGCGCGATGAACTGTCGTGGTCGCCGCATGTCGGCGAGATCCGCATGGTCGTATCGAAGGACGTGCGCGGCACCGGCGTCGGCCGCTCGCTGTCGCAGGAGATTTTTGCGCTCGCGCTGGAGATGGGCCTCGAGAAGATCGTGGCGCAGATGACGGTGGACCAGCGCGGCGCGATTGCGCTGTTCGAGAGCCTCGGCTTCAAGGCCGAAGCCCTTCTGCGCGAGCAGGTAAAGGACAAGACCGGCAAGACCTACGACATCGTGGTTCTGGGCCATAATGTCGCACAGGTCCGTGCCCAGCTTGAGGCCTATGGCGTCCCTGCAGCTGTTAGCTGAATAAAGTCAAATACTTAACTTAATCACAGGTTCGTGATGTCGCGCTGCAACATCATTGTTGCGTCGCACCATTAAGCATGCCATATAGCTCTCACCCCGGGCCATTCGGACGGGGCGGGCCAATCGCTCAAACACCTGAGGATGGAGACAAACATGACCAATTCTTTCAACACCGAGACCGTCATCAACAACGTCAAGACCGCTTTCCAGCCGGTCACCGACGCTTTCAGCAAGCTCCAGAACATGGAAGTTCCTGAAGCTGCCCGCGACTTCGTGAAGAAGCAGGCCGCGACCGCGCAGACCCGCGCTGCCGAGCTGCACACCAACTCGGACAAGGTGACCTCGGCCATCGAAACCGCCGTTGCAGGCTCCGTTTCGGAAACCGCAAAGATCGCCCGCAACGTCTCGCAGGCCGCTCTTGCCGACGCGCAGGCGCTGTTCACGACCATCGACAAGCTCGCTTCGGCGAAGTCGATCAACGAAGCCGTGCAGATCAACACCGATGCGCTCAAGGCGCAGGGCGAAGTGATCGTCGGCCGCGCGAAGGCCACGACCGAATACCTCGGCAAGGTGATTGCTGACGGTGCGAAGTCGGCTCAGGACAACTTCGCAAAGGTCACGAACTTCGCGAAGCAGGCCTAAGCTCTAGTTCAGTTCCGCATTCGAGTTCGAAGGCCCGCACACGCGGGCCTTCGTTTTATCGCCCGCGTCGTCTTTGAAACGGACGGCGTCCGGGTGCATTGTCGAATCCGAGTTGCGGTGACCACTGATGGCCGACGCGGATAAATTCGTGCTGGTGGCAGATGGCGGCGATGTTTCCCGCGCCGCAGACCTGCGCCGCATCAAGATGCTCGCTACGCTGGTGCTCGTCGCCTGCGTCGGCGTGCTTGTCGTTGCGAAAATCTACGAGCGCCAATTTCCTGCGCTTGGCTATCTCGCGGCCTTTGCCGAGGCTGCGACCATTGGCGGCCTCGCCGACTGGTACGCCGTGGTCGCGCTGTTTCGCCGCCCTCTCGGATTGCCGATCCCGCACACTGCCATCATCCAGCAGAACCAGCATCGCATCGCGGAAAAGCTCGGCGAGTTCATCGAGGTGCATTTTCTCTCGGCCGCGCCCGTCAACAGCAAGCTGCGCGAAGTGGATTTCGCCAAATTCATTTCTGACTGGCTACAGGACCGCAAGAAGAGCAGCGACCTTGCGCGCTTCATCCTGCGGCTCTTGCCTGCCGCGCTCGACGCGGCTGAAACCTCAGGTCTGAAGGATTTCGTCACCCGCCGCGTGCTGGCGCAGGTGAAAGACATCGATGTGGCGCCGCTGGCGGCCGGCGCGCTGCGTGGATTCTTCCGCGACCGCCGCCATCAGAGCCTGCTCAATGATCTGCTCGGCGCATTGAACGACACCGTGACCAAGCCGGAAACGCTGGCGCTGCTGCGCGACAAGATTCGCGAGGAACTGCCGACTCTGCTCAGGCTCTATCGCGCGGATGCGTTTCTGCTCAAGCGCATCGCGGCCTCCGCGACCTCATTCCTCGAAGAAGTCCGCGCCGATCCGGCACATCCGTTTCGCGACGAGTTCGACCGCATCCTGATGCAGTTCGTCGACAAGCTCGAGCGAGAACCGATGTATGCCGACAAGCTCGACGGACTGAAGCGCGATCTTTTGGCGCGGCCCGAGCTCACGGCACTCGGCAACGACATCTGGCAGAACGTGAAGCAATTTATCGACCGCAGCGCGTCCGGCGACAGCGACGTGCTGCAAAATCATCTGACCAATGTGCTGGTCGAGGCGGGCAGGCAACTCGCCGGCGACAAGGAGATGCGCGGCGAAATCAACAACGGCATCGTCGTCGTGCTGCGCTCGTTCATTGCGGAGCAGAAAAGCGGCGTATCGCTTTTCATTTCCGATCAGGTGAAATCCTGGAACATGAATCAGCTGATCAATCTCATCGAGATCAATATCGGCCGCGATCTGCAATACATTCGCTTCAATGGCGCACTGATCGGAGGGCTCGCGGGGCTTGCGCTTTACAGTGCGGAGAAATTCATCAGAACGCTTTGAAATGGCGAGAGATTGCCGGATTGTCGCAGTTGTTTGAAACGGGAGAAAGAATTGGGGTTCGCGGTTGTATTGACGGAAATTGAACCCTAGCTTTGTAGGATTGATTTGGTTCAAGCTACGAGTCGCGTGCGAAAGAGTCTTTTGAAGATCTTAACGCGGGATTGCCTGAGAGGGATCCGGCTTGCATGAAAGGAATTGAAATGTCCGCCGCAACAATGACGCTTCAGCCGCCGTCCAGAACCTTGATGTTTCTGGAAGCGCGCGCCATCGGTGAGCTTGGCGCCTTCATCGGCTCGCTTCCGCTGTTGTCGATGACGGCGAAAGGCGACGGTCATCCGGTGATCGTGCTTCCCGGTTTGGTCACCAGCGATACGTCCACAGGTCCGCTGCGCTCGTTTCTTGAGAGCCGCGGCTACGCGGTGAGCGGCTGGGGACTCGGCCGCAATTTCGGCCTGCGCGCCGGCATTCAGCAGGCGATGGTCGATCTCGTCGAGCGTGAGAACGATATTCACGGTCGCAAGGTCTCATTGGTCGGTTGGTCGCTCGGTGGACTTTACGCTCGTCAGCTTGCGAAGATGTTGCCGAAGCGCGTGCGCTCGGTGATCACGCTGGGCAGTCCGTTTGCCGGCAGCCCAAGATCGACCAATGCGTGGCGCGTGTACGAAGCCGTCAGCGGCAAGCGCTCCGACCACGAAGAACCGAGCTTCGGCGGCAACATGGCGCGAACGCCGCCGGTGCCGACCACCGCGATTTTCAGCCGCACCGATGGCGTCTGCGCGTGGCAAAGCTGCATGGAAAAGCCGGGCAAGCGTGCCGAGAACATCGAAGTGTTCGGCAGCCACTGCGGCATGGGCCATCACCCCGCTGTCGTCTATGCCGTTGCCGATCGTCTCGCGCAGCCGGAAGGCAAATGGAAGCCTTTCGAGCGCTCGGGCTGGCGCAGCGTCGTGTTTCCCGATCCGGCACGGTGATCTTACTGTCGAATTACTTCGGTGCGCGTCGATATCGGCAGTTTCCCGAGTTCAGCGAGAATAGCTTCGCAAGATAACAATCCGACGCAAATTCTTGCGCCGGTTTGCGTTTGCTGCCCCCGGTGCAACGCACGCACGATAGCGGCCGCCGCGGCTGCTGGAACGTTCGGGCCGGTGTTTTTCTCTGCAACTAACGACCAGCGCGCGATGACATTGCGATCCTGCGCGTCGTGCCCGGTTGCGCGGACCAGCATTCCTCCACGATCCGAGCCAAACGGAGCGAGCAGGCCCGCCATAATTCGTAGCAGTTGAGCCAGCGGTAATAGCGATTTCATCCAGCCCCAACGCACCAAAAAACTCATTGCGGAGAGGCCGAGGTGCATCGGCGGCAGTTCAAGTCCCGCTAGAAACAACGCGCTGCGATCGATTGGAAAATTCTTCGGCAGCATATCGAGGTCTGGAGTTTCACAAAGAGAAACCCAACGCGTACCCAGTCCCGGTATGTCGAGTCGGCGTGCTCCAGACCAACCGAAACTTTCCTGCCAGCAGCCATTGTCGAACACGCGAACCGGCTGCCCGGCATATGACAGAATGGCCCGCACCACCGAAAGTCCGCGCGGGGCCTTTGCTCCGGGCGAAATTGCAACAATGACATCGTCAACCCGGCGCCATCCTGTAACAAGCGCTGTTAGCGCTGCATGCGAGAGGGCAGGCGTTGAACTCGCCCCGGTGACAGCCAACACATCGTTTAAGCGCGCTCGTGCATCAACTGCGGCGACGAATTCGGCGACGTAGGCTCTTCCGTCGGCCAGATCAATATAATGAGCGCCGCAATTCACGGCGGCTAGCGGAATGGCATAATCGCTTTCCTGAAATGGACCCGCAGCATCTATCACGGCCCAAGGTTTGAGTTTCGAAACTGCATCTGGATGGGTTTTGTCAAAAGTGAGTGCCGTTACGTGAGCGGCAGGGCCGGAGGCGCTGAGTTCATTTTTGATAGCGTTTAATGCTTCGATCTTTCGCGCAGCGAGAATGAGTTCGATTCCGTCAAGTCTCGCGAGCATCGTTGCAAGGCGGCTCCCGAACACGCCCGTTGCGCCGATAAGAAGGATACGGCGCAACGTCATGCCTCCTCCATTAAAAAGAAGACTATTAGGCTTTCCCGCGCAGCTTTCCGACCACGCCGGTCGGGAAGAAATAGACGCTCGCGATGAATAGCAGCCCGAGCCACAGCAGCCAGCGATCCGGGTGCAGCAGATTCGGCAGCACCGGAATGCCGAGCGCGGCGGTCGCTTTCGACGCCGTTCCCATCAGCGCCTGCAGACAGTTCTGCGCGAGAATGAATATCGTCGCGCCGATGATCGCGCCATACATCGTGCCCATGCCGCCGATCACGACCATCAAGAGAATGTCGATCATGATCGCGAACGACAGCGACGTGTCCGGTCCCGCGTAGCGCAGCCACAGCGAATTCAGAATTCCCGCCGCCGCAGCGACGAGTGCTGCGATCACGTTCGACCAAGTCAGATGAAACACGGTGCGATAGCCGAGCGCCTCGGCGCGGAAGCGATTTTCGCGCACCGCCTGAAGAACGCGGCCGAACGGCGAATTCACGATACGCAGCAACGCAAGGATCATCGCGAATGAAGCGACGAACACGATGTAATAGGTCAACATGCGACCCGTGATGTCGAAGCCCGCGATATTTCCGAACACTGTTCCGGGGCGCAGCAATTCGGGCAACTGGAACGTGCGTCCGTCGTCGCCGCCCGTGAGCCACGACAGTTGCGACGCCAGCACCAGAAACGCGGACGCAACGGCAAGCGTAATCATCGCAAAGAAGATCGCCTGCACGCGCAGCGAGAACAGTCCGATGCCCAAAGCGAGAAGGGCTGCGAGCGGTAATCCGACGACAATGCCCGTTGCGACGCCTGCCCATGTCGGCCCCATCGCGTAGAGCGCAATCGCGATGGCATACGAGCCGATGCCGTAGAACATCGTGTGCGCGAACGACACCGTGCCGGTGTAGCCGAGCAACAGATCGTAGGACGCGACGAGTGCTGCGAAGATGCAGATTTTCGTGGCGACATTCATCGCCTTCGCGCCGGGAAACAAAAACGGCGCAAGCGCGAGCAGCGTCACGATGACAATGAGCAGGATACTGAGAACGCGGCTGCGCGGCGGATCGCCCGATAAAATCATCATCGATTTGTCACCGGATAGAGTCCGCGCGGCCGCCACATCAGGATCATGACCATCAGGAGAATGTTCGAGATCAGCGCGAGCTTCGGCACGATGAAGCCGCCGTAATTGGCGACCATCGCAACCAAAATCGCGCCGATGAAACAGCCGCCGATCGATCCCAATCCGCCGATGATGATGACGATGAACACCAGCACCAGAAGGTCGCCGCCCATCGAGGCGTGAATTTCTTCGCGATAAAGCCCCCACATGATGCCGCCGAGGCCGGCGAGCGCCGAGCCTGCCATGAACACGCCGAGGAACAGGCGCTTGATTTTATAGCCGAGCGCTTCGACCATCTCGCGGTTTTCGACACCGGCGCGGATCAAGAGGCCGATCTTGGTGCGATTCAGGATCAGGAGAATGAATCCGAACACGACAAGCCCGACGATCATCGCGAGGATTCGATATTTGGCGATGGCGATATCGCCGAAGATGAACGATCCGCGCAGCGATGTGGGCAGCGGCAGCGGAATCCGTTCCGGACCCCACATCGCGAACAGCGCCTGCTCGGCCACGATCAAGCCGCCCATTGTGATCAGGATTTGCTTCAGATGATTGCCGTACACCGGCAGAATCAGAACGCGCTCGAACACGAGACCGAGCGCGCCGGACACCGCCATTGACAACAAAGCCGCAGGCGCAAGCGCGGCAAGATTGAGCCAGAGCGAATCCGCCTGCACGTAACCGGCCATCGGAAATAGCACGAGCGTTGCGACATAAGCGCCGACCGCGATGAATGCGCCGTGGCCGAAATTCAGCACGTCCATCAGGCCGAACACCAGCGTCAGGCCGGATGCCATGATGAAGATCATCATGCCCATCGCCAGTGACGCAATCGTCAGCGTCACCCATGTCGAGGGCGAGCCGATCAATGGCATCATCGCGAATGCAAGCGCCACCGGAAGCAGCAGCGGCACGAAATCGCTTTTTGCCTGCGGCAGCGGTTCGGCGGCGGCAAGATCGCTCATTGATGCGCCTCCAGACTCAATCCAAGCAGCCGTTCCTGCAGCGCGGTGTCTTTTGCGAGGTCGCCCATCGCGCCGCGATGCACGATCTTGCCGTTGTCCATGACAAGCACGCTGTCGCCGAGTTCCTGCGCCACGCGAAAATTCTGTTCGACCAGCAAAATCGTCGCACCTCGTTTGCGGATTTCAGCAAGGCACTCGATCAGGTTCATCACGATGGCGGGCGCAAGTCCCTTGGTGGGCTCGTCGATCAAAAGCAATTTGCGCGGCTCGACGATGGCGCGCGCGATCGACAACATCTGTTTTTGTCCGCCGGACAGCGATCCCGCGCGCGACAGCCAGAAACGCTTCATCGCCGGGAAAAATCCGAAAATCCATTCGAGACGCTGTGTGTCGAGCGGGCCGCTGCGCGCGGCGAGCACGAGATTTTCCTTGATGGTCAGATCCGAAAACACCGACATCGTCTCCGGCACGTAGCCGACGCCCATGCCTGCGATGTCCGGCGTCGATTTCTTCTCGGTGCGTTCGCCGGCGAGCGTGATCGTGCCGGAGGAGGGCGGCGACAGGCCCATGATCGTGCGCAGCGTCGTCGTCTTGCCCGCGCCGTTGCGGCCGAGCAGCATCGTGGTCTTGCCCTCCGGCACGGAGAAGTCCACGCCGTGCAGGATGTGATACTGCGCGATGTGCGTGTGGACGCCTTCGAGTTTGAGAACGTCGGTCATGCCGCGCTCTTTCCGGGCGCGATCCCGAGATAGGCTTCCTGCACGATAGGCGAGGCGATGACTTCGGCGGGCTTGCCGTCGGCGACGAGCTGGCCGTTGTGAAGAACGATGATGCGGTCCGCGAGCGAGCGCACCACGTCCATCTTGTGTTCGACGAGCAGAATGATCTTCGAGGTGTCTTTCTTCAAACGTGCGATCAGGTCGAGAACGACCGGCACTTCATCGACACTCATGCCGGCGGTCGGCTCGTCGAACATGAAGACCTTCGGCTCCAGCGCCATCATCAGCGCGACTTCCAGTTTGCGCTGGTCGCCGTGCGAGAGTGCGGCCGCCGCAACCGCGCGGCGGTTGCCGAGTGCAACTGAATCCAGAATAGCATCGGCGCGTTCGATCAGGTCGCGCCGCGTCATCCACGGCCGCAGCATTTCGAAGTGTACGCCGCCGGCCGCCTGTACCGCGAGGCGGACGTTTTCCTCGACGCTCAGATTGGGAAAAAGATTTGTGAGCTGAAATGCGCGGCCCAGTCCCTTGCGCGTGCGCAATGGCGCAGTAAGGCCGGTGATGTCCTCGCCGCTGAGCAGCACATTGCCCGCGCTCGGACGCAACTGGCCGGAGATCAAATTGAAATAGGTGGTCTTGCCCGCGCCGTTCGGGCCGACGATGGCGGTGAGTTCGCCGGGCCGAAACGCGCAGCTGACTTTATTGACGGCGACATGGCCGCCGAAACGGATGGTGAGGTCGCGGGTTTCCAGCGTAAGCGACATGCGGAAATCCTAGCTCGTCGTTGCGCGGAGCGAAAGCGACGAAGCAATCCAGATCGAGGCTGGATTGCTTCGCTTCGCTCGCAACGACGAATGTACTTAACGCTTGTTCTTGATCGGGATCGTCATGTCCCCGATCTTGAGTTCGCGGACGAGTTCGTTATCCGCCCAAGCGAGGTTCGGATCGACCTTGACGCGGAAGTGATACATGCTCTGCAGCGCCTGATGATCTTCCTTGCGGAACACCATCTTGCCCTTCGGCGTATCGAACTCCATGCCTTCCATCGCAGCGATCAGCTTTTCGGTGTCGGTGGACTTCGCCTTCTGAACCGCCGTCACCGCAGCCATCGCCGCAGCAAAGCCGCCCGCCGTGAAGAAATCCGGCGGCGCGTTGAAGCGCTTCTGGTGTTCGCTCACGAGCCAGTCGTTGATCGGGTTCTTCGGGATGCCGTAGTAATAATAAGTGGCCCCCTCCATGCCCGGCAGGCGCTTGTAGGCGGCGAGCGCTGGCAGAATGTTGCCTCCGCTCGACAGTTCGATGCCGTAGCGTTTCGGGTCCATGTCCTGCAGCTTGGTCAGCGGATCGCCGCCGCCCGCCCAGATCACCCAGATGATCTTCTTGCCGGGCTTGTCTTTCAGTGCGTCGAACAGGCGCTGACCGGCCGCAGTGAAGTCGGTCGTGGTGGCCGGTACGTATTCTTCGGCTGCCAGCGTCGCGCCGGTCTTTGCCAGCGCCTCTTTGAACGCGGCAACGCCGTCCTTGCCGAAGGCGAAATCCTGCGCCAGCGTTGCAATCGTGACCCCCGGCTTGCCGATCGCGACCGCGTTCGAGATTGCGTCCTGCGACGAGTTGCGGCCGGTGCGGAAGATGTAGCGATTCCATTTTTCGCCGGTGATGGCGTCGGCGACCGCCGGCTCCACGATCAGCACCTTCTTCATTTCCTCGGCGACGGGCAGCATCGCAAGCGCTGCGCCCGATGCGGTGGTGCCGATGGCGAGATCGACCTTGTCGTCCTGATAGGCTTCGGCGAGCGCGGCTTTGGCGAGATCCGGCTTGCCCTGATCGTCCTTGGTGATGAGCACGATCTTGCGGCCATCGACCGTCATGGTGTTCTTGGTTGCATATTCCAGTCCCATCCGCAGGCCGGTTTCGGTCTGCTTGGCGTAGGCCTCGAGCGGGCCGGTCTTGCCGTAGATCAGCGCGATCTTCAGATCGTCTGCCGATGCGGCGGTTGCCGCGAGCGCTGCCACGCCGGCGAGCATTGCAATCTTTTTAAGCATTGGGTGTCCCTCCCTCTTGGTCGTGCGGCGACCTTACATAGGGAGAAAGCAAATACAAATTATTTGATCATGCGCCTGCATCATCAATAGTGCGGCGGCTTCTCCGATGACGGCTGGGTGACGGTGCGGCTCTCGGCGTCCGCGAGCCGTTCGCGCAACTCGGCGACGCGGCGGTTCAGAGCGTCGATCTCCGACCATTGCGAGGTAATCGTTTTGTTCAGCGTCTCGATGGTTTCGTCCTGATAGGCGACCCGGACTTCCAGCGCATCGAGCCGTTTCGCCAAAGCATCACTCATCGGATTGCTCGCTCATTTCGATTTCGGTGGCATCCGTCATGCCTTGTATATTTTGGGCCGCTTGAGACTTGTCGCGCTCGCTCAGGCCGTGACCGAGCGCGATGCGCTGATCGAACACGAAACACTCGCCGCGCCATTTGCTTTGTTCGGCCGGAATCTCTTCCAGATATTTCAGGATGCCCCCCTTGAGGTGGTAAACCTCGTCGAAGCCCTGGCTCAGCAGATAGGAGCTTGCCTTCTCGCAGCGGATTCCGCCGGTACAGAACATCGCGATTTTCCTGTGCTTGCCCGCGTCGAGTTCGCGCGCAGCGTATTGAGGAAATTCGCCGAAGCGCGTGATCTTCGGATCGACCGCGCCCTCGAACGTGCCCATCTCAACTTCGAATGCATTGCGCGTATCGAGCACCAGAACGTCGGGCTGTACGATCAGCGCATTCCAGTCTTTCGCATCGACATACACGCCCACCTTCTCGTTCGGATCGGTCTGCGGATCGCCGAGGCGGACGATCTCGGTTTTCAGCCGCACCTTCATCCGGTTGAAGGGCATCTCCGCTGCCGTGGAGAATTTCAGTTCGAGATTGCCGAGCCGCCCGCCGAACAGGTCGCCGTTCTGCAACTGGTTCATCAATGCGTCGATGGCGACGTCCGTTCCCGCGACCGTTCCGTTGATGCCTTCGGCTGCCAGCAGCACGATTCCCTTGATGCCGAGCGCGACGCACATGTTGCGCAAGGGTTCCCGCAACGCCTCGAAATCGGGGAGGGCTACGAATTGATAGAAGGCAGCGACCTTATGTGACATGACGGGCTTATAGCAGGGCAGTAACGTGCCGGGGTATGGCTGCTTTTGCCTCTGGAATACCAGCGAAAACGCCTACCGTTCCTGCCCTGGTTCTGCATAATTCCCGCATTAATTCAGGCATATCCCTCGGCTGCAGGGAAACCTGCTAGATAGCTCGACACCCATCCATAGAATCGGACCCGCCCTTGTCGCACGGACATGATTTCGATCCCGCCTCCGGCACTCCAGGAAAGCGCAATTTCAGCATCGCATTCGGCATCGAGCGGATCGGCCTGATCGCGCTGAAAGCGCCGCGTCTGGCGGCAGCCATTCTTCTGGGACTTTGTCTCGTCGCCGTCTTCGGCATCCAGCGCATCAAGATCGACGACTCGCTGAGCCAGCTTTTCCGTTCCGACACGCCTGAATACAAGCAGTACGAGGAAGTGACCAAGCGCTTCCCGTCCAGCGAATACGACGTGCTGGTCGTGGTCGAAGGCAAAACGCTGCTCGAGCGCAGCACACTTGAGAAAGTTCGCGATCTCACCACCGATCTTCAGCTGATCGACGGCACGCGCGGCATCATCTCGCTGTTCTCCGCGCGGCAATCGCCGGAAGCGGGAAAACTCCCCGCCGCGTTGTTTCCCGAGCCGCTGCCCGAAGGCGCGGCCTACGACGACTTTATTAAAAACAAAGTTCTGACCAACGAGATCATCCGCGGCAAGTTGTTGTCGGAAGACGGCACGCTGGCGCTGATCGTGCTGGCGCTCGATCCGGCGGTCGTCGGCAACAAGGGTCTCAACGCGACCATCGCCGAAGTTCGCAAGACGATGGCCGACGATCTCGCCGGTACCGGATTGAAAGCGGAATTATCCGGCGTGCCGGTGATGCAGCTTGAAATCCGCAACGCGGTGGAGCGTGACGGACTGACCTACAACATCGCCGGCATTCTCGCCGGCTGCATCATCGCCATCGTGTTCTTCCGCCGCGTGTCGTTCATGGTGGTTGCCGCGTTTCCGCCGCTGCTGGCGATTTTGCTGGCACTCGGCACGCTCGGCTGGCTCGGCTTCAGCCTCAACATGTTCCTCAACGTGATGACGCCGCTGATCATGGTGATCAGCTTTGCGGATTCGATGCAGCTGACATTTGCGGCGCGAGATCGTCTGATTGCGGGCGAAGACAAAAAGACAGCGTTCCGTAACGCCGTGCTGGTCGTCGGACCCGCCTGTGTCCTGACGCACGGCACCGCCGCGCTGTCGTTCATCGCGCTGCAATTTTCCAATTCCGACCTGATCCGCGCATTCGGCGAGGCCGGACTGATGGCTACCCTCATTGCATTGGTCGCCGTGCTGTCGCTGGTGCCGGTATTCGGCGTGTTGTTCGTGCGCAACGAGCATCTGATGGCGACGACCAACGTGAAAGCCGCCGATCGCGGCGTCGAGGCGCTACGCGCGTTCTGCCGCTGGATCGCGGTGCGCATGGTCGGGCGTCCCGGCCTGTTCAGCGCGATTGCGTTTCTCGTCGTTGCGGGACTGGGCATCGTCTATGCGAATTTGGAGCCGCGCTATCGTCTCGCCGATCAGGTGCCGGACAAGGAACAGGCCGTGCAGGCTTCGAGCCGCCTTGACGCGAAACTGACCGGCGCCAATCCGATCGACGTTTTGATCGAATTCCCGAAAGGGAGATCTTTGTACGATCCGGAGACGCTCAACGTCATCGCCGCCGTTCACTCGATCATCGAGAAGCAGGCGGGCGTCGGCAACGTCTGGTCGGTCGAAACGCTGCGCCGCTGGATCGCGGAAAAAATCGGCCGGTCCGATCCCGAGATTCTGAAGGAATATGTCGACCTTTTGCCGAAATATCTGTCGCGGCGGTTCATCTCCGAAAATCAGGATGCAGTCGTCGTCAGCGGTCGCGTACCGGACAAGGACTCGAGCCAGATTCTTCCCGTCGTCGAAAAGCTCGATCACACGATGGATGCGGTGCGCAAGGCGCATCCCGGTTACGAGATCGCGGTAACGGGCCTTTCGGCAATTGCCGCGCGCAATTCCGCGCAGATGATCGACAAGCTCAATCGCGGACTGACGCTGGAATTCCTGCTGGTCGCAGCCTTCATCGGTCTCGCGTTCCGTTCGGTCGTGGTGATGTTCGCGAGCATTCTGCCGGGCATTTTCCCGGTCGTGCTGTCGGGCACGGTGCTCTACATCCTGGGCGAGGGATTGCAGTTTGCGAGCGTGGTCGCGCTGACAGTCTCGTTCGGCCTCGGTCTATCCGCCACGATCCACTTCCTCAATCGCTTGCGGCTTGAGGAAAAGCCGGGCGTCGACGAGGGTGAGGCCGTGCAGCGCGCAACCGTGCTGGTCGGCCCCGCGCTGATTCTCACCACCGTCGTGCTGGCCTGCGGTCTGGTGGTGACTGTGTTCTCGGATCTGCCGTCGCTGCGGCTGTTCGGCTGGCTGAGCGCCTTCGCGATGATTGCCGCGCTGATCGCGGACCTGTTCATCCTGCGTCCGACCGCGATGTGGCTGATCTCAACGGCCGACCGCATCAAGGCGGCTTGGGGTTCGCGCTAGAGCAACCGCCGCAACTCAATAGAAAAGCCCGCGAACGTCGCCGTTCGCGGGCTTTGAATTGTCTAATCGGCCGCCTGTCAGTTCTTCGACAGCGACATCGTCACGGCGCGCAACTCGCCCTTCGAGGCAATGTTGATGTTCTGCTTGCTGCCGCGCGTGGAAACATTGAACGTCGCGGCATAGCCGTTGGTGGTTACGAGCGCGCTGATGTCCTGACCGGAAATCGTGCCGTCGATCGAACCGTTGACGTTGCGGGTTGCTTCCGACCAGCTGCCGGTGATCTTGCTGCCCGCGGCCTCGACATTGCTGGCCAGCTCGAACTTGTAGCTGTCGCTGGCACACTTGATGTTCTGGTGCAGCCCGTTGCCGGCGGCATCGACCGTATAGGTACCGCGGCAGCGAATGCGTTCGGTGCCGGCATCCGCGATCGTGATCGTGCCGTTGCCCGACCAGACGCCGGCATAGCCGTCGAAAGCGCCGGCATTGGCAGAGGCCGATCCGAGCAGGGTCAGCGCCGCAACAAATCCGTAAAATTTGCAAACATTAAAATTCGACCGAGACATTTCCTGGCACCTGTATGGCTGTCGATCACCCTAATCAAAGTCCACTACCATGTTTTTGTTCACTGCAAAATGGCGCGGGAAACACGGTTCTCGGAAACTTGGTTGCGCAAATGTCGCATAGCATCCGCTTTCCGCGTCCGCATTTGCCTGTTTTTTAGCCCGCGATTGCGAGCCTCTGATTGCCAATCATAAAAACATGCGATGCGATTTCGTGCGGTGCAACACGCTGTAACCGGCGCAGAACGATTTTTCGTGTCCCAGTGGACAACCAGAAAATTCATCTCTCTAATCTTGCCCCAACGAGGCCAGCGGCAAACGCATGGCCATTTGGGAGGACGTAATGAAGCTGACAAGACGCGATTTTTCCGTTGGCGTTGCTGCAACCCTCGCGGCTCCATCCATCATCAGAAGTGCAGGCGCTCAGGGCGCGACTCTCAAGATCGGAATGGTTCTGCCGATCACCGGCCCGGCCGCGGAACAGGGCAAGTGGGCGCTGAATGGCGCCAAGCTCGCGCTCGATGCCGTCAACAAGGCCGGCGGCGTGCTCGGCAAGCAGCTTGAACTGGTCACTGAAGACGACCAGACGACAAATCCCGGTGTCGTGCTGGCGTTCTCCAAACTCGCGGCCCAGCCGGATATCGTCGCCTTCCTCGGCTCGATCCGCTCAACGCAAGTCCATGCGATGCAGCCTGACGTGCAAAAGCTCGGCAAGCCGATGATGTTCGGCGGCACCGATCCGAAACTTACGCAGCTTGGAAATCCATGGCTGTTCCGCTGTCGTCCGAACGACAGCTATTCAGGCCGCGTTCTTGCCGATTACGGCATCAATACGCTTGGCAAGAAAAAATGGGCGATCGTGCATTCGACCGACGCGTTCGGAACGGGCGGCGCTAACGCGCTCACCGAAGCGGTCGGCAAATCCGGCGGAACCGTTGCGCTCGATCAGGGTTACGCCAACCAGAGCCAGGACTTCACGCCGGTCGTGCTGGCGATCAAGCAATCCGGCGCGGACGTCATCGGGTCGTATTTCACATTCGAAAACGACCTCGCCATTTTTGCCCGCCAGTTGCGCCAGCTCGGCGTCACCATTCCGTGGGTCGGCTCGCCCTCTATCGTCAACGTCTCTGCGACCAAACTTGCGGGCCCGGCGCTGTTCGGCACTTTCGGGGTTGGCGACTATGCGGAAGAATCCAGCAAGGGATCGAAAGATTACGGTACGGCCTATCGTGCCGCTTACAGCGTTGCGCCGGACAACCAGTCGGCCTGGACGTTCGATGCGATTAACATTCTGAGCCTGGCGATCAAGACCGCCGGTTCGACCGACCCACAAAAGATCCGCGACGCAATCGTCGCTATCAGGAAGTATCAGGGCGCAGAAGGCGAGTATAATTTCGACAAGAACGGCGACGGCCTGCACGGCTATAATATCGTGAGAAACGACAAGGGTAATCTCGTCTTCGACAAGCACATCGAATTTACCGACTGATCGTGGCGGCGGAGCCTCATCCTGAGAGGCATCCGCTGTCATTGCGAGTACAGCGAAGCAACCCGGTACTTGAAGCAGCAAGAGCCGGACTGCTTCGCCGCCGGCGCTCCTCGCAATGACGAAATCAAACAACATACCCTTTGTTCTCTCACCGGACGGTTCATGGATACAGTTCTGCAATTGCTGTTCACCGGCATCGGCATCGGCTCGGTCTATGCGCTGGTCGCGCTCGGCTTCGTACTGATCTTCCGCGCCACCAATGTGGTGAACTTCGCGCAAGGTGAGTTTTCGATGGTGGCGGCATTTCTGATGGTGGTGTTCGCCGTCGATCTGCACTGGCCGTATTGGCTGTCGTTCCTGATCTCGCTCGGCGGCATGGCGCTGTTCGGCGTCATCTTCAATCTCGGTGTCTACTATCCGCTGCGTCACCGCACGTTTCTGCCGGTCATCATCGCGACCATCGGCGCCTCGATTCTGATCGCCAATTCCGTGCTGGCGATTTACGGCCCCGCGCCGCAGGTGCTGGACGGCTGGTTCGAGACGCCGGGCATTCAGTTTGGCCCGGTCTATCTCGACAGCCAGTATCTGCTCATTATCGCAGTGACGATCGTGCTGGTCGCGTTCAACTACTGGTTTTTCGAACACACGATGCTTGGCAAGAAATTGCAGGCGACATCGCAGGACAAGGAGATGGCGTCGCTGCTCGGTATTTCCGTCTCCGCGATGATCATGATCACGTTCATCTATTCGGCGGTGCTCGGCGGCCTCGCCGGCATTCTCGTGGCCCCCATTCTGTTCGTCTCGATCCAGATGGGCGGGACGATTGCGCTGAAAGCGTTTGCCGCGACCATCATCGGCGGCTTTGGCGATGTCGCGGGTGCGATCATCGGCGGCGTCGCGCTCGGAATCATCGAGACATTCGGCGCGGCCTATGTGTCGGTGCCTTATAAAGACGGTTTCGCGTTTCTCGTGCTGGTCGCGTTCCTCGTGTTCCGGCCGCAGGGTATCTTCGGCGAGCGCGTGGCAGAAAAAGCATGAGCGCTTCCACCGGAGACATTCAGGCCGCCGCGCCGCGCGTGCGCACCGCGCCGTTTATCGTTCGGCATTTGCCTTACTTTCTTCTCGCCGCAGTCGCTGTGTTCGCAGCGGCGACGATGCGCTTCGACGGATACACGCTCAACATCCTGATGCAGGCGACGACGTTCGCCGTGGCCGTGTTCGGCCTCACGGTCGTGCTTGGCTTCTGCGGCCAGATCAATCTCGCGCAGGCGGCGTTCTTCGGTCTCGGTGCCTATGCCGTGGGTCTTGGAACCGCCGACTATCAGCTCAACTTCTGGATTGCGCTTGCGGGCGGTGCGGTGCTGTCGCTGATCGCCGGTGCGTTTCTCGGTGCATCGACGCTGAAGCTCGGCGGCCATTACCTTGCGATGGTGACAATCTCGTTCCAGCAGATCCTGACGCTGGTGATGATCAACACGATCTGGTTGACCCACGGGCCGGACGGTGTGTCGCGTATCGGAAAGCCGGCGCTGTTCAACACGCAGCAATCGTTCCTCGCTTTCTGCGTCGGCGCGCTGGCGCTGATCGGCTATCTCGTCTGGCATCTGCCGGATACGCGAATGGGCCGCGCGATGCGCGCCGTGCGCGACAACGAGCTTGCAGCGAGTGTCGCCGGTATCGACGTGTTCCGCACCAAGGTTACGGCGTTTGCTTTGTCGGCGTTGCTCGGCGCCATCGGAGGCGGACTGTTCGCCGGCGGTTTCGCCTATGTGAGTCCGGATCAATTCTCGTTCGCGGAGTCCATCGTGTTCCTGACGATGGCGCTGCTCGGCGGTGTCGCGTCGCCCATCGGGGCGGTGATCGGCACCGGATTGCTGATCCTGATCCCGGAGTGGCTGCGTTTTCTGAAAAACATTCCGGGGTTGTATCTGGCGATCTACGGCCTGTTCGTGATCCTGATTGTGCGTTTCATGCCGGACGGCATCTGGGGTTTTGTCGCGGACGTGCTCAAGCGCTGGCGCGCCAAGGTGCCGCCGATCCTGACCGCGCCGTCGCTTCGGCTGGCACCCGCGACGACCGGCGGCGAGATGGTGCTGCAGGTCACGGGGCTGTCGAAGCATTTCGGCGGATTGAAAGCGGTCGACAATGTCGATCTGCAAGTGCGTCGCGGCGGGGTGCATGCGCTGATCGGCCCCAACGGTTCGGGCAAGACCACGACGCTTAATATGCTGTCGGGACTTTATAACGTCACGTCCGGCAAGATCGTTCTCGACGGCACCGATGTTACCCATATGCCCGCGCATCAACGAACGGCTGCGGGTCTTGGGCGCACGTTCCAGAACATCCGCCTGTTTCGCACGATGACGGCGCTGGAAAACGTCATGATCGGCGCGGAGCGGCCGGGCAATCTTCTCGTGCAGCACAATGCGGATTCGCTGCGCGAGCGTGCGATGTCGGCTTTGACATTCGTCGGTCTCGGGCCGCGCGCGAACGAGCTGGTGTCGAGCTTCTCTTATGGCCATCAGCGGTTGATCGAAATCGCCCGCGCACTCGCCGCCAATCCGACATTGCTGCTGCTCGATGAACCTGCCGCCGGATTGAATTCCAGCGAGAAGGTCGAGTTGCACGGTCTCCTCAAGCGCATCGCCGATCAGGGCCTCACCATCCTGATCATCGATCACGACATGGCGCTGGTGCGCGAGGCCGCTCAGCACATCACGGTGCTGAATTTCGGACGCCGCATCGCGGACGGCGAGTCGCTATCGGTGCTGCAGCAGCCCGACGTGATCTCGGCCTATCTCGGGACGGAGTAATCATGGCGCTTCTCGAGATCAACGATCTTGTTGTCCGTTACGGCGAAATCGAAGCGCTGCGCGGCGTTTCGCTGAAAGTCGACACCGGGCAGGTCGTAACGCTGCTCGGCTCCAACGGCGCGGGCAAATCGACGACGCTGCGCGCGATATCGGGTCTGGCAAAACCGACATCGGGCGACATTCTGTTCGAGGGCAAATCCATTGCGGGGCTTGGCCCCGAAGCCATCGTGCGGCTTGGAATTTCGCATGTGCCGGAGGGCAGACGGGTATTTCCCGGCCTCACGGTCAAGGAAAACATCATGCTCGGCGCATCGAACCGGCGCGTGGCGAAAGCGCAGCTGTCGCGCGAGGCCGACGGCATGTTCGACCTGTTTCCGGATATCCGCGCGTTTTCCGACAAGCTCGGCTGGACCCTGTCCGGTGGTCAGTTGCAGATGGTGGCGGTGGCGCGCGGACTGATGGCGAAACCGCGCCTTCTGTTGCTCGATGAGCCGTCGCTGGGCCTCGCGCCTGTGATCGTGCAGACGGTGTTTCGCATCATCGGCGAGATCAGAAAGGAAACGACGGTCTTGCTCGTCGAGCAGAATGCGCGCATGGGTCTATCGGTCGCGGATTACGGCTATGTGCTGGAGACCGGACGTCTCGCGCTCGGCGGCAAGCCGGACGAGCTATGGAGCAACGAAGCAATCAGAGCCGCTTATCTAGGCGGCCACACGAAAGTCAGCGCCTGACATGGTTACACTGAAGGTTGAGAAACTCACGAATTTCGTGAGTGATATTTTCGCCCGCGCCAAATCTTCCAAAGAAGAAGCGCAGCGCATCGCGCATTATCTCGTCACCGCCAATCTCACGGGTCATGACAGCCACGGCGTCATCCGCGTGCCGCAATATGTGCGCTGGGTGAACGAGGGCGTCACCGTGCCCGACCAGAAAATCAAGATCGAGGTCGATACGCCGTCGCTTGCGGTGATCGACGGCGGCTTCGGTTACGGCCAGACGGTGACGCCGCAGGCGGTCAAAGTTGGCATCGAGAAATGCAAGACAAACGGACTCTCCGCGATCACGCTGAAAAATTCCGGCCATCTTGGGCGTGTGGGTGACTGGGCGGAGATGGCCGCCGCTGAAGGCTTGGTCTCGGTGCATTTCGTCAACGCGGCGGGCTCGGTGCTGGTCGCGCCGTACGGCGGCGTCGGACGCAAATTCTCGACCGCGCCGTATTGCGTCGGCGTGCCGCGTCCGGGAAAGATTCCGGTGGTGCTCGATTTTGCGACATCCATCGTCGCCGAAGGCAAGGTGATGGTGGCGAGCCGCGGCGGCAAGAAATTGCCGAAGGGTGCGCTGGTCAACGAAGACGGCACGCTGAGCGAAGACCCGCATACGCTTTACGGTCCCTATGAACCGGACGGCCCGCGCATTCACGCGCAGGGCAAGGGCGCGATCCGCGCGTTCGGCGAGCATAAAGGCTCGGGACTCGCGCTGATGTGCGAACTGCTCGGCGGAGCGCTCACCGGCAATGGCGCTACGAAAAACGATCGCCGTTTCGCCAACGGCATGCTCGCTTTTTACGTCGATCCGAAAGTCGTGGACCCTGCGCATTTCTTCGACGGCGAAGTCGCGCGCTATATCGACTTTGTGAAGAATTCGAATCTGGCGGAAGGTCACGACGCGGTTTTGATTCCGGGCGAACCGGAAGCGGCAATGCGCGCGGAGCGCACCAAGAACGGCGTGCCGCTGACGGAAGACACCTGGAATTCGATCGTCAACACCGCAAAGTCCGTCGGCATCGACGACGCGGCGGTGAAAAGCGCAATCCAATAGGGACAAAAACAATGGCGAATAGGGTCAAGGAAATCTGGGCATCGGGCAAGGTCGTGGTCAATGCGTGGCTTGCGATTCCCTCCGGCTTCTCGGCCGAAGTGATGGCGCAGTGCGGCTTCGATTCGGTGACGGTCGATATCCAGCACGGCGTGCAGGACTACATGTCGATGATCGAATGTTTCCAGGCGATGAACGCGCATCCGGTGACGCCGATGGTGCGCGTGCCGTGGAACGAGCCCGGCATCATCGGCAAGGTGCTTGACGGCGGCGCGCAGGGCGTGATCTGCCCGATGATCAACACCAAGGAAGAAGCCGAGCGCTTCGTGCAATACGCGAAATATCCGCCGCGCGGCACGCGCAGCAACGGCCCCATACGTATGGCCGTTTACGGCGCGCCGAGCACCTATCAGCAGACCGCTAACGAAGAGACGCTGTGCCTTCCGATGATCGAAACCAAGACAGCGGTTGAAAATCTCGACGCCATTCTCGACGTGAAGGGCATCGCCGGCGTTTATATCGGCCCCTCGGATTTGGGATTCTCATACGGCCTGCATCCGACTCTTGACCGTACCGAGCCGCAGATTCTCGAAATCTACGAGAAGATCGTGAAGGGATGCGAGAAGCGCGGGCTGTATCCGGGCATTCATTGTTCCGGGCACGCCGGTGCGACGCTCGCGATCCAGCGCGGCTTCAAGCTGGTGACGCTGCTGAACGACAGCGGATTGTTGGCGATGTCGGCGAGGAGCCACATTGCGGAGACGCGCAAGAACTCCGGCGGCAAGGCATGACACTCTCGGATAAAATGTCATCACCGGGCTTGTCCCGGTGATCCCGATGCGCTGAGCACCATGCTAGGATAATCGAGATGGCCGGGACGAGCCCGGCCATGACAATGATCTGAGACGTCCTATGTCCCCCACACCCATCATCCGCCTCAATCCCGACGACAGCGTGGTGATCGCGCGGACGACGCTGATGCCGGGTGTGGAAGTGGCGAAGGGTGTCGCCACGTCGGAGAAAATTCCGGCCGGGCATAAAGTGGCGGTGAAGCCGATTGCGGTCGGCGAGCCCGTCAAGCGCTACGGCCAGATCATCGGCTTTGCCACCAAGCCGATTGCGCCGGGCCAGCACGTCCATGTGCAGAACATCGGCATGGGCGAGTTCTCGAAAGACTATGCTTATTCCGTCGATGTAAAGCCCACGCCGAATTTCGATCTGCCCGCGACGTTCGACGGAATTCGCCGGCCCGACGGACGCGTCGCGACGCGCAACTACATCGGCATTTTGACGAGCGTGAATTGCAGCGCGCATGTCGCAGGCCTCGTCGCCGACATATTCAAGCGCAACCCGTTCACCGGCCACGATCCGCTGGCGGATTATCCGAATGTCGATGGTGTGGTCGCGCTGACGCACAAGACCGGCTGCGGCATGACTCAGCTTGAGCCGCTGACCGTGCTACGCCGCACGCTTGGTGGATACGCGAGGCACGTGAATTTTTCGCACGTCATCATTCTCGGCCTCGGTTGCGAGATGAACCAGATCGGCGGTTTTCTCGAAGAACAGCGTCTCGCAGGCCGCCTGCGTTCTCTCGACATTCAGGATGTTGGCGGATCGCGCAAGACGGTGGAAAAGGCGGTCGCCTTCGTGCGCGAGGTGCTGGCGGAATCCAACAACGTCAAGCGCGAGCCGTGCTCGGCAAGCGAGTTGATGGTTGCGCTTCAGTGCGGCGGATCGGACGGTTACTCGGGCGTGTCGGCCAATCCGGCGCTGGGTGCTGCGAGCGACATTCTCGTGCGCCACGGCGGCACGGTGATCCTCTCTGAAACGCCCGAAACCTACGGCGCCGAACATCTGCTGACGCGCCGCGCGGTGAGCCGCGAGGTCGGCGAGAAGCTCGTCGCGCTGATGCGCTGGTGGGAAGACTACACCGAGCGCAACAATGCGGAGATGGATTCCAATCCGTCGCCGGGCAACAAGGCGGGCGGTCTCACCACCATTCTGGAAAAATCCCTCGGCGCGATGGCGAAGGCGGGCAGCACCAATCTCGTCGATGTCGTCGGCTATGCCGAACCCGTCACCAAGAAAGGTTTCGTGTTCATGGACACGCCGGGTTTCGATCCGGTGGCGGCGACGGGGCAGGTGGCCGGCGGCGCGAACATGGTCGCCTTCACCACCGGCCGCGGCAGCGTGTTCGGCTGCAAGCCGTCGCCCTCGATCAAGCTCGCGACCAACACGCCGATGTTCCGCCGCATGGAAGACGACATGGATGTGAACTGCGGCACGATCCTCGACGGCGAGGAAACCGTGGAACAATGCGGACAGCGCATTTTTGACCTGATGCTGCGCGTGGCCTCAGGCGAGCGGACCAAGAGCGAGGCGTTCGATTTCGGCGCAGCCGAGTTTGCGCCGTGGGTATTAGGCGCTACGATGTAGCCTGAACTTGGAATCAACAGCGGGACCATAGCCATGCCGGCCGTTGAGCGCATCGATCCGAAAACGGTGTTCACACCCGATGAATGGGCGCAGTTGACGTTGCGCAGCTCATGGCGCGGCATGTGGATGGTCGTTCATTGCTGGGGCACCATAGCCGCCGCCGTCTCATTGGTGACGATCTGGCCCAATCCGTTCACCTGGCTGCTCGCCGTGATGATCGTCGGCACGCGCCAGCTCGGCCTTGCGATCCTGATGCATGAAGCGGCGCATGGCGGCCTGCATGCGAACAAGACGGTCAATGAATTCGTCGGGCAGTGGCTGTGCGCGGTGCCGGTCGGCGCGTCGCTTTCCGGTTATCGCGCCTATCATCTCAAGCATCATCGCTACACGCAGCAGCCGGAAGATCCCGATCTGGGACTATCCGCGCCGTTTCCGATCTCGAAGGACAGTTTCTACCGCAAGGCGTTTCGCGATCTGACCGGACAGACATTCTACAAGCAGCGTTCGCCGCTGTTTCTGGAATTGTTTCGCAAAGCGCAGCCAGTTGTCGAGCAATCGCGCGACGACGAGCATGAGAATTTCCTTTCCAGCGGCGCGCAGGCGATGGTGAATTTCCTGTTCGTGAACGCGATCCTGTTCGTGCTGTTCTGGCTGGCCGGTGCAGGCCTCTGGTTCGTAGGCGTGTGGCTGGTTGCGATGGCGACGTGGTTTCCGCTGGTGACGCGCGTGCGTAACATTGCCGAGCATGCCTGCACGTCAACGGGCCCAGATCCGTTCAGCCATGCGCGCACAACGCACGCGAATTTTCTCGAGCGTGCGTTCATCGCGCCCTATTGGGTGAACTATCACGCCGAGCATCATCTCTTTATGTATCTGCCTTGTTACCGGCTGCCGGAGGCGCATCGGCTGTTGAGCGAGAAGGGACTGATCGCGCGCGTCGACGTCGCGCCCGGCTATCTCGATGTCTTGCGCCTTGCGACGTCGCGTGTCAGACCCGCGCAGGCGGCCTGACGGATATCGGATGAGCAAAGAGAAAAAGAGCGGACTGAAAAAAGGTCTTACGAGCTACGGCGATCCGGGATTCTCGCTGTTCCTGCGCAAGGCCTTCATCAAGGCGATGGGCTATTCCGACGACGCGCTGGAGCGCCCTATCGTCGGCATCACCAATACCTACAGCGACTACAATCCGTGTCACGGCAACGTGCCGCAGCTCATCGAAGCGGCCAAGCGCGGCGTGATGCTGGCCGGCGCAATGCCGATGGTGTTTCCGACCATTTCGATTGCCGAAAGTTTCTCGTTTCCGACCTCGATGTATCTGCGCAATCTGATGGCGATGGACACCGAGGAGATGATCCGCGCGCAACCGATGGATTCGGTGATCGTGATTGGCGGATGCGACAAGACTCTGCCCGCGCAGATCATGGCCGCTGTAAGTGCCGATCTGCCGACGGTCGTCATTCCGGTCGGACCGATGGTCGTCGGCCATCACAAGGGCGAAGTGCTCGGCGCCTGTACCGATTGTCGCCGCATGTGGGGTAAATATCGCGCGGGTGAAATCGACGGCGCTGAGATCGAGGCGGTCAACGGGCGTCTCGCGCCATCGGTCGGCACTTGCATGGTGATGGGCACCGCTAGCACAATGGCGTGCGTGTCCGAGGCGGTTGGGTTGTCGTTGCCGATGAGCGCGACGATACCGGCGCCTCATTCCGAGCGCGTGCGCATTGCGGAAGCCAGCGGAAAGCGCGCGGCAGAGATGGCAAAGAGCGGTGGCCCGAAGCCAAGCGAGCTGCTCACACCTGCGGCGTTCAAGAATGCGCAGGTCGTGTTGCAGGCGATCGGCGGTTCGACCAACGGGCTGATTCATCTCACCGCCATCGCCAACCGCACGCCACACAAAATCGATCTCGCCGAATTCGACGCGCTCGGCCGCGACGTGCCGGTGCTGATCGATCTCAAGCCGTCCGGCGCTCATTATATGGAGCACTTCCATCATGCGGGCGGCGTGCCGAAACTGATGAAGCAGCTTGGCGATCTGCTCGATCTGGATGCGAAAACCATCGAAGGCAAGACGCTGCGTGATGTGGTCGCGGGTGCCGAAGAGGTGCCGGGGCAGGATGCGATCAGATCTCGAAATGATCCGATCACGCCGGAAGGCGGAATGGCCGTGCTTCACGGCAATCTCGCGCCGCGCGGCGCGGTCATCAAGCAATCGGCGGCGACGCCGAAGCTGTTGCAGCACACCGGGCGTGCCGTAGTGTTCGAGTCGGTTGAGGACATGACGCTGCGGATCGATTCGCCCGATCTCGATGTCAACGCGGACGACGTGCTCGTGCTGCGCAACGCCGGGCCGAAAGGCGCGCCCGGCATGCCGGAAGCGGGCTATCTGCCGATCCCTCAAAAATTATTGCGGTCCGGCGTGAAGGACATGGTTCGGATTTCCGACGCGCGCATGTCAGGTACGGCATTCGGCACCATCGTGCTGCACATGACGCCGGAGGCGGCCGTCGGCGGCCCGTTGGCCATCGTCAAGACCGGCGACATGATCCGGCTCGATGTCGCCAAGCGAAAGATCGACGTGCTGATCGACGAGGTCGAACTGACAATGCGTCAGCATGCATTGCCGAAACACGCAGCGCCGGAGTGGGCGAAGCGCGGCTACGCGCATTTGTTCAATGAAACGATCACGCAGGCTGACGAAGGCTGCGATTTCGATTTCATGCGGCGTGACGGAAAATAATCAGTACGTCGCGCGGCCGCCGGAAATGTCGAACACCGCGCCGGTGGTGTAGAGGCATTCTTCCGACGCCATCCACGTCACCAGCGACGCCAGTTCTTCGACTTTAAGGAAACGTGCGCGCGGAATTTTCGACAGCATGAAGTCAATATGCTGCTGCGTCATCTGATCGAAGATCGCGGTTTTGGCAGCGGCCGGCGTCACGGCATTCACGGCAATGTCGGTGCCGGCCAGTTCCTTGCCGAGCGATTTCGTCAGCGCGATCACGCCGGCTTTCGACGCCGAATAATGCGAGGCGTTCGGATTGCCTTCCTTGCCCGCGATGGACGCGATATTCACGATGCGCCCGTAATTATTCTTCTTCATCGACGGCACGACGGCTTTGCAGCAGATGAACGGACCGTCGAGATTGATGCGCATCACCTGACGCCATTCCTCAAAACTCAAATCCGTCACGGGCTTGTTGACGCCCGCGATGCCGGCGTTGTTGACGAGAATGTCGATTCTGCCGAAGGCCTTCAGCGTCGCGGCGGTCGCGGCGTCCACCGAAGCCGGATCGGCGGCATCGACCTTAAGAGCCGTTGCGCCAACTTCCTTAGCCGTCTTCTGCGCCAGCGTTTCGTCGAAATCCCAGATCACGACTTTCGCGCCGGAGGATACGAAACGCTCGGTGATGGCGCGGCCGAAGCCCTGCGCGCCGCCGGTGACGACGGCGAACCGCCCGTTGAGGTCGATCTTGTTCATTGTTGTCTCCTCAAAGCGTCCAGCCGCCGTCGGCGATGTGCGCGACGCCGGTGGTGAACGAGCTTTCGTCGCTGGCGAGATAGACCGCAAGCGACGCCATTTCCTCCGCCGTACCGAGGCGCCCCATTGGCTGGCGGCTGACGAACATCTCGCGTCCGCCTGCGCCCAGCGACGCCGCGCGGCCGAGCATCGACGGCGTCTCGATGGTGCCGGGGCAGATGCAGTTACAGCGGATGCCCTTGGTGATGAAATCGACGGCCACCGCGCGGGTCAGCGCGGCGACAGCTGCTTTCGTCGCGCTGTAGACGTAGCGGTTGGGCGCGGCCTTGAACACGCCGGCTGCGGAGGCGATGTTGACGATGGAGCCGCCGCCGCCCGCCAACATCGCGGGCAGAAATGCCTTGATCGTGCGGTGCATGGATTTGACGTTGAGGTCGAACGAAAAATCCCAATCCTGATCCGAGCACTCCAGCACAGTTCCGTTGTGAACGAAGCCGGCGGCGTTGAGAAGAATATCGACCTTGCCGATCCTCGATGCCATCGCATCGACGGCAGCACTGTCGCGCATGTCGAGTCTGTAGGTTTCCTTCACGCCTTCGCTTGTGAGCGCGGCGACGGTCTTTTCGTCGAGGTCGGTCGCAATCACGGTTGCGCCTTCCTTGGCGAACGCAATTGCGCAGGCGCGGCCGATGCCGGCGGCCGCTGCGGTCACGAAGGCGCGTTTGCCTTTCAGTCGTCCGGACATTGCTGCTCCTGAAACTAGTGGTTGTCGCGCGCGACGCCGATGGTGCCCGCGATGTTGCGATAGCGCGTTGCAAGCTCAAGGCACGCGCCTGTCGCCTGCTGACCCACGGTGTCGCGATAAAGCTCCTGCCACGGCGTCTGGTTTTTTGGATAGGCGAAGCCGCCCTTGGCCATGAGATCGGCGTGGCGTTTTTTCAACTCGTCCGCCGGGATCAGAATGTTCGCTTCGCCTTTTTTCAGATCGACGCGGACTCTGTCGCCGGTTTTCAGAACAGCCAGTCCGCCGTTGGCGGCAGCTTCGGGCGACGCGTTCAAGATCGACGGCGAGCCTGATGTACCAGATTGCCGTCCATCACCGATGCAGGGCAACGACGTGATGCCTTTCTTGATGAGCGCCGCAGGCGGCTGCATGTTCACGACTTCCGCGCCGCCGGGATAGCCGATGGGACCGACACCACGCACGAACAGCATGCAGTTCTCGTCGATGTTCAGCGAAGCATCGTCGATGCGATGATGATAGTCCTCCGGGCCCTCGAACACGATGGCGCGGCCCTCGAACGCCTCCGGGTCTTTCGGATTCGACAAATAGCGGTCGCGGAATTCCTTCGAGATCACGCTGGTCTTCATGATGGCGGAGTCGAACAGGTTTCCACGCAGCACGATGAAGCCAGCATCTTTCACCAGCGGCTTGTCGTAAGCGCGGATCACGTCGTTGTCGGGCGCAGGCGCGGACTTACAGTTCTCGCCCATCGACTTGCCGTTCACAGTCAGCGCGCCTTCATGAATGCGCTTGTGCCTCATCAGTTCACGCACCACCGATGGCACGCCGCCAGCGCGGTGATATTCCTCGCCGAGATAAAATCCGGCAGGCTGCATGTTCACCAGCAGCGGCACGTCATGGCCGTGCTTCTGCCAGTCCTCGATGGAGAGATCGACACCGATGTGACGGGCGAGGGCGTTGATGTGGATCGGCGCATTGGTCGATCCGCCGATGGCGGAGTTAACGACGATGCAATTCTCGAACGCTTCGCGCGTGAGAAAGTCCGACGGCTTCAAATCTTCCCACACCATTTCGACCGCGCGCTTGCCGGTCTCGTAAGCAATCTGCCCGCGCTCGCGATACGGTGCCGGGATCGCGGCACACCCCGGCAGCGAGAATCCCAGCGCTTCGGCAAGCGAGTTCATGGTCGAGGCGGTGCCCATCGTGTTGCAGTGACCGACGGACGGCGCGCTTGAAGCGACGATTTCCATGAATTGTTCGTAGTCGATCCTGTCGGCGGCGAGATCTTCGCGCGCTTTCCAGACCACGGTGCCGGAGCCTGTGCGTTCGCCATTCCACCAGCCGTTGAGCATCGGCCCGCCGGACAGAACGATCGCCGGAATGTTCACCGTCGCCGCCGCCATCATGCAGGCGGGCGTGGTCTTGTCGCATCCGGTCGTCAGCACCACGCCATCGAGCGGATAGCCGAACAGGATTTCGACGAGACCGAGATAGGCGAGGTTGCGGTCGAGCGCCGCAGTCGGGCGCTTGCCGGTTTCCTGAATCGGGTGCGTCGGGAATTCCATCGCAAGGCCGCCGGCTTCGCGGATACCTTCGCGAACGCGATGCGCCAGTTCGAGGTGATGGCGGTTGCATGGCGACAGGTCGTTGCCCGTCTGCGCTATGCCGATGATCGGTTTGCCGGACTGCAATTCGTGGCGCGTCAGGCCGTAATTGAGATAGCGCTCGAGATAGAGCGCGGTCATGCCCGGATTGTCGGGATTGTCGAACCAGAGTTGGGAGCGGAGTTTGCGGCGCGTACCGTGGGCAGCGGCGTCGTTGTCTTTTTTTGTCACGTCAAAATTCTCCCGCACTGCACTTTTCGGAGCGGCTGACTGAGGAAATTAGACTTTAGGCCAGCAAAAAAGACAGCGCTACCATTTTTTTGCTTTAGCGGTTTTGCGCGATGGCGAGCGGCTAGGCGAAGCGAGGCAGCGAACTGCCACGGACCATCAATTCAAATCCGAGATCGACGACAGGTTGAGGGGGGCGCTCGCCGCCGATTGCGGACGTCACCATCGTAATTGCGCTCTTGCCCATCTCATAGCGGTTGGTGCGCACGCTTGTCAGCGGCGGCACGGTCGAGGCCATGAACTCCAGATCGTTGAAGCCGACGATGGCCATCTTGTCGGGCACCGGAATTCCACGACGCTGGCATTCGAACAGCACACCGAGCGCAAGATCGTCGTTCACGCAAAACACCGCGTCCATATCAGGTGCACTGGCAAGCAGATCGGCGAACAGCGTGCCGCCGCGCGTTACTGCCGTCGGCACCGGCGTGGTCAGGACGAGGCGAGGGTCGAGCAATGACGCAGCCTTCATCGCGTCGCGATAACCTTCGAGCCGGCGCTGCACGCGCGGGTCCATGCGCGCGCCGAGAAAGCCGATCCGGCGGTAGCCGCGATCGATCAGATGCGAAATAGCCTTTACGGAAGCATCGTAATGCGAAAACCCAACCATCATGTCGACGGGATCGGGGCCGGTTTCCATGATCTGCACGATCGGACAGTTCATCGCCTCCATCACCGCGCGCGATTCCGCGGTCTGGTTGATCCCGGTTACGATCAGGCCGGCCGGCATCTGTGCCTGAAACAGACGCAGCAGTTTTTCTTCCTGCAGCACGCTGTAGCGGGTGTTGGCAAACTGAATGCTGTAGCGGCTGCCCTCGGAGGCGTCGTAGATTCCGCGCAACACGTCCGAGAACACGTTGTTGGTGAGTGACGGTATCAGGACGCCGATGACTTCGGTGCGGTGCGAAGCCAGTGCGCGCGCTGCGAGATTGGGGATATAGCCCAATTCTTTCGCCGCGCTATCCACGCGCTGCCGCTTGTCGGGCGAAAGCGCTTCGGGATTTCGGAAAAAGCGCGACGCCGTGATCTGGCTCACACCTGCCAGCTTGGCGACCTCGGTCAGCCGGATTTTGCCGGACTTCGCGCGTTTCCGTGCCATTCAGCGCTCATACCATAAGGATTCCGGCAATCAAGAATTATTGACAGCGCTACCAACAGATTGCTAATCACGCTTGAACTGCGGACAATGCTCGTCAAGCTACGGCTTTCGACATCGCCATCAAAGAATAGAGCAGCGACGGCTTACGCCGGACGACGCCGGAAGACAGGGAGAGAGTTGAATGGCGTCGGTGCAAATCCACGACGTGCGTAAATCGTTCGGCGGCTTTGAAGTCCTTCACGGCGTGTCGGTTCCGATCCAGGACGGCGAGTTCGTCGTGCTGGTAGGCCCTTCGGGTTGCGGCAAGTCCACGCTGCTGCGCATGCTCGCAGGACTTGAGAACATCACCTCCGGCACGATTTCGATCGGCGACCGCGTCGTCAACGATGTACAGCCGAAAGAGCGCGACATCGCGATGGTGTTCCAGAACTACGCGCTCTATCCGCACATGACGGTCGCGCAGAACATGGGTTTCTCGCTCAAACTGCGAAAAGAAAATCAGGCCGAGATCGACAAGCTGGTGAAGCGCGCCGCCGAAATTCTCGGGCTAACGGCGTTGCTCGATCGTTATCCGCGCCAGTTGTCGGGCGGCCAGCGACAGCGCGTCGCAATGGGACGCGCGATCGTGCGCGATCCGCAGGTATTCCTGTTCGACGAGCCGCTTTCGAACCTTGACGCCAAGCTGCGCGTGGCGATGCGCACCGAAATCAAGGAACTGCATCAGCGGCTGAAAACCACGACCGTCTACGTGACGCATGACCAGATCGAAGCGATGACGATGGCGGACAAGATCGTCGTCATGCAGGACGGCATCGTCGAGCAGATGGGCACACCGCTTCATCTCTACGATCATCCGGACAACAAATTCGTCGCCGGGTTCATCGGTTCGCCCGCGATGAATTTCCTCGAAGGCAAACTTTCGAATGGCGGCGCGCCGTGCGTCGAAACCGCGAACGGCAGCAAGCTTCCACTCGCCGCATCGCGCAGCGGCCTCGAAGGCAAGCCGGTGATCTACGGTATCCGCCCGGAGCATCTGGAATTCGCCGACGACGGCATCGAAGCCGAAGTCGTCGTGGTCGAGCCGACCGGATCGGAAACCCAGATCGTGGCGCGCATCGGTAACCAGGATCTGATCGCCGTGATCCGCGACCGCCGTTCGGTAAAGCCCGGCGACAAGATCAAGCTGCGTCCAAACGCCAACGCCGCGCATGTGTTCGACAAGGAGACTGGCAAGCGCCTCATCAACTGAGGCGGCGGAATAGGAAATCACTAAAAGTGAAAATCAACAGCCGGCCCGGGACAACACGAAGCCGGTACAACAGGGAGACGACAGACAATGGATAAATTCACTCCAAATCGCCGCTCGCTATTGAAGGGCGGCGCATCGTTGCTGGCCGGCGCGGCCACCGTGTCCGCCGACCAGTTGCTCGGCTTCGCCCAAGCATGGGCGCAGACCGCGCAGTGGAAACCGGAAGCCGGCGCCGCGATCAAGCTGCTGCGCTGGAAGCGTTTCGTGGAAGCCGAGGACGTGGCTTTCATGAACATGATTCAGGCATTCACCAAGGCCACCGGCGTGGCGGTTGAAGTGACCAATGAATCTTACGAAGACGTTCAGCCGAAGGCTTCAGTCGTCGCCAACACCGGGCAGGGCCTCGACATGGTGTGGGGTCTCTATTCGCTACCGCATCTGTTCCCGAGCAAGTGCATCGATGTTACGGATGTGGCCGATTATCTCGGAAAGAAATACGGCGGCTGGGTGCCATCGGCACTTGCCTACGGCAAGACGAAGGACGGCAAGTGGATCGGCATTCCGGTCGCTGCGACCGGCGGTCTGGCCAACTATCGCATCAGTGCGATGGAAAAAGCAGGCTTCAAGGAATTTCCGAAGGACACTGCGGGCTTCCTGGAACTATGCAAGGGCCTGAACAAGAACGGCACGCCGGCCGGCATGGCGCTCGGCCACGCATCGGGCGATGCCAACACCTGGCTGCACTGGGCGCTGTGGACGCATGGCGGTTATCTCGTCGATGCGAACGACAAGGTCATCATCAACTCGCCGGAAACCGCGAAGGCACTGGAATACGTCAAGGAACTTTACGGCGCCTTCATTCCGGGCACCGCGTCGTGGAACGACTCGTCGAACAACAAGGCCTTCCTTGCCGGTCAGCTTTACTGCACCGTCAACGGCATCTCGATCTATGTCACGGCACAGAATTCCGCCAAGGAAATCGCCGCCGACATGGACCACGCCTATATGCCGATCGGTCCGGCCGGCAAGCCGACCGAACTGCATCTGCCGTTCACGATGCTGACCTTCAACTTCACGAAGTATCCGCAGGCCTGTAAAGCGCTGACGGCATTCATGCTGGAAGCCGATCAGTTCAATCCGTGGGTCACGTCGGCGAAGGGCTATCTGTCGCACTTCCTGCTCGCCTACGACAACAACCCGATCTGGACCGTGGATCCGAAGAACACCAAGTTCCGCGATGTTGCCAAGCGCACGTTGACGCCTGCAGGCCTCGGTACGCTCGGTGAAAACGCGGCGGCAGCCATCGCCGACTTCATCGTTGTCGACATGTTCGCCAACTACTGCACCGGCCGCGAAGACCTCAAGGGCTCGATTGCCTTTGCGGAACGTCAGGCCAAGCGGCTCTATCGGTCCTAAAACGACGGCCACCGGCGCGGAACAGTTCCGCGCCGGTGCCTTTATCGCTCCACGATATGCGCGTAGTCTTCATGTCTGCGCGACAGGGCAAAGCTCATGACGTCGATCCCAGCGCCGGCATCCGCCAGCGGTTCCTATGTCAGCTCGCAGTCGGCGTGGCAGCGTCTGATCTCGAACCGCAACTGGATCGCGTTCTGGTTCATGCTGCCTGCCGCGGGATTTCTGATCCTGTTTCTCGCCTATCCGCTCGGCCTCGGCGTGTGGATGAGCTTTACCGACGTTCGCATCGGGCGCGATGGCGTCTTCATCGGTGCTGAGAATTATCAGTGGCTCTACGACGATGGCGTATTCTGGCTGTCGGTCTTCAACACGTTGCTCTACACGGTCGTCGCCAGCGCCATCAAATTCGCACTTGGACTTTACCTCGCGCTGCTGCTCAATCGCAGCATGCCGTTCAAGGCGATGATCCGCGCGGCGGTTCTGATTCCGTTCATCGTGCCGACTGTGTTGTCCGCTATCGCGTTCTGGTGGATATACGACTCGCAGTTCTCGATCATTTCTTGGTCGCTGCGGCATCTGGGATTGATCGACCACAATATCAATTTTCTCGGCGACTCGAGCTGGGCGCGCGCCAGCGTCATCATCGCCAACATCTGGCGCGGGGTTCCGTTCGTCGCCATAACGCTGCTCGCCGGCCTGCAGACGGTGTCGCCGTCGCTTTATGAGGCGGCGACGCTGGACGGCGCGACCAACTGGCAGCGCTTTCGCTTTATCACCTATCCGCTGCTGACGCCGATCATCGCGGTGGTGATGACGTTCTCGGTGCTGTTTACATTTACCGACTTCCAGTTGATCTGGGCGCTGACACGCGGCGGCCCGGTCAACGCGACGCATTTGATGGCGACGCTGAGTTATCAGCGCGGCATTCTGTCGGGCCGTCTCGGCGAAGGTGCTGCGATTGCGACCGCGATGATTCCGTTCCTGCTCGCGGCGATCACGATTTCATGGTTCGGCATGCAGCGCCGCAAATGGCAGCAGGGGTCCGACAATGACTGAGCGTTCTGCGCCGCTGCAGTTTTCTTTTTTGCGCGAACGGGGCAAGCCCCGCGCGCGCGTGCCGCAAACGGCAGCAGGGGTCCGACAATGACTGACCACGCAGCAATTCCGGCCGCCGTTGCAACACAGTCGTCGAGCGACGACAGCGAGGGTATGAGTTATCTCGAGAAGCTGCCCAGCAAGATCGTAACGCTCTACATCCCGCTGCTCATCATGATCGTTGTGCTGCTGTTTCCGTTCTACTGGATGGCGCTGACGTCGATCAAACCCGACGAACAGCTGATCGACATGGAGACTTTCAACCCGTTCTGGGTGGTGAAGCCGACCTTCAAACACATCAGCAAATTATTGTTCGAGACGAATTATCCGCGCTGGCTGTGGAACACGATGTATGTCGCAGGCGCGGCGACGCTCATTTCAATCGTTGCAAGCGTGCTTGCGGCCTATGCCATCGTGCGGCTGCGTTTCAAAGGCGCCAATGTCGTCAGCGCGTCGATCTTTCTTGCCTATCTGATCCCGCCGTCGATTTTGTTTATTCCGCTGGCCTCGGTTATTCACAGCTACGGCCTGTTCGATTCGCCGTTGGCGCTGATCCTGGTTTATCCGACTCTTCTCATTCCGTTCTCGACGTGGCTCCTGATGGGTTATTTCAAGACCATTCCTTTCGAGCTTGAGGAATGCGCGCTGATCGACGGCGCCAGCCGCTGGCAGATTTTGACCAAGATCGTGCTGCCGCTTGCGGTGCCGGGATTGATCTCCGCCTTCATCTTCTCGTTCACGCTGTGCTGGAACGAGTTTATCTACGCACTGACGTTCCTGTCCTCGACGCAGAACAAGACGGTGCCGGTCGCTATCGTCAACGAGTTCGTCGACGGCGATATCTACAAATGGGGATCGCTGATGGCGGGCGCGCTGGTCGGCTCGCTGCCGCTGGTCATCCTCTACGCGTTCTTCGTCGAGCACTACGTCTCGGCGATGACCGGCGCGGTCAAGGAATAAATAACAATAACCGTATTCGTCATTGCGAGCGAAGCGAAGCAATCCAGAATTAGGAAGAAGACTGGATTGCTTCGGAGCTATCGTTCCTCGCAATGACGGAAGCGAATTCAAGGAGAGGTTTTCTTGCACATTCTCATTCTCGGTGCGGCCGGCATGGTCGGCCGCAAACTGGCTGAGCGCCTCGCGAAAGACGGCAAGCTCGGCAAATCCGGAATTTCCAAGATGACGTTGCAGGATGTCGTCGCGCCTGCGAAGCCCGCCGGTGCGTCGATGCCGGTCGATCTTGTGACGGCGGATGTGTCGTCGCAGCCTGCCGTCGAAAAACTCGTCGCAGCGAAGCCGGATGTGATCTTCCATCTGGCCGCAATCGTTTCGGGTGAGGCGGAAGCCGATTTCGACAAGGGCTATCGGATCAATCTCGATGGTACGCGTTATCTGATCGACGCGATCCGTGCCATCGGCGGCGGCTACAAGCCGCGTCTTGTGTTCACCTCATCCATCGCCGTATTCGGCGCGCCGTTCCCGGACAAAATCGGCGATGAGTTCTTCACGACACCGCTGACGAGTTACGGCACGCAAAAAGCCATCGGCGAATTGCTGATCTCGGATTATTCGCGCAAGGGTCTGCTCGACGGTGTCAGCATCCGCCTGCCGACGATCTGCGTGCGCCCCGGCGCGCCGAACAAGGCGGCTTCGGGATTCTTCTCCAACATCATCCGCGAACCGTTGTCCGGCAAAGAGGCGGTGCTTCCGGTGTCCGAGGACGTGATGCACTGGCATGCGTCGCCGCGTTCGGCGGTCGGATTTCTGATTCATGCCGGCACGATGGATTTGAACGCGATCGGCCCGCGCCGCGCATTGAGCATGCCGGGCCTTGCGGCGACCGTCGGCGAGCAGATTGCGGCGCTTGAACGGGTTGCGGGAAAGAACGTCGTTGCGCGCATCAAGCGCCGGCCGGATCAGACCATCATGGGGATCGTCGCCGGATGGCCGCGCAATTTCTCGACCGAACGCGCGTTGAAGCTGGGGTTTACCACCGCCGAGAAAACCTTCGACGACATCATCAAAATCCACATCGATGATGAACTCGGCGGCAAATTCGTAAATTAAAACCCCATCGCCGCGCCGTCGCTGCGCGGGTCGGTCGCGCCCTCGAACAGGCCGTCGGCATGGCGCACCACGGCACCTGCGTGGCCCATCGTCGAGGTGAAATCTTCCAGCATCTCGATGTCGTGACCGGCGTCACGCATCGCCTGCACGACGAGCGGATCGAACCGCGATTCCAGCTTGAGCGTCACGGTAGCGTCGCCCCATGTCTTTCCAAGCAGCCAGCGCGGTGCTGTGATCGCCGCCTGCAGTCCCTGTCCATACATCGCGTAACGCGAAAACACCGCCGACTGGCTCTGCGGCTGGCCTTCGCCACCCATATTGCCGTAGACCATGCGGCGGCCGTCGTCGAACATCGCCATCGCGGGATTAAGCGTGTGGAACGGCTTGCGGCCCGGACGCAGCGCGCGGGGCCCGTTATCCTGCAAAAGGAAACTCGAACCGCGATTCTGCCAGACGATGCCGGAATTCTCGAGCACGCAGCCCGAGCCGAATTCGAAATAGATGCTCTGGATGAAGCTGACCGCGATACCGTTTTTGTCGATGGCGCCAAGCCACACCGTGTCGCCGGGATTGGCCGGCACCGGCCACGGCAACGCGCGTTTGAGATTGATGTTCGCGGCAAGCGCATCGAGTTTTGCTGATTTGAGAAAATCCTCAGCCTTCTCCGTCATCAGCGTGTGATCGCCGACGATGCGGTCGCGCACCAGAAACGCCTGCTTGGTCGCTTCGACGATGCCGTGAAGATATTCGAACGTCTCGGCTTCCTTGATGCCAAGGCGCTCGAAGATCGCAAGGATCATCAGCGAGGCGAGGCCCTGCGTCGGCGGAGGGAAATTATATAGCGTCGCCTGCTTCACTTTCACCGAGAGCGCCTCGCGCCGTTGCACTTTGTGCACGGCGAGATCCTCAAGCGCCACCGGCGAGCCGCAGCGTTTCAAATCGGCGGCAATCTCCTTTGCGAGCACACCCGTATAAAAATCCATCGGGCCATGTTGGCCGATACGCTTCAGCGTCGCGCCCAGCCGCGGCATCTTCATCAGCTGGCCTTCCTTCGGCAACTTGCCGCCAAGACAGAAGGTGTCGACGAAGCCGGGCGAATCCTTCAGCTCGGCGAATTTCGTGCGTGTGAGTTCTTCCTGCGTCGCGGTGACGGCAAAGCCGTTTTCCGCCGACCACACGGCGTCTTCGACAAGGCGCGGCAACGGCAGTTTGCCGCCGATCTCCTTGTTGATTGCGATGACTTCCGCCCAGCCGGACAATGTGCCCGCAACGGTATTCGCGGCGAGCGGACCGCGCGAGGGAATCGCGGCGAGACCTTTGCTCTTGTAGAAATCGATAGTCGCCGCCTTCGCCGCCGCGCCGCAAGCGTCCACCGCTATGGGAGCCTTGCCGTCCTTCGAGATCAGCCAGAAACCATCGCCGCCGATGGAATTCATGTGCGGATAGACGACGGGCAACGATGCCGCCATTGCCAGCGTCGCCTCGATGGCGTTGCCGCCCTCGCGCAGCACGCGCAGTCCTGCCTCAGAGGCGAGATGATGGGGCGATGTCACCATGCCGCGAAGGGCGCGGGGCGTATTCAGCATCGGTCGATTCCGCTGGTTGGATGTGGCGCGACGCTGCGCCGGGAGACGCGTTGTCTTAAGCAAAAATTTGCCGTCGTGCAAAACGCAAAATGCCCGGCCGAAACGGCCGGGCATTCAGGGAGGAGCGCACGCTTACTCCGCCGGCACCATCTTCGCGCCTGCGAACTTGCCGGAGAACCACGCCGACCGCCACGGCTTGAGCGCGAACAGCGCCAGCAAGCCGGTGAGGATATCCATCGCGATGATGATGCCGAACACCGGCATCCAGCTTCCGTAGGAATCATGGATCAATGCCGCCACCGGGCCGCCAAGCACCGAGCCGATGCCCTGCGCGATATAGAGGAAGCCGTAATTGGTCGTGGCGTTCTTGGTGCCGTAAGTGTCCGTCAGCGTGGAGGGAAACAGCGAGAAGATTTCACCCCATCCGAAGAACACGACGCCTGATAGCAGCGCGAACAGCAGCGCGTTGTCGCGCGAGGCGACCATCAGCGCGATGGCAATGCCCTCGAAGATGAAGGCGATGCCCATCGTGTTTTCCCGCCCGATGCGATCCGAGACGTAGCCGAAGAACGGCCGCGTAAGACCGTTCATGATGCGATCGATCGTCAGCGCGAACGGCAGCGCGGCAAATCCCCAGATCACGACGCTCGCGATGCCGAAGTCCTTCATGAAATTCGCGAACTGCGAAATCACCATCAGCCCGCCGGTCGACATCATTGTCATCATAGTGAACATCAACCAGAAGATCGGCGTCTTCAGCATCTGTTTCGGCTCATAGTCTTTCTTGGCGACGGAGACCATCGGGGCGATGCTGCTGACCTCGCCGGGCTTCGGATCGCGAAGACCGAGTGCCGCGAGGAAACCGACCGCGCCGAGAACGATGCCGAAGGTCGTCAGCGTGCTTTGATAGCCGGAGGATGCCAGCATGTCGGAGATCGGGAAGGTGGTTGCAATTGCGCCGAACCCGTAGCCTGCGGCGACCATGCCGGTCGCGAAACCGCGCTTGTCGGGGAACCAGCGCACCATCAGCCCGACGATGCCGACATAAACGAGGCCGGTGCCGATGCCGCAAAATAAGCCATAGGTTGCATAAAGACCGTACAGCGATGTGATCTGTGCTGACAGAATCCAGCCGAGGCCGCTGAGGACGGCACCGATGGCGATTAGCCATTTCGGGCCGAATTTATCGATCAGCCAGCCTTGCAGCGGCGAGAAGAAGGTCTGCAGCACGATGAGCAACGAGAACGTGACTTGGATCGCGGGAAGCGCCGCACCCGTCGTAGTCTGGAACGATTTGACGAACAGCGTCCAGACATATTGCGGGCTGGAGATCGCCATCATGGCGATCACGCCCAAGACCAATTGGATCCAGCGCGTGTTGGCGCCGGACTTTACTGAAGCAGCACTCATGACGATCTCTCCGTGGTTTTCGGAGAGACCTCAGCAAGGTGTATGCCACACGCCAGATGCCAGCGATGCAATCACGGCTTTCTGATGTGCTGCCGAGGAGTAGTGGCCGCGCGGAATAATTCTCGCGGCGAGGTGTTCTCTATACTTTCACCATTCGCTTGCCGCGATTTTCTCCCGCCAGCAGCCCAATCAGCGCCTGCGGCGTGTTCTCCAGCCCGCTGATCACGTCTTCCTGAACTTTCAGCTTGCCTGCTTTCACCCACGACTGAAGGTCAGCCATCGCCTGTTCGCGCTGGTCGTAGAAGTCGGTGACGATGAAGCCTTGCATGATGAGACGCTTGACGACGATCAGGCCGGGAATCCCGCGCGGTCCCGCAGCCGGTGCGGCACCGTCATATGCTGAGATCGCGCCACAACACGAAATGCGTCCGCGATTGTTCATCTGCGACAGACACGCTTCGAGAATATCGCCGCCGACATTGTCGAAATAGACGTCGATGCCGTTCGGTGCGGCCGCCTTCAGCGCCTTGAACACGGGTTCGGATTTGTAATCGACCGCTGCATCGAAGCCGAGGTCTTTGACCAGCCACGCGCATTTGTCCTTGCCGCCGGCGATGCCGACGACATGACAGCCCTTGATCTTTGCGATCTGTCCGACGATCGAGCCGACCGAGCCCGCAGCAGCGGAGACGACGACTGTTTCGCCTTCCTTCGGTTTGCCAACATTCAGCAGGCCGAAATAGGCGGTGAGCCCGGCGATGCCGTACACGCTTAGTAGATGCGTCATTGGTTCGATCTTGGGCACCTTGACGAGATGTTTCGCATTCACGGCGGCATAGTCCTGCCAGCCGGTATCGCCGAACACCAGATCGCCTTCCTTCAGGCCAGGCGCTTTCGACGAGACCACTTCAGCGACACCGCCGCCCGCCATCACCGTGTTGGCTTCGACGGCTGCGCGATAGGTCGCGCCCTGCATCCAGGCGCGGTTGGCTGCATCGAGGGAAATGTATTTCACGCGCACGAGCGCTTCGCCGTCTTTCGGCTCGGGGATCTTGCCGTCCGTCATCTTGAAGTTGGACTTCGCGAGTTTGCCGGTCGGCTTTTCCACGAGCAGGATCTGGCGATTGACGCTGGCACTCATGACACTTCCCCCCAATCGTTTTATGGCTCGGCGGCGCAACGTCGCGGAGCGGTAAAATGCGGCTGTTAAGATACGACGATAGCAGCGTTTTCCGCCCCGGTAAGGGCTTTCGGCGTGGGGAACGAACCGAAGGGGCCAAGCGTTTTCAATAGGCTAGGGGCCAAAACAACGCTCGGGCAGCCAAGGTGGGATTGGACTTGTGCCCTATTCTGACCGAAATTTTGGCCCGTCCTTTGCACAACTGCATCGTGAGCAGGGGGGTTGATGAGAGACGTCGTAAGTCCCGCGAAGCGCCGCATTCTTTGTGTCTTTCCGCATTACACACCTTCATTTGGCACTTTTGAATATGCGTATGAACTGACCGACGGCGTGCAGGCCTTCATGCCGCCGCAGGGTCTGCTGCTGATCGCGGCTGCGTTGCCGAAAGGCTGGGAAGTCCGCTTCATCGACGAGAACATCCGCAAGACAACCGACGCTGATTTCGCCTGGTGCGATGCCGTGTTCGTCAGCGGCATGCACATCCAGCGCCCGCAGATCAAGGATATCTGCCGACGTGCGCATGAGCGTGATTTGTCGGTGGCGCTCGGCGGCCCGTCGGTCAGTGCATCGCCGGAGCAATACCCCGAATTCGATTATCTGCACATCGGCGAACTTGGGGACGCCACCGATGAGCTGTTTCGTCATCTCGCGCGCGACAGTTCGCGGCCACCCAAACAGGTTGTGCTGACGACCAAAGACCGTCTCGATATGGCGCAGTTTCCGCTGCCCGCTTACGAGTTGATCCCGATCGAAAAATATTTTCTCGGCAGCATCCAGTTTTCCAGCGGCTGCCCGTATCAGTGCGAGTTCTGCGACATTCCCGCTTTGTATGGCCGCAATCCGCGCCTGAAATCGCCGGAGCAGGTGACGGCCGAACTCGACAAGCTGTTGGCCTGCGGACTTTCAGGCTCGGTGTATTTCGTCGACGACAATTTCATCGGCAATCGAAAGGCGACGCTTGAGCTGCTGCCGCATCTCGTCGAATGGCAGAAGCGCAACGGCTTTGCGCTTCAGTTCGCCTGCGAAGCCACTCTCAATATCGCCAAGCGTCCCGAAATTCTCGAGCTGATGCGCGAGGCGTATTTCCTCACCGTGTTCTGCGGCATCGAGACGCCCGATCCGGCGGCGCTGAAGGCGATGTCGAAGCAGCACAATATGATGGTGCCGATTCTGAATGGCGTGAAGACGCTCAACAGCTACGGCATGGAAGTCGTATCGGGAATCATTCTCGGTCTCGATACCGACACGCCGGACTCTGGCGAGGGCATTCTCGAATTCATCGAGCAGTCGCAGATCCCGCTGCTGACGATCAATCTCTTGCAGGCACTTCCTCGAACGCCGTTGTGGGATCGCCTCAAGCGCGAAGGCCGCCTGATCGAAGATGCGGATCGCGAATCCAACGTCGACTTCCATCTGCCTTACGATCAGGTCGTCTCGACATGGCGCGAATGCATGGGCCGCGCCTACACGCCGGAAAAAATGTTCGCGCGTTTCGACTATCAGGTGCGTCATACCTATTCTAATCGGATCAAGCCGCCGAACAGCAAGGAGCGGCTGTCGTCGCGCAACATCAGGCGCGGGCTGACGATGCTGGCCAAGATTTTCTGGCGCGTCGGCGTGAGGAGCGACTATCGCCGCGAGTTCTGGAAGTTCGCCTGGCCGCGCATCAAGGAAGGCGATGTCGAGCGCCTTCTCAGTGCGGGGCTTGTCGCGCATCATCTCATCCTGTTTGCACGCGGTGCTTCGCAGGGCCGGCAGACGGCCTCTTATTATTCGGCACCGCTGCAGGAAGTCGCCGAAGCAGCGCAATAGGTCGCCTGAGGCGCAGATAAGCCATTGATTTTGAATAATAAATTGTCTATCAGGGCCGCATTGTACGGTTGTGCGCCTATCTGCTAAATCGGCGCCACAAGAACAACCCTTTCAACGCCCTACGAAAGGCCGCGCGCAAACGCGGACGACGGTTTTCGATGACCACCGCAGGCGAATTGCGATCCGGCAAGGGTCACAAGGACGAGAATTTCCCCGTTGCGTCGTGGATCATCCATCCGCGCCACCGCGCGCTGATCCTTGCCTTCTACAATTTCGTTCGCACCGCCGACGACATCGCCGACCATGCGAGCCTGCCGCCGCAGGAAAAACTCGACCGCCTCGATCGTCTGGAATCGAGCTTGCTTGGCCGCGACGACAAGGAACCCGAGGGCGTCGCCTTGCGCGCAGCGTTCGCCGGTGGCGCGATGCCGCCGAAGCACGCTCAGGATTTGCTGAACGCGTTTCGCATGGACGTCACGAAGCTGCGTTACGCCAACTGGGATGAACTGATCCATTATTGCTCGCTCTCGGCGATGCCGGTCGGCCGTTTCATGCTGGACGTTCACGGCGAGGACCGTTCGACATGGGCCGCCAACGACAAATTGTGTGCAGCGCTTCAGATCAACAATCATCTGCAGGATTGCGCGAAGGACTATAACGATCTCGGCCGCGTCTATCTTCCGTTGGATGCGATGAGTGCGGCGGGCGCGAAAGTCGAGATGCTGGCGAAGGATCGCGCAACACCTGAACTGCTGAAATGTCTTCATGCGCTGGCACGCCGCACCGAAACGTTGCTCGACGAGAGCCGCGGCTTCGCGCGCGAGATAAAAGATACCCGGCTCGGTTTGGAAGTGTCCGTGATCGATGCGTTCGCCGACAGGATCGTCAATCTTCTGAAAGTGCGCGATCCGTTGAGCGAAAATGTGCATCTGTCCAAACAGCAGATGCTGGCGTCGGCGCTGTTTGCGATGGCGTCCGGCTTCTATCGGCGCGCAACCGGGCAGGGCGTGGTTTCGCGCAAAGCGGCATGAGCGCGATGGACGCAACCGACGACATGACACCGCAGGAGACCGCGTCGAACAGTTCGTTCTACGCGGCGATGAGAATCCTGCCGCGCGAGCAGCGCGACGCGATGTTCCAGATCTACAGTTTCTGCCGCAAGGTGGACGACATCGCGGACTCGTCCGGGCCGCGCGCGGAGCGGCTAGCAGCGCTCGATCAGTGGCGCAAGGACATCGATGCGCTCTATACAGGCAACCCACCCGCGCATCTGAAGGACTACGTCGCCTCGGTGAAGCGCTTCGGGCTGCGCCGCGAGGATTTCATCGCCATCATCGACGGCATGGAAATGGACGTGCCTGCCGACATTCGCGCGCCGAACATGGAAACGCTCGATCTTTACTGCGATCGTGTCGCGAGCGCAGTGGGACGGCTCTCCGTGCGCGTGTTCGGTATGGGTGAGGAGGATGGTATCCTTCTCGCCAAGCATCTCGGCCGTGCGCTGCAACTGACGAACATTCTGCGCGACATCGACGAAGACGCCGGCATCGGTCGTCTCTATCTGCCGAGCGAGAGTCTGAAATCCGCGGGCATCATGTCGAACGATCCCCTGATCGTCGCGTCCGACCCGCGCTTGCCGCGCGCCTGCGAGGATATTCTGGCTCTGGCGCGGACGCACTTCGCCAAGGCCGCCGTCATCATGGAGCGCAGCCCGAGCCGCACGGTTCGCGCGCCGCGCATCATGTACGAATACTACCACGCCATTATGGAGCGGCTGGTTGCGCGCGGATTCGCATTGCCGCGCAAATCGGTGAGGCTTAGTAAGGCGGCGAAAATCTACATCGTTCTGCGATACGCATTTTTCTGATGGCCAAGAAAGCCCACATCATCGGAGCCGGAATTTCCGGCCTGGCCGCCGCCGTCCGGCTGGCAAACGAATTCTATGAAGTGCATGTCCATGAGGCGACGCAGCAGGCCGGCGGCCGCTGTCGTTCGTATTACGACGCCGCGACCGACCTCGTGATCGACAACGGCAATCATCTCTTGCTGTCCGCGAACCATCACGCGCTGGCTTACGCGCGCTCAATCGGAACGGAAGCGGGACTCGTCGGGCCCGAACGCGCGCAGTTTCACTTCGTCGATATTCGCGACGACAAACGATGGCTGCTCGATCTCGGCAATGGGCGCATCCCGACATGGCTGTTCGACGAGAAGCGCCGCGTGCCGGATACGAAAATCGGCGACTATCTCGCGCTCGCACCGCTGATCTGGGCCAGCACCGATACACTGGTCGGCGACAGCATCCCCTGTAAGGGCGTTCTTTATGACCGGCTCGTGCAGCCGCTGTTGCTCGCGGCACTCAACGTCGATCCGCCGAAGGGGTCGGCGGGTCTTGCCGGCGCCATTGTGCGCGAAACGCTGCTCGCAGGCGGACAGGCTTGCCGCCCCCTGATCGCGCGCGATGGATTGAGCGCGGTGCTGGTCGATCCTGCGCTGACGCTGCTGCGCGAGAAGGGCGCGACCGTCAATTTCGGGCACGAGTTGCGTCAGGTGCTGATGGCGGGCGAGAACATCTCGACGCTGGAATTCGGCGATGACGCGATCACGCTGTCGCCGGGCGACGCAGTGGTGCTCGCCGTGCCGCCGCGAGCGGCTTCATCGATTCTCCTCGACCTTGAGACGCCAAAAAATTTCCGTGCCATCGTCAACGCGCATTTCCGGTTCGATCCGCCGCACGAGATGCCGCCGATGATGGGCGTGATCGGCGGGCTGGTCGAATGGCTGTTCGCTTTCGACAAGCGGTTATCTGTTACGATCAGCGACGCCGAGCGGCTGGTGAACGCGCCGCGCGAGGAACTGGCGCGCGATATCTGGCGCGACATCTGCAAGGCCGTTCCGCTGAGCAAGGAGATCGCCGAGGGCCCATTGCCGCCGTGGCAGATCGTGCGCGAGCGCCGAGCGACCTTCGAGGCGACCCCCGAACAGAATGCGCTTCGCCCCGGCACCGTCACGCAGTGGAAAAACCTGTTCCTGGCCGGCGACTGGACCGATACGGGCCTGCCTGCGACCATCGAAGGATCGATCCGGTCCGGCGACAAGGCTGCCGACCTTGTCCTCAAAATGCGGTAATTGTCACCGATGCAAAGCACCATGACACAGGCTAAAAACCTCGCCGCCGCGCCTGCTGCGGATGCGCTTCAAAACAGCATCGCGGCTGCGAGCGACGCCGTTCTCAAGGCACGCAAGCCGGATGGCCACTGGGTGTTCGAGCTAGAGGCGGATTGCACGATTCCCGCCGAATACGTGCTGATGCGGCACTATCTTGCCGAGCCGATCAACAAAGAGCTTGAACGCAAGATCGGGAATTATCTGCGCCGCATTCAGAACGATAATGGCGGCTGGTCGCTGTTCTACGGACACGAGTTCGACATGAGCGCCAGCGTGAAGGCTTATTTCGCGCTGAAGACGATCGGCGACAGTCCCGATGCGCCTCACATGAAAAAGGCGCGCGAAGAAATGCTGCGCCGGGGCGGGGCGGTCAACTCCAACGTGTTCACGCGCATCATGCTGTCGCTGTTCGGCGTCACGACATGGCGTGCGGCGCCGATGATGCCGATCGAGATCATGCTCTTGCCGCGCTGGTTTCCGTTTCACCTGACGAAGATTTCGTACTGGGCGCGCACCGTGATCGTGCCGCTTCTGGTACTGATGAATTTGCGGCCGCTCGCGAAAAATCCGCTTCGTGTCACCATCGACGAATTGTTCGTCGAAGATCCCAAGACCGTCGGCCCGCCCAAGAAGGCCGGGCATCAAAGCCAGATCTGGTTCACCGGCTTTGCTATTCTCGACGCGATCCTGCGCGCGACCGATCCTTATTTTCCGAAAGCGATGCGCCAGCGCGCCATCAAGGCGGCGGAAGATTTCGTGAACCAGCGCCTGAACGGCATCGACGGGCTTGGCGCGATTTTCCCGGCGATGGTCAACAGCGTGATGATGTACGAGGTGCTGGGTTATCCGAAGGACCATCCGAACTATGTGCAGGCGCGCAAGTCCGTCGAGGATTTGCTCGTCATCAAGGACGACGAAGCCTATTGCCAGCCCTGCGTGTCGCCAATCTGGGATACCGCGCTCACCGCGCATGCGATGATCGAAGTCGGCGGCGAGAAAGAGGTCGAAGCCGCAAAGAAGTCGCTCGACTGGCTCAAGCCGAAGCAGGTTCTCGATATTGCCGGCGACTGGGCTGCGAAGCGGCCGGATGTGCGTCCCGGTGGATGGGCGTTCCAATACAACAATGCCTACTACCCCGATCTCGACGACACCGCCGTCGTAGTCATGGCGATGGATCGCGCACGCGGTACGCTCGGCAGCGGCACGGCTTATGACGAGGCGATTGCGCGCGGCACCGAATGGGTCAACGGCCTGCAAAGCATCGACGGCGGCTGGGCTGCGTTCGATGCGGACAATCTTGAGTATTATCTCAACAGCATTCCCTTCGCCGATCACGGCGCGCTGCTCGATCCGCCGACCGACGACGTCACTGCGCGTTGCGTATCGATGCTCGCGCAGCTCGGCCACAAGATCGAGACAAGCGAGCCGCTGCGCCGTGGTGTCGAATATCTGAAGAAATCGCAGCTGCCGGACGGCTCATGGTTTGGCCGCTGGGGCATCAACTACGTCTACGGGACATGGTCGGTGCTGTGCGCGCTGAACGCTGCCGGCGTGCCGCACGACGACCCCGCTATTGCCAAGGCCGCCGACTGGCTGATTCGAATTCAGAACGAAGACGGCGGCTGGGGCGAGGACGGAACCAGCTATCGGCTCGACTATAAGGGTCATGAACCCTACGAGACGGTGGCCTCGCAGACGGCCTGGGCGACGCTGGCCCTGATGGCCGCCGGGAAGGTCGATCACCCCTCGACACGGCGCGGAATCCAGAATCTCATTGCGACACAGGCGAAAGATGGACTCTGGGTCGAACCGAACTACACCGGCGGCGGGTTCCCGCGTGTGTTCTATTTGCGATACCACGGATATTCTAAGTTCTTCCCCCTCTGGGCGCTGGCGCGGTACCGGAATTTGCGCAATACTAACAGTCGCTTCGTGGGGGTCGGAATGTGACTATGGATGCGGTTTCTCGCACCGCACATATCGCTGCTGAAGGGGATGAGCTGCCGGTGCTGATCGTCACCGGGCTCAGGCAGGAGGCCCGCATCGCTGCCGGCCCCGGACTGACCGTCATCTGCAGTTCGAGCAGTCCCACCCAGCTTCGCGAAATGATGACGTCGTTCGATCCCAAGACCATTCGCGGGATCATTTCGTTCGGCGTTGCAGGCGGTCTCGATCCCGATCTGCGGACCGGCGACATCGTCATTGCATCCAGAATTGTCACGGCGAAGCGTCAGTGGATCACCGATCCCGCGCTCGTCGAAAATCTCGTCGCCGTTCCGCGCAAGCGCGGCCGCATCGTCGCTGGCGTTCTCGCGGGCGTCGAGCAGGTGGTGACGGGGCAGGTCGGCAAGGAAGCGCTGCGCGCCACGACCGGCGCCGACGCCGTCGACATGGAAAGTCACATCGCCGCGCGTTACGCCGAGTTCAACGGACTGCCGTTCGCGGCGGTGCGCGTTATCAGCGATCCGGCGCACCGCTCGCTGCCGCAGATCACGACCAACGCGATCAAGCCCAACGGCAGGGTCGATATGTGGAAGGTGATGCGCGGCGTCGCCCGCAATCCGCGCACGATCCCGCATCTCATTTCGACCGGACGCGATTTCAATCGCGCGCTGCGCTCGCTCAAGGGCTGCCGTCACGCTCTCGGCTGAGCCGGTCTTTCATTGTCGCTGACAAAATAAAAAAGGCGCGAACATCGTTCGCGCCTTCTTCAATTCGTGCGGCCTGAAATTAGGCTGCGGTCGATGCGCTTTGCGCCGCTGCCTTCTCGGCGGTCGCCGCTGCGAGCTTCGCAGCCTTGGCTTCGGCAGCCTTTGCCTCGTCAGCACGGATTTCGGACAGGCGCTTCTGCACTTCCGAAGAGAACACGTACTGCGCCGGGCGCTGCTTGGTGAGATCGATTTCCGGTGCCATCGGCCCGGAGGTCTTGATGCCGAACAGCGACACCTTCAAAGCCTTCCACGGATTGCTGACGGCCGCGTTGGCGGCGGTCGGCTCGTAGCCGCAATGGGCCATACAGTCGGCGCACTTCTCGTACTTGCCGGTGCCGTAAGTGTCCCAGTCGGTCGTGTCCATCAATTCCTTGAAGGTCTTGGTGTAGCCTTCGCCGAGCAGGTAGCACGGCTTCTGCCAACCGAAGATGTTGCGCGCGGGCATGCCCCACGGCTCGCATTCGAAATTCTGGTTGCCTGCGAGGAAGTCGAGGAACAGGCCGGAGTGCATGAAATTCCACTTCTTGCCCTTGCCGAGCGCGAACACGTCGCGGAACAATTTCTTCGTCTTGGTACGATTGAGGAAGTGCTCCTGATCCGGCGCGCGCTCATAGGCATAGCCCGGCGACATCGAGACGCCGACGCCGAGTTCGGTCGTCAGATCCAGGAACTTCGCGATCTCTTCCGCCGGGTGGCCGTCGAAGATCGTTGCGTTGACGTTGACGGTGAATCCGCGCGCCTTGGCAGCCTTGATCGCGGAAATGGCGCGATCGAACGTGCCGGGCTGAGAAACAGCCTTGTCGTGATGGTCGCGCAAGCCGTCGAGATGCACAGAGAAGAACAGGTAGGGCGACGGCTCGAACAGATCGAGCTTTTTCTCGAGCAGCAATGCGTTGGTGCAGAGCGAGACGAACTTCTTGCGCTCGACGAGGCCGCGCACGATTTCGCCGATCTCTTTGTGGATCAGCGGTTCGCCGCCCGGAATCGCAACCATCGGCGCGCCGCATTCCTCGGCGGCTTCCCAGCATTCCTGCGCCGACATGCGGCGATTGAGGATCGCATCCGGATAATCGATCTTGCCGCAGCCGACGCAGGCAAGGTTGCAGCGGAACAGAGGCTCAAGCATCAGCACCAGCGGATAGCGCTTGTTGCCCTTCAGCTTCTGCGTGACGAGATACGAGCCGATCTTGATCTCTTTGAAAAATGGGATCGCCATAATTTATCTTTCTTGCATCGCGGGTGAGAGTTGCGGCTGGCGCGAAACCAGTTCGGCCGGCAGCCTGAATTCGATGTTTTCTTCGCGTCCCGGCAAAACCGAGACGGTGACGGGGCCGATGCGGCGCAGAGCGTCGATCACATCATCGACCAGAACTTCGGGAGCCGATGCGCCGGCTGTGATGCCGACGGTTTTCACGTTTCTCAGCCATTCGGGGTTGAGCTGGCTGCCGTCGGCAATGAGATAACTCGGCACGCCTTCTTCGGTGCCGATTTCGCGCAGGCGATTGGAGTTGGAACTGTTGGTGGCGCCGACCACGAGGATCAGATCGACGTGTTTCGACAGGTCTCTGACCGAAGACTGGCGATTTTGTGTCGCATAGCAGATGTCGCGGGTATCCGGCCCCTCGATATCGGGGAACCGCTCTTCGAGCGCTGCGATGATGTCGCGCGTATCGTCGACGGACAGCGTGGTCTGCGTGATGTAGGCGATCGGCTCATCGCTCGGCAGATCGAGCGCTGCAACGTCCTCGACGTCTTGCACGAGGATCACGGGACCGGGAACCTGGCCCATGGTGCCGACGACTTCCGGATGGCTCTCATGGCCGATCAGCACAAGACGGCGGCCCTTGGAGACGTAACGCTTGCCCTGATTGTGAACCTTCGTGACCAGCGGGCAGGTCGCGTTCAGCACCGGAAGATTGCGCGAGGCGGCTTCTTCCTCGACGCTCTTGGCGACGCCATGCGCGGAGAACACTGTGATCGCGCCCGCAGGCACTTCATCGAGATCCTCGACAAACACCGCGCCCTTCGCCTTCAGGCTTTCGACGACATATTTATTGTGAACGATCTCGTGGCGCACATAGACCGGAGGCCCATACTTCTCCAGCGCGCGTTCGACGATTTCGATCGCGCGGACGACGCCCGCGCAGAAGCCACGCGGCTGCGCCAGCAGGATTTTCATCTCTGCGTGTTGTGGCGTGCGATCAAGCAAGCTGCACCGCTCCGATTTCTTTCTCGCGGCCGAGCGCCTCGAACACCTTGATGACGATGCCCTTCGCGTCGAGGCCGGCCTTCGCGTACATCGCGGTCGGCGTGTCCTGATCGATGAAGCTGTCGGGAAGGACCATCGAGCGAACCTTCAATCCCTTGTCGAGCGCGCCGTGGTCGGCAAGCGTCTGGAAGACCTGGGCGCCGAAGCCGCCGATGGAGCCTTCCTCAACGACGATGAGGACTTCGTGCTCGCGGGCAAGACGCAGAATCAGATCGCTATCGACCGGCTTGGCAAAACGAGCATCGGCCACCGTCGTCGTCAATCCGTGGGATTTTAGAACGTCTGCAGCCTTGAGACATTCCTGCAGGCGGGTGCCGAGCGAAAGGAGTGCGACCTTGTCGCCTTCGCGAACGATGCGGCCCTTGCCGATTTCGAGCGGCGTGCCCATCGACGGCATTTCGACGCCGACACCGTCGCCGCGCGGGAATCTGAAAGCTGAAGGCATGTCGTCGATGGCGATGGACGTCGCGACCATGTGGCGAAGTTCGGCTTCGTCGGCGGCAGCCATGATGACGAAATTCGGCAGGCAGCCGAGATAGGCGATGTCGAACGAACCTGCATGCGTCGGACCGTCGGCACCGACCAGACCGGCGCGGTCGATTGCGAAGCGCACGGGCAACTTCTGGATCGCGACGTCATGCACGACCTGATCGTAGGCGCGCTGAAGGAAAGTCGAATAGATTGCGACGACCGGCTTCATGCCTTCGGACGCAAGGCCGGCGGCGAACGTCACGCCATGCTGTTCGGCAATGCCGACGTCGAACGTGCGCGTGGGGAAAACCTTGGCGAAAATGTCGATGCCGGTGCCGGACGGCATGGCGGCGGTGATGCCGACGATCTTGTCGTCCTTCTCGGCTTCCTTGACGAGCGTTTCGCCGAACACTTTGGTGTAGGATGGCGCGTTGGCTTGCGCTTTGGCCTGCTTGCCGGTGGCCACATCGAATTTGACGACGCCGTGATATTTGTCTGCGGAGGTTTCGGCGTGGACGTAACCTTTGCCCTTTTCGGTCACGACGTGAACAAGCGTCGGGCCCACCTTCGCGTCGCGCACGTTCTTCAGGATCGGAAGAAGCTGATCCATGTTGTGGCCGTCGATTGGGCCGACGTAATAGAAGCCGAGTTCCTCGAACAGCGTGCCGCCGGACAACATGCCGCGCGCATATTCTTCGGCGCGCTGGGCGCCTTTTTCCATGAACTTGGGAAGATGCTTGGCAACCTGTTTGCCGAGTTCGCGGATCTGGCGATAGGTATTGCTCGACGTCAAACGCGACAGATAGGACGACATCGCGCCGACCGGCGGCGCAATCGACATCTCGTTGTCATTGAGGATCACGATCAGGCGCGAATCCATCGCGCCGGCGTTGTTCATCGCTTCATACGCCATGCCCGCTGACATCGCGCCGTCACCGATCACTGCGACAATGTTGCGATCCTCGCCCGCGAGGTCGCGTGCTACAGCCATGCCGAGACCGGCTGAGATCGACGTTGAGGAATGCGCAGCGCCGAAACAGTCGTATTTGCTTTCGGCGCGCTTGGTGAAACCGGAAAGTCCGCCGCCCTGACGCAGGGTGCGGATACGGTCGCGCCGCTCGGTCAGAATTTTGTGGGGATAAGCCTGATGACCGACGTCCCAGATGACGCGGTCGTTGGGCGTATTGAAGACATGATGGATCGCTACGGTCAGTTCCACAACGCCAAGGCCGGAACCGAGGTGCCCGCCGGTGACGGCCACGGCGTTGATCGTCTCGGCGCGCAGTTCCGCTGCAACCTGAGGCAGATCGCTCTCCTTCATATTGCGGAGATCGGCCGGTGACTTGATGGTGTCGAGCAATGGGGTCGATGAGGTCATACCAAGGCTTCCAGTGCGACAGGAGAACAGGACAGGAACATATTGCAGTGTAGCATTAAGGCAGCTATTCAGCAGTCTTTCTGAGGAACTGCTGTCGTTATGCCGTTATTGTGTGACTTAAGGGCATCGTTTGAACCCGACCGTTTAACCCGCCCATCCGCTAGGCAGTTCCGCCAAATCCAGCCCGGCCGCCTGAAATAGAAAGAAAATCTGTGCTGACAAGGATCATTGTTTCACTTGTGCGATTCTGCACGCGCTTCGCATGGCTAGTCCTGACAATTGGGCTAATTGTGGCAGCGGCGGCGGTTGTTTACTCGGTTCGCCATTTCGCCATCAATACCGACGTTGCCAAGCTGATTTCGCCCGATATCGACTGGCGGCAGCGCGAAATCGCCTATGACAAGGCGTTTCCGGGCAAACATGACCTGATTCTGGCTGTGGTCGAGGCACCGACCCCTGAAATGGCCAAGCAGGCTGCTGCCGTCCTTGAACAGAAATTGATCCCCCAGAAGGACAAATTCATCGAAATCTCTCGCCCCGGTGGTGGTCCTTTCTTTGAAACCAACGGGCTTCTGTTCCTGCCGACTCAGGACGTTGCCAAGCAGACTGCACAACTCGTCCAGGGCGCGCCGATCTTCAGCATCCTCGCTGACGATCCGAGCATCCGCGGCCTGACGGGCGTCCTTGAGTTCGGACTGGGCGGTGCTGCGCGGGGCCGCTACACCCGCGATTCGATGGCGCGCCCGCTGAACGTTGTGTCCGATGCCGTCGAGCAGGTCCTTGCGGGAAAACCCGCATGGTTCTCGTGGCAGGAACTGGCGAAGAACGAACCGCTGACGGACTCCGACAAACGCAGCCTGATCGCGATCCGTCCCGTGCTCGACTTCAAGTCGCTTGAGCCCGGTGGAGCCGCGACCGCAGCGATCCGCAAGTCCGTCGATGACGCAAACCTCTCGGGTCTTTACGGCGCGCGCGTGCGGCTGACCGGCCCCGTTCCGATCGCCAACGAAGAATTTGCGACCGTTCAAGACGGCGCGTGGGAGAACGGCATCGGCACCGTGCTGGTCGTGCTGTTCATCCTGTGGTGCGCGCTGAAATCGCCGAAGATCATCGCGGCCGTTTTCGTCACGCTCATCATCGGACTGTCGATCACGACAGCGGTGGCGCTGATGCTGGTCGGTGCGTTCAACCTGATCTCGATTGCGTTCTTCGTGCTGTTCGTCGGCCTCGGTGTCGATTTCGGGATCCAATACAGTGTGCGCTATCGTGCCGAGCGGCACGCGGCAGATCAAAAGCGCACGCTGGATGGACTCCGCACGGCGCTTGTGAAGGCCGGTGAATATTCTGCCGTGCCGCTGACGCTTGCCGCCGTCGCTACCGCCTGCGGTTTCCTCTCGTTCCTGCCAACCGACTACAAGGGTGTTTCCGAACTCGGCAAGATCGCGGGTGCAGGCATGATCATCGCATTCATTGCGGCGATCACGGTGCTGCCGGCACTGCTGGAATTACTCAACCCGCCCGGCGAAGCCGAGCCGCTGGGCTATAAGTTTCTCGCTCCCGTTGACGATTTCCTCGAACGCCATCGCATCGGTGTCGTTGTCGGTACGCTCGGCGTTGCCATTCTCGGTCTGCCGCTGCTGTATTTCCTGCACTTCGATTTCAATCCGATGAACCTGCGCAGCCCGAAGGTGGAATCGATCGCTGCCTACCTCGATTTGCGGCGCGATCCGAACACGGGGACTAATGCGGTCGAAGTGATGGCGAAGAACGCAGCCGAGGCGCGCGAGATTCAGACCAAGCTCGCGAAGCTGCCGGAAGTGGCGCGCGTCATATCGCTCGACACGTTCATTCCCGAGGATCAGCAAGCGAAGCTCGCGATCATCCGGAGAGCCGCTCCGGGGCTGGACTCTGTGCTCAAGCCCGCCAAGCCCGGCACACCTCCGACCGACGATGAAAACATCGCGGCATTGAAGGGGACGGTGACCAGTCTTCGGAAGGCCGCCGGCGACGACAAGGGGCCGGGCGCGGTCGCCGAGCGCCGTCTTGCCAACGCACTCGAAAAATTGTCGCAGGCCGACAAGTCCGTGCGCGACAAGGCGGAGGCAACATTCCTCAAGCCGCTCGATCTTGCGTTGAATCAGATCCGCAGCCTGTTCAAGGCGCAGCCTATCGCGGTCAAGACATTGCCGCAGGACATTCTCAGCGACTGGATTTCCGCCGACGGCCGCACCCGCGTCGAAGCGCAGCCCAAGGGCGATCCGAACGACAACGAGACGCTGAGAAAATTCGCAGCAGCCGTGTTGAAGGTCCAGCCCGATGCGATCGGCGGGCCGATCTCGATTCTGAAATCCGGCGACACGATCGTGTCGGCCTTCATTCAGGCCGGCGGCTGGGCGCTGCTGTCGATTTCGATCCTGCTCTGGATCGTTCTGAAGCGAATCGGCGACGTATTGCTGACGCTGGTGCCGCTGATCCTGGCAGGTGTTGTCACGCTGGAAATCTGCGTGCTGATTCATCTGCCGATGAACTTCGCCAACATCATCGCTTTGCCGGTTCTTCTCGGCATCGGCGTGGCGTTCAAAATCTATTACGTCACGGCGTGGCGGGGAGGGCAGACGAAGCTGCTGCAATCCAGCCTGACGCGCGCAATCTTCTTCAGCGCCATGACGACGGCGACGGCGTTCGGCAGCCTCTGGCTGTCGAGTCATCCCGGCACGTCGAGCATGGGCAAACTGCTGGCACTGTCGCTGGTGACGACGATGGCGGCGGCGGTGCTGTTCCAGCCGGCGCTGATGGGCGCGCCGCGCAAGATCGTGAAGCAATAACCGCGCGAGCGGCTATCGCGTTTGGGTAGCGGCGATCTCGGGCAGCGCGCAAATCTCGGCGGCTGCGGGGTCGTTGCTGGCCGGACCTTTTGCGCCTTTAGGACCCTTGGACGCGCCGACTGGCATCGGGAAAGGCGCAGTCGTGGCAGCCTTCGGCGTACCCGTGGCACCGGCCTTCCAGCCGCCCGACGGGCCGTATGTGAATCCCGACGTGCCCGGCTCAACGCGCGACCATGTCTGACCGCCGCACAAAACCATAGCAACGCAGCCTTCGACGCGCAGTTCGGTCGGGCTCTTCGCAACGATGGAGGAGTCGAACAGCTTGCCGCGGATCGGGTCGTAGATCTTGCCCTCCCACGTATCCTCCTCGTCCTTCGACTTCTTCATATTGATGAGGATCGGCATGCCGAGTGTCGTCCGGCTGCGCTTGGCGGCATCAGGGTTGTTTGTATCCAGATGGCCGGGTTGCTTTTCCGAAGCGATCACGCCCCACAGCGCCGAGCCGCAATCGACGATCCGAATCGTCGCCTTGCCGTCCTCGTCGCGCCATTCTCCGGTCGCGTCGCCCGCATGAGCAACACCTGTTGCGCCGAGAAAAATCATCCCACAAACCGCTATATTTCGCATAAAACCTCGCGTGCGCTGCAACCGGGTTAAAGCATGAGAATCATTTACAGTTCCAGTGACAGGCAAATCGACGCATACTTTATTTTCCATTGACTAGCCGCCCAACAACCGAAGTATGTAGGCGATGATGAAGTCGAAATTGGACATTTCGGAGATGTTCGCGGACCGTCAATTCCAGCGAAATGCTCTGCATACGCGCTATCTGAATGAGCAGCTCGTCCGGGTGCTCAAGACGATCGGGTATGATGTCGGATTTCAGCGCGGCGAAGGCCAATATCTCTACGACCGCGACGGCGACCGTTACCTCGATCTTTTGAGCGGTTTCGGCGTATTTGCGATCGGGCGCAATCACCCAACCGTGAAAGACGCTCTCAAAAGCGTGCTCGACAGCGATCTGCCGAATCTGGTGCAACTCGATCTGTCGACTCTCGCCGGAATACTCGCCGAACGCCTCATTGCGCAGGTGCCATATCTCGACAAAGTCTTCTTCGCCAATTCCGGCACCGAATGTGTGGAAGCCGCAATCAAGTTTTCGCGCGCAGCGACCGGACGCACGCAGATCGTCTACTGCGATCACGCCTATCACGGACTTTCCTACGGATCGCTGTCGCTGACCGGCGACAAAAATTTCCGCGACGGTTTCGGGCCGCTGTTGCCCGACTGTTCGGCCGTGCCCTTCAACGATTTGCCCGCGCTCGAGCGCGCGCTTGCGACGCGCCAGGTCGCGGCCTTCGTCGTCGAACCGATCCAGGGCAAGGGCGTCAACATGCCCGACGACGGCTATCTGTCGGGCGTGGCCGCATTGTGCAAACGCTACGGTACGATTTTCGTCGCCGATGAAATTCAGACCGGCATGGGCCGCACCGGACGCTTCCTCGCCGTCGAACATTGGAATGTCGAGCCCGACATGGTGCTGTTGTCGAAGGCGCTCTCCGGTGGCCACGTTCCGGTTGGTGCGGTGCTGACGCGCAAGGCGATTTTCGACAAGACCTTCGACCGGATGGATCGCGCCGTCGTTCACGGATCGACATTCGCCAAGAACGATCTCGCGATGGCCGCAGGGATCGCCACCCTCGACGTCCTCAAGAACGAGAAGGTGATCGAGAATGCCGCGGCGCGCGGCGAGCAGGTGATGGCTGCGTTGTCGGCGATGATCCCGCGCTATGAATTGCTGAAGAACGTGCGCGGCAAAGGACTGATCGTCGGCGTCGAATTCGGGCCGCCGAAATCGCTGACGCTTAAAGCGTCGTGGAATCTGTTGGAGACCGCAAGCAAAGGCCTGTTCTGCCAGCTCATTACGATTCCGCTGTTCAAGGAACACAAGATTCTCAGCCAGGTGTCCGGCCACGCGAGCCACACCATCAAGCTGCTTCCGTCGTTAACGATCAGTAATGACGACTGCAAATGGATCGAGACGGCGTTCGATTCCGTGATCGATGCAAGCCATCGTGTCCCCGGCGCGATCTGGTCGCTCGGCAAGACGCTTGTCGACAACGCCGCGCGCAAGTCGGCGTAGGCACAATCCGCGCGAGCCGCCTAACGCAAACGCCGCCACTTCAGGGAAGCGGCGGCGTTCGGAAATTTCAAGATTCTCAGAATAGTCGTGACGGCGAACGGCTCACTGGCCGTTGTTCGCCAGCACCTTGTCGCAGGTCTTGCTGATCTTGGCGCGGTTGGCCTTGAGGCAGCCCAGCACGATCAGGTCGGCGTCGTTCATGACGTCGCGGCAATAGCGCGACACGTCAGGCGCGCAGGCGCGCTGTTCCTCGGGCGTGCCACTGCGCTTGGAATTGACCTGGGCGAAAGCGCCGCTGACGGAAGTGACAAGAACGGTTGCGGCGAGCAGCGATTTCAGCATTTTGATTCCTTGAAGCGCGTGAAGGTTAGCCGGGACTATAAGTGGACGGCACAAGAATGCCAGACACAAAACTTTCGCCGTCGAGATGTTCATCACGTTTTCAGCCGGGTGTGGCGCGGCGGCACGGGATGAGAGCCGCCACAATTCTTGATCCCGGGATGAACGCGAGTCGAGGGTCGGGCGTCTAAGGCGCGGGAACCAGATCGCGGCGCCGTATCATTGCCAGCGCGAGGAGAACGGTCGGAACCAGCACAGCCAGTCCGAGCAGCACGATCTGCAGTTCTGAGATCGGCATGATTCCGCCGCCGGGCGTAGCGACGATAAAGCCGCCGATCACCAGCAGCACGCGCACCGGCCATTCCATGATTCCTGCTCCACGCAAATCGCCGACGAAAGCCTGATAGCCCTGAATGCCGCCGCAGATGAACAGTGTGCCGAATGCCGCAAGCGCTGTCAGGCCGAGCGCGGGGAGATAGGGCGAAGGGCCCTGTAGAACGAGAGCCGGATTGAGAACGAAGAAGAAGGGGATGAAGTAGATGATGCTGCCGACCCACATCGATTCCCACCCGGTCTTCATCGCGGGCGATCCGGCGATGCCCGCGGCCGCGAACGACGCGATCGCCACGGGCGGCGTGATCGACGACAGCATGCCCCAATAGAAGATGAACATGTGGATCGCCATTTTGTTGAGGCCGGCTTTTTCGAGCGCGGGCGCCACCAGAATGGCGAGGAAGATGTAGCAGGCGGTCGTCGTCAGCCCGAGGCCGAGGACAAGGCTGGTGAACGCGCACATCGCCAGCAGCAGGAATGCGTTGTCGCCCGCCAGCCGCAACAGATCGTTGGCGAGGCTCGAGACCACGCCGGTCATCGAGAACGCGCCGATGAGAAGCCCGCAACCGGCGAGGATGCCGATCAGTTCGACGAACGTCCGTCCATTGACTTCGAGAAATTTGCTGATCGTGGTCGGCGTCCAGCGCGTGTCCTTCGAGAACATCTGGTTCAACACCAGCAGGAGCGCGGTCGCATAGAACGGCGCCTGACTCTCGCGCTTGAAGTAAAGCAGCATCACGATCAGCAACGCGATGACGAAAACGTAGTACCAGCCTTCCTTGACCGTGTCCCAAACCTTCGGGAGTTCGGAACGGGGAATGCCTTTCAGCCCGTGACGCGCAGCATAGGCGTCCACCTGCATGAACAGCCCGAGATAATAAAGCGCTGCCGGAATGATCGCGGCGACGGCGACGTCCGCGTAGCTGATGTTGAGAAACTGCGCGATGACGAATGCGGTCGCGCCCATCACAGGCGGCGCCAGCACGGCACCCGTCGACGCGCAGGCCTCGATTGCGCCGGCATAGGATGCGCGGAAGCCGCTCTTCTTCATCACGGGAATGGTCATCGTGCCGGCGGTGAGCACGTTCGAGATGATCGAGCCTGACATCATGCCGAGCAGACCACTGGCGAAGATGCAGACTTTCGCCGCACCACCGCGAAACGTGCCGCACAGCGCGAAAGCGATGTTGATGAAAAATTTCCCCGCTCCCGTCATCATCAGCGCTGTGCCGAATACGAGAAAGCCGATCACCGTGTCTGCGAACGCCTGAATCGGAATACCGAGCAGGCTCTCGCCTGAGAGAACGTGATAGGCGGTGGCACCTTCAAGTGTCGATTGGCTGCCGCGGAACGGACCGAGCCATGACGCTTCTGCAAACAGCGGATACACCGTGAACGGCAATACGCTGAGCAGGAGACTCCAGCCGCCGGTGCGGCGAAGCGCCTCCATCAACACCGCCCACATCACGAGACCGCCGGCGATGATCGATTTCGGCGCGCCGGCGTATTCCCAGCCGAGTTGCGCTGCCATGCGAATGTTCATCATCAGCCAGACAGCCGAGCCGAATGTCGCTGCGAACAGCACGACATCGTACCAGGGAATGCGGTCGAGCGGCGCAGTCTCCGTTCCCGGAAAGATCAGGAACGTGAACGGCAGCATCAGTGCGATGAGAAGATAGAAATACTCAGTATTGAGTTGCGTGTAGTCGATGAAGAAACGGAGCGAGAATTGCTGGTTGATGCACAGGAGGATCGTCGCGGCGGTTGCCGCGACGAGCGCAAAGCGCCAAAACCCTTTAAGCGAGCGGACTCGCGTGACCTCCGCTTCCTGAAGACCGCCGACCCCCGCATGCGGATCGTCGAACACCACTTTCTTCTCGGCGGCGGCGATTTCAGCAGCGGAGACCGTTGGCGACATGGTGGATCCTGCTCAGGGCCGCGATGATAGAAAGATAGTGACGCCAGCTATTCGAACCCGTTCGGCATGTTGGCTTTCGCAAGCGCGTCGGCGCGGGCTTTCATCCAGCCTTCGAGAAATTTATCGGCTTCGGCCGGTGCGCTGGCCGTGTTGTAGGCCGCCCAAGCTGATGTCAGCACCTCTTGACGTTTCAACAGATTGGCGTTGTAGGCGTCGTCATCCGCGGTCCACGCTCCCGCCTCCTTCAGCGCTTTCACCGCGCCGGGATGATAGGGAATGACCCATTTGGTCGTCTGGCGTTTGGCTTCGAGGCCCGGCGCGCCGGGCGAAGAATCCTTGTAAAGCTCGTAGCCGTCGATCATCGCCTTCACCAGCGGATAGATTTCATCGACCGGCTGCTTGGCGTAAGCAGTCGCGATCGGGTAGGGGTAGGTCGCAAGCCGTAAGGGCGCGTCTTTTGAAATACCTGCACCGCAGGTCACGTTGTACGGATTGAAAAACGCGCCGACTTTTTTCACGCGGGCCCAGGCTTCCTTGTCTTCTGCCGGCAATTCCGGCCACACGATGCCGCGCGGCGAGGTTTCCACTTCCTTGGCCGGGCCCGTAACGGTGGAAGCGAACGCGCCGTCGACATCGTTGTTGACCATGCCCTTCCACATCGCGCCATAGCTGGCGAACTCGACGATCTTCACGTCGTTCTTGGTCAGGCCGCCATAGGCGATGATCGCCAGTGCGTTTTGATTGAGAGCGGGAGAGCCGACTACCTGTCCGAGGCGTTTGCCTTTGAAATCTTTCCACTCCTTGACGCCGGTATCCTTCGCAACGCCGACCGACAGGCCGTTGCAATCGACCGTCGACAGGGTGAGTTGCAGCGGCTGCGGACCCCATTCCTTGACGCCGAATTCGAACACGCCTTCCTGCGCGAAGTAGACGCCAGTTCCCATCCATGACAGCACCGCGCGTCCGGCGCGTAACGGTGCAAGGCGCGCGACGTCGTTGCCGGCAGGCAGCACGCGCACATCCGAGTTGTATTTGTCTTTCATCATCTTGCCGACGCCGACAGCGATATTGAAGCCGGACGTGCCGGTGTCGTAGGCGGTGAAAGTCAGCGTCGATGGCAGCTTCACGTCATCGGCGCGAGCAACTGTCAATGAAAGTGCGGTGAGTGAAACGGCGGCAAGCGCGATCGTGCGGCGGCTCATGGAAATCCCCTCCCGGATGCTTTCGCGGTGCGAAATGCTTTTTATCGTTGCCCCAATCATGTCATTGCCTTACGGGCGGCGCAACGCTGTGCGCCAGCCGGATTGCTGCCATGACAGTATGTCGCGCCGTCAGCTTTCGAGAATGGCGACGACCTGGCCTTCGGCGACGACATCGTCGATGCCGACCAGAATGGATTTGATTTTTCCCGAGGAGGGCGACGCGACAGGGATTTCCATTTTCATGGCCTCGACTGTCACGACATCGTCGCCCTGACCGATGCTGGCCCCGACCTTCACGGATATGGTGCAAACCCGCCCTGCGACTTCGGTTGCGAGTTTGATCTCAGCCATCTCGGCCTCCGTGTGCAGCGCAAGGAGGCGGCGCGCTATGGTTTGCCGCCCGGTGTTGTCGCGAAAGATTGCGCAGGGTAGCTTGGTCCGCAAGAGGAAATTCATTCGATGAACTGGAAGCCCGAACTCGACGAACTTGCGCGCCGCGAAGCCTTCGCAAAGGAAATGGGCGGTGCCGACAAAGTCAAGCGTCAGCATGACCAAGGCCGTCTGACCGTTCGCGAACGCATCGATGCGCTGGTCGACGGCAAAACCTTTCATGAGATGGGCGCAGTCGCGGGCATCGGCGACTACGACGAGAACGGCGAACTGAAAACGCTGACGCCGGCGAACTGCGTCTTCGGCCGCGGCACGATCGAGGGCCGCACGGTTGTCGTCGTCGGCGACGATTTCACGGTGCGCGGCGGCTCGGCGGATGCGTCGATCGCTGCCAAGCCGATCATGGCCGAGCAGATGGCGCATGATCTTCGTCTTCCGATCATTCGCGTGATCGAAGGCTCGGGTGGCGGCGGTTCGGTGAAGACCATCGAGACCAAGGGCGCGGCGAACCTTCCGGGCGGTATCGGCGGTAACGAATGGTACTGGTACACGACATCCAATCTCGCGCGCGTGCCGGTTGTTGGACTCGGATTAGGGTCGGTGGCAGGCCTCGGTGCAGCGCGGCTTGCGTCGTCGCATTATTCGGTGATGACGAAATCGTCGGCGATGTTCGTCGCCGGACCGCCCGTTGTCGCTGCGCTCGGTCAAAAGCTCGACAAGCAGGAGCTTGGCGGCTGGCAGATCCAGACCCGCGCCGGCGGCGTCGATCACGCGGTCGAAACGGAGGAAGAAGCGTTCGCATGCGCGCGGCGGTTTCTGTCTTATCTGCCGCCATCGGTCTTCGATTTACCCCCGACCGTCACCTGCGTTGACGATCCGGAACGCACCGACGAGTCATTACTTAGCGTCGTGCCGCGCAGCCGCAAGCAAGTTTACAAGATGCGTCCCATTATCGAGTCGGTCGTCGACAAGGGTTCGTTTTTTGAAATGAGCGCGAATTTCGGGCGCTCCCTCATTGCGGGCTTCGCGCGCCTGCAGGGTCGCGCGGTGATGCTGCTCGCCAGCGATCCGTTCATCTATGGCGGATCGTGGACGGCGGATGCGTGCCAGAAGGTGGTGCGCTACGTCGACCTCGCCGAGACTTTCCATTTGCCGATTGTCTATCTGATGGATTGTCCCGGCTTCATGATCGGGCTTGACGCCGAAAAGACAGCGACCATCAAGCACGGCGTGCGCGCGATGGCCGCTGTCAATCAATCGACCGTGCCGTGGTGTACGATCATCGTGCGCAATTCGTTCGGTGTCGCCGGCGTTGTGCATCAGCCGGCGGGGCGTTTCTCGATGCGTTACGCTTGGCCATCCGGCTATTGGGGTTCGCTGCCTCTCGAAGGCGGCATCGAGGCTGCGTATCGCGCCGACATCGAGGCTGCGGACGATCCTGTGGAAGAGCGCAAGAGAATTGACGACCGGCTGAACAAGCTGCGGTCGCCGTTTCGCTCGGCGGAAAAATTCTGGGTCGAGGAAATCATCGATCCCCGAAAGACGCGGTCTCTATTGTGCGAGTTCGCGCGTCTTGCAGAGCCGCTGCGCACGCCGGGTGTCGCGCATTTTGCGACGCGACCCTAAGCCGATTTTGCATCTTCCAGAATCATCGCCGCGCCCTTGTGTGCGATCATGGCCGTCGGCGTGTTGGTGTTGCCCGAGGTGATCGTCGGCATCACCGAGGCGTCGATGACGCGCAGGTTCTTGATGCCGTGAAACCGCAGCCGTTCGTCGACGACGGAAAGCGGATCGGTTGCCGCACCCATTTTTGCCGTGCCGACGGGATGAAAGATCGTGGTGCCAATGTCGCCCGCTGCTTTCGCCAGCGAAGCATCGTCGTCGCCGACCGAGCGTCCGGGCAGATATTCGTCGGGGTGATATTTCTCCAGCACGTGCTGCTTCATCAGCTTGCGCGTGACGCGGATCGCATCTGCTGCCACCTGCCGGTCATCGGGCGTTGAAAGATAGTTGGGCGCGATGCTGGGCTTGTCGTCGGCAGTGTTCGATGTGATCCGCACGGTGCCGCGCGATGTCGGCCGCAGATTGCAGGCGCTGATGGTGATCGCCGGGAAACGATGCAGCGGATCGCCGAACTTGTCCAGCGAAAGCGGTTGGACGTGAAACTGGATGTTGGCGCGTTCCTGATGCGGATCGGACCGCGTGAAGATTCCAAGCTGCGAAGGCGCCATCGTCAACGGACCGCGTCGGCGCAGTGCATAGTCCACGCCCATCCAGCCGCGCCGGAACAGATTGTAATAGCTCTCGTTCAGCGTGCGGACGCCGCTGACTTTATAGATCGCGCGCTGCTGAAGATGATCCTGCAGATTGCGTCCGACGCCCTGCCGGTCGAGAACGGTCTCAATGCCGAGCGGCGCAAGCCATTCCTGCGGTCCGATGCCCGAGCGATGCAACACCTGCACCGATCCGATGGAGCCTGCGCACAGAATGACTTCGCCTCGCGCACGAGCCTCGACAGTCTCGCCGCCTTGCGAAAAACGAATTCCGACCGCACGGCCGTTCTCTACCAAAAGTCGATCCACAAGCACATTCGTTTCCAGCCGCAGATTGGTCCGCGACAATGCCGGTTTCAAAAAGCCGCGCGCTGCCGACCAGCGGCGTCCGCGCTTCTGGTTGACATGGAAATAGCCGATGCCTTCGTTGTTGCCGGTGTTGAAATCAGACACGCGGCGGATTCCCATTTCCTCCGCCGCATCCGCGACAGCATCGAGCACGTCCCACGACAGGCGCGGCGCTTCGATGCGCCAGCCGCCCCCCGTTGCATGATGTTCGCTGTCGCCGAGGAAGTGATCTTCAAGCTGCTTGAAGGCGGGAAGCACGTCGTCCCAGCCCCAGCCTTTTAGTCCAAGCTGCCGCCAGTGGTCGTAATCTGCCGATTGTCCGCGCATCGAAATCATCGCGTTGATCGCGGACGAACCGCCGATCACCTTGCCGCGCGGATAGGAGAGGGCGCGTCCGTTCAATCCGGCTTCCGGCTCGGTTTTGAACATCCAGTCCGAGCGGGGATTGCCGATGGCGAACAGATAGCCGACCGGAATGTGAAACCAGATCCAATTATCCTTGCCGCCCGCTTCGAGAATGAGCACGCGCTTGGAAGGATCGGCGGACAGACGATTGGCAACAATGCATCCGGCCGTGCCCGCGCCCACCACGATGTAATCGAAATCTCCCTCGATGCGCGTCGCCATGTCCCGGTCCGTTTCTTTGCAGCGTTGACGCTGGTTTATGGCGTTTGCCCGCCGTTTCGCAAGCGCGGAGATATTGGGTGGGATAAAACCCTATGCTAGCGTTGCCTTCTTCCTTCCGACCAAGCGTGAGTTTGTTTCCATGCCTATCGTCAATCGTGTCGCCGATCTGCAGCCCGACATCATGGGCTGGCGGCGCGAGCTGCATGCGCATCCCGAACTGATGTACGATGTGCATCGCACTGCGGCATTCGTTGCGGAGCGCCTGCGCGAATTCGGCTGCGACGAAGTTGTCACAGGCATGGGCCGCACCGGAGTCGTCGGCGTCATCAAGGGTCGCAAGAAGGTGAATGGCGGCGATGTGAAAGCAATCGGTCTGCGTGCTGACATGGACGCGCTGCCGATCGAGGAAGAAACCGGCGTCGACTACCGCTCCACCGTTCCGGGCAAGATGCACGCCTGCGGCCATGACGGCCACACCGCTATGCTTCTGGGTGCGGCTCGCTATCTCGCCGAGACGCGAAATTTTGCAGGCGACGCGATCATGATTTTCCAGCCGGCGGAAGAGGGCGGCGCCGGTGCCGCCGCGATGATCGAGGACGGCTTGATGGAGCGTTTCAAGATCGACCAGGTTTACGGCATGCACAATTCGCCGGGCATGGCGATTGGAACTTTCGCCACCCGTGTCGGGCCTGCGATGGCGGCGACCGATCACATCAAGATTCACATCGAAGGCGTGGGCGGCCACGCAGCGCGCCCGCACAAGAGCATCGATTCGATTTTGGTCGGATCGCAACTCATCACGGCCTTACAGCAAATTGTCTCGCGCAGCGTCGATCCGCTCGATGCGGCCGTGATTTCCATCTGCGAGTTTCACGCGGGCAACACCAACAACGTGATTCCGCAGACCGCGCGTCTTGAGGGAACTGCGCGCTCGCTCACCGCCGAAGTTCGCGACCTTATCGAGCAGCGCGTCAAGGAAGTCTGCGAAGGCGTCGCGAAGCTGACGGGTTCCAAGATCACACTCAACTACGAGCGAAGCTATCCGGTGCTGGTCAATCATGCCGACCAGACCGAAATTGCGGCGAAAGTGGCGACCGAAATTTCCGGCGAGGCCAATGTCAGTCTCGATATTCCGCCTGTGATGGGCGCGGAAGACTTCGCCTACATGTTGGAGAAGCGGCCCGGCGCTTTCATCTTTATCGGCAACGGCGAGAGCGCGGGCCTTCACCACCCGTCCTACAATTTCAATGACGATGCCATTGTCTATGGCTCGTCATACTGGATCAGGCTGGTCGAGACGCAACTGGCCGCCTGATTTCGGAACAATGCATCACGTCGCGTTGAAGGCGGGAACGTTCCCGTTCAATCAACCGTGGAGTTGGGACATGGCAGCCAAGAAGGCCAAGAAGAAATCGAAGCGGCCGGTCAAACGCGCGGCCGCGCGCGATCAAACGCTCCAACAGGAACGCAAGACCGACAAGGATCTCACCGCGCTTGCGGAATCCGCCGTCAACACCGAAGCAATGGCCACTGCGGCATAGTTGTTCAGGCGGCGCTTTTCAGTTTGTCGAGAAGCGCCGCCGCCTACGAATATCCGCGTTCGCGTGATTGTCATTGATTAGCTTGCGGTTGCCAAAATTCCCGGTAATTCTCTATTTCTTGCTGGGATTCATATGCAAACGCCGCTCGATATTCTTGCTGATCTGTGGGCCCTTGGCGGAGGCGTTCCGTCTGCGCTGGATCACGTTACGCTCACTGGCACAGAGCCGATCCTGCCATCCTCGTTCCGTGTCGCCGCCGCAGCGCAAGTCACGATTGCCGCGGCCGGTCTCGCCGCCGCGCAAATCTGGAAAGCCCGTAGCGGAGAGGCGCAGACCGTATCCGTCGACATGCTTCACGCCGCTATCGAATGCCGCTCCGAGCGTTATCTCCGCGTCGATGACAAGCCTCCGCCGCCCGCGTGGGACGCCATTGCGGGCGTCTACAAAACCGGCGACGGCCGCTTCGTGCGTTTGCATACGAATTTTCCGCATCACCGCGACAATGTCTGCAAGGTGCTCGCCTGCAAGCCCGAGCGCGAAGACGTGCAGCGCGCCCTCATGGGATGGGAAGCCGAGACATTCGAGACGGCCGCTTATGCAGGCGGCTGCGTCGTCGCGATGATGCGCTCGCCCGATGAGTGGCTTGCAACGCCGCAAGCGACCGAAATCGCTAAACTGCCTTTGCTGGCAATCGAGAAGATCGGTGAGGCTCCACCGAGATCATGGCCGAAGGGAGAGCGTCCGCTATCGGAATTGCGTGTGCTCGATCTGTCGCGCGTCATCGCCGGGCCCGTCGCGGGACGCACGCTTGCTGCGCACGGGGCCGACGTGATGCTGGTCGCGAGTCCCAATTTACCTTCGATACCGTGGCTCGTGATCGATACCGGCCGCGGCAAGCAATCGGTCTTCGTGGATTTGAAAACGGCGCAGGGCAGGGGTACGCTGCGTCATCTCCTTGCGAGCGCCGACATTTTTTCTCAGGGCTATCGGCCGCAGTCGCTCGCAGCGCTCGGTTTTTCGCCGGAAGACGCCGCGCGCATCAATCCCGGAATCGTTTACGTCTCGCTATCCGCCTACGGTCATGTCGGACCGTGGGCTGGGCGGCGCGGGTTCGATTCGCTCGTGCAAACCTCCACGGGCTTCAACCATGCCGAAGGGCGGGCCGCAGGAATCGATGGGCCGAAGGAGTTGCCGGCTCAGATGCTGGATCATGCAACGGGTTATCTGATGGCGTTCGGCGCGATGATGGCTAAGGCACGACAGGCACGAGAGGGCGGCAGCTGGCATGTGCGCGTCTCGCTGGCGCAGACTGCACGCTGGCTGTGGAATCTCGGCCGTATCGAAGGCGGCCTTGCAACGCCGGACATTGCCGGTGAAGTTGTGAAGCCCCTCATTGAAAAGAGCCCGTCGGGATTCGGCGAATTGAGCGCGGTCCGTCACATAGCTGTGATGTCGAGGACGCCGGCGCGCTGGGGTCGCCCGGCCATGCCGCTCGGCTCCCATCGCCCCGAATGGCCATCACATTGAGTTAACCGAAAATAATAGCCACGAGCGCGGATTTAGATTGTAGGCCCTACTAAAGTGGCACTATTAGCGATGCTGCGTGCCATCAGCGGTGGAATCACTTCAGTGCTTGAGCGCTATCCGAAGGTCGACGAATTTCTGAAGCGATTTCAGGCCCTTAACAGCCGACAGAAGGCTGTCCTGGCAGGGGCCGTCGTTCTGATTGGAGCATCGGCAATAGGGCTCGTCCGTATGAGCCTTGGCTCCAAGACCTATTCCGATGTGTCGAGTCAGTCGCGCAAGGGCTTGCAGACTTATATGCCGACCCCTGCAGAATGGGCGAGTCTGACGGTGCAGCCGGTCGTCGAGCGCTCCTTCCGTGCCGAGCTTGTCACGGAAGGCAAAATCGCCGTCGATGAGGATCGCGCAACGCCCGTCTTTTCTCCCTACGCCGGGCGCGTCACCAAGCTCCTCGCCCGGCCCGGCGATCAGGTGACACAGGGCCAGCCTTTGTTTGTGATCGAGGCGGCCGACAACGTGCAGTCGCAAAACGATTTCATCGCTGCCGCGACCGCGATGAACAAGGCCAAGTCCCAGCTCGAACTTGCGCAGATTCAGGACAAGCGCGCCCGCGATCTTTACGAGGGAAAGGCGATCCCGCTGAAGGATCTTCAGACGGCGCAAGCGGCATTGGTCACGGCGCAGAACGATATGCGATCCGCCGAAACTGCCCTTGGTGCCGCGCGGAACAGGCTGCGCATTCTCGGTCTCTCCGAAGAGGCGATCTCCGCCTTTCAGGAAAAAGGCCAGATCGACCGCGAAACCACAATCGTCGCTCCAATCGCAGGCACCGTGGTTCAGCGAAAGGTCGGTCCGGGCCAGTACGTCAACGCCGGCGCGAGCGATCCAGTGTTTGTGATCGGCGATCTCTCAACCGTCTGGATCACGGCATTCGTCCGCGAGACCGATGCACCGAACGTGCAGGTCGGCCAGGAAATCGCATTCAATGTGCTGGCCTTCCCCGGTCGCACCGTTACAGGACGCATCAACTATGTTGCCGCTGCGATCGATCCCACAACGCGGCGTCTGCTGGCGCGTGCGACCATCGACAATCGCGACGGTTCACTGAAGCCGGAAATGTTCGCCAATGCGACGATCTATTCCGGCGGAGATCGGCCGGCGCTCGGTGTGCCGAAACAGGCCCTGATCTATGAAGGCAGTCAGGTGCGCGTCTGGGTCGCGCAGGACGACAAGACGATCGAACTGCGTCAGATCAGGACCGGGCTCGCAAACGGCGATCTCGTCGAGGTGAAGGGCAACCTTCAGGCCGGCGAGCAGGTCGTCACGCGCGGCAGTCTCTTCATCGACCGCGCCGCTTCCGGAAGCTGATCCCTCGCCTTATTTTTTGAAAGATCGCGTCCTTGATCGATCGTTTTGTCGCCCTTGCGGTCCACCGGCGCTACCTGATGGTGCTCCTGTTCGGGATCATCATCGTCGGCGGGCTGATCGCATTCGATAAGCTCAACATCGAAGCCTATCCTGACCCGACGCCGCCGATGGTCGACATTGTCACGCAAAGCGCGGGCCTGTCGGCGGAGGAGATCGAGCGCTACATCACAATTCCGATCGAGACGCAGGTCGCAGGTATCAAGAACGTCCGCACGATCCGGACTATTTCTCTTTACGGTCTGTCGGACGTCAAACTTCAGTTTTCATTCGACTACACTTACGACGAAGCCTTGCAACAGGTGCTCAACCGCCTCGCGCAGCTGGCGCCATTGCCCGGTAACGTTCAACCGCAGATCTCGCCGCTCAGCCCGATCGGAGAAATTTTCCGCTATCGTCTGGTCGGGCCGCCAAACTACAGCATCATGGATTTGAAGACGTTGCAGGATTGGGTACTGCAACGGCGATTCAGATCGGTGCCGGGCGTGATCGACGTCACCGGCTGGGGCGGCAAGACCAAGACTTATGAATTGCAGGTCGATTTCAACAAGCTCGTCGCCTATGGGCTGACGTTGCCGCAGGTGTTGCAGGCGGTCGGAAACGCCAACATCAATGTCGGCGGAAACACCGTGAGCATCGGCTCGCAATCGGCGGTGGTACGCGGTGTGGGCCTGATCCGCTCAATCGACGATCTTGCGACCACGATGATCTCTCAGAGCAACGGAAATCCGGTTCTGGTGCGCGATATCGCCAAGGTGACAGTCGGAGAAAAGCCTCGTCTGGGAATCGCCGGGATGAATGCCGACGACGACATCGTCCAAGGCATCGTACTGATGCGCCGGGGCGAGCAGAGCACGCCGACGATCGCGCGCGTCGAACAGCTTGTTCAGACGATCAACAATTCGAGCATTCTGCCGCCGGGCGTGCGCATCGAGCGAATTTACGACCGCAAGGACCTGATCGACACCACGACGCATACGGTGCTGCACAACATGGTTTTCGGCATCGTGCTGATCGTGCTGTTGCAGTGGCTGTTTCTCGGCGACCTGCGCAGCGCCGTGATCGTGGGCGCGACGATTCCCTTCGCGCTGTTCTTTGCAGTGGTCATTCTGGTTCTGCGCGGCGAGTCCGCAAATCTTCTGTCGGTCGGCGCGATCGACTTCGGTCTGATTGTGGACGGCACCGTCATCATGGTGGAGGCGATCTTCCGTCGCCTGACGCAGACCACCGAATTGTCGCCCGCTGAGGAAAGCGCGATCTCGGCGGAAACGATGATGGGCATGAAAAGCCATGCCATCCTGTCGGCTGCGGCGGACGTGTCGCGCTCCATCTTCTTTGCGGCGGCCATCATCATCGCAGCATTCCTTCCGCTTTTCACCCTCAGCGGTGTGGAAGGAAATATTTTCGGCCCGATGGCACGCACATACGCTTATGCGCTGGCGGGCGGTCTTCTTGCGACATTCACCGTCACGCCGGCATTGAGCGCGATCATTCTGCCGACGCATATGAAGGAAACCGAAACGCGAATCGTGCAGTGGTTGCACAGGCGGTATATGCCGCTGCTCGAATGGGCGGTCGGCAATCGGCGCGCTGTGATGGCTGCAGCCTGCGTTCTCCTTTTCCTGACGTTCATCGGCGTCCGGCTGCTTGGGCTGGAATTTTTGCCGAAGCTCGAAGAAGGCAACCTTTGGATTCGCGCGACGCTGCCGCCGACGATCTCACTTGAAGAAGGTAACGCCTATGTCAACGAGATGCGCAAACTGATCCGCGCGCGACCCGAAGTGGAATCCGTCGTGTCTCAGCACGGACGGCCCGACGACGGCACCGACGCGGCAGGACTCTTCAACGCGGAGTTTTTTGCACCGCTCAAACCTGCCAGCGAATGGCCGAGTTCAATCGACAAGGACACGCTGACCAGCCAGTTGCTCGACCAGTTGCAGAAGAAATTCCCGGGCGTTGAATTCAACTTCTCGCAATATCTGCAGGACAACGTCGCCGAGGCCGTGTCCGGCGTGAAGGGCGAGAATTCGATCAAGCTCTACGGCAACGACCTCGTCGCTCTGACGGAGACGGCAAACAAGATCAAAGCGCAACTTGCGACGGTGCGCGGCGTCACCGACTTGTCGGTGTTCACCTCGTTGGGCCAGCCGACAATCCAGATCGACATCGATCGTGCGCGTGCAGCGCGCTACGGACTGTCGCCGGGCGACATCAATGCGACCATCCGCGTCGCCATCGGCGGCGATAGCGCGGGCGACCTTTACGAACCCGGAAGTGACCGGCACTTTCCGATCATCGTTCGTCTTGCGCCTGAATACCGAAAGAGCGCGGAGGCGATTCAGAATCTGCGCATCGGCGCTCAGGGACCGAACGGCATCACGCAAATTCCGCTGAGTGAAGTGGCGTCGATCAATCTTGTGTCAGGCGCGGCGTATATCTATCGCGAACAGCAGGAGCGTTACCTGCCGATCAAATTCTCGGTGCGCGAGCGCGATCTCGGCAGCGCCATTCAGGAAGCGCAACAGAAGGTTGCCGCGAACGTGCCGCTCCCGCCAGGATCGCGCGTGGAATGGGTCGGCGAATTCGGCAATTTGCAGGATGCGATCAGGCGGCTCTCGATCGTAGTGCCGATCAGCCTGCTCCTGATTGCCGTGCTGCTCTGGTTTAATTTCGGGTCGATGGCGGACACGCTGCTGGCGATGAGCGTGATCCCGATGGCGGTGCTCGGCGGCGTGCTCGGACTTCTGCTTACCGGAATTCCGTTCAGCGTATCGGCTGCGATCGGATTCATCGCGCTGTTCGGCATCTCGGTGATGGACGGCATCATCATCCTTTCGCAATACAACCAGTTGATCGACGAAGGCCTCGACCGCATCAAGGCCGTCATCCGCACCGGCGAATTGCAGTTGCGTCCCGTGTTGATGACCTGCGCGGTTGCAGGGATTGGCCTGTTGCCTGCCGCACTTTCAGGCGGCATCGGATCGCAGGTTCAGAAGCCGCTGGCCGTGGTCGTCGTGACCGGCATGGCGGTCGCGCCTTTTGTTATCCTGATCACGCTGCCGGTGCTGATCACGATTTTTTCGCGCCGCGTGCGCTGAAATCACTTTCCGTCGGGTGTACGCAGGCCGTGCCAAGCGTCGCGCACTTGGTGATAGTGAACCTCGGGCAGGTAGTCGGGCGTATTGAGGCCGAGCGTGCGCACGTCGAGCCGGCCGACCGCGCTCAACAATGTGTAAGACGCAATGACGCGGTCACGCTGCGCGAGAATCTGGCGTGAGCGCGCGGCGGTGAGATCCTGCTGCGAGTTCAAGACATCGAGCGTGGTGCGCTGGCCGCCCTGCGCCTCGCGGCGGACGCCCTGAAGTGCAATGCCCGCGGCCTTCACTTCGCTCTCGGCGGCGGCGAGCGCGACTTTCGTACCTTCGCTTGTGATCCAGGCACTGATCGCCGCCGTGCGCGCCTGATTGCGAACCTGTTCCAGGACGAGCCGGCTTTGCGTCGCGGTTTCCTTCGCCTGACGGGTTTGCGAAGCCGCCGTGCCGCCGTCGTAAAGTGGTACGGTGAGATTGCCGGCGACGGATGCCTGATCGGTGCCGAATGTTCCGAGCGTGCTGTCGCTCTGGCGGCTCTTGCTGACCGATCCCTGCACGTTGAGTTGCGGCAGAAGGCTGCTTTCGGCGACGCTGATTGTCGTCGTTGCGACATCGACATCGTACATCGCGCCGAGCACGGCGGGATTTTCGCGCGCGGCGGTATCGAGGGTCTCCTGCCGAGAGCGCGGCACGAAACGATCGACGGTCTGCGCTGGCTGGAGCGATGCCGGTGCCTTTCCGATCACCTGTTCATAGGTTGCGCGGCTTACATCGTAAGCAATTTGCGCGGCGTTCAGATCCGCAAGTCCGCGATTGAGGCGCGCTTCGGCCTGAGCGGTATCGGTCGGCGTGACGTCGCCCGCATCGAGACGTTTTTTCGCGATACCGAGCGTTTCGCGCAAGAATGACACGTTGCTTTTCTGCGTTTCGAGCAGCGCCTGATTGGCGATCACATTCATATAGGCGGTGACGGCGTCGAGCAGCACGCCTTGTCCGGTGTTGCGCAGTGCTTCGCGTCCGGACAGCACCTGAAATTCGGCGACGCGCACGCTGTTCGATGTCTTGAAACCGTTGAACAGATTTTGCGTGACTGTCACACCGATTGTCCACGGCTTCAGCGTTGCAGTCTGAATCGTGTTGTCGGGAAGCAGGTTGCGCACAGCCTGCAGGCCCGCACTCAAACTGCCGACGATCTGCGGGCGGTATCCGGCGAGCGCCTGCGGCACGCCTTCGTCGGTGGCGCGCTGTTTTGCGCGGGTAGCATTGATTTGCGGGTTGGACTGATAGGCACTGACAAGCGCGTCCGGCAGAGATTCTGCACTTGCGGCTGTTGCAGAAAGGCACACAGCGGCGGCGGCCAGACGCGGCGTAAACCCGCGCCACCCCACGCGGCCATTCCTCAAATCACGCCGAAACATTCGATCCTGCAACACAATCAGAACGTCCGCCCCCGCCAGCGTTCTGTCATTCGTACACTGTTTAGAGGGCTCGGGTGCTGCGGGCAAACCGTTCGGCGAAGAAAAACCGCGCCTGTGACAAAGTGCACTGAATTGTTATCGTCTCGTTCCGTATTTGCTTGACCGATCAACGCGCTATGGTGAAATGACCGGCGAATGGCCTCAATTTCATGCACTGTCCAATCGGCTGCCGCGAGATCGCCGTCGGCCGTGAGATTTTAGCGCCATGCCGAAGATTTTTTCCGACCCCGAAGCGATCGTGGACGACATCATTCGCGATGTCGGGAAGACGCTGGTGGTTGGATTGCCGCTGGGCCTCGGCAAAGCCAATCACATCATCAATGCGCTGTTTCGCCGCGCGGTGGCCGATTCGTCGATCAGGCTCACGATTTTTACCGCGCTGACACTTGAGAAGCCGACGCCGCTCGCCGATCTCGAACGGCGTTTTATCGAGCCTGTCATCGACCGGCTGTTCGGCGGTTTTCCCGATCTCGAATATGCGAAGGCCGTCCATCGCAAAGCGCTGCCGCCGAATATCGAGGTGATCGAGTTTTTCTTTCTTGCCGGGCAATGGCTCGGCAATCCCTACGCGCAGGAACATTACATCTCGGCAAACTACACTCATGCTTCGTCATATTTGCTGACACGGGGCGTGAATGTCGTGTTGCAGCTAGTCGCGAAACGCGTTGTGAACGGTGAGACGCGCTACAGCCTCAGCAGCAACACCGACCTCACGCTCGACCTGATGCGCGCGCGCAGTGAGGGAAAGATCGCGTTCAAGCTCGTGGTGCAGGTCAATTCCGAAATGCCGTTCATGCCGGGCGAGGGCGATCTCTCCGGCGACAATTTTCACGGTGTGCTCGACAGTCCAGAAACGGATTTTCCTCTGTTCGCCCCGCCGTCCGAGCCGGTCAGCGATACGAAATATGCGATGGGTCTTCACGCAGCCGGTCTCGTCCGCGATGGCGGCACGCTGCAGATCGGCATCGGCCAGGTTGGCGACTCGCTCGCGCAAAGCCTGATCGTGCGGCATCGCGATCCGAAAGCCTATCTCGAGATCATGTCGCGGCTAGCGCCCGGAACGACGCAGCTCGAAAGCGGAACGTTCGCGAAGGGTCTTTATGGCGTCAGCGAAATGTTTTTCGAGGCGTTCGTCGGACTGATCGAAGCCGGAGTTCTCAACCGCGAAGTGGACGGCGCCGTGCTTCACGCCGCGTTCTTTTTGGGGCCGAAGGCATTCTACCGCGCATTGCGCGATATGGCCCCGGATCAAATCGCGCGTATCCAGATGGTGCCGGTGTCGTTTACCAATCAGGTCTATGGTGGCGAGGAGGCGAAACACCGCGCCCGTGTCGATGCACGATTCGTCAACAATGCGATGATGGCGACGCTGATGGGGGCCGTGGTTTCGGACGGGCTCGAGAACGGGCAGGTCGTTAGTGGCGTCGGCGGTCAGTACAATTTCGTCGCACAGGCGTTCGCGCTCGAAGGCGCGCGATCGATTCTCACGCTTGAATCGACGCGTGGCTCGGGCAGGAAGGCTGCGTCGAATATCCGCTGGTCATACGGTCACATCACGATCCCGCGGCATCTGCGCGATGTGATCGTCACAGAATACGGCGTCGCCGATCTGCGCGGCAAATGCGATGCTGATGTGATCGCCGCGATGCTGTCGGTCTCGGATTCGCGATTCCAGAACGAACTAATTAAACAAGCGAAAGATGCCGGCAAGTTGCCGAAGGCCTATGAAAGTCCGGCGGCGCATCGCGAGAATTATCCCGAGCGCGTTGTCGCCGCATTAAAGCCCGCGCGCGATGCGGGTTTGTTGCCGTCGTTTCCGTTCGGGACGGATTTCACGGATGCCGAGCAGCGGCTCATTCCCGCATTGCTGGCCATGAAAAACGCGTCAGAACATCCACTCGATTTGCTGCAAATGGCGTGGCGGGGATTGTTCACGCGGCCCGACGCGAAAGCCGACGAGGCACTCGCGCGGCTTCAGCTCGGCAAACCGAAATCGCCGTCGGACAGACTGTATCGCGCACTGCTAGGTGCGGCGCTTGCGAAAGTGCCTTAACGGTTCTTGAAGTTCGGTTTTCGCTTTTCGAGAAACGCCGCCATGCCTTCGATTTTGTCTTCAAGCCCGAAGGTCGCATGAAACAGATCGCCCTCGAGATCCATGCCCTGCGCGAGCGTGGTCTCGAATACGCGGTTGACCGCGTTCTTCGCCATCGCCGTGACCGGCTGCGACATCGACGCGATTTTTTCGGCAATCGCCATCACTTCGTCCATGAGCTTGTCGGCGGGAAAAATCCGGCTGACCAGGCCCGAACGCTCGGCCTCCGCCGCGTCCATCATCCTGCCCGTTAGACACAGATCCATGGCCTTCGATTTACCGACGGCGCGTGTAAGACGCTGCGTGCCGCCAAGACCGGGAATGGTGCCAAGCGTGATTTCAGGCTGGCCGAACTTCGCCGTGTCCGACGCAATGATCATGTCGCACATCATTGCAAGCTCGCAGCCGCCGCCGAGGGCATAGCCGCTGACGGCGGCAATCGTCGGCTTCTTGCAGGTCGCAACACGGTCGCCGCCGATGTCCATGAAATCCTGGCTATACATGTCCATGAACTTCTTCGGTTGCATCTCCTTGATGTCGGCACCGGCAGCGAACGCTTTTTCATTTCCGGTGACGACGATGCAGCCGACAGCAGGATTGGATTCGAGTTCATCGACGGCCCTAGCGATTTCGCCGAATACGCCAAACGACAATGCGTTGAGAATTTTCGGGCGATTGATCTGAATGACGCCAACCGCGCCCTTTTTCTCGACGATGATGTGTTCGTATGCCGCCATGTTTGCCTCTCACCGGCGCGGGCAACAACGCCCCTGATCCGCCGCGAGCGGCAATCTGCCTCCTGCGGCTCACGTTCGCAAGGCCACATGAAAAACCCCGCCGGGCGGCAGGGTTGAGAAGTTCTATGCGATCGGTGTCACGCAATCATAAGCCGCGCGGCGGAAGCCAGCGTCAGCAAGCTGCCGAAAGCCACGAAGATCTTTCCGATCAGCGACGTGTTGCTCCACGGGTTTCGGTCATCGGTCGCCAAGATGTGCCGTTCGCCGGATGGGACCGCTTTGACGACGCCGCGCGACTGCGGGGCGGGAGCAGAGGCGGCCGTGTCGTCAGCCTTCATCTCGGTCTTGTCGTCCGTCATCGCCCGGTCGATGTCATTAAGCTGATCGGCAGACGCGATCTGCACGCCGTTCATGACGACAACATCTCCGTCATCGACGGCCGCGATGTTGCGGGCCTCTTCGTCTGCTTGAGTGAGCGGATTTCCTGCGGTTAGTTCGGCATGCGCATTTGCGGCCGACGGCGATGAAGCCAGCTTGTCGAGAGCGTCGGCAGACTTGTTTGTCTTGCCTCGCGTTGCGGCGTCCGCCAGCTTTGCGCCCGATTTGGTCTCGGCTGTTTTTGTCTTTGATTTCACTGAAGCGTGCGTCTTGTGCTTATTGAATTTCGCAAGTTCGACCGGCGCATTGGCCGATTTCTTGGCGGTTGTTGAAGTTGGCTCCGCACTAGCCGGCATCGAAAACCCAACCAGCAAGCCGAAGCCCGCTGCGGCAATCGCTGCAATCCCGTTCGTCCCGATCTTCATGGCAATCTCCCATCGCCTTCCCCGGACAGCAGACCAACCGGCGGTGATGACCGCAGAACGGCGGAAAAGGGGATTCTTGCGGCAGGCGTGCCCAGAATTCGCCTTTCTTCAGTCTTCCTGCGATTGCCATTCCGGGGCGTAACATCCTAGGAATTGCTGCGTAATGCTTTACGGGAGCGCGCGTGCGCCAACGGGACGACGAGTGGACCGGCCTGATGCGGTCCGCCAACGCGGGGGACAACGCCGCTTACCATCGCCTTCTCAAGGCCGTCACTCCGGTCTTGCGGGCGGCCGCGCGTCGCGGGCTGGCGCGGGCCGGACAGCCGGTCGATCAATCCGAGGATATCGTGCAGGACATTCTGATTGCGGTGCATTTGAAGCGGCACACCTGGGACCCGAATGCCCCGTTCGCGCCCTGGCTGTTCGCGATTGGCCGCAACAAGCTGATCGACGCGCTGCGCCGGCGCGGCCGCCGTATCTTTGTCAATATCGACGATTTTTCCGATATCTTGCCCGGCGCGCCCGCCGAGGAGACCGTCCCGGCGACCGAGGTTTCCGCACATCTTAACGGGCTACCGCAGCGCCAGCGTGACGTGCTCCAGTCGATCTCCGTCGATGGCGTTTCGATCAAGGACACCGCTGCCAAATTCGCGATGACCGAGGGCGCGGTTCGCGTCGCGTTGCACCGCGGCTTGACTAATCTCGCGAATAAGCTGCGAGGTGAGTCATGAAAACCGACGATCTCATTCGTGCGCTGGCAAGCGATGGAAAATCCGCCTGGAGGGTCGGGAATTTTCTGACCGTCGCACTACTGGCTGCCGTTCCGATTTCGGTAATTGGCTTTTTCATGGAAATGGGCGTCCGGCCGGATATTGCGACCGCGGTGCATAACCCTTTCTTCGATCTGAAATTTGCGGTCACGATTTCGCTGGCACTGTCGGCCATCGCGCTCAGCCTTCATCTGTCGCGACCCGAAGCGACACTACGCGGCGTCATTCTGATCCTTGCCGTGCCGGTCTGCCTGCTGGTTGGCGGTATTGCTATTGAGATGATGCTGCCGCAGCGGGTTGCGTGGATCACGCGGCTTATCGGTACTAATTCGCGCATATGCCTTACGGCGATCCCGTTGTTGTCGATGCCGTTCCTCGCTGCGTCGCTCGTCGCGTTGCGCCACGGCGCCCCGGTGCGGCCAGCGCTCGCGGGGGCTTTCGCAGGACTATTGTCAGCGGCTCTCGCCGCCACGCTTTACGCCGCGCATTGCACGGACGATTCTCCGCTGTTTGTCGCTACCTGGTACATGCTGGCGACGGCGCTCGTCGTGGCGATCGGCGCGCTTGTAGGTTCGCGGGTTCTGCGATTCTAGCAATTTAAGCGACGATTCCCGCCTGCTCGGTGCTCTGGCGCATGCGGTGGAAGCGCAATACCTGCTGCGCCGTTGTGGCGCGCAGCATCTCGTAGCTTTCGCGATATTCGTTGATGTTCTTGATGTCGGATCCTGACAGATGATCGCGCATCGACAGGATAAGTTTCAGCGTCGGCCACGACAGCCCCGTAACTTTTGCGAGAATCATCATTCCCTCTGACCGCGACTCGATCATCATATTTTCGACGGTGGCGACGGGAATGTTCGCGAGCATTGCAATGGCCGCATTGGTCTCGTCGAATTTGCCGGCTTCGGCGAACGTCGCGATCTGATCTTCGTCGAGGCGTCCGTCGGCGTGAAGCAGACGCACCAATTCATGCGACGCTGCTGCTTCGTCGCTCAACGCGCCGCGTTCGCTGCTCGCACGCGACGCCACCTCCTTCACCGCACTTGCGATATCGTCCTCGGATTGCGGGTCGGCGGCGGCGAGGCGCGCGCGGACAGAGTCCGACGCTTTCGCGATCAGCTTCAAATAGTGATGACGCGGGATCGACCGGCGCATGCCGAGGCACGTCGCAAGATTGTCGTTGCCTGCAGCGCGGGAAACCAGCGTTGTGAAGCCATTCTCGGAAAACTCTGCACCGGGATTGTTGACCGCGCTTTCCACGACCTCTTCATTGCCGCGTTCGACCAGAACATCGGTCACGGCACCGCTGAGAACTCTGCGTTTCGAGATTGCCAGCAAATGTCCCTGACTCTTGTTGCGCGCGTTCTCGATCAAGGTCGCGTCGTCGAGCCTCTCCGACTGCGACAGGATCGGAGCCGCGACTTCGATCACGTCGTCAAAGGCGAGGGTGTGGATGATCTGGCGCGGCGCCTTCGGGATCGGAGCGAGGCGCGTCGCGAGCAGCGCTTTCGCCGAGATTTCGATTTCCTGGATTAGGCAGTTGAAGACATCGTCAAACACCGCGATCTGTTCGTCGGAATATTCGACCACGCCATTGAGAAACAAATCCGTCACGCGGCGCAGCGTCTCGACCCTGCGCGCAACGGTGCCGTGCTGGAGGGCGTTCTGCAGTTCACCGAGAAGATTTGGCGTCGAGGCGAGGGCGGCGGAACTCATGACTTCTGTCCTGAATCATTCAACAAGAGAATCGGCCGCGTTCTTGGCCGGATGGCGAAAATCAAATCAGACCTGAACCACTTTGTTGCGCCCGAGGTCTTTAGCCCGATAGAGCGCCCCGTCCGCGCGCGCCAGAATGCTGTCCGGCGTGTCGTCGGGAAGCAGTTTCGTAACGCCTGCGGAGATGGTGACGGTCATGCCGTGCGAAATCGCGGTCCAGTCGAGATCGGCGACGATTGCGCGCAGGCGATTGAGCGTGCGTTCGGCAGCGGCTTCTTCGGTCTCGGGGAGGATCAGCAGAAATTCCTCGCCGCCATAGCGGCCGAAACGATCGATACTGCGAATGTTGGCGAACATCGTGATAGCGAAGGTGCGCAGCACCTCGTCGCCGGTCGGATGCCCGAACTTGTCGTTGATGCGCTTGAACCAGTCGAGGTCGATAAGCGCGACCGCGCAGGGCTGCTTGCTGCGCAGAGCGCGCGAGATTTCGTCGTCGAGCATGCGCATGATGCTGCGCCGGTTGAACGATCCGGTGAGCTCGTCGAGTTCGGCCAGCTCCTCGATGCGCTTGTAGGCTTCCTTGAGCTGGACGCCGCGCTTGTAGAGCGACGTGCGCAATCCGGCACTGAACAGTCCGAGGACCATCGTGCGGCCAAGCAATAGCGCAATCTGAAGCATCGTGCCGAGGCGCTCGATCGGCGTATCGTGCGGCATGCCGATCGGCTTGTCGGTCAGCAGAAACAAGACCGCGAGACCTGCCGTTGTCATCGTCCACCCGAAAGCGCTCTGGCGCGGCGTCGAGCGCAGCGAGCTGAACGTGAACGTCGTGAAAATCGCGCAGAGGAAAACGATGCCGACTTGCGGCGCGATATAGGTGAAAATGAGAAGGATCGAGAGGCTGACCGTCGATTGGAAGACGATGAGGTAGTGATCCTCGAAGCGGTCGTTGATGTGGGCCTCCGACATAGCGATGAATAGCGCCACCGAGAGAAGACCGCAGGCACCGAATGCTGCGGCGAGCGTCGCTGTGGTGACACCTGCGTAGGCGTAGACCATCAGAACTGCGACATCGAGGAGATAGCTGAGGCCGATATTGATCTGAATCTGGCGGCGCTGCTTGACGCGCCGCGCGAGGATCGCCGGCGTCAGAATTCCACCAACGCCTTCGATCTCGTCGGCATGCCGATTGTCGATTGCAGGAGTCGCGCCGCGCATGGTCTCGCCGATGGGAAGTCCTTTCATGGAACTCTACGAGGCAAAGCCTTTAGGTTTGGTATCTTTTGGGCTGTGTCATAACGGTCCAAGAAGTCGACGAGATATTGATTTAAAAGAGGAATTTCGCGTGCGCCGGGGTAGTTTCGTGCTTCCGGCCACCACCGCGATCCGGGCGGGGCGGCGGTCCCGTTTTGGACGGTCCCCGGGCCGTTGGGAGCGCTTGCTCCCGCACGGGATTTGAGGGCATTTTGAGAATCGAAGTTTCGCGCAAACCGCGATTGGCGCGGATTGGCGAACATCCTCTCGATTTTATTGAACCGCGTCCCAGTCGCCTGCGACCAACCTTGCGAGACGGCCAGTGAGTGCAACAGTTGCGGCTTCGGACGAAGTTCTGATCGCCCGTATCGCGCAAGGTGACCGGCTCGCAATGCAGGTGCTTTACGGAAGGCACCACGTTCGAGTGTTTCGCTTTTCGCTGCGTCTCGTGCGGAACGAGTCCATCGCGGAAGACCTTATCAGCGAGGTGTTCCTCGATGTGTGGCGGCAAGCCGGCAAGTTCGAAGGCCGGTCCGCCGTCTCGACGTGGCTTCTGGCGATCACCCGATTCAAGGCTCTGTCGGCCCTTCGCAAGAGGAAGGACGCGGAGCTGGATGACGAGACGGCGGCAGCGATCGAGGACACATCCGACAATCCGGAAACCGCCGTCGCAAAGAAGGACAAGAGTAAGGCGTTACGAAAGTGTCTGACAGCATTGTCGCCAGACCACCGGGAGATCGTCGATCTCGTTTACTACCACGAGAAATCCGTGGAGGAAGTGGCCGAGATCGTGGGCATTCCGGAGAACACCGTGAAGACGAGATTGTTCTATGCGCGAAAGAAACTAGCCGAGCTGCTGAATGCAGCCGGGATCGAACGAGGATGGCCATGATGGCATCGGGCACGAGCGGGGGCGCTCGCAAACAGATTTCGGATCGCGAGCCGACCGAGCTTGAGGCGTTGCTGCCCTTTCACGCCGCCGGCACGCTGAGCCTGCACGACATGCGCCGCGTCGATGCCGCGCTCGCGAGCGATCCGGATCTGGCGCGTCAATACAAGGAAATTCAGGACGAATACGCCGAGACCATTCTGCTCAACGAGAGCCTCGGCGTGCCGTCGGTGCGTGCGATGCAGAAGCTGTCGGCGGCGATCGACGCAGAGCCCATGCGAAAATCATCGGCGATTTCCAATCTCGTGTTTAGGCTCGGCGGATTTTTCTCGACACTGTCGGCGCGCGCCTTGGCTTTGTCGGCGATAGCGATAGTTGCCGTGTTGTTGTTGCAGGCCGGCGTCATTGGAGCGCTCGTCAAAAACAGACTGGGTAGCGGGTTCGAGACAGCATCGTTTCCGGCACAGACGACGTCCGGCACGTTCGGCCTTTTGCGGTTTGCGCCCAATGCCAGCATCGACGAGATCAGCCAGCTTTTGATTACTTACGACGCGACAATCGTTTCGGGCCCGAAGGCTGGGATGTTCCGGATCAAGTTTGGCCAGAAAGTGCTTTCAAAAGAAGACGCGACGCAACTCCTCGCCCGGCTTCAGAACGAGAAAATCGTCAATCTTGCTGTTGCGGCGGAATAGTTTGCGGCAATGTTTGCGGATACCGTGAATGATTGAAATCCAGACACCGAACAGAAACGGATTTCATCGGCGAAGAAAAGCGTTCGTCACGCTGACGGCGGTTGCTGCACTTTCGCTCGGTTGCTCCCACGTTTTCGCTCAGGGCTACGGCTATAGCGGGGGTTCCTACAATCCACCGCCGCAGCGCTATTACGATCAAAGCCCGCCCGACAGTTCCGCCGCGCCGCGCCCGCGCCGTCCACGGCCCGCGCAACAGGTCGCCACCGATGTTCCGGCCGACGACAGCTATGTGTCGAAGGAAGTTCTGATCGAGGTCGACGGCAAGCCGACCGAACAGCAGGTCGACAGTATTGCCAAGCGCCACCGTCTTACCCGCACGCAGTCGCAAAGTTTTCCGCTCACCGGCAGCACCTATTTCCGCTGGACGATTTCCGACGGCCGTTCGGTGGACGACGTGGTGCGGGAGTTGCTCGATTCCGGCGACGTCAAATCGGCGCAGCGCAACAACGTTTTCAAATTGCAGGAAGAGGCAACTGTCAAAGCCGAAGGCGATCCGGCGCAATATGGATTAACGAAATTGCGCCTCCCTCAGGCTCACGCGCTCTCCGTTGGCGCGGACGTAACGATTGCCGTGATCGATTCCGGGATCGACATCGATCATCCCGAACTGGCGGGACGTATTGCGGGCAGCTTCGATGCGCTCGGCAGCAAGGAAGGCCCCCATATTCATGGCACCAGCGTCGCCAGCACCATTGTCGCCCACGGAAGGCTGATGGGTGCGGCACCGTCCGCCAAATTGCTCGCGATCCGCGCTTTCGGGGCGCAGGACAACGCTCAGGATCGTGACGCCAACAGTACGTCGTTCGTTGTCATCAAGAGCCTCGACTATGCAGTGTCCAACCGTGCGCAAATCATCAATATGAGTTTTGCGGGGCCGCGCGATAAAGCGATCCAGCGCAGTCTTGCTGCAGCCGCGAAAAAAGGCATCGTTCTGATCGCAGCTGCGGGCAACGCAGGTGCGAAGTCTCCGCCACTGTTTCCGGCAGCCGACGGCAACGTGATTGCGGTTTCCGCAACAGATCAATCGGACAATCTGTTTACGGCGTCGAATCGCGGCCGTTACATCGCGATCTCGGCGCCTGGCGTCGATATTCTGTCAGCGGCGCCCGATGGGAAGTACCAGATCATCTCCGGCACCTCATTGGCGGCGGCTTACGTCAGCGGTGTTGCCGCATTGATGATCTCGCGCAGCCCAGACATTGCGTCATCGGATCTTCGCGCCACCTTGCTATCGACGGCCCGCGACCTCGGCCCCCCGGGCCGGGACGATCAGTTTGGTGCAGGGCAGGTGGATGCTCTCGGTGCTGTGTCTGCCGTGGCCACGCCGATGGCAACGGCGTCCGACCGCCCCGCAACAAGACAATAGGCAGGCAATGGCATCGGAAATTTGAAGGAAGCCTCATTCGCAACCGGATAACCTACTGATACACTTGACCGCTTCCTCCCGCTTTTGGAGGATGGCAGCAAAGCTGAGACGGCATTTCACGCAAGTTCATTTCGATGAGGAAACTGCAATGAAAACTCTCTGCACCAAAACCGGCATCGCCGGAGTGGCCATTGCAACGCTTGTCTTGCTTGCAGGCTTCACAACGACCCCACTCAACGCACAATCGCTGGAGGACAAGATCAATTCGGCCCTCCAGGCCAAGAAGCCGCTGACCCGCGGCTTGACCATCGATCCGCAGGCATCCGCCGACAAGCAGGCGGTCGATAAGCTACGGACGCGCTCGATCAGCGTCGAGCCTGCCGCGCCTCCGACGGCGGATGAGCGCGCCCAGATCGCCGCGATCTCGCGCGACAAACCGGCGATCGATCTGGAAATCTACTTCGACTACAACTCGGCCAATATCAGCCCGCAGGCGGCGCCGGCGGTAGCGGCGCTCGGCAATACGCTGTCCAAGGACCAGTTCCGCGGAACGGTGTTCTTCATCAACGGCTATACCGACGCAAAGGGTAGTGCCGAATATAATCAGGACCTGTCGCAGCGCCGTGCGGATTCCGTGCGCCGCGTGCTGATCGAGCGCTATCGCTTGCCGCCCGATACGCTGGTGACGGCGGGCTTCGGCAAGGACAATTTGAAAAATCCTGCCAATCCCTATGCTGACGAAAATCGCCGCGTCCAGATCGTCAACACGACCGTGACCGCGAGCCATTGAACGATTGAACCCGCCGAGGCCGGTATGTCACCAATGCTCGGCGGGTATTTCGCCAAACCAAATGATTTCTGAGGGAGACGGCTTATGAGCGGATTTCCGGGGTTTCGGCTGCGCGCGCTGATATTGGCAACGGCAGCAAGCTTCGCATTGGGATCCGCCCAACTATCGTGGGGCGAAGACGCCAAACCGACGGTCCCTCCAGCCGCCACTGCGGCACCCGCCGCCACAACGGCTGCGCCAGTAGCTCCAGCCGCGCCAGCGCCCGCCCTTGTTGCTGCACCTGCGGAAGTCATCACGCCGCCGACCGATGCTGTGGCGAAAGCTGCTTTCGATGTGCTTCAACGGAATTGCGCGCGCTGCCATCAGAACGGGCAGCTCATTTCTCGCGAGCGTCCCGCCAAGAATTTCGGCGACATTCTCAAGCTCAACGAGATCGCATCGAACCCGAATTATGTGCTGCCGGGAAATCCGCTCAACTCGAAGCTCTATAAGCAGATCGCCGACAAGGAGATGCCCTACGACGTCAACTATGAGGGCGAGACCAAGTATGGCTCCGTCAACGAGGCCGATCTGAAGGCCTTGCAGGACTGGATCACCGCGCTCGGCACCAAGGCGAGTGCAAGCTGCGAGTCGCACAAGTTCATCGAGCCCGAGGACATGGTCTCCTACATGGTGACCGACCTCGACAAGCAGCTCAAACAGCGCCAACCCACGACGCGCTATCTCACGCTCACGCATCTCGCCAACATCTGTGCCGATCCCGACGCGATGAAGGTTTATCGTCAGGGCGCGATCAAGTTCCTCAATTCGGTCGGACGCTCGTCCGACGTGGTCAGGCTGGAGGCGATCGATCCCGAAGGCACCATTCTGCGCTTCAACCTCACCGACTTGGGTTGGAGCACGGCGGACTGGGACAACATCATCGCGATCTATCCGTACAACGTGCAGCCGGACTCCGAATTCAGCCGCACGCTTGCGACCGGCACCAAGACGCCGATGCCGTATGTGCGCGCCGATTGGTTCACCTTCACGGCCTCGCAACCGCCGCTCTACGACGACCTGCTCAAACTGGGTGCGAACTTCCAGGCGCTTCAGAAGGATCAGGGCGTCGATGTCGCGGCCGATATCGCGAACTTCGTCGCGCAGCGCGCGGCATTCCAGAAATCCGGTGTCAGCCAGAACAACCGTCTGATCGAGCGGCATCCGTCACGCAGCGGTTATTTCTGGACCTCATACGATTTCGCCGGAAACAAGGATCACCAGAGCCTGTTCGATTTCCCGTTGGGGCCGAGCGCCGATGGTTTTCATCACGACGGCGGCGAAACGATCTTCAGTCTGCCGAGCGGATTCCAAGGCTACTACCTGAACAAGGGCACTGGTGAACGTCTCGACAAGGGGCCTGTTACGATCGTTCGCGACCCTGCGCGCAAGGATTTCAGCGTCACCAACGGTATCTCCTGCATGGGTTGCCATGACCAGGGCATGCGCAAGGCGAAAGACGACATCCGCGATCTCGTTCTGACGGGACGCGCATTTCCGAAAGAGGTGCGCGATCAAGTCGATGGACTCTATCCTCCACACGACAAGATGGATTTGCTGATCGCCGGTGACGGCCAGCGCTTTACCGATGCCTTGAAGCGGGCGGGTCTTGAGCCGACATTGAAACTCAATGGCGTCGAAATGATCAATGCTCTGGCCAAGCGTTACGAGGACGATCTCGACCTGACGCTGGCGGCGTCCGAACTCGGCATCAATGTCAGCGACTTCAAGCAGGATTCCGGCGACGTCGATCAGAAATTCCGACCGCTGGTTCGTCGCCTGTCGCAGGGCTCGATTCCGCGCGACCAGTGGGAGAAGACTTTCATCGACATCGCGCCCGATATTACCGATCTGCAAGTCGTGAAGATCGCGGGTGCGAAAGCGCCGCCGGCGCTCACGAAGCCGGTCGGCAACAAGGACGACCTGTCTCTGACATCGGATCAGGATAGCTATCGCGTCGGCGATACGCCGATATTCACCATCGTCGCACCGCGCGATTGCTTCCTGACGATCACTGATATCGACGAGAAGGGTACCGGCACGGTGCTGTTGCCGAACGCCTTCCAGCAGGACAGTCGCATCCGTGGGGGTGTCCCGGTTCAGTTTCCGGGTAACGGTGCGCCGTTTAAGTTCCGGATGAAGGATCCGGGCGTCGAAACCGTCACGGCCGTCTGCGCGGTCGTGCCGAATGGCGGCGACCAGATTCAGCACGACTTCAAGGCCAATCAATTCACGCCGGTGCCGAACTACACCAGCGCGGTGGCCCGTTCGATCGTGGTGGAAGCGGCCGGAGCACCGAAGCCATCGGCAATTGCCGGCGTGACGAACAGCGGCAATGCGGCGGTCGGTGGCCCGCCGGTGCCTCCGGCGGAAGGATCCCGCGCATCGTTCCGCGCCGCGGTCAAGCTGCAGGTGCGCTAGCCGAAGCTCAGTGGCCGGCCTAATTGCCGGCCACCGTTCATCCGGGCGTTATGGTTAACGCCAGCGCGAATTATTCTGCGTATCGGACCAGTCTGGCCTAGCGGACCAGGCCAGCGCATCTTAGCGTCTGGTATTATTTTACTTGAAGTTCATTTCGGTCTGCGGGATTTCAGATGATCGGCGTTTCCGAAGCGGAACGTGGGCGTGACCTCGTCGCAAGGTGGCGGATTCTTGCCCAGCGCAGGCTCGACCATCTTGTCGAACTTTATCAAAGCGGACGCTGGAAGCTCTACCACGACGAGAGCGAATTCCTGGTGATGGTGCAGGACGCCCGCGCCGCGCTTGCCGCGTGGGAAGCGCTCGCGCCGCCCGATCCTGCGAAAGACAAAATCGCTGAGGTTGCCGCTGTTCAGATGGCCGATCGCTTACCCGGCAATTCGTCAGCGGATGGCGTTGCCGCCCAGCACGATCTGCGCAAATCGTGACGTCGTCTCATTGCCGAGGTCGCCTGTGACTGCTTTGGCATGATCGAGGCCGACAATGGCGCTGAGCTTCGAGCCCGAAATCAGGTTGTTGTTGACCAGTGCCGAACCGGCGCCTGCCACCACAGACACGCCGATGCCGACAAAAGCGTTACGCACGACATTCCCCGTGATTGCCACATCGCGCAGATAGGCACCCCAGCCGGCGACAATGCCGAACGATGGCGCGTTCTCGATGACGTTACCGGACACGGCAGTATCAGCCTCGACGACGATACCCACGCCGCCGTCATCGTCCGGCGCGGTGCCGATCGGGCGTTTGGGCAGAATGTTGCGGATGATGTTGCCCTGCACGACGCTGAGGCGGCCGCCTTCGTTGAAATTGCAAACAGACACGCCTGTCGCACAAACATCGACGGTGTTGTTGGCGATCACCGCGCCCTGAAACGAGAATTCTGAATAGAGCGCCACTTCGCGAACGTTGCTGATGCTGTTGTTGGTGATCTGAATGTTGGATGCCGAGTTGCCGCGAACGCCGGAATAATCGCAGTTGCTGATCCGGTTGCCGCTAACGATGACATTGCCGGCGCGGAATGCGTTGATGGCGTTGCCGTACTGGCCCGATCCGCCGGGGCCGGCTTTGATGTTTTCGATGCGGTTGTTGACGACGATCGAGCCGTCATCGCCGATTGCATTTCGCAAAATCTCGATGCCGTTGTCGGACGTGTCCTGAATTGTGTTTTGCGCAACCAGCAAGCCCAGAGCGTCGAACGACACCAAACCCGTCACGGCGGTCCTGCGAATGATATTGCCGGTGACGTCACCGGATACGCCCTCGAACCAGATCGCGCTGCCGCCGCTGTTGACGATTTCGCAGTCGTGGATGCGGACATCGAGGCTGTTGAGGGTGTGGACCAGCCCGCGCCGCGGTTCAAGTTTGATGCCGCCACCGTCGAGCGTGAGGTTTGTCAGCGAGATCCCGTTCGCGCCTTGAGCCGTGACAAGCGATGGACCGCCGGAGAATTTCAGGATCGTCGCGCCGCGCACGCCGACAAGCTGCGCTCCCGCCGGGAGCGTTAGCATGCCGGTGCGATAGATGCCCGGCGGCAACGCAAGAGGCAAGTGCGCCGCTGCCGAATCGTCGATGGCGCGCTGAAGCACTCCGGTCTGATCGTCAGGCGAATTGGGCCGCACGCCGTATTGAGCGGCATCGCGACCAAGCATCGACATCAACGTAGCCGCGTGAGCGGGATTACCCGCGCCGACGATTGCGCCCGCTGTCGCAGCGGCGGCGGATACGTTCAGAAGATTGCGTCGGCTGATGTCCATGATCCAGTTCCTGCATCGGATTTAATGCAGGAATACGGCGTTCGATGCGCGCAATAAGTCCTTTGCGGAGGATTGTTCGATGCGTGGTTAAATTTGAGCGTTAAGACGCTGCTGTTTTGCAAGTTTAACCATGCTGATCAGCATCGCTTCCCCGGCATCAGCCAGTTGCTCGAACTGAATCCAGCGGGGGATCGTTTTGCGGCTGTGAGCGGCATCGCGCGCAACCAGAGGAACATGGATGAAGGCTGCGAGGCGCGGGCCGTCTTTGAGATGCGTCGCTTCGATTGCGCGCCAACTGAGGTAGTTGCAGAGGTAATAACCTGCGTTGATCGAGGCGCGCGCGTCGATACCTGTGGCTCGTGCTGCCTGCAGCAACCTCAACGTGTGCGGGCCGAACCGCCGCGTCGCTTCATGGCCCTGCACGATGCCTCGGTGAACCACGCGCGCATGATCCGCATCCGGCCAGATTTGGGTGATGGTATTTCGCGCTCGCGTTTCAATGCGCATGAACTTCGTGCGGCCCGCCAGTCCGAACATCAGCAGGGCATCCGGGCGATGCGCAGCGATCAATTCCGGCAACTGCCGGTCCACCGCGCTGTAAGTCACGGGAAAAATGTGCCCGACGCGATCGACGTCGCCGAGCGCAGGTCGCCGCAAGTGCAATAGCCGTTCAACCAGTTTCGCGGTGGGATTGTAAGGCGCGCCGGGAAATGGCTCGAATCCCGTTATCAGGATGCACGCGCGGCGTCTCATCGATCGAGAAGTTTGGAAATCGTATCGGCGGCCACCGTCGGCGTCGTCTTGCCGTCGGCAACCGCTGCTTCAAGCTGTTTCACCTTGCTGCGGATCGACGGATCGGAGCGCAACTTCGAATGCAGGCGGTCTTCCAGCATCGACCACATCCATTTGACCTGTTGTTCGCGGCGGCGGCTGTCGAAATCGCCGGACGCGATCATCGCCTTGCGGTGATCCAGAACCTTCTTCCACAGGGTGTCGATGCCATCTCCGGTCAATGCCGAATAGGTAATGACCGGCGGATACCAATGCTCTGAGCGCGGCGAGAGAATGTGCAGCGCTGCGTTGTACTCGGCGGCTGCGGATTTCGCGCGCTGGACATTGTCGCCGTCCGCCTTGTTGACGGCGACCATGTCGGCCAGTTCGACGAGACCTTTCTTGATGCCCTGAAGCTCGTCGCCGGCACCCGGCAGCATCAGCGCCAGAAAGAAGTCGGTCATGCCGCTGACCGCCGTTTCCGATTGTCCGATACCGACGGTTTCGACGAGGATTGCGTCGAAACCCGCTGCTTCACATAGCAGCATGGCCTCACGGGTTTTCGCTGCGACGCCGCCGAGCGTGCCCGATGAAGGGGATGGGCGGATGAAAGCGTTGTCTTCCGCGGAAAGCCGCGCCATCCGCGTCTTGTCGCCGAGTATCGAACCGCCGGTGCGCGCCGAAGATGGATCGACCGCCAGCACCGCGACCTTGTGGCCTTGTCCGACTAGGAACATGCCGAGCGAGTCGATCGTGGTGGATTTGCCGACGCCGGGCGAGCCGGTAATGCCGACGCGAACGGCCTTGCCCGTCAGGGGAAGCAGGTCCTGCACCAGATCGCGCGCGGTTGCCTGATGATCGGAGCGGCGGCTTTCGATCAGGGTAATGGCGCGGGCCAGTGCCGCGCGGTCGCCAGAGCGGACGCCGGATGCGAGCGCGTTGCCTGCCTTCGCTGCATTCATGATCGAAGCGGATGCTGCTGCACGCTTACTCCGCAGCCGCGCTCGAGTGCCCGAGCCGTATGTTGAGTTTGCGGATGAGTTCTTCGGCAGCATCCGAGATCACGGTGCCGGGCGGGAAGATCGCTTCGGCGCCTGCTTTGTAGAGCGCGTCGTAGTCCTGCGGAGGCACGACGCCGCCAATGATGATCATGATGTCTTCACGGCCGCGTTTCTTCAGTGCTGCCTTCACGTCCGGCACGGCGGTGAGGTGAGCTGCAGCAAGCGAGGAGAGGCCGAGAATGTGCACATCGTTTTCCACCGCCTGCCGGGCAGCTTCGTCGGCGGTGGCAAATAGCGGCCCGATATCGACGTCGAAACCGACGTCGGCGAACGCGGATGCAATGACCTTCTGGCCACGGTCGTGGCCGTCCTGACCGATTTTCGCAACCAGGATACGAGGGCGGCGGCCTTCGGCGTCTTCAAACGCTTCGATGAGCGCCTGCAGCTTCTGGACTTTGTCCGACATGGTGGCGGCCTCGCGTTTATAGACGCCGGTGATGGATTTGATTTCGGCGCGGTGGCGGCCGAAAACCTTTTCAAGCGCATCGGAGATCTCGCCGACGGTCGCTTTCGCGCGGCCTGCGTCGATGGCGAGCGCCAACAGATTGCCCTGGCCGGTGCGTGCGCTTTCGGTCAGCGCATTGAGTGCGGCATCGACCTCGGCCTGTTTGCGTTCGGATTTCAATCGCGACAGCTTGTCGATCTGCAAGCGTCGCACGGTTGAGTTCTCGACCTTCAACACCTCAATAGGCGTTTCGTTCACCGGCCGATACTTGTTGACGCCGATCACGGACTGCTTGCCGGCATCGATGCGTGCCTGAGTCTTCGCAGAGGCTTCTTCGATGCGCAGTTTTGGGATGCCCGCCTCGATGGCCTTGGCCATCCCGCCGAGCGCTTCGACCTCCTGAATATGTGTCCACGCCTTTGCAGCGAGGTCGTGGGTCAGCCGTTCGACATAGAACGAGCCGCCCCACGGATCGACGATGCGCGTTGTGCCGGTTTCCTGTTGCAAGAACAGCTGGGTGTTGCGGGCGATCCGCGCGGAAAAATCGGTCGGCAGCGCCAACGCCTCATCGAGCGCATTGGTGTGCAGCGATTGCGTATGGCCCTGTGTCGCCGCCATGGCTTCGATATTGGTGCGGACGACATTGTTGAACACATCCTGGGCGGCGAGCGACCAGCCGGACGTCTGACAGTGCGTGCGCAGCGACAGCGAGCGCGCGTCCTTCGGATTGAAGTGCTTCATCAGTTTCGCCCAGAGCAAACGGGCTGCGCGCATCTTGGCGACTTCCATGAAGAAGTTCATGCCGATGGCCCAGAAGAACGACAGGCGCGGCGCGAACTTGTCGATGTCGAGACCCGCCGCCATTCCTGCGCGGACATATTCGATGCCGTCGGCCAGCGTATAGGCGAGTTCAAGGTCCTGCGTCGCGCCTGCTTCCTGCATATGATAGCCGGAAATCGAAATCGAATTGAACTTCGGCATCTTCTGCGACGTGAATGCGAAGATATCCGAGATGATGCGCATCGAAGGCGACGGCGGATAGATGTAGGTGTTGCGCACCATGAATTCTTTGAGGATGTCGTTCTGGATCGTGCCCGACAATTTCTCCGGCGGCACGCCCTGTTCCTCTGCGGCAACGACAAAGAGCGCGAGGATCGGCAGCACAGCGCCGTTCATGGTCATCGACACGCTCATCTGGTCGAGCGGAATGCCTGCGAACAGCGTGTGCATATCGTAGATGGAGTCGATCGCGACGCCCGCCATGCCGACATCGCCGGAGACTCGCGGATGATCCGAGTCGTAACCGCGATGCGTGGCAAGATCGAACGCCACCGAAAGGCCCTTCTGTCCGGCTGCAAGATTGCGGCGATAGAAGGCGTTGGAATCTTCCGCCGTCGAGAACCCGGCGTACTGCCGAACGGTCCACGGTTGATTCACATACATGGTCGGGTAGGGGCCGCGCAGATAGGGCGCGATGCCCGGCCATGTGTCGAGAAAGTCGATGCCTTGAAGATCGGCCTCGGAATAGCTCGGTTTGACCTCAATGCCTTCGGGCGTCAGCCACGGCTTCGCGTTGCTGCGTTCGCCATCGAGGGCGACCGGCTCGAACGAAATATCTGCAAAGTTCGGGATACGGGTCATCACGCACCCATTCTAGCATAGGCGGCATTGAGCGTCGCCAGCGCGTCGCCGCCGGCCACGATGAAATCGTTAACTCCGGCGCCGCGCAACACCGTTTTCAAGTCACCGGGGTGGCCTGCCAGATAGATATGTTTGGCACCGGACGCTTGAAGTGCCTTGGCGGCAGGAACGGCGTGTTCCGAATAGATTTTATCTGACGAACAGAGGCAGGCAATCGTCGCGCCTGATGCCTTGAACTCAGCTTCAAGTGTCGCAGGGTCAGACGAGCCCGCGCCATCGACGGCTTCGATGCCACCGGCTTCAAAGAAACTTTTTGCAAACGTCGTGCGCGCTGTGAAATTCGCTGCCGTGCCGAGGTTGGCGAGGAACACTTTTGGTCGCGCGCCTTTCAGTTTGAGCCATTTATCCGAAATGTCGCGCAGCCTTTCAAACGGCTCTGCGAGACGACGCGGCGTCAGCGCGTCGAATTTGATTTTTTCATCGCCGTAAGGCGTGAAAGTGACCGGACTGGCATCGACAACATTGGCGATCTTCTCGCGCAGATTCGGGAATTCGCTGGCACCCGTCAGCACGTCCTTGCGCTTTGCGATGTTCGCGTCGCGTGCCGCGCGCGGGGCGGCAACCTTGGCCTGCATTAGATTTTTCTCCAGCGACGCGAACGCGCCGCCAGCGCGCTCGATCTCTTGGAAAAGCGACCATGCCGCATTGCACAGTTCTTTTGTCAAAGTCTCGATGCCGCCGGAACCCGCCGCCGGGTCGGAAACCTTGTCAAGATTGGATTCTTCCAGCAGCACGAGCTGCGTATTGCGCGCGATGCGACGCGCCAGCGCATCCGGCAGCCCTGCGGCCAGCGTATGCGGAAGCACGTTGATACTGTTGGCTCCCCCAAGCCCTGCGGAAAAGACGGCCGCGGTTGCGCGCAACATGTTCACGTCGGGATCGCGCTGCGTCAGAATGCGCCATGCGGTGTCGGCAGCCACAAACAGTGGCTTCGGCGCAAGGCCGCAACTTTGCTCGATGCGCGCCCATAACAGGCGCAGCGCGCGAAACTTCCCAATAGTCAGAAACTGATCGGCATCCGCGCTCATGCGCGCATAGATCATCGATCGCGCATCGTCGAGCGGGATACCTGCGCTATCCAGAGCGCGCAGATAGGCAACGCCGGTTGCGAGTGCCCATGCGAGTTCTTGCGCTTCAGTGCCGTTTGCATCGTGAATGACACGGCCGTCGGCTGCCGCGAACGGTCCGCGAAAACCAAGTTTCGCGAGTTGTGAAATTTTCTCCCCGAAAACCTTTGCGGTCGAATTCCAGTCGCCGGTATTGCCGCCGCGCACGGCGCTGCCACCGATCGGATCGAAACCGAACCGAACGTTGACAGAAGTGGGCGCAATCTTTCGAGCGGCCAGAATTTCTGCGAGATGCTGACCCATATCGCGCGATTGCGGACCGATCTCAAATTCGAGCGCGATGCCTGCATCGAGAAAAACGCCATTGAGCACGCGTGCGAGAGCGTCCTTTGTCGGTGGCAATCCGAAGCCGCGCGCGCCGTTCGCGCCGGCGAATATGATGGCGAGGCCGGTGGCGCCGTTTTCGAGATCGTCCAGCGCCTGCTTGTTGGCTGTCGCGGCGTCGGGATGATCCACGCGCTGCATGATCTGCCATGGTGCAGCCGCAGCGCGGCCGGGGATAACGTGCGCATCGCGCGCGCGCTCGTAGATGGGTTCGATCTTTAGATCGTCGTAGGTCTTGCTAACGAGCCTCTCGAACGAAGCGCCCTTTAGCACCCCATCGACGAGTTTGCGCCAGTCGTCACGCGTTGCCGGGGCAAACTCGACAGCAAGCGGGAAATGGTCAGTTTCTGCAGTCATTCAAAGGGTTAACTCCGGCCACCCCGTGCAGCCTAGGAGCCAAAATGCCATGTGCCTGCGTTTAAGCCAAATGGTTGTTTGGCGTATTGCTATGGCTCAATGCAGGGGTGCGAGCTTCTCAATACCTGCGGTCGGAAGCCTTGCCAGCGCCTGACGCGGTGTCTGGCCGGCAATGACGCGGTCCGGAGCAATTTCTGACAGGGGTACCAGCACAAACGGGCGCTCGAACAGGCGCGGATGCGGCAGCGTCAGTTCAGGCTTGTCGAGTTTGACGTCGTTATAGGCAATGATGTCGAGATCGAGCGTGCGCGGCCCCCAGCGCTTCTCGTTGGCGCGGTCGCGGCCGAATTTCTTTTCGATCTTGTGAAGTGCAAAAAGCAGTGCGTGGGGATCAAGGCTGGTTTCGATTTCGATGCAGGCGTTGATGAAGCGCACCTGCTCTTCGTCGCCCCAGGGCGGCGTCGCGTAGTCGGACGAGCGCGCAACAAGCGTCGCCTGCGTCATTCCGCAGATGTTGGCGATGGCTTTCTCGAAATTCGCCCGGACGTCGCCGACATTACCGCCGAGCGCGATGAACACGTCCGCCATCGGATTTATGGCCGCGTGCGATAAATGACGACGCCGACATCGTCGAAAATTGCGGCAATCGGCGCGTGCGGTTTGTGGACCGTTACCTTGACAGCCTTGATGCGTGCGAACGCGACAAAGATCGCGTCTGCGACGGCGCCTGCCGCTCGTTCGAGCAGATAGTAATTATGCCCCTTGAACGCCGCGCTCGCTGTTGCGACGACGTCAGAATAGGACACTGTGTCAGCCAGCTTGTCGGTACGGGAGGACTCGGAAAGATCGATCGACAGTTCCAGGTCGATCACGAAACGCTGGCCGACTTCGGCCTCATGCTCCATCACGCCGTGGCGGGCATGGATCAGAAGGCCTTTGATGAAGATAATGTCGCTCATCGCAGGTTCCCGATCTCTGCGGCAACCCGAAGTGCCTGAACCGTCTCTGCGACATCATGCGCGCGAATGATTTTCGCTCCGCCTTGTGCCGCAAGCACATGAGCAGCGATGGAACCGCCGAGCCGCTGATCGGGATCGGATGGCACGACACTGCTGATGAAGCGTTTGCGCGACGCGCCGACCAGAAGCGGCAATCCAAATGATTTCAACTCGGCAAGCCGAGCCAGAACGATCATGCTCTGCTGCGGTGTTTTGCCGAAGCCGACGCCAGGATCGAGCACGATGTTGGAACGATCGATCCCTGCTTTCGCGGCTATGTCGAGCGAACGTGAAAGAAAGCCGGCGACATCCTTCATAATGTCGAGCGACGGGTCGACGCTCTCGCGATTGTGCATTACGACGACGGGAACATTCCGTTCCGCCACCACTCTTGCCATGTCTGCGTCCCGCTGCAGTCCCCAAACATCATTGACGGTGCATGCACCCGCGTCGAGCGCCCATTCCGCAACGCGCGATTTCATGGTGTCAATCGATAGAGGCAAGCCGAGCGCGGCAATTTTCGGCAATATTGGGCGCAGCCTTTCCAATTCTTCGGTCGCGGTCACCGGCTGTGAACCATAGGGCCGCGTCGATTCCGCGCCGATATCGAGAATGGCCGCGCCTTCGGCAATCATCCGCCTCGCTTGCGTCAGCGCGGAATCAGGCGTCACAAACAAGCCGCCGTCCGAAAACGAGTCGGGGGTGACGTTGAGAACGCCCATAACGGCGGGCGTATCGCCGCTCAGCAAGGAAGCGAGCGAAAAGGTTCGCGGAGGGCTGGTTAAAGCAGCATTGGCCATCGTCAGTCCGATGTGCGGCGTCCGCTTCGGTGAGTCAAGGCGCTCCGGTGCGCAATCGGATAGGGATTTCGCAAGTCGTTGGCATTTCCGTCAGCCGCGCAGCCCCAAGCGCCTAGTAGCTGATCTTGTGAGGAACCTTGCTTGCATTTTCGATCAGGCGTGCCACCGACTTTTCCGTGGGGAGAACCCGCACCAGTTTTTTGCGGTCGTTGGCCTCGCGCATCGCTTTGGCAAGGCGACCGGGATTGCGCATCGCCAGTTCGCGAACAGTGTTGACGCCGGAGGCGCGGATCAGGCCGGCTTTCCCGGTGCTGATGCCTTTTACGCCCATCATCGCGGCGAAGTTGGCCCAGTCGAGGATCTGCTGCTCGCTAATTTTCGTAACGTCGGAGAGAATTTTTCGAGCTTTTGCGGTAGCCGCTCTTCTCAACAGTCCGTCCGTCGTGCGGATTCCTGCTTCCTTGAGCTTAGCTATAGCCTGCGGACCAAGTCCTTCGATTTTCGAAATAGGATATGACATCGGATGAACTGAAGACTTTCACTAAAAACTAAAATCAAGCAGCTGGGCGCAGGCAAACACATTCGATTGAAGCGATCGGATTCGTGGCAACGTCTGAATTTTTAGAGGCGAACGCCGCCACTCCGGCCGCAACAGCCAGATTGCCGATCAACACATCCATGAAAAGGCCCCATCAAATTCCGGTTGAGTGCCGGATCGTTTGTTTATGAAAATTACCTTGAGCGTGCGCGCTCGGAAATTCAAGTGATCTTGTGAAACGAATATCGAGATTTGATGAAATCGATTCGAGAGTGTTGCTGCGATGCAAGACTCCATCGAATGCGGATCGAATTTGCGATCGGCGATTGGAACTGCGGATCGCGCGACGAGAATTCTACGAAAGTATTTCGATTTTGTTTCAAGGTCGGTGCACTCGCTTTCATTTTTGGCGGCTTGCTCTCAAAAAATGACCTCGCGCGGCCGGAAAAATCTCCAAAGGATCGAATTCAGGCTCGCGTCTATCGCTGACGAGCCGTTCTTGAAGGTACGATGCGGCCTTGCGGCGGGTTGACCCGCTAGATGTAGCCTGCAAGATGCGACTGGATGCGCCAGGTGAGGTTAGAACCGTGTGCCGCAGCCGAGATCGAAGGCCTGTGAGAGGCGATTCAATGGCGAAGTCACCTTCATCCAAGTCACCGAAGGCCGAGAAACCGGCGGCAGTAGCGAAATCGCCACCTAGCGCCAAGCCCGCGCCTGCCGACGGACCGAAATCCGCCGATACGGATACCGCAATCTTCATTGGCAAAGGTGACCAGCCCGCTTTTTTGACGCTTGGGCTTGCCAATCGCCACGGACTCGTTACCGGAGCGACCGGCACCGGCAAAACGGTGTCGCTTCAGGTCATGGCCGAGGGGTTCGCGCGAGCCGGCGTGCCGGTTTTCGCTGCCGACATCAAAGGCGACCTCTCCGGTATCTCGCAGACGGGTGAGGCGAAAGACTTTATTCTCAGCCGTGCGAAGGCCATGGGTCTGGATTTTCAGCCGGATAAATTCTCGACGGTTTTCTGGGATGTGTTCGGCGAGCAAGGACATCCGGTCCGGGCGACGGTTTCGGAGATGGGACCGCTGCTTCTGTCGCAGATGCTCCAACTCAACGACGTTCAGGAGGGTGTTCTCAACGTCGCATTCCGCGTCGCAGATGAAAACGGGCTGGCACTGCTCGATATGAAGGATTTGCGCGCATTGCTCGACGCAATCGTTCCTGGTACTGGCAAAGATGACGATGCCGATCCGCTCGACCCGATCCGGAAATCAGCGCAGGCGTTCGGCAATGTCACCAAGGCGACAGTCGGCACCATTCAGCGCCAGCTTCTCGTTCTTGAAAATCAGGGCGCGGACAAATTCTTCGGCGAACCGGCGCTCCAGTTGACGGACTTCATGCGCAAGGATGCCAATGGACGCGGCATGATTAACATCATGGTCGCTGACAAGCTCATGACCAGCCCGAAGTTGTATGCCATTTTCCTACTCTGGATGATGTCGGAATTGTTCGAGCAGCTTCCGGAAGTCGGCGATCCACCGCAACCGAAGCTCGTGTTTTTCTTCGACGAGGCGCATCTGCTGTTTGACGACGCACCGAAAGCGCTGATGGACAAGATCGAGCAGGTGGTACGCCTGATCCGCTCGAAGGGGGTCGGCATTTATTTCGTCACACAAAACCCAATCGACGTGCCGGACAAGATTCTCTCGCAGCTCGGCAATCGCGTTCAGCATGCGCTGCGCGCCTTTACGCCGCGTGATCAGAAATCCGTTCAGGCGGCGGCACAAACGTTCCGTCCAAACCCGAAACTCGACACCGCGAAGGTCATTACCGAACTGGGCAAGGGCGAAGCGCTGGTGTCGTTCCTCGAGGGCAACGGCACGCCGGCGATGGTCGAGCGCGTCATGATCCGTCCGCCGACCGCGCGCATTGGGCCCATCACGCCGGACGAACGCAAAGCGATATTGGCCGCGAGCCCGGTTAAGGGGAAGTACGACACGACCATCGATTCAGAATCCGCTTACGAGATGTTGCAGAAGCGGATTTCATCGACCGCCGCGCCCGCCGACGGTAGTGGGGGCAACGGCGGAGGCGTGCTCGGTCAAATCGGTTCGATTGTCGGCACTATCTTCGGCACCAACACGCCACGCGGCAGGCTGACAACCGGGCAAGTCATTGCGCGGAATGTGACGCGCTCGGTGACGAACAAGGTTGCTGGAGATGTCGTTGCAGGCCTTGGCAAATCCGTTGCTGGTTCAATCGGCGGCTCGATCGGGCGCTCGATTGTGCGCGGCGCGCTTGGCGGCATTTTGCGGCGATGAGATTGCCGCGAACATTGCTGAGATATCCATCTTTCCGCGTTCCGGTCGATATTCTCTTCTTCATTGCCTGCATTGGTCTGACTGCCGATGTTCTGGTCCCGGAGATTTTCGGGCACGGCAAGTCCAAAGACTACGCGCTGTGGTATTGGGCCGGACAGCAGGTGCTTAGCGGCGGCGATCTCTACGCGCGCGGTGGACCGGGCCAGCTCGAGTTCATCTATCTGCCGCTTCCGGCAGTCCTGCTCGCGCTACCTGCCTATTTTGGCAAGATCGTTCTTTACTCGACGCTCTCCGTCATCAACATCATTTCATGGTGGGTTGCCGGGCAACTCTCGAATGCAATGGCAGGCTCGGATCGTGTGCCTAGCGTCTGGCTTGCGGCGCTACCGGGAATCGTCACCGTCACCTTCGTCTTCGACATGTTCGATCTGGGGCAGCCAAATCTTCTATTGCTCGCGCTGATGCTCGTTGGGTTCTGGTGGATCGACCACGGCAGACCGATTGCAGCCGGAGCAATGTTTGCACTCGCAACTGGCATCAAAGTTTTCCCGATTGCGGTGCTGCCGTATTTGCTGTGGCGCCGCCGGTGGCGGGTAGCGTCGAGCCTTGTCGTGTTTCTCGGAATTTTTCTCTTTCTACTGCCTGCCTCGGTTCGCGGCTTCCAGCGCAACATCGCCGAACTGGGCACTTGGTATCAGGCGATGATCGGTTCGACTTCGGAAAAAGGATTTGGCCAACGCGATGCGCAGAATTGGTCATGGGTCAATCAATCTATCATCGCTGTCACGCACCGGCTGACGCGGCCGGTGAACTATGAGCAGGACAACCCATTTGTCGAACCGAAATATGTTAACGTCGCAAATCTGGATTTCAAAACGGCCAACTACGTTGTGATCGCGGTGTCGCTGCTGATCGGGTTGGGCTTCATTTGGGTCATGCCGGCGCAATCTAACATGACACCGCGTTCGAATGCGGAAGAGCTTGCCATCCTGCTCAGTCTGATGACGGTCGCTTCTCCGCTGGCGCGGCAATATTACTTTGTGTGGTTGTTGTTTCCCTATACCGTCCTCATTCAAAGAGCGGCGTTCGATCCGCGACCGAATGTTCGAAAATGGACGTGGGCGTCGCTTTGGATGGCTGGCGGGCTGCTAGCGTTGTCGCTGCCTGTCTTCCCGAAATTGTTTCAGGCGCTGGGCAACAATCTCGCCGCGACAATGTTGCTGGTAATTGTGCTCGTATGGCATATGCGCCATCCGCCTGAGCATTCAACGCAGGCGATCAGAACGCGGCCAGTTTGAAGGAACTCAATATGTCGAACACGTCGCAACTCAATCATGTTCTTGAGCGCATCGACGCCGATTTTGATAAAAGCCTTGAGCGGCTTTTTGCATTGTTGCGGATCAAGTCCATCTCTGCAGATCCGGCGTTTTCGGACGACTGTAAGAAGGCTGCGGATCATCTGGCCGCAGACATCGCCACGATAGGCTTTGCAGCCGAAGTCCGCCCGACTGCCGGGCATCCGGCAATCGTTGCGAAAAGCAACGGTGTTAAAGACGGACCGCATGTCTTGTTCTACGGTCACTACGATGTGCAGCCAGTCGATCCGCTCGATCTGTGGCATCGCCCGCCGTTCGAGCCGGTCGTCACCGATCACGCCGACGGCCGCAAGATTATCGTTGCGCGCGGAGCGGAGGACGACAAAGGCCAGTTGATGACGTTCGTCGAAGCCTGCCGCGCGTGGAAGAGCGTGACCGGCTCGTTGCCTCTCAACGTCACTATCTTGTTGGAAGGTGAGGAGGAGGTCGGCTCAAAAAATTTCGGGCCGTTTCTGGACAAGCACAAGAAGGACCTCGCGGCCGATTTCGCTCTCGTCTGCGACACCGGCATGTGGGACCAGAACACGCCGGCGATCACCACATCGCTGCGCGGGCTCGTCTATGAAGAGGTCAAGATCAAGGCCGCTAGCCGCGATCTGCATTCCGGTATTTTCGGGGGCGGTGCGCAAAATCCAATTCGCGTCCTGACGCGCATTCTCGGCGGTCTGTTTGATGACAACGGCAAGATCACCATTCCCGGCTTCTACGACGGCGTGAAAGATTTGCCGCCGGATATTCTGGCGCAGTGGAAAGGCTTGAATCTGACCGCCGACAGTTTCCTCAAACCCATCGGGCTTTCCGTGCCGGCCGGAGAAAAAGATCGATTGCTGATCGAGCAGATTTCTTCGCGCCCGACCTGCGACATCAACGGCATTGTCGGCGGTTACACCGGCGAGGGGTCCAAGACGGTCATTCCGGCGGAAGCCTCGGCGAAGGTGTCGTTCCGGCTCGTCGAGGGTCAGGATCCTGCAAAAATCCGAAAGGCGTTTCGCGACTTCGTTACCGCGAGATTGCCTGCGGACTGCAAGGCGGAATTTCTCGACCACGCGGGCGCGCCGGCGATTGCGCTCGATTGGGGCATGAAGCCACTCGCCGCAGCCAAACGCGCGTTGACGGATGAATGGGGCAAGGATGCCCTTCTGATCGGCTCGGGCGCTTCGATCCCGATCGTGGCCGATTTCAAGAAGACGCTTGGCCTCGATACGGTGCTGATCGGCTTCGGTCTGGAGGACGACAACATCCATTCGCCCAACGAGAAGTATGACCTCAGGAGCTTCCACAAGGGTATCCGCTCTTGGGCGCGAATCCTTGCGGCGTTTGCGGACGCGCCTCGCTAGCTTCGTTTAAGTTGGTCGATATAGGCGGCGGTTTCCGGCGGAAGGCTACGAAGCCCTTGCTTGCCGGCTTTGAGCAAAATGGGCTGCAGCTTCGATCCTACGAGGTACCCCGGCTCGCGTCCTGCGGGAATCACGCGGTCGAATACTAGTACCAGAGTCACCGCGACAAGACCGATGCGAACCGCGCCGAGAACAGCTCCCAGCAGTTGATCCGGCAAACTCCGCGCCGGGCCGACTGCTTCGTCGATGGAAAATCGCAGTAGGGCGCCGAGGATATAGCCGATGGCGATGAACACGCAGATGAAGATGAAGGATTTGAGGCTCGTCGAAATGTCGAAGCTGCCCGCGAGCCCCTTTGTAATGAATGCGGTCAGAAACACGGCAATCGGTGCGGCAGAGATATAGCCGAGGATGGTCGCTGCGCTGCGGATGATCCCCGCACGAAACCCGACGATGATCGCAACGAGGGTGATGAGGCAGATCGCAGCGTCGAAGGTATTCATGCTCGGCGTCCGTGGCTATTGCCGCCAAGCTGTAGCCGCGCCGCCTTAGCGAAGTGTTGACATACGACAGCAAAACTTATGAGATGTGCTTTGTGACACGCAGAAACGCCGCCCGGAATTGGGCGGCGTTTGCATTCCATGTCAGTGTAGAGGCTGACGGATCAAGATTTATAGCTCGGATCGAGTCTGTCAAGTTTGCGCAACAGACCTGGCCAGACCAGCTTCACGGAACGCAGTTCCAGTGCGTCGCGGTTGCTGAACAATTCGTCGTTCTTCTCAAGGACAATCTTCTCGACCGGATAGGCAGTCGGACCCAGCATGCGGGTGCGAACCTGCATCGTGCAGGAGCGCTCCAGATGATACATGCGCTCCCACGCCGACGCCACGGTGCGTCCCACAGTCAGCGTGCCGTGGTTTCGGAGAAGAAGATGGTTCTTCGCGCCGAGGTCCTTCTGGATGCGCGGCCGCTCCTCGTGATCGAGTGCAACGCCTTCATAGTCATGGTAGGCGAGATCGCCGGTTACGAAATGTGCGGTCTGATTTAGCGGTTGAAGACCCTCCATGCAGCTCGCCACTGCCGTTCCGTCCGGCGTGTGCAGATGGATGACGCAGCCCGCGTCGTCGCGCACTTCATGGATTGCCGAATGAATGGTGAATCCGGCTGGATTGATGCTGTAGGGACTTTCGGTGAGCTGATTGCCTTCGAGATCAACTTTGACGAGACTCGATGCGGTGATTTCGTCGAACATCAAGCCGTAAGGGTTGATGAGAAAGTGATGTTCGGGTCCGGGGATCCGTGCGGAGATGTGCGTATCGACGAGGTCGTCCCAGCCATACAGTGCGACCAGACGGTACGCAGCCGCGAGATCGACGCGCTGCGCCCATTCGCCTTCGGTCATGGTGGATTGAACTTCCTTCAGGCGCGCTTCCGCTGGCGACATGGCCGGTCTCTCCCGCTGCATTTGCGGAAATACTAGACACGACGGCACGTCCCGGCAACCGCGTGGATGCGCGGGCTAGCTATGTGACTTTTTCAATGACGAATATCAGGGAGCCGGAATGGCCAGAAGGCTCGCAATGCTGCTGCCCCGAATGTCGTAGACGCGCGCGAAGATCACGTCGTCACGCTTGATCTCGACGACGACCGGCGCATTCAGGCCCTTGCAGTAGAATTCTCCGAGCGTCATGGCGAAGTCGGCGGCGTGGCTGTCCCAGCCTATGGTGAAGTCCGGCCCGAGCGCGACCTGCGCGGGGCGTTGCGGTCCGCAGACGGCAACGCGCCATTTGCGGTTGCGCGGGGGAATTTCCTGCCGCTCAATGATCTGCTCGCGCAGACCTTCCGACGCCTGCTTAAGGGCAAGACCCCAATAGTCGAGCATGTAGCGGTCGTCCGCGCCGCGCACAGACCCGGCGATGTGATTGAAATGGGTGTATTGGTAGGGATGCAGCCGGATCATTTCCGCGAGCGGCAATGACAAGCCGAAGCAGACAAGCGCCACGAAGGCAGCCTGCAGACCGCGACCGCTTTTCTTCAGCCGATCCGAGATCGCAGCAAATCCGACGCCGGCCAGCACGGCCATCGGCGGGATCACAAAGACGAAATGGCGGATGCCGTTATAGAGCGCCGGTCGCTTTACCATTGCGATGACAAGCGGAAGCAGCGCGGCGAGGGTGAGAAGCAACAGAATGGTCTTGCGCTTGGGGTCCGACGCGGGTTTCCACACGACGGTCGCAGTGGTGACGACGCCCGCGGCCAGAAGCGCGAGCATGACCTCCGGAAGCTGCAACGCGAACAGCGTCGGCAGATACGACCAAGGCATGTCGGGTACGGAAACGATTGCGCCGTCGAACAGCTCTTTCCATGGCTTCTCGAAAAAGTGGGAGAAATAGGTCAGCGCCTTGAAAGGATTGGTGGTGTCAATGATCGACCATGGCCAAATCAATCCCATCACCAAATAACCGAGCACCAATCCCGGAAGCAGCACGTAAAGCACATGGCCCATTCGATGAGCAGTTTCACGCCAGCCATGCAAACGAACGTCGTTCGTCCAGATCGGAACGAAAGCGATGAGCGCGTAGATCAACGCAAGACCGCCGAGAATGCGAGAGCCGACCGACAATCCCGCTCCAAGGCCGACGATCAGAATTGTACGCGTGGAGGGGGCCGGATATTCCTGCGCCAACCGTACCAGGCCGAGCATGAGAACGATCATCGCCACCGCGAAAGGCGCGTCTTTCGGGTTCATGAACATGTGCCCGTAGTAGATCGGGCAGAGTGCGAGGATGAGCAGGGCCGCAACGCCGGCAACCGGACCGGCAACACGGCGTGTCAGCCGCCACGTTATGCCAAGGCCGATGATGCCAACGATTGCGCCGACGAGGCGCCGAGTCTCGAACAGTTCGAGCGGAATGATCTTGTGCAGCAGGGCTGCGATCATGTCGAAGCCACCACCGTACATATAGAGATTTGCAAAGGTAAGGGCGCTGGTATCGGTGAAACCGCTGCGGAACATTTTCAGCAACAGATCGGCATACTCGGCATGGGTGTAATCGTCCCAGCCAAGCCCGTAGTCACGAAATGTCAGGCCGGCGACAATCGCTACGACCGCGAGAACTGCCAGCGCAATATCGTCACAAGTCTGCTCGATCGACCGCCGTGACGGCGTATCGAGGGCCGATGTCGTGATGGAAGACATGTTCGTCAGTAAACCCAGAGTCCCCTGAACCGATACTGAATGCAGTTCGGCTTCTTTTTCGGGAACAATGTACCGCAGTTGTTCGTTCAAGTAATTGGCAATTGTGGCGTAAATGTCTGATGCGCCGCAGCAATCGGCAATACAGTAAAATTCCAGCGTTTTTTAAGGTATTTCCGCAATGCTGCGTAGATCAGCGGAAACTTGCCGAAGAAATTTCCGTAGGTTCGGTATGCATTTGCGCTCAAAGGCCTGCGGAAATTACGAATTGGTAATGCCATCGGGATGACAGTATTATGATGTGGCTGAGTGTGGCGCTGGGCACGCCACAGGGTTGGAGTTTGTAATGATTGCGTTGTTGATCGGCGGGACGGTTGTTCTGTGCGTTGGCGTTCTGACAGTTGTGTTCGGGATCCCGATTAAGGAATTCAGCTTCGGAAATACGATGATTTTGGCGGGCGCGGTGATGGCGTGCACCGGCCTCGTACTCATGGGCCTGTATTTCGTTTCCCGGGAATTGCGCAATCTCACACGCAGACTTGAAGCGGGTTTGCCCGTTTCGGCGGTGGGCTCTTTTGCATCACGCGATGTGGCACCGGCCGGACGCGGCCGAACCGCAGCCCCCTCTCAGCCAAAGAATATCCGCGGGTCGCAAGGCCGGGAGGAAGGTCTATTTCCGCGCGATCCGCAGGCTGCCGATCTCGACAGTTTCGATGATCTCGCCGATCATTCGCCTTCCGCGCTGCCTTCAGCCAATGCGCCGTCGCTCTCAGCGCCCTGGCAGGATGAGCCGCCTGTTCGCACACGTTCCGCCTCGCCACCTGAGCCGGTTGATCGTCACCGCAGGGACGTGCCATTTACGTCACGCCGCCGCGATGTAACTGAGGAGATCGGCGATTTTCCGGGCAGTCCGGATTCCCCCTCGCCGCTGAGAAATGGCCGCAGCGGTCCCCGGCGCGGCGATGCCGCATCGGTTTCTATTGTCAAATCGGGTGTTGTCGATTCGATGGCCTATTCGCTCTACTCGGACGGCTCTATCGAAGCACAAATGCCCGAAGGCATGGTCCGCTTCTCGTCCATCGAGGAATTGCGCTCGCATCTCGATCAGCGACACTAGCCGCTGCAGCGCATAGTTCATGCGTTGTTGCTGCGATTTGCTTGTCACATCCTAAGTATTGCGCCAATAATTCGCGAGCTAATCTTAGTATAGCGGCGCAATAGGAAGTCGTAGGCGATGAGCGATACGAATCCCAAGGGGTTTGTGGACCTGACGGCGTCAATCGTGTCGGCTTATGTCAGCAACAACGCGACGACGGCAGCGGAAATTCCGGGCCTCATCAGCGAAATTCACGCGGCACTCCAGCGCGTCGCAAATGGCAACCCGAACACCGCGCATGAGCCTGCGAAGCCAGCCGTATCTTTGAAGAAATCGATGACGCCGGACTATCTCGTCTGTCTCGAAGACGGCAAGCGGTTCAAGTCGCTCAAGCGTCATTTGCGGACCCAATACAATATGAGCCCGGAGCAGTACCGGGAAAAATGGGGGCTGCCTGCTGACTACCCGATGGTTGCGCCGAATTACGCTGTCGCTCGCTCGCAGCTCGCCAAGAAAATGGGTCTCGGTCAGCAGCGGCGGCGGAAGTGAGCGTCCGAGACGCTGCACCCTAGGAATATTTCCTTATTCCGGACGCTTTAAGAGTCAAGTCTGAAGCCTCTAATTTATTTTCTGGGAATCGCTATCCCCGCCGTGGAGCGTTGCGGCTAGGATATAGGGAAATATTCCCATATATATCGGTGACACCACAAAGAACAATATGTAGGGTGAGGACATGGGAATTGAAGAATCCCATTGGCGCGCCCACAGTATGAATGACCAGCGGTCTCGAAGCTCCCGCCTTACGCGGTAGACCGGACTCGTTCCGTACCTGTTGAAGCAGGTGTAGGGCCGCTGGCACCCTAATCTTCGTAAGCGTCGTTTTGGAACGGATGGGTTTTGTAGTCTTTGGGACCAGGACGATGCATCCAGTCCATTAGCCTTTTGGTCCGACGCGGTAACACAATGAGCGGGTCGCGAAGATCTAATGTTTTCCAAATATAATCGTGAAGCTCTTTCTTTGCTGCGCTGGCATTCGGCGCGTCGTAATGCCCATTTAATTTGTAATGCAGTGCGCCGATGAAAATATCGACCACTTGCAAGGGCAAGCTCCATTTCGGCTTGCCAGTTCTAAATTTTCGGAACGGCCATTGAACGCGATGGTGATGTAGGTGCGCGCCGTGATTGGAAATCGCTTGAAGCTCTACTAGGTGTTTGCGGAAAAACTTACCGTCTATGCAAACATCAAATATTTTGTCGGAAAACCGCTTAGCGACGCATACGCCAAGCAGCGTATACATTTCAATCTCGTAAGCGGTTTCGCGATCACCCTTGCCAATAACGTGCAGCGGACGGTCGCTCGTGTTGACCGCCAGACAATTTATTTCCATGTCCGTGAGCAACGACATGGTGTGCTTTTTCTTGAATTTGAAAACGGCGTCTACAGTGTTCTTATAGGCCTGAAGGTTTGTGCGAGAGACCTTCTCCCATTTTAAAACTTTGTATTCATCGCCCTTGTGCGATGGGACGCCGGTATCTGCGCGGGCAGCAAGAATATCGGCATCAAATTTATCGGCGTATTGATAAGGGATGATAAGCGCACCAAGTATGAAATACGTGCTGACCGATTGACCGCTTTCGTCTATGTAAACGAGGCATGTTTTAGCTTCTTCTTCCGGCTTTGGTTTCCACATGGCAAAAGATTCCGGCGATCAATACAGCAAGAAAGAATCTGCGGAGCGTATGGCTGCGGCCTTACGAGGCGCGCGTATAGCGCAGCCGAAGCCGATGAAAGATAAGCCCAAAAAGCGCGAATCGTTGGCAAAGACCAATAAAAAGTAACCGACTTTTCCCGTTTGTCCCGCTTATGATGCCCCCATTATGGGGGGCATTATGGACGAACAAGTATTTGAACCATTGCCGGTTCGCTACACGGGATTATTCGCAGATAGCCATCTCGTAGACGCAAACCAATTCGGGCGGTCCATTTCTGGAATCGCAAGAATTGGAAACAGTGTTTGCAACGTCCTTTTCTTTTCTGAGATTGGCGTTCCGAAAAAATTCCAAATCAAATTTTACGTTCGGCCCGCCAAGAAGAACGGGTTATTGCAGGAATTGGTCGCGGTCATGAACAGCGGCTCTATGCCGATGTTTCATCCTGCGCTTCTTAAAATCGGCGGAATTTTTGTTGAGAAAGCCTTTGACGCAATCATCAATACCGCCCTAGGGCGAAACCGTGAGGCGGCTTTGGCAATCGAGAAAATGCACGACCTTGCAAGGGAGAACATAGAGTTCGGCAAACAAGTCCATGAAGGTCAGATGCGTGACAAGGCGTGGTTACAGGGCATGATCGAGGGATTAGTCGTACACAATCGCGGAGCGCTAAAAGAGCTGCCCGCGCCGATTGGCCGTACCGTTCGGCAAGTCCAAATCGGCGCGCCCTCCATTGGACCAACCGTAGATGAAGCTGCTGCTGAAGTGTTACGCGCGACAGAGCCACTTCAATTGGGAGATACGCAAGAGTACGAAGTTCTAGTCGAGGGCGTCTTCAAGACGAATGGAGCTTGTCGTCTAAGGCTAATGCCTGATGACCGCGTGGTGGCGGGCAAGATCACCGATCCTGCCCTTACCGTTCCGGGTAGCGTTTATACAAGCGCATTAGATCAGGGATTGCCGCTGCACATTACAGCGAAGCCCACCTTGAAAGATGGTGAGGTTCACTCGTTGTATGTGAGCGATGCCAAGATTGCTCGTTAACGCGTTCGCCAATATTTGACGAATCGTGGCTTTGTTTTCGGTAGCTTAGATCGCCAGCGAAGAAAGCGGCCAGCCTTCTTGCTGAAATCGGGACTAGTTAAACCCCCGATACGTGAGACGCTTACCTACCGCGCTCTTCACGGCAAGCGCCGCACGTTCGCCATCGTTGAAGCCAAGTGCGACCCGGTGATTAAAGCGGAAGTCGTATTCGGCAAGGTAGCGATGCAGATGCTTCTCTTTGCAGTGCTGATAGACACCGCGCATACCGCGTTTGAAGATTGAGAAATAACCTTCAACGGTATTCGTTGTTACGTCACCGCGCGCATACTCTTTGCGACCGTGGTTGACGGTTTCATGCTTTGCGAAATTTGCGCCAACCTTTGTGTAAAGGCGGCTTTCGTCCGTATGCAAACGGGTCTCGCGCAGAATGTTTTCGTTCACGATTGCTGCGACGTTTGCAGTATCGGCAACGGCAACATGAAACGAGCGCACGCGGCCACCACGCTCAACGAGTGAGACGATAGGGCGGCTGTTGCGGACTTTCTTAGGGTGAATGTAAGGGCGGTCGCCGCGCTGTTTGGAGACGCGCGCGATCTCAGGCTTACCGAAATAGGTTTCGTCTGCCTCAACGATTTTGCCGTCACCACCAAGCGGCTCTAAGCCCCCAGCGCGCATTGCTTCGCGAATACGATGAAGCATGAACCACGCGCTGCGATAGGTAACGCCGAGAGTCCGTTCAAGCTGAAGGGCCGAAAAGCCTTTCTTGCTGGCGGTCACAAGGTGAAACGCGAGTACCCACTTATGCAGCGCGATCTTGCTGCGCTCCATGACGGTTCGCATGGTCACGGTGAAGTCTTTACGGCACTGGGCTTCGGCACAGCGGTACACGCCCTCGCGCTTCGTCGCGTAGGCATGGCCGACAACGCCGCAATGCGGGCAGATCGGGCCGTCAGGCCACATGGTCCGCTCCAAAAAGGCGCGGGCTGCGGTGTCGTTATTGAAATGAGGCTCTGTAAACGCGGTCATTTGCTGTCTCCGTAGGCCCTATACAGCATATGGCGTTTGTGGTGTCAACGATATATTTGGGGAAATATTCCTAGAGAGGCCCACGATGCTCGATCCTCTGCCGCAGCCCTTCCTCATCGTTTCATCGCCGGAGACCGAATGCCCGTCGGCGCAGACGCAATGCGCGCGGGTTGTCGCTCGTGTTGCCGCTGAATTTCAGATCGATCCGACGGTCATGACGGGTACGACGCGAGGATCGCCAAAAACGGCTTTCGCGCGTCAGATCGCGATGTATCTGGCCCGTGTCGGATTCGGTCTCGGTCATAGGGCCATCGGCGTTTCCTTTGGCCGTGACCGGACGACGGTCGCGCACGCGTGCCGCGTGGTCGAGGACCGGCGCGACGAAATTTCGTTTGATCGCCGGATGGCCTTGCTTGAATTCGAATGCCGCACGGGAGACGGCCGATGAAAAAGCCGCGAAAAATGTCTGAAGAAAATCCTAGGCCTTCTAAGAAAGCGGGCGTGAAGGTACGGCAGCGGCCTTCCCGCCGTGCGATCGGCATCATGCCAACCAAGGTCGTCGATCGGTTTCGCGCGCAACATCTCGACGTGACGACGCGAGACCTGATGACGGAAACGGGTGTGTCGCGCGTGCTCGTTGACGATAGCGAAAGTCCGCTGGCATGGCTGGCGAGCCGCAAAGGCCGTGACGGACGGGTACTTATCGGAGAGGACCAATTTATCGCCGGAGAACGGTTGCGGGCGGATTTTACGCGCGGACATCTTTCGCCGCGAGTTACTTCAAGTTGGTCGGGCATTGGACGCGCGCGCGGTGCATCAGGCGGCGCAGGTGAGATGACGGATATCGTTGTGGCGTCGCGTCAGCGCGTGCGGCTCGCACTGGACGCGTGCGGTCCTGAATTTTCCGGTTTGTTACTGGATGTATGCTGCTTTTTGCGCGGACTTGAAGACGTCGAACGCGAACGTGGATGGCCGTCGCGATCGGCAAAGGTGGTCCTTCAACTTGCGCTCGACCGGCTCGCGCGTCACTCCGGCTTCACATCGGGGACACGCCGTAACTCCGCGCCGATCCGAACGTGGCTTGCGGAGGATGCTGTCTTCACAACCTGATATCGAATTCGGTTAGGACGCCGCGGCCAGCGCGTCTTGGGCGTCACTACGGATTCGTTCGATCATCGCGCGCAACCCATTGGATCGTTGCGGCGTGAGATGTTCGCGAAAGCCCAGTTCATCGAACACCGCGATCGGGTCCGACTCCGCGATCGCACGCGCGGATTTACCGGACTCCAGCGCCAGCAGGATTGCAATCAGCCCGCGAACGATATGGGCGTCACTGTCGCCCTTGAAGTTGAGGACGGGCACGCCGGATTTGCTCCGGTCGATCGTCTTCGTCAGCCAGACCTGACTCGCGCAACCCTGAACCTTATTTGCCGAATTGTGGTCTTCCTCCGGCATCGGATCGAGCGTGCGCCCGAGTTCGATGACGTAGCGGTAGCGATCATCCCACTCGTCGAGCAGGGCAAAATTGTCGCGGATCTCGTCGATGGTAGGCATGGCAGCATATTTCCTTGCGCCACGCTTATATGAGGCTGCGGATGTCCGAAAGCGATATCCGCTCAACGCTGCGGAAATAATGTTCCCGCCGTTTCTACTGGAGAATCGGGGCCTGCCATTCGGCTTTCAGATCACCGAGCGCATGACCAACCAGAGGAACGCCGACGTGCGCGATCGCGGGACCGATGGAGCCGGTATGATCCGGTGCCTTTTTAGCGGCTTTCCCGGTGTGCCCGGTATTGTCCTTGGCCGGACGAATGTCCTGGCGGCCGTTCAGATCCCGCGCGATGGTTTCTTTCACCGCGACAGTCTCGGGCGGCTTTTTCTCGGATAGTTCAGGCGACTTCTTCTCAGTCTTCTCAGTGATGAATTCGTAGACCTTCTTCGCACCTGCTTGCGCGCGGTACGTCACGACGCTAGCCGCCTGTCCGCCGATTTCGCATGCGGTTGGCTGACGGGTGCAGAACTGCGCCATGTCCGACACCGCCGCCGTTGCGGCGGAAACAGCATCTGTCGCTGCGACCTGAGGATGTTTGTCGTCGTCCGGCGACTTGGTCAGCGGCAACAGCGCGAACACCACCATCAGCCAGAACGCCATGCGCAGCAGAAAAAACATCTCGAATCCGTCCAATTGTCCGCGTTGCGATTGAGGCCACAACCGGGCCGACCACTAGCAGATGCCCTTAAAACTAGGGTATTTGGAGCGCGTTCAATTTGCGTAAAAATTGAATCATTTCATTCGCCGTAAATTTTCGATTGACGGCCTCGGCTACTGCGATGGGGATCGAAATTCGCGTGTTACGCAGCCGCTTTTCGATATGCACGTTTTCGAAACCATAACGGTACAGGCGCGGAAACTTCGCGTTCACCATTCCGGTTGAATGAGCAGTGCGAGGGCTGCAAATAAGCGGCTTTCTCGGCGTCGATCAGCATGAGATCCCAAGCCTTAGTGTTCGCTTAAGTTCGCTCTGCGACGATCAGCCAACGAAAAAAGGGGGCGTTCCGGCCACTGCGTTGAGCGGGTGTGCCGAGCGTGAGAATGACGTGACAGTGTTCGGGATAATCCGCGACCATCTGGACTCGCTGCTGCATCCGTCCGCCCGGCAGGACGCGATGACCTGCGCGCGTCATCGCGCGTTTATCGCACCTAGGCTGCTCGGCAGCCTTGCGGCTTTGGCGTCGCTTCCGGTCTATCTCGCGGTGCGTGGCGCGCCGCAGGAAATCGAAGTGATGGTCTTTGCGTGGCTGATCGCGCCCATCCTCGTATCCTATTTCCTGTCGCGTACTGGCCGTTTCGAGAGCGCGCAGATTTTGTCGTCGCTTTCGCTCGCCGCCGTCGTGCTCGCGGTTTGCATCAACACCGGCGGGATTTCCTCATTTGCAGCAATCTGGCTGTTGGCTGTTCCGCTCGAAGCTGCTTTGTCCGCATCGCGACGCGTCGTTGCGATTGCAGTTGGTCTCGCGCTCGGTAGCGCGCTCGTCCTGGTGATGATCGAAGCGTTCGGAATGCTGCCGTCCTCAAAGGTGCCTGCCGATATCAGCTCGCTGTTCGAAGCGCTCGGGATCGCGTCGGCGACGATCTATGCCTCGGCCCTGGCATTCGGCGCCGAATCCTTGGCGCGCACGAGCAAGAGGCTTCTTGACGAAGAAGAAGAGCGCTACCGACTTTTGACGCGCAACATCAGCGACGTGATTTCACGTCATGGCCGCAACGGAGCTGTCCAGTTTATCTCTCCGGCGGCTGAAGCCCTCGTCGGAGTATCCAACGCAAGTCTGCTTGAACACGGTCTGTTCGATCGCGTGCATGTCGCGGATCGTCCGGCTTATCTCACGGCCTTGTCCGAAGCCGCTCGCAGCGGCGTGGAGCGCAGTGTCGAATTCCGCTTACGCCGCGATAGCCAGCACGAGGGACGTGGACGGCAACAGCCTGCCGATTTCATCTGGATTGAGATGCGCTGCCGCCCGATCGGGAGCGGATCCGCTATCGCCGCTGACGCTGAAGTTGTCGCAGTGATGCGCGACGTGACTGATCGTAAAATGCAAGAGCAAGTAGTCAACGCCGCGCGCATTGAAGCCGAGCGCGCCGGCGCGTCGAAGTCGCGGTTCCTCGCCACTATGAGTCACGAGTTGCGTACACCACTCAATGCCATTATCGGCTTCTCGGAAATGATCGTGCACGAGGACGAGCTGCGCCTCGATGGTGCACGGCGTCAGGAATACGCCAAACTTATCAACGAATCCGGTCAACACCTGCTCTCGGTCGTCAACGGCATCCTCGACATGTCGAAGATGGAGAGCGGCAATTTCGAGATTTTGCCCGAATTGTTCTCGCCGCGTGAATCGCTCGTAAGCTGCTGCAACCTGATGGTGCTGAAGGCGCGCGAAGGCGGCATCGATATCGTCATGCGTGCGCCAGCCGATCTTCCGCAGATCACGGGCGACCCGCGTGCGTTCAAGCAGATTGTGCTGAACCTTGTGTCTAACGCCATCAAGTTTTCCGAACGCGGTGGCAAAGTCGTCGTCGAGGCATGCACCGATGGTTCGCGCTTTGTGATGCGCGTAATCGACACTGGCGTCGGCATCGGCGCGGACGACCTCAAGCGCATCGGCGATCCTTTCTTCCAGGCGGGCAAGACCTATCAGCGCCGTCACGAAGGGACGGGTCTCGGTCTGTCCATCGTCAAGAGCCTCGTTACGATGCATGGAGGCGAAATGACATTTCACAGCAAGATCGATGAAGGCACGACAGTCGCGGTTGTGCTGCCGATTTCATTCAGCCCGCCGCTCGCCGACTCCTCGAGCAATATCGCGACACTTACGCCACTGCCGCGCGTCGAACCTCAAGAAATGCAGGTAAAAAAACGTGCCTAGACAGATCATCGTCGATAACGAAAAGCCCCGCCGCCGCCGTGCAACTGCGGTTGCGGTCGAGCCCGAGCGTGGATTTGCGATGCGCGTGCTGCTGCACAGTCCGAAAGACACGCTTGCCGCTGCTGCTGCGCTGATAGTTGCGCTTGGAATTGTCTCGAACGCGCTGTTCCTGCAGCCAGGCCGTCATCCTGCGCCGATGTTCGGCGCGGCGCCCGTCTCCGCTCCGGTTCAGTCTCCCGCGTCAACGCAGGCGCCGATACCGCGCATTCGCCCTCCCGATGCCGACTCGCACGCTGTGGAAGTGAAACCTGCCGACGTGCCCGTCGCCCTGAGCAAGCCGCAGCCGGCCGTCCATTCGGCGGCACCACGCCCACCGGCGGCGATCCATTCAGCCAAAAGCGATCCGGTGGCGGATTTGATTGTCTCGACTCGCCGCGTTGCTGCGGTTCAACGGGCTTTGACCGAATACGGTTACGGGCAGATCAAGCCGACCGGCGCCGTCGGTCCCGACACCACGGCTGCAATTCAGAAATTCGAGCGCGACCGCAAGCAGCCGATAACGGGCCAAATCTCGGATCGCTTGATCCGCGATCTTACAGTGCTGACGGGCCGGCCGATCGAATAGCGCACCTTGCCTGCACTGCTGGTGTCGCGCGTGAGGCTAGCCTAACCTCAGCACATGAGACTCAAATCATCGATCTGGGTGGCCGGCTATCTACGCCGATGTCAAAGCGCGGGCATTTTCGGCGTCGTGCGCAGGCGCGGCGCAGAAGAAGCTGGTGCTGTGTTCGTCAAGATTGCTTTGATGGACGGCAACGCTTTGCTGTTCGTTCCTGCGCCGCAATCGAGTTACGACGACAGCCGCCCGGTCGAACGCGTATTTACGCAATCACCACCGCAGGCTGTTGAAGAGAAGAAGGTCGACGAGCGCCTTGCGAAGGAAATCAGCTTCGATCCGGATGTCTGGATCATTGAAGTCGAGGACAAGGAAGGTCGCCACTTCCTTGATCTAGCCAAGGCATAATCATCCGCGCGACGTGTTGCGCGTGGCGATGTTGCCGGCAGGCTGAGCTGAGGGCTTGCCTTGCGTCGTCGTGGGCCGAGCGCGCTGCCGTTCATCGTCATAATGTCCGGGGCGGTATTTCGCGCGCGTATTCGCAAGCGATGCGCCACGCCATGCCGACAGCAGAATGAGCGATGCCCGTTCGGTGATGACATCGTAGAGACGTGCGAGGCGATAGACGTCCATCACCGATGAGCCGAGCCCCGGATTGAGGAACAGAAGCACGCGCTGAAATGCGTCGGATGGCATTCCAAGTGTCTTCAACGCGCAGGCGAGGGGTTCGCCGCCGCGGTCATTGACGACTTGCGTAGCGACTTTGGACGTCAGAATGAGCGCATCAGCAAGTTCGGCTGTGAAGCCGGCGACGTTTCGCGCCATCGCATGCTTTTCCAGCGCGGGCAGCGCTCGTGCCGCGCGGCGGGGATCGACGCGGGTCGAAGGCTTGAGCGGCGCGTCCGTCAGGCCGTGAAGAATCTGGTGACGCTCGGCGGAATTCGCGGCGACGAACATCTCGATCAACTGCGAGGCGTCGTCTGGTTTCATCGACAATGTCGGCGCGGTCGTTGCTTGCGGTGTTGGGACGTAAACGGCTTCCGTTTCCAGCTCTTCCCGAATAAGTGGCGGGCTTTCGACGTGTTGCGACAGGCGCTCATCGAGTTTCGTGCGCAGCCCGAGCTTCCACTGTAGTTCTCGCGGTGTGTTCGGATAGATGGATAGCCGTGCGCTGATCGCGGCGCGCGTGGCGTCATCGACTTCATCGATCAGGCGTGAGGCCAGTTCGACAAATTGCCGGTCTTCATCACGGGAATGACTGGGGGTCTGCACGTAAAGGTCGGTCAGAACGCGTAGCAGCGTCGGGCGAATATCGACGCCCTCGCGCCGGGACAAAGTCATCAGGCCGTCGAAGCCGTGAAACATCGGTGGTGCGCTCATGCCGGATACGCGACTGGGGTGAATCTCGGCCTGACGTTATCCAGCGCTTCTTTAATAACCCGTTAACCATGTCCCGCCTTAATGATCCGCGTGCCGTCTGCCTCGTTTGGGCTTGGTTCGGGCGGCCGGGAGAGAGTGACATGGGGATCATCGTTGAATTTCCGGCTGATGCCGCGTCACGGCGCGCCGGGCGAGAGCCTGAAGCCGTGCAGGGGGAAATAACGGCCACCATTCTTATTCTTCCCTCGATCCGGATCGAACGCCACGCGGATGAGACAAACGGCGGCGGACCGGAGCAGGGCACTGCGCCAGGTCGCCGCCGGAAGCGCCGCGCGCGGTCCTGATCGAAGAGTAGATGCGGCGTATACGCGCCGCCACAGAAGTTTCCAGCCGCGACGTACCAACGGATCGTCATGTGCAACCCGCTTTACATTCTGCCGTTCGTTGCAGGTCTCGCCTGCCCAAGCGATGATTTCGGCCGCACGCAACGCATGTTCTATCACGAAGACATGCATCGCTGGGTTGGCGGGGAGGCGGCGGAAAGCCTTGGTGGCATTCCCTCGCAGTTCAATCTGACCGACGCCGAGCGCAGCTTGCGTGATCTTGCCTATTACTTCATTGAGCCCCCGCATTCTCGTCCGGCCTGGAAGGCTGTGTTCGGCGACTACGTCTCTTTCCCGTCGCCGTGGCGACAGAACGTCGTGTTCGACCGCACCGCCTATGGCCGCCGGATGATCGACGAACCGCATCGGTCTCAGATCTCGGCCTATGCGGGGTTGATTGAAGACGTCCGCAATGACGGCGTCATGCTCGACCGATTCCTCCCCGTCGCGATGCAGGTCAACGACCTCGACATCAAGCGCAACAAAGCGCTTAGCTACATTACAGAATTGTCGCCACGCGAATACGGCGATGCGCAGGCGCGCATGCGGGAGAACGTGCTTGTCGTGCAATGGGCACAGCAGTGCCTGCAGCAGCGCGTGTCATCCTATCGCTGGGCTCTCGAGCGCCTTGTTATTCAGGCGCCGGACCCGATGGCAGCGGACGTAGATCGTCTAATCGTGCAATTGTCAGAGCGCGCATCTGCGGCGTGGACGACCGCGCCAGCCGTTGTCGGACGCGTGCTTCGCGTCGGCGGCTAAAAAGCTCGCAATATCAGATTATCGCTTTGCCTGCGGCGCGTCTGTCTGCACCGAGCAAGTTGCTGCTGCCAGCGACGCTTGCGCCTGCGCCATGAGGCCAGGCTCCGGCGCAAGAGCCTTCATGACGATGAGCCCCGTTGCCGTTGGCGAATCGATGATCAGCCGGTCGGCGGAGGTAACGTCTTCCTCTTCAGGCAGATCGTTATGCTGGGCTTCGGTCATCAGATCGAGCTCGATCACCTTGCGTCCGGCGGAGCGATCGTTGATCGCGTAGTACGCGATTTCACTGCGCGTATAGAACGAGACGGACGTGTAGGCCTGACTGACCGGCACGGTTAGCTTGATTGGCCCGCCAGACAGATCGTAACGGCACACTGCGCTCGCAAAGGCCGGATCCATGAACGGCATCGGCGCGCTGTTCGGCAGTGGCGGCGGGATCGGTGTCACAGCGTTGACCTTCGTCACCGAGGCAAGACGGGAGTATGCGTCAAGCGACGCAACACGGGGCAGCGCCAATACGCTTACCAGATGAACGACGCCACCGAGCAAAATGCCTCCGAAAATTGCAAACGCCCAGCGGATCATGTGCAGCCAGCCGTCGCGATAGAGGGCATCGGAGCGTCCTTCTGTGAACGCGTCGCCACGCCAACCGGCGTATCGTAAAGACGAAGCATTAGCGAGTAGCGGTCGATCCCGCCGGTCGGCAGCCAATTTCCGGAGCGCGGGCGTGCCGCGATACGAATTTCGAAGGAGCCGTCGGATGCGCGGACTATCTCCTGACTGGTGAAACCGTAGCGCTGCAGGGTGTTGGCGACGAGTTCGCCTTTCGAGTTGTAGAGCGTTAGTGTCCAGAATCGGGCCGGCGGCGTGACGCCTTTGATGACAATATCGCACCGTCCGTCGAGCGTGCGGCCGGAATCGTCCTTGAGTGCGGTGAAGGTGACGCCGTCTCCGGTGCCGACAGGCAGCTCGCCGCTGCGCGCGATCGCTGCGCGCGAATATGGATCAATGCTGCTGGTCCCGGTTTTCGGACGCGCCGTCCATGCGCCGATTGTGATCGTGCCGACATCGACGCCGCGCGTTGCTGTCGTCCAGGTCAATCCCAGACCGACAACGGTTGCTACAAAAAGCGTAACGAGTGCAAGGACAATCAAGCGCACGGGACTGGCATCGTCATGCTCGGATCAATTCTTGCGCGGAGATGGGGCCGCAAAGTCAGGCGTCGCCGATGCGAAACTCTCCACTGCATTGGACAAAGCAGGTTTCGTTGTCTCATTCGACGACGATTTGCCTGTTGCTGCTTCCGCCTTTGACGCGTCCTCGAAAAGCTTTTCGACACGCACCAGAATGTTTGCACCTTTGCGGGTAAGAATTGGCGGCGGACCGATACTGGCAGAGACCGGACGCGCGCCAGGAGTCGTCGGAATGATTGCAGCCTGCGGCCGTCTGACGCCAGCACCGATGCCTGCGATGTCTTTGATCTCCACGCCCTGATGCGCAACGACCATGACATCGTGCCATGTCTGCGCGGGGAGGGAGCCGCCCGTCATGCGGTTGGTCGGCGAATAGTCGTCGTTACCATACCAGACTGCCATCGTGAAGTTTCCGGTGTAGCCGACGAACCACGCGTCACGATACGAGTTCGTGGTGCCGGTTTTGCCCGCGGCCGGAATGCCATCGAGTTGCGCGCGCCGCGCCGTTCCCTCTTCGACAACGTGGCTCATCATACCGGCCATGTCGGCAGCAGTAGAAGCCGGAATGGCTTGCGTCGGTTTCGGCCCGTCGCGGTCCCATCGCCAGACGAGATCTCCGGCACCCGTGCGCACTTCGAGGACCGCGTGCGGTGTTACTGCTTTACCTTTGTTCGGGAAAGTAGCGTAAGCGACGGCGTGCTCGATAACGCTGACTTCGTCGGAGCCGATAGGTAGCGAAGGCGTATCGGGCAATGGTGCCTTGATTCCGAATTTACGTGCCGTTGCAACAATCATTGCGCGGCCGGCTTTCGGACCGCCCTTGCCACCCATCGCAATCGACAGTTTCACAGGCACCACGTTGATCGAGCGGGTGATAGCCTGCGTCAGTGTCACAGCACCCGAATACGAATGACCGTAGTTTTGCGGACACCAGTTGCCGATGCAGACCGGACCGTCGACGATGATCGATTTCGGCGTAAAGCCGTTCATCAGAGCGGTGGTGTAGACATACGGTTTGAACGATGAACCCGGCTGCCGCATTGCATCGGTGGCGCGATTGAACTGGCTCGAGCCGTAGTCGCGGCCACCCACCATCGCACGAACGCCACCGTCGAGATCGGCCAGCACCAGCGCAGATTGCGTGGCGTGGTAGTCGCGGCCGTACTGCCGCAGCTTATTTTCAACGGTATCTTCAGCCGCCTTCTGCACGTTCATGTCGATTGCGGTGCGCACCACGAATACGCGTTCGGTGTAGCTCTTCGGGAACGTCTGGACGAGTTTACGCATCTCGTCGAACGCGTAGTCGAGATAGTAGTTCGGCGAGACTTCCTCGCGGCGATCGACGGCGACGGCAGGATTGCGGCGTGCGCCGAACACCTGGCCTTCAGTCATGAACCCCGCATCGACTAAATTGTCGAGCACGACGTTGGCGCGAGCGCGTGCGGCGGGCAGGTTGATGTGAGGCGCATAACGCGTCGGGGCCTTGAACAGGCCGGCGAGCATCGCGGCTTCCGCAAGATTCACGTCGCGCGCTGATTTGTTGAAGTAGAAATGCGCAGCACCATCGACGCCGAAGGTGCCGCCGCCCATATAGGCGCGGTCGAGATAGAGTTTGAGAATTTCGTTTTTGGTGAGCCGCGTCTCAAGCCAGATTGCAAGGAACGCTTCCTTGACCTTTCGCTCGATGGTGCGCTCGTTGTTAAGGAACAAGTTTTTGGCAAGCTGCTGCGTGATCGACGAGCCGCCCTGCCGCACGCCGCCGGCCTGTGCGTTCGTCACGAGCGCGCGTGCAAGACCCGGAAAGTCGATGCCGAAGTGATCATAGAAGCGGCGGTCTTCAGTCGCCAGAGTCGCCTTGATCAGGTGGTCCGGGAAATCCTCCAGCGGAATCGAGTCGTTGTGCTTGATGCCGCGGCTGCCGATCGGATTGCCGTAACGATCGAGAAATGTCACCGCGAGATCGGATTTCTTCAGCCAGTCTTCATCTGAGGTTTCGCGAAACGCCGGAATCGCGAGCGCCAGCATCAGGATCATGCCGACGAGGCCGATAGTGGTTCCTTCCGATAGGGGTTCGATAATGACCCAGCGCTTCCAGCGGCCCACATAGAAGCGGTCCATGAAGGTCGAAAAGCGCTCGTACAGTTCGCGCAGGCCGACGGCGGAGTTGAACAGCGAAGAATCGATGCGCGCATCGAGGTCCAGAAAGAAATTCCGGAACCATTTCTTCAATTCTTTGGGCACGATCTGGCGCACCGGAACCCTTGATCGAATGTCGTGGCGAAAGATTCGCCGGACGAAAAGCGCTGCTTAGTTCTTGATATCGATTTGCGATATTCCCAAGGCGCTTTACAAGTCGGTTGTGCCGCGCCGGAACAGGCCATTCTTGTAGCCGGTTGAGGGGCATAAACCAATGGCGCTGCTGGATTTTTTAAGCTGAAGGTGAATTCGTGCGGAGCGTGATTTTCGCTGCAAAACCGGAAAATCGGCCATGAGCGCGCCCACGCGCGCGCCGTCCAAACAGGCCGGATTCTTCTGGAAAACCAAGACGTTGGAACAGATGTCCGACGCCGAATGGGAAAGCCTGTGCGACGGCTGCGCGCGCTGCTGTCTGGAGAAGCTCGAAGACGAGGACACAGGAAAGATCTATTTCACCCACATTTCATGCACGCTGCTCGACGCCGGTTTGTGCGCCTGCAAGGACTATGCGAACCGCTCCAAGAAGGTCGCCGACTGCGTCCGGCTCACGCCCGAAAACGTCCGTACGCTGAACTGGCTGCCGCCGAGTTGCGGCTACAAACTCGTCGCCGAAGGCCGCGATCTATACTGGTGGCATCCGCTGATATCCGGCGATCCCAACACCGTGCATGAAGCCGGTGTGTCGGTGCGCGGCAGGGTGCATGCGACCGAAGACCAGATTCCGGTCGCCGATCTCGAAGACCATATCGTCAAATGGCCGAGCGTCATTCCAAAGCGCGCGCGGCTGAAAAACCGGCCCACAAAAGCGTGATGCTCTCTCTGCGTGAACCACCCATGCAGGTGCGTGGCTTATGAATCGCAGTTGCACGCGCTAAAACTTGCGCATCCATTCCTTCTCTTCCCACCGGCTTCATGAGCAGAACTGAACGACAGGGCCTGAACGCGCGAAGCGTGGATGCGGCCGACACATACGATTTGTCCGACGAGACGGCGCAGGAAATCTCGCATCTGGCAACCGAAGTCATCGACGTCGTCGACGCGCCGCCGATCGTGCCTGCACCTTCGCTCGACAAAGCCGAAGTACGCACCGTTCTCCTCAGCCTGATGCTGACGATGTTCCTGACGGCACTCGATCAAACCATCGTGGCGACCGCACTGCCGACCATCGGCCGCCAGTTCAACGACGTAAACAACCTGTCGTGGGTCATCACCGCCTATCTTCTGGCATCGACGGCGGTGTCGCCGGTCTACGGCACGCTCAGCGACATCTATGGCCGCCGCGCGATGATCGTGATTTCGATGACGCTGTTTCTGCTCGGATCGGTCGCCTGCGCACTCGCGCCGAACATGCTGACGCTGATTTTTGCGCGTGCCCTTCAAGGCATCGGCGGCGGCGGAATCCTGCCGCTGGTGCAGATCGTGATTTCGGATGTGGTAACGCCGCGCGAGCGCGGACAGTATCAGGCCTATTTCAGTTCGGTGTGGGTGTCGGCCGGAATCGGCGGTCCAATTCTCGGCGGACTCATTGCCGAACATCTGCATTGGTCGGTGATTTTCTGGATCAACCTTCCGCTCGGCATTCTGTCGCTTGCATTGCTTCTGCCGCGCATGAAAAACATTCCCGTCTTCCATCGCCGCCGCAAGCTCGACTGGATCGGCGGCGTGCTGCTTATGGCTGCGGCAGTGGTGTTTCTCTTGGTACTGACATGGGGCGGCAATCGCTTCGCTTGGGCGTCGCCGACGATTCTCGCGATGGTCGGGTCGGCCGTTGCGCTTGCCGCCGCGTTCGTCTGGCACGCGCGCCGAACTGAAGAACCGTTCCTCCCGATTCCGCTGCTCGGCGGCACGGTGGTGCCCTACGCGATGATCGCGGGCGGCTGCGCGATGGGCGCGATGATCGGGCTAACCGTTCACATGCCGCTCTACTACGAGGTCGTGTACGGCCTGTCGGCGGCCGAAGCCGGAGCCGCGCTGATCCCGCTCGTCGCGGTGTCCGTGCTCGGTGCATGGGCGGCGGGCCGTGCGATGGTTCGCATGGCGCACTACAAGCGCGCGACGATCTTCGGCGCGTCGATGTCGGCGGTCGCCGCGTTCGTGCTTGCGACCGCGACGCCGCTGTCGCTCGTGCCGATGCTTGCACTGCTGTCGGTGTTCGCCGTCGGTCTCGGCACGGTGTTTCCGCTCAGCGTCGTGTCGATCCAGAATGCGGTTGCGCGCGCTCAGGTCGGCACCGCAACCGGCGCGATGAATTTCTTCCGCGCGCTGATGGCATCGTTCTCGGTTGCAGTGTTCACCGCGATCCTTCTTGCGGTGCTCGGGCGCAATATCTCGATTGGCGTCGAACAGCATGCCGGCACCAAGCATGCGATTTCCGCTGCCGACATGGTGTCGGCATTCCGCTATGTGTTCGCGACCGCAGGGTTGATGCTCGCATCCGCTGCCGCGCTTTACACGATCATGGAAGAGCGCCCGCTCGCCGGGCCTGCGAAAATTCCGGCGGCGGAGCCGGCTGAGTAACGTTCGGGACTGCGGCGGAAGTAAAATCCGATTCTCTGGCCGATTAGCTGTAGCGCGCGCATCGCACAATCGGGTATCTCAAGGCCATCCCGGTTCGGTTGCCGATCGGCAGCGCGGCGAACCCATTTTCATTTCTCATGCGCCGCAGATCGATGCGGCGAACGGAGCCAGCCATGTCAAAGCCCACAATCGAACAGACCAAACTCGGCATCGAGGCGATTGCGTTCTGCATCGCGCGCACTTTGATCGAGCGCGATCCGTCGCTGAAGGCACCGATGCGCGCCAACCTTCGCAAGATGTGGGAGCTGCTCGATGCCAGCGAAGACGAGGGCGCCGCCGACATGGTCGAGGGTCTCACCAAGGCGCTCAACGACCCGGCGTTCTTCCGCCGTGAAGGTGCCCGGTAACCGCGCAATGGCGAAACGGTGACGGACTTGGAATCGAATGGCGAAAATGTGGATCGCGGATTTTTCGATCCTTCGCAGCCGCAACTGCGCGACCCATGACGGCAAACCCGCGATTGAAGTCAGCGCGCATCGGTGCTGAAATATCCCCGCAAAATATTTGCACAAAAAAGCTGGAGGCTTTCATGGTTCGGCTGGGTTCGATATTCGGTTTTGGCGCGCTGGTGTTTGTGTTTCTTGCCGGCAACGCACCGGCCAACGCGGTCACTTGCACCTATGAAACCTGCATAGCGGCTTGCCAGAAGCTCGGCGGCGGCAACAAGCAGGGCGGCTGTTCGGGCTGGTGCGACAGAACCATTCGCGAGCGGCAGCAATCCGGCGTCTGCAAAGCGAAGTAAGCCGCTGTTTTTTCAGCGATTGCAGACCTAGGAAAATAGTCCTTGACAGCGTGACGCTGACGCTATAGGTTTCACGCATGCTCGATACTTGCGTCTGAAGACGTCGCGGCTCTCTCGCGGCTTCGGAACTTCATTCATCGTCTCGCGTTGCCCGCACAGACCCGCGCGCAAGCGCGTTCAGTGAAGTGAGGGCGATATGGCAACAATCAAAGCGATAGGCACAAAGCCTGCGGCACGCCGCATCCGAACGAAAGCGGCAGCGGCGAAATCCGAAGGCCGCATCGTCGAGACGGCGCAGGAGGCGCGTAGCGCGGAGCCGGGGCCTTCGATACTTGCGCTCTTGACCATCAGCACGGTAGCCGCCGTGTTCGTGCTGAGCATCGTATGGTTCATCTTCTTCCGGACGTGATACAGCGCCGGAACTGATCGGGAATTCCGCGCGAATTCCCGAATTGGATTTGTCTACCGATGAAAAAGCCTTCGTCCAGACCGGCAGCAAAGCCGGCAGGGGAAAGGCGCGTGCGTGCAAGGCTGACGCTTGAGCCTGCACAAAATTTGAAAGTCAGCGCGGACGACAGCGCGGCTATCGAAGCGATTGCGCGGGTCACGGCGAACTCGCTCGCCGCGTCGCGTCCGGCCCAGAAACGTTCTGCCGTCGATCGGCTCAACGATCCCGAGCCTCCCGGTCCCGAAACCTCGCTGATCGAGCGCGTGTCCAACGCCATCGAGCGCGAATTGTCGAAAATCGAATCCATCATCGGCGTCTCGCGTGTTCCGCCGGTGCTGCGCAGCGAGGCGGAGAGCCGCGCGCGCGTGCTGGCCTCGTTGGCGCGCACGCTGAAGGAAATCATGCGGCTGCGCGAACAGGACCGCGCCGCGACCGAGGAGAAGACGAAAGCCGCCGATGACGCCATTCCACGAAATCTCGACGAGCTTCGATCCGAACTCGCGCGACGCCTGGAAATCCTTGTCGGCGAAGCAAAGGACGTACATCCTCACCCAGCTGAGTGAACGCGAGCTTGAACTGCTCGGTGCCAACTGGACGCTGTTCGCGCACGATCACCAGATGCCGCCGCGGCTCGCGCCGAACGGCGCGCCGTGGCTGACATGGCTGCTGATCGGCGGGCGCGGCGCCGGCAAGACTCGCGCAGGTGCCGAATGGGTGAGGGCGCAGGCGCTCGGGCTTGCTCCACTGGCGGCTGCGCCGATGACGAATATTGCGCTGGTTGGGGAAAGCGAACACGACGTTCGCGAAATCATGATCGAGGGCGTGGCGGGATTGCTTGCGGTTCATCGCCGCGACGAACGGCCGGACTGGATTTCATCGCGCAAGCGGCTGGAATGGAATAACGGCGCGGTCGCTTACGCTTTTTCCGCTGAAGATCCGGAAAGCCTGCGCGGCCCGCAATTTTCCTGCGCATGGTCGGATGAGCTTGCGAAGTGGCGTTACGCGCAGGAGACGTTCGACATGCTGCAATTCGGATTGCGGCTTGGATCGCAGCCGCGCCAGCTCATTACGACGACGCCGCGCCCGAACGCTTTGATTAAACGGCTGATGTGCGATCCGACCAGCGTGGTAACGCACGCGCCGACGCGGGCGAATGCCTATCACCTCGCGCCGAATTTTCTGCAGAGCGTGATGGCGCGGTACCGCGACACGCGGCTGGGACGTCAGGAACTCGATGGCGAGATCATCGAGGAGCGCAGCGATGCGTTGTGGTCGCGCGCGTTGCTTGAAAAATGCCGCGTAACTGAAGCGCCATCTCTGGCGCGCATCGTCGTTGCGGTCGATCCGCCGGCGTCATCGAGCAAGCGCGCGGACAGTTGCGGCATCGTCGCTGCCGGCATCGCGAATGACGGCGCGATCTATATTCTGGCCGACGACACGATTTCGGCTGCGACGCCATCAGTGTGGGCCACCAAAGCGATCGCGCTGTGGCGGCGGTGTGAGGCCGATGCGCTGGTCGCGGAAGTCAATCAGGGCGGCGAGATGGTGAAGGCCGTGATCGCCGAGGTCGATTCAACCGTGCCGGTGCTGCCGGTGCGGGCGACACGCGGAAAATATCTGCGCGCAGAACCTGTGGCCGCGCTTTACGAACAGGGCCGCGTCAAACACGCCGGCCATTTCACGGCGCTCGAAGACGAGATGTGCGATTTCGGCGCGAGCGGCTTGTCGTCCGGCCGCTCGCCGGATCGTCTCGATGCGCTGGTGTGGGCGATAGCGAGCCTGAGCTTCGGCGCGCATGCGCCGCCGCGCGTGCGAAGTTTTTAGGAAAATCAGAAGCGGTAATTCGCGCCGAAGCGTGCGATATGGGCAGTCAGGTCAGTGGACGTTGTGACAAGGTTCGCAGGCGTACCGCCGGCAAAATTCGGATTGGTCACGCGCGCAACCGCTTGCACCTCGCCTAAATCGACGAACAGATACTCAGCCTTGATGCTCCAGTTCCGCGTCAGGCTCCATTCCGCGCCCCCGCCGATGGAATAGCCGACCTTGACTTCGCGTGCCGATCCGCTGCCGCTGCCGTTGGCGCCGACAACGGTGCTCGCGTTGTCCAGGAAGAAATTTGCGGCCGTCAGTTCCGAAATTGCCAGACCGCCCGTCGCGTAAATCAGCGCATTCGATACCGTCCACCCGGCGCGCGCGCGCGCGGTCCACAACCAGCTGCTGTCGATGGACGAATTCAGCACGAAACTGGTGCCTGCGCCTGCAACCGGATAAAGGCCTCTGCTGCTGCGGGCGCTATTCAATTTGAAGGAGCTGAGGTCGGTCTCGAAACCAAAAACCCAATCTCCGCGCTGGCTATTGTATCCGGCCAGTCCGCCGCCGGTGAAGCCGGCCGGATTTGTCGAGCCCGATCCCGCTGCTGCAACAGCCACGGCGTTGCCAATAAGAGCCGGTGCGCTGCCGTCGCAGTAATAGCCGAGACGCACAGCGCCGGTTCCCGGACAATCCGATGTCGTGTTGGACCGCGATTGACCCCATGCATAACCTGCGGTCGCCCCCACGTAAAAGCCGGACCAGATGTTCGTTGCGCCTCGTTCGGCCGCGGACGCGGTGATCGGTGCACAAGTGATGACAGCAAGAAAGCACAAAAACTTTTTCATAATGACCAATGCGGTGGGTGATTTGACACTTAGAGCTGACGCCTACACCCAACACGAAATAACGAACGATGATGTAGCAGAATAGCCACACTGGGAACTATTCCTATTTCAGCGACGGTTTTACGGCGTGCGCCGGGCGCATTCTGCGAACTTTCATTGGATCTGTCGAATGCTCAATCTTTTTAGTAACATTCTCCGCGCGCCCGAAGCCAAAGCCTCGCGCACATCGCAGGTGCTGGCATTCGAGAGTGGCGGACGCGCGCGATGGACGCCGCGCGACTATGCAGGCCTTGCGCGCGAGGGCTATCTGACCAACGCCATCGTGCACGGGGCGGTGCGGCTGATCGCGCAGAGCGCGGCGTCGTGCGTCTTTCTTCTTTATGAGGGGGCGGCGGAGCGCGACGCACATCCGCTGCTGCAACTTTTGACGCGGCCGAATGCGCGGCAGGACGGTGCGAGCTTTTTCGAGACGCTCTACGCCCACATGATGTTGTCCGGCAACGCCTACATCGAGGCGGTCGTGCTGGATGACTCCGTGCGCGAACTCTACGCGCTGCGGCCCGATCGCATGAAGGTGGTGCCGGGGCATGACGGCTGGCCGGAGGCCTATGAATATTGTGTTGGCTCGCGCAGTGTGCGCTTCGATCAGAACGCGTCGCGCGTGCCGCCGATTCTGCATCTGACGTTCTTTCATCCGCTCGACGATCACTACGGCCTCGCTCCCATTGAAGCCGCCGCAGTCGCGGTCGAATTAACGGTCGAATGTGCCGCGCTGTGGGTCATTGTGCTTCACGGTTTCTGGGTCAAGGATCTCACCGCGATCAACACCATGATCGGCGCGACCGGACTTCTGGTGGCCTATTGGGGCTTCCGCTTCGGCGTGCTCGGCGTCTATGTCAGCGGCCGCACGCGCGAGAAAATGTCACTGGCAACCGGGCAGGAGACGCCGGGTATGCTGGACAAGCTCATCAACAAGGTTGTGAAGAAAAAGTAATCCATAGCACCTGCGGCGTTCATTCATCATTCACCCGCGCGCCCCTCATGTTAGCCTCCATAAATCCGGACGTCCGGGGAGACTGACTTGCGCCTGCTTGTTGTTGAAGACGATCCCGATCTGAACCGCCAGCTCACAACCGCGCTGACGGATGCGGGCTATGTTGTGGACCGCGCGTTTGACGGCGAGGAGGGCCACTTCCTCGGCGACAGCGAGCCCTATGACGCGGTAGTGCTCGACATCGGCCTGCCGAAAATGGACGGCATTTCGGTGCTGGAAGCCTGGCGGCGCAACAAGCGCGCGATGCCGGTTCTGATCCTGACGGCACGCGATCGCTGGAGCGACAAGGTGCAAGGCTTCGATGCCGGCGCCGACGACTATGTCGCAAAGCCTTTCCACCTCGAAGAAGTGCTGGCGCGAATTCGTGCGCTGCTGCGGCGCTCCGCCGGTCATGCGCAGAGCGAACTGACTTGTGGGCCGGTGACGCTGGATACACGCACCAATCGCGTCAGCGTCAACGGCAACCACATCAAGATGACCTCGCACGAGTATCGCCTGCTGGCGTATCTGATGCATCATTCCGGCCGCGTGGTGTCGCGCACCGAACTGGTCGAACATCTGTACGATCAGGACTTCGACCGCGACTCCAACACCATCGAGGTGTTCGTCGGCCGGATTCGCAAGAAGCTCGATGTCGACATCATCCAGACCGTGCGCGGCCTCGGCTATCTGTTGACCCCGCCGCCCGCTGCCGATGCGCGCTAGTGGCCTCAATCCTCCTTACGATTTAGACTTGTCCATCCGGCGCGTCCGGCATGGAGAGCCTGTTTGAAATTCCGCACCCATTCGCTGGCGGCGCGCCTGTTCCTCTCGGCAACGGCCTGGGTGGTGCTGATCCTGCTCGTCACCGGCATCGTGCTGTCGGCCGTCTATCAGCGCTCAGTCGAGCGCGCGTTCGACCGCCGTCTCAATTTTTATCTGCGCACGCTGATTGCCGAAGCCGAAGCGCCGGACGATCCCAACGACAAGGATAAAGACAAGGACCGCGCCGCGCCGTCGCTCGGCGAGCCGCTGTTCGAACTGCCGCTGTCGGGCTGGTACTGGAAGATGGAACGCACCGACGGTAAGCAGGCTGAGGTGCGCGCCTCGCGTTCGCTGTGGGATGCGTCGCTGCCGAAACTCGAAGAGCGCGGCGTCGAACTCAATCAGTCGGGCGTTCGTCTGGCCTATGTCGACGGACCCGAAGGCCAGCATCTGCGGATGGTCGAGCGGCCTGTCGATCTCGGCGCGGAGGGAAAATTTCTCGCCACCGTTGCAGGCGACTCCACCGAGATCACCGAGGAAACCCGCACCTTCGATTATTATCTCGCAGGCACCTTCGCCGCGCTGACTTTCGGTCTTCTGCTGACGACGCTGTTTCAGGTGCGTTACGGCCTCGCACCGCTCAAGCGCATTTCAAGAGCGTTGTCCGATATCCGCTCCGGCAACGCCGAACGGCTTGAGGGCGAATTTCCCAAGGAGATCGCGCCGCTCGCGCGCGAGACCAACGCGCTGCTCGACGCCAACCGCGCCATCGTCGAGCGCTCGCGCACCCACGTCGGCAATCTTGCGCATGCGATTAAGACGCCGCTGTCGGTGATCGTCAACGAAGCCGGGCAGCACGGCCACGATCCCTTCGCGCAGAAAATCCTCGAACAAGCCGACGTGATGCGCGATCAGGTCGCCCATCATCTGGAGCGCGCGCGGATCGCGGCGCGTCTCACCACCATCGGCACCGTCACCGAAGTGGCACCCGTGATCGAGGCGCTGCAACGGACAATGGAAAAAATCCACCGCAACCGCGATCTCACCGTCGACGTGGAAATGCACGGCGAGGCGAAGTTTCGCGGCGAGCGGCAGGACCTCGAGGAAATGGCCGGCAACCTCGTCGACAACGCCTGCAAATGGGCCGAGGGCAGGGTGTTCATCGAGGTCAATGTCGAGCCGCCGTCCGACGGCACGCTCGGTCCCACCATCCACATCATTATCGATGACGACGGGCGCGGCCTGACCCACGCCGAACGGGCGCAGGTTGCTAAGCGCGGCCAGCGGCTCGACGAGTCCAAGCCCGGCTCTGGATTGGGTTTGGCTATCGTCTCCGATCTGGCGACCCTTTACGGTGGGCAGCTACGGCTCGGCTCGGCCCCGATCGGGGGCCTGCGGGCCGAGCTGGAATTGCCGGGGGTGTAGTCTAGGAACCCATCCCCGAATACCAATCCTTAAAGCGATCTTAACCACGTTCCGGCTATGACACCCGATGGACACCGTGCGGCCTCAGCCGCCGGTCTGCCGTGGGGTTAGCGTTTGGGCGCATGAGTCAGCCGACGATCGATCGATTGCGGAATTATCTCGGCCAGCTGCCGCCGAAGGCGCAGGCATTGCTGATGCGCGAGTTCGAGCGCTCCATCGAACGGGGCGAGGACGTCGCCGTCGCCAATTTCGTCATTGAGCAACTGCGCTCCATCGTCCGCGCGCCGAGCGAGGACGCCACGCCGCGCACCGCCGATCCGATGCGGTTGCTGTTTCGCCCGCTCGAACCCTTCCTCGTCGAAAACACCCCCAACATCCGGCCGGGCCAGATCCGCCGTTCCTCGCTCGCCCCGGTGTGGCTGTGGCTCGTCCGTGAAGGCGCGCCCGAAGACATCCGCAAATTCGAAGCCGCGCTCACTCATCCCGCGAACGCGCCGGACGCACCTGATCTTGATCGGGTGACGCGTGCGACGCAGATCGCCGCCTCCGAAGCGATTGCAAAAATCACCGCACCCGGACCGGATCGCCAGCGTCTCGGCCGTCTCGGCGCGCCGAGCGTCGTCGAAGACATCGGCCCGATCGGCGCGGTGCTCAAGGTACGCGAAGCGCTCGATACGCTTGGCATCCGCCTCCAAGGTTACATGCGCGAGTTCGAGGAGTCGCAGGTGCGTTCGGTGCTGGGTGCACTCAACATGCCTTCGCTGCAATCCCCGCAGGTTCTTCCCTTCGCGCTGTCGCTGGTGATGCAGCGTCTCGGCTCGCCCTGGCAGATCATCCGGCTCGGCATTTCGGTCGCGGGCTCCGACGACGAAGTGCGTATCGCCGGCACGCCGCTCGGCGTCACCGTGACAATGGCGATCCACGATCTGTCGCGCGTGACAAACGAACTGCGTGCGGACATCAAGCGCGGCCAGTACAAGAACATCGTCAATCATTTGAAGACGCTGCATGACGGCGTGCGCGGGCTTCGCACCGAACTCGATTTCCGCACCGACTCGAACTGGGGCCGCCAGCTCGCTGCGATTCGTTCGGACATTTCCAACGGCATGAAGTCGGAAATCGACGGCGTTCCGGGCCGCGTGCGGCGGCTTTTGCGTCAGGGACCGGACAAGGACGTCACCGCCAGCAGCCGCCTCGATCCGACGGAGATCGACGAGACCGCGGCACTCATCGAGTTCGTCGCGGTGTGCCGCAACTACGCATCGGAACTTGCGATCAACGAAGTCACGCTGCGCTCCTTCACCGAGTTGCAGCAATATATCGAGACGGCCACCGAAAATCTCGTCGAATCGCTACGCTCCACGAACCCCACTGTCCGCGCGTTCCGCAAGATGCAGGTGCAGGCCGCGATCCGCTTCTGCGACGTGCTGTTCGGGCCCGACTACGCCATGCTCATGAGCAAGGCCGCTGACATGGCGCGCCCCGGCGAGCGCAAGACCGGCTGACCTCAACCCTGCCTTTGCGCCGGTTGATCCGCCTCAAATATTCCCCTCCGAAACGCGATATTTCGTGCCGCAAATGTCAATTGCGCGCATGATCCAGCCATGGTGTAACCCGGCCCATTCGGTGCCGAGCGGGTTCGGCGTCTGTCTCCGGAACTCTTGATTGATGGCGCTCTGGTTCGTCTTTGCCCTGATGACTGCCGCAGCCGTGTTCGCCGTGCTGTGGCCGCTCGGGCGTCGCACTCAAGCGCGCCCCGAAGGCTCCGAAACCGTCGTCTATAAAGACCAGCTTGCGGAAGTCGCGCGTGACGCAGCGTCCGGCATGATCGCGCCTGCGGAAGCAGACGCGGCGCGTGTCGAAATCAGCCGGCGTCTGTTGGCCGCGTCCGATCAGGAAGCGGGCGCGACATCGACGGCCAACGTATCGTTTCGCCGCGCAGTTGCTGTGTTCGCACTGGTCGTGATGCCGCTGATAGCCGCCGGATTTTACGCTCGGCTCGGCTCGCCTTCGATCGGCGATTTTCCGATTGCATCGCGCATGGCTGCGCCCGTCGCGAACGCGCCTCTCGAGCGGCTCGTGGCGCAGGTCGAAACCCATCTCGAAAAAAATCCTTCCGACGGACGCGGCTGGGAAGTGCTGGCACCTGTGCTGTTCAAGATCGGCCGCTACGATGACGCCGCTCGCGCGTGGCGCAACTCCATCCAGTATAATGGCGAGACCGCAACGCGCCGTGCCGATCTCGGCGAAGCCATGGCCGCAGCCGCCGGTGGGGTCGTCACCAGTGAGGCGAAGACTGAACTCGAACGTGCCATCAAGCTCGATCCCAATGAAGTGAAAGCGCGCTATCTCGTCGGCCTTGCCGCCGAGCAGGACGGGCGCAAGGCGGACGCTGCCAATATCTGGCGCGAGATGCTTGCGAGTGCGCCTGCGGATGCGCCGTGGCGGCCGTTGCTGCAGCAGGCACTCGGTCGTGTCGGTGTGGATGCGCCGAAATTGTCGGACGAAACCGTCGCTGCCGCCAAAGATATGTCTGACGCGGACCGTACCACGATGATCCGAGGCATGGTGGATCGGCTCGCGACACGGCTCAAAACCGACGGCGGCGATGTCGAAGGCTGGCTGCGGCTGATGCGGGCCTATATCGTGCTCGGTGAACGCGACAAGGCGCAGAACGCACTCAAGGATGCGCGCGGCGCTGCGGCGAAGGACGCAGCGCGCCTCAAGCGGCTGAATGATGGCGTCAAAGACTTTGGGATCGATGGATAAGGCATGACGCCGAAAAGTATGAAGCGGTTTTCGGATAACGTCATGCCCTTTAAGGAAATGCAATGACTCGCAAGCAACGGCGATTGACGTTGATCGGAGGTTCGCTCGCGGTGTTGGCCGTTGCGGTCGCGCTTGTGCTCAACGCGATGCGCGATTCGATCGTGTTCTTCTCGACGCCGTCCTCCATTGCAGAGAAGCACATCGTGCCGGGCCAGCGCTTTCGCCTCGGCGGTCTCGTGCGCGAAGGCTCCATCGTGCGCGGCGAGAATCTCAACGTGAAATTCGACGTCACCGACGGCAGTGCGACGGTGCCGGTAAAATATCAGGGCGTGCTGCCCGATCTGTTCCGCGAGGGGCAGGGCATCATTTCCGAAGGCGCAATCGGCCCGGACGGCGTGTTCAAGGCCGATACCGTGCTTGCCAAGCATGACGAGACCTACATGCCGAAGGCGGTCGCGGATGAGCTGAAGAAGAAGGGCCTCTGGAACGAAGGCGCGCCGAAGAAAGTCTCCGACACCAAGGGCGCAACGCAATGATCGCGGAAGCCGGGCACTATGCGTTGGTTTTGGCGCTGGCGCTGGCGCTCATTCAATCCATCGTGCCGGTGATCGGCGCGCGGCTGCACGATCCGGCGCTGATGAATGTCGCGCGCTCGACGGCGCTGGCGCAATTCGCATTCACAGGCCTGTCGTTCGCGGCACTCGTGCTCTTGCACGTCACGTCGGATTTTTCCGTCGTCAACGTGTTCGAGAATTCGCACTCGCTGAAACCGATGATCTATAAAATCACCGGCGTATTGGGCAACCACGAAGGCTCGATGCTGCTGTGGGTGCTGATCCTGTCGCTGTTCGGCGGCATGGTTGCGGCGTTCGGCAACAATCTGCCGTTGTCGCTGCGCGCGCACGTGCTCGCCGTGCAGGCATGGGTCGGATCGGCGTTCTATCTCTTCATTCTGCTGACATCGAATCCGTTTCTGCGCATCGCCAATCCGCCGATCGAGGGCCGCGATCTCAATCCGGTTCTGCATGACATCGGCTTGGCGATTCATCCGCCCATGCTCTATCTCGGCTATGTCGGGTTCTCGATTTCGTTCTCGTTTGCGGTTGCCGCTCTGATCGAAGGCCGCGTCGATGCGGCTTGGGCGCGGTGGGTAAGGCCCTGGACGCTGATGGCGTGGATATTTCTCACGCTCGGCATCGCGATGGGATCGTACTGGGCTTACTACGAACTTGGCTGGGGCGGCTGGTGGTTCTGGGATCCGGTCGAGAACGCGTCGTTGATGCCGTGGCTCGCTGGTACCGCGTTGCTTCACTCCGCCGTTGTGATGGAAAAGCGCGACGCGCTGAAGGTATGGACCATTCTTCTTTCGATCCTGACGTTCTCGCTGTCGCTGCTCGGCACGTTCCTGGTGCGCTCGGGCGTTCTCACATCCGTTCATACATTCGCCAGCGATCCGGCGCGCGGCGTCTTTATTCTGGCGATTCTGTGCCTGTTCATCGGCGGCAGCCTCACTCTCTACGCATGGCGCGCACCGTCCTTGAAGCAGGGCGGTCTGTTCGCACCGATCTCGCGCGAAGGTGCGTTGGTGCTGAACAATCTGTTTCTGACGACAGCCTGCGCGACCGTGTTCGTCGGCACACTCTATCCGCTGGCGCTTGAAGTTCTGACCGGCGAGAAAATTTCCGTCGGCGCGCCGTTCTTCAATCTTACCTTCGGTCCGCTGTGCGTGCCGCTGTTGATCGCGGTTCCATTCGGGACGCAACTCGCCTGGAAGCGCGGCGATCTGATGGGAGCGATGCAGCGGCTGCTGGCGGCAGGCATTGTCGCGCTTGTGACAGTCGCGGTGACATGGGCATGGGCACGCGGTGGCAGCGCTTTCGCGCCGCTAGCGATTGGGATGGCAGTTTTCGTCGTCGCAGGATCGATCAGCGACATCGTCGAGCGCACGCAATTATTCCGCGTGCCGTTGAGAGTCGCAACACAGCGCGCGCGCGGGTTGCCGCGTTCGACATGGGGGTCGGCATTTGCTCATGCGGGCCTCGGCATCGCGCTGATCGGCATCGTCTGCGAAACAACATGGAATTCCGAGCGCATCGCCTCGATGAAGCCCGGCGATGTCGCCAATGTCGGCGGCTACGAAGTCCGGCTCGACGATGTGACCCAGCAGCAGGGCCCGAACTATCGCGAACAGGTTTCGCGATTCAGTGTGACGCTGGATGGTAGCCCGATCGGCATCATGACGCCGTCGAAACGCAATTTCACCACGCGCGGTATGTCGACCACGGAGGCCGCGCTGCTGACGCGCGGCGTGAGCCAGCTTTATATCTCGCTCGGCGATTCCAATACCGACGGTTCGGTTGCGGTCAGGATCTATCACAAGCCGCTGGTGCTTCTGATCTGGTTCGGTCCGGTGCTGATGGCGTTCGGGGGCATGCTGTCGCTGTCGGATCGCCGGTTGCGGGTCGGCGCGCCGAAGCCGGCAAAATCATCCGGCTCGTTGCAGGCGGCGGAGTAGGGCGATGTCTCGCTTTGCCGCCATCCTCGCGCTCTTGCTGACCGTCGCGCCGATTGCCGCTCATGCCGTGCAGCCCGACGAGATCATGGCCGATCCTGCCAAGGAAATGCGCGCGCGCAATCTGTCGCGCGAATTGCGCTGCATGGTCTGTCAGAATCAATCGATCGACGATTCCGACGCACCGCTGGCGCGCGATCTTCGGCTTCTCGTGCGCGAACAGATTGCGGCGGGCAAGACCGACGAGCAGGTGATGGATTTTCTCGTTTCGCGTTACGGCGAATTCGTGCTGCTCAAGCCGCGCGTCGAGAAAAGCACGCTGCTGTTGTGGCTCGTTCCGCCGCTCGTTCTTGTCAGCGGGGGAATCGCGTTGTGGCTGAGTATTCGCAGGCGCAATCGTTACGGGGCTGGAAACGATGCTGCGGCAATGCGCCTCACACCGGATGAGGAAGCCCGACTCGAAAGGCTGATTTCGCGGGAAATCGACGCCAAACCGCGCGCATAATCTGGCATCCCAGACCCTAATTACAAAACATTAATTCCCCCGTCAGTGGCCGGTAAGGCCGCGACCTCCATGTTCCAGAGCGACGGTGCGGCCCTTCTCGCAAGGGGAATACGCACCACGAGATTCATCGTCGTTTCTTTGCTCTGGAGACCATCAATGACTGACCACCCCACCGACTTCTCGAAACTTCCATCCTACAAGGCCCCGCGCCGTTCGCTGTTCTCGGCCCGCAAATTCGCGCTGATGGCGTCCGTCGTCGCCGGCCTCGGCGTTGCCGCTTACGGCATCGCGCCGCAAGGCAATTTTGACATTCTGACCACTGCCGCTCACGCGCAGGTCAACAAGGACCTTCGTCAGGTTCAGCAGCCGGTTGGCTTCGCCGACATCGTCGAGCGCGTGAAGCCGTCGGTGATTTCGGTGCGCGTGAAGATCGCCGAGAAGCAGGCGTCCAACGACTCACCGGAAGATTCGCCGTTCCCGCCGGGCTCTCCGATGGAGCGCTTCTTCAAGCGTTTCGGCGGCCCGGATGGATTCCCCGGCCAGAAGGGTCCGCGCGGCCGTGGCGGTCAGATGACCGGGCAGGGCTCGGGATTCTTCATTTCGGCTGACGGCTTTGCCGTCACCAACAATCACGTCGTCGATGGCGCCGACAAGGTCGAAGTGACGACCGACGACGGCACCATCCATACTGCGAAAGTCATTGGCACAGATCAGCGTACTGACCTCGCGCTCATCAAGGTCGATGGTGTGAAGGATTTGCCGTTCGCCAAACTGTCCGACACCCCGCCGCGCATCGGCGACTGGGTGCTCGCGGTTGGCAACCCGTTCGGTCTCGGCGGCACCGTGACCGCCGGCATCGTGTCGGCTCGCGGCCGTGACATCGGCAATGGACCGTATGACGACTTCATCCAGATCGACGCGCCCGTAAACAAGGGCAACTCGGGCGGACCGACCTTCGGCACCAATGGTGATGTGATCGGCGTCAACACTGCGATCTATTCGCCGTCCGGCGGCAGCGTCGGTATCGCATTCGCCATTCCGGCCAACACCGTGAAGTCGGTGGTCGACCAGCTGAAGAACAAGGGCTCGGTCAGCCGCGGCTGGATCGGTGTCCAGATTCAGCCGGTCACACCTGACATCGCCGATAGCCTCGGCTTGAAGAAGGCCGAAGGCGCGCTCGTTGCCGAACCGCAGGCCAATGGTCCGGCCGCGAAGGCCGGTGTCGAATCCGGCGACGTCATCACCAAGGTCAATGACCAGCCGGTGAAGGACGCCCGCGAACTCGCCCGCACCATCGGCAGCATGGCTCCCGGTACCACGGTGAAGCTCAACGTGCTGCACAAGGGTTCGGACAAGACGCTCAGCATGACGCTCGGCGAATTGCCGAACTCGGCGCAGGCGAAAGCGGACTCCGATCAGGACCTCAATGGCGGTAAGGCGACGCGCGGTACCGCTGTTCCGAACCTTGGTCTGACGCTTGCACCGGCGAACTCTGTCGCCGGCGCAGGCAAGGACGGCGTCGTCGTCACCGGCGTCGATCCGAACAGCCCATCGGCCGATCGCGGCTTCAAGGAAGGCGATGTGATCCTCGAGATCGCCGGCAAGGTTGTTGCCACGCCCTCCGAAGTCACCGACGCGATGAAGACCGCGAAGGCCGACAACAAGAACAGCGTGCTGGTGCGCGTGAAGTCCGGCGATCAGTCGCGCTTCGTCGCATTGCCGGTCGCCAAGGGATAACTATCTAACCGTTACCTTCGATGGAATACGCCCCCCTCCGTCGAAGGCCGCGCGGTCCTCTCCAGTGATCGTGCATTCGGGCGGTGAAGTTTCCCCAGCTTCGCCGCCCGTTTTTTCTTAGAGGCCCGCCGCCTTGCAAGAGAATGTTGGTCGCGTCATGGTAACATCCACTCAAGCCATTTCGGCTTCAACCGAATCACCCATGCGATTGCTTATCGTTGAGGACGACCGCGAGTCGGCCGAATATCTCGTCAAGGCGTTCCGCGAGGTCGGTCATGTCGCCGATCACGCCAGCGATGGCGAGGAAGGCTTGGCGCTCGCCGAATCCGGCGATTACGACGTGCTGGTAATCGACCGCATGCTGCCCAAGCGCGATGGCCTGTCGATTATCGGCACGCTGCGCGCCAAGGGCGATCATACGCCTGCTCTCATTCTTTCCGCACTCGGTCAGGTGGACGACCGCATCAAAGGTCTTCGTGCCGGCGGCGACGATTATTTGCCGAAGCCCTACGCCTTCGCAGAATTGCTGGCGCGCGTCGAAGTGCTGTCGCGCCGAGGCGGCGGTCCATCCGAGGAGATGACTTATCGTGTCGGCAATCTCGAACTCGACCGCCTGTCGCATGCCGTCAAGCGCGGTAGCACCGAGATCACGCTGCAGCCGCGCGAATTCCGCCTTCTCGAATATTTGATGAAGCACGCGGGTCAGGTCGTGACGCGCACCATGCTGCTTGAGAACGTCTGGGATTATCATTTCGATCCGCAGACCAACGTCATCGACGTTCATATCTCGCGCCTGCGCTCGAAGATCGACAAGGGTTTCGACACGCCGCTGCTGCACACCATTCGTGGCGCAGGGTACATGGTCCGCGACGGTATCCGGTAAACCGTGACCGCTTTCGGCAAACTCATCCGCACGACGGCGTTTCGGCTGACGCTGGTCTATCTTTTTCTGTTTGCAATTTTCGCGGCCTCGCTTCTGGGTTATTTCGCCTGGAACACGCGCCGCATGATTACCGAGCAGATCGCCGAGACGGTCAACGCCGAACAGGTCGATCTCACGTCGCAGTTTCAGAAGGGTGGCATCCGCGGGCTTGCGGCGGCAGTCGAAGCACGCACCCTGCGCCCCGGTGCCAATCTCTATCTCGTCACCACGCCGCAAGGGCAGGGCGTCGCGGGCAATGTGGCCTCGCTCGCTCCCGGCGTCATGGACACGCCGGGCTGGGCGGAGACATTTTATCAGCGGCTGCAGGAGACCGACGACACCAAGCGGCACTTTGCGCTGGTGCGTGTCTCGGAGCTGTCGGGTGGATTTCGTCTTCTGATCGGCCGCGATCTTGATGAGCGGCGGCGGCTGATCGGCATCGTCGCGCGCGCGGCCAACTGGTCGATCCTCGTTGTGATCGTGCTCGGTCTGGCAGGCGGCGTGTTCGTCGCGCGGCGCGTGCTGCGCAGGATCGACGCCATGACCGGCACGACGCAGCGGATCATGGGCGGCGACCTGTCGGAGCGGCTCCCGGTCGGACGCAGCGGCGACGAGATCGATCGTCTCGCCGAAAATCTCAACGCGATGCTCGAACGCATCGAAGCGCTGATGGTTGGCCTGAAAGAAGTCTCCGATAATATCGCGCACGATCTGAAGACTCCGCTCACGCGATTGCGCAATCGCGCCGAGGAGGCGCTCGCCAAGTCCCACAACGAGGCCGAGTACCGCACGGCGCTGGAACGCACTATCGAAGAATCCGACGGATTGATCCGCACCTTCAATGCGCTCTTGATGATCGCACGGGCGGAGTCGGGGCAGGCCCGCGACAATATGACCGAGTTCGATGCCGCCGACATCGCGAACGGAATTCAGGAACTCTACGAGCCGCTTGCCGAGGACAAGGGCCTGACGCTCGCTGTCGATGCGCAGCCGGCAACGATTCATGGCAATCGCGAACTCATCAGCCAGGCGCTCGCCAATCTCGTCGAGAACGCCATCAAATACGGCAAGCCGGTCGCGGCCGGCCAATCGGAGCAGACCACGGGCGCTGACAAGCCCGCCGATATCGTCATCGCGACACGGAACGACGGCGACAATGCGCTGTTCAGCGTCACGGATCAGGGGCCCGGAATTCCCGAGGCCGACCGCGCGCGCGCGGTCGAGCGTTTCGTGCGCCTGGAGGCGAGCCGCACCCAGCCGGGATCGGGCTTGGGTTTGAGTCTGGCATCGGCCGTCGCGACGTTGCATGGTGGCGACCTGCGACTCGCCGATAGCCAGCCGGGGCTGCGCGTGACGCTGGTTATTCCCACCCGGGGTGTGGAACAAAAGGCTGCATGAGTTCACCCGCGACGGGTTACGCGGATCATTCGCCTCTCGCTGCACGTTTCGTCACCGGGCCGCAATTGTTTGCACCGGACGAAGCCGCGCGGCGGTTCAACAGCATGCTTGGCGATATCGCGCCCAATGAGGCAGATGCGCTGCGAGGCATCGGCACAGGACACCCGCAGGCCTCGACCATCCTTCAAAGCATCGCCGAAGCGTCTCCGTTCCTGTTCGATCTGATCCGGTTGGACCCGGTGCGTGCCGTCGCGCTTCTTCAGTGCGATCCGGATGCGCGGCTGTCGGCACTGGTCGGATCCACCCGCGCGAATGTCGAGGCTGCGGCTACTGAGGCCGACGCGATGATGCCTCTCCGCCAGATGAAAGCCGAGGCGGCACTCTTGATTGCACTGTGCGACATCGGCGGCGTGTGGCCGGTGATGCGTGTGACGCAGGCGCTCACGGAGATCGCCGATACGGCTGTGCAATGTGCGCTTCGCTTTCTGCTGACACAGGAAGTGGCGCGGGGAAAATTGCTTCCGCTCGACGCTGCGCGGCCTGAAGAAGGCAGTGGCCTCATCGTGCTGGCGATGGGCAAGATGGGCGCGTTCGAACTGAACTATTCCAGCGATATCGATCTCATCGTTTTCTACGATCTCGATGCGCCGGCGTTGGCGGAAGGAATCGAGCCGTCGCCGTTCTTCACTAAAATCGCACAGGGCCTGTCGCGCATGCTTCAGAGCCGCACCGGAGACGGCTATGTGTTCCGCGTCGATTTGCGGCTACGGCCCGATCCCGCATCGACGCCCTTGGCGATTTCCACCGCGGCAGCACTCGGCTACTACGAGCGGGAAGGGCGCACATGGGAGCGCGCCGCGATGATCAAGGCGCGGGCCTGCGCGGGCGATCCCGTCGCGGGCAAGCAGATGCTGCACGAAATCTCGCCGTTCGTCTGGCGCAAGCACCTGGATTTCGCGGCACTCACCGATGTCCACGACATGAAGCGCCAGATGCAGACCTATCGCGGTCAGACCGCGATTGCGGTGGAAGGCCATAACGTAAAGGTCGGTCGTGGCGGCATCCGTGAGATTGAGTTCTTCGCACAGACGCAACAGCTGATCGCCGGAGGCCGCCACCCGGAATTGCGCGTGTGCCAGACGCTTGAGGCGCTGACTATTCTCGCCGACAGCAACTGGATCACCCATGAGGCGCGGGACGAACTCGCAACTGCCTACGAGTACCTGCGCCGCGTCGAACATCGCTTGCAGATGGTGGCCGACGAACAGACGCAGACGCTGCCAGGCGATCCCGAGTCCGTCGAGAAATTTGCGCGATTTTTCGGCTATTCAAGCCGCGAGGCGTTCGCCGCCGATCTCATCGGGCATCTGGAACGCGTGCAGGCGCACTACGAGCGATTGTTTGAAGGCGATCCTGCCGGTACCGCAAAGCTGCCGGATGTCGACTACAACGCCGGCCCGGATGACAAGGCGCTTGCCGCGCATCTGATGTCGCTCGGCTTCAAGAAGCCGAAGATGGTGGCCGAAGTGCTACAACACTGGAACAGCACCGACTATCGCGCGTTCAAAGTCGATGCAACACGGCAGTCATTTCTTGAATTTCTCCCGGAACTCATTCGTGGACTCTCTCGCGCCGAAGAGCCCGACAATGCAGTGGCGGCGTTCGACCGTTTTCTGCAAGCCTTACAACGCGGCGGCCGGCTGATTTCGCTGCTCGCGCAGAACAAGGATCTGGTCGCGCTCGTGGCGCTGGTGCTGGGCGCCGCGCCACGTCTGGCCGACATGCTGGCGCGCCAGCCGCAGATGATGGATGGCCTGATCGATCCGCGTTTCTTCGGCGCGATGCCCGATCAGCAGGAATTGTCTGCGCGCCTGGCAGCGACACTGGCCGACGCCGATGCTTACGAAGAATTTCTCGACCGGCTGCGTCTGTTCGGTCAGGAGAGTTTGTTTCTGATCGGCACGCGGATTCTGTCGGGCACGGTGTCGGCGCAGCAGGCGGGTGCGGCCTTCGCAGACGTTGCCGAAGGCATCGCGCACACGGTTCATGTGCTGGTCGGCGACCAGTTCGCCGGGCAGCATGGACGCATCAGGGGGCAGGAAACGGCCGTCGTCGCGATGGGAAAACTGGGCAGCCGCGAAATGACAGCGTCTTCCGATCTCGATCTGCTCCTGATTTACGATTTCGACGACGACGCGCCGGAATCAAGCGGGCCGCGTTCGCTCCACGGATCGCAATATTTTGCGCGCTTCACTCAGCGCCTCATCAGCGCGTTCACGACGCGCACGAATTACGGCGTACTTTACGATGTCGACATGCGGCTGCGACCCTCGGGCAGAGCGGGGCCGCTGGCATCGCGTCTCGATGCGTTCGCCTCCTATCAGGAGACCGAAGCCTGGACGTGGGAGCACATGGCCCTGACGCGCGCGCGCGTAATTTCGACCACGCCCGCGTTTCGCGCCAAACTTGAGAAAGTCATTCGAGACGTGCTCACGCGCCAGCGCGAGGCCGCCATCACCGCGAGCGATGTTGCGGAAATGCGCCGTGCCATCGCCGAGGAAAAGGGAGAGAACGATGTCTGGGATCTGAAAAATGCCGCCGGCGGCATGATCGATATCGAATTCATTGCTCAGTACCTGCAACTCATACACGCCCATGATAAGCCTCGAATCCTTCACACCAACACTGTGCAGGTTCTCGACAATGCGGCGCAATTGGGCGTCCTTGCGCAGCCGGATGCCGATGCGTTGCGCGCGGCGGCGCGGCTCTATCACGACCTGACGCAGATTATCCGGCTTTGCGTGAGCGGGGCGTTCAAGCCTGAAACAGCCGGGGAAGATCTTTTGTGCGTGCTGACGCGGGCTGGCGACGCGCCGGATTTTTCGTCTCTGGAAGCGCGGGTGCGAGAGACGCAGACGGACGTGCGCGAGATTTTTTCGCGGCTGCTGGAGCCGACAGCGTAAGCGGCTGGCTCTTCGCCGGAACGCCAAGCCCGTTGCCGGGCAGAGGAAGCGTGACACAGACGATGGTACCCGCGCCGAGTTTCGAGCGCAGCTTCATCGATCCGCCGTGCAGATTCGCCAATGACTTCGCAATCGCAAGACCCAGTCCAGAGCCGTGATAGGTTTTCGTGAGCTGGCTCTCGACCTGCTCGAACGGGCGTCCGAGTTTCGCCAGCGACTGCGGCGCGATGCCGATGCCGGTGTCGGCGATCGTGAGCACGACCGACCCGCCGCGAATGCGGCTGCGAACCGTTACCTTGCCGCCGTCCGGTGTAAATTTCACCGCGTTGGACAGAAGATTGACCGCGATCTGCTTCATGGCCCGGCGGTCGGCGACCACAGGGATCGCCTCGTCGATGTCGGCCAGCATTTTGAGTTTCTTGTTCTCGGCGCGGCCTGAGACGACGCGCAGCGACTCGGACAGCGTTTCGGCAAGGTCCAACGGTTCGAGATCGAGTTTCATACGACCGGCTTCGATCTTCGACATGTCGAGGATGTCGTTGATGACGTCGAGCAGGTAATTTCCGCTGATGAGAATGTCGTTGCAGTATTCGTTGTATTTTTCCGAACCGAGTGCGCCGAACATGCCGCTGCCCATCACTTCCGAAAAGCCGATGATGGCATTGAGGGGTGTGCGCAGTTCGTGGCTCATATTGGCGAGGAATTTCGATTTGGTCTGATTGGCTTCCTCGGCGCGGGTTTTTTCCTCGGCGTATTTTTGGGCGAGTTCGGCGAGGAGCTGCGCCTGACGTTCAAGCTCGGACTGCGAGCGTTTCAGGTCGATGACGTTGGCAGTGAGGCGCATGTCGTTTTCGACGAGTTTCTGTTCGTGCTTTTTGATTTGCGTAATATCCGTTCCGACCGAGACGTAGCCGCCGTCCTTGGTGCGGCGCTCGCTGATGTGCAGCCAGCTCCCGTCATCGAGTTGCGCTTCGAAGGTGCGCGCGCCGGGTGCCAGCGAACTGGGCAGGCGTGTGCGGATTTCCGGCATGCTGCCGACTTCGATTACGGTCTCGTAGGACGTTCCTTGCTTGACGGCAGAGTCCGGCAGCTTGTGCAGCCGCTTGAAATGCGAATTACAAAGCACGAGACGATTTTCGGCATCCCACAGCACGAAGGCTTCCGGGATGGTCTCGATCGCGTCGCGCAGGCGCAGATCGGCTTCGACGGTTTTTTCAGCGAGGCTTTTCTGTTCGGTAATGTCGATAGCGATGCCGATCAGATGCAGACCGCCGTCGCCGGTGCCCTGACTCAATTCACAGCGCACGCGAAGCCAGATCCAGTGGCCATCACAGTGGCGCATCCGGAAGGTCTGGTCGATATGATCGATCTTGCCGGATACCAGATTGTCGGCGATCTGAAACAGGTCGATGTCGTCGGACATCACCAGCGAATTGACTTCGCCGAAGGTCAGAAGATCGCTGCGGCTCTCAAGTCCCAAAATCGTGAACATCGAGTGCGACCAGAAGATTCGCCCGCGCGAAAGATCCCAGTCCCACAGGCCGCAACGGCCGCGATTGAGCGCGGTGTCGATGCGCGCGCGCACCGCATCGTTGATGGCGTCGCCTTCGCGGGCGCGGGTCGATTGCCAGTGGAACGCAAATCCCAAAATCAGGACAACAAAGCCGGTGGTTGCTGACAGCGTGATCTGCAAGGCAGCATCCGTGCGCCAGGGCTGCTCGGTCTGTTCCTGCACGACGATGACCTGACCGGGAAGCGCCTTGACGACGCGCTGCGCGGCAAGCCCGCGTCCGCTCGACGGCAGATTGACTTCGGCGACCGCGCTCTGCGCACCCTGCGCCGTCAGAACCTGCGTTGCTCCGAGAACGTCGAGAATGCTGCCGGCGTCCTCTGCCGGGACTTCGATCGGGATTCGCGCGACGATGCGCTGATCCGGGCCGGTTACGATGACATGGCGCCCGGCGGCGATACCCCATGCCGGAACCATTCCCGGCAGCAGCGCCTGCAGGCGTTCGGCCGCTGACTTGTCCTGCCGAATGGAGCCGATGCGGTCGAGACGCTCGGCCATCACGTCCGCGAGCGCCGAAATTTCGCGCTTCATCGCGGCGCGCTTCTGGCGGCCCTGGTCGAGGACCTGCACGAAGGCACCGATGAAGATGGTGATGAGGAAGGCGATGATGAGGGTGGGGACTGCGCGGCGGAGGGTCGGTTCGGCAATGAGCAAACGCCGATAGGCCGGCTTTGCGATGGACTGCGCCATTCCTTTGATTGAATCGGATTGGACACACGTGGTCGCTGCGTGCGAACGCGCCATTCTTCCTGCCCCTCGGATTATTTTTTACGCCGCCCGTCCGAGAGGATTTCCCCGCCCCTCGAATCGCAAACGATTTGAATCCACTTTTCCGACTCTGTCGAGAGTCAACGATTCGTTAATGCGAAATAAATCTTGTCCAACGCAGAATCGTGAGTCCGAAACGGGAACGCGCTGGGAGTCGCCCTGACTCGCAGCCACGAAATCTAGTGGACCGCTAGCGTTCAGGTTCTGCGTGGCTGATGACGCGCTTCACCGAGGGAAACGCGCGGCGCAGTCCGCGTTCGATTTCATCGGCCTGTTTGTGCACATCGATCACGCTCATCGACGGCGTCGCGCGGCAATGGAAGTTAACGATCTCGCCTGCATCGGTGTTGCGCACGCGTACATTGTGGATGTCCGAGATCGCGCCGCTTTTGGCTGCAAGCTCGGTGAGGCTTCGCTGAATTTCCTCGGCGCGCGCAGGATCGGCGTCCACGCCATAGGGGAGTTCCGGTTCCAGCGGCTCGATGTGGGTATCGACTTCGACATCCGTGCCGAATTCGTCGCGGATCGCATGTTCGAGCTTGTGGGCGATATCATGCGCTCTGTTGAGCGGCATCTGGCCATCGACTTCGAGATCGATACTCACGATCAGCTTCTCCCCGAGATCGTGGACCGTGACGTGATGAATCGCGAGCGCCGAGTTGCGGGCGATCACCATGATGCGGTCGCGCACGCTCTCGTTGCTGCGCGCCACGGGTACGGCGGTGAAGGTGAGGTCGGCGTCTTCGAGCACCGCGGCGACGGCGGCCTGCGCTTTCTGCTTGATGATCTCGATACGGTCGATCGGGTAGGTGCGCGGCACATGCACCGTTGCATCGACGAAATGACGCGGTCCCACCATGCGAATACGCAGCCGCTCGACATCGACCACGCCGGGGATCGAGCGGATTGCGGCTTCCGCTTTTTCCGTCGCGCCTTCGGGGGCCTGATCGAGCAGCGTTTCGATGGTGCGGCGGCCGAGCTTGAGGCCGAGCAGCGCGATCAGCCCCGCAACCGCAATCGCCGCCGCCGAATCCCCCCATCTGAATCCAAGCGCCGACAGACCAAGACCGATGATGACGGCGATGGAGCCGAACACGTCGGATGCGAAATGCAGCGCGTCGGCTTCGAGTGCCTGACTTTTGGTGTCCATCGCCGTGCGGTGAAGTGCACGCGCGCGCCAGAAATTCACCGCGATATCCACGATCAGCACGACGAACGGCACTGCCGATAACACTGGCGGTGCCACGCCTTCGCGCAGCCGCGAATAGGCTTCAACCACGATGCCGCCGGCCAGAATATAAAGCAGCGCAATGACGCCGAGAGCCGACAGGCTTTCCAGCTTGCCGTGGCCGTAGTGATGTTCCGCATCGGCCGGCTTGTCGGAAATCCGCACCACGATCCACGTGATGACGGTTGCGATCATGTCCACCGAGGAATGCAGCGCTTCGGAAATCAGCGCGATACTGCCGATGGCGATGCCGACCGCGAACTTCACCACGGCCATGCCCGCGCTTGCGGCAATCGATATCGCTGCGACGCTTTGCTTGGTGGTGCTCATCGAAGTCCCGTGAATGTGCGGGTCTTGTCACGTTCCGGCGGCGAGCGTCAATGTGCGATTTTGCACACTGAATTGCATCTCATTCGCAGCAAGCGTGGTCGATTAAAGTTTCAGAACAATCTTCCCGAAATGCCGGTTTGCCGACATGTATTCGACGGCTTGCGCGATGTCGCCGAACGGGAACACGCGGTCGATCGGCAGCTTGAGCTTGCCGGATTCAACCGCTGGCCAGATGTCCGCTTTCACCTTGGTGAAAATATCGCGTATTTCCTCGATCGAGCGCGTGCGGAACGTGACGCCGATATAGCTGATGCGCCGCGCGGCATGCAGATCGAAATCGAAATCGCCATGCGTCCCGCCGAGCCGCCCGACATTAACGATGCGGCCGAGGACTTTCGCCGCGGCGAGATTCTGGTTCGCGGTCTTGCCCGACACCTGATCGATGATCAGATCGACGCCCTTGCCGTCGGTGGCTTTGAGAATCTTATCGACCCATTTGGCATCCTTGGAATTGACGGCGAGGTCCGCCCCGCATTCGGATAGCCGCGCGCGCCGCGCTTCGTCGGTCGATGAGCCTGCGACGAGCTTTGCGCCCTTGAGTTTTGCAATCTGCAGCGCCATCAAACCGACGCCTGAACTCGCGCCCTGAACGAGAATGCTTTGGCCGGGCTGCAATCCGCCGACGGTGATGACGGCGTTATGCATCGTCGTCAGCGCAAGCGTCAGGCTCGCGGCCTGCTCGTAGGTCATCGATGCGGGGACGGGCAGCAGGCGTCCAAAGTCGGTCACGGCGAATTCTGCATATCCGCCTGCGCCCGATCCCATCACGCGGTCGCCGACCTTCCAGCCTTTCGCATCCGGCCCAAGCTCGGCCACTTCGCCCGCGAATTCCATGCCGAGCACCGTGCCCACGCCACCAGCCGCGCCGTGAACATGGCCCGCGATCATTCCCAGATCCGCGCGGTTCATGCCGCAGGCGTGGACCTTGACCAGCACCTGCGCGCCCTTCGGCGACGGCTTGGCGACATCGGTGATGGCAGCACCATTGGTGCCATAGACGAAGGCTTTCATGGGATTTTCCGGGCTGTTATGCGGGCGTGCGATAACTATGTGGGCAGTGAGGTAGCGTTACTCTTGACCGAAATCGACTGACCGCGCAAACCCTCCACCCATAATAAGAGCGTGACCGCAGGATTTCAGGTGTGATTCAAGACAGCAACACGTGGCGCTTTTCCGTCGCCCCGATGATGGACTGGACCGACCGGCACTGCCGCGCGTTCCATCGCCTGCTGTCGCGACGCGCTCGCCTCTATACCGAGATGCTGACAACGTCTGCGATCATTCACGGCGACCGCCAGCGGCTTTTAGGATTTGACCCGAGTGAACATCCGGTGGCGCTGCAACTCGGCGGATCGAATCCGAATGAACTCGCCGAGGCCGCAAGGATCGGCGAGGGCTTCGGTTACGACGAAATCAATCTCAATGTCGGTTGCCCGTCGGATCGCGTGAAGGGCGGCAATTTTGGCGCGTGCCTGATGGCGGAGCCGAAGTTGGTCGCGCAATGCGTGGCGGCGATGAAGGCGGCCGTGAAAATTCCGGTCACGGTGAAGTGCCGCCTCGGCGTCGACGATCAGGATACGGAAGTCGCGTTGAACGATCTCGCGTATGGTGTGATCGAAGCGGGCGCGGATGCGCTTGCGGTTCATGCGCGCAAGGCCTGGCTCAATGGTCTGTCGCCGAAGGAAAATCGCGACATCCCGCCGCTCGACTACGATCGCGTCTATCGTCTGAAGGCTGCGATGCCGAACGTGCCGATTGCGATCAACGGCGGCATTGCGAGCATTGCCGCTGCCAGGCAGCATCTCTCGCACGTCGATGGCGCGATGCTGGGCCGCGCCGCCTATCAGGAGCCGTGGAGATTGCTCAGTGTCGACTCCGAGCTTTTCGGCGAAGCCGCGCCTCACGCGACGATGCATGACGCCATCGAGGCACTGATGCCTTATATCGAACTTGAATTGTCGCGCGGCACGCGTCTTCATTCTATCACGCGGCATCTCGTCGGCGCGTTCACCGGCGTGCCGGGCGCGCGGGCGTTTCGCCGCTATCTTGCGGAAGTCTGCACGCGGCCGGAGGCGGGCACTGAACAGCTACGCGGCGCGCTGCGCATCGTCGAAGCACGGACGCCTTTGGCGGCTTGATTTTACAGGTAGGTTTTACGGATAGCCGCGCAGCATCATGCGGTCGGCGCGCACTTCCCAGCTTTCCAGCCGGTTGAGAAAGCTCATTCCGAGCAGATTTGTTTTGAGTTGCCCGCGCGGTACGACCAGCGCTGGCACCGAACGTTCGACCAGTTTGCCGATGGCCAGACGATCCAGCGTCAGCCGCGCTGCTTTCACGTGTCCGCCTGCGGTTTCCACGTCGACATTGTAGTCGAGCAATTCCAGAGGCAGGCCAGCGGCCTTCGCGGTGTCGTATGTCAGCACGACCGATGTTGCGCCGGTGTCGATTACCATCGGTGCTATATGGCCGTTGATCCTGGCGCGAAGCGCAAAGTCTCCTTCATTGCCGCGCGAGATTTCGACGGCACGGGGCGTCGCCGCGCGGTCCCAGTTTTTGAAACTCTGCAGTGATTTGATGTCGTCCCAGGTTTTAATATCCAAAGGAACGGCATGCGCGACCGCGTCGGTCATGATCTGGAATTTAATCGGATCGTGAATCGACATCAGATAGGCGACGGCCGCGCCGACGATGGCGACGATGGCAATTCCGCGGATCATGCCACACCCGTGGAGGTCAGGAATTGGCTTTTCGCTTCGGAGCGGGGACAGAGAGGCCAGCGTCGATCATACGCTTGGGCAGCACGGCCATAACGGCGTGCCGTGCGGCGCTGTCCATCTTGTGCCACTGCGCGATCTCCGGAAGCGTGCGTCCACAGCCCATACAAAGGCTGGTGGTCGGATCGATGAAGCAGACGGCGATGCACGGCGTTTCTTTTTCCATTCAACGGTACTGACGGCATTCGGTCGCCCGCGCAAGCGCGGAAATTCAAAGTCCCGTCCCAGCGCTCATGATCGGCTTGTGGCGCGCGCGATGCTTGTCGCTCGTGAGGCCTTCCGGCGGACGATCCGGCTGCAGCGGCGGAGCGTGCATCGGAGCTAGCGCCGTCATCACGCGCTCGGGTGGATAAGTGACAATGACTTCAGTGCCGACACGCAGCGTCGACTTCAACGTGAACGTGCCGCCATGCATGTCGATCAGGCTTTTCGCGATCGGCAGGCCAAGACCCGCGCCTTGTTCGGCAGATTTGATCGAGTTCGATCCCTGGCCGAACGACGACAGCACGATTGCGATTTCGTCTTCGGCGATGCCCGAACCTGTATCCTTGACGCTGAGATATTGTCCGCCGGATGCAGTCCAACCGACCTTGAGCCAGATCTCGCCGCCCTGCGGCGTGAACTTGATCGAGTTCGACAGCAGATTCAGAACGATCTGCCGCGTCGCGCGCTCATCGCCCCACAGCTTCGGCATGTCGAGCTCGAACACTTCATGGATCGTGATGCCGCGGCTCGATGCGCGCAGCTTCAGGAGGTGATGACAGTCCGCGACCACATGCACCAGCGAAACGGGCTCTTCGTTCAATTCGTAACGGCCGGCCTCGATGCGGGAGAGGTCGAGAATTTCGTTGATGAGATTGAGCAGGTGAACGCCTGAATTGTGGATGTCGGACGAGTAGTCCTTGTAAACCGCGACCGCGTGCTCGCCGAAGATTTCACTCTTCATGACTTCGGAGAAACCGAGAATGGCGTTGAGCGGCGTGCGCAGTTCGTGGCTCATTTGCGCGAGGAATCGCGACTTCGAGACGTTAGCGGATTCGGCGCGGTGACGCGCTTCGTCGGAAATTGCTTTGGCCTGTTCGAGTTCGCCGATCAGCGCGTCCTTTTCGGCGCGGGCTTCCAGCGTTGCCAGCGTCGTCGAATGCAGGCGGTGGGCGAGGAGGGCGAAATAACCTTCGGCGGTGACGGCAAGGGCTGCGAGAATGTAATCGTCGAGCGTGCCGCGCAGCACGAAGTTGGTCGCAATCGCAACGGTGACCGGGACGGTCGCGGCGAAAGCGGCAATCGGCAGGCCTGCGGCAAGCATGCTGGAGACCGCAACCACCAGCAGCATCACGAACAGCATCAAGGTGTTCGAGACGACATCGATGCCGGATGGATGAATGAGGATCAGTGTCCAAGCCAATCCGTAAAGCAGATCGAGAACGATAAAGCGCAGCCGCCATTTCTTCGTCAGCGCGGGCGTCGAGGGCAGAGTGAGAAACTTGCTGCAATAGCGGACGACGATGGCATGGATCGACAGAATGCCGAAAGTCCAGACCACCGCGCCGATCGTCGGAATCCAGAGGCTCGACAGCATGCCTGTTGCGACGACAAGAAGGATGACGACGAGCGACGCTGACAGGCGCGTCTGGGCATATTGCCGGAGCAGTTCGTGATCGAAGGCCGGGCGTGTGCCGCTGGTGGAGGTGAGACGGTCGCGTGCCTCGCGCACGCGCTGCGCAGCTGCACGGCGGCCGCGAGGGGTGGCGAGCGCCGGACTTTCCGCCGCAGTCGCGGATTTGTCGGTCTTGTCGGCGGTCTCACTCATTCAAGCAACAAATCCTGCACAACAAAGCATTCGCCGCGCCGGACGAGGGCGCACGCTGCCTGCTATTTCTCGCGCTAAATCGTTAAGAGGTAGCTTAAACGTCAAGTTAATCGCATTAACGGAACGTAAATTTCTGCGAATGCGGATCGCAAAGTTACGCGGTTTTACGGGATTTAACGACAAAGAGCGGCACGAGGGGTGCCGCTCTGCCGAAACTGAATTTGTTAAAGTTCAGCGCTGGAGCCGCGCCAGAAGGCTCGACGTATCCCAGCGCTTGCCGCCCATCTTTTCGACCTCTGAGTAGAAATTATCGACGAGGGCCGTGACCGGCAGGCTTGCGCCGTTGCGGCGTGCTTCGGCAAGACAGATCGACAGGTCCTTGCGCATCCATTCGACAGCGAACCCGAAGTCGAACTTGCCGTCGGGAGATCGTCTCGATCACTGCGTTGACATCGAGACCCGATTTCTTGGCAAAGTGAATTCCCTCCGACAGCCCTTCGACGAGTCCTGCGATGCAGATCTGGTTGACCATCTTGGTGAGCTGACCGGCACCTGCGCCGCCGAGCAGTTTGCACATCTTCGCGTAGGCCATGATGACCGGCTCGGCTTTCTTGTAAGGTGCTTCGTCGCCGCCGCACATCACGGTGAGCGCACCGTTCTCCGCGCCGGCCTGTCCGCCCGACACCGGCGCGTCGACGAACGCGAAACCTTTCTTGTTTGCTTCCGCATAAAGCTGGCGCGCGACTTCGGCGGATGCTGTGGTGTGATCGACGAAGATCGCGCCGGACTTCATGCCTGCAAACGCGCCGTCGGCTCCAAGCGTCACCGAGCGAAGATCGTCATCGTTGCCGACGCAGGCCATGACGAAATCCTGTCCTTCGGCAGCGGCCTTCGGCGTGGCCGCGGCCTTGCCGCCGAATTTCTCGGCCCACGATTTCGATTTCGCCGCCGTGCGGTTGTAGACTGTCACCTCATGTTTGCCTTTGGCGACGAGATGTCCGGCCATCGGAAAGCCCATGACACCGAGACCGAGAAAAGCGACTTTTGCCATAGCGTGCACTCTTTGATTGTTGACCGGACTTGACGGGTCTTGCGGAAAAATTCGACGGCAACAGCTATGCGAATGAGGCCCTGCGATGCAAGAGCGTTGACCGCAGCGTTCACGCGCGTATGAAGGCCCGCAAGCGTTCCATCCGGAGAATTCAGTTGGCAGTCGATAAAAGTCAGGTTGTTGCGGCCCTCGGTGCTGTTGCGACGCCGCGAGGCGTGCCGCTGCCGCAGGCGGGGGTCCTGTCAGACATCGCCGTGACTGATGGCAAAGTGTTCTTCTCCATCAATGTCGACGCGTCTGAAGCTCGCGCATGGGAAGACGTGCGGGCCAAGGCTGACGCTGCCGTCCGCGGAATTCCCGGTGTGGTGACGGCGTTAGTGGCGCTGACCGCAGAGAAAAAGCCCGGTTCTGCGCCAGTTGGCTCGCATAATCACGGACATTCGCATGGCGTGAAGCCTGTCGCGTCGCGGCAGCAGGGCACGCCCGCGGATTCGCCGATGGGCAAGCAGCAATCCATTCCGGGCATCGCTAGCATCATTGCAGTCGCATCCGGCAAGGGCGGCGTCGGTAAATCGACGACGGCGCTCAATCTGGCTTTGGCATTGCGCGATTTGGGTTTGCGCGTCGGACTTCTGGATGCGGATATCTATGGGCCGTCCGTTCCGCGCCTGATCGGCATGAACGAAAAGCCCAAGCTGTCCGACGACAAGAAGATGATTCCGATCGAGCGATTTGGAATGCCGATCATGTCGATCGGTTTTCTGGTCGCCGAAGAAACCGCAATGGTGTGGCGCGGGCCGATGGTGATGTCGGCGATCCGCCAGATGCTGTGGGACGTCGTGTGGGGCGAACTCGATGTGCTCGTCGTCGACATGCCGCCGGGTACGGGCGACGCGCAGCTCACACTGGCCCAGCAGGTGCCGCTGCGCGGTGCGGTGATCGTGTCCACGCCGCAGGACCTCGCGCTGATCGACGCGCGGCGCGGTATCTCCATGTTCGCCAAAGTCGACGTGCCGACACTCGGCATCATCGAGAACATGAGCTACTTCGAATGTCCCGAATGCGGCACTCGCTCTGACATCTTCGGCCACGGCGGCGCGCAGCATGAAGCCGAGCGTCTCAACGTCCCGTTTCTGGGGGAGGTCCCGCTGCACATGTCGATTCGCACAGCGTCCGACGCGGGAACGCCTGTCCTCGAAAGCGATCCGAAGGGAACGCATGCGGCGATCTATCGCGCCATCGCCGGGCAGATCAAAGAGCAGCTCCAGCGCGCTCTGGCGGACGTTTGAGATGGCGTCAATCCGCCGTTTTGTGCGCTGCATCATTTAGGCAAAATGCCGCTTCGACTTTCGTTTAATCGGCGCTGTGAAGCGTCATGCTTCGTTTTGCGATTGCAGCATCCGTGTTAGAGACCGGCCCCGGGATATGACAAGAAAAAGTCCCTTAAAAAAAGGAGAGATGCCCTATGAAGCGTCGTGATTTTCTAAAAGTTTCTGCGGCCGGCGCAGCCGCGACCGCAGTTGCATCGCCGGCGATTGCGCAGTCTTCACCCGAAGTGAAGTGGCGTTTGACCTCGAGCTTCCCGAAGTCGCTCGACACCATCTATGGCGGCGCTGAGTACATGGCGAAGCAAGTCGCCGAAATGACCGACAACAAATTCCAGATTCAGGTGTTTGCGGCTGGCGAAGTGGTTCCCGGTCTGCAGGCTCTCGACGCGACCTCGAACGGGACCGTCGAAATGTGCCACACCGTTTCGTACTATTATGTCGGCAAGGATCCGACCTTCGCGATCTTCGCTTCGGTGCCGTTCGGCCTGAACGCGCGCATGCAGAATTCCTGGCTCGTTGAAGGCGGCGGCAATCAGATTGCCGACGATTTCTACAAGAAGTTCAGCGTGAAGGGCATGCCGTGCGGCAACACCGGCACGCAGATGGGCGGCTGGTTCCGCAAGGAAATCAAGACGCCCGCCGATCTGCAGGGTCTGAAATTCCGCATCGGCGGCATCGCCGGTCAGGTTCTCGCCAAGCTCGGCGTCGTGCCGCAGCAGCTCGCCGGCGGCGACATCTATCCTGCTCTCGAAAAGGGCACGATCGACGCGGCTGAGTGGGTCGGTCCTTACGATGACGAGAAGCTCGGCTTCAACAAGGTCGCGAAGTTCTACTACTACCCCGGCTGGTGGGAAGGCGGTCCGACTGTTCACGCGTTCGCCAACCTCGACAAGTACAACGCGCTGCCGAAGAACTATCAGGCCGTTCTGCTCAACGCTTGCGCCAACGCAAACGCGTGGATGGGCGCTCGCTATGACATGCAGAACCCTGCAGCGTTGAAGCGTCTCGTTGCCGGCGGTACCCAGCTTCGTCCGTTCACGAACGACGTCATGGAAGCCTGCCTCAAGGCGACCAACGAGTTGTGGGCGGAAATCTCGGCCAAGAACCCGGATTTCAAGAAGGCTATCGACTCGATGCAGGCCTACCGTTCAGATGAATATCTGTGGTGGCAGGTTGCCGAATATACCTTCGACAGCTTCATGATCCGCTCGCGCACGAAGGGCTGATCCGCCTTCCAAGCGTGCCGACAAAATAAGCTCGCCCTGCGAAAGTAGGGCGGGCTTTTTGCATTGCGGTCGCCGATTTCACTTGGCGATTGCGAACCGACTGCGCCATGCTGGGAACCGGAACAATCCCCGCAAAGAAGGGATGCCAATCGCAATCAGAAAATCCTAGGGAGAATTCGATGAAACGTCGCGAGTTTATCAAAACCGCCGGTCTCGGCGCGGTGGGGACGGCGGTCGCCGCGCCAGCCATCGCGCAGTCGATGCCGGAAATCAAATGGCGCCTGACTTCGAGCTTCCCGAAATCGCTCGACACGCTCTATGGCGCTGCCGAAGTGTTTTCGAAGGCGGTTGCCGAAGCGACCGACAACAAATTCCAGATTCAGGTGTTCGCGGCTGGCGAAATCGTCCCCGGTCTGCAGGCGCTCGACGCTGCCTCGAACGGCACCGTCGAAATGTGCCACACCGCGATGTATTATTACATCGGCAAGGATCCGACCTTTGCGCTTGCTTGCGCAGTGCCGTTCGGTTTGAACAGTCGCATGATGACGTCTTGGCAGCAGGTCGCCGGCGGAGCCGAACTCTACAACGACTTCCTGAAGGCCTTTAACGTCACCGCGATCCTCGGCGGCAACACCGGCTGCCAGATGGGCGGCTGGTTCCGCAAGGAGATCAAAGAGCCCAAGGACCTCGCCGGACTGAAATTCCGCATCGGCGGCTTTGCTGGAAAGGTTCTCACCAAGCTCGGCGTCGTGCCGCAGCAGATCGCGGGTGGCGACATCTACCCTGCGCTCGAAAAAGGCACCATCGACGCCGCCGAGTGGGTCGGACCCTATGACGACGAAAAGCTCGGCTTCAACAAGGTCGCGAAGTATTACTACTATCCCGGCTGGTGGGAGGGCGGTCCGGCGCTCCATCACGTCGTCAATCTCGACAAATGGAATTCGCTGCCGAAGAGCTACCAGTCGCTCGTCAAGACGGCGTCATCGCTCGCCAACGAAACCATGATGGCCCGCTACGATTCCTACAACCCGGCTGCGCTGAAACGCCTGATCGCCGGCGGAACGCAACTTCGCCCGTTCTCGCCGTCGATCATGGAGGCGTCGTTCAAGGCCGCCAACGAGGTCTATACGGAAACGTCGGCAACCAATCCGGCGTTCAAGAAGATCTACGACCACATGGCGGCGTTCCGCGGCGAGCAATATAGCTGGTGGCAGGTTGCCGAATATTCATACGACAGCTTCATGATCCGCATGCGCACGAAGACCTGATCTCGCGCCAATGAAAAGAAAACCCCCGGTCCTCTTGCAGGATCGGGGTTTTTCGTTGCGCGATGCGGCGGCGGTTATTTCTTGTCGGTCGGCGAAGGGCTGAGATCGAATTGCGGGACTTCGGGTTGCTCGATCTGAATCTGGATGTCGACCTTGTTAGGATCGACGGTCGATAGACCGCCTTTGTAATGCATCACCATCGCCGGGAAGGCGATGACGAGACCGACCATGATGACCTGAATGATCACGAACGGCACCGCGCCCCAATAGATTTGCCCGGTGGTGACGGGTTCCATCGTCTTGCCGCTGACGCGATCCTTGTAGGCCTCCTTGGGCGCGACGGAGCGCAGATAGAACAGCGCGAATCCGAATGGCGGATGCATGAACGATGTCTGCATGTTCACGCCCATGATGACTCCGAACCAGATTAGGTCGATGCCGAGGCGTTCGGCGGCGGGGCCGAGCAGCGGGATGACGATGAAGGCCAGTTCGAAGAAATCGAGGAAGAAAGCCAGAACGAAGACGAAGGCGTTGACGAAAATCAGGAAGCCGGTCTGGCCGCCCGGCAGCGACACCAGCAATTCCTCGACCCAGCGGTGACCGTCGACGCCGTAGAATGTCAGCGAGAAAACGCGCGCGCCGACCAGGATAAAGATGACGAAGGCCGAGAGCTTTGCGGTGGATTCGGTGGCCTGGCGCGTGAGATCGAAGGTGAGGCGGCGTTTCATCAGCGCCAAGATCATCGCGCCGGCCGCGCCCATCGCACCGCCTTCGGTCGGCGTCGCGACACCGATAAAGATCGTGCCGAGCACCAGAAAGATCAGGCCCAGCGGCGGCACCATCACGAACACCACCTGTTCGGCGAGCTTGGACAGCAGCTTGAGGCCGATGATCTTGTTGATGACCGCGATGACGAAAGAGGTCGCGACCACGATCGACATTGTGAGCACGACGTAGTCGGCGCCCGCCTTCACGTCTGTGAAGTCCATTGCATAGATCGCAATCGCGGTCGATAGAACGAGCAGAAGAAAGAGCGACATCGTCATCGTGCGGATGATGCCGATGAACGGCTTGAAGAACAGCCCTGTCAGGATGACGAACCAGAAACCGTGCAGGACGAGAATGTTGTCCGAAATCTTGTTGAAGACCGGCGCGGTCCAGTCGAACAAATCGAGCTTCACGGCAAAGAAATAAGCGGTCGCAGCGGCGGAGATCGCGGCGAGCGGAATGATGAGCGGATGCTTGGCCGTTTCGGGTTCGCGCAACGTCTGCGCTTCCAGCGGAAGCCCCGGCGTTGCCTGCGGATAGAAAGTTGCGACGAGGAAAATATAGACGGCGTAGAGAATCGAGAGAACGATGCCGGGAATGAATGCACCTTCGTACATGTCGCCGACCGATTTGCCGAGCTGGTCGGCCATCACGATCAGAACGAGCGAAGGCGGAATGATCTGCGCGAGCGTTCCGGATGCCGCGATCACGCCGGTCGCGACACGGCGGTCATAGCCGTAGCGTAGCATGATGGGCAGCGAGATCAGGCCCATCGAAATCACCGACGCCGCAACAACGCCCGTTGTTGCCGCAAGCAACGCGCCGACGAAGATGACCGCATAAGCAATGCCGCCCCGGATGCTGCCGAAGAGCTGCCCGATGGTTTCGAGCAGGTCTTCGGCCATGCCGGATCTTTCCAGTACGAGCCCCATAAACGTGAAGAACGGAATCGCCAGCAGGGTCTCGTTGTTCATCACTCCGTAGACGCGCTCAGGCAGTGCCTGAAGAAAGTCGGGCCGGAACAGTCCAAGTTCGATGCCGATGAAAGCGAATAGCAACCCATTTGCGCCGAGCGAAAATGCGACCGGGTATCCGATCAGCAGGAAAATCACCAATGACGCGAACATAATCGGCGCCATGTAGTGAATGAATAATGCGGTCATTTAGGAAACCTTCTCGATCAGCGCCGCGCCGCGCGTCATTTGTTTTCGGTGGTGATGGCTTGCGGCAGCTTGAGCGCTTCCAATTCCGCAATTTCGTGCGCCGAGAGCGCGGTCTTGTTCGGATCGGGCAGCAGCCCCCTCATGATCGCGGCACGCTTGATGATTTCCGAGAGCGCCTGAACGATCAGCAGCGCGAAGCCAAACATGATCAGCGACTTTGCCGGCCATTGCGGCAATCCGCCCGCGCTGAAGGACTGTTCGTTCTGGTGATAGGAGGTCAGGAAGAACGGCACTGCCATATAGAGCATGATGAGGCAGAAGGGCACGAGGAAGAAAATGTGCCCGAGCATGTCGATCCAGCTGCGCACCTTCAGCGGCAGCGTGTGATTGATGATGTCGATCTTGATGTGCTCGCCCTGCAGCAGCGTCCACGGTGCGCAGAGCAGGAACACGGCGCTGAAAAGTACCCACTGCAATTCGAGATAGGCGTTCGACGACATGTCGAACACTTTTCTCACGATGGCGTTGATCGCGGAAATAAATACCGCCAGCACGATCAGCCACGATACGTAACGGCCGACGAAAGCCGTGAACGCGTCGATCGCGCGGCTCAGCCCGAGCAATGCCTGCAAAATCAGTCCCTCCCCAAGTCCCTGCGCTTTTTCAACTTTTGCACTCGCGGATTGAGCGAGCGCAAGTCGGCCTTTGTGGCCGAGCGCGCGAGGTCGGGAAACCAAATCAGCGCCTTAGGCCGCCGTCAATTGGAAGTTTGGGGTGAGCGCGCAGGATTCTGAATGCGTGGCGGGGAGGAGACAAATGCCCTTAAATCGGGCGGTCTGCGCCGGTGCTAGCCGCCGGTCACGCTCATGTGACGGCTCACGCTCGGCCGGTCATGCCGCCGGTCGATGATGAAGTCGTGGCCCTTGGGCTTGAGCCCGATGGCGCGATCGATCGTGGCATTGAGAAGTGCGTCATCGCTCGATGCACGCAACGGCTTGCGCAAATCCGAGGCATCCTCGTGACCGAGGCAGGTGTGGATCGTCCCAGTGCAGGTGATGCGCACGCGATTGCACGACTCGCAGAAATTATGCGTGAGCGGCGTGATGAAGCCGAGCTTGCCGCCAGTCTCACCGATGCGGACATAGCGGGCAGGGCCGCCGCTGGTCTCGTCGAGATCGGTCAGTGTAAATTGCTGCGAAAGTTTCGCGCGGACCATCGACAGCGGCACGTATTGATCGATGCGCCCGGCGCCGATCTCGCCCATCGGCATAACCTCGATCAGCGTGAGGTCCATGCCTTTGCCGTGTGCCCATTGCATCAGCGAGGGGACTTCGTCCTCGTTCACGCCCTTGAGCGCGACCGCATTGATCTTCACTTTGAGACCGGCCGTGCGCGCGGCTTCGATGCCCGCGAGCACCTTGTTCAAGTCGCCCCAGCGCGTGATCTCGCGAAACTTCGCAGCGTCGAGCGTGTCGAGCGACACGTTGATACGCTTGACGCCGCAATCCGCCAGTTCGGCGGCGAATTTTTCAAGCTGCGACCCGTTTGTCGTGAGAGTCAGTTCATCGAGTGCGCCGGTTTTCAGATGGCGCGACAGCGAGCGCACAAGCGACATCACGTTGCGGCGCACGAGCGGTTCACCGCCGGTGAGCCGCAATTTGCGCACGCCTCTCGTGATGAACGCCGAGCACAGCCGGTCGAGTTCTTCCAGCGACAGCAGGTCGGATTTCGGCAGAAACGTCATGTCCTCGGACATGCAATAGAAGCACCGGAGGTCGCAGCGATCGGTGACGGAGACGCGCAGATAGGTGATGGTCCTGCCGAATGGGTCGACCATTGCGGAGGAGGGTTTCAGTGAGGAACCGGGTACGGCAACGTTCATGCGCTAGCCAAGGTTGACCGAGCACCGCGCGGAGGGGCTCAAAATCCTGACCCAATCTAGGCAGTATGAGGCCTTCGCACAATGAAGCGAATGGCTGCGCTGGCTCGCAAATCAGCGGGCAGGCGGGGGTGGGAACGGTGACGACGTATCGTCCGACTGCGGAGCTACGGACGGTTTCGGCTTCTTCGGCTTGGCGGGTTTTGCCGCGGCCTTTGGAGTGCCCTTAGTCCCGTGCTGCGGACCGGCCGGCTTTAACTCTGCATACACCGGGTTCGGATCGACGATGGTTCCCACGCTCTGACCTTGGGCGTAGTCAGGATTTCCACTCGCGTCCGCCTGCTGACGAACGACCAAAACCGGCACCGTCTCGGGTTGAAACTTCGGGGCCGAGAAGGTCACGCTGAAACCATCCGCCGCCGGAACCGACATCGAGCAGGGGGTTTTACAGGTCTGTCCGGTGGACGTTTTCGCTTCGGCGCCGACAGGCAGCGATTCAAACTGAACGGTGACCTGGGGCGGCTCTGATTTGAAGCCACTGAACGATGGCATCGACAATGACGAGCATCCGGCAAGCGCGAGGCCTGCTCCGACGACAATGATGATACGCATACGACACCGTCATTTAGCGCGGCGAACCGCAATCCCGCGCAAACCATAGAAGCGTCACTATGGGCGCGCAACCGGCGGGACCAGTTGAGTAAAGAAAGGGTTAACGGCGATCGCGCGGAAGACCCCAAATATTTCTCTTTTATTACAGTGGCTTAGAACGCGCGAAATTCTGCGCCAGGCTGTCGACCGCGGCTGGAAGCTCGCGCATATGGGCGATCAGCCGGTCCGGATTGAGGTCCGCGACGGGAACATCCGTATACCCGAAGGTGACGCCGATCACGGGCACGCCCGCGCGGCGCGCCACGCCGATGTCGGGTCCGGAATCGCCGACCATGATTGAGCGCGATGCATCGCCGCCAGCACGGGCGATGGTCTGACGAAGGAACGCTGGGTCCGGCTTGGAGACACCGAACGTATCCGGCCCGCAAATCGCATCGAACCGCGATGTCATTTCCAGTTTTTCCAGCAGCAGTTTCGATAGTCCTTCCAGCTTGTTGGTGCAGACCGCGAAGCGAAATCCGTCCGCCGATAGTTTGTCGAGTGAATCGTACAGGCTCTCGAAGGGTTGCGATGCATCGGCAATGTGATCGGTATAGTAGGCGATGAAGTCGCCGGTCAGGCGGTCGATGTCCTTTGTGCTCATCGAGCGGCCGTCGAGTTCGAGGCCTCGCTCGATCAGCTTTCGTGCACCCGCGCCGATCATGTTGCGGGCTGACGCTAACGGGACCAGCGGCAATCCTTCACGCTGGAGCACGTAGTTCAGCGCGGAGACGAGATCGGGAGCGGTATCGACGAGCGTTCCATCGAGATCGAAGACGATAAGCGGTGAGGTAGCCATGCCCCTCGCTATCGGGCATGGCCGGGCGGGGCAAGCGCCATGTTGGGCGGGCGTTCTGGCCGGTAAAATGCCTGTTTTCAAGCCGGGAAAGCGGCTTCGCCGCCGCCAGAATCCGCGCTATATGCCCCGCTTTGCCGGCTAGCGCCGGTTCTGCCGGAAGCGCCGATGTCCATGGACGATTTGAAAAGGCAGGCCGCTGCTCGCGCGCTAGAGCAGGTTCGGGACGGCATGCGGCTTGGCCTCGGCACGGGGTCGACCGCGAAGCATTTTGTCGAATTGCTGGGCGAGCGTGTTCGCGGCGGTCTCAAGGTGGTTGGCGTACCGACTTCGGAAGCGACACGTGCTGACGCCGAACGCTGCAGCGTGCCCCTGAAAACATTGGACGACATCGAGCGGCTCGACCTGACGGTCGACGGCGCGGACGAAATCGACCCGGCCCTGAATCTTATTAAGGGCGGGGGAGGAGCGCTTTTACGGGAAAAGATCGTCGCTGCGGCCTCCGACCGGATGATTGTGATTGCCGACGACACCAAATGGGTCGATACGCTGGGCCGGTTTCCACTGCCGATCGAAGTGATCCCTTTCGGGCTCGGAGCAACCCGCCGGGCCATCGAAAAGGTCTTTTCCGAATGTGGCGTTTCGGGGCAAATGGACGTCCGCAAAGGCAAGGATGGCCTTGGTTTCGTCACCGATGGTGGCCACTGGATACTCGACGCCCGGCTTGGGCGGATACCCGATTCTCCACGGCTGGCGATGGCGTTGGCGTCGATTCCCGGTGTCGTGGAGCACGGGTTGTTCATCGGTCTTGCCAGCACAGCGGTGCTCGCCGGGACCAACGGAATTCGTATTGTCGAACGGCCCTAGCGCCGAAATTGAGGAGAATTAGGATGAAGAGACTTTCCCACACGCTGCTGGCGGCGGTTGCCGCTCTCGGCATCACGGTCGCCGGCGCGATGGCGCAGGCCCAGGCTCCGGCCGCAGCTCCTTTGAAGCCGGTCTCGCCGGCTGCGCTCGCTTCGGCAAAGGAAATTCTTGAAGCCAAAGGCGCGAACAGGATTTATGCGGGCGCCGTCGTCGGCCTGACCAATCGCATCAAGGACGCACTGCTTCAGAGCAATCTCAATCTGCAGAAGGATCTCGATGAATCCGCGCAGAAGGTCGTGAAGGATTTGAACGGGCGCGAGCAGGAAATCGGCGAGCAGATGGCAAAAATCTACGCCAACCAGTTCACCGAACAGGAACTGAAAGACCTCGCAACCTTCTACAAATCGCCGCTCGGCAAGAAGACGATTGACCAGGAGCCGCAGGCTCTCCAGCAGAGCAGCATCTTCATGCAGCAGTGGGCTACCAAGATGAGCGAAGAAATCGTCACCAAGATGCGCGCAGAAATGAAGGCGCGCGGCAAGCCGGTCTCCGGCTAGCTCTTCGATGGCCGACCTCGACGTCGACCTTTGCGTGATCGGTGGGGGTTCGGGCGGCGTGCGCGCCGCCCGGATCGCCGCCAGCCACGGTGCAAAGGTCATCGTTGCGGAAGAATACCGGATGGGCGGCACCTGCGTAATTCGCGGCTGCGTCCCGAAGAAGCTGATGGTCTATGCCTCGCATATCCATCAGGAGATCGAGGACGCGGCAGGCTTCGGCTGGACTATTCCCTCCGCGAGTTTCGACTGGGCGACATTGATCGCCAACAAGGACAAGGAGATCGCGCGGCTCGAGGCGGCCTACACCGCCAATGTCGAGAAATCCGGCGCGAAGATCGTCAAGGCGCGCGCCGTATTCGAGGACGCGCACACGCTGCGCCTTTCCACCGGCGAGAAGGTCAACGCGAAATACGTTCTGATTGCCACCGGCGGCGCGCCCAATCACGGCGCGGCTATTCCCGGCATCGAACATGTCATTTCATCCAACGAAGTTTTTCACCTTCCCAAGCTACCGAAGCGGATCGTCATTCAGGGCGGCGGCTACATCGCGCTGGAATTCGCCTGCATCTTCGCGGGACTCGGCTCCGACGTGACCGTGATCTATCGCGGCGAAAATATCCTGCGCGGGTTTGACGAAGACGTTCGCGCCCATGTGCGTGGAGAGATGGAAGCGGAAGGCATTACCATTCTCACCGGATGTCATGTTGCAAAGGTCGACAAGCACGGCGACGCGTTCACCGCGCATCTGTCGAACGGATCGAGCATCGCCGCCGATCAGGTGATGTTCGCGATCGGACGACACCCGAGCGTAAAGGGGCTGGGACTTGAGAAGGCCGGCGTATTGCTGAACCCGGTGAATGGCGGCATCGCCGTCAACGAATTCTCGCAGACGAACGTGCCGCACATCTATGCGGTGGGCGATGTGACCCATCGCGTCAATCTGACGCCCGTCGCCGTCCGTGAAGGTCATGCCTTCGCTGACACCGTGTTCGGCAATCGTCCGACGCGGGTCGACCGCAACGACGTTCCGACCGCCGTTTTTTCCCAGCCGCAGGTCGGCACGGTCGGGCTCACCGAAGCCGATGCCCGTGCGCAATACACCCACGTCGACATCTACAAGGCGAATTTCAAGCCGATGAAGGCGACGATGTCGGGCAATCCGAGCCGCGTGCTCATGAAGCTGATCGTGGATGCATCGACGGACCGGATTCTCGGCTGCCACATCGTCTCATCCGACGCCGCCGAGATCATTCAGGTCGTTGGCATCGCCATCAAGATGAAGGCGACGAAAGCCGACTTCGATGCGACGATGGCGCTGCATCCGACATCGGCTGAAGAACTCGTGACCATGCGCACGCCGAGCGCGCGTCACGTCCGGCAGGCCGCCGAATAGGGCGTGCCGTTCGTGGTTAATACGCCACGCCCTCCAACCGCTTGAATCCCAAAGCCGAATTGCAACTGGCGCGGTGCCGGACGCCTGTGTATAACCCCGCGCTATCACACAAGGTTTGGGTTCAGGAGTTTAGGTCATGTCCGAGCGGTGGACGCCCGATAGCTGGCGCAAGAAGCCGGTTCTGCAAGTGCCGGATTATCCGGACACGAAAGCGTTGGCGAACGTCGAGGCGCAGCTTGCAACGTTTCCGCCGCTAGTTTTTGCCGGTGAGGCGCGTAATCTGAAAAAGTCGCTCGCCCGAGTCGCAAACGGCGAGGCTTTCCTCCTGCAGGGCGGCGATTGTGCCGAGAGTTTTGCCGAGCATGGCGCGAACAACATTCGCGACTTCTTCCGCGTGCTTTTGCAGATGTCGGTCGTCATGACTTACGCCGCCGGGATGCCGGTAGTGAAGGTCGGCCGCATTGCCGGACAATTCGCAAAGCCCCGTTCCTCGCCGACCGAAAAGCAGAACGGTGTCGAGTTGCCGAGCTATCGCGGCGACATCGTCAACGACAACGCCTTCACGCCCGAAGCGCGCATTCCAGATCCGCAGCGCCAGCTGATGGCGTATCGCCAGTCGGCGGCGACGCTCAACCTTTTGCGTGCGTTCGCGACGGGCGGCTTCGCCAATCTAGGAAGCGTGCATCAATGGATGCTCGGCTTCCTGAAGGATTCGCCGCAGTCACGCCGTTACAAGGAACTCGCGGATCGCATTTCCGACGCGCTGAATTTCATGCGCGCCTGCGGTCTCGATCTCGAAAGTCATCCTGAACTGCGCGCGACGGATTTCTACACCAGCCACGAGGCGCTGCTGCTCGGCTACGAGCAGGCCTTCACGCGCGTCGATTCCACGACCGGCGACTGGTACGCAACCTCAGGTCACATGATCTGGATCGGCGACCGCACCCGCCAGCTCGATCACGGCCATGTCGAATACTTCCGCGGCATCAAGAATCCGATCGGTCTGAAATGCGGCCCGTCGCTCAAGCCTGACGAGTTGATCAAGCTGATCGACATTCTCAATCCCGAGAACGAGCCGGGCCGCCTGACGCTCATCAACCGCTTCGGCTCCGACAAGATCGACGCGCATCTGCCGCAACTCATCCGCGCCGTACAGCGCGAGGGGCGTTCGGTGGTGTGGTCGTGCGACCCGATGCACGGCAACACCATCACATCGACCTCAGGCTACAAGACCCGTCCGTTCGACCGCGTGCTCGGCGAAGTGAAGTCGTTCTTCCAGATCCATGCAGCCGAAGGAACGCATGCCGGCGGTGTGCACCTGGAGATGACCGGGCAGGACGTCACTGAATGCATTGGCGGCGCGCGCGCGATCACGGACGAGGATCTCAACGACCGCTATCACACGGTCTGCGATCCGCGTCTCAACGCCGAGCAGTCCATCGATATGGCTTTCCTGATCGCCGAACTGCTCAAGCAGGAACGCGCGGGCAAGGCGAAACCGATGCCGGCGGTTGCGGGGTTCTGATCTTGAACGGCGTGCTGCAACGGATGTGGCGCGCCACGATCAACAGCGGCAACGGGCTCGTTTTTGCGACCCGCTCGGAGCAGGCGTTCCGCGAGGAAATCGTAGGGCTGTGTATCGCCACGCCGCTGGCGTTTCTGATCGGCACGACGCCCGCGCGGCGCATCGAGATGATCGTCGTGGTGCTGCTGCTGATGGTCGTCGAACTGCTTAACACCGCCATCGAAAAGCTCGCCGACCGGCTGACGACGGATCACGATCCGCAGATCGGCCGCGTCAAGGACATGGGCTCGGCCGCGGTCGGTGTGACCCTCATCATCGCGGGCATCACCTGGCTGTTCGCCATCGCCGAGCGCATAGGCCTTATCTAGTTTCGTCAGCGCCGCGTCGTTGCGGGCTTATGCTCAAAAGAGCTAAAAGGTCTCATGGCCGACAAAACGCAGTTCGTCGTCACGCTTGCGCAACTCAATCCGGTCGTCGGCGATGTTGCGGGCAACGCTGCGAAAGCACGTGCGGCGCGTTCTCGTGCCAAGAGCGACGGCGCTGATGTCGTCGTGTTTCCGGAATTGTTCATGGCGGGATATCCGCCGGAAGATCTGGTGCTGAAGCTGGCGTTTCAGGCGGCCTGCCGGACTGAGATCGAAACACTGGCGCGAGAAACGTCCGACGGCGGGCCGGCGATGCTGATTGGCACGCCGTGGGTCGATGGCGGCAAGCTCTACAACGCCTGCGCGCTGCTTGACGAAGGCCGCATCGCCGCGATCCGCTACAAGGTGAACTTGCCGAACTACGGTGTATTCGATGAAAAGCGCGTGTTTGCGCGCGGGCCTGTATCCGGTCCCGTCACAATTCGCAGCGTTCGCGTCGGCATTCCCATTTGCGAAGACACGTGGATGGAGGAATCCGCCGACTACGAAAATGTCGTCGAGTGTCTTCACGAGACCGGCGCTGAAATTCTGATCGTGCCGAACGGCTCGCCATACACCCGCGAAAAATACGACATGCGCATGTCGGTGTCGGTCGCGCGCGTGGCCGAAAGTCATTTGCCGCTGATCTATGTCAACGAGGTTGGCTGGCAGGACGAACTCGTGTTCGACGGCACGTCGTTCGGCTTGAATGCCGACAAGTCGCTCGCGTTTCAACTGCCGTCGTTCGTGGAAAACATCACCACGGTAAAATGGACCAAAGGTGAGGCCGGGTGGACCTGCAAGGGTCCTGTCGCGCCCTTGCTCGAAGGCGACAAGGCAGACTACGCCGCCTGTGTGCTCGGGCTACGCGACTATGTGACGAAGACCGGATTTCCCGGCGTGCTGCTCGGCGTCTCCGGCGGCATCGATTCCGCACTCTGTGCGGCGATGGCTGTCGATGCACTCGGCGTCGACAAGGTGCGGGGCGTGATGCTGCCCTATCGCTTTACAGCGCAAGTCTCGCTTGATGACGCGGCGAAACTCGCTCACGCGCTCGGCTTCAAATATGAAGTGCTGCCCATTGCGGACGCGGTCGAAGGCTTCGAAAAGATTCTCGCGGGGCCGTTCAAGGGGCTGCCGCGCGACGTGACCGAAGAAAATCTGCAGGCGCGTGCTCGCGGCGTCTTGTTAATGGCGATGTCCAACAAGACCGGCGCGATGCTGGTGACAACGGGCAACAAATCCGAAATGTCCGTCGGCTACGCCACGCTCTATGGCGACATGAACGGCGGCTACAATCCGATCAAGGATATCTACAAGACCGAAGTGTTTCGGCTGTCGAAGCTGCGCAACACATGGAAGCCCGAAGGCGCACTCGGTCCATCTGGAGAGGTGATCCCGCCGAATATCATCACGCGCCCGCCGACTGCGGAATTGCGCGAGAACCAGACCGATCAGGATTCGCTGCCGCCTTATGACGTTCTCGACGGCATCCTTGAGAGACTCGTGGAGCGCGAGCAGACGTTGGCGTCGATCATCGACGAGGGCTTCGATCGCGACACGGTTGTTCGCATCGAGCGGCTGCTGAATATTGCCGAATACAAGCGCCGTCAGGCTGCGCCCGGCGTGAAGGTCACGCGCAAGAATTTCGGCCGAGATCGCCGCTATCCCATCGTCAACAAATTCCGCGACTCCGGAAAGCCGGCGCCAAAACCGGACGACGCGCTGGTGACGAAAGCCAAAAGCGGATCGGCGGAAGCGTTCGACGGCTAGTTCTTAACGCGCTGGAATGAAAGTCGGCCCGACCGAGCGGATCGGCTTGTCGCCGGATGCCGGTGTGGCGGCGGTGTTATCCGGCGCCGCGGGTTGGGCGGATGTTGCCGTCGCCGCCGCAGGCTTTTTCGGCGCGGGGCCTTTCGGCGGTTGCGCCATCTTCCGCGAGGTCTCGTCGGTGACGATGATGTCGCCTTGCGAAATCGAGTCGCGCTCGTCGACGCCCTTCATCGCGTCCGACCAAGACTGCCCCGCCGCGCGGCAGCTGCAGGTTTTGTCGAAGGCCTGGCGATATTTGAACGCGTTGGGCGATGCCGAATAGGGCGCCCCGCTGATCGACACCGCAGAGTTCATGTCTTCGCCGGGATTGCGATACGAATAAAGCGTGACTTCCGCATTCGGGCAAAGCTGCTTGCAGGTTTTCTCGTCGTCGGCGAAGCGGCTCGGCACGGTCGCAAACGACACCGGGAAATAAAATCCGTCGCATGTGCGGGCGCAAACCGTGCGGTACGTGTTGCCAGGCGCGCCGAAATCGCCGCCCGAATTGCCGCCGAACAGATTTTGCAAAAAGTTTCCGCCGCCTGCATCGCGCGCCGCGTTGGCATATTGCGGACCGCAGTTGTTCTGCGCGAGCGCCGTCAGCACCGAGCGGCGCTGACCGTCGCGATCCGAGTTGATATTGCCTGCGCGCAGCGTGTTGAGACTCGAGATGATCTGATCGAGATTCTGGCGCATCTGCTGGATGCGCGTATTGAGCGGGCCGCACTTTTCGGAATTGCCGCCGCCGAAGATCGAAAAGAAGCCGGAGCTGTCGCAGCCCTGACCCCTGGCTTGCTGTTGCACGCGATCGAGTTCCTGCTGTTGGCGGCTCTGCGCCTCTTCATAGCGGCGGATCTGATCGGCCTTGGCGCTGTCGCCGCCGGCGGCATTGTTGTCGATCGATGCAAGCTGTCCGACGAGGCGCTGACATATTGGACTGCTGGGGCCGCCGGGCTGCGGCTGCGAAAAGGGCGGCGAACCCTGCGCGAACGCGGCATCGAGTGCGGCCGCACCAAGAAACGCGGCGCCTGCAACGATCAAGCGGAGATGAGAACGATTCGGCAAAATCCAACGACCCGGCAGCAGGACCGCGATGCGGCCAACGGAGGCTTCACATACTAGCTTCCATGGGCGAGGTCACGCCCAAACCGGGGCGCTGATATGGCAAGGAACTGCGAAAAAGCCGCGCAGTCAGCGCTGGCAGGTGATTGCGACGTATTCGCCACAGCCGCCGGGGCCGCAATTTCCGCCGCCGGTTTTCGGGACCGCGCCGGTCACTTCGTCGGGATCGACCCGGCGGTAAGCCGTTGCCTGGGCGAATTCACGCGACTGGCAGTATGCACGCGCTGCGGACGCGCCGCACTTCTCGCCGCCCGCGAGACATTTATCGACGCCATAGCCGTCGGCCTGATTTGCAATGATGAAGACGCGGCTGTCGGCGAAAGCGGAAGTCGCGGCCAGAGCAAGAACGCAGGCGGAAAGCGCAGGCAGAAGTCGCATGGTGCACCGGGTTCAATGACGGAAGCTGCCCATCATCGATACGCCCGAACTGTTAAAAATGATTAACCGGCTTGGGCTTAGCGGCCGCGCGCGCTGCTAAAACAGGCGATTGCAGCCTTGACGCGACCGCCCCCGCTGGATCATTGTGCCGCGCATGAACGGTTCTCTCGCCAATATCGGCATTTGCCGCGAGGTTATTAGCTAGCGATTCGCTGGCTGGAGCCGTCTTTTCTCAATCGAGATCATGGGACGACCCGGCCGCAAGGCAGGGATAGAAGTGTCTATGGAGCTGAAGCTCTACGATACGCTGACCAAGGAGAAGCGGCTGTTCGTGCCGCTCGATCCGAACAACGTGCGCATGTATGTGTGCGGGCCGACGGTCTATGACTTCGCGCACATCGGAAACGCGCGCCCCGTCATCGTGTTCGATGTGCTGTTTCGGCTGCTGCGGCATATCTACGGCGACAAGCACGTTACTTACGTGCGCAACATCACCGACGTCGACGACAAGATCAACGACCGCGCCGCGCGCGACTTTCCCGGCATGCCGTTGAACGAGGCGATCCGGAAGGTCACCGAGCAGACCGAGAAACAATTTCACGCCGATGTCGATGCGCTGGGATGTTTGCGCCCGACTGTCGAGCCGCGCGCGACGGAGCACATCGCGGAGATGCGCGCGATCATCGAAAAGCTGATCGCGAACGGCAACGCCTATGTCGAACAGGATCACGTTCTGTTTGCGGTGGCGACCGACAAGAACTACGGCAAGCTCGCGCGGCGTTCGCTCGATGAAATGCTGGCCGGCGCGCGCGTCGATGTCGCGCCCTACAAGCGCGAGCCGATGGACTTCGTGTTGTGGAAGCCGTCGAAACCGGGTGAGCCGTCATGGCCGTCGCCGGGCGGCATCAAGGTGCAGGGCCGTCCGGGCTGGCACATCGAATGCTCGGCGATGTCGTGGAAGCATCTCGGCGAGAAATTCGACATTCACGGCGGCGGCATCGATCTCGTGTTTCCGCATCACGAGAACGAACTCGCGCAGACATGCTGCGCGTTTCATTCCGACCGCATGGCGAATGTCTGGATGCACAACGGCTTCTTGCAGGTCGAAGGCGAGAAGATGAGCAAGAGCCTTGGGAATTTCGTCACGATCAATGAGTTGTTGAAGGATTGGCCGGGTGAAGTGCTGCGCTTCAATATGTTGAAGACGCACTATCGTTCACCGATGGATTGGACGCTGCACGGAATCAAAGAAAGCGCGACATCTCTTGATGACTTCCGCCATCACACCAAAATGGCTGCGCTCGACGTTAGCGGCAATGTTTCAGCAGATGTGTTGGCGGCCATGTCAGACGATCTAAACACGCCGAAAGCCATCTCGGAACTGCATCTCCTTGCTAACAAGGCGCGCGCAGGAGACTTTCAAGCAAGCATGTCGCTGCTTCTCAGTAGCAGATTTCTCGGATTCGATCCTCAACGAGTTGATGCGCAAGATATAGTTCGCCGTCAACACGGTACAATTGATGAGACCAAGATCAATGATTTGATCGAGGGACGCAGGTCTGCCCGTGCGCGAAAGGATTTTGCCGAGTCCGATCGCATCCGCGACGAACTCGCGAAAATGGGCGTGGCAATCAAGGACGGCAAGGACGCCGATGGTAAACCCGTGACAACGTGGGAGATCGCGCGATGAACTGGTTGATCGACATGCGCGACCGCTATTTCGTTTTCTATCTCGTCGTGAAGTGGTTGCTGATCGTCGCCGCGATTGCCTGCGCCCCGAAACTCGCCGGAGTATTCCAATGACCAAGCCCGACACGCCGTTTCCGAAACACTGGCTTTATTACATCGTGCTCAAGGTCGTGGTGATCGCCGCGGCTGTGTTGCTCGCGCTCAAATGGTACGGAGTAATCTGACGCGATGGCACAGGCGATGCCCAAAGTCGGATTGCGGCCGTATCTGCCCGCGGACACCTCGGTGCTCGCATCGATCTTCGTTGCCAGCGTCGAACAACTGACAGAGGACGACTACTCCGAAGCGCAGCGCGAAGCCTGGGCGAGCACCGCCGAAGACGAAGACAAATTCGGCAAGCGCCTTGCGGGTCAGCTCACGCTTGTCGCCACCATCCAAAGCTCGCCTGTCGGCTTTGCTTCGCTGAAGGGCGCCGACCATCTGGATTTATTGTACGTGCATCCGTCCGCCGCGCGGCAGGGTGTTGCGACCTCGCTCTGCGAGGCGATAGAGAAACTCGCCGCGGCGCGCGGCACCAAATTCGTCACTGCGGATGTGAGCGACACTGCGCAGCAGTTTTTTGCGCGCCGCGGTTATGAAGGCCAGCAGCGCAATTCCATCTCTATCGGCGACGAATGGCTCGCAACCACCACCATGAAAAAGACGTTCGCAGTGACGACGCTGCCGGGCGACAATCCGGGCAAACCTTCTTGAGCAAACCGTCATGAGTAAAGAGCGCCTTTATCTGTTCGACACCACGCTGCGCGACGGCGCGCAGACCAACGGCGTGGACTTCACGCTGCACGACAAGCAGATCATCGCCTCGATGCTCGACGATCTCGGCATCGACTATGTCGAGGGCGGCTATCCGGGTGCCAATCCGCAGGACACCGAATTTTTCGCAGCGAAACCGAAGTTCGATCATGCCAAGTTCACTGCGTTCGGCATGACGCGGCGTCCCGGCCGCTCGATTTCCAACGATCCCGGCGTCGCCGATCTGCTGGCCGCGAAAGCGGACGCGATCTGTTTCGTCGCGAAGTCGTCGGAGTATCAGGTGCGCGTGGCACTGGAGACGACGAATGAGGAAAATCTCGCCTCGATCCGCGACAGCGTGAGCACTGCGAAGAAGGCAGGGCGAGAAGTGATGCTCGACTGCGAGCATTTTTTCGACGGCTATAAAGAGAATCCGCAATTCGCTCTGGCCTGCGCCAAGGCGGCCTATGAATCCGGTGCGCGCTGGGTGGTGCTGTGCGACACCAATGGCGGCACCATGCCTCACGAGGTCGAAGTCATCGTCGGTGAAGTGACGAAGCACATTCCCGGCGATCATCTTGGCATTCACACGCATAACGACACCGAGCAGGCGGTGGCGAATTCGCTTGCGGCGGTGCGTGCGGGCGCGCGGCAGATTCAGGGCACACTCAACGGTCTCGGCGAGCGCTGCGGCAATGCCAATCTCTGTTCGCTGATCCCGACACTGAAGCTGAAAAAGGAATTCGCGGAAAAATTCGAGATCGGCGTCACGCAGGACAAGCTCGCGACGCTGGTTCATGCGTCGCGTGCGCTCGATGACATCCTTAATCGCGCGCCGGATCGTCACGCGCCTTACGTCGGCGAGAGTGCGTTCGTCACCAAGACGGGCATTCACGCCTCTGCCGTGATGAAAGACCCGCAGACTTACGAGCATGTTGCGCCCGAAAGCGTCGGCAATCATCGCAAGGTTCTCGTCTCCGATCAGGCGGGACGTTCCAACGTCATCGCAGAACTCGAGCGCGCGAAAATTCCGTTCGACAAGAACGATCCGAAGCTCGCGCGTCTCGTCGAGGAGATGAAGGAGAAAGAGGCGGCGGGCTACGCCTACGAATCCGCCAATGCGTCATTCGATCTGCTGGCGCGCCGCACGCTCGGCAAGGTGCCGGATTATTTCCGTGTCGCGCAGTTCGATGTGAATGTCGAGCAGCGCTACAACGCGCTCGGCCAGCGCGTCACGGTGGCGATGGCGGTGGTGAAGGTCGATGTTGCCGGCGAGTTGCTGATCTCTGCGGCCGAAGGCAACGGCCCTGTCAATGCGCTCGACGTCGCTCTGCGAAAAGACCTCGGCAAGTACCAGAAATATATCGAGGGGCTGAAGCTCGTCGATTATCGCGTGCGTATCCTCAACGGCGGCACCGAGGCGGTGACACGCGTGCTGATCGAGAGCGAGGACGAAGAGGGCGAGCGCTGGACCACGGTTGGTGTCTCGCCCAATATCATCGACGCGTCGTTTCAGGCGCTGATGGATTCGGTTGTCTACAAACTGGTGAAATCGAACGCGCCTGCTTAGAGCGAGGTTTGCATGATCGACCATATTTCCGTCGGCGTTTCGAATCTCGAGCGTTCGACGAAGTTTTATGAGGCGGCTTTCGCACCGCTCGGTTTGACCAAGCTGATCGCGCTGCCGGCGACATCCGGTTTCGGCAAGGCGTATCCCGAATTCTGGATCAATCTTCGCGCCGGCATGCCGCCGGTGCCGCCGGGTAGCGGCACGCACATCTGCCTGCGCGCGAAAACGACTGCGGAGATCGATGCGTTCTACGATGCCGCGCTCAAGAACGGCGGCAAGGACGACGGCCCGCCAGGGCAGCGTCCGCATTTCCGCGTGAAGTATTATGCGGCGTTCGTGCTGGACCCGGACGGCAATCGCATCGAAGCCGTGACGTTCCTGAAGGACGATCTGCCCGCGCGTTGAGCGGCGCTGGATTATGCGCTTGTCGCTTCAGTTTTGCGAACGGCGCTTGCGGCTTTTCGCTTCAGCGTGGGCAGAATTTCGGCCACGCCTTCGCAGATCAGGCCGTCGAGGATTCCAGCGTTATAGACAAACCCGCTGTCCTTCATCCGCGTCAGCGTTTCCAGAAGCGGCGTCCAGTAGCCATCGATGCTGCAGCAAACGATCGGCTTTGTGTGATGCATGAGCTGCGCCCATGTCAGCTGCTCGACGAGTTCTTCCAGCGTGCCAATGCCGCCGGGCAGTGCCACGAATGCATCCGAGTGCTCGAACATCAGCCGTTTGCGCTCGTGCATGTCCTCGGTGACGATCATTTCCTGCACCGATCTCAACGCATGTTCAAGTTCGACCAGCGACTTCGGAATAATGCCGGTCACTGTGCCGCCATGCTTGAGTGCGGAGGTTGCGACCGCGCCCATCATGCCGCGCGAGCCGCCGCCATACACGAGGTTGATCCGATTTTCCGCGAGAATTTTGCCGAACTCGGTCGCCGCTTCGATGAAACGCGGATTGTTGCCGGGGCTTGATCCGCAATAGACGCAGATGCTTTTGATGATGCTCATAGGTGCGATGTGGCACCGCATCGCGGCATCGTCAAGACGTGCGTTGCAGCGTTAAATGAGCGGGCAAAAGCGGTCGTCATGGCTGTGCGACCGCAGAAAAGAATCGTCTTGCAGGGGTGCAGGTCGCCGCCGAACGATCTATATGAGAGGCATGATTTCCCATCCGACATGTGCGGCTGCGGCGAGGGCCGCGACTCACCGAATTGCCAGAGCGGCCTGTCACTGATGTCCGCGCATTTTTCTTCCCATCCGAAGCCGTCAACCGACGCGCCAGAATTCATCGACCGCGCGGCGGAGAAGGCTACGTTGTTCGGTACGCTGCGGCACCTGTGGCCCTATATCTGGCCGAGCGACCGCTTCGATCTGAAAATGCGCGTGGTCTGGTCGATGGCGCTGCTGCTGGTTGCAAAGGCGGCGACGCTCGCGGTTCCGTTCACGTTCAAATGGGCGATCGACGCGCTGACTGGCGCGGATACCGCGCCCGTGCAGGCGTCGAACTGGACGTTGTGGCTGATCGCGTCGCCGCTTCTGATGACGCTAAGTTATGGCGGCATCCGCATCATCATGATGGTGCTGACGCAGTGGCGCGACGGCATTTTCGCCAAGGTGGCGATGCACGCCGTGCGCAAACTCGCTTATCTCACCTTCGTCCACATGCACGAGTTGTCGTTGCGCTTTCACCTCGAGCGCAAGACCGGCGGTCTCACGCGCGTTCTGGAGCGCGGACGGACCGGAATCGAGACCATCGTGCGTATGGTCATCCTGCAGCTCGCGCCCACCATCGTTGAGACAGCGCTGTTGATGGGCGTGCTGCTGTGGCAATTCGACTGGCGCTACGTGCTCGTCACGCTCGTGACCGTCGTTGTCTATATGTATTACACCTACATCGCGACGGAATGGCGCATCGAAATCCGCCGCAAGATGAACGACTCCGATACCGAGGCGAACACCAAGGCTATCGATTCGCTGCTCAACTATGAGACGGTGAAGTATTTCAGCGCCGAAGAGCGCGAGGCGCAGCGCTACGACAAGTCGATGGAGCGTTACGAGCGCGCCAGCGTGAAGACCTACACGTCGCTCGCCGTCCTCAACACCGGACAGGCAATCATCTTCACCTTCGGCCTGACAGCGACAATGCTGATGTGCGCCATCGGCGTGCGCAACGGCACCAACACGGTCGGCGATTTCGTCATGGTCAACGCCATGATGATCCAGCTCTATCAGCCGCTGAATTTCATGGGCATGGTCTACCGCGAGATCAAGCAGGCGATCATCGACATCGAGAAGATGTTCGGCGTGCTGTCCAAGAATCCGGAAGTAAAAGATCGCCCCGGCGCGCCGGCATTGCGCGTGACTCAGGGCGTCGTGCGGTTCGACGACGTAAAATTCGCTTACGATGTCGCGCGGCCGATTTTGAAGGGGCTTTCGTTCGAGGTGCCGGCCGGAAAGACCGTCGCCATCGTCGGCCCGTCTGGCGCAGGCAAGTCGACGATCTCGCGTCTGCTGTTTCGTCTGTATGACGTGAGTGGCGGGGCAATCACCATCGACGGGCAAAACATCCGGGACGTGACGCAGGCATCATTGCGCGCATCGATCGGCATGGTTCCGCAGGACACGGTGCTGTTCAACGACACCATCCGCTACAACATCCGCTATGGGCGCTGGGACGCGACGGATGCCGAAGTCGAGGCCGCCGCCGCGATGGCGCAGATCGACGGATTCATCAAGGCGTCTCCGAAAGGCTACGAGACCGAAGTCGGCGAGCGCGGCCTGAAACTGTCGGGCGGCGAAAAGCAGCGCGTCGCCATCGCCCGCACCATTCTGAAAGGTCCGCCCATCCTGGTGCTGGACGAAGCAACCTCGGCGCTCGACAGTCATACCGAGCATGAGATCCAGGAAGAACTGGACAAGGTTTCGCGCGGCCGCACGTCCTTGGTGATCGCGCATCGGTTGTCTACCATTGTCGGTGCCGACGACATCATCGTGCTCGATCAGGGACGCATCGTCGAGCGCGGCACCCATTCGCAGCTTCTGGCCGCGAACGGGCTTTACGCCAGCATGTGGAACAGGCAACGTGAAGCGCAGGAAGCGCGCGAGAAGCTGGCGATGATCGCCGACGACAACGCTGCGCCAAATCGCGTGCCGCCGCCGGTGGACGACCCTAAGGCCGATCAACGGCCCGACCGCGATCCGCTGACCGCTCCGGAAGCGGCTGAGTGATTGCAATCTTCGCCCTCTCATGGGAGAGGAAGCGGTAACTCAACGAAGTGATTTCAAACATGTCCATCGTCAAATCCATTCGCGACCAAGTCCCGCCGATCCATCAGGAGGGTTACCCCTTCATCGGCGCTTTCGCTTTCGCCAGCCTGATCCTGTTCTGGATCTGGACGCCGCTCGGATGGATCGGATGCCTGCTGACGGTTTGGTGCGCGCTGTTCTTTCGCGATCCGGTACGCGTGACGCCGGTGCGCGAAGGCATCGTCGTCTCTCCCGCCGACGGCCGCGTTTCGATGGTGGTGCAGGCCGTGCCGCCCGCAGAACTCGGGCTCGGCGACAAGCCGCTGCCGCGCATTTCGATTTTCATGAGCGTTTTCAACTGCCATGTGAATCGCAGCCCGGTCGCCGGGCGCATCGATCGCATCGCCTATCGTCCTGGCAAGTTTCTCAACGCCGATCTCGACAAGGCCAGCGAAGACAACGAGCGCAATTCGCTGGTCATCTCGACGCCTTCGGGCCGGATTGGTGTTATTCAGATCGCGGGTCTCGTCGCGCGGCGTATCGTTTCGTTCGTTCGTGAAGGACAGGTCGTCGGCGCAGGTGAGCGTTTCGGCTTGATCCGCTTTGGCTCCCGGCTGGATGTCTATCTGCCGGAGGGCGGAAAATCCCTCGTCTCCGAAGGTCAGACAGCCGTTGCTGGCGAGACCGTTCTGGCCGATTTCAAGCTCGGCGACGGCGGGCGGACCTATAAAATCGACTGACAATCGGGCGGTTAACCAACGTCTGCGTCCGATTCCGCCACAATGGCAGGACAGAATGAGGCCTGCTATATAAGGCTTCATGCCGATGCTCGCGAATAAGACTCCGCCCGATCTGCGCCGCTACCGTTTTCGCCGGATCCCGGTGCGCCTGCTCGTGCCCAACGTCATCACGCTTCTGGCGCTTTGCGCAGGCCTGACCGCGATCCGCATGGCGATTGAAGGACGCATCGAGCTTGCGCTCGGCGCTATCGTATTCGCGGCGTTTCTCGACGGCATCGACGGTCGTGTAGCGCGCATGATCAAAGGCCAGTCGCGCTTCGGTGCCGAACTCGACAGCCTCGCGGACTTTGTCAATTTCGGCGTTGCTCCCGCACTTATCCTTTACTTCTGGCAACTGCATGAACTGAGTAACGGCGGCTGGATCGCCGCGATGATTTTTGCAATCAGCGGCTCGCTTCGTCTGGCGCGGTTCAACGCGACTATGGACGATCCCGACAAACCAGTCTTTGCGGCAAATTATTTTACAGGCGTGCCAGCACCGGCCGGCGCGATCTGCGTGCTGCTGCCGATGTATCTTGTTCTGGTCGGACTGCCGCAACTTCCCGCAACGGTGACTGCGCTCTATACGCTCGGAATCGGATTCCTGATGGTCTCGCGCCTGCCGGTGTTCTCCGGCAAGAATATCGGCGCTAAGGTCCAACGCGAGATGGTCCTTCCCGTATTCGTGCTGGTCGTATTGTTCATCGCCGTGCTGATCAGCTACCCGTGGCACCTCTTGAGTGTGTGCGCGGTGGTTTATCTCGCGCTGCTACCGCTCGGATGGATCTCCTATCGCAAGCAGGAAGCGAAGGCGAACCTGTCGTCCGGATCGGCCGCAAATGTGGTTGCCGCGAATTTCAATCCGGCAGCCGACGAAAGCGGCGAGCGACCGACCCGGTTGAACTAGCTCATCTGTCGACGCACGCCTTTTGCGTCCGCCAGAACCGTGAGGCGCTTAGGCGCTCGCCGCGAACAAATCCCACTGTCCCGGAAGACCTTTGAGTTCATGGGACCCGCGCTCGGTGAATTTCAGGCCGGCGCCTGCGACGAGATCCGTAACAACACGAGACACGAGAACTTCGCTGGGCTGTGACCGCGCCATCACTCTGGCGGCAGCGTGAACGGCGATACCCCCGATATCGCTGCCCCGAATCTCAATTTCGCCAGTATGGACGCCTGCACGAAGCTGCAGCCCGATCTGTTTTGACGCAGTTGCAAGTGCGAGCGCGCAGCGAACGCCGCGCCCCGGCCCGTCGAATGTCGCAAGGATTCCGTCGCCGGTCGATTTGACCAGAATGCCGCGATGTTTCTCGATCATTTGTTTTGCAAGTTGATCGTGGCTGTCCAGCAGGCGACGCCATGTCTGGTCGCCCATTTCCACGGCGTTGCGAGTCGAATCCACGATGTCGGTAAACAGGACCGTGGCCAGAATTCGCTCCAAATCGGTGCCGTGGCACTCGCGCGTTCCGGTAATGAACTCCTCGATGTCGCCGAGCAAGGTGTCCACGTCTCCGGTGCACAGATCGTGATCGCCGCTAGGATATTCGATGTATTTCGCCTCAGGGATTAGTTCAGCAAACGCACGGCCGTGTTTCACAGGAACCATCATGTCGGTCGCGCGATGGAGAACGAGGGTCGGAACGCGCACCATCGGGAGGATCGACGCAACGTCGATCTCCAAATTCGTCAAGCTAAGAGATTTATAAGCGCCGGGGCTGGTGGAGAGTCGCTCGAATTTGGCCGAGCGCGCGACGGCATCGGGATCGGACGCGAGGCTGGGGCGAAGCAAATGAATCGACGCGCCGGTGCCCCAGACTTTCGTGAGTTCTGAAATGATTTTCACCGCATCGCTTCTTCCAAAGAGCGCAGCGTACCGGGCAAACCCGCCAAAACAGATCAGGTGGGATACTCGTTCGGGATATGTGGCCGCGAACACGGCGCTCATCGCGCAGCCTTCCGAAAAACCGAACAGCACGGCTCTGGATGAACCGACCTCGTCCATCACCGCGCGAACGTCATCCATTCGCTGCTCAAGCGATGGCGCGCCGGCCATCCTGTCGGACAGGCCTTGCCCCCGTTTGTCAAACGTGATCACGCGGCAAAATTTCGAGAGGCGCCGCAGGAACGCCGTGTAGCCCGGCCATTCATGCGCGAATTCGATATGTGAAATAATCCCCGGCACCAGAATGAGATCGATGGGTCCGTCGCCCATCGTCTGGAAGGCGATACTGACGTCGCCGCTAAGCGCGTAACGCGTAGCCGGCAAAACGAACTCATCCACGATGCAACCTCCAATTCGGCTCGACCGCCGACTGCGTCACCATGGTTAGCAGACCGTTACCATTCGGTCGAAGGTGCCGCCGTTTTTCCGCCATTCGATTTCAAGCCCGTCACTTTTTCGCCTTTGCGCGCAGATTCGGCGGGTTTTGAAACTTCATTCATCCAATTCGCTAACCTTTACCGGCCCTTAATCGCCCGGCGCTAGGGTTTCTCTACGCGCCTCAGAACGGGGCGCGGCGTAAGCGTTGCGTCGGGGTTTCCATGGATATTACCACCAGTATCGGTCTGCTCGCCGGCACGATTGTTATCGCGCTGATGATCTTCATGGGCGGCGACCTCCACATGTTTATTTCAGAACATGCGATGATCATCATCTTCGGCGGTTCGATTTCCGCGACGCTGATCCGCTTTCCGCTGGTCTCGATGCTGCACGGCATGCCGCTCGGTGCGAAGTTCGCGTTCACGATGAGCCGCTCAACGGCGCGCGGCCTCGTCGACGAACTGGCCCGTCTGGCTGAAATCGCGCGCAAGCAGGGCCCGGTCGGGCTCGAAAAGGCCGAGACTGACGATGCCTTCTTGGCCAAGGGCATCCGCTACGTCGCCGACGGCTACGACATGGAATTCATCCGCGACAATCTCGAACGCGATCGCGACAACTTCCTGATGCATCTCGACGAGGGCAGCAAGATCTATCGCGCCATCGGCGATTGCGCTCCCGCGTTCGGCATGATCGGCACGCTGATCGGCATGGTGCAGATGTTCGCCAACATGACCGATCCCTCCAAGCTCGGCCCGTTCATGGCGACCGCGTTGCTCGCGACTCTGTATGGCGCTCTCGTTGCGAACCTGTTCTGTCTGCCGATTGCCGACAAGCTGCACGGCAAGCTGCTCGACGAGGAAACCAACCGCACCATCATCATCGACGGCATTCTGATGATCCGCGATGCGAAGTCTCCGACGCTGGTTCGCGAAATGCTGCTGGCTTATCTGCCTGAGAAGCATCGCCATGAAGAAGGTGAGCCGGTTCCGGCCTAAAACGCCGACGCGCTTGGGAATGACGCAGCATGGCTAAGAAAAAACGCGGTGACGCGCACGCAGGCGGCCACGGCTGGTTCGTCACCTTCGCCGACCTGATGGGTCTGATGATGAGCTTCTTCGTGATGCTCGTCGCGTTCTCGACGCAGGATCAGCAGAAACTGAAAATCGTCGCGGGCTCGATGCGAGATGCGTTCGGCGTGCAGACCGAGGCGCGATTCTCCGGCGTGATCGAATCCGACGGATTGCCGACGCGGCCGAAGCTGAAGAACACCGCACATATTCCGCCGGAAGAGGCGTCGAATACGCCGACGCCGGATCAGGACGAGAACAGCAAGATCAACGGCGCCAAGCTGAAGACCGACCGCGAATTCGCGCTCGCGTCCGCTTCGCTGCGTCAGGCGCTGCAGGACATGCCGGAGATCAACGACATCTCCAAGCACATCATGTTCGAGGAGACCAAGCAGGGTCTCAACCTCGAGATCGTCGATCAGGATGGCCGGTCGATGTTTGCCGATGGCTCCAAAGTCCCGTTGGAGCGGACCAAGCGCCTGTTGCAGCGCCTCGCCGGTCCGTTGCGCGCGACGCCTCTTCGCGTCGCCATCGTCGGACATACCTCGGCGGGATTTATTCCCTCCGCGACCGGCTATGACGGTTTCAACCTGTCCTCAGACCGCGCCAATGCGGTCCGACAAATCCTCGAACAGGAGGGCTTGCCCACCTCCCACATCTTTTCGGTTTCAGGCAAAGCCGACACGCAGCCCTTGTTCCCGGACGATCCGACGCTGGCCGCAAACCGGCGCGTGACCATCACCTTGATGCGGGAAGACCCGCCATTGCCCCCCAATCTGAAGCCGTAGACCGAATACTATAATACCTCTCGACGCCGCCGCCATTCCGTGGTGAAAGATGCGTGGCCACGGGTGCTATTCCGCCGGGCCTGATATAAAACGCGCGTCCCGAGCGTTCTCCGCGTAGCGGTGGCCGTTTCACCTGTAAGGGCGTTGACCTTCCAATATGGCTGCTACCGAGACCACCACCGACACGCCCCATGAGGCGACGGCTCATTCCGGCTTTTGGGCGCTGACCCTCGGCAGCATCGGTGTGGTGTTCGGCGACATCGGCACATCGCCGCTCTATGCGTTTCGCGAAGCCGTTCACAACGCGAGCGACGGCGGCATCGTCACGCGTTTCACCGTTCTCGGCGTGCTGTCGCTGATCCTGTGGTCGCTGATTGTCGTTGTGACGGTCAAATACGTTCTGCTGCTGCTGCGCGCCGACAACAAGGGCGAGGGCGGAACGCTATCGCTGATGGCGCTCGGGCAGAGCGCACTCGGACGAAGAAGCATTGTCCTCATGGCGCTCGGCGTCGTCGGCGGATCGATGTTCCTCGGCGATGCGATGATTACGCCGGCGATTTCGGTCCTTTCGGCGGTGGAAGGCCTCAACCTCGCGGCACCTTCGCTCGAGCACTACGTCGTTCCGCTCGCGATTTTCATTCTGATTGCCTTGTTCAGCGTTCAAAGCCGCGGCACCGCAATCGTCGCGAGTGCGTTCGGCCCCGTGATGATCGTCTGGTTTGCGACACTTGGTGTGCTCGGGCTGCTTCACATCAGCGACGATCCGACGGTTCTCTACGCGATCAATCCCTGGTATGGAGTTTCGTTCCTTGTCCATCATGGTATGATCGGGCTGGTTGTTCTCGGCGCAGTATTTCTCGCGGTGACTGGCGGCGAAGCGCTTTACGCTGACCTTGGACATTTTGGCCGCAGACCCATTCGCGCAGCATGGTTCTTTTTCGTGCTGCCATGTCTGCTCATCAACTACTTCGGGCAGGGCTCGCTGGTTCTGTCGCATCCCGAAGCGATTGAAAATCCGTTTTACAAGATGGCGCCGGAAAGCATGCTGGTCCCGCTGATCGGGCTTGCGACTGCTGCGACGGTGATCGCGAGCCAGGCGGTGATCACGGGCGCGTTCTCGCTCGTGCGGCAGGCGATCCAGCTCGGGCTGCTGCCGCGCTTCGAGGTTCGCTACACCTCCGAAAGTCACGCGGGTCAGATCTATCTGCCGCGCGTGAACATGCTGCTTTTGATCGGCGTGCTGCTTCTGGTTGGACTGTTCCGCACATCGAGCGGTCTTGCCTCCGCCTACGGCATCGCGGTTTCGACGACGATGGTCGCCGACGGCATTATGTGCTTCGTCGTGATCTGGAAACTCTGGCACTGGCGTCCGCTCACTGCCGCAGCATTAATCGCGCCGCTGGTCATTATCGACCTGACCTTCTTCTCGGCTAATCTGCTTAAACTGTTTCAGGGCGCGTGGGTGCCGCTGACGTTCGGTGCGGTCATGGCCGGAATCGTGTGGACATGGCGGCGAGGGGCGGCGATCCTCGTCAGCAAGACGCGGCGAACCGAAGTGCCGCTGACGGACCTGATCAGAAGTCTCGAAAAGCGTCCGCCTCACATCGTGAAGGGCACCGCGGTATTTCTCACCAGCGATCCCGACTATGTCCCGACTGCGCTGCTGCATAATCTGAAGCACAACAAAGTGCTTCACGAACACAACGTCATCCTGACCATCGAGACGGCCGAGACGCCGCGCGTCGATCTCGCCGAGCGCGTGCGCATGGAGAACGTCACCGACAAATTCTCTAAAGTCCGCCTGCGTTTCGGCTTCATGGAGTCGCCGAACGTGCCGAAGGCGCTGGCCATCGCACGTAAACTCGGCTGGCAGTTCGATATCATGTCGACGTCGTTTTTCGTCTCGCGCCGCTCTCTGAAGCCCGCCGCTCAATCCGGCATGCCGCGCTGGCAGGATCATCTTTTCATTGCGCTGAGCCGTTCGGCGAACGATGCGACCGACTATTTCCAGATTCCGACAGGACGCGTCGTTGAAGTCGGAACGCAGGTAACTATCTGAATTCGCTATATTTTATCAAAGAATTCGCCTCGGCAGATTTGCATGCGTGTAAGTGAAATTCGTATAGCCACGTGACCCGGCGCGGGGGTATACGCCTGCGCCTGTCCAGTCCGCTGTAACGATCGGGGCGCACTTCCATGACATCCGACAATGCCATCTCCGCGGCGGAAACGCCGGCGGCAAATGGTCATGGTGAGGTCCATTCAACCGCAGGTTTTGCGGGCCTGATGATCGGCAGCATTGGCGTCGTCTATGGCGACATCGGCACGAGCCCACTCTACGCCTTCCGCGAAGCGATCCTTGCGACAGGTGCCACGGCAAGCGCGGTCAATGCCGCAGCTGTCCTCGGCGTTCTTTCGCTGATCCTCTGGGCGCTCATCGTCGTCGTCACGCTGAAATACGTGATCATCCTTCTGCGGGCCGACAACAATGGCGAAGGCGGGACGCTCGCGCTGATGGCGCTCGCGCAGAAGGCGTTGTCGTCGAGTGCCGGCATTATCGTCTTTCTCGGCATCGTCAGCGGCGCGTTGTTCTATGGCGATGCCGTCATCACGCCTGCGCTTTCGGTTCTCTCCGCCATCGAAGGCATGAAGCTCGCCACCGCTGCGTTCGATCCCTATGTTGTGCCAATTACGGTCGCGATCCTCGTCGCGCTATTCGCGGTGCAATCGCGCGGAACGGCGCGGGTCGCGGCCTTCTTCGGGCCGATCATGGCCATCTGGTTCGTCGTGATTGCAGTTGCGGCGCTGCCGCCGATTGCGCGCCATCCCGAAGTACTCTTCGCGCTCAATCCGCTCTATGCGGTCGAATTCCTGCTCAGCCACGGAATGATCGGGCTGGTGACGCTCGGTGCCGTTTTTCTGGCGGTGACGGGTGCGGAGGCGCTTTACGCGGACCTCGGTCATTTCGGAAAGCTGCCGATCCAGACCGCGTGGCTTGCGATCGTACTGCCATCGCTGGCGCTGAACTATCTGGGGCAGGGCGCGCTCGTAATCGGCGATGCCGCCACGATCGAAAATCCGTTCTTCCTGATGTATCCCGATTGGTCGCTGGTGCCGATGGTGTTGCTGGCGACAGTCGCGACAGTGATTGCGAGCCAGGCCGTCATCACCGGCGCTTATTCGCTGACACGGCAGGCCATCCAGCTCGGTCTGTTGCCGCGGTTTGAGATTCATCACACCTCCGAAGCCCACGCCGGACAGATTTTCATTCCGCGCGTGAACTTCCTTCTGCTCGTTGCCGTGCTGATGCTCGTCATCCTGTTCCGTTCGTCGAGCGCGCTGGCTTCCGCCTACGGTATCTCTGTCACCGGCACGATGGTGGTCACGGCGATGATGGGATTTGTCGTGATCTGGAAAGTCTGGAAATGGCAGCCGCTGGCCGCCGCCGCATTGATCGCGCCCTTTCTGCTGCTCGACTTAACGTTTCTATCGGCGAACCTTCTCAAAGTGTTCGAGGGCGGCTGGGTGCCGCTTTTGCTCGGCGGCCTCGTCATGTTGCTGATGTATACCTGGCGGCGCGGCAGCAAATTGCTCTACGACAAGACCCACAAGCAGGAATTCCCTCTGCTCGACCTCATCGGCATGCTGTCGAAAAAGCCGCCGCTGCTGGTGCCGGGGACGGCCGTGTTCCTCACGAGCAACCCGGAATTCGCTCCGACCGCGCTGATGCACAGCCTCAAACACTACAAGGTGCTGCACCAGAAAAACGTCATCCTCACAGTCGAGACCGCTTCAACCCCGCGTGTCGATGTCTCCGAGCGCGTGAAGTTCGAGGAAGTCAGTGAATTGTTCGCGCGCGTGACCTTGAAGTTCGGCTTCATGGAATCGCCGAACGTGCCGAAAGCGCTTGGCGTTGCTCGCAAGGTCGGCTGGCAGTTCGACATCATGTCGACGTCGTTCTTTCTGTCGCGGCGGCTTTTGAAGCCCGCCGTTCACTCCGGCATGCCGCGCTGGCAGGATATTCTTTTTATCAAGCTCAGCCGGTCGGCCAATGATGCGACCAACTACTTCCAGATTCCAACCGGCCGCGTTGTCGAAGTGGGCACGCAAGTCACGATCTGACGCGGCTTGATTTTCTCTCCGCAAAAAGGGAGTTTGTGCGCCGTTCGCGGCGCTTCCGGGAGGCATTTTAATGGACAAGGCTCCAATCGTTCACGACCTGACGGCGGAAGAAGTCGCAGCCGGAGTAGGAGACGGGCGCTACCTCTTGGTCGATGTTCGCGAGCCGAATGAAATTGCGGTCGAAGCGTACCCGGATGCCGTCGTTGTTCCGCTCTCCACATTCGATCCCGCCGCCATTCCCGATCCCGGAAGCAAGATCGTCGTATTTGCCTGCCGCTCCGGCAAGCGTTCGGTGACCGCCTCGTTGGCCGCGCAGGCCGCGGGCAAGCCTTATGACTCGCATCTGGCCGGTGGCATCATCGGATGGAAAGCGGCGGGTTTTCCGACTAAGACCGGCGGCTGATTTTCGATGAATAGGATTTTCGCCGATCTGCCGAATACGATTTTCGACGTGATGTCGCAGGCTGCGCGCGATCTGAACGCGATCAATCTGGGGCAGGGCTTTCCCGAGGATCCGGGCCCGCTCGATGTGCGCGAGAAGGCGGCCGATGCGGTCCTCAACGGATACAATCAGTATCCATCGATGATGGGCATTCCCGAACTTCGTCAGGCGGTGGCGAAGCACTACGCGCACTGGCACGGTCTGCAGCTCGATGCGATGAGCGAAGTGATGATCACTTCGGGCGCCACGGAAGCGCTGACCGGCGCGATCCTCGGACTGGTAGAGCCGGGCGACGAGGTGTTGCTGTTTCAGCCGATGTACGATTCATACGTGCCCATCATTCGGCTGGCGGGCGGTATCCCGAAATTCATTCGCCTTGAGCCGCCGCACTGGCTGTTGCCGGAAGAAGCGGTCCGCAAGGCTATTACGCCGAAAACGAAATACGTTATTTTGAACAATCCGCTCAATCCCGCAGCGGTCGTTTATCCGCGCCAGAATCTCGAAATGCTCGCGCGCATATGTCAGGAATTCGACTTAACCGCGATTTGCGACGAAGTGTGGGAGCACGTGGTGTTCGACGGCCGCGAGCATGTGCCGCTCATCACTCTGCCCGGCATGCGCGAGCGCACAGTGAAAATCGGCTCCGCCGGGAAAATCTTCGGCCTCACGGGCTGGAAAATCGGCTTTGTCTGCGCGGCACCTAAAATCCTGCGCGTTCTCACCAAGGCGCATCAGTTTATCACTTTCACGACCGCGCCCAACCTTCAGGTCGCTGTTGCTTACGGCCTTGGCAAGGCCGATGACTATTTCACGACGATGCGAAGCGATCTTGCGCGCAGTCGCGACCGGCTGAGCGATGGCTTATCCAAAATCGGATTTCCGGTTCTGAAATCGCAAGGTACATATTTTGTGAATGTCGATCTTGCGCCGCTCGGCCTGAACGAAACCGACGAGGCATTCTGCAGGCGGCTTGTTCATGATTTTAAGGTTGCGGCGATTCCGGTATCCGCCTTCTATGAGGAGGATCACGTGACGTCTGTGGTGAGGTTCTGCTTTTCCAAAAAGGACGCGACTCTCGACTCCGCGCTGGAGCGTCTGTCGAAAGCCTTGCACGCATAGCGGTGAACGTCATGAAACCGATAGTCAGGATATTTAGTCTCGTTTCGATCATCGCAACGTTGGTGATACTTCCGGTGCAGGCGCAGGAACGCAGCGTCAACTTCTACAACTGGTCGAACTACATGGCTCCGGGCGTCCTTGAGCAGTTTACCAAGGAAACCGGAATCAAGGTCACTTACGACACGTTCGATGCCAATGAAACGCTCGAGACGCGGCTGCTCGCGGGCAAGTCCGGTTATGACGTTGTGGTGCCGACTGCGTATTTCCTTCAGCGCCAGATTACAGCGGGCATCTTCCAGAAGCTCGACAAGTCGAAACTGCCGAACCTCGTCAACGCCTGGCCGGAAGTGACCAAGCGCCTGGCATCTTACGATCCGGGAAACGTGTACGCTGCCAACTATATGTGGGGCACGACCGGCATCGG
>JACQDM010000006.1 GCA_016201045.1 Afipia sp. | reverse complement strand
CGACGTCATTGATCGCGTGTTGATGAACGTGAACACAATTTCGCAAATACCGATCTCCGTGTCCCGGTGATTGCGACCAAGCAAGTAGGCCCACACCCGCCTGTCGTCTGCGTCAAGATCGGCGAGGCGTGGTCTACCCTCCCGAACGTGCAGCGCGTCAGCAAACAATTCGAAGCAGACAGACGTGCGCGTTCCTCGGAGACGAGCGGCTATGTCGGCACCGGGTCCAGGCCGTGTGATAACGCGGCGTAGGGGGTCTCGACGGGGCGCGACAGGCGAGATGCGCTGCAAGTGACCATTTCGAGCATATTTTTCCGATTTCGGTCTGGGAGGCAACCTAGTTCATCATCGGGCCATCCTGACCGGCTCTCCGGCGCTGCAGATGTTGCAGCCGGGCCGTCTCAGGCCGCGATCGCCGCCATCAGCGGCTTGATGCCGACGATGTTCATGACGCGCGTCAGATTGTAGGCGAGCACGTGCAGTGCCATCTCGCCGGCAACCTTCGGCAGCGTCTTCATCAGGAAGTGCGTCGCGCCCATTCGCATCTTCAGTGTGCCGAATGGATGCTCGACCGTCTGGCGCCGCTGACGCATGGCGCCCGGATTTTTGTCGAGTCTCTTCTGCACCGCCTCGACTACCTCCTCATGTTCCCATCGCGTGATGCGGCGCTGTGGTCCCTTCGTGCACTGAGCCTTGAGCGGACAGGTCCGGCACGCGTTCGTCCAATAACGGCGGAGTTTCTGACCTTTTTCTTCGTTGGTGTAATAATACTTCAGTTTCTCACCGGCCGGGCAGCGATAGGCGTCCTCCGTCGGCAGATAGACGAAGTCTTGCTTGCCGAAGCGGCCTTCCGACTTCGCGCCCGACGTCATCGGTTTGGGGAGTGTCGCCGTGATGCCGGCCTGATCACACTCCAGGATCTTCTCGCCGTTGAAGTAGCCGCGATCGGCAACGGCTTCGAGCTCATCGGTCTGCAGCACAGCCTTCGCTTGCTTGGCGACATTTGCAAGTTGTGCCCGATCCGAGCCGCTATTCGTCACCTCGTGGGTCACGATCAGATGGTTCTCAGTATCGACCGCCGTCTGCACGTTGTAGCCAACGACGCCGGAGCCACGGCCACTTGTCGCCATCGAGCGACTATCGGGATCGGTTAGCGAGATCTGCCGATCGGGCGAGGCGAGCATCTGTTTCTCGATCGCCGCCAGCCGCTTCATCTCCTCGTCGAGCTTCGCCAGCTTCTCCTTGAGCCGCGTTTTCGTCAGCGTGATCGTCTCCGACGGATCCTGCAGGTCGGCCGTGTCAAGCTGGGCCAGATAGCGCGCCACGCTCTCTTCCAATTGCTTGCACCGACGCTCCACTTTCGCCTGCGTGAAGTTTTTGTCGCGATTATTGACCGCTTTGAATTTGCTGCCGTCGATCGCCACGCTGGCCTTCGCGAGTAGCCCCATCTCGCGGCACAGCTCGACAAAGCGCGCACATACTTTGCGCAACGCCTTGCCGTTGTCCTTGCGGAAGTCGGCGATGGTCTTGTGATCAGGGACGAGGCGCCGCAACAGCCACATCACCTCGACGTTGCGGCCAGCCTCACGCTCGAGCCGCCGGCTCGACTGCACCCGGTTGAGATAACCGTAGATGTAGAGCTTCAGGTGAGTTGATGGATGGTAGGACGGCCGCCCCGTCGCCTCGGGCTCCACCCCATCGAACCCCAGGTCGGCAAGATCGAGCGCATCGACGAACGCGTCGATCACGCGAACAGCATTGCTTTCGTCGACCCAGTCTTCGAGGCATTCCGGCAACAGCGACGCCTGCGCCCGTTCCGCCCCCGCAACGAAGCCCTTCATCAATGCCCCCGCCGATTCAACAGGCGAATCATAGCATCGGTGGAGTTTTCACACAGCCTGGGTCAAGGGCCGACCAAACCGCGAACACCCCGTTTGCCACCCAACGACAGCTTCGCTCCGATTGCAGACGGAAAAATTAACCAAATCAATACGGTAGGTATGTGCCAATGACGACATTTCGCGCCGCAGTAAAGCACGCTCAAT
>JACQDM010000007.1 GCA_016201045.1 Afipia sp. | reverse complement strand
TGGGGCACGACCGGCATCGGTTACAACGTCAAGGCGTTGCATGATGCCCTCGGATCGGGCGCGAAGATCGACTCGTGGGAAGTCGTGTTCAAGCCGGAAATCCTGTCCAAGTTCAAGGATTGCGGAATCCATATGCTGGATTCGGCGGACGATATTCTGCCGGCGGCGCTCAATTATCTCGGCCTCGATCCGAATTCGACCAAGCAGGCCGATCTCGAGAAAGCCGCGGATCTCGTCAGCAAAGTTCGCCCCTTCGTGCGAAAATTCCATTCTTCGGAATATCTGAGTGCGCTGGCGACCGGCGAAATCTGCCTCGTCGTTGGCTGGTCCGGCGACATCAAGCAGGCGCAGAGCCGTGCCGCCGAATCCAAGAACGGTATCGAGATCGGCTACGCGATTCCGAAAGAGGGCGCGCAAATGTTTTTCGACAATCTGGCGATTCCCGCCGATGCCAAGAATGTCGCCGAAGCGTATGAACTGATCAACTATCTCTACCGCCCGGATGTCGCGGCGAAGAACTCGGACTTCCTGTCCTATGCTAACGGCAATCTTGCGAGCCAGAAGCTGATCGATCCGAAAATTTTCAACGACAAGACCGTTTATCCGGACGATGCTACGCTGAAGCGGCTGTTTGTCATCACCGCGCGAGACGCGCCGACGCAGCGCACGATCAATCGTCTCTGGACGCGCGTGAAAACCGGACGCTGATTAGCGCCAGCGGCGGTGCAGCCACAGCCATTGTTCGGGATGTTCGCGGACCCAGCCTTCGATGACGGAGGTGATAGCCTGCGTCGTTCCTTGAACGTCGATCTTGCCTTCGGCATCGCGAACGGGCGTCACTTCGTCGGTAAGTTCAGCGCGGAAGCGGTGGTTCGGAAGGCGCACGATGCGCGCGCCGTGGATCGGCACCTCAACTTGACGCGCAAGGCGCGCGAGCAGGGGATTGGCTTTCGTGGTCCGTCCGAAAAACGTGACATCGACGCCGCGGCCGAAATACTGATCGACCAGCATGCCGACATGGACGCCTTTCTGCAGCGCCTGCGCCAGACGTAGTGGCGCGTCATGCGTGGTTGCGATCATCGTGCCCATATTCAGCGCGCGGATGTTTTGGATCGCGCGGTCGACCGCCGCAATGTTCGGCCGCCGGAACAGGATTGCAGAGTCGAGCCCGTAGGCAGGGCCCGCGAGCGCCGGCAGTTCCCAGTTCGCCGTATGACACGCGAAAAACAATGCGCCTTTGCCGTCATCGCGCAATTTGATGAATCGCTCGACCGACTCCGGCGAAATCTCGACGCGCCCGGACCCGGGCCGATCCTGATCGAAATCCCAAATGCGATCGAGCTGCGCTAATTCCGCGCCGACGCGTCCGAGATTGTCCCACACGCCAGTCAGTATAGTTTCAATCTCTTCGGGCGACTTTTCGGGGAAAGCGGCTTTTAGGTTGTTTCGTCCGGTTGTCTGCTCGGGAAACCACCGGCCAATTCTGCGGGTGACGGATGCGAAAACGTCGGCTGTTTTGTTCGGATCAAAATTCCGCACCAGCCGCAATAGACCAACGGCGATGCCGCCGATGATCGCGCCAGTGACCGGCTTCAGCGCGTCGCGCAGGATCGCCCGGACGCGGAGCAGGGCGCGCTGCATCAGAAGGTGACGACGATTTTGCCGAACACGTTTCGGCTTTCCATGCGCGTCAGCGCTTCGCCGACGTTTTCGGTCGGCACTTCGGTGTCGATCACCGGCTTCATGCCGGCAGCCATTTTGTCGAGGCTTTCGGCGATGTTTTTCATCGTCGCGCCGAAAGAGCCGATGATGCGGTACTGCTGCTGAAACAGCTGCATTAGATTGAGTGTCGCCGTCGGGCCGGAGGTCGCGCCACACGTGACAAGGCGTCCGCCGCGCTTCATCGACAGGAGCGAGCCCGCGAACGTATCCGCGCCGACGTGCTCGAACACGACATCGACTCCCTTCTTCTTGGTGATCTTGCGTGTCTCGCCTTCGAAACGGTCCTTGCGATAATTGATGACGTAATCCGCGCCGAGTTTCTTCACACCCTCGATCTTGGAATCGTCGCCGACGGTCGTGATGACCGTGCAGCCGATGGCCTTGGCCATCATGATCGCAACGGTGCCGATGCCCGAACCGCCGGCGTGAACGAGGACGGTCTCGCCGGGGAGAAGTTTGGCATTGTCGAAAAGCATGTGCTGGACGGTCGAAAATGCAATCGGGGCGCAGGCGGCGTCGCGGTCTGAGACGCCATCCGGCACCGGAATAACGAGACGTTCGTTGAGATTCATCAACTCGCGGGCGAAGCCGTCGACATGAAAGCCCATGATGCCTGCGACGTTCTCGCAAAGATTATCGCGCCCGGCCTTGCACGCTGCACAGACGCCGCACGTTAATGCGCCATACATCACGACTTTCTGGCCCGGCTTGAAGCGCGTGACGCCTGCGCCAACGCTTGCAATTTCGCCGGACGCTTCCGCGCCGACGACGAGCGGCAGCTTGCGCTTGGCGAACGCCATGCCGCGATAACCCCACACGTCGATATGATTGAGCGCGACGGCTTTGACACGAATCTGCACCTCGCCCGTCGCCGGAGGCGGAGGAGCCGGAATATCCGCGACCACAAGCTGGCGGTCTGCAACGAGAGTGAGCGCACGCATCTTATCGTGCCTCCGGCACGGAAAAGGTCATAAATCTCGGCTGGATATCGCCGGTTCGCGCGATGCCGTCAACCGTTCGCGGGCCGTCAGATCGGCTCGCGAGTCAGGATTAGCGAGGCATTCTGTCCGCCGAAACCGAACGAATTGGACATCACCGCCGTGACCTTCGCATCGCGGGCCTTGTTCGGGACCACGTCGAACGGAATCGCCGGGTCGGGCACGTCGTAGTTGATCGTCGGCGGAATCCGCTGGTGCTCAAGCGTTAGCAAGGAGAATACCGCCTCGACAGCGCCTGCTGCCGACAGCGTGTGACCGACCATCGACTTGTTCGACGAGACCGGCACTTTGGTTGCGCGATCGCCGAACACTGCCGAGATGCCGATATATTCCATCTTGTCGTTTTCAGGCGTGCCGGTGCCGTGCGCGTTGATATAGTCGATGTGCTCGACGCCCATGCCGGCATCGGAAAGCGCGTTGCGCACACAGCCGATGATCGGCTTGCCATCGGGGCTCGAACGCGTGCGGTGAAACGAGTCGGCCAGTTCGCCGCAGCCAGCAAGCACACCGAGAATTTTCGCGCCGCGCGCCGTTGCGGACTCAAGGCTCTCGAGCACCAGCGCTCCGGCACCTTCCGCCATCACGAAGCCGTCGCGATTTTTCGAGAACGGACGCACCGCCGCCTGCGGCAGATCGTTATTGGTCGACAATGCGGAGAGCAGCGAGAACCGGATCAGCGCTTCGGGATTGACCGAGCCGTCGGTCGCGACGCACAGCGCGGCATCCGCTTCGCCGCGCCGAATGGCTTCCACGCCGAGCTGAATAGCCGTCGCGCCGGAAGCGCACGCTGTCGAAAGCGATATCGGCGAGCCTTTGGTGCCGAATGTCTCCGCGATGTGATCGGCGACCGAACCGAACATGAAACGGTGATGGAAGTCTTCGTGCTTTCCGCCGCCGCTGGCCCGCGTCAGCGCGTCATAATCGATGCCGGATTTCAAGCCGGTTTCGCGCGCGATCTCCTGGCGCGGATGCCATTCGACTTCGACGGGCGCGACCGCAAGAAACAGCGGACCGGGAAAATCGCCTTTGGTGCCGATGTTGGATTGTGCGATGGCTTCCTCGGTCGCGGCGTCTGCCAATTTCTCCGAGAGGACCGTCGAGGAGAACGGCTCGATCGGAATGAAATCGACGGTGCCAGCCATCGTCGTCTTCAGGCCGTCAGTCGGAAAACGCGTGATGGTGCGGATGCCGGATTCGCCTGCGCTGAGTTTTGCCCAGTTGTCGGATTTTCCTGCGCCGAGCGACGTCACGACACCCATGCCGGTGACGACGACGACAGGCCGTCCGAACTTGTCGCGATTTGCCGACATTTCGCCTCGCTCCTTGCCTAGACCGCCTCGACTAGCGCCATGCCTTCGCCGCGCCAGTGACCTGCACCGACCACGACGATCTGGGTTGGCGGAGCGCTCATTTCAACCTCAACGCCCGCGCTATCGTTTGCCGCGAATAATTTGCCGCGTGAAATCGAAAGTGCAGCTAGGGCGATTCCGAGCGGGAATTGCGCCTCCATCGTGTGACCGAAAGCAGTGCCCGTCGCGCGAACCGGCGCGTCCGGATGTTTTTTCAAAAATTCGCGCTCCTCGGCCGTGACGGGCTGCGCGCCGGTCGTGCCGGTAATAATCGCTGCTGATTTGCCGACCGATCCGAGCTTCGACCATAGTTTCTCAAGCACGGCCGTGACGCTGCCGGCAGCTTTTCGCCGAGCGTGATCGGCAACGACCGCAGTCAATTTTGCAAAGGGTTTCGCACCGCGCGCCTGCGCGTGCTCCTTTGACTCGATCACGAGAAAGACACCGCCCGAGCCGAGCGCGAATCCGCCCTCACGCTTCCACACCGATTCAAATTTGTCCTTCAGATTAAAGCCGCCGAACTCATAGAGCATCAGCAGGTCTTTGCGTTCGCCATTTTGCGCGGCACCGACGAGCGCGATGTCACTCTGTCCTGCCGCGATACGCGCGAGCGCAATGCGTGCGGCATCAACGCCGGCTGCTTCTTCGCCCATGAAAGTGCGCGACGACCCCGTCACGCCATGAACGATCGAGATGTTTCCTGCGAGGAGGTTGGAGAGCTGCGCCAGAAATAAGGTCGGCCGCAAATCGTTCATCAGCCGCTCGTTGAGAAATCCGGGCGCGGCATTGCCTTGCGCGTCCGCGTTGAGCACGGCGGAATCGACCGCAAGATCGCGCTCGCCGCCGCCGGCTGCCACAATCATGTCGGTGCGCGACAGGATTTCTGTGTTTCCTTTGATGCCTGCGGAGTCGAGTGCGAGCCCAGCCGCATAGGTGCCGATGCGTTGCCATGCTTCCATTTGGCGCTGTTCTTTTTTCGGAATCTGACCGTCGAAAGCGAGCTTCGCCATTGGATGAACGATGTAAGGCGCGAACGCTGTCGTATCCGCGTTGACCTGCTTGGCGTTCAGCGCATCCCAGTGCGCGTCGAGGCCTTCGCCGAGCGACGACGCAATGCCGATGCCGGTGATCCACGCCTCGCGCGGCGCTTTTTTCATCGAGGCATCAGCCATGTGCGAGTGCCTCGCGCGGGAAACCGATCTTCGTCGCCATCGCTTCCATGTGGCCGCGGATGTCCGGATTCGGGAACGGCGTGTGCCGGAATGTCAGCGTCGCGTTGCACTTCAGCTTGCCGTCGACGTGAATCTTTGCGTCGGTCACGGCGTAACCGGAGCCGTCATGCGCGAGCTTCGCGTCAATTGTCAGCAGATCGCCGGGCACAACGAAGTCGCGCATTTTGGCGTCCTTGATTGCGGCGAGGAATGGCATGCGCTCAAACTTCAGCATTGCGATCAGCAACCATCCCGACGTCTGCGCCATCGCTTCGGTCAGAAGCACACCCGGCATAAGCGGATAGCCGGGGAAGTGCCCCTCGAAAATCGTGTTGGTCGTCGGCACCTGGGCTTCGACCGTGATCGTCCGTTTGCCGATATCGAGTGCGGCAATGCGATCAATCAGCTGAAAATATTCCAGATGCATCGGCGCGCGTCACGCGCCTTTGGCGGCGACCAGTTCGTCGATGCGCGCTGCAAGATTCTTCAGGACGAAATACTGCTCGGTCGTCGCTTTGCCGTCGTTGACTTCCTGCGTCCATTTCTCGAGCGGCAGCTTGATGCCGAACGCCTTGTCGATGGCGAACGCGATGTCGAGGAAGTCCAGACTGTCGATGCCGAGGTCGTCGATGGCATGGCTTTCCGGGGTAATCGTGTCTCGGGGGATGTCGCAGGTCTCAGCAATGATCGTCGCGACCTGATCGAATGTGGAAGCCATCTCTAAGCCTTTGATTTATTTGCGATAAATTTGAAGTCGCGGCCTATCTGGGAGGTCGGCGCGGATGCAGAGGCCCGTATAACGGAGCCCAGCCCCGAGTTCAATGGTGGGGCGGGCGCGCTAGGGGCTTGGGTGAGGTCGCTCCGGTTAGTCCTTTGCCGCGGAAATATGGGCGCAATCGCGCCTCCCCATCAGGACGCAGTCCTGGGTATTGCGGAGGTCCGCCAACTTCACGGCGAGCCATATCCCTGCCGCTGTCAGCAAGACCGTGAAAGCGATCGCTGCCAGGTTTGCGATCATCCGGCGGCGATAATCGTCGGGACCAGTCCGGTCCTCGTCGTAGCGCGCAAGGTTTGGAGCACCCCGCTCTGCTTCGAGTCCGCCGCTGGTTTTCCCCGATCTGGCCAGCGTTCGCGGACGGTATTTCAGAACTTGACGATCATCGCTGCTCATTGGGGCGCAGTTCTACCATCAGGAAAGCTCATTGCTATCACAACGCGGCGTTTGAAGGACTTGAGAATTGTATCACGTCTTCGGCGCGCGGCCCATCATGTAGAATTCGTCGTTGGGCCGCATGTCGGTCACGCTTGCCATGCGGTTCGATAAAGCAAAGAACGCGCTGATTGCGGCAATGTCCCAGATATCGTCGTCGCTGAATCCGTGCTTGCGCAGTTCATCGAAATCTTTTGACGATGTCTCTTGTGATTTCAGACAGACCTTGACCGCGAAATCGAGCATGGCACGCTCGCGCGGTATGATATCGGCTTTGCGATAATTGTTCGCGATCTGGTCGGCGATCAGCGGATTCTTCGCACGAATACGCAGCACCGCGCCGTGAGAAATCACGCAATAGTGGCATTGGTTCGCAGCGCTCGTCGCGACCACGATCATCTCGCGTTCGGCTTTCGACAAGCCGCCGTCTTTTTCCATCAGCGCGTCGTTGTAAGCGAAGAAGGCGCGGAATTCATCCGGGCGATAGGCGAGCGCCAGAAACACATTCGGCACGAAGCCGGATTTTTCCTGCACGCCGAGAATGCGGGTACGGATGTCGTCCGGCAGCGACGCGAGGTCGGGTACGGGAAAGCGGCTGATCGGGTGCTTGGTCATTCGTTTGGTCCGGCAAAGTAAGATCGCCGGACCTTAGACGAATGAAATGAACCGGCAAAGCGATCCGAAACGCGGATCAGCTTCCCGTCAGCGCAGCGGCTTCTTCAGAAGCGAAAAGCGATCGGGATCGAGCCCCATCGATGGCTGAAGCATCGGGGCTTCGGCGACGCGCGGAGCCGGGCGCTCGCTGCCGCGATCTGCAAACGTTGGATCGTTCGGGGTTTCGCGATGCGAGGTTGCGCCCCGCCAGCGCTCGAGAACCGAGCTGACGAAATTGATGTCGTGGCCGGTATGCGCGTTTGGCGTGGTGGTGGTCGTTGCTTCCGTGCGGGGCAGTTGATGCACCGGGACTTCCTTGAAACGCAGACGTGTCGGCAACGCGACGCCTTCGCCGAAGGCCAGCACTTCGCGGGTGCCCAATGACGGCACGAACGACAACAAGTTTGCGGCTGCATCCGACACGGCAGAGCGCAACAGCGCCTGGTCGCGCTCGTTAGCAAGGCGCATCGCGAACAGCGTATTGCATTGTGAAATGATGGTCGCGTCGAGTTCTGCGGGGCGCTGCGTAATCAGCGCGAGATAGACGCCGTATTTACGGCCTTCTTTGGCAATGCGCGACACCGCCTTGCGGGTCGGACCGAAGCCGACGCCACGATCGGCCGACGCATAGCGATGCGCTTCCTCGCACACAAACAGCATCGGCGAGGCGCCATCGCTCCACAGGCCGAAGTCGAACGCCATGCGGCAGAGAACCGACACGACCGAATCCACGACTTCGGCTGGAAAACCAGCAAGCTGCATGATTGTCATCGGCTTGCCGTTTGCCGGCAGGCGGAACAGCGTGCTGAGCACCTCCGCCATCGTGTCGCCGCCGACGTTTGCGTTCTCGAACATAAAGGCGTAGCGAGGGTCGTTCTTCACGGTCTCGATGCGCGAGATCAGCTTGTGGTAGATGATGCGCGACGAGCGGTTTTCGAGTTTGCCCATGCGCTCGTCGATCAGAGAGATAAGGTCGACGATGCGGTAGGGGACCGGCGTGTCGGCGGTGTAGCCGGCGGTCTTGGCATCGATCCGTTTAAGGCCGACGCGGTCGGTGCTCTGATATTGCAGGTATTGAGTCTTCGCGACGGGGATCAGTTCGACGAGAACTTCGAGCTCTTCAGGGACGCCTGCGCGGCCGCCGAAGATCACATCGACGAATTCCTCGAAATTGAACAGCCAGAACGGCAGTTTCAGATTGCGCGGATTGAGCACGTTAGCCTTCGCGCCGAAGCAGCGTCCGTATTCGTTGTGCACGTCGAGCAAGAACATGCGCAGGTTCGGCCGCGCGATCAGGATTTCGTTCAGCAGCAGCGACACGCCGGTGGATTTGCCGACGCCGGTCGAGCCGAGCACTGCGAAGCGCTTCGACAGCATCTCCTCGATATCGACATAGGCGGTAACCGAAGGGTCTTGTTGCAGCGTGCCGATATTGATCTGTTCGGCGCGAGAGGGAGCGTAGATCGTTCGCAACTGATCCGCGCCGAGAAGATCGACAAGATCGCCGATAACGGGATAGCAAGTGACACCGCGCTGGAATTTTGCAGTAGGCCCGGTGCTGATCTCGCCGAGCAGATCGACGGAAGCGTTGGCGATATAGTTTTCAGGCGTCGGCACTTCCTCGCGCGTCACTTCCGTGATCATTGCGACAATAATGGTCGTGGCGGCGCGAATGCCGAAAAACTGCCCAACGGTCGCGCGCATACTGGAGAGGCTGGCCTGATTGTTCGCGAGAATTCCGATGCGAGCCTGCGAACCGCGAACGGAAATCACTCGTCCGAGGGGGGCCACTTGTATCGACGTCAACATGTTTTGATTTGCCTGTCCGCGCCTTGCATTCCGCTGACTATGCAAGGGCTTGCTGGACAAACTATTAAGCGCGGCAGCAGGATTGTAAGCGTGCTGTGCGCCGATCTGCGAACCGATATTGCGGTCTGAGGGCTAAGGGCGAAATTGCTCCGAATTTCAAGGAGGTATTTTGATATTGCCCGCCGCCTCGCGGGCTGACCATTAACCCCTTGTTAACTCTCAATTTATCGAAGCCATAGGGGCGGTCAAACTCAATGAAATCCGCTCTGAAAAAGCTGAGCAAACCGCCCGCGGGAAAGCAGGGGTAGACCGCAAGGCGCGGCCCCTTTATATCCAGCCGCACATCGATTTGCCGGATCGAAACGCGCGAGCAGCGCATGCGCACGCTGCGGAAAATCTTCGTTCGGCATGTTGGGGAATGGTGTAACGGTAGCACAACAGACTCTGACTCTGTTTGTCTAGGTTCGAATCCTAGTTCCCCAGCCACTCAGTCCGATATTCAGAGAATATCGTTCTTAGGCAATGGAAAGGCCTGCCAAATGCGGACTTCTTCGACATGCCAAAGTCTCTGCGCAAGCGAAGTTCGAACTTTTCGCCGAAAAATTCCCGAAAGTCTCCGCGCATTCATTGAATAATTCCCGTTTTCTGGAGACTCGCATTGGAGACTGGAGAAAAATCCACTGCGTGGCGGGGCACGTAGTCGCCCTTTGAAGGAAGAGCGCGCAAGATCGCGAAATGTGGGCGTCTCTCAGGCTTTATTGGCGGAGTGAGTGCTTATTGAAGGGAGGACAATTTCAACCCTCAGTCCCGTTTGATCAAGGCTGGCGATGGTGTTGAAGTCAACGGTGCCGCCGAGTGATGTGGCTACCTGCTGCACAATCGAAAGACCTAGCCCGGTCCCTTCGCCACGCGGACGAGAGCCGCGATAAAATGGTTCGCACGCGCGCTCGATATCTGTCGCTGTCATGCCCGGGCCGGAGTCCGTTACATGCAAATGAGCGCTTCCATCGCGTGCATATAAACTGATGTCTATCTGACCAAGGGGCGGCGTATACTTCACTGCATTATCGATAACATTGCGTACCATCGCCGTGAGAAGCGTTTCGTCGCCCGAGACCGTCACCGGCTGTATTAGTGCAAAGCCTAAATCAATTCTCTCGTTAGCCGTCACCTGCACATAGTCCGCAACTATATTCTTGACGACCGAATCGAGTTGGATGGTGTCACCACCCCCGTTTCGGTTTTCGGAACGCGCCAGCGTTAGAAGCTGCTCAATTAGGCGTCTTGTGCGCCGTATGCCTTCACGAAGCGTTGCAACACGCCGCTGCGCTTCTTCGGGCATGCCGATGTTTGATAGATTCTCGGCCTGAAGAGCCAGGGCCGTGATTGGACTTCGCATTTCGTGTGCGGCGTCCGCAATAAATCGCTTCTGCTGCTCGACGTTCGCGGCCTGCCGGTCGAGTAGCCGGTTAATCGAGTCTATAAACGGCAACAGTTCGGCTGGCATTTGCTTGCGAGAAATGCGTTCGTAGCCGGCACCCTTCTGCGCGTCCAATGCTTTGGCCGTTGCGGCAACAGGTCTGAAGCTAAAGTGTATGACCAAGCCGATAAGAACGAGAAGGCAGGGCACGAGGGCGGCAAGCGGCCACACGGTACGAAGCGCGCTGTCATTGGCCACTTCATCACGATAAGCGGTAGTTTGGGCCACGAGAAAACGCGAGCGGTCCGCGCGGGTCTGAAGATTGACGCGCCACGATTGGTCCCCGGGATTTATAGTGTGCAGCCCATCGGGAAGACGACGCATCGCAAGAACGAGCATGGTCGGGTGCTCGACATTAAATTCATCGACACGAATGCGTGCTTCGTCATCTACTTCTTTTCCCGCTTGCGCCTCCAGAGAGACGCGGTTTGACATTGCAATGCCGCCGACTTGGAGAAGAACCGCGTCCTGAAGTTCAATGGCTTCACGATAGGCCCAACGGAACGTGAAAGTGCTTGCGATCAGCGCCGCCAAAAAGACGAAGCCCGTCACTCCCGCAAAAAGTCTTCCACGCAGCGAGGACATCATGACGGCCGGTCAACCATCCAGCCGACGCCGCGCACATTTCGAATGACGTTCGTGGATAATTTCTTGCGGACAGCGTGAATAAGAAATTCAACCGCGTTGCTTTCCACTTCTTCGTTCCAGCCATAGAGATGACGCTCAAGATCAGCGCGCGACAGAATGACGCCGGGTCGCGTTAGCAGGGCCTGCAACAATGTAAACTCTCGCGCGGTCAACCGAACGGCTTGATTTAAATGTGTCGCTTCAAACGATGCGGGATCGAGAGTTACAACTCCATTGCTCAAGAGGGGTCCTGCTTGATCATTTGTGCGCCGCAAGTTAGCGCGCATGCGTGCCAAGAGTTCGCGCATCTCAAATGGCTTGGCAATGTAATCGTCCGCGCCATTGTCCAAGCCGGCGACGCGGTCTTCTAAACCGTCACGTGCTGTAATGATGATGACGGGAAGGTCGCTGCCGCGACCGCGTATTTCCTTGAGCACTTTGAGGCCCTCGACGTTTGGCAAACCGAGATCAAGCAACGCAAGGTCGTACTGCTCGGACAAAAATGCAGTAACCGCGTCGCGGCCGTCCTGGACCCAGTCAACCGCATAGGCGTCATCCTTTAAGGCCTGAGAAATGGCCTCGCCGATCATCCGGTCATCTTCAATCAATAAAATGCGCATGAGGTCGTGCCGACCGTTCCCTTCCTCGGTGAACTAACTTAGCGCTGACTTAGGGTATAGTACGGACAAGCGCGGATTGCGCTCGAATCCAGCCGTTTTCCGTTCTAAGTAGCCCCTAAGTTTGCCGACCCATCGTCTCGCTCGCCACTCCAAGCGTGGTGCTGATTTGCGAGAGAGATGGAATGCACAACCCGGCTAAACAGACGCTCAATAAAGTCCCGGAAGTCACGGCCATCTTCTGGCTTATTAAAATTCTATCGACGACCGTTGGTGAAACCGGCGCGGACTATCTTGCCGTGCATGTGGGGCTTGGGACCGCCGCGACAGGCGGAATTATGGCCGCGCTCCTTGTCTTGGTGCTGGCGCTGCAAGTTCGCATGAAGAAGTACGTGCCGTGGATTTATTGGATCACGGTCGTCCTTGTGAGTGTGGTTGGCACGCAGATCACGGACGCTCTGACAGATGGGCTAGGTATCAGCCTTTATGTAAGCACGGCCGTCTTTGCCACAGCGCTCATGTTCACGTTTGCCATCTGGTATCGGTCCGAACATACGCTTTCGATCCATACGATCTTTACGCGTCGTCGTGAGCTCTTCTATTGGCTCGCCATACTCTTCACGTTCGCGCTCGGCACCGCAGCGGGCGACCTTGCAACCGAAGCTCTTGGCCTTGGCTTCCGCATCGGTGTGCTGGTCTTCGGCGGCCTCATCGCACTTGTCTTCACAGCCTATTGGTTCGGTGCAAACGCAATCCTCTCGTTCTGGGTTGCCTACATCCTGACGCGTCCGCTGGGTGCATCGCTCGGCGATCTTCTCTCACAATCGAAGGACTATGGTGGCTTGGGCTTTGGCACCATCATCACCAGCGTCACCTTCCTGATCGTCATCGTGCTTCTCGTCGCTGCCTTGAGCGTGCGCCCCGATGAATCACGTCAACCCGCCCAGTAAACCTCTCGTCAAAAAGGAGACCACCATGAGGTTGAAACCTATCGTCGCCATTGCGCTTGTCGGCATCGCACTTGCACCTGTGCATGGCATTCACCGATCCAGCGGTCGCTGGTCGTGGCTCGCAGCCGCTCAGGCTGCTACGCCATCCGCCCTCGGCGATCTTACAAAATTCCGCGCCATCGTCGTGGATACGCAAGGGCTCGTGGACAACAATGATCTTTCCGCCGCGAAGACTCGGATCAAAGACCTCGAAACGATGTGGGACGAAGCGGAAGCTGGTTTGAAGCCTCGCGCGGCGAGCGATTGGCACACGGTCGACAAGGCCATCGATCGCGCGCTGTCAGACCTTCGCGCCTCGAAGCCTGATGCCGCCACATGCAAGAAGTCCCTCGCTGATCTTCTCACCACGATGGACAACGTAAGCGGCAAGTCGTGAACGCGATGCAACCCCGGTTCGGTGGCGGCCCTAAGGGCCGCCGCCGTCGTTTTTCTGGAGTCACCATGCAGACCATTGATAAACAAGAGCTTGGCAAAGTACCCGCCGTCACCTTGGGCTTCTGGCTCATCAAAATCTTCGCCACCACCCTTGGCGAAACCGGCGGCGATGCCGTCACGATGTCACTAAATTTAGGCTACCTCGTTGGTACGGCGGTTTTTGCCAGCCTCTTTATCGTGCTCGTGATCGCGCAGGTAAGAACGAGACGGTTTCATCCTTTTCTTTACTGGGGCGTTATCGTCGCCACGACCACCGTGGGCACGACCATGGCCGATTTCGTAGATCGCTCCCTTGGCATCGGCTATCTCGGCGGAACGACGATCCTGTTCAGCCTCCTTATGATGTCGCTTTGCCTCTGGCATTGGGCCTCGGGGACCATCTCGGTCGAGAGCATCAACACACCGAAGGCAGAAAGCTTCTACTGGTTTGCTATTTTGTTTTCGCAGACGCTTGGCACCGCACTCGGCGACTGGATGGCCGACACTGGTTTGGGCTATCTCGGCGGCGCGGTTGTGTTCGGCGTAGCGCTCGCCGTCATCGCGGTCCTTTACTTTCGTACGCGCATTTCGCACACGATCCTGTTCTGGTCCGCGTTTATTCTGACCCGACCGCTCGGCGCGACGATTGGCGACTTCATGGACAAACCGCTCGCTAACGGCGGACTTGCATTGAGCCGTTACACGGCGTCGCTCGTTCTAGCTGCCGTAATGGTCGCGCTGATCTTGTTCATTCCGCAACGAGCCGGGTCTCACGGTGACGACAGTTCCGTCGCGCTACCGGCGAAGGGACGTTAGCCGACTTCTGTCTATAACCGTTCTAAGTTAGCGGTGCGTTCGTTGACCAGCATTCCCCTTGTTGCGATCAAGGGGAATGGACGCCTTGGTCGACAAAAATATCCAGACGCTTGGTTCGGTACCGCGCGGTTTCGTCGGCACCATCGTCGCCATTGAGAAAGGCGTATCGGATTCCGCCCTTTCTGCCGGTGAGCTTGAACGCCGTCTCATTGAGTTTGGCTTTGTCGAAGGCGCGCGCGTTGAAGTGCTGCACGAAGGTCCTATCGGCGGTGACCCCATTGCGATCCGTATCCATGGGGCAACAATAGCCCTGCGACGCCGCGAGGCGCTGTCTGTTCAGGTAACAGGTTAATTCTTGTGAGCACGCTCGATCTTCAATCGTTGAAATTTGCGTTGGTCGGTACACCAAATTCCGGCAAGACGTCGCTTTTCAATGCGCTAACAGGCGCTAAGCAGAAAGTTGCAAATTATCCCGGTGTAACCGTTGAGAGGAAGTCAGGCGTCTTCATCACGCCCGGTGGCAACCGCGTGAATATCGTCGATCTTCCCGGCACCTATTCATTGCGTGGCCGCAGCCCGGATGAAATCATTACGCGCGACGTGGTGCTTGGTCGTCATCCGCAGGAAACACAACCCGAACTCATCCTCTGCGTTGGTGATGCGACCAATCTCCGGCTCACGATCCGTCTTTTGCTGGAGCTGAAGCGCACGGGAAGTCCGGTTATACTAGTCCTCAATATGTTCGATATCGCGCAGCGTCGTGGCATCACCATCGACGTTGATAAGCTTTCTTCGCTCCTCGCTGTGCCAGTTACGACTGCTGCCGCTGTTCGACGCAACGGGACTAACGGACTTGTCGAGAAATTGGATCAGCTTGCCGCGACCAAGCCGCGCCCCGAACCATCGACTTGGTCACCGCCGCGCGCTCAAGATCTGCGCGCAGCCCAACGCGAGGCCGACCGTATTCTGCGCGAAAGCGTTTCTGAAGCGAAAAAGCCCGATTCCCTTACAACGCGCATTGATGCTGTCGCACTCCATCCGCTTTGGGGCTTGTTGCTTCTTTTCGGCATTCTGTTTGTGATGTTTCAGGCCGTCTTCTCTTGGGCAAAGCCCGAAATGGACGCACTTGCCGGGCTGGTCGATATGCTCGCGCAATTTGCGGCGGCGGAACTGCCCGAAGGTCTGATCTTAAGCTTCATCAAGGACGGCGTCCTATCCGGCGTCGGAAGCGTGATTGTTTTCCTTCCGCAAATCCTGATCATGTTCCTTTTCATCCTGCTGCTTGAGGATTTTGGATACATGGCACGCGCCGCATTCCTGATGGACCGCATTATGGGCGGAGCCGGGTTGCATGGGCGCGCTTTCATTCCGCTTCTTTCAAGTTTCGCGTGCGCAATCCCTGGCATCATGGCCACGCGCGTGATCGACAGTCCGCGCGACCGCCTCACAACTATGCTGATAGCGCCTTTGATGACATGTTCGGCGCGCATTCCCGTTTATACGCTTATTATATCTGCGTTTATCCCAGCCAAGACGATAGGAGGCTGGATCAATCTCCAAGGGCTCATGATGTTCGGGCTTTACGCAGTGGGGTTGATAAGCGCGCTCGGTGTATCGTTCCTCGTGAAGTGGTTCATGCTTCGCGACTACGAACCTGCACCGTTTATGCTTGAGCTGCCGGACTACAAACTGCCACGCGTGCAAGGAATCATCATCGGACTTTGGACGCGCGCAAAAATGTTCCTGCATCGCGCTGGCACCACGATTTTTTCAATGATGGTGCTGATCTGGTTCCTGGCATCAGTGCCGCGCCCACCACTCGGCGCTGATGGACCCGCTATCGATTACAGCTTTGCTGCGATGATCGGCAAATTTATTGAACCGGTCGTTGCGCCGATAGGATTCAATTGGCAGATAGCTGTGGCTTTAATTCCCGGTATGGCTGCGCGGGAAGTGGCTGTTGCTGCGCTGGGCACTGTTTACGCCATAGATGGCGGTAAGGAGGCCAGTGACCAAATCGGGCAGACGCTCGCTCAACACTGGTCCCTTCCTACAGCGCTTTCGCTCCTTGTTTGGTACATTTTCGCCCCGCAATGCGTTTCAACGCTTGCGGTTATTCGGCGTGAAACAAATAGCTGGCGCTGGATGGGCTTTACATTTTTCTACATGCTCACGCTCGCGTATCTCGCAAGCCTGATCACCTACCAGATCGCGACTCGCCTCTGACGAAATCCGCTCATTGGCGTTGTGCCCTTTCGGCCAACGTCATTATGCCCTTATTCCCGGAGACAATCATGAACCCCAAGCTTTTTGATGCCTGGCAATTCTGGGCACTACTATCCGCAACGTTCGCTGCGCTTACCGCGATTTTTGCAAAGGTTGGCGTGACAAACATTTCGTCCGACATCGCGACGTTGATACGCACCGTTGTGATCCTTGCCTTATTGATCGCCATCGTTCTAGCCACAGGTCAGTTCAGAAATATCGGCCCCATCGATGGTCAGACATGGCTGTTCTTAGGATTGTCGGGACTGGCAACGGGCGTGTCGTGGTTTTGCTATTTTCGCGCTCTCAAAATCGGGCCGGCGTCGCTTGTCGCGCCTATCGACAAATTGAGCGTCGTGTTGGTTGCGATCGTCGCATTTGCGTTTTTGGGTGAACGGCCATCTGTGACGAGTTGGCTCGGCATCGCCTCTATCTCGGCTGGTGCAATACTGGTCGCGATCGGTTAAATTGAAATCGAGAGAAAGGCACAACGGCACCGACTAAGTGCCTCAATTTAAAGGGCCTTTTGCCGACGTTTCCACTTTTAAGCGCCGGAGACCGGTTCGATACAGACTGGATGAGTTCGAATCCTCATTCTGCAGCCAACCAGTCCGATAATCAAAGAATATCCGTCTTTTGCAGGCGAAAGGCTCGCCAACCGCGGGCTTCTTCGACATCACCAAGTCTCTGCGCCAGCAAGATTCGAGCTTTCGAGGGAAAATTCCCGAAAGTCTCCGCTCATCCGTTGAATAATTCCCGTTTTCTGGAGACTCTTCTTGGAGACCGAAGAATAATCCACTGCGCGGTGACTGAACCAGTGTAGATCCCACTGGGTCGGACCAGTTGGCGCAGTACGCGCAGTTCGAATCCCGCTCTCTCCGCCATCTGCTTTCCCGAAAAATTCAAGAATGCTCTTAGCCCTAGAAAAATGCCCTTAACTGGCGGGCTCTTTTCATCGATCACCAATCTAAGAGTGCCCCGCTAACCTGCCGAAAGGTCATTAGAGACGCGAAATTCTCTAAGGACTTTGGACGGCAGTGCTGCACGTACGACGTGCTAAACTAGCTTTTCTGGCACTTCTCTCGCGAGCCGGAAGTTGAAAATTCTAAGGCCGCTTGGATAACCGAGAGGCGCCGATACGACTTTCGCAAACCTGTTCCCATGACGTTCTTAGACTGCTCTGCTAATGTTTCGAAAACGGGGGGCAAGTTTTGTTCGAACAAACTTTCAAAAATATCGACGACGTTCTTTGGAAAGAAGCTGGCTGCGCTACCGAACTCGACTACACCGAGCAGACCTCCTGGATTCTGTTTCTTAAATATCTCGACGATCTCGAGAAGACGAACGAGCAGAAGGCTGAACTGTCCGGAAAAAAATACGAACGGATCATCGACACCAAGCACCGCTGGTCAGTGTGGGCCGCACCCAAGAAGAAAGATGGCTCGTTCGATTACGACAAAGCGCTGACAGGCGACGACCTGATCAAGTATGTCGACGAAAAACTGTTCCCCTACTTGAAAGGGTTCCGCAACCGCGCGGAGGGACCGAACACCATCGAATACAAGATCGGCGAAATTTTCTCCGAGATCGAAAACAAGTTCCGCTCTGGATATTCGCTGCGTGACGCGCTCGAGCTGATCGACCAACTCCGCTTCAACACGCAGGCGGAAAAGCACGAGCTGTCGGAGCTCTACGAGGGCAAGCTCCGCAACATGGGCAATGCGGGTCGCAATGGTGGCGAGTATTACACGCCGCGCCCGCTCATCCGCGCGATGATCAAGGTGGTCGATCCGAAGATCGGCGAACGCATCTATGACGGCGCCTGCGGCTCGGGCGGCTTCCTTTGCGAAGGCTATGAATACCTGTTGCCGAAAGCGGACTCGACGAGCGCGCGCAAGACACTTCAGGAGAAGACCTTCTTCGGCAAGGAGAAGAAGAGCCTCGCCTACGTGATCGGCATCATGAACATGATCCTGCACGGGATCGAGGCGCCGAACATCGTCCACACCAACACGCTCGCCGAGAATATCAGCGATATCCAGGACAAGGATCGTTTCGATGTCGCATTGGCCAATCCTCCGTTTGGCGGCAAGGAGAGGCCGGAGATTTATAACCAGAACTTCCCGATAAAAACGGCGGAGACCGCGTATCTTTTCCTGCAGCATTTCATCAAGTCGCTGAAGGCCGGCGGCCGCGCCGCCATCGTCATCAAGAACACGTTCCTATCGAACACCGACAATGCCTCGGTAGCACTGCGCAAGGAGCTTCTGGATAACTGTAGTCTGCATACCGTTCTGGATATGCCGCAAAACACATTCCAGGGTGCGGGCGTGAAGACCGTGGTGCTGTTCTTCGAGAAGGGCGCGCCCACCCGGAAAATCTGGTTCTACAAGCTCGACCCCGGCCGCAATCTCGGCAAGACCAATCCACTCAACGACGACGATCTGAAGGATTTCGTCGCGCTGCAGGCCAAGTTCAAGGACAGCGAGAATTCGTGGAAGGTCAACGCCAATAGCATCGACAAGACGACCTATGACCTCTCGGTGAAGAACCCCAACAAGGTTGACGAGACAGAGTTGCGTGACCCGAAGGATATCATCGCCGAGATGGCGGCGCTGGATGCGGAGAGCGCGGAGATCCTCGTCGGCATCGGGAGGATGCTGTGAGGGCGCCGACCGAACTCAAACGCTTGGAAGATGTTTGCGAGTTATTCGCTGACGGGGACTGGATTGAAACGAAGGATCAGTCCCCGAGTGGCATAAGGCTGATACAGACCGGAAACGTCGGGAATGGAGAGTTCAAAGATCGTGCCGAAAAGGCGCGGTTTGTGTCTGAAGATACGTTCAAGCGATTACGATGCACAGAGATATTTGAAGGTGATTGCTTAGTGTCGCGGTTGCCCGACCCGGTAGGCCGATCCTGCCTGCTACCTGCGACCAATGAAAGAATGATTACGGCGGTTGATTGCACAATCATCCGGTTTAAGCGCGACGTAGTTGATCCGAAATATTTCTACTTTTTCTCTCAGTCGAACGAATACTTCAAACAAATCGAGAAGCTCACAACGGGCGCCACGCGGCAACGCATAAGCCGAAGCAATTTAGGAACGGTTGTTGTTCCGCGTCCGTCGCTCCCAGAACAGCAGCGCATCGTTGCCATTCTGGACGAGGCCTTTGCTGGGCTGGCGACCGCGACCGCCAATGCTGAGAAAAACCTCAAGAACGCGCGGGAGCTGTTCGAGAGCGCGCTCAATTCAACCTTTGGGACTGTAGGAAAGAGTTGGCCAAGTAAGAAGCTCGGCCAAGTTGCCGAGGTGCAGAGTGGTGGTACGCCATCGCGAGCTCAAAAAGCGTACTGGAATGGTAAATTGCCTTGGTATTCGTCCGGCGAGTTAAATGACCTCGTCACGACCGATGCGATTGAAAAAATCTCTAGTCTTGGACTTGAGAATTCCAACGCCAAGTTATTTCCGAAGCGGTCGCTGCTTATCGGAATGTACGATACCGCGGCGATGAAAATGTCAATTACAGATCGAGAAGCGAGCTTCAATCAAGCTATTGCGGGAGTAAAGCCAAACTCTGCTCTCGATCTCGTGTTTGTGTTGCATGCACTGTTGGTCGTTAAAGCGGCTGTCTTGGATTTGAGAAGAGGAGTTCGTCAAAAAAACCTCAGCTTGGAAAAGATCAAGAATATAGAGATCAAACTACCAACTATCGAAATCCAAAAGCATATTGTTGAGCGGTTGCTGTCGTATCGAAGTGCGATGGTTGAACTTGAGCAAGCATATCGGCGGAAGCTCGAAGGCGTTGCCGAGCTTAGACAGTCAATCCTCCAAAAAGCGTTTTCCGGCGAACTGACCTCGCCGCCGTCTCAAGCCATCGAAGAGGCGGCGGAGTGAACGAGGCTGAAACCCGGGCCGAATTGATCGATCCCGCGCTGAAGGCGGCGGGATGGGGCGTCGTTGCCGACAGCCGGACGCGGCGCGAGGAAATTTGCCCGGGTCGTATTGAGGGCGCGGGGCGGCGCAGCAAAAAGGAAATCGCCGACTACGTTCTCACCTTCCGCAACCACAAGCTGGCGGTGATCGAGGCCAAGGCCGACGACAAGGGGCCGACCGAGGGCGTGACGCAGGCTAAGGCCTATGCGGAAAAGCTGCAGGCGCGCTTTGCCTTCTCCACCAATGGTCGGAAAATCTACCGGATTGATATGGAGTCCGGTAAAGAGGGCTATGTCGAGCGCTATCCGACGCCGGACGAGCTCTGGGCCGAGGTGTTCAAGACGCCTAACGAATGGCGTGACCGCTTCGCCGCTGTGCCGTTTGAGGAGCGCGGCGGCACCTGGCAGACGCGCTACTACCAGCACAACGCGGTCGAGAATGCACTGGAGGCGATCGCCGCCGGCGAGCAGCGCATCCTGCTGACGCTCGCGACCGGCACCGGAAAAACCGCGATTGCCTTCCAGATCGCCTGGGCGCTGTTCCAGAGCCGATGGAATCTCTCGCGCAAGCCGGAGCGACGGCCGCGCATCCTCTTTCTCGCCGACCGCAACATCCTCGCTGACCAAGCCTATAACTCTTTTTCGGTATTTCCCGAGGACGCGCTGGCGCGCATCAAGCCTGATGAAATCCGGAAAAAAGGCCGCGTGCCGAAGAACGCATCGGTGTTCTTCACGATCTTCCAGACTTTCATGAGCGGGCCGGAGAAGGACGGAAAGCCTTCGCCCTATTTCGGCGATTACCCGAAGGACTTCTTCGACTTCATCATCATCGACGAGTGCCATCGCGGCGGCGCCAATGACGAGAGCAACTGGCGCGACATTCTCGACTATTTCGCGCCGGCAGTGCAGCTCGGCCTGACCGCGACACCGAAGCGGCGCGACAACGTCGACACCTACGCCTATTTCGGCGAACCGGTTTATACCTATTCGCTGAAGGACGGCATCAACGACGGCTTCCTGACGCCGTTCAAGGTGAAGCAGGTCGCCACGACGCTGGACGACTATGTCTGGACGCCGGACGACAAGGTGGTGGAGGGCGAGGTCGAGCAGGGCAAGCGCTACCGCGAGCCGCAATTCAACCGCAGCATCGAGATCGAGGAGCGGGAGCGTTATCGCGTCAAGCTGTTCATGGACCAGATCGACCAGCGCGAGAAGACGATCGTGTTTTGCGCGACCCAGCCGCACGCCGCGCTGGTGCGTGACCTGATCAACCAGATGAAGACGTCCAGCGATCCGAACTACTGCGTGCGGGTGACGGCAGAGGACGGCGCGCTCGGCGACCAATGGCTGCGCACGTTCCAGGACAACGAGAAGACCATCCCGACGATTCTGACCACGTCACAGAAGCTTTCGACCGGCGTGGACGCGCGTAACGTCCGCAACATCGTGCTCATGCGGCCGGTCGGCACCATGATCGAATTCAAGCAGATCATCGGGCGCGGAACCCGGCTGTTCGACGGCAAGGACTATTTCACGATCTATGATTTCGTGAAGGCCTACGAGCACTTCAACGATCCCGAATGGGACGGCGAACCGATGGAACCGGAAACGTCGAAGCCTCCGAAAGACAAGAGTGGTCTCGATGAGTCTTCGCCTCCGGACTACGAGCCACCGCCCGAGCGAGCGAAGCAGATCAAGATCAAGCTTGCCGATGGCAAGGAGCGAACGATCCAGAGCATGATGGCGACGAGCTACTGGAGCGCCGACGGAAAGCCGATTTCCGCCAACCAGATGATCGAGAAGTTGTTCGGAGAATTGCCGCGGCTGTTCAAAGATGAGGATGAATTGCGCCAGCTTTGGAGCAGCCCGGAGACTCGTAAAGCGCTGCTACAAGCCTTGTCCGAAGTCGGGTTTGGCTACGAATGGCTAAAGGAGGTGGGGAAGCTTATCAATGCTGAGAAAAGCGACGTCTTTGACGTCCTTGCCTACGTCGCGTACGCATTGCCGCCAATTACACGAGAACAAAGGGTCAACTCGCGAAGAACTCGTATCTTGTCCCACTATGATCATAAACTGCAGGTATTCTTGGATTTCGTGCTCGCACAGTATGTAAGTCAAGGTGTTGCGGAGTTGGATCAGGACAAGCTGTCAGCACTTCTCGAACTGAAATATCAGTCTGTTGCGGATGCCGCTAAGCAACTTGGCGGCGTCCCCAATATTCGCGACACGTTTGTTGATTTTCAACGATATCTGTACGATCAATCAACCGCCGTATCGTCACCGGAAATTCCATAACATCCGATGGGCGAATCCGAGCGATCGAAAAACTGAGCGCGGCGATCACGATCTGCTAGCGGAAAGTCCACTTCCAAATCCAATAACCAATTACACCCCAAATGGTGCCGGACACGACAAAAAGTGCGGCGTATTCCAAGAGGCTCTTGCCCTTCGGTTGCTCAGGCGGTGGAGGCGGCGAAGGTTCGCGCGCACCGCCGTCGATCAATTTGAGTTTGGTCTGTTTCAATCGTCGTCTCGTTTGGAGCACGTCTTAGCGTTATATTGTCACGATTTTGGGCGCATCCGCTATCTCGACTGGCCTAGAACCCGAGCGATCGACGCTGTTCAATCCAGGACAGCGGAAGCCTCGGCTGCATCTTGGTCAGCGTCAAACTAGCCGGCTGCTCACCGTTCAAAATAGCTTCGACAATTTCCGGGGCTAAAAATGCGAGACGCAACTCGTTGCGCAGTGCCCTTGGGTGGTTGTTCTCAGATTTCGCCAGCTCTTCGATCGATTTGAATCGACCCTCGGTCAAGTCGCGCATTCGCCGGTGGGCGCGAGCAAGTGCGTGAACAAGTTTTGGATCCGGCGACCGTGGCTCACCGGCAGGATGGTGGATCGAAACAGAGTTTGTAGGCCGCTGTGACCAAGGAATGGTGATGTCGTTTTCGGAGTCGGGCGAGGTAGTGCTAAAAATCGTCACTCTGACTTTCGACACAGCGACACGGGCTACTCGTTGTTCGATAAGTTCAGCATTCGTTAGTTGCGAGGCATCCAACGTCGCACCACGCAACGTTTTCAGAATGCATGCCTCAAGTTCTATCGCTGAAATCCTCGATAGTGATCCAGCTTCGGCCTTGCGGCCGCGTAGCAAAGCAGTGCTGACATAGAACCGATAGCGCACCCCATTCTTGGTCGAGTAACTGGGGCTCATGCGGTTGCCGCGGTCGTCGAACAGTTTTCCCATAAGCAGTGCACCGCTTTCGGCGCGGCGATTTTTGCGCGCGATGGAGTTTGCACCGAGTCGGACCTGCACGGCGTCAAACATTTCTGCTTCGATGATCGGTGCGTGTTCGCCTGGATGCCATTTGCCCTTATGCGGCACCTCGCCGACGTAGATGCGATTGTTGAGAAGGTAGGAGAGGGGACCGTAAGTAAAGCGGGACGCGACATTTGTCTTGCCCTTAATTTTTCTTGCGCGCCCGCGAATGTGTTGAAGATCGAGATCAAGGACGAGTGGCTCGAAGCTGCCTAGTTCAAGATAGCGTTTAAAGATGTAGCGGACGGAATTGGCCTCCATTTCATCAACAACGAGCTTCTTGTCCTTCGTGCGATAGCCGAAGGGAATTGTGCCGCCGGTCCATTTCCCTTTGGCGCGCGATGCTGCGATCTTGTCGCGGACACGCTCTGATGAGAGTTCACGCTCAAACTGAGCGAAAGACAGCAGAACGTTTAGAGTCAAACGGCCCATCGATGTCGTCGTGTTAAATTGCTGGGTGACCGCAACGAAAGAGATTGAACGCGCATCAAACGCTTCAACCAACTTGGCAAAGTCGGCGAGCGAGCGGGTTAGGCGGTCGATTTTGTAGACGACTACAACGTCAACCTTGCCCCTATCGATTTCCGCCAAGAGCTGTTTAAGGGCAGGGCGCTCGAGGTTACCGCCGGAGAATGCCGCGTCGTCATACTTCTGTGGCAATACCTTCCAGCCCAACGATGCCTGGCTTTTTACGTAAGCTTCACAAGCTTCGCGCTGCGCATCGAGCGAGTTGAACTCAAGTTCGAGACCATGCTCGGTCGATTTGCGGGTATAGATCGCGCATCGAAGAGTTTTTGGAATGCTAGTGGACATTTGCTGCCGTTTTTTCGGTTCTGGACCGCAGTCCAAAAAAGCGCGGACCATTCCAATTCGTGCCGGTAATAAGTGAAGCGATCTCTGAGAGACTCGAAAAGTGATTTCCTTCGAATAAGTACCCGTTCGGGCTCACTACGACACGATAGGTTTTTCCGTTCCAAACTCGTATAAGTTCGGAGCCCGATTTTATCTTCCGAGAAAGGCACACCGCCTTAGTAGGGTTGTCGGCGACGACTCTTGCTTCCCGATCGAGGTCGCGCCGTGTTTTGGCGGAAAGACCCCCGTATGCCCTTGTCTGGATGTGATGAGCTATCGAACGACGCAACAAGTCCGGGCCGAGCGCGTCGGGTGGATCGCGGCCGAACAATGCTTGATAACGCTGGCGAAGATTTGCAAGCCGCGCGCGGCTAAGAGCTTTGAGCGCTTTATCCGTGGCACTACCCCATTTCGGATCGTCAACCCTACGGTTGTAGACGGGTTTTTGATGTCTCGGTGGTGAAGATCGTCCCAACGCTAGGCCCCTTGTAGGCCCATGGATGCTCGATTTCCGAAGTCAGTCCAGTTCGAACCGAGCAATCTTATGGCTCTTTCGTCAAATCTTGGATCATAGGATTGCTCAGCATTTTTGCTCGTGCAGATCGGATTCTCAAAAGCAATATTTTAAGGTCCTCGGTGGTCATTTCCTTTACACCGAGTGGAATTCTTTCTTGATGCGTTTCACGCTTTGACCTTGCGGTTGTGAGCTCCTTGAATGCGCGCGTGTCTCCTTTTAGAGCAAGTTCAATTTGTTTTCGCATCATGAGTTCGTGGGTCGTCATCTTTAGGATTTTGTCGCCTGATCTTACGATCCGGACCTCGTTAAGCAGTTTGTTTTGGATATCTTGAGTCGTTGGTACAGTTTTTGGACGCCCTTTTCGATTTCCCGACTGCCCCGGCTTGAAACGAGAATGAGCAGGCGGTTTTTTGTAGCCAACATCGAATACTTTTTCAGATGGGGTCGGCCCAGTCTCGGTTTTGTCCTTGTTCATCGCAGCCTTTACTCCATCGGCGTCTCGGAAAGTTCATCGAAAGTGCGTCCGCTGGCCACATGAATGGCGTCTCTGCCTGTCAGCTGTTGCCATCTACGAATTGCAACGTCGCAATAACTCGGATCCAGTTCGATAACGCGAGCTCGCCGGCCGGTCTGTTCTGCCGAGATTAGAGTCGTTCCGCTTCCCGCGAACGAATCCATTACTATTTCGCCTCGTCGACTACAGTCTTTGATGGCGTCCGATACGAGGGCTACGGGCTTTGGTGTTGGATGAAGCTGCAAGGCGCCTCGCTGCTTGTCAGCGAAATTGTTTGCGCAGGGATAATCCCAAACATTGGTTCGCGATCGTCCGTGCTGTCCGAGCTCAAAGTTGTTTGTGTGGGGTGCATCGCCGTTTTTCCATATGAAGGCTAGTTCGTGCTGGGATCGATAAAACGAGCCCATGCCGGCATTTGACTTGTTCCACACACACACATTTTTTAGTTCTGTGAACACTGCAGAGCCCGCCGCCATCATCTCGGCAAGGTGGCGCCAGTCCATGAAGATGATGTGAATCGAGCCGGAGAGGGAGTGTTTAGCCAGCTGGACAAAACTGTCTTGAAGAAATGCGGTGAACTCTTGTACGCTCAATTCGCCGCTCGCCATTTTGAAATCCTTGTGACGGATTTTGCCGAGCCCAGACACGTTACGTTCGATCCGAACGTTGTACGGCGGATCGGTTACTACGAACGCGGCACGCTCGCCGCCGAGCAGCGTCTGATACACATCCGCATCGCGCGCATCGCCACAAATGATGCGATGGTGACCCAACTCAAATAGATCCCCAATCTTACAGATTGGTGGCTTGTTGCTAGGCGAAGTCGGTTCGGGCTCAATGTTTTGCAGAGAGACATCAGAAAAGATAATATCGATTTCCGCGGTGTCGAAGCCGGTGAGTGTCAAATCGAAACCGATGTCCTGGAGTTCTTGCAATTCGGTTGCTAGACGATCTCGATCCCACCCTGCGGCCTGAGCAATTTTGTTGTCGGCAAGAACATATGCGCGTTTCTGCTCATCTGTGAGATGATCGAATCGCAAAGTCGGAACATGCGACAGTCCGAGATGCCGCGCTGCTTCGAGCCGTGCGTGACCTGCCAGGATCCGTCGATCTTCGTCCACTAAAATGGGGTTGAATATTCCGAGCGTCTTGATCGATCGTGCGAGCTTGGCGATCTGCCGCTTCGAATGGGTTCGCGCATTGTTCGCGAACGGCTGAAGCAATTCGATGGCGACCATATCCGGTCGCAACTCATATGTATTCTGATTGGACATACCGACGAACTCCATCAATGCGGCACGGGCCGCGAGTTGTTCATCGGTTGTGGAATCAAGATATCAAATTCAAATCTAAGTGCAAGCCACCCATCGAGTTCCCAATTATGCGGAGCCGGAGCGTTTCTCGTGAGCGTCTATCGCAGTTTCTTAGACGGAATAAGCAGCTGATCAGCCGTCGTATCCAATGCTTTCGCAAGCCGGTCCAAAACCTCGATGGTGACGTTACGCTGTCGTCTTTCAACTTGGGAAATATAGGTCCGGTCTAATCCCGCCTCCAAAGCGAGGCTTTCCTGCGACAGGTCTGCTGCCAGGCGCAACCGCCGTACATTGTCCGCCAATATTCCGATAATTGCCGCTTTCTGCCGCATAGCAATAATGGGGCAGGGCTAGGACTATGGGTCCACGGACTTTGAGTCTCATTTGTTTGGAGTTATGTAGACGATCGTCATCATTGGGCGAGGGCAGCACGTGAACAATGTTGTAAAATGGGGTCTTGGTTTTATGGGAGTTTGCGCGGTTCTGGCCGTCATCAAGGATCCGCCGCGGGAACTGACGCCTTCCGAGAAAACCGAAAAGGAAAAGCGCTCAACCACATATGCTGCGGTTGAATTCGGCAAAGTTGCCGTTCAGCGCCAACTCCGCGATCCATCGTCTGCAAATTTCGGCAAGGTCAATGCTTATGCGGATCGCAAATATAAAACAAAAAGCGTGACCGTCGTTTGTGGAGAGGTGAACGCCAAGAATGCCTTCGGCGGCTATACCGGCATGAAACAGTTTGTCTATGTGGTCGAGCCGAGCGTTACGGCTTTGGACAGTGATGGCGACAATTCAAGGTTCGTTGATCTTTGGAACGCGCTCTGTGCGGGCAAGCATACGTGAGAGCGCTCACTAAGCTTCGAGGTTCTCGCGATTTGAATCGAATGGTAACCCTTCGCATATCTGACGTTATGGAATGCCGAGCAGTGAGGTGTCATAAGCGGCTTCAATAAGTCGCTGAATCTCATATCAATGCGACCGAGAACTGTGGCAGGCTGGCATAGCAAATCACTATCGAGAACATCTGGCGTCATGCGCATTGGGATTCGCCTTGCCGTATCGATACTGGTTCTGACGTTCATCATTGTTAGCGCTGCAGGAGTGCACTTCCTTTGGTGGCGAACGGCAGAAGCAAGTAGTCAAACGCTCGCTTCCACGATTAACGAACAAATTGTTTCATCTGTCGGTGATGAATTACAATCGATCACAACTGAAGCCAGATCTGCTTTCACCTCGGTTCGGACACTTTTGGTGCGCCACGTCCTCGACATTCGCGAGTCAAACAAGCTCGAGTTCGTCTTCCTATCGCAGTTGCAGTCACAGCCGACGATTTCGTGGGTTGTTTTCGGTCGATCGGATGGCGCGTTCTTCGGCGCACATAAGCTCGGAGACTCGGCAATTGAAATGATCAACGTTTCCGCTGGTCAGACGAAGCAATCGATTGAACGGTATGATGCGGTCGACGGCGATTTTGAGTTCAAAGATAAAATCACGCGCGATGGAGCCGACCTCGCGAAAGATCGCGAGTGGTTTCGCGATGCGATTGAGGCCGAGGGGCCGCAGTTCAGCGTCACGACCCGTCCGGGAGACAAGCGGCTTGCCGTCGTTTTTGCCGGTCCCGTCGATGTCGACGGAAAGCGTCACGGCGTTCTTGCAATTATTATCGAGCTGGCGCGGGTGTCGCGATATTTGTCCCAACTGACGACAGGAAAATCTGCGGGCGCGTTCATACTTGATCGCGACGGAGAAGTCGTTGCCGCTCCCGACGCGAATGCTGACGAGGTAACAGAGCTCAATTCAAATCACCCGCTGCTTCCGATTGCTGTTTCAGCGCTTACGGGGTCAAGGGGGAAGTACGACGCAGAAAGCGGGCAACCGTATCGATCGCGGATCGAACGAGGGGGAGACGCCTATGAAGTGGTATTGAACCCGCTGTCGCTGCCTGGTTGGTCGCTGGCGACTGTCGTACCAGAATCGGAATTTCTCGGCCCTGTTAAGAAAACGATTCGAGAGCTCGTTATAGGTTTGGCGATTCTGATCGCTGTCGCAGGTCTTCTGTCAGCTTGGCTTGCCCAGCGGACTATTGCTATGCCGCTCCTCAAAGTTGTTAGCGAAGTCAAGCATGTGGAGCGTTTTGAACTGGATGACGTTAAACGTCATCGTTCACGACTTACGGAACTAGAAAACTTGTCTGCAGCAATTGCGGACATGGCCGGCGGTCTTTCCGCGTTTAGAAAATATATTCCGGCGGATTTGGTCCGTAGCCTCATCAAAGAAGGGATCGAGACGAAACCGGGCGGCAGCATTCGGCCGATGACTGTTCTTTTTGCTGATGTTGCTGGGTTCACGGGGCTGTCCGAGCGTCTCGGTGACAGAATAATTCCGCTGCTGTCGCGCTATCTTGACCTGATGTCTGCTGAGATAAGCCTGCATCACGGAACGATCGACAAATTCATTGGCGACGCAGTTATGGCGTTCTGGGGTGCTCCCGCTTCCAATCCGGACCATGCTGCGGAGGCATGCCGCGCCGCTTGGGCATCTCAACGCGCGCTGCACAAGAACGGCATTCTCGATGAAAATGGTGAACCGCTGAGGATTCGTATCGGGATCAATTCCGGCGACATGCTGGTCGGGAATATCGGCTCAGCGGTACGATTGAACTACACCGTCATCGGCGACGCGGTGAACATTGCGAGCCGGCTTGAAGGCGCGAACAAATTGTACGGCACGGAGATCATCATCGGTGAGGAAACTTTCCGGCAGGCTTCCACACAGATTCACGCGCGTGAACTCGACACCCTTGCGGTTTATGGTCGTGCCGGCGGCATCAAGATCTATGAGCTGATCGGCCTAGCCAACGAGGGAGACCTGCCTGCCTGGATGATCCCGTATGCAGAGGGCCTCGCAGCCTACCGAACGCGGAATTTTGAAAGTGCCATCGAATGTTTCGGACGAGCGTTGTCTCTGCGCCCGCACGATCCGCCGTCCGAAATTATGATTCAGCGGTGCCGCGAGTTTGTTGCTTCGCCGCCGCCTCAAGATTGGCGGGGCACGGCAATAGCAGAGAATAAATGACACTGCATTTTCTATCGACCGGGTTGTTCATGAAACCTCGTAGCCAAGTGCGACGTACTTTAGCCGACGGATCATTCTGGTATTCAGAAGGCGGCGCAACATGGCATCCGACGTTTCCATTATCGCTGCTCTTTCTGCCGGCACGATAAGTTTCCTTTCGCCGTGCGTTCTTCCGCTGGTCCCGCCGTATTTGATCTATCTGACTGGGGCGACCGTCGAGCAAGTGGCTAATGAGGAAACGGCGGCTTCGTCAAAAAAGGCCGTCATGCTTTCGGCGCTCATGTTTGTGCTTGGGTTCTCGACTGTATTTGTCGCGCTCGGGGCCAGCGCGACCTTCATCGGCGGCTTTGTGCGTGCATGGTCGGCGCAACTATCGATCGCTGCGGGCGTCGCGATCATCCTTATGGGTCTTCATTTCTTGGGCCTCACACGCATCGGATTTCTCATGCACGAGGGAAGGCTTGATATCCCGAAACCGGTCGGCTTTTCGGGGGCCTACATTATGGGACTCGCTTTCGCCTTTGGTTGGACGCCGTGCATTGGGCCGATATTGGCGGCGATCCTTTCGGTGGCTGCTGCAGAAGCCACCGTCGCGAAAGGCGCGGGGCTTCTTGCGGTTTATTCTGTAGGCTTGGGCATTCCTTTTCTGCTCGCTGCATTTATGATCGAGCAATCGTCGTCTATTCTATCCCGATTAAAGCGACATCTTGGCACCGTGGAGCGGGTGATGGGCGTACTGATGGTTCTGACCGGAATCGGCTTTCTTACCGGCAGTGTTTCGGCAATCAGCATCTGGCTTCTTGAGACGTTTCCCGCGCTCCAGAATTTCGGCTGACAGGGCGTAACGAACGCACGCGCGACCGCGTAAATCCTTAAAGCTGACTCGAATAACCAAAGGGGCAATCATGAAATTCCTCGTAAATCTGCTGATCTCGCTTCCTGCGCGGATTGCGTCGCATTTTTCGTGGGCAGGGCCGCTGATTGCCCGTCTTGTTGTCGGCTATGTCTTCATGCTGAGCGGCTGGACCAAGCTGAACAATCTGCCTGTGATGATCGAACGCTTTACCGAATGGGGGATTCCTGCGCCGAAGATACTCACGCCATTCGTGTCAGGCGTTGAATGTTTCGGCGGCGCGATGCTGATCCTCGGCCTTTTCACTCGCATTCCCGCCGCGATGCTCGCTGTCGTCATGCTGGTCGCTATCAAGTCGGCGAAGTGGGGTGATGTGGACTCGCTGGAAACGCTGCTTGGGTTCGAAGAGGCGACGTATTTCGCCGTGTTCATGTGGCTTGCGATCGCCGGTCCGGGCGCCGCGTCTCTCGACTATTGGCTGCTCCGGGCAACTGGCGGCGACGAGCGAAAAACCTGATTGAACGACGCTTTCGACAAATCGCGAGACCATCTTCGCTGAACCTTATTTCGTGCGGCTCCGTAGCTCTCCCAACAGATCAAGTTTCGGAGGCGTCATGAAACTCGTCCGCGCCATCGCGTTCGCCATCGCATCGCTCGCTGCAACCGCGGCTTCGGCCGCTGAATCGCTGAAATGGAACGATTGGACGGAAGACCTTTTTTCTCGTGCGACGGCAGAGAAACGTTTCGTCATTCTCGATCTCGAAGCCGTGTGGTGCCACTGGTGCCATGTCATGGAAAAGACGACGTATTCCGATCCTGAAGTGGTCGAGCTTCTCGGGTCGAAATACATTCCAGTCCGCGTCGATCAGGATGCCAATCCCGATCTTTCGAGCCGCTACGGCGATTGGGGATGGCCTGCAACGATCGTGTTCGGTCCTGACGGAACGGAGATTGCGAAGATCAGGGGATATATCGAACCCGAACGCATGCAGGCGCTGCTTAAGGCGGTGATCGACGATCCCTCGCCCGGCCCCTCCGCCAAGTCATTCGAGGTGACGCCTTCTGCGAAGGCATTTCTGCCCGAGAAGGAGCGGGAAGAACTACTTAAAACTTATAATGAATCCTATGAAGACGCGCTTGGCGGTTGGGGAGACGCGCAGAAATATATCGACGCCGACAGTATGGATTACGCTATCTCGCGTGCGGAAGCAGGCGACGCAGATGCCGCGAAACGCGCGCGACAAACACTGGACGCCGCACTTATTCTGATCGATCGTACATGGGGCGGCGTGTTTCAGTATTCCGAGGGCGGCAGCTGGACCAAACCTCACTTCGAAAAGATCATGTTTTTTCAGTCGCAATATATGCGCCAATACAGCCAAGCCTATGCGCTCTGGAAGGACCCGAAATATCTCGCAGCCGCTAGGGATATCGAGCGATTTCTGATCGATTTCATGCGCAGTCCGGAGGGCGCGTTTTACGTCAGCCAGGACGCTGACCTCAATCACGACATCGATGGGCACAAATTCTATCCGCTCGACGACAAAGGCCGTCGTGCCCTCGGCATGCCCCGTATCGACAAGAATCTTTACGCTCGCGAGAACGGCTGGGCGATCAGCGGCCTGACCGCGCTCTATAACGTCACAGACGATCCCAAAATTCTCGCCGCCGCTGAAGGAGCGGCGAAATGGGTGATCGCCAATCGGTCGCTGGACAATGGTGGGTTCAAGCACGGTGCTAAAGATCGCGGCGGTCCATTCGTCGGCGACACGGCGGTGATGGGGCAGGCCTTCCTCGATCTTTATGGTGCGACCGGCAACCGCAACTGGTTGACGCTCGCGGTGAAAGCGGGAGATTTCGTCGCGGCGAACTTCAAGGATCCGGCGGGCGGTTATTTCACGTCGAAAACCAGTGAAGGCAAAATCGGGGTTTTTGCGAAACCTGCCAAGCTGATTGACGAACAGATTCAGGTTGTGCGCTTCATGAACCTGCTCGATCGCTACTACGGCAACGATGTCTATCGCGAGGCGGCGTCTCACGGTATGCGTTATCTCGCAGGAGCGGCTGCAGAAATGATACGTCCGTTGCCGGGCGTATTGATCGCCGACGACGAGCTGAGCGTTGAGCCCACCCACATCACAATTGTCGGACAGAAGGACGATCCGCGCGCTAAAGCTCTAGATGCTACGGCGCGAGCATTTCCCGCCCGATACAAGCGGCTGGAATGGCTGGATCTGCGCGAAGGCAAATTGCCAAATCCCGATGTTGAATATCCGGATATGGGAGAGCCGGCGGCCTTTGCGTGCAGCAACCGGATTTGTTCGTACCCTTCGTTCAATGCGGACGAATTGAAGAAGACAGTCGAGCAGATGGCAAAGCTCAAAGTGAAGCGTACGGCGCTCAATTGACACGGATTTCTATCGCGTTCCGGGAGAACGACCTTCGCTGAAATCGTTACCGCGCGACATGGGTTGGTTATTCCCGGCCGAAAAACAAAAAAATCTGCCGACCGCCTGTAACCTAATTCATCCTCGCACGTAGCTTTCGCGAGTGGCCGAATTGGTCGCCAAAATGTGAGACGATCAAATGCGTCAGTTGTTCTGTCCTATCGTCCCCGGAGAGAGAAAAGCTGCGGATTGCTCGTTGAACCTCTTGGAAGTCTGGAGCGGTGACTCTTCATTCGTTCTGCAACTGCGCGATCAGCGCAGGATTGTCAGCACGGTTCATCAAAATCCTTCAAGGAGATCGTCATGAAGATGGATTCCAAATCAGGCACCACGCTTGCAATCGCTGCCGCCACGCTGTTCCTCGCAGGCGCTGTCGCATCGACTGGCTCGACCCCAGCGCAGGCTGCAACCGGCAAGTGCATCGCTGCCAACGCTTGTAAGGGCCAGAGCGCCTGCAAGAGCGCCTCGAACTCCTGCAAGGGTATGAACGCTTGCAAGGGCCAGGGCTTCTCGATGGCGACCGAAGCGAAGTGCACCGCAATGGGCGGCAAGTACGTCGCGGGCTAATAAGGCACGGACAAAGAGCGGGAAGCCCGTTTCCGGCTTTCCGCTCTTTTCATTTGCAAGGGAAATCTGCAGAGCCGAGCTGACGTTCGAGCAAATTATTTCGAGAAACTTCCGAAGCCCGTGTAACTAATACTGCTCGTCCGCCGTACCTGCAGGTGAATGGCCGACGAAATCGAGTTTCGTTCATCGGCGTCATTCAGTCGTTTTGGTCGGGCAAGTTCCATATCGCCTGTTTTCCGATCGGCTTTAATCCATATACTCCGGAGGAGACGTCTGTGAAATTGAATTCCAAATCGGGTGCTACGCTCGCGGCCGCTGCAGCAACGCTTTTCCTCGCTGGCGCAACCATGACCACGGTTGCTCACGCTGCCGACGGCAAGTGCGTCGGCGTCAACGCCTGTAAGGGCCAAGGTGCCTGCAAGGGCGGTGCAAACGCCTGCAAGGGCCAGAACGCCTGCAAGGGTCAGGGCTTCTCGATGATGAGCAAGGAAAAGTGCGCTGCCGACAAGGGCAAATTCACCGCCGGCTGAGCAATAACCGCGTTACATGGAAGGAGTCGATTCCCTCGAGTTTCGTCTCCTTCCATTTCCAATTCTGATAACGTTCTAGCTACCGTATCGGGCCAACTCGAACATCGCGGTGGAATCTTCATGAACATTTCCAGCAAGATGTCGAACGCAAATTCAACTCCGCAGTCGGCATCCGTGGATCGCAGCAAGGCGGTCAAGCCGCCGTTTCTCGGTTTCGGCCTCGGTCTCCGCGCGCAACATTATGACGATATTCTCAACGGCAATCCGCCGATCGACTGGTTCGAGGTCATTAGCGAGAACTACATGCTACCGGGCGGTCAACCGCTGCGCATGCTCGACCGAATCCGCGAACGCTATCCCGTCGTCATGCACGGCGTGTCTTTGTCGATCGCATCCACGGCGCCTCCGAACTTCGAATATCTGTCGGCGCTCAAAGAACTCGCCAAGCACGTTCAGCCCAAATGGATTTCGGATCACCTTTGCTGGACCGGCGTTCACGGCAAGAACCTCCACGATCTGCTGCCAATTCCCTACACGCAGGAATCGCTGGACCACGTCGTCAGCCGCGTACAACTCGTTCAGGATTTTCTTGGCCGCGAGATCGTACTGGAAAATGTTTCGACTTACGTGCAGTTTGCCAATTGCGAGATGACGGAGTGGGAGTTTCTTTCAGAACTGTCACGGCGCTCAGGATGCTGGTTGCTGTTCGATGTCAACAACGTCTATGTCAGCGCGTTTAATCACGGCTATGATCCTTACACATTCCTGAACGGCATTCCCGCTGACCGCGTCATGCAATTCCATATGGCGGGTCACACCCATATGGGCACGCACATCATCGACACCCACGATCACCCTGTGTGCGACGACGTATGGACGCTGTACGAAGCAGCGTTGCGGCGCTTCGGGCCTGTTTCGACGATTATCGAGCGCGACGACAACATTCCACCGCTTGATGACCTGCTTGTCGAAGTGCAGCAGCTGCGCGACGTTGCGGCGAAAGTCCTGCCGCAGGGTCCTGAGTTACAGCACGCGAGATGAATGAGTTCGAGCGCCTGCAGGACGAGTTTCAGCGCTGCATCGTCAGCGGTGACGACAAGATTCTGGGCGAGATCCTCGATAGCCCCAAGGAAAGACGCGACGTTCTGCTCGGCGTCTACAAACATGCTTATGTGTCGCGGCTGGTCGAGGCGCTGCGCAACGACCACGAACATCTGCATGGCTACCTGGGCGACGAGATGTTCGACAAGATGGGTGCCGCCTATGTCGCGGCCGAACCCTCGCAACATCCGAACATGCGCTGGTTCTCGCAAGGGCTTCCCGAGTTTCTGCGAGTCACCAAACCCTACAGCGATCACCCGGCGGTCGGCGACATCGCGGCGTTCGAAAAGGCGCTGAACGATGCGTTCGATGCCCCCGACGGCCCGGTGATCGGGATCGAAGATGTCGCGTCGTTCGCGCCTGAGGTTTGGAACGAGCTTCGCTTCCAGCCCCATCCGACATCCTGCAGGCTGGATTTATCGACCAACGCACTTGAAGTTTGGCAGGCATTGAAAAATGAAGAGACGCCGCCGGCGCCCGTCACGCTCGACGATCCGACTCGTATTCTGGTCTGGCGTGACGATGTCACGCCGATGTTTCGCGAATTGCCGGCCGAAGAGGCGATGATGTGGGATGAAGCGTCCGCCGGGATCCCGTTCGGCGTGCTGTGCTCGATGCTTGCCACCTATGCCGACCCGGATAGCGCGGCCGCGCGCGGAGCCGGCTATCTTCACGGCTGGGTCACTGCCGGTCTTTTGACCGGAGTGTCGAGGGGCTAAATGTCGAGATCGGATTGAGGCAGCGTGTTCGACAGAAATCCCAATGCCGTTGAACATCTGACATGGGACGAAGTCGGCGCGCGCATCGCGGGCAGTGCTGCTGCAATTCTCCCAGTGGGGGCCGGTGCCAAGCAGCACGGCTTTCATTTGCCGATGAATACGGATCGGGTTCAGGCCGAGGCGATCGCTTTACGGCTTGCCGATCGATTCGATGCGCTGATGTGGCCGACTTTGACTTACGGTTACTACCCGGCCTTCACCGAATATGCAGGAAGCGCAAGCCTGTCGGACAAGACATTCGAAGGGATGGTTGAGGAACTGACACGGTCGATGCTCGGCTACGGTTGTAGAGCCGTCTTCATCCTTGATACGGGTCTCAGCACGATTGCGCCGATTGCGCGCGCGTTATCGCGTGTCGGGAGCGCCAAAGCATTGCATTTGAAAATTCGCGATGGCTCGCGCTACAGGGCGGAGGCCAAGCGTCTCGCTCGACAAAGTCATGGCAGTCACGCGGACGAACTTGAAACGTCGCTGATGCTAATGCTGGCGCCTCATCTGGTCGATATGAAGCGCGCCGAAGCAAGTCCTCCCATTGCGCGCGAGACAGAAGGGGCGCTCAGGCCGTCCGACCCATCCTCGGCAAACTACAGCCGTTCGGGAGTCTTCGGCGATCCGACACTGGCCACGCGCGCGAAAGGTGAGGTTCTGCTATCGGCGGTAATGGATGATCTATTTGAACAAGCTGCCCATTTCCTTGGTGCTCACGGCGCTGGAAATAATCGGATAGCCAAATCATGAAGCGGCGCGGCGGCTGGCAAACTGGAATCGCTGCTGTCACGGCTGCCGCGCTGTTGACTGCAAGCGTGACGATGCGGACAGAGGCGCAGTCCGAATTTTCAGGCGGGCAGGGCTTTCCCTACAATGCGTTCGATCGTCTTCCCGCAATAGACATTGACGTCAAAGGGGGCGTGATCCATCTGGCTTTTGCGCCCGGTCGAATTGAATTACCCAACGCGACCATTGTCGAATGGGTCACGCGATCAGCAAAAGCGATTACCACTTACTACGGGCGGTTTCCCGTCAAATCCGCGAGGATTTTGATCGTGCCTTCGAACGGCGCGCGCGTTCAAGGCGGCACGACCTGGGGTTATCGCGGCGGCGCAATCCGCATTGTACTTGGAAGTAATGCAAACGAGGACGACCTGCGCCGCGACTGGGTAATGGTACATGAGATGGTTCATCTCGCGCTGCCAGATATCGAAGAGCGTTATGCTTGGCTTTCGGAAGGCCTCGCTGTCTACATAGAGCCGATCGCGCGTGTGCAGAGTGGTGATTTGCCCGCAGCGGGCGTCTGGGCAGCGATGATCCGCGACATGCCGAAAGGCCTTCCTGGTCTTGGCGATCGAGGACTGGACAACACTTCGGCCTGGGGCCGCAAATATTGGGGCGGCGCGATTTATTGCCTTTTGGCTGATGTTGAAATTCGAAAACGAACGGGTAATCGAATGGGACTTCAGGACGCCATGCGCGGCGTCGTGGCAACGGGGGGCAGCCACGAAGTCGACTGGCCGATGACGCGTGTTTTGTCGGTGGCAGACACCACAATTGGTTTGAGCGTGCTCGAAGAATTGCATGCTCAAATGGGTTCGAAGTTTGTTTACATCGATCTCGACGCCTTGTGGCGCGAGCTTGGTTTGAAGTCGGTGGGCGATACCGTCGAATATGATGACACAGCGCCACTTTCTACACTTCGATCATCGGTCATGGAAAATGCGAGCAAAGACCATTCCGATCGATAAATGCACCGCGTAACTGTTTCACGCCGACGCAGTCGAATGCGAATAGCAGCCAAATGAACCATGCTGGGCCGCTCGGCCAATTGTTCACGGAGATACATCGCCACCAGAATGCAATGATGTTCGGATCTTCGCCAGTCATCCTGAACGACGGGAAGTAGGCGATTGGCATTAGCAATGTGACCATGATCGTGAATGGTATCAACAACCGCAAACCGCGATCGCGTAAAAACGTCTGCCATCCTTTGCGTACCAAGGCGGGCCAAACGAAAAGGCCAGATAAGAAGAACATTTGCGACATAAAAAAGATATCGTTGAAGAGTGTGAGCATATCGAACCCACGCCATCGCTCCTGACCTGCTCCGCTGAAACGCCCCCGATTTTAAGTTAGGGTTCTGTTCAGGTTCACGGAAGAGCATCTTATCAAGATTCTGAAGGAGCACGCCGCCGAGTTATCGGCGGGCGAGTTGTGCCGGAAGTACGGCATCAGCGATGCGACATTCTACAAGTGGCGTTCGCGCTACAGCGGCATGGAGGTCTCCGAGGCGCGCAAGTTGAGGGCGCTGGAGGACGAAAACCGCAAACTCAAGAAGCTCTTGGCGGCGTCGGTGCTGAACGTATCGACGCTGAAGGAGATGCTTGGAAAAAACTTCTGACGCCCAGCTTGCGGAGACGTGCTGTGAGATGGGCGATCAGCGAGAAGAGCTACTCGCAGCGGCGGCGGTTCGGTTATCGCCGTCTCGGCCTGCTGCTGGCCCGGCAAGGGATCCGGATCAATCACAAGAAGTTTTATCGGCTCTACAAGGAAGAGCAGCTGTCGGTGCGCAAGCCTGGAGGTCGCAAACGGGCGCTAGGAACACGAGCGCCGATGACAATCCCGCAGAACCAGAACCTGCGCTGGTCGCTCGACTTTGTGATGGACACGCTGGTCAGCGGTCGGCGCTTCCGTATCCTGACCTTGGTCGATGACTTTACCCGGGAGTGTCTCGGCCTGGTCGTCGATACCTCGCTGACCGCTCTTCGTGTTGCACGCGAGCTTGACCGGATCATCGAGAGCCGAGGCTGCCCTCGCATGATCGTCAGCGACAACGGCACCGAGTTCACCTCGAATGCTCTATTGACCTGGCAGGAAGAGAAAGAGACCGAGTGGCACTACATTGCACCGGGCAAGCCGATGCAGAATGGGTTTGTCGAGAGCTTCAACGGTCGCCAGCGAGACAAGTGCCTCAACGAGCATCTCTTCTCAAACCTCAACGAGGCACAACAGATCATCGAAGACTGCAGGATCGACTACAACACCAACCGACCACACACGAGCCTCAACGGGCTCACACCAAACGAGTTCGCGGCACGCCCCCATCAGGGGAATAACCAGAACAGACTCTCCTTATAAACGAGGGCAAGTTGGGGAGCAGGTCAAAAAGTAAGGCGCTGCGGCCAACGCGAGGATCTCTGATTTCATCAGGTTGTCTCGGGTGGTCCTCTGCCAAGCGAAGTGGTTGGAAGCCTATGTGATTTGCTACGGACCCAAAATTAGTGGAGGACGCAACGCAATATCATGGACAAAACTTTATCAATCTTGTCTTCGAACCTTTGCTGGTAGGTAAGCGACCAAAGGTGCTAATGTTACGTTTGTTGGATGCCTTAGCTAATCTTAAATATCGGGCGCTACGATGAAACGCCATTTGATTGTGACGCTTGTAATTGCGCTTTCGGCTTTTTTAGAAATTACGACTCCAACGGTTCGCGCCGAAGATCGTACTGTGTCTTCGTCCCAAACGTCGCAAACAGGAGTCGGTTCGAGAATTCCGATTGCTGAACCAGCTCGAAGAAAAAAAGAAAACGTGAGAAAGGCTTGGGACGCCCAGGACAGATGCTACCGCAATTGCATGGCCGGTGGTGTTCGTAGTGATTTTTGCGCGTCATCTTGCTTTTAGTTACGGGTGTGGAAGCTTTCCGAAAGTCGCATGAGCTTGCTCGCTGAAAACGCAGTTGGATCGTGTTTATGCTCAGATTTGTAGCTGCTGCTTGTGGATTTGGATTGGCGGCCGTTGCTGTTGCTGTTTCGGTGAAAGCAGCCATTCCAGTTAGCACTATCCAACGATGGCAAGAAGCTGCGCAAGACGTCGTAGGAATTTCTGTTCTGTCGATTGATCAAGTTGTCTCGACGCGAGCCTATGCTGATTTACGTCCAGATGGATCCGTAACAACATTCAATATCACTTTGAAGGCAAAGATTGATGTCGTGTACCGCTCTACGAGTGGATTGTCGCCGAACACCACCATTATTGTCCAATATGGTGCCCGTCGCTACAAACCCGTCTCACCCCCCGACGGCAACTACGGTGTTATTCTCGACATCGGCCAAAAAGCAAAAGTCTATTTAAAGAAAAAAGCAGACAGCTCCTTTGAGCTGGCATGTGATATTGGTTGCTTGGAGACGCTTTGATTTTGCAAAATTGTTATGCGTCGCAGTCTGAACGAGTGTTTCCCAATTCCCCAACAAACTTATATCGGTTTTGTGCTTGAAAAACGTCCGCCGCCAAGGACCGCATCATTCACTAAATCGACAAAGCGCACGTAGCTTTTATAAAATGCATCATCACTAAGCTGGATATCGCCTATTGGCACAAAGCTGACACAGAGTGGTCGCTCATCGATGTCCGCATACGATGCAAGAGCTGACCTCAGACGCAGAGCAACGCATTTCCGCTAATGACCCAGCGGATATCGGAGAGCGCTTCGGGTGATGAGCAGTAGGTGATTCATGGACAGCCAACAGCAGCAGACCTTTTGGTGGTTATCCGCGTAGCAACTCACGATCCTCGCGGGCGCATGATGCGACAAAATTTGTCACCGCACGGACCGCCGGCAGATCGACAAGATCTGGGTGCGCCAGCAGCCAGAAATCAGACACACTCGCCAGCTTGGTGGGAGCGATGCGAACAAGGTCTGGATAGCTATCTCCGACAAGGCATGAAAGCGCGGTAATGCCGATTCCCGCACGTGCTGCCGCGAGCATGTCGCCCTGTGACGAGCAGCGCATCACGATGAAGCTTTGCCGGGTTATCAGATCGCTCCAGCGGGCAAGCTCTGCATTCGAGGTTTGGTCGGCAAAACCGATGACACTATGGCCTTTCCAGTCGCCACGCCGCTCCGGCAGAGATTTGCGCGCTGCATAGTCGCGCGATGCGTAGAAGCCAGTGCCGAGGCGAGCCACCTTGCGTCCGATCAGATTTTCTTCGCCGCTATCGACGGGACGCAGCACGACGTCGGCTTCACGGCGGCGAACGCTCGCCGGAAACGGATGCGTGATGACGTCCAGTTCGATCTTGTCGTGTTCGCGCAGGAACGGAGCCATGCGGGGCATGAGCCAATGGGCAGCGAGCGTTGCGCCGATGGAGAACTTTACAATGCCGCGTACGCCGCGCCCTTTGGCGGATGCCGCAGATTCCGCCCCTAGGGCGGCTACGGCCATCGCCTCGGCATGGGCGCGAAAGCTTCTGCCCTGGGCCGTCAGTGCGAGGCCGTCAGCAGTTCGCAGGAACAGCGGTGTCCCGAGGCTATTCTCCAATGCGGCAATCTTGCGCCCAATGGTCGGATGACTGATGCGCAATTGACGGGCCGCAGCGCTGAAATTTCCGGTGTCGGCCACAGCTTTGAAAATGCGGAAAAGATCCCAATCCATGGATTTTCTTTTATTTTCAGCAGCCGATTGCCACCGAGTGGTATGTTCATTTTTGATAGACGTAATGTTCAATATTAAACAGCTTTCTTCTGCCGTCCAGCCTTATAGTTATGGCATCGCAGCCCGTTTGGATGGTTTTGATGCCGCTCCCGTCTTCACTTCAGAATTCGCTGGAACTGCCCGTGCTTGGCTCGCCATTGTTCATCGTGTCAGGCCCTGAGCTCGTGATTGCACAATGCAAGGCAGGAATTATCGGATCTTTTCCAGCGCTGAATGCCCGTCCTGTGACGAAGCTCGATGAGTGGCTGACGCGCATCGAGAATGAGCTTGGCGAATATCAATCGCTTTATCCAAAGAAGAAGGTCGCGCCCTACGCGGTCAATCAGATCTGTCATATGACCAACGACAGATTGATGGCCGATATGGAAACTTGTGTGAAGCATCAGGTACCGATCATCATCACGTCGCTGCGTCCACCGTTAGAAATCGTCGAAGCCGCACATTCTTATGGCGGCCTGGTGTTTCACGACGTCATCAATGTGAAGCACGCTCGCAAGGCCGCTGAGCAAGGCGTTGACGGCTTGATTCTGGTTTGTGCCGGAGCAGGCGGACACGCCGGAACCTTGTCGCCATTCGCACTGGTGCGCGAAGTGAAGCAATGGTTCAAGGGCACCATTCTTCTCTCGGGCGCGATCTCGGACGGCTGGGGTATTGCGTCGGCACTCGCACTTGGCGCCGACCTTGCCTACATGGGCACGCGCTTCATCGCGACCGAGGAGGCCAATGCCGATCCGGCTTACAAGAAGGCACTCACCGATTATGCCGCACACGACACTGTTTATACAAATCTCTTCACTGGCGTTCACGGCAACTACCTGGGTCCATCGATCGCGGCTGCTGGGCTCGATCCGGAGAATCTGCCGGTCGTCGACAAGACAAAAATGAATTTCGGCTCAGGCGGCAACATGAAGGTGAAAGCGTGGCGCGACATCTGGGGCTCGGGGCAGGGCATCGGACAGATTACGGATGTGCCGCCGGTTGCGGAACTGGTCGGGCGCCTCAAAATCGAATTCGACGAAGCGCGTGGCGATTTTCTGAAGCGGGCAAGCGCATAAGCGCTGCCTGGAAACAATAAGAAACGACAAGACACGACAATAAGACACGACAATAAGACACAAGGGAGACGCCCATGAGAGCAGCAACACTGCGCGTATTGGCTACTGCCGCAATGGCTTTTTGCGTAAGTTCAACAACGAACGCTGACACCAAAGAAGAAATCCGCATCGGACAGACCTTGCCTTATAGCGGGCCTTTATCCGGGTTCGGTGCTATTGGGCGAGTGCAGGAAGCGTATTTTGAAAAAATAAATTCCGAGGGCGGAATCAACGGCCGCAAGGTGAAGTTTATCAGCCTCGACGACGCCTATTCGCCGCCGAAGACGGTCGAGCAGACTCGCAAGCTTGTCGAACAGGACGAAGTCTTGCTGATGTTCGGTTCGCTGGGGACCGCGACCAACAACGCAGTGCACCGCTACCTCAACGAGAAGAAGGTGCCGCAGCTCTTCGTTCTAAGCGGCGCAACCAAATGGGCCGATCCCAAGAATTTCCCTTGGACAATGCCGGGAATGGCAGCCTACGAATCCGAGGGCGTCATCTACGCGAAATACATTCTCAAAACCAAGCCAGATGCCAAGATCGCGATTTTAGCACAGAACGACGACTTCGGACGCGACTACGTTGCGGGCTTTAAACGTACGCTGGGCGCCAATGCTGCAACAATGATCGTTTCGGAGGCGAGCTATGAAACAAGCGCTCCAACCATTAGCTCGCAACTTGCGGCGGCGAAAGCCTCCGGCGCGGATGTGTTGTTTGGCGTGGTGCTTGGGAAATTCACCTCGCAGTTGATCAAGGGGATTGCCGAGCTAGGTTGGAAACCGGACATGACGTTCTTGCCAACGTCGGCGGCTTCGATCTCGTTTTTGGCGCCGGCCGGACTTGAGAACGCGGTCGGCATGATTTCATCCAGCAACCTCAAGGATGTTAACGACGTTCAATGGGCCAATGACCCAAGCGTGAAGGAATTTTTCGCATTCATGAAGCAATACATGCCAAGCGCTGACCTCAATAATTCCAGTTATTCTGCTGGCTATCACTACGCGGGTTTGATTGTGAGCGTTCTAACGGCATGTAAGGACGATCTCAGCCGCGAAAACATCATGCGACAGGCAGCCTCTCTTCGCGCGGTGCAACTTCCACTGCTGCTGCCCGGTATCACGGTCTCGACCGGCCCGGACGATTATCTGCCCTTCCAACAACTGCTGCTGCGGCGCTTCGACGGCAAAAGCTGGATCGGGTTCGGCGAGATCCTCGACGATCAATAGCCAGAAGTTTCGGTAACCCCTCATGATCATCAGCGGCGACCGCACGATAAGTTATTCCGAAATTCAGAAACGTATCGCACGCGCCGCGAACGGTTTCGGCGCGCTTGGACTGACCGCCGGGGTACCGGTGGGACTGATGTTGCGCAATGACTTTGCCTTTTTCGAAGCATCGTCGGCTGCAGCGACCATCGGTTCGCCGGTAGTGCCGATCAACTGGCATCTGAAATCGGAAGAGGTGTCCTACATCCTTGCCGATAGCGGCGCGGAAATTCTCGTCTGCCACGCCGATCTGTTGCCGCAAATACGCGAGGGATTGCCGAAGCGTATTAAATTACTGGTTGTAGCGACGCCGCCCGAGATCGCAGGCGCCTTCGGTCTTTCACGGGAAGCTGCGTCCGTGCCCGATCATCTAACAGATTGGGATGTCTGGCGCGATTCCCACTTGCCGTCACGAGAGTTGCCAGCGCGAACTTCGCCGATGTTCTATACGTCTGGCACCACAGGTCGTCCGAAGGGAGTTCGGCGCCAACCTATGCGCCCGGATCAGATAGTAGCAGCGGAACGCGTTGGCGCCATCACCTATGGTGTAAAGCCGAACGAGGGTCAGGTCATTTTAATGAACGGGCCGATGTATCATTCGGCACCGAACTCCTACGGGATGCTGGCGTTTCGTCACGGGTGCAAGATTGTACTTGAACCGCGCTTCGACCCTGAAGACCTCCTGCAACTTATCGAGCGTCACAGTGTCACGCACATGCATATGGTACCGACCATGTTCGTGCGTTTGTTGCGGCTGCCCGGGGATGTCAAAGCCCGTTACGACCTGTCGTCGCTACGTTTTGTCGTGCACGGCGCGGCGCCATGCCCGATCCATGTCAAGCAGGCAATGATCGAATGGTGGGGTCCGGTGATCAACGAGTATCTCGGCTCGACTGAAACCGGAATTCCGGTATGGCATTCGTCGCAAGAAGCTCTGGCAAAGCCGGGCACCGTCGGCCGCGCTATCGAAGGTGGCATCGTCAAGATATTCGACCCAAATGGTGAGCCATGCAAAACCAATGAGCCCGGCGAAATTTTCATGAAGCAAACTGCGGTTTCCGATTTCGACTATCACGGCAAAGCCGAGGCTCGCGCCGAAGCGGATCGCGAAGGTTTAGTAAGCGTTGGTGACGTCGGCTATCTAGACGATGATGGCTATCTCTTTCTTTGCGACCGCAAGCGAGACATGGTGATCTCGGGCGGAGTCAATATCTATCCCGCGGAGATCGAGAGCACGTTGATCGGCCTGAGTGGAATACGCGATTGCGCGGTATTCGGCATTCCGGATGAAGAATACGGCGAACGGATTTGTGCCTATATCGAGCTTGAATCTGGGGCCTCATTGTCGGCAAGAGACGCCCAAGTCTATCTCGCGTCGCGGCTCGCAAATTTCAAAATCCCGAAGGTAATTGAGTTCGTCGATGCGTTGCCGCGCGAGGCCAGCGGCAAGATCTTCAAGCGAAAATTGCGCGATCCGTATTGGGGAAGTCGCATCCACAGTTGAACCATGTGCATTGCGCGGTTCGAACAAGCGCCCGCATACTTTTCCGCCGGAGCACTACGAGACGCGTTGCCTGCGTCTCGGGCGCGCGAGGCTGTACCATCTGACATAACTTTGGCTGGGGATGGCTGCTTCGGCATTAAAGCTCTTTGCCGTGATTTCATATCCTAAAGTACTGAAAAAACTTGGCTCAAAAGCCCAGCGCCGCTAACTAAGCAGCTGAATTATATTGTGAAATTTGATGAGCGGGTCTTGGTTAAGTGACGACTGAAGAATATTGATAATCGTCAGTTTTCATGAAATGATGTTATCTAAATGAATCTCCGCAAAGGAATCTCCAATGGCTTCGTATCGGGATTTGCTTTCTCACTGCCGGACGTTGGTTCTCGCCGGGACAGTATTAAGTGGGGTGGCGCTGTCTGCCTGCGGTAAGAACCCAGCCGATGACGCCGAGAAAGGCCGCCCGGTTCTGGTCTCCACCGTCCATTATGAATCCCTGTCGCCCGAGCGGAGCTTTGTCGGCACGATCCGGCCTCGTGTTGAAACCGACATGGGCTTCCGTGTCCCGGGCAAGGTTGCCAAGCGCTTCGTCGAGGTTGGCCAGATCGTCGATGTTGGCCAGCCGTTGGCAGCGCTCGATGAGGTCGATCTGAAATTACAGGCTGAGCAGGCTGAGGCGGAATTGAGGGCCGCGACCGGCGTGCTGTCGCAGGCCAACGCTGCCGAGGGGCGCGCCAAAGATTTGCGCTCCAAGGGCTGGTCCACCGATGCGCAACTCGACCAGGTGAAGGCGGCGGCAGACGAAGCGCGTGCGCGGCTCAATCGCGCCGAACGCTCGGTGGAACTCACGAACAACAGCCTGTCCTACGCCAACCTCGTCGCGGATACGCGCGGTGTCGTCACCGCGACGCTGATCGAGCCGGGACAAGTCGTTGCGTCAGGACAGACAGCAGTTCGCGTTGCGCGTTCCGCCGAAAAGGAGGCGGTGGTTTCGATTCCTGAGACACTGGTGAATTTCGCCAAGAGCGGCGACGCCAATGTCACGCTGTGGTCCGAGCCTGGCAAGAAATATGTCGCCAAACTGCGCGAACTGGCGCCGGCGGCCGACGTCGCGACGCGAACATATCAGGCGAAATTCTCTCTGCCTGAAGCCGGCGAAGCCGTGTCGCTCGGCATGACGGCGACGTTGACGCTTGCGGATCCCGCGACTGAGCGCGTGGCGCGCGTTCCGCTCTCCGCGCTGTTCAACCAGGGTGACGGACCTGCGCTTTATGTCGCGGACCCTAAGACTGGCGAAGTCGCGTTGAAGCAGGTGTCAGTGAAGGCTTACGAGACCCGCGATGTGGTGATTTCCGGCGGCGTCGATGAAGGCGCGAACGTCGTCGTGCTCGGTGTGCAGAAACTCGATCCGGCCCAGAAGGTCCGGGTCGTGTCGTCCTTGTCATTCTGACGTCAGCGAGGAGCCGATGAAGCGATTCAATCTCTCCGGTTGGGCAGTCGCTCACCCAACGCTGATTCTTTTCTTTATCATCATGCTCGGCATCGCCGGGTTCTTCTCCTATCAGCGTCTTGGACGCGCGGAGGATCCGTCGTTTACGATCAAGGTCGTGATCATCAACGCGATCTGGCCGGGTGCCACGGCGGCCGAAATGCAAGCACAGGTCGCCGACCCCATCGAGAAGAAACTTCAGGAGCTTCCGTATTTCGAAAAGGTGGTGACGTTCACCAAGCCATCGGTCACGGCGCTTACCCTGACGTTCAAGGACTCGACCCCGGCCAAGGAAGTGCCGCAGCTGTTCTATCAGCTACGCAAGAAGCTCAGCGACATCAAGAATGACCTTCCGTCCAACCTGATCGGACCGAACATCAATGATGAATACGGCGATGTCGATTCGGTGCTTTACATGCTGACCGGCGACGGCACGGATTACGCGCAGCTCAAGAAGGTCGCCGAAGGTCTGCGCCAGCATCTTCTCAAGACGCCGGATGTCACCAAGGTCAATCTCTACGGCGTGCAGGACGAGAGAATCTACGTCGAATTCTCTCATGCCAAACTCGCGACACTCGGCATCACGGCGCAAGCTCTATTCGATTCGCTGGCAAAGCAGAACGCGGTCGCGCCCGCAGGAACAGTCGAAACATCATCGCAACGCGTGCCGCTTCGCGTCACAGGCGCGTTCGATGGTGCAAAAGCGGTCGCGGAGACGCCCGTAGAAGGCAACGGTCGGGTGTTTCGCCTCGGCGATATCGCAACCGTCACGCGCGGATTTGTCGATCCGTCCGACTATATGGTGCGGCAGGAAGGCAAGCCGGCCATCGGCGTCGGTGTCGTGATGGCCAAAGGCGCGAACATTCTTGAGCTTGGTGAGACGGTGAAGAAAGCGACCGCGCAGTTTATGATGGCGGTGCCGCAGGGCGTGAGCATCGAGCAGATCGCCGATCAGCCGAAAGTCGTCGAACACGCCGTCAGTGAGTTTGTCCACTCCTTTATGGAAGCTTTAGCGATCGTGCTTTTTGTGAGCTTTCTCGCACTCGGCTGGCGTACCGGTATTGTGGTCGCGCTGTCGGTGCCGTTGGTGCTGGCGATCGTCTTTATCGTCATGAATGCGATGGGTATGGATCTGCATCGCATCACGCTTGGCGCGCTCATCATTGCTCTGGGTCTTCTGGTCGATGACGCCATCATCGCCGTTGAGATGATGGTGGTGAAAATGGAGCAGGGTTGGGACCGCGTGAAGGCGGCGTCGTTTGCGTGGGAGTCGACTGCATTTCCAATGCTGACTGGCACATTGGTTACTGCTGTCGGCTTTCTCCCTATCGGCTTTGCAAATTCTTCTGTCGGCGAGTATGCCGGTGGCATTTTCTGGGTGGTGGCGATTGCACTGGTTGCGTCGTGGTTCGTGGCGGTGATCTTCACGCCCTATATCGGCGTCAAGCTGCTGCCTAATTTCGCCAAAGGCAAGCACATCCACGATCCGCATGCCATCTACGAGACACCGATGTATCGCGGATTGCGTGGCGTAGTCGAATGGTGTGTGCGCCGCCGCGGCACGGTCGTACTAGCGACGATCGGCGTCTTCGTGCTGTCGATCCTCGCCTTCGGACATGTGCAGCAGCAGTTCTTTCCGCTCTCGGAACGGCCGGAACTGTTTCTCCAGTTGCGTTTGCCGGAAGGCACGGCTTTCGGCGTGACAACCGACTCTGTGAAGAAAGCAGAGGCGATGCTCAAGGACGACAAGGATATCGAGACCTATACGGCCTATGTCGGCAAAGGATCGCCGCGTTTCTGGCTCGGCCTCAATCCTCAGCTTCCCAACGAGGCATTCGCTGAAATCGTGATCGTGTCGAAGAACGTCGAGGCGCGTGAACGCATCAAGACGCGGCTGGAGAGAGCGGTTGCCGATGGCGCGCTCTCCGAAGCGCGTGTGCGTGTCGATCGTTTCAACTTCGGTCCGCCGGTCGGCTTTCCGGTTCAATTCCGCGTCGTCGGTCCCGACACCAAAACAGTACGCGACATCGCCTACAAGGTACGCGACGTCATGCGATCCAACGACAAGGTGGTCGATCCACATCTCGATTGGAACGAACAGACGCCCTATCTCAAACTCGCCGTCGATCAGGACCGCGCCCGCGCGCTCGGTCTGACGCCGCAAGAAATCTCGCAATCGCTGGCAATGCTGATTAGCGGGGCACAGGTTACGACAATGCGCGATGGCATCGAGAAGGTCGGCGTCGTCGCACGCGCCGTTCCCTCTGAGCGGCTCGATCTTGGTCATGTCGGAGACCTCACAATCTATTCGCGCGGCGGCGTAGCGGTGCCCCTTTCGCAAATAGCCAAGATCGAATACGCGCATGAGGAACCGATCCTCTGGCGGCGCAATCGCGACATGGCGATCACCGTGCGTTCGGACATCGTTGACGGTGTGCAGGCGCCCGACGTGACCAATGCCATCTGGCCGAAACTTCAAGGCATTCGCGACAGCCTTGCGCCGGCCTATCGCATAGAGATCGGCGGCGCGATCGAGGAATCGGCCAAGGGCAATGCCTCGATCTTTATCCTGTTTCCGTTGATGGTGATCGGGATGCTGACCTTGCTGATGGTTCAGCTGCAAAGTTTCTCGCGATTGACGCTCGTTTTCCTGACCGCGCCGCTCGGTATCGTCGGTGCTTCATTGGGCCTCAACGTCGCCAACAGCCCGTTCGGATTCGTGGCATTGCTGGGTCTGATCGCACTGGCGGGAATGATCATGCGCAACGCCGTCATTCTGGTCGATCAGATCGAGACCGATGTCGAGCATGGCCTGACGCGGCGGGAGGCCATTGTTGAGGCCACTGTCCGGCGCGCGCGTCCCGTGGTCTTAACGGCACTGGCGGCTATTCTGGCTATGATCCCGTTGTCGCGATCGGCGTTCTGGGGACCGATGGCGATCACTATTATGGGTGGATTGTTCGTGGCCACCTTCCTGACGCTGCTGTTTCTTCCCGGCCTCTATGCGCTATGGTTCCGCATGAGTCTGGATGAACGGGGAACTGGCGAGGCCGAAAACCTGACCTCGGTTGATCCCGGCGAAATGAAGCACGCGCCGCCGCTCGCCGCTGCCGAATAAGTGAACTCGTGATAACGATGCCGACATGACACTTCTTCACGACGATACCGATTCCGAACGGCGGGTTTGCATTCTCGCCACAGCGGAGCGTTTGTTCCGCGATGTCGGCTATCTGAAAACAACCGTCGCCGATATCGCCAAGACGCTGAAGATGAGTCCGGCGAATATCTATCGCTTCTTCGATTCCAAGAAGGCGATCCACGAAGGCGTGGCCCGTCGTCTCATGAGCGAAGTCGAGACAGAAGCCGAAAGGATTGCACGCAAGCCCACTCCACCCATCGATCGCCTGCGCGAACTCCTTGCCACCGTCAGCCGTATGAATGCTGAACGATTTGTCGGCGACGCCAAGATTCACGAGATGGTCGCCATCGCGATGGAAGAGAGCTGGGATGTCTGTGAAGCGCACATGATGCAAATCACGACGATCATCGGTTTGGTGATCGCAGACGGCGTACGCAGCGGAATATTCAAGATCAATGACGTTGAGTTGGCTGCCAAAAGCGTCTGCACGGGAATGATTCGATTTTTCCATCCGCAGATGATCGAACAGTGTGCGAAAAAGCCAGGACCGACGCTCGATGAGATGATTGATTTTATTGTCAGGGCTCTTGTATCGGGTCCGTGGGAAATATCCCGACCAAAATGACGCTTGAAGCGTCTAGAGCAAACGAAATTTATGAGCAAATTGACGAACTAGCACAGTTCGCCGAACGCGCGGCAACCGGCCAGTAGGATTTACTTGGATCGGTTGAAGGTTTGCTTTTATCTATGCGCAATCGAGCAAGCGCGGGCAGGCTGCAGACTTGTCCAGATGGGCGCGCCGCTTCTGCCGAACGAGATCAAAAATTTCGCGATGGCAGGCGCAGACGGGATCATTCAATCCGCGACAGGCCATAACGCATTGAACTAACATCCGTAGATAGAACCGGATCCGCGAAGGACGAAGCTTCGTTGGCGGACCGATTCGGAGTGTCCCGGACCCCAATTCGGGAAGCGCTACTTCAGCTTGGTGCCGAGGGCTTCATCGATGTTCGGCCACGCCGCGGGGCGATCGTCAGCGTCCCTTCGCCGACCGGGTTGTTCGAAATGTTCGAAACCATGACCGAGATTGAAAGCGCCTGCGGACGACTTGCGGCGCGGCGGCTCACGCCAGAGAGTGACGCGGCAATGGAAGCTGCGCATCGGGCGTGCGAGGTGGCCGCACACGAAGGGGACAGCGAGCAATATTATGCCGACAACCGCAACTTTCACTAAGCGATCTACCGCGCGAGTCGCAACGGATTTTTGGCCGATGAGGCGTTCGCCCTACACAAGCGGTTGAGCGCCTATCGCCGCATCCAGCTCCGAGCCCGCAACCGTCTACTGCAATCGCTGCAGGAGCACGCGGGTATTCTTGAAGCCATCCGCGCTGGTGATGAGCAACTCGCGGCAACTCGCCTTCACGACCACGTGCTCGTGCAAGGCGAGCGGTTTTCGGACATGGTGCTCGGCCTAGCGGAAGGTGGCCGATCTGCCACCGCTGGCGGCAGAAGCCGGACGGCAAAATAAAGGCTGCGGGCTGGGCATCGCAGCGGGATGAACTTCCGGAGATTCTGGACCGTGGCAACCAAGTGGAATCGCTGTGGCCCCCAAGAGTCCGCTCCTGCCTCGGTGCTGGGCTTGTGCGAGTTGGGGTTGGCGCATCCCATTCGTATGATCAAAGTTTGAGACAGGACGTCTGACTTGGAACAGGGCCCTTCCGGAATTGGTCCGTCTCGGACGATATCATCCATTGGAGTGCAATTCGGGTGTCTACATTCCATAACAATTCATCTGCGAACCACGTACTTAATTCCCTGAAGGCGATCATGAGAGTGATTGCTGTGCACCCTAACGCGAGTTGATCCTGATCAATATGTGCTGAGCGTTTCAGCGCCAATGTTTGTTTTATCTGCTGCGCGTCCGAGGAGGGCAAGCCATTATATGATGTACGGGTGGTCGGATACGATGGTTTTTGCACCATTGCATTGGTTTTTCTTCATCGCCGTCGTCGTAGCCGTGGTCTATCCGATCGGCCGCGTGCTCGCGAGGCTTGGTTTCTCTCCGCTGTGGTCGCTATTGGTGTTTGTGCCGCTCGTTAATCTCGCCGCACTTTGGGTGCTGGCACACATTGACTGGCCGGATCGCAAAGGTCGTCGCTAATCCGCCACCGGGAAGCGTACCATGAACAATCTTCTCAGCCTCACTCAATCAAAACCTCTATTGTGATTTTGAACACTGTCTCGGGCGGTTCATGACCATTTCGCGCCGTTCGTTCATTGCGGGAACCGCCCTTGCGGTTGCCGCTCCATTCAAGGTCAACTCAGCGATTGCAGCGGACGAGAACCTGTTTCCGAACGCGCTCAGGATTCCTCCCCTTCTTCAGCCAGCGCTGAGTGGAGATAAAAAAGTCTTCGACCTCGTTGCGGCTCCCGGAAAATCGGAATTTTTCGACGGCATATTAACGCCAACTATCGGCTTCAATGGAAATTATCTAGGACCCACGATTCGCGTCCGGGCGGGAGATCACGTCGCGCTGCGCGTGAAAAACGCATTACCCGATCAGACGACAGTTCACTGGCACGGCCTGCATATTCCTGCACGATCCGATGGCGGCCCACATCAGATCATCGAACCGGGGTCGGTCTGGGAGCCGTCGTTTGAAATCAGGCAAAAGGCCTCGCTGTGCTGGTATCATTCACATCTGATGGGACAAACAGGAGAGCAAGTTCTGCGCGGGTTAGCTGGATTGTTCTTGATAGAGGATGACGAGAGCAAGGCGCTCGATCTTCCTGTCGATTATGGCGTCGATGACATTCCGCTCGTGATTCAGGACCGGCGGTTTCGGCGTGATGGCCGTTTCGATTATTTGTCGTCCATGCATGACGTGATGGCCGGCTACAAGGGTGATGTCATTCTGGTAAATGGCACCGTGGCGCCACATGTCGTCTTGCGGCGGCAGCGCACGCGGTTACGGGTTTTGAACGGTTCAAACTCCCGCATTTATACTCTCGGTCGCGACGACGGCGCCGATCTCGTCATTGTTGGTTCTGACGGTAGCCTCCTAGAGCAATCCGTGATGCAGCGCAGGCTTCGGCTCGGGCCCGGCGAGCGCGCTGAACTCCTTATCGACATGGAAATCGATCAACAAGTTCGACTGATGAGTTATCCGGACGTCGTCAATACGCGCCAGGCGGGTCCAGGAATGATGATGGGAGGGATGTCGGGTAATACGGAAACTCTCCCGATCCTTGAATTGCGTGCAGCAAGGTTGGAGACCATAGATCGCGCAATGCCTACAAAGCTGATCCGGGTTTCAAGCTGGAGCGCCGCACAAGCAGCGCGTACCCGCACATTCACATTGGACATGGCCATGATGGGCATGGGCGGAATGATGGGACGCGGAGGCATGGGCGCCGCGATGGGGATCAATGGCCGCCCGATGAGCATGGACCGGATCGACTTCAAAGTGCCGCTCGGCAGCACCGAAATTTGGGAGATCCGCAATACCACGCCGCTCACTCATCCGTTCCACATCCATGGCATTCAGTTTCGTGTGCTCGATCGCGATGGTGCTCCGCCGCTGCCTCAAGAGCTAGGATTGAAAGATACGGTATTGGTCGATGCTGGATCCGCCGTCCGAGTCATCATCGAGTTTTCAGATTACGCCGATTCTGAAAGACCCTATATGTATCACTGCCATATACTCGAACATGAAGACGCCGGCATGATGGGACAATTCGTAGTCGTATGAGTATGTTCAAATTTCGTGACGCTCGACTTCTCTCGTTATGAGAGCTCATGCATAAGAGATGTGCTGAGAATATCGGTTCTCGTCGGGCAGCTAATCTCGATGAAGCGGCATTGTGCGCTTTGGAAAAGTCGGAAATTTCAAACAGCAAAATTCCAAGTTTACATATCTAAATTTCGAGTTTTCCAAAAGTATTCCCCACTCTGACAGAAAATACCCAAGCTCTCATTAGCGAAAGGTCCATCAATTTGCCGCTTGATTGAATCATGCCACTGACTGAAGGTAAAGCCGCGCAGTACGTACGCATGTCAACCGACATGCAGAAATATTCGATCGAGAATCAAGCGTCAGCGATCGCTATATATGCTGCAAAGCGCGGACTAACCATCGTGCGTAGCTATGAAGATGCGGGCAAAAGCGGACTGAAAATTGGAAATCGAGCCGGTCTCAAACGTCTCCTTGAAGACGTGAAATCCGGAAATACTGATTTCGCTACTGTTCTCGTTTATGATGTTAGTCGTTGGGGGCGCTTTCAAAATAGCGACGAAAGTGCCTATTACGAATTCCTGTGCCAAGAGGCGGGAGTGCGCATTGAATATTGCGCCGAGCAATTTAGAAATGACGGGAGTCTTACGTCGACCGTAATCAAGAACATAAAGAGAGCTATGGCAGGGGAATTTAGCCGTGAACTCTCAGTCAAGGTGTTTGCCGGGCAGAGTCGGATTGTAACTAAAGGTTTTCGAATGGGCTCTACGCCTGGCTTCGGTCTCCGCCGGGTACTTGTGGACGAAAACAAAGTGCGAAAGGGAGAGTTAAAATTCGGCGAACGTAAAAGTATTCAGGGCGATCACACCATCCTGGTCCTTGGTGATTCAGAGGAAGTGAGAATAGTGCGTTGGGTCTACGATCAGTTTGTTGACCAAGACCAATCGCTGAACCAAATAGCTAGGATGTTAAATCGGGCCGGAATAAGAAGCGCAAGCGGGCATCCATGGTATTGGGCATCTGTACGCCAATTACTTTCAAATGAAAAATACATGGGTAACAGCGTTTATAATAGAACGTCTAAAAAGCTTGACTCAAAATATCGGCGTAACCCTTCGAACGAATGGGTTCGCGGCATCGGAGCTTTTGAAGCAATTGTTTCGCCCGCGCGTTTTCGAGATGCCCAATGGAAACTCGGGGAAAATGTAAGACGGTATTCGGATTCGTTTTTGCTTGATGTTCTTTCTTCAATGTGGTGTCGAGACGGGTACCTTAATATCGACGCGATAGAAGCGTCGTCCATTGCACCGTCGACTAATTGTTACAAGGCTCATTTTGGTAGCATTTCGCAAGCTTATAGAAAAATTGGTTACGTAGGACGGAGGAAGAACAGATACCCTAATATTATGGTTCGGAATGAGATGCGACGGCGTATCGTGGACGGTGTTTTAGAAAGAGGCGGTTCCGCAAGAATTATTCCGAGTTCAAGACAGATAAGAATAAACGAAGAGCTCACTGCTGCGGTGGGTGTAGGGCGTGCCAAGAGTTCTAGCCCAATTGGTTCAAACGAATGGCAATTCGGATATAGATCTCAAAGAAAACCGGATTTTCTAATTCTTGCCAGGATGGATCGCGCCGCCGACAAGGTGCGAGATTATTTCGTATTGCCCTATATTTACTTACCGCACGGAGCGTGGCTGACGATAAGCGGAAAGAACTACAAACGTTTGGAGGCATTTAGAATTGAAACACTCCAACCATTTTTTGAGTTTTGTGGGAGAGCTCAAGTCGAGGCGGCTCCATGAGCGGCAACGAGTTTTCACGAAGGAGAATGCAAAAGCGACGCTTGGAAACCAAAAACCAGGAAGCAATCTGCTTCCAAGCAGCGCAACTGAGAGTCAAATATACGGTTTCAAAAATTAAGGAGGTGTTGGCAGATTCCGTTTTTAGGAAGAAATTGGCTGGTGAGGGCGTAAAAACTATTCCTGTGCTCTTTGCTGCCGAAGCGAATTCGGCATTAAGCAACGCCAACACCCCGAAAAGAGAACTTGATGACGTCGCGCTGGAGTTTGCAGCAGCATGGGCGTTTTTCTATCCCTTGCTCAGCAATCGAGCGATAGTGGATTATCTTCAGGCGACTTGGCCCGAATTTGTCGTCGAGCTCAGAGATGCTTTTATCCTATTGGTTTTGAATGGCCCATTTCCGCAAGAATGCTGTGGAATAGGACGCCCGGCGAGAAAGCCATTTCCGCTTGAAAGAGTCAGACTTTTGCAGGCAGAAACAAAAATATCCCACATTGACAAGTAGTCAACGCGCTGGCTCATCCTTGGCGATGCCTTATGCCCGCCTTGTGAAATGCCTCACCATCACGCTTGTCCTGACGAATGCAGCGGCCGCCATCACCGGCAGCCGCTCGGCGCCGTCGGACGCTATCGCTCGTTCCATCGTCACCATCATCGGCTCGCGCGGCACCGTCTGCACCGGCACACTGATCGCGCCGGCCATCGTGCTCACCGCCGGTCACTGCGTCGCGCCGGGCACGAGCTATCGCGTGATCGATCCATCGACGCAGCCACCGAAGCTCATCACCGCGCAAAAGGCCGTGACGCATCCGCAATTTAATATGCAGTCGATGCTCGCGCATCGCGCCACCGCCGATGTCGCGCTGTTGCAGCTGCCCTCGAGCGTGCCGAACAAATCTCCGGCCATTCTCGGCATGCCGCGGATTCCGATTCAGCCGGGCTCACGATTCACCGTTGCGGGCGTCGGCGTCACGACATCGGGCGGCGATGACGGCGTCGGGACGGTGCGTGCCGCCAATCTCGCCGTGACCGGAAATCCCGGCACGCTGCAAATTCGCCTGGTCGATCCGCTCACGCAAAACAAAAGCGCCGGCATGGGCGCATGCACCGGGGATTCCGGCGCGCCGGCATTCGAGGATCAGGACGGCAAATCCGTCATTGCAGGTGTCGTGAGCTGGTCGACGGGTCCGAACAACGGCGACGGCTGCGGCGGACTCACCGGCATCACGCCGCTGACGCTCTACCGCGACTGGATCGTGAAAACCGCGCGCGACTGGGGCGCGGCGTTCTGAGCGTCAGTAATAGTGATGACGGCGATGCCGCCACTTGCGCCCCGGATAGACCGCAGGCGGCGTGGTGTAAGCCCGCGAATATTCCTGCCGCGATTCCTGCAGGCGCCGCTGATAGCCGGGCGAACTCATCAGGTTCGCCCCGCCGCCGCGCGCGAACGCGCTCGGCACATCGGCAAACGCGACGAGCATCAAGAGCGCCGCAGCAAATTTCATTTTTCCGGTCATGGCCATCTCCAGGAAGAGACTATCCCGTGCTGCGGCAGCATTGAAGCGGCGCGCGATCACGTTCTATTGTGGAGAAACGCCTGTTGCGGCCGAACCGTTCCGGGCGCGAATCGACAAAGCTGCTGACATTTCATCGCTGAGACGATTGCGAGCATCACATGAAAGCCGAACGATTGCGCGCCGGTTTCTGGCGCAGGTCATTCTCCCTCTTCATCGACGCCATTCTGATTTTCATTCCCTTCCAGATCATCGCCGCGGTCCTGTTCGCGCTGACCGCAGGCCATGTCCAGTTCACTGCCGGCGGCTTCGACACATCAGTCTGCTACAAGGTCACGGGTATTCCGGGCGATCTCAAACCTCCGCCGCCTGCGAATTTCAACGTCGCGCAAGTCTGCAAGAAATCCTTATTCGGTGCTGAGACGGCGCGGCTGCTGACACTCGCGCGCGTCACCAAGGACGGCAACGTCACCTACACGATCTCCGAAACCTATTCCCTCGGCACCAGCAACGAGCAGATCGATGCATGGTCGCTCAACTGGCCGGCATATCTTGTGCTCCTCGCATACCTGTTCGCATTCAAGCTCCGCAAAGGCGGCACACTCGGCGACCGCGCGGCGAAAATCTCGGTCGTGGATGACACTCTCAAGACGAATCTTCCACCGCCGATCAAACAAATGGCGATCCGTTACGCGGCGATCCTCGGTCCGTTTCTTGTGACGGCCGCGATCATTCTCGCGCTGGCGAAAACCATCGGCACGACGGCGGAGGACATGGCGAAATATCACTGTCTCGTGGCAGCGTTCGCGCTGATGGCGCCTGCGCTGGTCTATTATCTCATCTGCCTTGTGCAGATCGTCCGCAAGACCGATCCGTATTGGGATCGCTGGGCGATGACAGCGGTGGTGCGACACATTCAGAAATAGTCGCGCGGTTTGCTTTCGCTAGACAGCTTAGCTATCATTCATCGTATCGCGCCCGCCGAATTCGCAAATGGCCGGTTATGGAAAGCCCTCTGATTGCGCGAAGCAGACGAGCTCTGGTCGCGCATCGATGTCGGCTCACGGAGTACAATCGGACATTAGAAGTGGAGCAGGGCAATTCTGCTTTTGGCACAAAGCGGACATCTGAGGCATCACCACTGTGTCGCTTAATCGTACCGAAGTGGACACGCAATCGCTGGAAATTCAACGAGCGAATGCTTCCTGCTCTGTAGGACAGTTCAAACTAACTTGTTGGGAAACTTCATAGAGATGCGGAATCATAGTTAGTTGGGAAAAGGGCGAACAGTGTACCAGGAAAGCGTCGCCAAGGTAGTTGGATCAGCCGCCAGGGACAAATTGTATGCCGATGAGTTTACCCTTGCGCCACACAACTTTGCAGCAGCTGACTTTTCTAGTGTCATTGATTGCCAACTGAAAAATCTGCGGGATAGACTCAGCCTCGGAACACTGAAGCTTCGCGCCAGTCGAAGAAATGTTCACGATCGTACAAACGCGTTTCGCGAAACTCCCATCGAGAAGTGCCCATGCCGTCTGGTTGGAGGAGAATCGTTTCTTGCGCGCTTCGTGTTTAAATACTGCCATTGCCAACCTTCAATTCCATCGCTGTGGCCTTAAAACGGAATATTTGCTCGCGCTTGTCCGGTCCATATTCTGTAATTGGAGCCAATCCCTCCAAGCTCTCCACCAAGAGACACCGAAACGTCCTTCGCGCCGTTAAACGTGGTCCCCGATGTGACGCGCGCGGACCAGCCTTGGCTGATAGCTGCTACCGGTTGTGTCGACGGCAGAGAGCTATCTGACCCAAAACGATAGTCACTGTAAGCGCCGACGAATGGCACCATCTTCCACCCGCTCGGCAACTCGAATGCCTGTGAGAGCTTTGCACCCGTGCTGGCGCGACCGACCGAGAAATCTCTTGCACCTTGTGCCGTTCCAAGGCTGTCTGTCCACGCGCGTTGTTGTTCCCAAAGCATGAACGCCTTGGCCGAAGGCTCGAAATGAAGTTGTCCGAATTTATAATCGCGAGTCAGTCCGGCGGAGGCTAGCCAACGGCTCGCGCCGATTGCACCTTTCGCTGTTCCGGCTGTAATATCGTAATCCACATTCGACCATCCAACTTTCGCATCGAAGCGTAGGTCGCCAAATCGCCGCGCGAAGTATCCACCAACAGTTTCGCCGTTTCCCTTCAATCCGCCACCGAGCGAAGCAACGTCATACTTGAAATTCTCATAGCCGACGAAAACGCCGACAAGAGTATCCGGTGAGAGTTTTCGGCCGACGCCCGCTGTGACATTGAGCTGATTGCCGGTCAGGTCGCTTGCAGTGGTTCTGACGTTGTCATTCACCTTCCACCCGGTTCCCCGGATGTCGAGCCAAAGGCTCCATTCCCGCTCCAACTGCGGAATGGCAGGTTTTCGCGATACGCTGCCAAGCGCGGCAAACGCGTCGTCGATACGGTCACGGCCGGTTCTTGGTTCGGCGGCAAAGTTGAAGGATGCCCCGTTGGGTCCGAGTACAAACGCTTGTCCACCGGAAGAGAATGCGTCGTCTATCGCGCCGTCAATGGCCCCTGTTATTGCCTGGCCGGATATCTGCGCGACCATAGGGGTAATGAGGTTTTGAATAGCTCGCGCTTTCTGGCTGTCGGGCTCTCCGTAGAGAAATCGGTCTGCCGGACCAGCCGTGCTCACGCCGCCCTGAGCGGTGGTGACGATAATATCAACCTGACCCGCGTTGTTAGCTGGAGAGACTGCGGTGATGGATGTCGTACTATTGAGCGTGAATGACGTCGCCGCGCGGCTGCCAAATTTCACAGCATTAAGTCCGGTAAAATTCGTGCCGGTGATTGTCACACTCGTGCCGCCGGCGACAGGACCGCCTGAAGGCGATATCGAGGTCACCGTCGGCCCGGCAACGTACGTGAAAATGTCAGACGGTGACTGCGCACTGATACCGCCAGGCGTCGTAACAGTGACATCGACAACGCCGGTACCGGGCGGAGCAACAGCTGTGATAGATGTAGTGCTACCGACTGTGTAAGATGCGGCAGCGATGCTTCCGAATTTTACGGCCGTCACACCTGAAAGATTGACCCCTGTAATTGTTATACTTGTGCCGCCCGCTGTCGGCCCGCCGTTGGGTGAGACCGCAGTTACCGCTGGCCCGGCCGCATAAATGAATCGATCTTGGCTGCTTGTTGGACTAGTGCCGCCGGATGTTGTGACGGTGATGTCAATAACGCCGGCGCTGTTTGGCGGTGATACCGCCGTGATGGATGTTGCGCTGCTGACCGTGAAGGATGCGGCGGCGGTTCCGCCGAAATTGACTGCTGTCGCGCTAGTCAAGTTGGTGCCCGTAATTGTCACCATGGTGCCGCCCGAGAGCGGACCGGCATTCGGAGATATCGAAGAAATCGCCGGTCCCGCGATGAAAGCGAATCGGCTGGCGCTGCTTGTCGCGCTCGCGCCGCCTGGCGTGGCTACTATGATATCGACCGTGCCAACGCCACCCGGTGGCGATACCGCAGTGATAGATGTTGGACTGTTAAGTGTGAAGGATGTTGCAGGCGTCGCACCGAAGCTCACCGAACTGGTTCCGGTGAAATTTGTACCGCTGATCGTCACGCTCGTTCCACCTGAAGCCGGGCCACTATTCGGCGAAATGGATGCAACGGTTGGCGCAGCAACATAGGTGAATTGATCCGAACTGCTGGTTGGGCTCGCGCCGCCAGGCGTCGTCACTGCGATATCGACGATGCCTCCGCCGTTCGGCGGAGAGAGGGCGGTGATGGACGTTGTGCCGTTGACTGTGAAAGAGGCTGCAGCTGTAGCGCCGAAACTTACTGAACTTACGCTCGTGAAATTTGTACCCGCAATGGTTACGCTCGTTCCTCCGGTGGCCGGGCCGCTGTTGGGCGTAACAGAATCGACAGTTGGCGCTGGCACATACGTAAATTGATCCGCGCTGCTGAGAGCCGTCGTGCCGCCGTGTGTTGTTACGGTTATGTGGACGGTCCCGGAGCTGCCTGGCGGAGACACCGCAGTGATCGAGGTCGCGCTGTTTACAACAAATGAAGCCGCAGCCGATATCCCGAAGCTCACTGCGGTCGCTCCGTCGAGATTTGTACCGGAAATCGTGACGCTCGTACCGCCTGACGACGGGCCGGTGCTTGGTGAGATGGAAGTCAAAGTCGGCCTGACGAGATAGGTAAATTGATCGGCGCTGGTGAAAGCGCTCGTCCCGACCGGTGTCGTAACCGTAACGTCAACGACACCGACGCTGCCGGGCGGAGAGATCGCGGTTATCGAGGTCGCACTATCGAATGTGAAAAACAATGCGGGTGTGGCACCGAATTTGACGCCAGTCACTCCGGTGAAATTTGTTCCTGTGATGGTCACGCTCGTGAAGCCATCTGTCATTCCGGAATTCGGTGCAACGTTGCTGATTGCGGGCGCGCTTTGCGCCAAAGCAGCGCTCGGAGTTAAAAAAAACAAGCACGCAGAAAATGATGCGACCAAAACGCTGGAAAAAATATGACTGATGAAAGTTTCAACAAATGCCCATTCATTGCTCTCGGCGCCTATAAAATGAGAAGGCTGGCGTTGAGAAAAGATTTCGAGAGGAGTCGAATTACTCTTGCAGGCTCTTACTCTTGGCATTTTCGGCAAACACTCAGTCAATAAATTATGTACGCGGGACTTAAATTTTGTCGCAGCCAAAGAAGACTGAGTAAGCCCCAATACCTAAAATGAAATTAAGTGCGCGGGCTTCAACTTGGTAAGCGCGACGCATGAGGGATCTGGAGCACGAGAGTGTCCGCCTCAAGTATCTTGTTGCCAATCTGCTCCGCTTGAGAAGCAGGTTCTTAAGCAGGTTGCTCCGCTGTAACCCCCGAAAGGCACCGGCAGGCGTCGTGCATTTTTGCACTGCATCGCTTGCTTCGGAGAAAATGTGAACAACAAGGCGTAAACGGGTCAGGTTTTCCCCGACAGTCTTGCAGCGGATCAAAAATCGCATTCGACGTGCGTTATGCTATTGCTTATTGCATCGAGATTGAGCGTTTGTGTCGAGCGCGTTCATTCCCGAAACGGCCCCAGCCGATACATGATCTCGCAATCATGTGTCCTACAGCCAAGCTGGGGCCGTCTCCCTTTACATTCTCTAATAATTCTTATCGCCGCCGCGGAAGCGTTGTCACGAAGCAGCGAGGCAACGGCATCGCGCTTTCGAGCGATCAACCGTTTTCATTCGGTCTATTAAGGTCGCGATCTGTTACCCAAGAACCGCCCAGCCAACGATTGCCCTGCTGAAATTTTTGCAGCGCGACGTTTTCGATTTCAGCGCGATGCTGGTCGAATATATACAGTAGCCATTCAAGGCTGGGGATGGACTGGATTCGTTCTCGACGAAGCAGTGCCGAGATAGAGACCCGACTGCCAATGAGACCCGTTTGGGTCAGCAATTGAAAATAAATGCAGCTTCCGATGAGCGTTTCAAATTCCACGATCTCGTGCGCCACGAAAGCGCTCGCGATATTTATGTGAGATTTATTTGAGAGAGGAGTTGATCGATGTGAACTTCGATTTCAGATTCGTTCCAAGACCGTTGATGGAGCCGAGAATAGCCAGAGAAATACCAGCCGCAATCAACCCATATTCGATAGCGGTCGCAGCGCTCTCATCTTTGATGAACTTCGCGATCATTCGCTTCATATTATGATCCTTCTTGGCGCTAGCCGGCTTCGTAATCGATGGCATCAAACTAGATCAACGTCAGTGAGGCTGTGTCGTCTTGTCCATCGAGCCTACGCACGTCCTGCGCGACGTATACGGCACGCTGGCGGCAACTCTGACAGACCGTGGCAAACCGCGGCGCTACGAAGTTGCTGCCGCCGAATAACAAGATCGGCGCTTCACAACTCTTGCAGAGCACGCCTACAAAGGGATGTACCGTCTTGCGGTGCGACGGCGGTTGGCCTGGCATCTCAACTCCTTACGCGCTCAACCGAGCAATAAACGTTCTTCCTCAAAACCCGATTGTTAGACCATTTCTTCGGTAATCGAACGTCGGGCACGCCGACGTCCGCGTCAGGAATATCCTGACGGCCGATCAATTCGTTAATCATAGATGTCACGCTACGCCGAGAATTTTGGCGGCGGCGATCGGTTGGCTACCGACCAAAATGAAATTAGCTCGCAGAATCAGGGCAAATCGAACGAATCAACCCGGTCATGGTACGATTCGCGGAATGTCGTTCTTTGAAGCCGCGAAGGTAGAAGGACTAGCGTTTGACCGCCAATTCATTCGATCGAACTTCGGCCAGCCTACGCATTCGGCTGTTGGCTATTATTGCGATTTTGCTGGTGCCACTTGCCATTCTGCAAACAGTTGAACTTGTCCGCGTCAAAGACGGCCGAACGCGGATTACGCAGGACCGCGCGTATGAATTAGCCAAGGCCGGAGCTTCTCGCTATCAGGACACCATCGACGATGTTCGGAGCGTTCTCGACATTCTGTCGCGTGTCGCTCAGGTGACAAACGGTACCCCCGAGTCCTGCGCGGCTTTTCTTGCTTCAGTAAAGCGCTCCCACGCTTGGGCCCGCTCCTTCTCGGTCGTGAACGATCAACAGAGGATCGTTTGCTCGATGAATCCGAAAGCCCTGGGATTCGACTTGGCGGGCCGCGCCTGGTTTCAGAAAGCGCGGACGCAGGGCGATTTTAGCGTTAGTGATTTTTTCATCTCGCAACTGAACGGTGCTCCCAGCACGTTCGCTGCGCAGTTCTATCGCGATAGCCGCACCGATACCCAGCAAGCAATTATAGCCAACCTTGATCTCGATTGGTTCAATCGGCTGGCGACACAGATCGGCGGAGTTCGGGACGATACTCTTATTTTGCTAATGGACGGTAATGGTGTCGTTCTCGCCCGCTTTCCTGCGCTCGGCGAAGCCGGAACTTATCCTCGCGTTCCTGCAAGCTTCTTGAGCGAAGTGCTGGCTCATAAAGAAAAGGGAGTTTTCAGCGGCCTCGATCCCGAAGGCCGCGAGCGTCTGTTCGGCGCTTTTCCGCTGTCAGGCGCAAACGCGCACGTCGTCGTCGGATTTGATCGGCAAGCGACCCTTGGAGCTATCGATAGATTTACCATCATTGCGGCAGTGGTCTTTAGTGCCGTGACGTTGATCGGCGGCTTGGTGGTCTGGGTCATCGGTCATCAGATATTCATTCGCCCCATCGAGCGATTAAGCGGTCTGCTACGAAATACTCTCGACAACATGGACCAAGGTCTCATTGGCACGGACCGGGATGGGCGTTGTGTGATTACGAACAAGCGCGCACTGGAATTACTTGATCTGCCGTATGAGTTCATGGAGAGCCGACCGCATAAGACCGAGATGATCGAATACATGAGAAAGCGCGGAGAGTACGAAGGCGATTCTTCCAAAGACTATGAAAACGCACTCTCTCGCAATACGTATATTTATGAGAGGGTTCGTCCGACCGGCACGGTCCTGGAAATCAGAACGGTTTCGACGCCCGACGGTGGCAGAGTTCGAACATTTAGCGATATCACGGCGAGGCGTGCAGTTGAACTCGAACTACGCAATGAGAAAGAGCGCGCCGAAATTGCCGTGCAAACCACGCGAGATTTCCTGGCAAATATGAGTCACGAACTCCGAACGCCGCTGACCTCGATCATCGGCATATCGGAACTTCTCCTCACGAATGCTCAACCGGCCGAAGGCCGCGCGCACTTCATTGAAATGCAACGCGAAGCTGGCCAAGGCTTGCTGTCCATCATCAATGACATTCTGGATTATTCAAAGATTGAGGCCGACGAACTGGATTTGGAGGTCATACCTTTCAGCCTTTCAGACTTGGCCAGAGGCTGTGTCAATCTTGTTTCGGAGCAGGCCGAACGTAAAGGGATTCAGGTTGTCTATAATGTGCCGCATGACCTTGATTTGTGGTTTCTCGGCGATCAGATCAGACTTCGGCAGGTGTTGCTCAACCTGCTTTCAAACGGCGTAAAATTCACGTCCCAAGGATCGGTCACACTCAGAATCGACCGTGTTGTCGATACTCCAAAGGTTCTGCGATTTTCCGTTTCAGATACAGGTATCGGCATCGAGCAGAGTGCAATTTCAAAACTGTTCGACCGTTTTGTGCAAGCCGACAGCTCAACTACACGAAAATACGGCGGCACCGGACTTGGACTGGCGATTTCGAAGCGCCTCATTGAACTGATGGGAAGTCAGATAGAAGTATCCAGCAAGGTCGGTGCCGGTTCGACTTTTTCGTTTACGTTGTCGCTGCCTTCGTGCTCCGCACCTGCGACTCAGCAGCAATCTGAGGCTGTTGAAAAGAACTGCTACGGCCTGTTGCTGGCCGAGGACAACGAGATTAGCCGTGAGGTTATTCGTGCCATGCTTGAGCAAGCGGGACACCGGGTAACGACAGCCTCGAACGGTATCGAGGCGGTCGCTGCCGCACGTCACAAGCTTTTCGACGCCATCCTGATGGATCTGCAAATGCCAGAGATGGACGGATACGAGGCGACGCGGAAAATACGCGGTGGAACACTTGAACGATCCGACCTTCCCATCATTGCGCTGACTGCAAATCTAATACCTCAAGAGGCTGAGCGTTGCTCTGCTGCTGGCATGGACGGATACGTAACAAAGCCGGTCAGCTGGAACCGGCTGCAAGCGGAGATCGACAGGCTTGTCTCACGACGGCGCAACGAAAAAGCTGACAACGCGCGTTGGACCGGCATCCTCGAACTGTACTCCAACCCCGAAGTTGAATCCTGCTTTCTGAATTTTGAGACCGTGGCGCAACTTCGATCTATGATCGGCACCGCTAATTTTAAGAAACTGCTCAAACTGTTCGCGGTCGAGGCCGAGCAGCGTTTCGGTCTTTCTCATTTAACGCCAGTAGATTGCCTCGACATCGCGAGCGAAGCTCACAGCTTCGGCGGTTCTGCCGGCATGCTGGGCTTCGAAAATCTTTCAAACGCATGTCTGGCTCTGTACACATCCGCCACGACCAACAGCAACGTCGAGCAAGCACTTCGCGATTGCAGAGAACTACGCGACGAGGCGCTTGCTAAAGTCGCGGAGCTTCTCGAAGAAAGCGGCAGTGAAACATTGGCTGTTGCAAATTCTTAGATAATTAAATTCCAGCAAGCCAGCCTTTCGCAGAAGCGAAGCGAACGATGTCGGCACGGTTCGTTATACCGATCTTATCCAGCCCGCGCGTTTTGTAGGTTTCCACGGTGCTTAGACTTAAATCGAGATGAGCTGCGATAGCCTTGGCTGTAAGCCCCGTTGCAAAAAGCTTCATAACTTCTTCTTCCCGCTGCGTCAGTTCGCGCGCTCCACCGGCCGGTTCTCGTTTGTTGGAAGTCTGAGCGGCGCGATATAAGTGTCTGGTCATAGCTGGATCGACGTAGAGCCCTCCGACCAACACGCCTCGGATGGCATTGACGAGGCAAACGGATGTCGATTTTTTGAGAACGTAGCCCTTCACTCCGGCATCCAAGGCTTGTCTGAGGTAGGCGCGGTCCTCGTGTTGGGTCAGAACGATGAAGCGGACCGAAGGGCACTCTGCGCCTAACTCGCGGGCGAGCTGAATGCCGTTGATGCTTGGAAGCGACACATCAATCACTGCAATATCGGGTAACAAATCTCGTATCATTGCTCGTGCGTCGGGACCAGACGTTGCTTCGCCGACGAGCTCGAAATCGCGCTCAGAACGAACCAGCATACCAAGGCCTGCGAGGACAATGGGATGATCGTCTGCCAATGTAACTCGAATACTCGCCATCGCGCTGACTCACTCTAACTTTTTACTGAACCGCCGATAAATAGATTTATGCGACAACGTCATCTTCGTTTGCCAATTCGGCCAACGGCATTTGACTAGCGGCCGCCATCCTTTGCGAAGCCCGGGAAAGCACTGAGCGAATGAAAAGTATGTTCTGTTCGAGCGATTGCCTCTCGCCTTGATCGCCGATCATAGCGACAGCGGCATCAGCTGCCTGTAGACAACGCTTCAGGGTTCGCATCCCGTCGTCCAGGATCGACCACACCCGCTCGACCATTTCGATTTCGTCGACCGTTGGACCTGAGTCGTCCTGCCCGGACTCCGTAGCATGATCGCGACTATCAATCGCTAACGGCCATCTAATAAGGTTTCCCATCGCCCCCCGCTGCTAAATCAGATGCCAAGGTGGATTAGGTCGCAGCAGAGCATGGATTGGCCGGAAGCGGCCGCGTCTTAGCCCGCCCGCGTGTCAGGCTTCGCCTGACGGCGATACGTCGTGTTCAGCATGATGTTGGAAACTGATCGGCTAAACGTCGGCGAACCAGCCTTGGGCGGCGGCATAACGAACGAGTTCTGCGCGGGTTTTTACGCCTATCTTTTCTATCCCCCGCGCCTTGTATGTCTCGACGGACTTAACGCCAATGCCGAGTTGCTGAGCGATCTCCTTGTTCGCGAGGCCCAACGCAGTCTGCTTCAGGACATCTCGTTCACGGTCTGAAAGTGAGATTTGACCCGCAACGAGGGTAGATCCGCCGATCTTGGCGGCATCGCCAAAAACCCTTTCCGCAATATTTGGATCGACATACAGACCGCCGGTAAAGACGGCCCTTATGGCCGGGATCAGATTGGGAGCAACCGACTTTTTGAGAATATAGCCGCGTGCGCCTGCCTCAAAGGCCTGCTTGGCATAGGCTTCGTTCTCGTGAGATGTGAGGACGAGTACGCGAATGTCTTTCTGTTCAGTCGCCAGTCGGCGCACCAACGCGATGCCGTTTAAGGCTGGCATTGAAATATCCAGAACCGCGACATCGGGTTTGACATCGGCAATGGTCTTGAGAGCAGCAAGACCTGTTGTGGCCTCGCCAGCTAATTCAAAATCGGGTTCTGCCTGGATTAGATTGCGTAATCCCACCAAAATAATGGGGTGGTCATCAGCAATTACGATTCTGATCGGCGTGGCGTTCACCAATTTGGTTTAACGGGGGCAGTCCCAATCGAACGCCGACTGCGATTCGGCCGATAATCTTCGAAAAGTCTTTTCGCCGCAAGATTGATTATCGAACCGGCGGCTCCGAGCCACCGCTCCGGAAAGGCTTCAGCGTCGCGGGAAAGGCGGCGGCAAGAAAAAACTCTGCCGCCGCGCTAGTAACCTATCGAAACAGACGAAGAACGTTCTGGTCTGCCTGCGAGGCCAGCGTCAAGGCCGTGGTTGACAGCGACTGACGCGTCTGCAGGGCAAGCAAGTTGGCGCCCTCTTCGTTTGTATCCGCAGCGGTCAAGCTGTCGGCCGCCGCATTCAATGCACCAATCAATCCTTTGGTGAAATCCTGGCGGGTCGTCACGATGTCAATGTTCGACGCGAAAATGTTGGTCTGGCTGCGCAGCGTATTGATGCTGTTTGTCAGATTCGAAAGTGCGTCGTTGATGTCCTTGTCAGTCTGAAACGCATTCACTGACGCAACTATACCCAGACCGGCCGAGGTGTCGGTCACGCCCGCAACGCTCAGGGAACTGGTTAAGCGTTCGTTGAAATTGACCCGAAAGCTACCGCCATTGAGCAAGTTGGTGCCGTTAAAAGTTGCGTCTGACGAAAGCTGGTCGATTTGAGTGCGGATTGCATCGAACTGAGCCGCGAAAGCCGACCGTGACGTGTTCACACTACCGGCCGCAGTCACGCCAGCCGTTAATCCGAACTGAGCAAGTTCCGCCGCCGAGGCGGTGCCGCCGATCGTGATCGCGTTGGCCGCCGCCGCTTCCAGCTGAAGTTTGCCGTCCGCCGTGAGCGAAGCGCGCACCTTCAGGCCCGCAGTGTTGTTGACGCCATCGAGCACTTGCTGTGCCGTCACTGCGCCAGCGGACGTAATCGTCGCGGTGGTCATTCCGTCCGATACCGTAAAGGTTTTGGTCGCAGCTACTGCAAACGAGCTGGTCCCAATAAGACCAGCAACGCTGCCGGTGGTTCGAGCTGTCGTCGCGGTGCTTGCAAGTGCGTTGCGGGCCGTTGCCTGCGCGCTTGTTGCCAAGTCTGAAAGCGATGCGAGGCTGTCGCTGGTTGATTTAAGAACCTTGGCTGCAGCAGTAATGCCATCCAGGACGTTTCCCAGATCGGAAGCACGGTTGCTGAGCGCGGAAGCCGCGAAGAACACCGTTGGATTGTCATTCGCTGAATTGACTTTTTTTCCGGTTGCGAGCCGGTTCTGCGTGGATGAAAGCAGATCGTTTGTTTGCCGAAGCGAGTACAGGCTTGAGCGCACGGAATCCGAGAGAAGAATTGCAGTCATGTTGATACCCCTATTGTCCCAATTTTCTTTTTGTCGAACGGGGAACGGTTTGCATTCCAAAACCGAACAAGATCGGAATCAACATCGTTAATTGGCGAAGGCTAGCGATTTTGCGAGTGGTTCCCTTTTTCAAAGATAAAGTTGTGCTGACGTGTCATGAAAAACGCTACAGCGAAAAAATCTTTCCACGACGCTGCTGAATTGTCTGCCGAAAGACAATCTTCCAAGCAAAGGATGGGGAACTGACATTCCGTTTGTTTCATTGCGCGTTGGTGCGAACCAACACCTCTGATCTTCCCAGATCATCAAAATTAAGACCGGCAATGTGCCGGGCTTTTAAGCCTGCTGTTGGTGGCGAGATGATCGCGGCCGTCGAGATTATTCCGTTCGGCGCGTCTGCGATCGCCGACGGCCGCAACGTGATACCGGCGGCCATCGAACGTATCGGCGGCACGGTCGAACATTTCGGCATGTCGGTCGATCCCGGCAATCTCATGCTGCTCGGTCGGGTCAAAGGCAGACCGGTTCTGGGTGCGCCCGATCGCGGCTCGCTGATCGTGGTGCCGGTGACGGATGGCCGGCGCGGCGACCCGGTATTGTGGTCGCGCAGATTTTTCCTCGAACTGATACCCTCGACGGTGGCATCGGCGCCCGGCGTCTGATCGCGCAACACGCGGAAGCGGTCGCCGAAGTCGAGGGCAGGAGGGCATTCCTCGACATCGATATGCCCCAAATGCTGGTGGAAATCTTTCGCCGATGGAATGAGAAGACATAAGCATTAAACTTCGCCCAGCGTTTTCCGGCGGAATTCCCTGTTGCCGCCACGGAATTCCCTGTTTCTGCAAATTTTTTCTCTGTAAAATTGAGCAGGGAATTAAATGAAAAATCGCTGCGGCACAGACACTTTTCGGCCAGATATGGTAGTTGGAAGCCCTCAAAATCTGCTATTTCCCTGTAAAATTCCCTGTTAGCAGGGAAATCCGATGGAGACGGGTGCGATCACCACTGCGTCGCCAGCCAAAGATGCAAACCAATCCGCAATGATCAAGTCTCAGCGTTTGCCGGCTGCTCTGACGCCGCTCGATGCGGCGCTTCGACTGTTGCTGGATAGCGTCCAGCCGGTCGATCCCTTCGTCGTCGCGCTTGCCGATGCGATCGGATGCGTCGCGGCTTCTGCGGTGGTGTCGAAGGGGCCATTGCCCGCACATGATGTTGCGATGTCCGATGGCTGGGCCTTGCGTGCACGCGATCTCATCGGCGCGTCGTCCTATTCGCCGCTGCAACTACCGAAAGCGCCGCAATGGTTGGAAGCAGGCGACCGCATGCCCGACGGCTGCGATTGCTTGCTCGATGCCGATATGGCTGCGCAGACCCGATCGGCCTTCCAGGTTGTCGCCGAAGTTGCGCCCGGTCACGGCATGCGCCGCGCGAGCAGCGATGTGGACATAGGGAGCAGGCTTGTCGCGTCGGGACAACGTATTGGTGTCATCGACATCGCCACATTGCGCGCTGCCGGTGTGGATCGATTGCCAGTGCGCTTGCCACGCGTAAGGGTCGTCGATGTTCCGTCTCGAGACGGCGCGACTATCTCATCGCAGCTCGTCGGTGAATTTGTGAAGGGGACCGGCGCATCAGTTTCGTATGCACGCGCCGGTGGACGTGATGCCGCGGCGATTGCTGCCGCCATTGGCGAAGAGGCTTGCGATCTGCTGCTTGTCACCGGCGGCACGGGACTTGGTCTGACCGACTACACGGTCCATGCGCTTTCAGCCGTCAAAGCGAATCCCGCGCATGGCTTGGCGATTCAGCCGGGACGCACTGCGGCCGTAGGCAGATTGAAAAACGCTCCTGTCATCGCCATTCCGGGCGCAGCCGATCAGGCATTCGCGGTTTTTCTGATGCTCGTTCGCCCGGCATTGGATGCATTGTCCGGCCGGCTCGCACGCAAAGCCTTGAGTCGGCCTCTCGCGCGGAAAATTTCGTCCTCTATTGGTGTTGCCGAACTCGCGCTGCTGCAAAATTCGGACGAGATCTGGATGCCCCTCGCTGTTCGAGACTTGCCATTAGAGGCGATAGCCCGCGCCGATGCGTGGCTCGCGGTTCCCGCAGAGAGCGAAGGATATGCTGCCGGAACGTCCGTTGCCGCGTTTGCGTTGCGCGAAAACTGATAGGATTGGTTCATGAACAATCCGGCAATGCCGAAAGGCCGTGGGGGCGTGGATCAGGATCAATTCCTGACGGTTCTGTCGCGCGAGCAGGCCCTTGCGCGATTCGAAGCCGCGTTGTCTCCGCGCGAACTGCCGGTTGAAGAATGCGATCTCAAGGGTGCGCTCGGTCTTGCGCTGGCGAAGGATATCATTGCTGCGGTCGACGTACCGCCCTTCGATCGTTCCAACGTCGATGGTTTCGCGGTGCGCTCGGCCGACACGAGCGGGGCAGGCGAAGCCAGACCAGTTCGACTGAGTCTGAACGCCGAAATCATCGCGTGCGGGACCGCGCCGCAGTTGCCTGTTCGCGCAGGAACGGCAACGCCGATTGCAACCGGCGGCCCAATCCCGCGCGGTGCGGATGCAGTGATGATGGTCGAGCATACGCAGCCGTCCGGAGATGGCATCGACATCCGGCGCGCGGTCTCGCCGGGACAATTTGTGTCCTACGCGGGATCGGACATCGCGCGAGGCGAAACGCTGCTTCGCACAGGCACGCTGATCGGTTCGCGCGAAATCGGAATTCTCGCGGCGTCGGGCGTTGCGCGCGTCGCTGTCGCCAAGCGACCGCGCGTCGCCATCATCTCGACTGGTGATGAACTGGTGCAGCCGGGACACCCCCTGCGGCCGGCGGCGATCTACGACACGAACGGTGCAATCGTTGCTGCAGCGGTTTCAGAGAACGGCGGCGAAGCATTTTTCCTTGGCGCTATTCCCGACGAGGAAGACAAGCTCGAAACAGTCATGCGCGAGGCGCTCGCAACGCACGACATGCTGATCGTCTCTGGCGGCACGTCGAAAGGCGAGGGCGATGTTTCGCATCGGATCGTCGCGCGCCTCGGCAAGCCAGGCATCGTAGCGCATGGCGTGGCGCTCAAACCGGGAAAGCCGTTGTGCCTTGCGGTTTGCGGCGGCAAGCCTGTCGTTATTCTTCCGGGATTTCCGACTTCGGCAATGTTCACCTTCCACGACATGATCGTTCTAGTGCTGCGGCGGTTGGCCGGGTTGCCGCCTCGCAACGACGCGCATGTCAGCGCAAGAGTGCCGGTGCGCATTGCGTCCGAGTTAGGCCGCACAGAATTCGTCATGGTTTCGCTTGTCGAGGGCGACAACGGGTTGATTGCTTATCCGTCGGGAAAGGGATCGGGCGCAATCACGTCGTTTGCGCAGGCGGACGGCTTCCTAAAGATCGATGCGTTGTCCGATCAGATGCCGGCCGGTACTGAGACCAACATCACGTTGTTTACGCCGCACGTTCGCGTGCCCGATCTCGTCATTGTCGGAAGCCATTGCACGGGTCTCGACATTGTCACAGCACCGCTTGCACGCGAAGGCCTTTCGGTGCGCTCGATTTCGGTTGGCAGTCTTGGCGGTCTTGCAGCAGCGCAACGCGGCGAATGCGATCTTGCACCGATCCATCTGCTCGACGACAGGAGCGATACTTACAACAAGCCGTTCCTGATGCCTGGACTTGAACTCGTGCCGGGTTACCGGCGCATGCAGGGAATTGTCTATCGCAAAGGCGATAAACGCTTTGAGGGCCGCAGCGTGAGTGAAGCCGTGCGTGAGGCGCTGAAAGACCCGGCGTGTATGATGGTCAACCGCAATCAGGGCGCGGGCACGCGCATTCTGATCGACCGCCTGCTCGGCGATGCGCGACCCGACGGTTACTGGAACCAGCCTCGCTCGCACAACGCCGTCGCCGCAGCCATTGCTCAAAACCGCGCCGACTGGGGAATGACGATAGCGCCGGTCGCCCATGCGGCGGGACTTGGGTTTATTCCATTCGCCGAAGAGCACTACGATTTCGCTCTGGTAACGAAGCGAAAGCAGCGACCTGCCATGCAAGCATTCCTCGAAGCATGCGCGTCACCGGAAGTTCGCAAGGCGCTCGAGCAGGCTGGTTTCAGGCCCGCCTGACTTGCTCAGTTGTCGACCATAGCGATCCGCTCGGCTTCAGCGATATCTTCGACCGTGTTGGCATTGAAGAACGGATCGATCGGTTCGACCGGCCACGCTACCGTCGCGAGCTTGTATCGCGCCGTCCAGCGGTCGATCTTGCGGATGTCTTCGACAACCAGAGCGTGGCGCAATTCATCGCGCAAATTGACGTTCCACAATCCGACAACGGGATGGGTCTGTTCACCTGAGGCGGCGACGGCAAGCTGCGCGCCTTCATCGATGCGGGCGTCTTGCAAGCGCGAGACGAGATCGCGCGGCAGGAACGGGCAATCCGTCGCGGCGCTCAAAACCCACTCGATATTCGGTTTGTTAGCCGCGGTCCAATCGAGCGCAGCCAAAATTCCGGCGAGCGGACCCGCAAAGCCTTCCACGGTATCGGGAACTACAGGCAATCCGAATGACGCGAAACGCGCCGGATCGCCGTTCGCATTCAGGATTAGGCCGTCGCATTGCGGAGCGAGCCGTTCGATCACGCGATCGAGGATGGTACGCCCCCCGATGGTTTTCATCGGCTTGTCGCCGCCGCCCATGCGCCGCGCGAGTCCGCCGGCCAGAAGCACGCCGAGCGTGGCCGGTTTCACGTCAGTCATCGCCGCCGCCCTTGCGGCGGTGGCGCGCGCTCTCTTCGGCGACGAAATCGAGATTCTGATCGAACACGATCCGTTCCTGTCCCGACAGCGCGGTGAAACGCTTGCCTTTCGCGCGCCCGATCAGTGTCAAGCCGACCTGGCGCGCCAATTCAACACCCCAAGCCGTGAAACCGGATCGCGAAACGAGAATCGGAATCCCCATGCGCACGGTCTTGATGACCATCTCGGAGGTGAGGCGGCCGGTGGTGTACAAAATCTTGTCGCCGACATCGACATCGTACTTCCAAGCCCAGCCCGCGATCTTGTCGACCGCGTTATGACGGCCGACATCTTCCATGTAACAGATCGGTTCGCCTTGCTTGCACAGCACGCAGCCGTGAATGGCACCGGCTTCGAGATAGAGCGATGGCGCTGTGTTGATTGCGTGCGTCATTTGGTAGAGCCACGAGGTGCGCAGTTCTGCTGCGGGCAGCGAAGCGCCTTCGATCGCTTCCATCAGGTCGCCGAAAGCGGTGCCTTGCGCGCAACCCGATGTTAGCGTTTTCTTCTTGAGCTTTTCCTCGAAATTCGTGCCGCGCTCGGTGTAAACGACTACCACCTGCAGATCGTCGTCGTAGACGACTTCGGTCACAACATCGTCAGGCCTAAGCATGTTCTGGTTGAGCAGGTAACCGAGCGCCAGATATTCCGGATAGTCGTTGATCGTCATCATCGTGACGATCTCTTGCGAATTGAGATAGAGCGTCAGTGCGCGCTCCACTGGAACCGTGATTTCGACGGCTGCACCCGTCTGATCGATGCCAGTCACGTGCTCGGTGAGCCGCGGGTTTTGCGGATCTGGCATCACCTTCGGCACAATGCCCCGCTTGGCTTTCGCGTTCGCCGATTTCTGCGGTGCGATTTTTGTCATGACTTACTCGATGACGATGCGCGGAGCTGGCTTGCTGGCTGTGCCGGTTACGACAATCTCCCAGAGCCGGCGCGTCATATCCATATAATGTCTGGCGTAGACGCTGTCAGGATCAGTGGCAACAATCGGCCTGCCATCGTCGGAGGTTTTTCGAATTTCAATGTGCAGCGGAATTTCGCCAAGATAGGGGATGCCGCGCCTTTCGGCTTCGATGCGTGCTCCACCGTGACCGAAAATCGGCGTGATGTGATTGCAAGCCGGACAGCAGAAGGCCGACATATTCTCGATCAGGCCAAGAATTGGAACACTGACCTTCTTGAACATCTCGATACCGCGGCGCGCATCGATCAGTGCGATATCCTGCGGTGTCGATACGATGACCGCACCCGCCAGCGGAGTTTGCTGCGACATTGTCAACTGCGCGTCGCCGGTACCGGGCGGCAGATCCACCACCAGAATGTCGAGATCGCCCCACGCCACCTCGCGCAGCATCTGTGTGATCGCTGCAATCACCATCGGGCCGCGCCAGATCATGGCGTTATCATCTTCGATCATAAATCCGATCGACATGACTTTGACGCCGTAGCGCTCCATCGGCTCCAGCGTGCGTGGCCCGATCAGCCGCGGCTTGCCGCGAAGTCCGAAAAGCTTGGGTTGCGACGGCCCATAGATGTCGGCGTCGAGAATTCCGGCCTTCAAACCCATCGCAGCGAATGCGGTTGCCAGATTGCACGACGTCGTCGATTTGCCGACGCCGCCCTTGCCGGATGCGACGGCAATTATATGCGCGACGCCTGGGATTCCTGCAATTTTCGAATGCGCAACCGTCTGTGAGGAGAGTTGGGTCACTGCGAGTAAGATCTCCGGGCCGCCCGCCTGCTGCGTGCGACGTACTAGCTCATTGCGATTCGAATGGATCGGTCTTTTTGGTTTCGCGGGCGCGTAGGTAGTCGTCGGTGGACATTACCGGCGGACGCTTCGGAGCCGCATGCGGGTCGAAGCTTTCATTCACGACTGCTTCAACGCGACAATCGGCGCACATCTTGATAACATCGAGTCGTTGCGCGTTAGCACCTTCGAACATCCAGTGCTTCTCCTGAAGCTTCGAGAGTACGCGCTCGATGGAGCTTCTGGTGCCGAATGGCGTTCCGCACGCGATACAGTGAAACGGCTCCTCTTCTTTCAACACGCGCAACGGCTCATTCCAGGCTTGGAAATTCAGCCGCGGATCGAGCGTGATCGCATCCTCAGGGCAAGTCGCCTCGCAAAGGCCGCACTGAACGCAAAGGTTCTCGCTGAAACGCAGCATGGCGCGATCAGGGTTGTCGGCGAGTGCGCCGGTCGGGCATGCGGTGACGCATGAGTGACAGAGAGTGCAGTTCTCTGCGTTCAACTGTACTCCCCCGAACGGCGCACCCGGTGAAAGCGGAACAACGCCTACAGGCGAAGGGGCCGCGAGGTGAAGTTCGCGAAAAGTCGTTTCCAGCACGCTGCGTCTGGTGCCACGCGCGATGAAGCCCGCAGGCCGCGGCGATGGCGTGCCACCCGGAAAGCCGTCGAGCATCGCGCGCAGATGATCCGGGTCGTCGGTTTCCAAAATGCGAACGAGGGCTTCACCAAAGCCGAGTGCAGCGAAGATCGTGGCCGACATTTCCGTAACCTGCCGCAACCCGCCCAGATCGTGCTTGCTCTTTGCGCGCGTGAGCATGGCTGCGCCGGTGCCGCCATAGGCGAAAACGGCTGCGATCGATTCGGTACCGAGTTGTGTGATCTCGTTGACTCGAATTGGGAGAACATTGGCGGGCAAGCCATCGCCAAATCGCGCAAGCGCGTCGATTAGCGCTTCTCCATGATCGCCGTCATGAAACAGGACCACGCCGCGCTCGCCGCCCGCTTTGGCGTAGGACCGCAATAAGGTCCGAATTTTCCGCATGAGCGCGTCGGCGCTGGGCAACGCATAAGATGCAGCGCCAGTGGGGCAGACGGAAGCGCACGAACCACAACCGGCGCAAACGGCTGCATCGATGGCGACGGCGTTTCCGGCCGGTGCGATCGCGCCGGTTGGGCAGAGATCAAGACAGCGCGTGCAGCCGGTGATGTTCGAGCGCGAATGTGCGCAAATCGCTTCATCGAAATGAATGAACCGCGGCTTGTCGAATGTACCGACGAGATTGGCCGCCTCGGCAATAGTCCTTTCGACGGCGACGCCGTCACGCGGGTCCGCACGCAAATAGCCGGCGCGCAATTCATGCGCTGGAAATAGCGGCAAGCCACCGCTAAGGTCGAGGATGAGATCGCATGTCGAAGTGGCGCCGTCGCGAGACGCACCGAAAACAAGCTCGCCACGTGACGAGGGTGAGGGCAGAGCGTAGTCGTCGATACCGAGTTCAAATCGCCCCAAATGTCCACGCGCGTTGCGGATTGTGCCTTTAAGCACAGGAAATTCATTGACGCTGCGTGGCGTGATGCTGGCCGGCTTGGTGAGGAGGACGGTGATATCCAAACGTTCCGCAAGACGCTTTGCTGCATCGATCGCGACATTGTCCCGCCCGTAAATCAGGACGACGCCGTTGCTTTCGAGCGTGACCAGCGAGATCGGGGGCATTTCTTCAGCTGCAGCGGCAATGAGCGCGGCGGACTTCGGGCCTGCGGAGACGGAATCTTTCGACCAGCCGCCGGTCTCGCGGATATTGACGAACGTCAGCGGAACTGCCGGAAATTCCTCGGCGACTTCCTTGAACAATGGCGCTTCCTGAGTGCAGGCCACAGTAACCGGCTCGCCTGTCGCAAGTGCCGCTTTGAATTGCCCTAGGTCGCGGCCGCAAAGCTGATCGGTCTGCGACATTTGGCCCGGGCAGCCGCGACCGATCGCTTGCGCGTCGAGCGGCATTGAATTCTCGCAACTGCAAATCAGGAGGCGGGATTTGTCGCCACTCATTTGAAACCTTGAGCTTTGCATCCAGCGTTTGGCGGACTCATTATCTGGTGGCGTGCCCGCAAGCAGCGCAAGCCCGTCACCGCCTTGACCGGCGTAGCATAGACTGCCCAAATACCAATAGCTTAGGGAAAATTTCTCGAATGAAGAATGCCCGCGCCGCCGGCGCAGAGCCGACACTCGATCTGCCGCCCGGCTACACGCTGGTGGCACTGCGCGAACTTGGCGACGCCTTCCAGCACGGCTGCGACATTGCGGCAGAGGCGGGTGCTGGGACGCTGATCTGGGTGAGACGGTACGATCTTGTCGAATTCGCAGTCGTTCTTGAACCGGGCGAACCGCTCGCTTTGGCACGGCGCGCCTTTTTTGCCGGAATGAATGCGACCGCCGATGCAATTAGTGCCCACTGTCCGCCTGAGCGCGAAGTGAATTTTTCCTGGCCCGATTCAATTCTCTTCGATGGCGGATTGCTTGGCGGTGGACGTCTTGGATGGCCAAGGGATTGTCGCAACGATCAGGTTCCCGATTGGCTTGTGTTCGGCGTAATTTTGCGCGCCGCGGACATGGCGCATATCGAGACTGCCACTGCCGCGGGAAGCGTTGCATTGATGAATGAAGGATTCGAGATGGTCGAGACCGACGCCATCATCGAAAGTTTCGCTCGCCATCTGATGGCCGCGTTCGATCAGTGGAATGAGTTTGGATTTGATCCGATTGCGCGTGACTTTCTGAGCCGGCTCTCGAAGCGCAAAGCTGGAGAGCTTCGCGGTATCGACGTCAACGGCGATCTTCTCACCAAAGTCGCTGGTGGCGGGGAGGAACGCACGAGTTTGCTGGAAGGATTTTCAAGAGTCGCGTGGTATGATCCCCTCCATCGCGCACCAAAATTGGATTAGGCATCGGCGATGCTGAAACTTCCGCGCACCATCAGGCTCGATCCATCCGATACGCTCGTTTTCGAGCGAGCGGCGGACCCGGGAGAATGGGCCGTTTCCGGCGCTTTCGTATTCTATGATCGCGATATTGCCGCGATGGGACAAAAGCAGCGTATCGCGCTGCGATCGGGCCTTCTCGGCATCGATAGTCTTGGCTGGTCGACGCTCGCAATCGTGACCGAGGCGTCGGAGGACGAGCGCGATGAAGCGATAGAAAATCTCGCAGCGCAGCTATTAGAGAAATTCGGAGCGCCGGATTTGGACGCTGCGCGAAATGCGGCTGAAGGAGAAATCGCATTTGCGGCGTCGCTGTGCGATCACGCGCCGCAGACACTTCTGGCCGTTAGCCGTGTCGCGGAGAATGGAGAAATTCGCGAAACCTTTCGCACGCTGAAGCCGCGTCCGATAGAGCTGGGCGGGGATCGATTGCATGCGCACGCGCGCGCCTTTACTTTTCACGAAGTTGAAGGAGATGAGCCGGCCGAAGAAGTCGATCTGACCGGACTGATCAAGGGGGATCGGACATGAGAGAGTTCTGGGTTGCGTCCGGTCACCACCTGACACGACGGACCGATCACGGTGGGCTCGTTGCGACGCCCGAATTGATAACGGCCTATCTTGCTCGCCCCGAGCTGATGCCGCCGAACGATGCCTGCGATGCGGAGCGCAATCTGCATAAGAATCTTCTTTCGGACCCGCTGCGTGCCGTATCGAAGGCCGATATCGCCGCCATTGCGGACGCAGACGCACGCGAGAACTGGACTTTCATGATTGCATTTCGTGATCGCCTCGTTGCCGCGCAGTCGCTGGAGGCTCTTTATGCATCGCTGTCGCGGAATGGGGCTCATGATCTCCCGCCGATCTTCATGGCGCAGCTTTGTCATTTGATTCTGCGAAACGCCCTCGACGGCTGCGACGACCCGTATGTGCTGCGAGCCGCGGAGTTGTTCTATCGTCCGCAGAAGGCGACCGTTCACAACGGGTCGCTGCTTCTCGCCGACGCCGAGGTCGTCGATGCGCAGCAGCGAGCTCAGAACGACCTTCACTCGTCACCGTTGACCGCGATGCTGAATCCGGCAGTATTCGGAGAAATGGATGTAATGGACGACAGCAATGCGTGGACGTATTGGTCTCAATCGGATGCACACTCGATGGCAATGAATCTCGGAGGCAATCCGAAAGCTCGCGAAGGCTTGTGCCGGGTCATCGAACGCTGGGTCGCTCATCTGCTTGGTGTCGGTGTGACCGTGGAACCGATTGCTTCAGTCGAGGACCGCGACTGGCGCTGGTTCGTTGGGCTCGACAGCGAGGGCACCAAGGTCGGTAATTCACTCTGGAACAGCGAAGCGACCGGCGATGTCGGCGAACAAATCGTTTCGCTGATGCGTCTCGCATTCGACGACGTTCGCTATGTGGACGGGCGTGTCGGCGGCAAACCGATCTACCTGATCCTGGCGATGGACAAGGATAAAGTGGTCCGCCTGAAGCCGCAGAATCTAATAGCGGGATTGCCACTCGCCTCGACGGCTAACGTTGCATGAAACGGGAGAAGCGGCGATGGCAATGACTGAGTCGTCGCGCGAGGTCGGAGTCATCGTGCGGCGTAGCGCGATTGACAATCCCTGGATCGACCACATTTGGTCACCGATTGCAGTCATCGACGATGTCCCTTCGACAGCACCGTGGACTGTGCTTTCGAAAGATGGCGGCGCGGTGCTTTATTATGCAGGAAGCGCATTCCTTGATTTGTTCAGTACCGAGACGGCGAACTATCGCGACAACCTTGCCGACGGCGCGCCGAGAATCTGGGTCGCGTTGCGGCGGAGAGAGGGCGGAACAGACTTCGAACTAACGAAAGTGACGGCCGATCCGACCGAGGGCGAAGCGTTGTTCGAAAGCGGTGTCGATGTGATCGATGCTGTTCCGATGCCCGCAGAGATCGCGGCGTGGGTCGCTGCCTTTGTCGATGAATTTCATGTCGAGCGCGCTTTTTACAAGCGCGAACGCAATCGACAGGGCAATAGCCGCGAAAACAAAGACGGTCCCGCTCGTGGACGGAAGGGTGACTATGGGCACGGATGATAGTGGCTTTCTGTCGCGCTGGTCGCAGCGGAAACATGCCGCCACGCAACCCGAATCTGAAAAGTCGGTCGAGGGGACTGGTGATGCCGTTGCTTTGCCTTCGGACGTCTGTCTTGAGACGGCGTCTGAAAAGGAGGTCGATCTCTCTTCATTGCCGAAGCTGGAAGACATCGTTGCAGACACCGACCTCAGTGGGTTTCTGAAGAAAGGCGTGCCGGAGAGTCTGCGTAATGCGGCCTTGCGAAAGTCCTGGGCTCTCGATCCGGCGATCCGGAGCTACGTCAATCCTGCACTCGACTACGCTTACGACTGGAACACGCCCGGTGGAGTTCCGGGAAGCAGCGAATTGGGTACCGGAATCGATGTCGCAAAAGTGGTTTTGCAGATTATGGGTGACGGCGAATCAGCGGGTTCAAGTTCCGATCCGACCGAACCATCGCCCCGGGATGGCAAAGAATTACCGTTCTCGAGCGCCTCGAACCTGGATGCAGCGCAAAATTTTGCCACCGATGTATCGAGTGGTAGCGCGTCAGATGCGAAGGCACCCACATGTGAACTTTCTGCCGATGCCCTGTCTGTAGAGAGTTCCGAACTGAAAAATACCGGAGCAATCGTCGCCGCCGGTGTTGGTGCGACGCACCAATCGGTGCGACGACATGGCGCCGCAAAACCAAAGGTTTAGCCGAAAGTTTTTTAGACATAGCCCGAACCTATGCTACTAAATTAGAACTAGAACAGTTCTAGTCGAACGAGATGCTTCGATAAGAAGCACGGTTGGGGAGACGATTGCATCATGCGTGATGCCGGGCTTGACCAGGCAATCAAAGCGGCTGGCGGCGTTGCATCGCTTGCGAGAGCCGTTGGCATCGCGCAGCCGTCTGTTTCCGCTTGGTCTCGCATTCCCGCAGAACGTGTTCTGACTGTCGAAGCGATCACGCGTGTGCCGCGTTTCGTTCTTCGCCCCGACCTTTACGGTTCATCCGGGGAATACGCGCCTTTGAAATCTGAAATCGACGACATCGATGTATTGCGGGCTGGTGAATATGGCCTGTTATCTCTGCTGATGGGCAAAGCACCGGATGCCAAGACACTTTCATCTATTGCCGGTCTCAAGGGCGACGCCTCCGATCTCGGCATGGCGCATGTCGAACTGGCGTCGGCAGCCGACAATTACGACGAGCGGGCCGTTGCCGCCGAATTTTTCAATTTGTTCGTTGGGCTCGGTCGCGGTGAGTTACTGCCCTACGCGTCGTATTACCTCACCGGGTTTCTGAATGAGCGTCCGCTGGCGCGCGTGCGTCAGGATTTCGAAATGCTTGGTATCGAGCGCGCCGGCCCTTCACGCGAACCCGAAGATCATATCGCGACATTGCTCGAGGCAATGGCCGGTTTTGCGCGCGGCGAGTTCGATTCCGACCTGGCCCAGCAGGCGAAATTCTTCGAGCGCCATCTCAAGCCGTGGGCGGCAAGAATGTTCGCCGACCTTGAAATGTCTCAATCAGCCAAATTCTACCGCGCCGTCGGCCGCGTCGGCCGTGTTTTCATCGAATTGGAATCAGAAGCCTTCACGCTGTCCGAATAAGGCGAGGGCGCCACGTTGATCAAGGAGGAGATTGCAATGAGCAAGCCGACCAAGAGCAGCAATCAGACCGCCAAAGGTCTCGACCGGCGCAGTTTCTTCATGATGGGCGGATCAGCTGTCGCAACGGCGGCGATGGTGCCGCTGACAGGCGGTGACGCCGAAGCCGCTGAATCGGATTCCGAAGCCAAGAAGGCCCGATACAAAGCCGACTCCGCTGACGTCAAGAATTTCTATCGCGTCAACCGCTATTGATAGGGACACGCTCATGTTGATCAAACGCAAAGACGGATCTGCCGGTCGCGCGCGGTTGCAAGGCATCGCAGCAGGCTTGGCTTCGGGCGTTCTCGATCGTCGAACGTTTCTGCGCCGCTCCGGACTGGTAGCGGGTGCAGGTGCCGCTGTTGGGTTGATGCCGCTTGGATCGGTGCGCAAGGCGCATGCGGGTCCGAAGATAGTCGGTGCGCCGACTGAAGTGAAAAAGAACATCTGCACACATTGCTCCGTGGGCTGCACCGTTATTGCGGAAGTGCAAAACGGCGTGTGGGTCGGACAGGAGCCTGCGTGGGACAGCCCGATCAATCGCGGTTCGCATTGCGCCAAGGGTGCATCGGTGCGCGAACTCGTGCACGGCGATCGCCGGCTGAAGTATCCGATGAAGCTCGTCAAAGGCGAGTGGCAGAAGATCGGTTGGGATCAGGCGATCAACGAGATCGGCGACAAGATGCTCGACATTCGCGCCAAGTCGGGGGCGGACTCCGTTTATCTGCTCGGCTCGGCGAAATTCTCGAATGAAGGCGGGTATCTGTTCCGCAAGTTCGCCGCGTTCTGGGGCACCAATTCCATCGACCACCAGGCGCGCATCTGTCACTCGACCACGGTCGCAGGCGTTGCGAACACATGGGGCTACGGCGCCATGACCAACTCGTACAACGACATTCGCAATTCGAAGACCGTGATCTTCATGGGCTCGAACGCCGCCGAAGCCCATCCGGTATCGCTTCAGCACATTCTGACCGGCAAGGAGATCAACCGCGCCAACGTCTTTGTGCTCGATCCGCGCTTCACGCGCACGGCCGCGCACGCGACCGAGTATGTCCGTTTCCGCAGCGGCACGGACATCGCGGTGATCTGGGGCATGCTGCACCACATCTTCAACAACGGCTGGGAAGACAAGACATTCATCCAGCAGCGCGTTTACGGCATGGATCAGATTCGCGCCGAGGTCGCCAAGTGGACCCCGGATGAAGTCGAGCGCGTCACCGGCATACCGGGCGACCAGCTCAAAAAGGTCGCCGAGACTTTCGCGAAGGAGAAGCCATCGACCTTCATCTGGTGCATGGGCGGTACGCAGCATACGGTCGGCACCGCCAACGTCCGCGCCTACTGCAACCTGCTGCTGGCTACCGGCAATGTCGGCGTTTTCGGCGGCGGCGCAAACATCTTCCGCGGTCACTGCAACGTGCAGGGCGCGACTGACATCGGTCTCGATATCACGACCCTACCGCTCTATTACGGCCTCTTCGAAGGGTCATGGAAGCATTGGGCGCGTGTTTGGGAAGTCGATTACGACTATCTGCAATCGCGCTTCGATGAAGTGCCGGCCAAGGCCGGGCGTCCGGCTCGCACCAAGAAGCAGAACATGGAATTCCCCGGAATTCCGTCGACCCGCTGGTTCGACGCGACGTTGGCCGCGCCCGACGATGTCGATCAGCGTGACAGCGTGAAGGCGATGGTCATTATGGGCCACGGCGGTAACACCGTGCCGAGGATGACCGAAATGGTGAAGGGCATCGAGAAGCTCGATCTTCTTGTCGTCGCCGACCCGCATCCCACGACGTTCGCCGCGATTTCAAACCGCAAGGACGGCACATATTTGCTGCCGGCCTGCACACAGTTCGAGACATCGGGTTCACGGACGGCGTCGAACCGTTCGCTCCAGTGGGGCGAACAGATCGTCAAACCGATCTTCGAATCGAAGGACGATTACGAGATCATCTATCGGCTGGCGACAAAACTTGGTTTTGCCGACCAGATGTTCAAGAACATCAAAGTGGAGAACAACCGGCCGGTGCCGGAAGATTTGCTGCGCGAGATCAATCGCGGCGGATTCTCCACGGGATATTCCGGCCAGTCACCTGAGCGCCTGAAGGCGCACATGAAGAATCAGGACAAGTTCGACCTCGTCACATTGCGCGCGAAAGCGGATGTGCCCGATGTCGGAGGCGACTATTACGGTCTGCCGTGGCCGTGCTGGGGAACGCCGGCTATCAAGCATCCGGGCACGCATACACTCTACAACACCAACCTTCATGCGAAGGACGGTGGCGGTACGTTCCGTGCGCGGTTCGGTGTCGTCTATGAGGAAAAGCAACCCGATGGCTCCGTGAAAAACGTCAACCTGCTGTCGGAAGGCTCCTACAGCAAGGGCTCAGAACTCACCGACGGCTATCCGGAGTTCACGTACGGCGTTCTAAAGAAACTCGGCTGGGACAAGGACCTGACCGAGGCCGAACTCGCTACGATCAACAAGATCGGCGGCGCCAATCCAGACGGCGTGGGTTGGGCGGTCGATCTGTCAGGCGGCATCATCCGCGTGACGCTGGAGCATGGCGTGATGGCGTACGGCAACGGCAAGGCCCGCGCGGTGGCGTGGAATCTGCCGGATCCTGTGCCCGTGCATCGCGAGCCGATCTACACGGCGCGTCCCGAACTTGTCGCGAAATATCCGACGCGGCCGGACGGACGTCAGTTCCGTATGGCCAATGTCGGATTCTCGCTGCAGAAAGCGGCTGTGGACAAGGGACTGGCCAAACAGTTCCCGATCATCCTCACTTCTGGTCGTCTCGTGGAATACGAAGGCGGCGGTGAGGAGACGCGCTCAAACCGCTGGCTAGCAGAACTCCAGCAGGACATGTTCGTCGAAGTGAACACATCCGACGCTGCCGATCGCGGTATCAAGGATGGCGGTTGGGTCTGGGTCTACGGCCCGGAGAACGGGTCTAAGACGCGCGTCAAGGCGCTGGTCACCGACCGCGTGGGCAAGGGCGTAGCGTTCATGCCGTTCCACTTCTCCGGCTGGTTCCAGGGCGTCGATCAGCGCGGCAACTACCCGAAGGGAGCCGATCCGATTGTGCTCGGCGAAAGCGTGAACACGCTGACATCTTACGGATACGATCCGGTCACCGGCATGCACGAGGGTAAAGTGACCCTGTGCCAAATTCAAACGGCGTGAGAGGAGAATAGACAATGGCTCGCGTCAAATTTCTTTGTGATGCCGACCGCTGCATCGAGTGCAACGCCTGCGTCACTGCCTGCAAGAACGAACATGAAGTGCCGTGGGGCATCAATCGCCGCCGCGTCGTCACCATCAACGATGGCAAACCGGGCGAGCGTTCGGTATCGATGGCGTGCATGCATTGCACCGACGCGCCGTGCGCGGCGGTTTGTCCGGTGAACTGCTTCTACACCACGGCGGATGCTGTGGTGTTACACTCCAAGGATCTCTGCATCGGTTGCGGTTACTGCTTCTATGCCTGCCCGTTCGGCGCGCCGCAGTATCCAAAAGTCGGCAACTTCGGATCGCGGGGCAAGATGGACAAGTGTACCTATTGCGCAGGCGGACCCGAGGCAGACTCAACGCCGGCGGAATATGCGAAATATGGAGCCAACCGTCTGGCCGAAGGCAAGCTGCCGATCTGCGCCGAGATGTGCTCGACCAAGTCGCTGCTGGCAGGCGACGGCGCGATCATTGCCGAAATCTACAAGGAACGCGTGATGAAACGCGGCTACGGCTCGGGAATGTGGGGCTGGAAGACGGCCTATAGCGACTCCCCAACCGGCTGATGCATTTCGCCGCTTCGCACGCGAGGCGGCGTTCACGTCAACACAACTGGAAGGTCGTATCGATGTCGATCTCGCTTTCAACTCTCCGGGCGCTATGCGCCGCCGCCGCGATGCTGTTCGTGTTCGCGCAACCCGCAGCAGCGCAGCTTTCGTTCAAGCCCACCGCCGAAGCGGTGCAGGAAGATAAACTTCTGAATGCGTTGAAAGAAGGCGATAAGATTACCGGCCGCATCAGCATTCCGGATACGATGGCGTCCAGTCTCATTCAGCCCGCCGGGCGCGACTGGCGCGATTTCCAGCGCAGCAAGCTGCCTGTGATTGGTGCCGTTACAATTCTTGGCATGGCCGCGGTGTTGATACTGTTCCTGCTGATCCGCGGCCGCATTCGCATCGACAACGGGTTCTCCGGCAAAAAAATCTTGCGCTTCGCCAGCTTCGAGCGGTTCACCCACTGGTTGACCGCAAGCTGCTTCATCATTCTGGCGCTGTCGGGGCTGAATATCAGTTTTGGCCGTGCGCTGATTTTGCCGATGTTCGGTGCAGATACGTTCTCGACGCTTACGGCGTGGGGCAAGATCGCCCACAATTATCTGGCGTTTCCGTTCATGCTCGGTCTCGTCATTATGTTCTTGATCTGGGTAAAGGACAACATTCCGGGCCGTGTCGATCTGGAGTGGATCAAGGAGGGCGGCGGCCTTTTTTCGAAGGGCAAGCATCCGCCTTCCCGGCGATTTAATGCGGGTCAGAAGGGAATTTTCTGGATCGTGATCTTTGGCGGTTTATTGATGTCGGTTTCGGGATGGTTCCTGCTGTTCCCTTACATTCCGGCCAACGTTACAGCGCTCCAGTTCTGGACGGTTATTCATGCTGTGATCGCGATGCTGTTCATCGCAGCGATGCTGGCGCACATCTATATCGGGTCGGTGGGTATGGAGGGTGCTTTCGACGCGATGGGAACGGGCGACGTCGATCTCAATTGGGCCAAGGAACATCATCCGCTTTGGGTTCAAGAAGAGCAGTCCAAGCGTTCTGCGCCAAGCGGCGCCCGTGCGGCACCTGCCGAGTAATTCAACTCTTCGAATTTAGCTATATAAAGGGGACTGCCTGGCGAAGCCTGGCAGTCCTTTTCTTTTCGACGCAGGTATTCGCCGCAATGGCGCAACTCTCCGACGATTGTTTTGCGTTTGGCGGCCCCTTGATGTCGGTCGATGAGGCGGTCGCAATCATTGCGCAACGTGTGAGCGCCGTTGCGGAAACCGAATGGGTTGCGCTGGCGGAAGCCGACGGCCGCATTCTTGCGTCGGCTATCGAAGCGCCGTTGTCGTTGCCGCCATTCACAAACTCTGCGGTCGATGGCTATGCGGTCCGCAGTGCCGACCTCGCAAGCGGTGCTGAGATGGCGTTTCCGGTTAGCGGCCGCGTTCAGGCGGGAACGTCCGCCTCAGTTGCCATTTCGCCGGGGGAAGCGGTTCGCATATTCACGGGCGCACCTATGCCTGTGGGTGCGGATACGGTGTTCATGCAAGAGGACATCAGGATCGATGGAGCGGGCCGCGTGGTGCTTCCGCCTGGACTGCGGGCCGGTGCCAATGTGCGGCCTACCGGCGAGGACGTTCGAAAAGGCCACGCGGCATTTGCTGCGGGCCGAAGTTTGCAGCCACAGGATGTTGCTTTAATCGCTGCCTTTGGTCTGACGCGCGTAGAAGTAAGACGGAGGCTGCGCGTCGCGGTATTTTCGACCGGCAACGAGGTGGTGTCGCCCGGCAGCGTTCGTGCTGCAGCGCAATTATTCGATTCGAATCGCTACATGTTGTCGGCAATGCTTAGGCGGCTGGGCTGCGATGTTCAGGACCTTGGCATCCTGCGCGACGACCGCGCTTCTCTAGCTGGTGCGCTTGAGAATGCTGCGGCAAATGCCGATCTCATTCTGACATCTGGTGGGGTCTCGACGGGAGAGGAAGATCACGTCAAAGCTGCCGTCGAGAACATCGGGACGCTTGTGCTATGGCGTATGGCTATCAAGCCCGGCCGCCCGGTTGCGATGGGCATTGTCAAAGGAACGCCCTTTATCGGGGTGCCCGGCAACCCGGTCGCGAGTTTTGTGACTTTCACCCACGTCGTCAGGCCGACAATCATGGCGCTGTCAGGAGCCGTTCCGCGGCCATTGGTGCCTATGCCGGTCCGCGCGGCATTCTCCTACGCGAAGAAATTGGGCCGTCGCGAATATGTCAGAGTCAATTTGCGGAAGGCCGCGGACGGCTCGCTGGAAGCGCTCAAGTTTCCGCGCGAAGGTGCCGGCCTGCTGTCGTCTCTGGTCGACACCGATGGCCTCGTCGAGCTCGGCGAAGAAACAACGGTGGTCACGCCGGGTCAGACGGTCGGATTTCTCGGCTATTCCAATCTGAACTAAGGTTAGGTCGGTCCGATCAGATTGTGACCCGGATCGCCCACGCGAGCGCCGCCGGTCGCGAACGAGACGTAGCCCGGCTCTTGAAACACGTTCAGGAGCGCTGAGACGGCCGCGGCGGAAACGACCGCAAATAATATAGCGACAATAAAGACCTTCATGGCGCTCCCCCGGTCGGTTTTCTGAGCATGATTTATGGGCGTCCCGACCTGCCAACGCAAGGCAGCGATTGTCGCGATTGTCTGCGGAAGTCGCCCTGCGCCCAATGGTGCGCTGCAACGCAAGTTTGCCCATGTTGTCGGCGGAGGTTATCGTGACGCTAGATAAGGGAATGTGGATGACAAAACTCGATCTGACTGGCCTCAAATGTCCGCTACCTGTGTTGAAAACCCGAAAGGCGCTGAAGTCCTTGGCCGTCGGAGAGCGTCTCGAGGTGCACTGCACCGATCCGTTGTCCGTGATCGATATACCGAACCTGATCCGTGAGACCGGCGACCGTGTCGAGATCGCGGAACAGGGAGGCTCTCGAATTGTTTTCCTGATTGAGAAGAAAAGCGGGGTTGCAGCATGAACGCGCCGGCGACCGCGTCAGTCTGGCCAGTTGAAATCAGGCTTGCGAAAAACCGGCGCGCACTGCACGTGGCGTTCGATGATGGCAAGGCATTCGAACTGAGTGCAGAATTGCTCCGCGTGACCAGCCCGTCCGCCGAAGTGCAGGGACATTCCGAGGCGCAACGCAAAACAGTAGGGGGCAAGCGCAACGTGGAGATTCTGTCGGTTGATCCCGTCGGCAACTATGCGGTGCGGCTTGGCTTCGACGACATGCACACCAGCGGTATTTTTTCGTGGACGTTTCTGCGGGACTTGGGACTCAACGCGCAGACGCGCTTTCAGAACTACCTCGACGAACTTTCGGCGAAGGGTCTTGACCGCGATAAATCCGGCTTGCGGTGACACCGAACATGATGTGCTTGCGGCCGCTACAATGAGCTTCGGAACGCAATCCAGATCCATCTCTATCTGTTGCGCCGCGTTGGTGTCTCTGATGTTCGCAAACGGACCGGCAGATGCCCAGTTGCGTGGGCACGGTGGGCCGGTTCGCGCTCTGGCCATATCGCAGGACGGGCAGACGGCGATTTCGGGAAGCTTCGATTCGACGGCAATCCGCTGGTCGTTGACGCGCAACACGGCCGAGCAAGTGCTTCGTTTTCATGCGGATGCCGTAAACGCGGTCGCATTTATCGACGATGGCCGCGTCGCAACGGCAGGCGCTGACGGACGCATTGCGATCTGGACCTCTGGCAAGACAAAACCAGATGCCGTACTTGAAGGACATACCGCGCCGATCGTGGCACTCGCTGTATCGCCGGACTTCAAATGGCTGGCGTCGGGATCGTGGGATCACAGTGTGCGCATCTGGCCGCTGGCCGGCGGCTCACCGCGCGTTCTGGAAGGCCACAGCCAGAACGTCAATGGCGTTGCATTTTCGAAAGATGGCCGATCTCTCGTCAGCGTAAGCTACGATCTCAGCGTGCGCATCTGGCCGACGATCGGCCCATCGGCGGCGACGGTTGTTACACTGCCAGTGCCGCTCAACGCGATAACAACAGCAAACAATGGTGCCATCGTTGCAGGCGGCGCCGATGGTAAAGTCTACTTTCTGGGTACGGACGGCGCGCGCGTCGGCGAAGTCGTTGCGGGTCCGCGACCCGTCATTTCAGTGGCGATGTCGCCGGATGGCGCAATGGTTGCCGCAGCTGGCATTGGCGGATCGGTTGCGATCATCGATCCCAAGAAACGCGTGCTGGAGCGGACGCTCGTCGGGCCCGGACTGCCGGTGTGGTCGGTTGCGTTCATGCCGGACGGCCGTACATTGCTTACCGGCGGCGCCGACAACATTATCAGGCGATGGAATCCGATGACCGGCGATCCGGTCGATCCGCCGCTCTTGCAAAAAGACGGCGATCCGCTTGCTGCATTTGCCGGCGACCGCGGGGCCGAGATTTTCCGGGCGTGTGTCGCGTGCCACACGCTGGGTGCCGATCAGGCCAATCGCGCCGGGCCGACACTCGCAGGGATTTTTGGCCGGCGCATCGCAACCCTTCCAGGTTACGATTTTTCCGAGCCGCTCAAGCGTCTCGACATCGTCTGGACGCCGGAAACCGTGTCCAGATTGTTTGAAGTAGGCCCCGCGACCTTTACGCCCGGCACCAAGATGCCGGAGCAAACCATTGGATCCGCAGAGGACCGGGCAGCCCTTGTGAAATTCCTCGCGCGCGCGACGACGCGATAGAGGGTCTTCGTGTCCTAGGCGGCGGGTGCGATCGTTACGCGCAATCCATCCTTCGGTTTCGGTATCGGCCACATCTGCCATTCCGGCTCATAGCCCGGCTCGATGCTGACTTCGATGTTGCGCAAGAAATGCAGCGCGAAGCATTTTGCCTGCATGTAGGCAAAGTGCAGCCCAAGGCACATGTGCGCGCCGCCGGAGAACGGCACCCACGCAAAGCGATGACGCGCGCGGGTCTCCTCATCCGTAAAGCGCAGCGGGTTGAATTCGTCGGGATCGGTCCAGTGCTCTTTCATGTGATGCGTGAACAGCGGGTTCATGCCGACCAGCGTGCCCGCCGGAATGTCGAATCCCTTGAACGAGAAATCGCGCGTCGCGCGGCGAGGGATCGAAGGCACGGGAGGTTTCATACGCATCGCTTCCTTGAACGCCATTTCCGTGAGCGGCATCTGCTCCAGCTTTTCGAACGGCATCGGTTCGCCGTCCTTCAATCCGAGTGCGTCGCCTTCGTCCCGCAGCTTCTGCTGCCACTGCGGATTGGCGGCCAGCATCGACACGAATTGCGTTAGCGATGACGTCAGCGTGTCGTGAGCGGCCATGACGAGGAAGCTCATGTGATCGACGATGTCTTGCGTGGACAGAAGCGCGCCATCCTCATGCGTCGCCTGACAAAGTTGCGAGAACAGGTCGCCGCCGCCCTTGGCGCGCCGGATTGGGATTTGCTCCGAGAAATAGGCCACGATGATCTCGCGGCCCTTCACGCCCCGCGCCATCTGCGTCCCGGGCCAGGGCTGGCGAATCGGAGCCACAGAGGCTGCGACCATGTCGATGAACGCGCGTGTAACTTTCTCGACATCGGGGCCAATGTCGGTGCCGAGAAATGAGGTCGCGGCAAGGTCGAGCGTCAGCTGCTTCATCGCGGGATAGACCTGCATCGGTCCCGGCGACGCACGCCATTGCGCCATGCGTGCGGCGATCCCTGCATCGAGCTGCGCCAAGTATGACTTCATCGGTCCCGATTTGAACGCAACCGACATCGCGCGGCGATGAAGACGGTGCTCATCGAAATCGAGCAGCATCAATCCGCGCGGAAACAGCAGGCCGAGGATCGAGCCCCATCCGTGAGTCGACGAAAACAGTTTGGTCTGATCCATCAGGATCATTTCATTGGCGTCGGGCCCAAGCAGCGACACGCTTGTCTCGCCGAGCACGCGCGAGCGATAGACGTGCCCGAAGCGCTTCGACATGCGCTCCACTTCGCCCTTGGGATCAGCGAGAACGTTGAGCGTGCGGCCGATCACCGGCCAGCCTTCGTCGCCGGGAATATGTGCGAGTGCCGCGCGATGGGCCTTGCCCAAAGGCATTGATGCTGCGGATGACGTCAGGCTCTGCATCGACATAGGATTTCCCCGGTCCTGTTTTCGTCGTGATTGTCGCCGTCATTGCGGCATCGATTTGACGGCCAGCGTCTCGCGCCGAAGGGGCGTTGGCAAGGCCGCCGGGAGCCTTTTCGAGGCCCGTCGGCGACAATGGTCTTGCTACTGCAATGTACCTTGGACTACGTGTGGCATCGAATTTCGAATTGGATGCCGGCATGAAACTGATCGGACTGGCGGGGTGGAGCGGGGCGGGCAAAACGACCTTGCTGACGCAACTCATCCCGCATTGGACTGCCGAGGGCTTGCGGGTCTCGACCATCAAGCACGCACATCACAAATTCGATGTCGACGTTCCGGGCAAGGATTCGTGGCTCCACCGGCAAGCCGGCGCGACCGAGGTGCTCGTGGCGTCGGGCCGCCGTTGGGCGCTTATGCATGAATTGCGCAAGGCTCCGGAGCCACGGCTTGCCGAACTACTGCATAAAATGAGCCGCGTCGACCTCATTGTGGTCGAGGGTTTCAAGGCGGACTCTCATCCCAAGATCGAAGTACATCGCGCGGCGAACGGTCGTCCCTTTATGTTCCCGCAAGATCCCGCAATCGTCGGCCTTGTGTCCGACACTGCCGCAGAGACGACGCTGCCCGTCGCTCATATCGACGATATCTCCGCCGTCGCGCGCCTTGTAAAAGCATCCGCGATCGGAATTGAGGATGTGCTTGCGCGTGAAGCCGCAGGCGCGTGAAAAGATTTTGAGTTAGACGGTTGGCGGTTTGCCGAGATTGAAGCGGACGGACAGATCGGAAACCTGCTCCTTCGACAATGGGCGCGGGTTCAATCCTCGCGTCATCAGATAAAGCTTCGCCGTTTCTTCCAGCTCTTCCGCTGCAAACACCGCGGCCTCGAGCGTTTCACCGGCGACCACCGGGCCGTGATTGGCGAGAAGGACGCATGAGTATTTTCCGGCAAGACTGCGAATGGCTCCGCCCACGGCTGCATCGCCCGGCGCGAAATAAGGGACGAGCGCGGTCGCGCCACAGCGCATGAGGTAGTAAGGCGTGAGCGGCGGGAGCGCGTTGTTCGCGTCGATTTCCGGAAGCATTGAGAGCGCGACGCAGTGGGTGCAATGCAAATGCACGATTGCGCGCGCAGTCTGGCGCGTTTCATAGAGTGCTTTGTGAAGCGGAATTTCCTTGGTCGGCGCATCGCCTGACACCAATTTGCTCGATGCGTCGAGCCGCGAGATACGCGCCGGATCGAGAAAGCCCAGCGATGCATTGGTCGGTGTTACAAGCCAGCCGCCATCATCCAGACGGACGCTGATATTACCCGACGACCCCGGCGTAAGGCCGCGCTCGAACAACGAGCGGCCGAAAACGCAGATTTGCTCGCGCAGTTTGGTTTCGTTCATTACCAATCCCTATCGGTCCTTTCTCACATGCTTTCAAGCGGGCGCAAACGGCTTTTTGCGCCCGGCTGAAGTCGTGTTACCAAGCGCTCAATCGCTCACGCGAGCGTATGAAGAAACGAACGGGGAAGCGATGGCGGGTCAAGGTCGCATCGGCATTGTCGGTCTGGGATCGATGGGTCTCGGCATGGCGCTGTCGCTCAAGCGCGCAGGTTTCGATGTCGCGGGCTGTGATGTGACGCCAGCGGCGGTCGCGAAACTCGTCGCAGCGCAAGGTCGAGGCGCCGACACACCTGCCGACGCCGCATGCGATGCCGATGCGGTCGTGAGCGTTGTCGTCAATGCCACGCAGACTGAAGCAATTCTGTTCGGCGATAAAGGCGTCGCCGAAACGATGCCGAAGGGATCGGTGTTCATTTCGTCGGCGACAATGGACCCGGACGTTGCGCGGCGTCTCGCGCGGCAGCTTGAAGCGACCGGACGCCACTATCTCGATGCGCCGATCAGCGGCGGCGCGCAGCGTGCTGCGCAGGGCGAGCTTACAATTCTGGCATCGGGAAGTGCTGCGGCTTTCGCCAAGGCGCGGCCTGCGCTCGATGCAATGTCGGCCAAGCTTTACGAACTCGGCGGTGAGGCGGGGCAGGGCGCGGCCTTCAAGATGATCAATCAGTTGCTCGCTGGCGTGCATATCGCGGCAGCGAGCGAGGCAATGGCCTTTGCCGCGAAGCAAGGTCTCGACATCCGAAAGGTCTATGAAGTTATCACAGCGTCTGCGGGCAATTCGTGGATGTTCGAGAATAGAATGCCCCATGTGCTTGACGGCGATTATGCGCCCCGCAGCGCCGTCGATATTTTCGTTAAGGATCTCGGGATCATTCAGGATATGGCTCGTACCGCGAAGTTTCCGGTGCCGGTGTCTGCGGCAGCGTTGCAGATGTTTCTGATGACATCGGCTGCCGGAATGGGCCGCGACGACGATGCGTCGGTGGCGCGCATGTATGCGCGCGTCACGAACACGAAATTACCGGGCGACAAATAGAAATCACTCAAGCTGTTGGATTGTCCATGCCGCGTTTTGCCGCCAATCTCTCCATGATGTTCAATGAAGTGCCATTCCTCGATCGCTTCGCTGCGGCTGCGGATGCAGGCTTCGACGCAGTCGAATTTCTGTTTCCTTACGATTTTCCGGCTGATGATGTCGGCGAGCGGCTGCATCGCAACGGCCTCACTCAGGCGTTGTTCAATCTGTATCCGGGCGACTGGGCGGCGGGCGAACGCGGCTTTGCAGCGTTGCCGGATCGGTTCGGTGAGTTGAAAGCAAGCGTTCAGAAGGCATTGCCATATGCGGCCGCAACCGGCGTGAAGCGCCTGCACATGATGGCTGGCATCGCCGATAGCCGCGAGCAGAAAAACGTGGATTCATTCCGCCGCGCCGTGGCATGGACGGCGGAGGCGTTCGCAAAACACGACATCGACTGTGTGATCGAACCGATCAACCAGCGGGACGTGCCGGGCTACTTTCTCAACGATTTTGATTTTGCGCTGCGGCTCATCGAAGACATGAAATTGCCAAACCTGAAACTTCAGTTCGACATCTACCATCGTCAAATCGTGCACGGCGACGTGACCATGGCGTTGCGCGCTATGATGCCGCTGATCGGTCATATTCAGATTGCGAGCGTGCCGTCGCGCAACGAGCCAGCTGATGAGGAACTGAACTATTCGTTCCTGTTCGATGAACTGGACCGTCTTGGGTACAAAGGTTTTGTCGGCTGCGAGTATCGGCCCAAGGCCAAGACCGAGGACGGTCTTGGCTGGTTCAAGCCTTACGCAAAGGCGCGCGCCGGAGCCAAAGCATGACGCTCGCGCTCGGATGTATCGCCGACGACTACACCGGCGCGTCCGATCTCGCCAACACGCTCACACGAAGCGGAATGCGCACGGTGCAAACCATAGGCGTGCCCGACGATGGTTTGGCGCTTCCCGATGTCGATGCAGTCGTCGTGTCTCTCAAAAGTCGTTCGATCGCGGCGGCCGACGCCGTCCAGCGATCGCGCGCTGCGGAACGCTGGCTGCGCGGGCAGGGTGCCGCGCATGTGCTGTTCAAAATTTGCTCGACATTCGATTCCACCGACAAGGGTAATATCGGCCCGGTGATGGATGCGCTGCGCGCGGATTCCGGCGACGCCATCGTATTGGTGACGCCGGCGTTTCCCGGAACCGGGCGCACGGTGTTTCAGGGCAATCTTTTCATCGGCAGCGTTCCGCTCAACGAAAGCCCGCTGAAAGATCATCCCCTCAATCCGATGCACGATTCGAATCTGGTTCGAGTACTGTCGCGCCAGAGCCAAACAAATATAGCGCTTGTTGATCTTGCAACCGTCGCGAAGGGCGCGGATGCCGTTCGCAAGCGGCTTGATGAGCTTTTGGTGCAAGGTACGGGCGCAGCGATCGTCGATGCTGTATTCGACTCCCATCTGGAAATTATCGGCAAGGCAGCAATCGGCCATCGGCTTTCGGTTGGCGCGTCTGGCATAGGACTGGGACTCGCGCGCGCGATTATCGCGAGAGGAACGACACTTGCGCAAGCGTCAATCGCAAACGAGAAGCCGGTCGGCGGCCCAGTGGCATGTCTCGCGGGTAGTTGCTCGCAGGCGACGCTGGCACAAGTCATGGAAGCCGAAAAGTCGATGCCGGTGCTGCACCTCGATCCCGAAGCCATCGTGACGGGAGATGCAGAAGTTGCGCGGGCGCTGGATTGGGCGAGGCCGCATCTCGGAAACAGGCCGATCCTGATCGTCAGCAGTTTAACCCCCGATCAAGTCGCCGCCGTTCAGAAGAAGCACGGACGCGTCGCCGCCGGTCACGCCATCGAACAGGCGATGGCGACAATTAGCGAGAGGCTTGCGGACGCGGGCGTGCGCCGTTTCGTGATTGCGGGCGGCGAAACGTCCGGTGCGGTGGTCGATCGCCTCGGCGTGCCCGGTTTTTTTGTTGACGCGGAGATCGCTCCGGGTGTGCCGGTGCTCCGCGCCGTCGGCTGGCAGCGCGGCGAAGCCGTGATGGCGCTGAAGTCTGGAAACTTCGGCGGCCCGGATTTTTTCAACGACGCGATCCGGCTGATGCCGTAAGCGATCAGCCTTCCTTGAAACCGTATTCCGGCACGTTGCCGCTCGCGCCGTAATATTTGTAGGGCAGAAATTTGCCGGACATCGTGATTTTGACGCGATCGCCTTTCGGATTCGGCAGACGCTCCATCACCATGTCGAAATCAATCGCCGACATGATGCCGTCGCCGTATTCCTCTTCGATGAGAGCTTTCCAAGCCGGTCCGTTGACCATCACCAGTTCGTAGAAGCGATAGATCAATGGGTCGGTCGGCGGCATCGGCATGCCGCGCATCGGCGTCTCGTTAAGCATGGTAGTTTCCGATTTCGAGAGGCCGAACAGTTCGGCAGCGTTCGCGGCTTGCGGCTTGGTGAGCTTCATTTGGCCGAGGATCGCGCCGACGATCAGCACTTCGGAGTAGCCGCCAATTTTGTCGCAGATGTACTTCCACGTCCAACCCTTCTCGCGCTTGATGTCGAGCAGCTTTTCGGTGAGATCGGAACGTTTCATGATGGGTCTCCTGATCGGAATGAGGCCGGAAATTGCAAAATTTAGAACGCAAAGATCGTGCCATCGGGAAACTATTCGGCCGTCCGCCGATTGTGGAACGGAGCATGGCTTCGGCAATCCGGATAACTGAAGTATCAATGAACTTATGAATTTGTCGGCCTGCCAGTCCTGCGGACATCTCCTTCATTTCGAGAACGCACGCTGCAGCAACTGCAGCCACTGGGTGGGCTTCCATCCCGGCGATCTCAAAATGGTGACGCTGGAGTCAAAGAACGAAATCTGGCGCACGATGGCGGCGCCCGTGCGGCATGTCCGCTTTTGCAAGAATGTCGAACATGACGCTTGCAACTGGCTTGTCGATGACGGCGATCCGGAATTGTTTTGCGTCGCCTGCCGCCACAACAAGGTCATTCCGGATTTGTCGAGCCACCGCAATTTTCAGCGCTGGCGTCTTCTGGAAATTGCAAAGCGGCGTCTGTTCTACACGCTGTTGCGTTTCGGCCTCCCACCGACGCGAAGGCCCGCCGACCCTGAAGGGCTGGTTTTCGATTTTCTGTCGGATCCCAATGAAGGCATGTCTCTGGCGCCGACCGTTCTGACCGGGCACGAGGATGGCCTCATCACCATCAACATCGCCGAAGCGGACGACGCCGAGCGCGAGGCGCGGCGCACCGCGATGGGCGAACCCTATCGGACGCTGCTCGGCCACTTCCGCCACGAAGTCGGCCACTATTACTGGAACGAACTGGTGCGCGACGCGGGTGGACTCGACGCCTTCCGCGAATTTTTCGGCGACGAACGGCGCGACTACGGTGAGTCGCTTCAAGTCTATTACGCCGATGGACCGCCCGCTGACTGGCCGGATCGGTTCGTCAGCGCATACGCCACATCGCATCCTTGGGAAGACTGGGCGGAAACCTTCGCGCACTATCTTCACATGGTGGATACGCTGGAAACCGTGAGCGCTTTCGGTATCGGCGTCAATACGTCTCCACCGGGCGCGCAGCCTCTTAAAGTCGCGATCGATTTCGATATCTACAACGAGCCGGATATTTCAAAATTCATTGCCGCGTGGCTGCCGCTGACCTTCGCGCTTAATTCCATCACGCGCAGCATGGGGCAGCCCGATCTCTATCCGTTTGCGCTCGAACCCCTGATTGTCGGCAAACTTGCCTTCGTGCATCAGCGCATTGCCATCGCGACGGGACGGCCAACCGGCGACGCGACGGATATTTCGCTTTTCAAAGCCATCGTTGCCGCTTTGCGAAAAACGGCGGGCGATCCGCCCGGGACTTAGGCATTTTTTGCTTGCTGTTAGAGCTTGATCGCGTTGCACCCAAGTGTTCTGCTTAAAAAGTTGCCACTGAGGTTGCAGTGCTGTGTCGATCACCGTCGCTCTCCATCACGTCACCCATTACAAATATGACCAGCCAGTTAGCCTGGGACCGCAGGTGATCCGGCTTCGGCCCGCGCCGCATAGCCGGACCCGAGTTTCGGGATATTCGCTCAAGGTTCTTCCCGAGAAGCATTTCATCAACTGGCAGCAGGACCCGCAGGGAAACTGGCTTGCGCGTTTCGTTTTTCCCGAGCCGACGACCGAGTTCAAAGTCGAAGTCGACTTCATCGCCGAGATGGCGGTGGTGAATCCGTTCGATTTTTTCGTCGAACCCTACGCCGAGACTTTTCCGTTTGCCTATCCGCCAGATCTTGCGGCCGAGCTCGCACCGTATCTTAAGACAGAGACACCGACCCCGCTGTTCGCGGAGTTCCTCTCGACGGTTCCGCGCAACGCGCAGAACACCGTCAATTTTCTCGTCGAGCTGAACGCGAAGCTGCGTGAGAAGATCAACTACATCATTCGGATGGAGCCCGGTGTATGGTCTCCGGAGGAAACGCTGAAGGCGAATTCCGGCTCGTGCCGCGACTCGGCGTGGTTGTTGATTCAGACGCTACGCCATCTCGGATTGGCCGCGCGCTTCGTGTCCGGCTATCTCATCCAACTTGTTCCCGACATCGATCCGCTCGAAGGTCCGCGCGAAGTCGAAGCGGACTTCACCGATCTGCATGCATGGGCGGAAGTCTATCTCCCCGGTGCGGGATGGATCGGGTTTGACGTCACCTCGGGCATGCTGACCGGCGAGGGCCATATCCCCGTTGCCGCAGCACCTCACTATCGGACCGCCGCGCCGATCAGCGGCGCGGTCAGCGCGGGCAACGCCGACTTCGGCTTCGAGATGAGTGTCAAGCGCATCAACGAAGCGCCGCGCATCACCAAACCGTTTTCCGACGGTTCATGGAAGCGCCTCGACGCGCTTGGCGAAAAAGTCGATGCAGATCTCAAAGCCGACGATGTTCGTCTTACGATGGGCGGCGAGCCGACATTTGTGTCGATCGACGATCTTGAATCGGCTGAGTGGAATACCGCAGCGGTCGGCCCGACCAAGCGCGGTATAGCCGATCGGTTGATCCGCCGCCTGCGGACGCGCTTTGCGCCCGGTGGCCTGCTGCACTATGGGCAGGGCAAATGGTATCCCGGCGAAAGCCTGCCGCGCTGGGCCTTCGGTCTCTACTGGCGCAAAGACGGAGTTCCGATCTGGAGCAACCCCGATTTGATTGCGCCGATCGACGGACCGCATACAGCGAAGATCGAACAGGCGGAAAAATTTGCGACAGGTGTTGCCGCCAAGCTCGGCGTCGAGGCCGATCACGTGATGCCGGCCTATGAGGATCAGACCCATTGGCTGGTGAAAGAGAACAGCCTTCCCAACAATGTCGATCCGAGCGATTCCAAACTCGCCGACCCCGAAGAACGCTCACGCATGGCACAGGTGTTTCAGCAGGGGCTGAACGTGCCGCGTGGTTACGTTCTTCCGGTTCAGCGCTGGAACGCGGTGGCGAAAAGCCGGTGGCGCAGCGAAAAATGGAATCTTCGCCGCGGAAATCTGTTTCTGACGCCGGGAGATTCTCCGCTCGGCTTGCGGCTGCCGATGAATTCGCTGCAATACATTCCGCCGGACGACTATCCCTATGTCGTCGAACAGGACCCGCTCGAACCGCGCGAGGAACTCCCGGTCTTCGCCGCTCCTGCACAGGCGGCGTCCGCTCCGCGTCAAGATATTCAGGAACAGCAGCTCGGCGGCACGGCCGGCGTTCGCACGGCTCTGTCGATCGAAATCCGCGATGGCATTCTCTGCGCCTTCATGCCGCCGGTTGAGAAACTTGAAGATTATCTCGAACTGATCGCCGTTGTTGAATCGACTGCGAGGGATATGAACCTTCAGGTTCACGTCGAGGGCTATGCGCCACCTTACGATCCGCGTGTCGACGTTATCAAGGTGACGCCGGACCCCGGCGTCATCGAAGTCAACATTCATCCGGCGACGGACTGGCGCGGCATCGTCGACATCACAATGACTCTCTATCAGGAAGCCGCGCACGTGCGGCTTGGCGCGAACAAGTTTCTCACCGATGGCCGTCATACCGGCACAGGCGGCGGCAATCACGTTGTTGTCGGCGGCGCGAAGCCGGCCGACTCGCCGTTTTTGCGGCGGCCGGATGTGTTGAAGAGTATCGTGCTTTACTGGCAGCGCCACCCGTCGCTGTCCTATCTGTTCTCCGGCATGTTCATCGGGCCGACCAGTCAGGCGCCGCGCATCGACGAGGCGCGGCATGACGCGCTCTACGAACTCGAAATTGCGATGGCGCAAATTCCCAGGCACGGTGAGAAAGTGCCGCTGTGGCTGGTCGATCGCGTCTTCCGTCATCTGCTCGTCGACATCACGGGCAATACGCACCGCGCCGAGATCTGCATCGACAAGCTCTACTCGCCGGACGGTCCGACGGGGCGTCTGGGTCTCGTCGAGTTTCGTGCGCTTGAGATGCCGCCCGACGCGCGCATGAGTCTCGCGCAGCAACTGATTATTCGCGCGCTGATCGCGAAATTCTGGCGCGAGCCGCAGGACGGCAATTTCGTCCGCTGGGGCACGACGCTGCACGACCGCTTCATGCTGCCGCATTTCATCTGGGAGGATTTCAAGGGCGTGCTGGCTGACCTGAAACAGTCGGGATACGATTTCGAACCGGAATGGTATGAAGCCCAACTCGAATTCCGTTTTCCCGTTTTCGGTCATGTCCAACACGGCGGCGTCTCGCTCGAGCTGCGGCAGGCGCTCGAGCCGTGGCATGTGCTCGGCGAGGAAAGCTCGGCAGGGGGAACCGTTCGCTATGTCGACTCGTCGGTCGAGCGCTTGCAGGTCAAGGTCAACGATTTCGTCGAGGGCCGCCACATCGTCACCTGCAACGGACGGCGTTTGCCGATGACAGGCACCGGGCGTTCGGGGGAGGCAATTGCCGGCGTGCGCTTCAAGGCGTGGCAGCCGTCGTCGGGTTTGCATCCGACCATTCCCGTGCACGCGCCGCTGACCTTCGATATCATCGACACGTGGAACGGGCGTTCGCTCGGCGGCTGCGTCTATCACGTGGCGCATCCCGGCGGCCGCAGTTACGACACCAAGCCGGTCAACACGTATGAGGCCGAAGCGCGACGGTTGGCGCGGTTTCAGGATCACGGCCACACGCCGGGCAAGGTCGAGGTGCCGGTCGAGGAGCGGACGCTGGAATTTCCACTGACGCTCGACCTGCGAACGCCACCGACGCATTGAGGATCGCGCCGGAATAGTCGACATTGCCGCGCGGGCAGGGAGCGAATCGGAATGGCAGGCACGGACGGGGAGGCAACGGGGCAGTCCGGCCAGATCGACCTGTTGCACTGGTCGCGCACCTACGCGCCGCTGCCGGGAATTCCGGATGAATTTCTCGACGCCAACGGCGCGCCGCGTGCGGTCTGGACGCAATTCTTCAACGCATTCTCTGAATTCGCGCCACAAGAAATCGAGCGCCGCTTTTCCGCGGCTGATCGCCATATGCGCGATGCGGGTGTTTCATACCGCGCGCCGGGCGAAACGGCCGACCGATCATGGCCGCTCAGCCATTTGCCGCTTCTGATCGGATCGGGCGAATGGGCGCAGATATCGGAAGGCATCAAGCAGCGCGCGCAGCTATTCGAGCTGGTCCTTCGCGATCTCTACGGAAAAGGGACGCTTGTCGCTGACGGCGCGCTTCCCGCTGCCGCGATTGCCGGAAGCGCGGACTATCTGCGTTCCGTGTGCGGCGTGCATCCGCCGGGAGGGCAATATCTAAGCCTCTACGCTGCGGACATCGGACGCGGCCCCGACGGACGCTGGTGGGTGTTGAACGACCGCACGCAGGCTCCATCGGGCGCGGGTTATGCACTCGAAAACCGCCTTGTGATGGCTCGCGCGATGACCAGCCTGTTCGGTACAATGAATGTCGAGCGGCTCGCACCTTTCTTTGAAGGTTTTCGCAACGGTCTTCGGGCCGTGGCCGAACGCGACGAACCACGTATTGGACTTTTGACACCCGGCAATTCCAGCGAAACTTATTTCGAGCACGCCACGCTGGCGCGCTATCTCGGCTTCCTCCTCGTTGAAGGCGATGACCTCGCCGTCAGCGACGACCGCCTGCATGTGCGAACCGTTGCTGGGCTAAAGCGTCTCGACGTGCTGCTGCGGCGCGTGGATTCGAATTCGCTCGACCCGCTTGAACTCGATGCCAGTTCGACGCTCGGCGTGCCGGGGCTGATCGATGCCTTGCGTAAGGGCAATGTCGCGGTCGCCAACATGCCGGGTTCGGGCGTGATGGAATCGCGCACGATGCTCGGATTTTTGCCGGGCCTCAGCCGAAGACTTCTCGGCGAAGATCTGAAGATGCCGCATATCGCAACTTGGTGGTGCGGGCAGAAGTCTGCGCGCGACGAAGTGCTCTCGCGCCTCGACGACATGGCCATCGAGGGCGCGTATGGGCAGGGCGTGCCCGGATTTGCGGGGAACGGCCCGGTACTCGGCGCGTCGCTATCGAAAGCCGACCGCGCCAAACTGAAGGATGCGATCACCAATCGTGGAATTGACTATGTCGGTCAAGAACTCGTGCGGCTGTCGACCACTCCCGTCTGGCAGGACGGACACATCGCGCCGCGACCGTTCGTGCTGCGCGTGTTCGCCGCCGCAACGCCAAACGGCTGGACGATCATGCCCGGCGGATTTTGCAGAATTGCCGAACAACCCGACGCGCGTGCCGTCTCGATGGGCGAGGGTGCAAGCGCAGCCGATGTGTGGGTCATTTCAGACAAACAGGTTTCCGCAGCGAGTTTGCTGCCTCCGAGCGATTCCGTCAGCATCAAGCGCATCGCAGGATGGGTGCCGAGCCGCGCGGCCGACAATCTGTTCTGGCTCGGCCGCTACCTCGAGCGCACCGAAGCGACGTTACGATTGGTTCGCGCGCTGAGCAGCGCCGCGCGCGATTCAGGGAAAGGCGGCGCCTCACCTGCCAATGCGCTAATCGAGCGTATTCAGCGCCTGCTTGTGACGTGGGGCGCAGCGACGCCGGCCACCCGGGCCAAGCTCTGCGCGACGGTCGCGCAGGCTCTCTATGCGGAAGACAGGTTCGGTTCGGCGTTGTCGCTGGTCCGCTCCGCTCAGCGCACCGCGACAACCTTGCGCGAACGTCTGTCGCCCGACGCATGGCGCGTGATCACGGAGATGGTCGATCTTCTGTCGGCGAAGGCCGAGGACGACGAGTCCATGATTGCGGCTGCCGAAGCCACGCTGCTTGGCCTAGCCGCATTCGCGGGGCTTGCTCAGGAAAACATGAATCGCGCAGCAGGCTGGCGCTTTCTCGAAATGGGCCGCCGCGTCGAGCGCGCGATCAATACCGCTCGTTTTGCGCGACAGTTTGCTTTCGACACGGCGATGTCCGAAGACCTCGATCTTCTGCTGACGCTCGCGGACTCGCAAATCACTTACCGATCGCGCTATCTCGTGGGCCCGTTACTGGCGCCGGTGCGCGATCTCGTGGTTCTGGACTCCTACAATCCGCGTTCCGTCGCTTTCCAGATCGCCGCGCTGAACGAACATATCGCGAGTCTTCCGGGTCTGCGGGAAGGAGGTCTAATCGATCCGCCGCATCGTCTCGCGGTGACATTGCAGGCGTCGATGACGGCAGGTGAAGCAGGATCGTTCGACACCAAATCGTTGTTTGCGCTCGAACAGGGCCTGCTCAATCTCGCCGATGCAATCGGCTCGCACTATTTTCCCCACGGCAGCATTGCGGCTCGGCCCGAAAAGCTGACGGGGTTTGCGTGATCTACGACATACGCCACGTTACGACGTATGCTTACGAAAGCCCGGTGAGTCTTGCGCGGTGTTCGATCCGGCTCGAACCGATGAGCGGAAACGGCCAGACATTGTTGTCTCACTCCGTCGAGATAGTGCCCCAACCACGCGAGCGTGGCGAGCGGACCGATTTTTTCGGTATCCGCACGGAAAACATCGTCATCGATGCTGCGCATCGGCTGCTGAAGATCGACGCGAAGTCCCGCGTCGATGTCACGCGTGTCGCGGCGGCGCGCGATTTGGCTACTTCGGATTGGGAAAGCGCGCGCGAATCCGCGTTCGCCGCCGACAGCCTCGAAGCTGCGTCGCCGGTCGGCTACATGTTTGCGAGCCCATTGGTGCCGATCGTATTGCCGGTCACCGATTTTGCGCGCGCGAGTTTTACAAAGGGCCGAGGCATTCTCGAATGTGCAGCTGATCTGATGCGTCGGATCAAAACCGATTTTGCCTACGACACAAAAGCCACTGAAATATCCACGCCGCTCGCCGATGTTTTTCAGAAGCGGCGCGGCGTGTGTCAGGATTTCGCGCACATCATGATCGCTGGATTGCGCGGTCTTGGACTTCCCGCGGCCTATGTCAGCGGATATCTGCGGACAATTCCGCCGCCAGGACAGAGGCGGCTGCAGGGAGCGGACGCGACGCATGCTTGGGTGTCAGTTTGGTGCGGGGCGGATGCCGGTTGGATCGGCTTCGATCCGACCAACGATCTGATGGTCGGGGCCGACCACGTCACTCTGGCGATCGGCCGTGACTACACGGATGTCTCGCCGGTGGATGGTGTCATCGTCGGCTCGCCCAAGCAGAAGCTGACCGTCGAGGTCGACGTCATTCCGGCCGGATAGTTTCCTTCAAATCGCAGTTTTATATTGGAACTTCAAAGGGTCGCGCCCTGCCCATGGAATTATGGGCGGCAAATGTTGATCATTTTTTGCTTATTTTGCTACCACAAATAGAACGCTTCGAATTCCTTCTGTGCGGCGTCGTCATCGCTTGACTAGTTCTAAAAAAGAACTGTAACGTTCGCTTCAACGACGGTCGGACAATCGGCCGCAAGCAAATCTGCGCACGATCCCAGCCCCGGCACTGACGCCGAAGGACGGATCGTTTCAGGGAGGAAGGCATGTTCAGGAATCTGAAATTCGTGTTGCCGTTGGCGATGCTCATGGCCACGCCTGCAATAGCGGAAAACGCGCCGGGCGTGACTGCGACCGAAATTAAAGTCGGCGGCGTGTTTCCGTTCAGCGGACCTGCGTCGGTGATCGGTCTCGTCGGCAGGGGTGTGCTCGCCTATGTGCAGTCGGTCAACGATCGCGGCGGCATCAACGGACGCAAGATCAACTACATTGCCTATGATGATGCTTACGCGCCGCCGAAGGCCGTCGAGCACGTGCGCAAACTGGTGGAGAGCGACGAGGTCGCCTTCATGTTCGGCCAGCTCGGCACGCCGGGTAATACAGCAGTCGCGAAATATCTGATCGGCAAGGGCGTTCCCGCCATCGGGATCGTCAGTGGCTCGAACAAATTCACGAACACCGCCGACTATCCTCTAACGACAACAAGCCTCGTCAGCTTCGACACCGAGGGCAAAATCTATTCGAAGTACCTCAACAAGACATTGCCCGGAAAGAAATACGCGATCCTCTATCAGAACGACGATCTCGGCAAAGACTACGTCAATGCCTTCAAAGCCAACATGGGTGCCGACTTCGACAAGCGCGTTGCGGTTGCGGCCTACGAGATCGCCGATCCCACCGTCGATTCGCAGATCGTCAATCTGAAGGCGTCAGGTGCCGATGCGTTGCTGATCGCAGGTACGCCGAAGTTCGCGGCGCAGGCGATCCGCAAGGCGGATGAAATCGGCTGGAAGCCGCTTATCATCTTGAACTATCCGTCAAGCTCGGTCGGCGGCACTCTGAAACCTGCGGGTCTCGAAAAATCGATCGGCGTCGTTGCCGGCACCGTGACGAAGGATCCGACCGATTCCAAATGGGATAACGACCCGGGCATGAAGGGTTTCCGCGCCTTCGTGGACAAATACATGCCAGGGATCGACATCTCCGACACCAACTACATCTTTGGCTACACGCAGGGCATGATCCTCGAGCAGATCATCAAGCAATGCGGTAACGATTTGTCGCGCGAGAACATTCTCAAGCAAGCGAAAAGCATCAAGGGTTTGGTCCTGCCAACCGCGCTGCCCGGCATCGTCGTCAACACCAGCGAAACGGTCAATCAGGACTTCACCCAGATGCGGTTGCAACGGTGGACCGGCAAGAACTGGGATCAGTTCAGCGATGTGCTCGACGCGAAGTCGGAATAGCGGATTGATTTTGAGCTGGGACCAAAAAAAGCCGGCGTTCGACGAGGGCGCCGGCCGCTTTTTATCCATTATCTGACGTCACAAGTTTCCGGAGGGATGCCGTGAAGGGTCTGATGCAAAATCAGCCGTTGCTGCTGTCGTCGCTGCTGCAATTCGCCGAACGATTTCATGCAAGGACCGAGATTGTTTCGCGAACTGTCGAAGGACCGATTCATCGCTATACCTACGGCGACGCCGCGCGGCGGACGCGCCAACTCGCCAGCGCACTCGCGCAATACGGTATCGAGCAGGGCAATCGCGTCGCCACTCTCGCCTGGAATAACTATCGCCATTTCGAGATCGAGCACGGCGTCACGGGCCTCGGCGCCGTGTGGCACGCGATCAATCCGCGGCTGATCCCGGCGCAGATCGGCTACATCGCCAATCACGCCGAAGATCGCGTACTGTTCCTTGAGACCACGTTTCTGCCGCTGGTGGAGAAACTCGCGCCGGACCTAGCGACGGTGGAGATGTTTGTGCTGATGGCGGATCGCTCGTCGATGCCGAAGGCGAGCCCGTTGAAGAATCTCCAGTGCTACGAGGATTTTTTGCAATCCGGCGATCCGGATTTCCGATGGCCGGTGTTCGACGAATTATCCGCGTCCTCGCTGTTCTACACCTCCGGCACGACGGGCAACCCGAAGGGCGTGCTGTATTCACATCGATCGGACGTGCTGCATTGCCTGTCGATCAGCGGCGCGTATTCGATGGGCTTTACGGCAAACGACACGATCCTGCCGATGACGCCGATGTTCCACGCTAATGGCGCGTGGGGCTTCACGCATGCGGCGCCGATGGTCGGGGCGAAGCTGGTGCTGCCGGGACCCATGCTTGACGCCGTAAGTATAGCCGAACTGATTTTCAACGAGGGCGTCACCGTCACCGCAGGTGTACCGACGCTCTACACCAAGTTGCTTCAGGAATTGCAGCAGCAAAATCGCGGCGCGGGAGCGCTGAAGCGAATCGTGGTTGCGGGCTCAGCTCCTGCGCCCAGCATGATGGAGGGCTTTGAGCGCCTCGGCGTGTCCGTCAATCACGTATGGGGCATGACGGAGACCAGTCCGTGCGGAACGTCGCCGCAGCCGTCGCGCAAGGTGACGCGGCAATCGCCGCAGGCGCAACTCGCGCGCAAGACGATGCAGGGCCAGCCGATCTACGGCGTCGATATCAAAGTGGCGGATGAGAACGGCGCGGAGATGCCGCGCGATGGAAAAACAAGCGGGCGGCTGATGGTGAAGGGCCCGTGGATTCTCAGCGGCTATTACCGCGAGGAAAAACCGCTGCTCGAAGACGGCTGGTTCAACACCGGCGATCTCGCTGTCATCGACGACGACAACTACGTTCAGCTTACCGATCGTGCGAAGGACGTCATCAAGTCCGGCGGCGAATGGATTAGCTCAATTGACGTAGAAAATCTTGCAGCGGGCTGTCCCGGCGTTGCGGAAGCGTCGGTCATCGGCATTCCGCATCCGCAATGGGAGGAACGGCCGCTGCTCGTCGTGGTGCCATCGGCATCGAAGCCGGCGACAGCGAAAGACATATTCACTTTTCTCAACGGCAAGATCGCAAAATGGTGGATGCCCGACGATATCGTTTTCGTGGAGGCGCTGACGTATGGCGCGACCGGAAAGGTTCAGAAGATGGAATTACGGCGCCGGTTCGCCGGCCATTATGCGTCGCGAAAAAGCGCGTAAGGCGATGGCGGCGGATAGCCAATCGAGTTTTACGAAATCACGCAGCGCGGCTGCGGCCTTTCGACGATCTGGCAGGCTTGGCTTTGACTTCGCCGGCCGGACGCGCGCCAGGTCCTGGATGGACATGCACATGCTTGGCGTGGAGCGGCTCGCCGCATTCCGAACAGATCATCACCGGATTGAAATTCTTGCCGCAGGTCTGATGCTCGTGGAGCAGCGGCCGGCCGCGTTCGTCGACCATGTGTGTATCGCCCCAATGAACGATCGCCATCATGACCGGGTACAGATCGAGACCCTTTTGCGTAAGGATGTATTCAAAACGCTTCGGCGACTCCTGATAGGGGATGCGCCGCAGCACGCCGAGACGGACGAGTTTCTTCAGACGTTCGGCAAGCAAATGCCGCGTGATGCCGAGCGCGGACTGAAAACCCTCGAAGCGGCGGGTGCGCAGAAAGCACTCGCGCAAGATGAGCAGGCTCCAGCGGTCGCCGATCACCGCGATGGTGCGCGCCATCGAGCAGGGCTCTTCCTCAAGGGCATCCCATCTCATACCGATCTCCGGGTCGAAGCGGCGGCGACTCCCGCCGATATTGCATTCTAAATAGGTACCGACGCATGGGGAAGCCACAGGTATCGGCTTTTGGGCTGGAAATGACGGTATCAGAGAGCGGCATCGATTGACAGTTCAATTTTAGAACTATAGCACTAACAGGTGCAAAACAAGCGCCAGCGGCCCAAAATACAGAAGCCCGTCCAGTCAGGCCAATCATCAAATTCGCGAGGAGATGTCCGGTGGCAAGTCCCCTGAAAGTTGAGTTCCAGTTCGATTTCGGCAGCCCGAACGCCTATCTGGCGGAAGTCGCAATCCCGGGCATCGAAAAGCGAACCGGCGTGAAGTTCGACTATGTGCCGGTTCTGCTCGGCGGCATCTACAAGGCGACCGGCAACATGTCGCCGTTCGATTCCTTGCGCGGCATCAAGAACAAGCCGGAATACAACCAGCTTGAAACGCAGCGCTTCATCAAGAAGCACAACATCACAAAATTCAAAGTCAATCCGTTCTTCCCGGTCAACACGCTGATGCTTATGCGCGGCGCGGTGGCGGCAAAAATGGAAGGGATGTTCGAGCCGTATTTCCGCGCGGCCTACCACCACATGTGGGAAGATCCGAAGAAGATGGACGATGTCGAGACATTCAAGGCGGCGTTCAAATCGTCCGGCATCGATGTCGACAAGCTATTCGCCCGCGCGCAGCAAGACGACGTGAAAAAGAAACTGATCGACGATACGACCGACGCCGTCAATCGCGGCGCATTCGGTTCGCCGACGTTTTTCGTCGGAAAGGAAATGTTCTTCGGCAAGGATCAGGTGCGCGATGTCGAGGACTCGATCATCGAGCAGCTCGGCGCGGCAAAAGCCAAGTCGGCGTGAACGCTTCCGGAAGATAATCAGCCCAAACGGTTCGAGGAGAGACGTCATGTCAGGCCCGCTCAACGGTGTTCGCGTTCTGGATTTGACGGCCGTTGTGTCCGGTCCCTACGCCACGATGTTTTTGGCGGACCAGGGCGCGGACGTTCTCAAGATCGAGCCCATCGGAGGAGATGGCACGCGGCGCAGCCGCGCACTGATCGACGCGGCCGGAGAATTCTCAGCACTGTTCGTGTCGTGCAATCGCGGCAAACGTTCGCTGTCGATCGATATTAAAAGCGAGGCGGGACGCGAGGTGCTGGCAAAACTTGCGGCGCAGGCGGACGTGCTGGTGCAGAATTTCCGTCCCGGCACGATGGAGCGCCTCGGCCTTGGGCATAAAGAACTGCGCGAGAAATATCCGCGTCTGATCTATGTGTCGATTTCGGGTGTCGGAGATTCCGGTCCTTACATGAAGAAGCGAGTCTATGACCCCATCGTGCAGGCGCTCTCCGGGTTTGCCGACATTCAGGCGCAGCCGGTCACGAACCGGCCTCAGATGATCCGCACCATCGTCTGCGACAAAACAACGTCGGTATTCACGGCGCAGGCGGTGTCCTCGGCGCTGTACGCGCGCGAGCGAACCGGCAAGGGCGATTACATTCAGGTCGCGATGCTCGACACGATGATTTCCTATCTTTGGCCGGAAGGCATGATGCAGTATACGGTGATCGGCAAGGAGCAGGGCTCAGCCGATCCGAAAGACCGGCCTGATCTCGTATTCCAGACATCGGACGGTTACCTCACCTGCGGGACGATTTCGGATTCGGAGTGGCAGGGTTTCTGCCGGGCAACCGGCGACCCCGAACTTATAAAAGACGAACGCTTCGCCACGCCGACCGCGCGTTTCGTCAATGCGACGGATCGCATCAACACGATGCAGGATTACATCCGTAAGCACACGACAGCCGAATGGCTGGAGCGGTTCGATGCGTGCGACGTGCCATGCGCGCCGATCCTGCGCCGCGGCGAGATCGTCGACAACGAGCAGGTGGTTGCGCGCGAGTTGATCGAGGAACTTGATCAGCCGACCGTCGGTCGCGTTCGTCAGCCGAAGCCCGCTGCAATCTTTGAGGTGAACGAGGCCAAGATCGGCGGCCCTGCACCGCGTGTCGGCGAACACTCGCGCGCTGTGCTCCACGACCTTGGTTACAGCGATGCCGCCATCGACAAAATGGTTGCCGACAAGAGCGTGCGGATCGCCAAGGCGGGCTAGCGATAACTGTCGGCCGAAAGTCCCTTGCGCTGTTTTGAGCAGAGTGAACGCCGGGTTTGCTGGCGCAGCGGGCAAGAATCTTAATTCTTCCGTATATTCAAGCCATTGCGATCCCGGCTTGTCTTGATTTGCCCAAACGGCAACTGTAACGCGAACGGTGTGGAATCGGCGCGCACATGGCTCTGCGACGATTCAATCTTTTCGGACGTTTGAGGTGCGGACAACGGCATGAGCGCGATCGACAAATATATCGTGCGCGGCACCTTGCAGGCTTTCCTGATTGTCCTTGTCTCGCTGACGGGAATCATCTGGATCACGCAGGCCCTGCGCGGTCTCGACCTGATGACCAGTCAAGGCCAGACCATCCTTGTATTCTTCGGCGTGACGGGCCTGGCTATACCGCTGCTTGCGATGATCATCGCGCCGATCGCGCTCTTGATCGCGGTCATGTACACGCTCAACCGCCTCGCGACAGAATCCGAAATCATCGTGATGAACGCAGCGGGGTTGTCGCCCAGCCGGTTTCTGCGCCCCTTCATGATTGCAACGGTGACTGTCAGCGTGTTCGTCGCGTTTCTGTCGCTTTATCTGGCGCCGCAGTGCCTTCGCGATCTGAAGCAATGGCAGGCCGAAATCGGCGCCGACGTTCTGACGAATATCCTGCGACCGGGAGAATTCGCCAAACTGGGCGGTCTGACCATCCGCATCTCCGAGCGGCTGCCCGGTGGCGTCCTGACCGGAATTTTCATCGACGATCAGCGCAATCCGGCAGAGCGCATCGACATCATTGCAGAACGCGGCGCGGTACAGAAAAACGAGCGCGGCTCGGTGCTGGTATTGCAGGATGGCAATCTGCAGCGGTTCGAAACCGGCAAGCGCGATCCGGCGCTGGTCGCCTTCAAGAGCTATGCGTTCGATCTTTCGCAATTCTCCAACGCTGCGCAGAACGTCACTTACGGCACGCGCGAGCGATCGACATGGAACATCGCGTTTCCGGACCCGAACGATCCGGTGATCAATGCGGCTCCCGGCGCGTTCCGCGCGGAACTGCATGACCGCTTTTTTGCGCCACTCTATCCATTCGCATTTGTGCTGTTGGCATTCGCTGTGCTGGGCCCGGCGCGTACCACGCGACAGACGAGAAATTTCGCCATCGCGGTTTTGATTTTCGGAATCCTCGCCGTGCGCATCACAGGATTTGGTCTTTCGACCGTTTCGGCGGCAATTCCGGGTGCAATTGTTGCGCAGTATCTGCTTCTGGCGTTGACCTGCCTTACAAGTATCGTACTGATTTCGCGCGGGCTGGTGATCGATGCCCCCACGCGACTGATCGATTACGGCCGCGCTCTGCTGTCGCGGCTGATCGCGCTGCGGCCAATTTGAAAGAGAAGTGAATGTCCGGCAAAACTGCACTGATTACGGGGATCACCGGACAAGACGGCGCGTATCTCGCCGAATTGCTGCTGTCGAAGGGTTATTCGGTCCACGGCGTAAAACGGCGAACGTCGCTGTTCAACACCGACCGCATCGATCATCTCTATCACGACCCTCACGACAAGGGTTATGACCTGACGCTGCACCACGGCGATCTGACGGATTCATCGAGCCTGATCCGCATCGTGCAGGAAGTGCAGCCCGACGAAATCTACAATCTCGCCGCGCAAAGCCATGTCGCGGTGTCGTTCGAAGAGCCGGAATACACCGCGAACTCCGACGCACTCGGTACGCTGCGTATTCTAGAAGCGATCCGCATCTTAAATCTTGAAAAGAAGACAAAATTCTATCAGGCGTCGACGTCAGAACTTTATGGCTTGGTTCAAGAAGTGCCGCAGAAGGAAACCACGCCGTTCTATCCGCGCTCGCCTTACGCCGTCGCGAAACTCTACGCTTACTGGATCACAGTGAATTATCGCGAGGCGTACAATATGTTCGCGTGCAACGGCATTCTGTTCAATCACGAGTCGCCGGTGCGCGGCGAAACCTTCGTGACGCGTAAGATCACGCGCGCGATGGCGCGTATCAAATTGGGCCTGCAGGACAAACTCTATCTCGGCAATCTCAACGCGTTGCGCGACTGGGGCCACGCACGCGATTACGTCGAGATGCAGTGGCGTATGCTGCAGCAGGAGAAGCCAGAAGATTTCGTGATCGCCACCGGCAAGCAGCATTCGGTGCGGCAGTTCGTCGAATTGGCCGCGAAGGAAGTCGGTATCGCTCTGCGCTGGGAAGGCGAGGGCGTCAACGAAAAAGGATACGATACGGCAACCGGGCGCTGCCTTGTCGAAGTGGATGCGCGCTATTTCCGTCCCGCCGAAGTCGAGACGCTGCTTGGCGATCCCACCAAGGCCTTCCAGAAGCTGGGCTGGAAGCCGACCACATCATTTGGCGACATGGTCAAGGAAATGATGCGGGAAGATCTGAACGAAGCGCAGCGCGACGAACTCGTAAAGCAGCACGGCTTCAAATATTTCAACTACAACGAATAGCTTTCACGCAGGGCGCTTGATCGGTTCGCCGGCGGCGGGCGGGACATTCGCCGCCGTGCCCCGCTGATAGGCGGGGCGCGCGCGCATGCGCTCCAGATATGGATAGGCGTTGTCGCAGATGCCGACATCGTACACGATGGCCCAGTCGAGGCAGGTTGTCAGCAAAATGTCGGCGCTGGTGAATTTGTCGCCCATCAAATGCGTTCGTCCGTCGGATAGTGCGACTTCGACATGCCGCAGCTGCTGGCGGAAATATTCGCCCGCCTGAGCCACAACCTCCGGCGCAATTCCGTACAACGGACCGAGCGCATCGGCGCGATGGCGGCGCATGACATAGAGGCTCGTCGAATCCAGTTCGGTGACGATGAAAAAACACCATTCGAGCCATGCGGCGTAGTCCCGCTGTGATTCGGGAATAAGTGCTCTCTCCGGCGTAGAATAGGTCCGCGACAGATAGGCGACGATGGCGGCGCTTTCGCCGATACAGAAATCGCCGTCCTGTAGCAGCGGCACCTTCTGACGCGGGTTGAGTTTAGTGTATTCGGCGGTCTTGGTTTCGCCGGTGCGTGGACCGATAGCCTGCGTCGTGTATTTCAAGCCGAGTTCATGCAGCGCCCAGTGCGGCCGCACCGTGCGGCTGGTCCCGACGCCCCATAGTGTCAGATCGGGTGCTGCCATTTCACCAGGGCTCCACGGACGGCCGCAGATCGAGTTCGAATGTCCAGCCATCCTTACGCTGATGATGCGCGTACCAATAGGCGTCCGCAATCGAATCCGTCTTGGTGAGGCTGTCCGGCGGAATGTCGCTGGTCTCGATGCCCTTCGCGGCCTTCATTCGCTGGTGAATCGCTTCGCTGTCCACCGCCGCATCTATGACCAGATGCACGACATGGATGTTCTTCGGCCCGAGTTCGCGCGCCATCGCTTGAGCGACCGCCCGCAACCCGAATTTCGCCGAGGCGAATGCGGCGAAGCCTTTGCCGCCGCGCATGCTGGCGGTCGCGCCGGTGAACAGGATGGTACCGTGTCCGCGCTGCGTCATGTATTTGGCGGCTTCGCGCCCGACCAAAAAGCCGGCGTAGCAAGCCAATTCCCATGCTTTGAAGAACAGTTTCTCGGTTGTCTCGACGAGCGGCTTGTTGACGTTGGAGCCGGCGTTGAACAGGCAGACTTCGATGGGGCCGACTTCCTTCTCGACCTGCGCGAAAAGCTTCTGAACTTCGGCCTCCTGCCGCGCATCGACACTGAACGCGCGCATCGAATGGCCCTCGGCGGTCAACTCATCCACAAGCGCTTTGGATTTGTCGCCTTCGCGGCGGGCGATGCAGACCTTGTAGCCGCCCCTTGCGAAACGTTTCGCGACTGCCGAGCCGATGGCATCGCCAGCGCCGACCAGAAGAACCGCGCCTTTACCAGCCACTCCAGCCTCCGAAATAGGTTCTTATTTGATACTTACTGCTTGTAGCCTCTGTGAGCGGGAATGTAAATGGACCGCACCGGGCAAGCCAAGCAGTATCGGCGTACTTTGCTGCAGAGCGATATGCAGTGCTGGAATCGCGCGAAAGTCTCCAGCCTTGACGGGTTCTTAAAAAGAACCTTTATTTCAGGTCGACCGGCTTTAATGCGGTCAGAGGCGGCATGGAGGCTCGATTGACGAAGACCGGAGACGCCGCCGAGGTCGCGGACATCCTTTCGAGCATCCCCAAGCGCCTGCATCAGGTGATGGATCGCTTCGCGGCGCACACGCCGGATCATCCGGCGCTGGTTGGAGATAACGAGGTCTGGTCCTACCGCAAGCTCGCCGAATTCATTCCGGAGATTGCATCCGCGATGCAGGCGCTCGGAATTCGCGCTGGCGACCGCGTGATGATCGTGAGCGAGAACTGCATTGCACTGGCGGGGCTTCTGCTGGCGGCGAGCCGCATCGACGCCTGGGCCATCGTCGTCAACCCGCGGCTGTCGGCGCGTGAACTCGATCAGATACGGGATCACAGCGGCGCACGCCGGATGTTCTTCACGCCTACAGTGTCGAAGGAAGCGGTGGCACATGCCGAACGCTGCAACGCGCCGGTTAAGGATATCGGGCCGCTGAAGGGCGTCGCTGTCACGGCTCTGAACAAGTCAGTCACTGCCGAGCCGGTCGAGACGGACGCTGCCCGGCAAGTCGCGGTTTTGATTTACACGTCGGGCACGACGGGCACTCCCAAAGGCGTGATGCTGACGCACCAGAATCTGCTGTTCAGCGCGATGACGACCGCGCGCTTCCGCAAGATGGATAACCGCGACAAACTTTATGTCGTGCTTCCAATCTCACACATCGTCGGCATTTCGCTTTTGCTGATGACGCTGATGACCGGCGGTACAGTTCGCCTCGTCAGCAAGTACGATCCGGCGTCGCTGATCAAAGCGCTCGCAGAGGAAAATATCACGATCCTGAACGGCGTTCCGGCGACATATCAGAGGCTGCTTGAATACAAGGCGCTCGCCGAAATCGAAAAGTTGAACAAGGGATCGTTGCGATTGATCGGCGTCGCCGGCGCGCCGCTCGATCTCGATCTGAAATCGCGCACCGAGAAAGAACTCGGTCTGCCGCTGTTGAACGGTTACGGCATCACCGAATGCGCACCTGGCATTTCCGGCGTGCGGTTCGATGCGCCGCGTCAGGATCAGGCGGTTGGCAAATTGTTACCGGGGGTTGAAGCGCGGCTGATCGGCCGCGACGGAAAGCCTGTCCCAAACGGCGAAGTGGGTGAACTTCATGTTCGAGGGTTAAATGTCATGCGCGGTTACTATCGCGCGCCGGACCTGACCGCGAAGGCAATCGACGCCGGCGGCTGGTTCAACACCGGCGATCTCGCGCGGCTCGACGGCGACTGCATGTTCATCGTCGGTCGCACCAAGGAGATGATTATCCGTTCTGGTTTCAACGTCTATCCTGCGGAGATCGAGGCGGTGCTCAATTCGCACGGTGCCGTTGTGCAGTCGGCCGTGGTCGGACGCACGATCGATGGCAACGAAGAGGTTGTCGCTTTCGTGCAGCTCCTGCAGGGCACCAAAGTGACGCCGTCGGAGTTGATGACTTACGCGAGCGGGCAATTGACGTCGTACAAGCGCCCGGCGGAAATCGTTGTGCTCGACGCGCTGCCCGCGACATCGACCGGAAAAATCCTCAAGCACAAGCTCGCTGAGTCGCTGCGGGTTTAAACTATTCGGCTGCTTTCAGCGTGGCCACGCGATACGAGCCATCCGGCCCGAATATCGCATCGACATCTTTTTGTGCAGCCCACAGTGAGAACGGCGCAGGACCGCAGACCGACATGAAGTAGTCGTAGCCCGCGCGGCGGTCGTTCGCCATGATGTATTGATAGTGCTTGCGCCAGTAGTCGAAACGCATGCGCTTGAATCTCTCGGCGGAGATCATGTCCCGGAACGGGATCTGCCAGATCAGCGGGTTGCAGCGCCGGATATCGTTTGCAATGCCGACGCCCCCGACCGGATCGAAATCGCTGAAGTTCATGAAATCGTCGAGCGCCTGACAGTCGGCCCACAGCACGGTCGGTTCGGTCGACAGGATTGAAATTGAATCACGGAGCTTCTGTGCCGCCGGATGCATCGCGAACAACGGCATGATCGAGCCGACGGTAATGACGGCAATATCCGGTCTGTGTTTCCCCAAATCCGGATCGGCCTTCAGCGCAAGCCGCGTTGCCGTCAGCGCCAGCATCGCTCCCGCGCTGTGGCCGACGATAAGGATTTCGTCGGCATCGCCTTCTTTCGTTGCGGTCACGACACGGCGTGCAACAAGTTCAACCGAACGGTCAAAGCCGGTGGGTTTGCCGCGCGCGAATTCGCGCAGATAGGGCCAGCAATTATTCAGCTGATTGACGAACATCGCGTCTGCAATCGGTCGCAATAGCGCGAAGACGGCGAGGGTAGTTGCAACGCCGATGGCCAAACGCGCGAGCCCGCTTACGTCGGCAGGATTTGCGACGACCCATCCGCCCGCCAGCGCGAGGGCAATCCAGAGAACAAGCATCGCCTGAGAATAACTCAGCAACACGCCCATTCGCCACGATGCGCGATACACGCGCCATAGCGAACCCGTCGACAAATCGCCGGCCATCCAGCGGAGCGTGCGCGCAAGCTGAAGCCAAAGCGGTTGCGCGAGATTGTCTCTGATCTGATGTTCGAGCCGCAGAAATTCGTAGCGTGTCGACGCGCGCCAATTGGGCCCGATGGTTTCGATGTCCCATACTGCGATGTCATCGGAATCGTAGCGAACGTCGCTCAGCGTGCTGTCCACGCCCCAATTCTTGCGGAAACGAAACCATTCGCGCTTGAACAGGCGATAGAATCCGCCGGCGCCCTTTGGTTCATAGCCTTCGATAAAGAAAACGCGCCGGCGGTGAACTTGCACTTATCGAAATGTCCTGTTTCTCAAATTTCAGGATTTGCGGGTCTTGCGCTTCGTAGCTCGTTTGGTCGAGCGCCTTTTGGTTTTCTTGGCTGGCACTTTCTTTCCTTCCCGGCGCGCTTCGGAAAGGCCGATGGCGATGGCTTGCTTGCGACTCGTGACCTTCTTACCCGATCTTCCGCTTCTCAATGTGCCTTTATTGAGTTCTTTCATAGCGCGCTCGACTTTCTTCGATGCGCCTTTTGAATATTTGCGAACCATGCGAATTCCTCCGTTGTTTGCCTTTTGACAAGTGGCAACAAAACGGCGGGTTCCGCCATCTCGTCCGCAATCTAGAGATTACCGCCGCGCCGACACATTGCGCGATATGACGCATCTGTAATGTTGTGAATTGTATCTCTCAGCTGCCGTTCGCGGCTGTGACAATCCAGATCGAGCCGTCCAGCAGCACGCGATTGCCGCTCTGATGCTTCGCCAGCGCCGAGCGGATCGATTCGACAGCAGCCTTGGCGAGGGCAGGCGGTTGTCCGGCGATGGCGCGGCTTGCGGGTCCAATCGAGGTCGCGGTCTCAAGTGCAGCGTCGAGACCCTTGCCGGTTGCGATGTCGAATTTGAGATCGGCGCGATCGATCTCAACGGATGCGAATCCGGCGGCTGAGAGAATCGACTTCAAGCGCTGGTCATCTGCGAATGCGAACGGGCCGGGGTCTTCCGGCTTCACTTCGGGAAGTTTCGGCACATGCTTATAGGCTTCCTGAAGCGGCATGATCAGCATCGGGTTTTCGCGCGGGGTGCGCCAGCAGGCGAAGATCATGCGGCCGTTCGGGCGGAGAGCCTTCCGCATGTTTTTGAATGAGGCGGTCGGGTCCGCGAAGAACATTACGCCGAAGCGCGAGAAAAGCATGTCAACGCTGGCAGGTTTGAAATCGTAAACCGTCGCGTCCGCCAGTACGAAGTCTATCGGCGCGCCTTGCGGCGTGAGTTCGCGCGCGCGGCCGAGCATTGGTTCAGAAATATCGAGGCCGGTGACGTGTCCCGACGAGCCGGTCTTTTGCGCGAGGACGAAGGTCGATGCGCCGCAGCCGCAGCCGATATCGAGAACCCGTTCACCAGGTTTGATTTTGGCGCGCTCGATCAGGATGTCCAGCACCGGCTCCAGCACAAGGTCCTGAACCTTTTGCTGCTGGGTCCAGTGCTGCCCGCCTTGGCCATTCCAGTATTCGGCCTGATCGGCATTGCGGTTGTCGATGGCGGGGAGTGTCATGTGTCGGCCTCGCGTGTTACCACGCGCGGAACAATACACTCGCATTGACGCCGCCGAAACCGAAACCGTTCGACAAAACGTGTTCTATCGGCATCGGCCGCGCCGCGCCGCGAACGAGATCGATGCCTTCGGCCGCCGCATCCGGGTGATCGAGATTGAGCGTTGCGGGCGCGATCTGGTCTCGCAATGCCAACACGGAATAGATCGCCTCAAGCCCGCCTGCCGCGCCGAGCAGGTGACCTGTCGCCGATTTCGTCGACGTCACCGCGATACCGCCATCGCTGCCGAATACGGATTTGATCGCAGCCAGTTCGCCATTGTCGCCGACCGGCGTCGATGTCGCGTGCGCGTTGAGATGCTGAACTTCGATCGGCGAGATGCCCGCCTGCCGCAACGCGATCTCGATGGCGCGCCGCGCGCCACCGCCGTCTTCGGGGCCTGCGGTCATGTGGTAGGCGTCCGACGTCGTGCCGTAGCCGACGAGTTCGGCAATCGGCGTCGCGCCCCGGCTCAGTGCGTGGTCGAGCGTCTCGATGACGACGATTCCTGCACCTTCGCCCATCACGAATCCGTCGCGATCTTTGTCGAAGGGTCGCGAGGCCTTGGTCGGCTGATCGTTGAATGCGGTGGACAGCGCACGCGCCGCTGCAAACCCGCCGAGACTGACGCGGTCGATGCAGGCTTCCGCCCCACCGCAGATTGCGACATCCGCTTCACCGGCATGAATCATCCGTGCCGCATCGCCAATGGCCTGAACGCCGGCCGCGCACGCGGTGACGGGCGCGCCAAGCGGTCCCTTGAAGCCGTGGCGGATCGCGACTTGTCCGGCCGCAAGATTGACGAGGAACGAGGGCACGGTGAAAGGAGAGAGACGCCGCACACCGCGCTCGTCGGTGGTGCGGACGGCATCGACAATCGTCGGAAATCCGCCGATGCCCGACGCGATGATGGTTGCCGTGCGCTCTTTATCGCGCTCACTCTCGGCTTTCCAGCCGGACTGGGCGACTGCTTCGTCCGCCGCCATCATCGCGAACTGGATGAAGCGATCCATCTTCTTTTGATCCTTGCGCGGGACGGCACGATCCGGATCGAATCCTGCTTCGGGATCTTCCGCAGCATCCGGCACAACGCCGCATACTTTCGCCGGAAGATCGCCGAGGATGTTGTCGGACAACGCGCGCAGGCCCGATTGTCCCGCGAGCAGCCGCGACCAGTTGGCCTCGACGCCGCAGCCGAGCGGGGACACTGCGCCCATGCCGGTAACGACAATGCGCCGCGTTGAAGATGTACGCTTGACGTTGTTCATGTCGTCACCATCGGCGCGACAAAGCCGCGCGGGTTAGCGTCAATGAAGTTTGCGTTCGACGGCAATCGCCGTCGCTTCGCCTCCGCCGATGCAAAGCGAGGCGATCCCGCGCTTGACGTTGTTCTTTTCCATCGCATGCAGCAGCGTCACAATGATGCGTGCGCCGGTCGCGCCGATCGGATGACCGAGTGCGCAGGCACCGCCATTGACGTTGAGCTTGTCGCGCGGAATGCCGAGGTCCTTCGCCGCCGCCATCGGAACGACGGCAAAGGCTTCGTTGATCTCGTAGAGGTCGACGTCGGATGCTTTCCAGCCGACTTTCTCCAGCAATTTGCGGATCGCCGGGATCGGTGCAGTGGTGAACCAGTCCGGCGCCTGGCTATGCGTCGTATGTCCCTTGATCTCAGCCAGAATCGGCAGACCTTCGCGTTCGGCGGTCGAACGGCGCGTCAAGACAAGCGCAGCAGCGCCATCCGCGTTGGCGGACGAGGCGGCCGGCGTGATCGTGCCGTTGGCGCGAAACGCCGGTTTGAGATTCGGAATTTTCGCAGGGTCAACCTTGAGCGGATGCTCGTCGTTTTCGATCACGCGCTCGCCGGCTTTTTCCTTCACTTTAAGCGGCGCGATTTCCTTCTTGAACGAACCGTCCTGTACGGCCTTGCGCGCACGGGTCAGCGTTTCGACGGCATAGTCATCCTGATCCTTGCGCGAGAATTGATACGCTTCCGCGGCGGCTTCGCCAAAGTCACCCATCGAGCGGCCGGTCTCATAGGCGTCTTCGAGACCGTCCAGCAGCATGTGGTCCATCACGCGGTCATGCCCGACGCGATAACCGGCGCGGGCTTTCAGCAACAAATACGGCGCGTTGCTCATGCTCTCCATGCCGCCGGAGACGACGATCTGCGCCGAGCCTGCATTGATGATGTCGTGAGCGAGCATCGTGGCTTTCATGCCCGAGCCGCAGACCTTATTGATTGTGGTTGCGCCGGTTGCGTCCGGCAATTTCGCGCCGCGCGCAGCCTGCCGCGCCGGAGCCTGACCCTGTCCTGCCGGGAGCACGCAACCCATGAAAACTTCGTCGACCTTGTCGGGGGAGATTTTCGCGCGCTCGAGTGCTGCGCCGATGGCGTGCGAACCGAGTGTATGCGCGCTGAAGGATGACAAATCGCCCTGGAAGCGGCCGAGTGGCGTGCGGACTGCGGAGACGATGACGACGGGATCTGATTCGGACATAAGCATCTCCTGTTACCGGCGGGCAGGGCCGTTAGATGATAAGTATCATATTAAAACTGACAAGGATTGCAATCGGTCGCGGACGGTATGCGCAAGAAATTGCGCGGCGCAAGCGTGGCGCTGTTTGAAACGGCGGCCCGGCCGCATGAGATTTTATCGCGCCAGCCATGAGCTATTTTCGTCTGTCGATGAAAGCCTGCATCAGTTTCTGCGGTTCGCCAGTCAGATATGCCCTGCCGAACGCTTCGATGCTGACTTCAACCGATTGCGACAACGGCAGCTCCTCCCATTGTTTGAGCAGTGCCTTCTGATTGCGCATCGCCTCGGCTCCACATTCCGCAATCGCCTTGGCGGCGGACGCTATCGCCGAATCCAGTTCGGCGGCTGGCACGACCTGCTCGACGAGGCCCCAGCTGAGCGCGGTCGGCGCGTCGATGGTGGCGGCGGTGAGAATGAGCCATCGCGCGCGGCCCCAGCCGATCAGTCGCGGCAACAACGCCGCGTGAATGACCGAGGGAATTCCAACCTTCACCTCCGGCATCGCATATTTTGAATCGTTCGACGCAATCCGCAGATCGCAGGCGGCGGCAACCTCAAGCCCGCCGCCGAGGCACCAGCCTTGAATGCGCGCGATCACCGGCACGGGAAACGCGCGAATGGCCTCGCACACGTCGCGCAGACTCTTGATGAAAGTCTTCGCCGACGATTGATCGAGCGTCGCCATCTCCTTGATGTCGGCTCCGCCGATCATCGCCTTGGTTCCGCTACCTGCAAGGATCAGCACACGGATGCTATCGTCTTTTGCAAGTGAGGCGAACGCATCGCAGAGCGCGCGATTGACTTGGGAATTGAGGATATTCAGCGATCCGGCATTGCGAATGACCATCCGCACGATGCCATGATCGCCGCGCTCGATCTCGCAATGCTCGTTGATGGTCTGCATGAGTGCTCCGGTGGTATGGCGCGAATGTTGCGTGACCGGCACTGCGCCGTCAATCGGCGCGCATGGCAGCCATTTTGGCATCGAATGTGCAACTGCGAAGGTGTGCCGCCTGTTATTATATGACTCTTAACATCTGAAGGCTCAGCGATGCGTTATTCGAAAGATCACAAGAGCGAAACCCACGCGCGGATCGTGAAGAACGCTTCCGTCCTGCTGCGCGAGAAGGGCGCTGACGGCATCGGCGTCGCGGATCTGATGAAGGAAGCTGGTTTGACGCATGGCGGCTTCTACGCGCATTTCAACTCGCGCGACGCGCTGATCGGCGAAGCGTTCGCGCATGCGATGGATCAGACCACGCATCGCTGGCGCAAGCGCGCCGAACAGGCCCCGGAAGGTCAAAAACTCGCATCGGTCGTGAACGGTTATCTGACGCCCGCCCATCGTGACGATGTCGGCAATGGCTGTGCGTTGCCCGCGCTCGGCGCTGAAGTGCTGCGCGCCAATCCGAAGACGCGGAAGGCCGCTGCGCTCAAACTCGAAGAGATGATCGAGATGGTTTCGGACCAGATGCCGTCGCCCGGCACGAAAGCAGCGCGCCGTGACGCGATTGCGACGCTCGCAACGATGCTTGGCTCGCTGATGCTGGCGCGCATGGCGGGCACCGGCACGTTCTCGTCCGAGATATTGGAAACGGGGCGCTCGGCGGCGGTCCGCCCCGTCGAGCAGCGAAAAGCACCTCAACGCGGATTGAACAAAGCGCGATCCCGTTCGACGACCGCATAGATGTAATCCGCGACTGCACGAATGCGGGCAAGGTCCTTGCTGTCGGCATGCATCAGCAGCCAGAAACTTCGCAGGATAGTTATCTTCTCGGGCAATACCGGCTGAAGCTGCGGGTACGTTGCCGCCATAAAATGCGGCAGCACCGCAATTCCAAAGCCAGACAATGTCGCGTTAAGTTGCGCGATGAGGTTGGCGCTGCGGAATTTCGCGGAGATTTTCGGCGAAACCTGCGGCAGATAGTCCAGTTCAGGCGTGTACAGCAGCTCTTCGATATAGCCGACAAACCGATGGGCCTTCAGATCGTCCCTCATTTTAATCGCGGGAGACGCTGCGAGGTAGGCCGGTGACGCGTAAAGCCCAAGACTGTAGTCGATCAGCTTGCGTCCGACCGTGCGTCCTTCCTTCGGCATCGACAGGCTGATTGCGATGTCGGCCTCTCTTTTCGACAGACTGAATAGCCGTGCAGTGGCGACAAGCTGCAGATCCAGATCGGGATAGAGATCGGCAAAACCGACAAGCCGCGATGCGAGGTAATGGCTGCCGAAGCCGTCCGGCGCGCCGATGCGAACGGTGCCGGTGAGATGGGATTTCGACCCGCCGATGATGTCCTGATTGGCGACAATCGTGGATTCGATCTCTTCGGCGCTGACGGCGACGCGATGTCCGGCTTCGGTCAGGACGTAGCCGGTCTTGCGCCGGTCAAACAGCTTGGCCGAAAGGTGACGTTCCAGCCGGTCTACGCGGCGAATGACGGTGGTATGATCGACGCCAAGCTGCTTTGCTGCGGCGGAGACCGTGCCGCCTCGCACGATGGCGAGCACGAAGCGAAAATCGTCCCAATCCAGGCCGGCAACCTGATCCGACATTTATGCACATCTATCCTGTAATTTCAGGCAATTGAATCTTATAAAATGCAGGTCAAAAGGTCTTGTAAAGAAGCCTTGGTGGCTAAAAATCTTGGCGACTAAAAAACATCGGCGACCTCGGGAGGACAAGCATGCGTTCCATCGGCCATTTCATCGGCGGCAAGGAAGTCAAAGGTACGTCGGGCCGCACGGCGGACGTGTTCGAACCGATGACCGGCGAAGTGCAGGCCAAGGTCGCGCTGGCATCCAGGGCCGAGATGCGCGCGGCCATCGAAAACGCCAAGGCCGCGCAGACCGAGTGGGGTTCGACCAATCCGCAGCGCCGCGCCCGTGTGATGATGAAATTTCTCGAGCTTGTGCAGCGCGACTACGACAAGCTCGCCGATCTGCTGGCGCGTGAACACGGCAAGACTGTTCCCGACGCCAAGGGTGACATCCAGCGCGGGCTTGAAGTCGTCGAGTTTGCCTGCGGCATTCCGCACCTGATGAAGGGCGAATATACCGAAGGCGCCGGTCCGGGCATCGACATCTACTCGATGCGCCAGCCGCTTGGTGTTGTTGCAGGCATTACGCCGTTCAATTTTCCCGCGATGATCCCGATGTGGAAGTTCGCGCCTGCGATTGCTTGCGGCAATGCGTTCATTCTCAAGCCCTCCGAGCGCGATCCAGGCGTGCCGATGGCACTGGCCGCCTTGATGATCGAAGCCGGATTGCCGCCGGGCGTGCTCAACGTCGTCAACGGCGACAAGGAAGCGGTGGACGCGATCCTCGACGATCCGGATATTCGCGCCGTCGGTTTCGTCGGCTCCTCGCCGATTGCGCAATATATCTATGAGCGTGCGGCAGCGACCAACAAGCGCGCGCAATGTTTCGGCGGCGCGAAGAACCACGCCATCGTCATGCCGGACGCCGATATGGATCAGACCGTCGATGCGCTGATCGGGGCGGGCTACGGCTCGGCAGGCGAACGCTGCATGGCGATTTCGGTCGCGGTGCCGGTCGGCAAGACGACCGCCGACCGCCTGATGGAAAAACTCATTCCGCGCGTGGAGAGCCTCAAGATCGGTCCTTCGACCGATCCATCTGCGGATTTCGGCCCGCTGGTGACAAAAGCCGCGCTCGATCGCGTGAAGGATTACGTCGAAGTCGGCATCAAGGAAGGTGCAAAACTCGCCGTCGATGGACGTGGCTTCAAGATGCAGGGCTATGAGAACGGCTTCTACATGGGCGGCTGCCTGTTCGATAACGTCACCAAGAACATGCGCATCTACAAGGAAGAAATCTTCGGCCCTGTGCTCTCGGTGGTGCGTGCCAACGATTACAATGAAGCGCTCGCGCTGCCGTCCGGGCATGACTACGGCAACGGCGTTGCGATCTTCACCCGCGACGGCGACGCCGCGCGCGATTTCGCCGCGAAGGTGAATGTCGGCATGGTCGGTATCAACGTGCCGATCCCGGTGCCGATTGCGTATTACACCTTTGGTGGCTGGAAAAAATCCGGCTTCGGCGACCTCAACCAGCACGGCCCGGACTCGGTGCGCTTCTACACCAAGACCAAGACCGTGACATCGCGCTGGCCCTCCGGCGTGAAGGACGGCGCGGAATTCGTTATCCCGACGATGAACTGAGTACCTAGTGATCCGGTTCTGACATTCGTATCGTATCTTTCGCGGGCACTTTACGAATGTCGGAACCAAAGGATCACTAGAATAATAATTTGCTAGTGTCCTTTCGTATCCGACGTTCGCTCGGAGGGCGCTGCGGATAGAAGCGAACGTCGGATACGGGACACTAGCGGCGATGCAGTTCGCGCTTAACGAAGACCAGATCGCGGTTCGCGACATGGCGCGTGAATTCGCGGCGGAGAAAATCGCGCCATTCGCGCTGAAATGGGACGAGGAGAAATTCTTCCCCGTTGAAGCAATGCGCGCTGCGGCGGCACTCGGCATGGGTGGCGTCTATATCAAGGACGATGTCGGCGGCTCGGCGCTGACGCGGTTCGATGCCGCGCTGATCTTCGAGGCGCTGGCGACCGGATGTCCGACGACATCAGCCTTCATTTCCATCCACAACATGTCGGCGTGGATGATCGACAATTACGGGTCGGACGCGCAGCGCAAGAAATGGCTGCCGAAAATCTGCACGATGGAAACGCTGGCGAGCTATTGCCTCACCGAGCCGGGCGCGGGTTCGGATGCGGCGGCTTTGTCCACGCGCGCGGTGCGCGACGGCGACCACTACGTTCTCAATGGCCAGAAGCAGTTCATCTCCGGCGCGGGTGGCAGCGGGCTTTATGTCGTGATGGTGCGCACCGGCGATAAAGGGCCGGGCGGGATTTCGACGCTCGTGGTTGAAGGCGATACCAAAGGTCTTTCGTTCGGCGCGATGGAGCGCAAGATGGGCTGGAACGCGCAGCCGACGGGTGCGGTGATTTTCGAGAACGCGCGCGTGCCGGTCGCCAATCGTCTTGGCGAGGAGGGTATCGGCTTCAAGATCGCGATGGCCGGTCTCGACGGCGGACGGCTCAACATCGCGGCTTGTTCGCTCGGCGGCGCACAGTCCGCGCTCGACAAGTCGCTGGCCTATATGCGCGAGCGAAAAGCATTCGGCAAACGCCTCGACGAATTTCAGGCACTTCAATTTCGTCTCGCCGACATGGCGACCGAACTCGAAGCCGCTCGCACGTTTCTCTGGCGCGCCGCTGCCGCGCTCGACCGCAAAGATGCGAACGCGACGACGTTGTGCGCGATGGCGAAACGTTTCGGGACCGATGTAGGATTCAACGTCGCCAATCAGGCGCTGCAACTTCACGGCGGTTACGGCTATCTCGCCGAATACGGCATCGAGAAGATCGTGCGCGATCTGCGCGTACATCAGATTCTCGAAGGCACCAACGAGATCATGCGTCTGATCGTGTCGCGCAAATTGATCGAGGATGCACGATGAACGCACCATTCATCCAAGGTGACCTCGTCGCGCTGCGTGAGGGAAGCGCGGGGATCATCCGCCTCAATCGGCCGAAGGCGATCAATGCCGTGACGCTGGAGATGTTCCGGGACGCGGACAAGGCGCTCGATGCATTCGAGAAAGATCCGGCTGTCTGCATCGTTATTCTGGAAGGCGCGGGCGAGCGGGGATTGTGCGCCGGAGGCGACATTCGCGCGCTGTGGGAAAGCTCGCACGCCAAGGGCGATCTCGGCAAAATTCTCTGGCGCGAGGAATACATCCTCAATGCGCGGATCGCGAAATTTCCGAAACCATATGTCGCCTTTATGGACGGCATCGTCATGGGCGGCGGCGTCGGGCTTTCGGCGCACGCGCGTCATCGTGTCGTCACCGACAAAACCAAACTGGCGATGCCGGAAGCCGGACTCGGCTTCTTTCCCGACGTCGGCGGAACGTGGCTGCTTTCGCGTGCGCCGGGCGAGATCGGCACCTATTTTGGTTTGACAGGAAGCGTCATGAACGGGCCGGATGCCGTTCACGCCGGGTTCGCCGATACGGTGGTGCCGCAGGCGAAGTTGCCGGATTTGCGCCGCGCGCTGTCGGGCGTTCAACGCGGCGCGAACAATTCCGATATCGACAAAGTCATCGCACGTTTCGCGGCGGGAGAAAAAGCGGGGCCCGTCGCGGCGATGCAGCCGCAAATCGACAGATGGTTCGCATTTGACCGGATGCAGGACATCTTGGCCGCGTTGAAAGCAGACCCCGCCGAAAGGGCGCAGGCAACGCTCAAGACGCTCGGCGAGAAGTCTCCGCGCGGACTTGCAGTGACGCTGAAATTGCTCCGGCTGGCACGGCAATCCTCGTCGCTGGAGGAATGTCTAAAGCGTGAATATCGCGCGGCGCTTGAAGTGTTCGTCAGCGAGGATTTTCGCGAAGGTGTGCGTGCGGCTGTGATCGACAAGGATCGCAATCCAAAATGGTCGCCGCCGCATATTGAGGATGTTACACCCGAAATGCTTGCGCCATACTTTGCGAATATCGGTGCAAACGAACTGGCATTCGATCGCTGACGTTTGAGAGAAAAATTCCGGGAGAACGGCAATGGCAAACATCGCATTCATCGGCCTCGGCAACATGGGCGGTCCAATGGCGGCCAATCTCGTGAAAGCCGGTCACAAGGTATCGGGCTTCGATCTCGTGCAGGCGTCGAAGGATGCGGCTAAGAAGGATGGCGTGAGCATCGCGGCGTCCGCGGTGGAAGCTGTCAAAGGCGCGGAGATCGTCATCACCATGCTGCCGGCGGGCAAGCATGTGCTGAGCGTGTGGAAGGAGCTTGTGCCGGTCGTCGGCAAAAGCGCGCTGATGATCGATTGCTCCACCATCGATGTCGAAAGCGCACGTAACGCGCATTCCAGCGCGAAGGAGCATAATTTGCTTTCGGTCGATGCGCCGGTGTCGGGCGGCACGGGCGGCGCGAAGGCTGCGACGCTCACTTTCATGGCTGGCGGATCTGAGGCGGCTTTCGCGAAGGCCAAACCCATTCTTGAGGCGATGGGCAAGAAGATCGTTCACTGCGGCGAGGCGGGCGCAGGGCAGGCGGCGAAAATCTGCAACAACATGATCCTCGGCATTTCGATGATCGGCGTCGGCGAGGCGTTCGTGCTCGCGGAAAAGCTCGGACTTTCTCATAAGGCTTTGTTCGATGTGGCATCGACTTCATCCGGCCAATGCTGGTCGCTGACGACGTATTGCCCGGTGCCGGGCCCGGTGCCGACGTCGCCGGCGAACAACGACTACAAGCCGGGATTCGCGGCGGCGCTGATGCTGAAGGATCTGAAACTGTCGCAAGAGGCTGCAAAAGCCGCAGGCGCGACCACGCCGCTCGGCGGGCACGCGGAGTCGATCTACGAAGCCTTCGACAAGGCCGGTCACGGCGGTGTTGATTTTTCCGGCATCATCAATCATCTGCGGCATCTCACGCACAAATAGCGGAGCGCGGACATGACGACGTTCAAGGATGCGCGCGCGTTTCTGCTCAAGCATCGCACTGACTACGACAAGGCGGTGAAAGAATTCCGTTGGCCGGACGCCGTGCCCTTCAACTGGGCGCTCGACTGGTTCGATGCCGAGCTTGCCAAAAATTCCGACAGCAAGGATCGCGCGGCGCTTTGGATCGTCGATGCGGCAGCGAGCGCGGAAATCAAGGTCACGTTCGCGGAGATGTCACGCCGCTCGAACCGGACGGCAAATTTTCTTCGCGATCTCGGCCTGAAGCGCGGCGATCATCTGCTGCTTCTGCTCGGCAATGTCGTGCCGTTGTGGGAAACCATGCTGGCGGCGATGAAGCTCGGCGTGATCACGATTCCTGCGACAACACTTTTGACCGGCGGCGAACTGCGCGACCGGCTCGATCGCGGCAAGGCAAGGGTAGTGGTCGCGACAGAAGATCAGGTCGCGAAGTTCGAGGGACTTGGAGGCGAGGGTTTTACCAAAATCGTCGTCAGCGCAAAGGCCGATCACAAAGGCTGGCGACGCTACGAAGATTCCGAAAAATACCCGGAGACATTCACGCCGATTGGGTCGACCGGCGCACATGACCCCATGCTGCTCTATTTCACATCGGGCACCACGGCCAAGCCGAAACTCGTTCTGCACAGCCATCGCAGCTATCCGGTCGGCGCTCTCTCAACGATGTATTGGCTCGGGTTGCAACCCGGCGACGTTCATCTGAACATTTCATCGCCCGGCTGGGCGAAGCATGCGTGGAGTTGTTTCTATTCGCCGTGGAATGCAGGCGCGACGATCTTCATCTGCAATCAGCCGCGCTTCGACGCCAAGGGTCTGCTCGCGACGGTGGCGCGCTGCGGCGTGACGACATTGTGCGCGCCGCCGACGGTGTGGCGGCTGTTCATTCAGGAAAAGCTCGCCGACTACAAGGTTTCGGTGCGCGAAGTCTGCGGTGCAGGCGAGCCGCTCAATCCCGAAGTGATCGATCAGGTGAAGGCGGCGTGGGGACTCACCATCCGCGACGGTTACGGTCAGACGGAAACCACCGCGCTTGCCGGAAACTCGCCGGGACAGAAAGTCAAAATCGGTTCGATGGGCCGGCCGCTGCCCGGCTACAAGGTCGAAGTTGCCGACGCCGACGGCAACCTGTCGAAAGAAGGCGAGGTGCGATTGGTGCTCGGCGCGGATCGGCCTGCCGGTCTGATGCTCGGCTATCAGGGCGACGACGGCAAGCCACAGGGCGCGGACGGCAAGCTGTACCAGACCGGCGACGTCGTGTTTCTGGATGAAGACGGTTATCTTACCTTCGTCGGCCGCTCGGACGATGTGTTCAAATCGTCGGACTATCGCATCAGCCCGTTCGAGCTGGAGAGTGTGCTTCTGGAGCACGATGCGGTCGCCGAAGCAGCCGTCGTGCCGACGCCGGACCCAATACGGCTTGCGCTGCCGAAAGCCTATATCGCGCTGGTGCCCGGCACGGAGATCAACCGCGACACGGCGTTCTCCATCTTCAAATATGTCCATTCGCGCCTTGCGCCGTTCAAGCGCATCCGCCGTATCGAACTTGTGAGGGAATTGCCCAAGACGATTTCCGGCAAGATCCGCCGTGTCCAGTTGCGGCGGCTGGAGCACGACAACGATCGCAAGGACGCCCTGCGCGGCCAGGAATTCCGCGAAGAGGATTTCCCGGAGTTGAAAAGCGAAGCCGGGCCACGCTGAGGGCGAAATTCCGCTTGGCGCAAACGCCGTTCTGTGGAATGTGCCACCCAGTTCTATTTTAAGACGGGGGAATTGCCGTGGGCGTGGCGATGGATCGCGAAGACTTTGTGAAGCTGGTGGGCACCGAGCTTGGCGTGTCCGAGTGGCATACGGTCGATCAGAAACAGATTGACGCCTTCGCACACGCGACCAACGATCACCAGTTCATCCATGTCGATCCTGAGCGCGCCAAGCGCGAGACGCCGTTCGGCGGCACCATCGCGCACGGGTTTCTGTCGCTGTCGGTGCTTCCCGCGATGGCCTATGCGACCATGCCGACGCTCAAAGGTGCTGCGATGTCGATCAACTACGGCTTCGACAAGATTCGGTTTCTGACGCCGGTGCGCGCGGGCAAGCGCGTGCGCGCGCGGTTCGTGCTGAGCGAAGTGACGATGAAATCGCCGAAGGAGTTATTGGCGCGCACGGCAACGACCCTCGAAATCGAGGGCGAGCCGAAGCCTGCCTTGGTTGCCGACTGGCTCGGCATGCATTTCTTTAACTAAGGGGGATCGCAATCATGGCAATTCGTTTCGATGGAAAAGTTGCGATCGTCACCGGGGCGGGCGCGGGTCTCGGCCGCGCGCATGCATTGGGATTGGCAAAGCTCGGCGCTCGTGTCGTCGTCAACGATATGGGTGCGGCGCGCGATGGCAGCGGCGGCTCGGCGAGTCCGGCGCAGGGCGTCGTCGATGAGATCGTCAAGGCGGGCGGCGAAGCCATCGTCGATCCGGCGGACGTTTCCGATTTCGCACAGGTCAAGGAAATGGTTGCGCGCGCCACGATGAAGTGGGGCAGCGTCGATCTGATGGTCGCCAACGCCGGCATCCTGCGCGACAAGTCGTTTGCGAAGATGGAAGCGGATGACTTTGCGAAAGTCATCGCCGTGCATCTGACCGGCACATTCAACTGCTGCCGCGCGGTGTGGGAAGGTATGCGCGAGCGCAACTACGGCCGCATCGTCGTGACGACATCGTCTTCCGGTCTGTTCGGAAATTTCGGTCAGGCGAATTACGCGGCGGCGAAAATGGGCATCGTCGGGCTGATGAATGTCTTGGCCGAGGAAGGCCGCAAGACCAACATCAAGGTCAACACGATTTCGCCGACGGCTGCGACGCGCATGACCGAAGGTTTGATCCCGCCGGATGCGCTGGCACTCATGAAGCCGGAAGCGATCACGCCGGCCGTGCTTTATCTTCTGAGCGAAGATGCGCCGACCCGCACGATCATGGGCGCGGGCGCAGGGTCGTTCGCGGTTATCAAGGTTGTCGAGACGCAAGGGCTGAACCTGCCCCAGTCCGAATGGACGCCGGATGCTATCGCTGCGAATTTTGCAAAGATCGGCGACATGTCCACCGCACGCGATCTCGGCGGCGCGTTTTTCCAGACCTTCAAATATATCGAGCAGGCTGCGAAGGCGAACGGCATCACGCTGCCGCCGATGGGCGGGTAACGCTTGAACGTCGCCGTCATCGGGGCGGGCCCGGCGGGATTGATGGCGGCTGAGATCCTCGCGAAGGGCAGTGCGCATGCTATCGTCTATGACCGCATGCCGTCGGTGGGCCGCAAGTTCCTGATGGCGGGGCGCGGCGGGCTCAATCTGACGCACAGCGAACCGCTCGGAAAATTTCTGACGCGCTATGCCGATGCTGAGCCGCATCTGCGCGCGGCGATCGATGCTTTTCCGCCCGAAGCCTTGCGCGCATGGAGCGGCCAGCTTGGCGAGCCGACCTTCATCGGATCGAGCGGGCGCGTGTTTCCGAAATCGTTCAAGGCGTCGCCGCTGCTGCGCGCGTGGCTGAGGCGGCTCGACGCGGCTGGCGTCGCGTTCAAGCTGCGGCATCGCTGGACCGGATGGAACGGAGAGAACCCGACGTTCGAAACCGGCGAAGGCAAGATTTCCGTGCAGGCGGATGCAATCGTTCTCGCGCTCGGCGGTGCAAGCTGGCCGAAACTCGGTTCGGACGGCGGCTGGTCCGAGATCCTGAAAGCCAAAGGGATTTCAATTTTTCCCCTGCGTCCGGCGAATTGCGGATTCGCCGTTGCATGGTCGGATGTGTTTCGCGACAGGTTCGCAGGCCAGCCGCTGAAAAATATCGCACTCTCGTTCGGCAAACATTCGACGCGGGGCGAAGCGATGATTTCACGTGACGGTATCGAGGGCGGCGCGGTCTATGCGCTGTCCGCGCCGCTGCGCGAAGAAGTTCTCAGGAAAGGCGAGGCGATCCTTTGCGTCGCTCTATTGCCTGATGCTGCGCCGGACAAACTTGGCGCGCGTCTCGCCGCGCCGCGCGGCAAACAATCGTTCACGAATTTTCTGCGAAAGGCGACTGGACTCTCGCCTGTGGCCATCGGCTTGGTTCAGGAGGCAGCTATCGCATCGGGCAAAAAACTTGCGCAGATGACGCCAGATGAACTGTCGTCCTTTATCAACGCCGTTCCGGTCAAACTGACAGGCATTGCGCCCATCGCGCGCGCAATCTCGACAGCCGGTGGTATTTCGTTCGACGAGATCGACGCGCAGTTCATGTTGCGGAAAATGCCGGGTGTGTTCGTCGCGGGCGAAATGCTGGATTGGGAAGCGCCGACCGGCGGCTATCTGTTGCAGGCAAGTTTCGCGACGGGAGCTGCAGCGGGGCGGGGCGTGCTGGACTATCTCGCGCGCAAATAACTAGCCCTTCCTCTTTTTCAGGCGCTCGTCGCGTTCCTTCGTGAGTTTTTCCAGCTCTTCGGACTGGGATGCGATCCGCTCCGACGCGCGATCCTCGTCCGCACCGCCCGAGAGGGCTGCGGCTTGCTCCATCAGTTGACGGATATTGTCGCGCAGAATGGCAATGCGGTCCTCGAGTTCGGGAATTGAAAGCGGGCTGGTCATTTAAATGTTTCCTTATGAGCGCTGGGCTCGCAAGCCGGTAAGATAATAGCCGACGATTACGGGCGTTCCATCCCGTCAAGTGCCGCTTTCGATCTCCTCGCGCAGCATTTCCAGCGCCAGCCATTTTTCCTCTGCCGCGCCCAATTCGGCCTGCGCTTTGGCAATGGCGGAGGATGCCGCGTCGAACGCTTTGCGGTCTTTTGAGAAAAGCTCAGGATCGTCGAGGCGTCTTTGATGTGACGCAATTTCCGCATGGAGCTTGGCGATGGCCGCGGGCAGGGTGTCCAGCGCGTGCTGGTCGTTGAAGGTGAGTTTGCGCTTGGGTGATGACGGTTTCGCGCTAGCGGCTGTTGGCGTTTCAGGCTTGGCCGTTGCAGTTACAATCTTTTCGGGACGCCATTGCAAATCCGCGCCGCGCTGCGCCAGCATGTCGGAATAGCCGCCGGCATATTCCGTCCACTTGCCGTTGCCATCCGGTGCGATCACCGATGTCACAACGCGGTCCAGAAAATCGCGGTCATGGCTGATGAGAATGACGGTGCCGTCATAATCGCCGAGCATTTCTTCCAGCACGTCGAGTGTTTCCAGATCGAGATCGTTGGTCGGCTCGTCGAGCACGAGCAGATTCGACGGCTTCGCCAGCGCACGCGCCAGCATCAGGCGTCCGCGTTCGCCGCCGGACAACACTTCGAGCGGCGTGCGCGCCTGCTCCTGTTGAAACAGGAAGTCCTTCATGTAGCCGATGACATGCTTCGGCGTGCCGCCGACCATGATGCTGTCGCCGCGTCCGCCGGTCAGCGCATCGGCCAATGTCGTCTTCGGGTCGAGGCTCTCGCGGTGCTGGTCGAGCGTGGCCATCTCGATATTCGCGCCGAGGCGGAGTGTGCCGCTGTCCGGTGGCATGCCGCCGGTCAGGATATTGATGAGCGTGGTCTTGCCCGCACCGTTCGGCCCTATGATACCGATGCGGTCGCCACGCGCGATGCGGATTGAAAAATCATCGACGATCTTGCGTTCGCCGAAGGATTTGGCAATGCGCTTGGCTTCGATCACCATCTTGCCGGACTGTTCGGCCTCCGCTGCTGCAAGACTGGCCTTGCCGGTCGCACCGCGATAGGTGCGGCGCTGGTCGCGCAGCGCGTGCAGATTGCCGAGCCGCTTGACGTTGCGCTTGCGCCGTCCCGAGACGCCGTAGCGCAGCCAGTGTTCTTCCATCACGATCTTGCGGTCGAGCTTGTGCTGATCGCGCTCTTCTTCGGCGAGCACCTCGTCGCGCCACTCCTCGAACGCGCCGAATCCCTTTTCGATGCGGCGGGTTTCGCCGCGATCGAGCCAGACAGTGGCGCGGGACAGGTTGGAGAGAAAGCGGCGATCGTGGCTGATCATGACGAGCGCGCACCTGCGGCTTGCGAGTTCGCCCTCGAGCCATTCGATGGTTGTCAGATCGAGATGGTTGGTCGGCTCGTCCAGCAAGAGAATATCGGGCGAGGGTGCGAGCACGCGCGCCAGCGCCGCGCGGCGCGCTTCACCGCCGGACAAATTTGCAGGGTCCTCCCTGCCGGTGAGGCCAAGCTGTTCGAGCAGATATTGTGCCTGATAGTGATCGTCGCCGGGATTGAGTCCCGCTTCGACATAGGCGAGCGTCGTCGCGTATCCGGAAAAATCCGGCTCCTGCGGCAGATAGCGGATCGTGGCACCCGGCTGCACAAAGCGCGTGCCGCTGTCCGCTTCCACGAGTCCTGCAACGATTTTCAACAACGTCGATTTGCCCGAGCCGTTGCGACCGATCAGGCACACGCGCTCGCCTTCGGATACCGCAAGCTCGACGCCCGCAAGCAACGGCGTGCCGCCGAAGGTCAGCGTGACATCTTTGAGCTGGATGAGGGGAGGCGCCATGAGCTTTCTTATTTGTTTTGCGCGCGCTGTATGCGGCGGATGGTCTGATCGAGCGCGGAAAGAAATGTCGAGCGGTCGCGCGGCGAAAACGATTTCGGCCCGCCGGTGACTTCGCCCGACGAGCGCAGATCGGTCATCAGGTTGCGAACTGCGAGCGTCATGCCGATGGACTCTTCGCTGAATGGTTTGCCGTTCGGCGCGATGACATCCGCGCCATTCTTGACGCACCGAGCGGCGAGCGGAATGTCGGCGGTGACGACGATGTCACCCTTGACCGCGCGCTCCGCAATCCAGTCGTCTGCCGCATCCATGCCGCTGCCTGCCGCGATACGCTCGATCGTCGGATCGTTCGGCACGCGAATGAAATTGCCCGCGACCACGCTCACCGGCAACTTGTGCCGCTCGGCGACGCGATAAATTTCGTCTTTCACCGGGCAGGCATCGGCGTCGACATAAATGCGGGTCTGATGGGTCAAGGCGTTGCTTATTTAAGTGTGCGGTTGCAAGGCTCCTAGCCCAATAACGAGAAAATGGCGAGACATCTTGCCTTCATCGCCGCTTTGCGTAGCATCCGCGACAACTAGACACCGAGGAAACCATGCAGCCCCATCGCGTCGCGGCGATCAATCTCGCCAGAAATTCCGAAAACCGGATGCACGACGATACCGTGGCGAAGAAGTTCGGTTTCAAAGGCGGCCTCGTGCCTGGCGTCGATGTGTTCGCCTATATGAGCCACATGCCGGTGGCGAAATGGGGCCGCGTATTTTTGGAACGCGGGCTGATGGATGGCCGATTCCTGAAGCCTGTCTATGACGGCGAGACAGCCATCGTGACCGCCGATGAAACGAGTGACGGAATCGCCATCAAGGTGGAGAGCCGTGGTGAACTCTGCGCGACGGGGCACGCCTCGATGTCATTGCAATCCGAACAAATCTCGCTGGACGATTTCAAGAGCGTACCGCCGGTCGCTGCGCGCGCGCCGGTCGATGAGAATTCATACAAAGAAGGCGCGTGGCTCGGCATTCCGCCTTACACGCTCGGTAAGGCCGCCGCGCCGGATTATCTGCGCGACATCGGGGAGACCGATCCGCTCTATCTGCGCGATGGACTGGTTCACACCGGCAATCTTCTGCGAATGCTGAACTGGGCGTTGATGGAAAACGCCATCCTCGGTCCGTGGATTCACGTCGGCTCGACCATCCGCTATCTCGGCGCGGCGGGCGTCGACGATGTGCTGACGTTGCGTGCGAAAGTCACCGGCAATTACGAGCGCAAGGGCCACAAGTTCGTCGATCTCGACGGGCTGATCGTCGCCAACGGATCGAAGCCCGTCGCGCATGTTCAGCACATCTCCATCTATCAGCCGCGCGAAAGCATGGCGGCGTAACAGGATTTTGCACTGCGAAATCGGCATTGCGCCCGCAAACGCGCCAGTTGCACGCGTTTGAGGCACTGATAGACTCCTCCGTGAACAGAGATCGAAGCGCAGGCTGGCAACGGTCGCGCGGAACGGATTTTTATGGCGGACGAAGTGCGGTTGCGCGACGGCTTGGAGCCGCGCGCGAACCTTGCCGCAACGGCTGACTCGCTCGCGCATGGCCGTGCTGCCGAGCCGCATGCGACTTACGCGGCGCTCGATCTCGGCACCAACAACTGCCGGCTTCTCGTCGCGCGCCCGTCGCACGATGGATTTCGCGTCATCGATTCATTTTCGCGCATCATCCGACTCGGCGAGGGGATCGCCACGACGCGCCATATCAGTGAGGCAGCCATCGAACGCGCGGTCGGCGCGCTGACGGTATGCAGCGACAAAATCCGGGCCAAGGGCGCCAGGCGTCTGCGCACCATCGCGACCGAAGCCTGCCGCGCCGCCGATAATTCCGATGCGTTTCTCCAACTGATCGAACGCGAAACCGGCATTCGCCTGGAGATCATCGACCGCGAAACCGAATCGACATTCGCCGTGATCGGTTGCTCGCCGCTGCTCGATCCGAAGGCGAATGGCGCGATCCTGTTCGACATCGGCGGCGGATCGACGGAGGTTGTGCGGATCGAACGCCCGGCCGGCAAGCCGTATGCGCCGCCGGTGAAAGGGCCGTGGATTTCGCTGCCGCTTGGCGTCGTCACGCTGGCGGAGCGTTTCGGCGGGCATGACGTCACACAGCAGAGTTACGGAGCGATGATGGACGAAGTGTCCGGTCATCTTGCGCCGTTCGCCGCCGAGCATGGCAACGATCTGTCGCGCATGCATCTGTTGGGAACGTCGGGCACCGTCACGACGGTTGCCGGAATTCATCTTGGCCTGCCGCGTTATGACCGCCGCAAGGTGGACGGTCTCTGGATGAGCGATGGCGAGACAGATCGTGCGATCGCGCAACTGATGGCGATGAGCTATCAGCAGCGTGCCGACAATGCGTGCATCGGAACCGAACGTGCCGATCTCGTTCTCGCGGGCTGCGCCATTCTCGACGCGATCCGAAAGGCATTCCCGCTGCCGAAATTGCGGGTGGCGGATCGCGGCCTGCGCGAGGGCATGCTGGTTGAAATGATGCGCGCAGACGGCGTTCTGCAGAGCGCGTGACGCGCGCTCTGAATCGTCGTATCCGTAACGCATGGCCAAGGACACCACCGGACGACTCCATGTTACAGTGAAGAGCGGCGGCAAGCGCAAGCTGTCGTCGAAACTGTGGCTGGAACGTCAGCTCAACGATCCATACGTCGCGAAGGCGAAGCGCGATGGTTTTCGTTCGCGCGCGGCCTACAAGCTGCAGGAAATCGACGACAAGCACCGCTTCCTGAAAAAGGGTCAGATCGTTGTCGACCTCGGTGCAGCGCCCGGCGGCTGGAGCCAGATTGCGGCCAAGCGCGTCGGCTCACCGGAGGGCAAAGGCAAGGTCGTTGCCATCGATCTTCTTGAGATGGGCGAATTGCCGGGCGTGACTTTCGCGCAGATGGATTTTCTCGACGAAAAGGCTCCCGGCAAACTGCGCGAGATGATCGGCGGCGGCGCGGACGTCGTGATGTCCGACATGGCTGCGAACACCACGGGGCATCGCAAGACGGACCAACTGCGCATCATCGGTCTCGTCGAGGATGCCGCTGCGTTCGCCTGCGACGTGCTCAATCCCGGCGGCACATTCGTCGCGAAAGTGTTTCAGAGCGGCGCGGACGCCGATCTGCTGGCGCAGCTCAAGCGCGACTTCGCGAGCGTCAAGCATGTGAAGCCTGCCGCGAGCCGGCAGGATTCCTCGGAGCGTTATGTGCTGGCGACCGGATTTCGGAGCGGCGCGAAAACTTAATTGAGTTTCTGGTCCCGCGCGTCATGTGTGGATTCGGCCGTGACGGCTTCGGGCGCCCGCGGCCCTTCAAGCTCGGCCGGTATCTTGTGACCGGAAATTTCGTGGCCCGCGTCTTCCGGCAATTTCCAGAACGCATAGGACGAGGCGGCCGAAATGATCGCGACGATCACGAAGGCCGGCCAAAAGTCGCCTGCGTTGAGTTCGGTCGCATGCCGCGTCATCATCGTTGCTTCGACCGCGAACGCGCCGACCGCGACGCCCGCTGAAATTGCGAGCTGCTGGTTGACGCTGGCAAGTGTCGTGGCGCGGCTCATTTCCGGCGGCGTGACTTCCGCATAAGCAAGCGTGTTGACGGCCGTGAACTGCAGCGAGCGGAAGAATCCGCCGACGATCAGCACGATCATGATGAGCAGAAGCGGCGTCGCCGGCGTGAACAGCCCGCAGGCGGCGAGGAAGAACGAACTCACGACCGCGTTGATGACGATGATCTTCCTGAATCCGAATGCACGGATGATCCGCGCTGCCAGCGTTTTCATACCGAGCGCCCCGACGGCGGATGCGAATGTCACAAGGCCCGATTTGAAAGGCGACAGGCCGAAACCAAGCTGCATCAACAACGGCAGCAGAAAAGGTAGCGCGCCGATTCCGAGGCGATACAGGAAGCCGCCGGTCAGACTCGCGCGCAGCGTTTGATGTTTCAGCAGCGAAAAATCGAGCACAGGCGAAGCGGTGCGCTTCGCATGGAGCACGTAGAAATACATCGCGACGAACCCGCCCCCGATCAGCCCGGCGACGACAGGCCAGGGCAGCAACCCAAGACCTGCCACCGACAACCCGAAGGCAATGCCGGCGACGCCGATGCCCGCGAGTACGAGGCCTACGACATCGAAGCGCTCAGGATCTTCGGCCTTGATCGGATCGATATATGTCAGCGCCATCCAGATGCCGATGACGCCGATGGGAATGTTGATGAGGAAAATCCAGTGCCACGAAAAATACGTGGTGATGAAGCCGCCGAGCGGCGGGCCGATTACCGGGCCGATCAGCGCGGGCACAGTCACCCACGCCATCGCGTTCACAAGCGCGCTCTTGTCGATGGAGCGCAGCAGCACCAATCGTCCGACCGGCGTCATCATCGCGCCGCCGATGCCTTGCAGGATGCGTGCGACTACGAAGTCGGTGACGGAGTTCGAGATTGCGCATCCGATCGAGCCGATCATGAAAACGAGAATGGCGGCGCTGAAAACCGCGCGCGCGCCGAACCGATCCGCCGTCCAGCCGCTCGCGGGAATAAAGACCGCCAGTGATAGCAGGTACGAAGTGATTGCGAGTTTGAGCGTCAGCGGGCTGGTGCCGATATCGGCGGCGATTGCGGGAAGGGATGTCGCGATCACCGTGGAGTCCATGTTTTCCATGAACAGCGCGCAGGCCACGATCAGGGGTATCAGGCGCTCTTTCTGCATCGTCCGATCTTGCTGGCTGGACTAACGGGAGGCGAGGAGGAGGGTCGGCAGGCTTAGGATAATTCGGCGCGCCTGCGTCAATAAACTCGCCGTGATGGCATGCGTTCCGCAAGGCGGATTTGCCAGCGGTGCCGCTGCAGATGTCCCATGCGCAAAAACCCTTGGTTTACAGGCGAAATGCTTTGAATCGCGTTCCCTTCATGCTATGGACCACCGCCAACCCCACCGATGGGCTTCGATTCGAGCGACGCACAGCGCGACCGCTCAATCCCGCACATCCTGAGGTTTTTGCCGCGGCATAAGCGCTGCGAGAATGGAGTTGGCAATGGCAGTCGGTCGTCTGGATCAGGGCATTCGCGAAGCATTCACGTTCGACGACGTGCTGCTCAAGCCGGGCCTCTCCGAGATCATGCCCTCCGACGCCGACATCCGAACCCATCTGACCCGCGCAATTCCGCTCAACATTCCGATCATGGCGTCGGCGATGGACACGGTCACCGAAGCTGCAATGGCAATCGCGATGGCGCAGTCGGGCGGCATCGGTGTCATCCACCGCAATTTCGATCCCGACGGGCAAGCCGCGCAGGTGCGGCAGGTGAAGAAATACGAGTCGGGCATGGTGGTGAACCCGCTCACCATCGATCCGAATGCCAAGCTCGCCGACGCGCTGATGCTGATGAAGGATCACGGCATTTCCGGCGTGCCGGTGGTGACGGGGGCAGGTCCGGGCAAACCGGGCAAGCTCGTCGGTATTCTCACCAATCGCGACGTGCGCTTTGCGACCGACCCCGAGCAGAAAGTCTCGGAGTTGATGACCAAGGAAAAGCTCATCACCGTGCGCGAGGGCGTCGGTCAGACCGAAGCTAAGAAGTTGCTTCATCAGAACCGCATCGAGAAATTGCTGGTGGTTGATGACCAATATCGCTGCGTCGGCCTCATCACGGTGAAGGACATGGAAAAGGCGGTGGCGTATCCGCTGGCCTCGAAAGACGCGCAGGGGCGTCTGCGGGTCGCTGCTGCGACCACTGTTGGTGATGGCGGCTTCGAACGCACCGAAAAACTGATTGATGCCGGCGTTGATGTTGTCGTGGTCGATACCGCGCACGGTCATTCGATGCGCGTTCTCGAAGCCGTCACCCGCATCAAGAAACTCTCCAACGCCGTGCAGATCGTGGCCGGCAACGTCGCAACCACTGAAGGCACGCAGGCGCTGATCGATTCCGGCGCGGACGCGATCAAGGTCGGCATCGGCCCCGGCTCGATCTGCACCACGCGCATTGTTGCAGGCGTCGGCGTTCCGCAATTGACCGCGATCATGGATGCGGTGGAAGCCGCAAAGAAATCCAACATTCCGGTGATCGCCGACGGCGGTATCAAATATTCCGGCGACCTTGCAAAGGCGCTCGCCGCTGGCGCGGACATTGCGATGGTCGGCTCATTGCTGGCGGGCACCGACGAGACGCCCGGCGAAGTGTTTCTCTGGCAGGGGCGTTCCTATAAAGCCTATCGTGGCATGGGTTCGGTCGGCGCGATGGCGCGCGGCTCTGCCGATAGATATTTCCAGCAGGACATCAAGGACACGCTCAAGCTCGTGCCGGAAGGCATCGAGGGGCAGGTGCCGTACAAAGGCCCGGTCGCCAACGTGCTGCATCAACTCGCGGGCGGGCTTCGTGCCGCGATGGGTTACGTCGGTGCAAAAACGATCAAGGATTTTCACGACAAGGCGCAGTTTGTGCGCATCACCGGCGCAGGTCTGCGCGAAAGCCACGTCCACGACGTGACCATCACGCGCGAAAGCCCGAACTATCCGGGCGGCGGCTAGTCCGTCTTCATCTCTATTCGCCACACACAGGCGTGGAAACGCGCTAAACTCGCGTCGTGAATCTTTATTGCCGTGCACAACGGCCAACAACAAAATGCCGGGGACGTCATGGTTGACTGGACGGAAGAGAAATTGGCCGCGCTGACGGACCAGCAGGTCAAAAACCTGCGGGAGAACGCCGAACGCAAGGGCGTCGCCGATCTTCTCGAGAAGTGCACCGCTGAACTCAGCCGCCGCAACGCGCTCAAGCCGAAGCGCGAAGCCAAGCCGCGCTCCGAACTGAAGGAGTTCGAGTTTCAGGTCTCCGAGCAGATCGCGCAGATCGGCAAGGATGTCGCGGGCAAATACGATCTGTCGGAGGCGACCGCGAAAGCGAGGTCCGAAGGCGTCAAGGGATTCAAGTCGCACAAGCTGCTGGACTCCAAGGGCTTCGCCAAGCTCGGCGGCATGCAGCGCGACGGCTCGGTCGCCATCGAACGCTACATTTCCTACCGGCGCGGCAACGACACGGTTTATCTCGGCGTGTTTCTGCCGAAGGGCGCTGACGTCGAGGCCCACGAATTTCATGTAATTGCGCCGAGCGCTGTGCTCGAAGGCGGCAAGCCTGTCGCGCAGATTCGTCCTAGCGCCACCGAAAAGCAGAAGCAGCCCGCCGACAGCGGATTGTCTTTCAAGGATTTGCCGAGCGCTGCGACTGCCTTCGACAAGGCGCTGGCGAAAGTCACGGCGTAAATTCGTAGAAATATTTCAGTCAGTGAGTTGAGGAAACATCATGGCCCAATCAGCAAAGCGTGTCGTTCTTGCATCCCGTCCGGTGGGCGAGCCGAAGGCGGCGGATTTTCGCCTGGAAGACTACGCGATCCCGACGCCGAATGACGGGCAGGTTCTGCTGCGCACGATCTGGCTCTCGCTCGATCCTTACATGCGCGGGCGCATGAGCGACGGACCCTCGTATTCCGCGCCGGTTCCGATCGATGGCGTGATGGAAGGCGGCGCGGTTTGCGAGGTGATGGACTCGAAATTCCCCGACCTGAAGAAGGGCGACATCGTTCTCTCTCACACCGGCTGGCAGCAATACGCCGTCGCCGACGGCAAGATGCTGCGCAAGGTCGATCCGAAGATCGCGCCGATCTCGACGGCGGTGGGTGTGCTCGGCATGCCGGGCATGACGGCCTACACGGGACTTTTGGAGATCGGCAAACCGAAGGCGGGCGAGACGGTCGTGGTCGCGGCGGCGTCCGGCGCGGTGGGTTCGGCGGTCGGGCAGATCGCGAAGATCAAGGGCTGCCGTGCGGTCGGCATCGCCGGCGGCAAGGACAAATGCGACTACGTGAAAAAAGAACTCGGCTTCGACGAGTGCATCGATCACCGCGATCCGAACATGGCGGCAAAGCTAAAGGAGGCATGTCCGAAGGGCATCGATGTCTACTTCGAGAACGTCTGCTGCGCGGTGTTCGAGGCGGTGTTTCCGCTGCTCAATGCGTTCGCGCGGATTCCGGTGTGCGGCCTGATCGCCGACTACAACACGATCTTCGGCAAGGATACGCCGGCACCGAAATGGGCGAATTCGATCATGCGCGCCATTCTGGTGAAGCGGCTGAATTTCCGTGGCTTCATCGTCAGCGATTTCAACGCGATGTATCCGGAGTTCATTCGCGACATGCCGGGATGGGTGCGCGACGGAAAAGTGAAGCACAAGGAATTCGTGACGGAAGGCTTGGAAAGCGCGCCCGGCGCGTTCATGGGCCTTCTGAAGGGCGCGAATTTCGGCAAGCAGCTCGTGCGCGTCGGCGCGGATAAAGCGTAATCTCTAGAAGCAGAGATCGGTCACACGCTGGCCGGTCTTGTTCTTGATGGTGAAGGGGCACTTCATCCGGTTGAGTGCGGCCTTGGCATCCTCGCTGCCGAGTGCTGCCGCCTTCTCATAATAAGTCTTGGCGGCGGATTCGTTTTTCGGCCCGCCGCGGCCTGCAAGATTGAAATCGCCCGCGCGTTCCAGCCCGCCGATGTGGTCGCGCGCTGCGGCCTTCTCATAAAGTGCGCGCGCCGCCACATCGTCTTTCGGGCCGCCGTCGCCTTGCTCCGTCATCAGGCCCAGTTGAAACATCGCGTCGGCATTGTTGGCGTCCGCCGCCTGCTGAAACAGGCTGCGCGCTTTTACGTAATCGACCGGCACGCCGTCGCCGGTCGCATACGTCATCGCCATGTTGTTGAGCGCGACCGGATCGCCGCCTTCCGCCGCGCGCTCGAACATTTTCCGCGTCTCGCCGCTCTGCGCTCCACCCTTGTCGAGCGAGGCGAGGCGCGACATCGCCGATGCGCTGCCTTGTTTGGCTGCATTCTTGTACGCCGCAACGGCGGACTGCGTGTCGCCATTGGCTTCATAGGCGCGGCCGAGCTGGAAGGCGAAGCGGCGCGAACCTTTCGCCTGCTTGCAGAACTTGATCGCGGTATCGATATCCGACGGCGCAATGCTCGCGACGCCCCTGATGTCCGCCGGTTTGTCGGGGTCGCCGGGGAAAGCGGCAACGCGGTCGCAGAGCACGGCGTCGGCCGATTGTGCGTGCGCCGCGACGGTACAGGCGGTGATAACAGCCGCCGCTATCGAAAGCCGGATCGAAAATTGACGAGAGGAAAGCATCGCTGGACCGCTTCGGAATGTCGCATCATAGCGCGCCATGAGCGTAGCTGGAAGCGGCTCGGTTTTGGAACCGGAAAACGCCCGGCATCGAGTAAGGAAAAATGAAAATTGTTACGTGATGAAATTTCGTGCGCGGCGTCTGCGGCTTTAAGACGCTTTGCGCGCGTTCTTGCCTGAGGCGGCTTCGATCTCCGCCGCGGTTGCGTTGAGGACGTCGGCCGTCCAGCCGTCGATGACGGCCAGGAGGCCGTCCAAAATCGTTGCGATGCTTGTCATTAAAGCCTCCCTTTGTTGCGCCCAAAGCCCCCGGGCGAGCCTTCCGTTCCTTTGTCGCAGCGACCGGGGAAATGGTTCAAACAGGCTGTCGATTGTCAGGCGCAAGGCAGCCCGCTATAGCGGAGACGTATTTTGCAGAGGGGGGTCTTTCGATGAGCGTTCAGATGATTTTGGCGCCGGTGTTTGCGCTGGTTTTCCTGATTTTTGCGGTGATGTTCGGAATGTTCCGGGTTCGCACGCGCGCTATCTCGACCAAGGAAGTGCGTGTTTCCCAGATCGCGATCGGGCAGGACGCCTGGCCCAAGCAGGCCACGCAGATCAGCAACACCTACGTCAACCTGTTTGAAATGCCGGTGCTGTTTTTCGCGCTGATCGCTTTCGCGCTGCCGCTGCGGCAGGCCGACCTCGTGATCGTGCTGTTGTCTTGGGTGTACGTCGCGCTCCGCTATCTGCATGCGGTCATCTACGCGACATCGAACGATCTGCGCTTTCGCTTTGGCTTCTTTGCAGCGAGCGCGATGGTGCTCTTGGCGATGTGGGTGTATTTCGCGCTGAAGCTGTTCCTCGCGATTTAAAGAAAGAGAATGACACCTGCCGCGCGGCTGTCCGCAGCCATCGAGATTCTCGGCTCTATCGATGCGCAGCGCATTCCAGCAGCCGACGCGCTGAAGGACTGGGGCCGGTCGCATCGCTTCGCGGGCTCGGGCGACCGTGCAGCGATTGCGGGGCTTGTGTTCGATGTGTTGCGTCGGCGTTCGTCGGCGGCGTGGCTGATGGATGCCGATACGCCGCGCGCGCGATTGCTTGGCATGCTCAAGCTCGAACGCGGACTGAATGCCGACGCGGTTGCGGCACTCTGCAACGGCGAGGGACACGCGCCCGCGCCGTTGAGCGCCGCCGAACGAAATGCGCTGACGTCGCGCACGCTCGACGGCGCACCGGCTCATGTCGCCGGCGACTATCCCGAATGGCTCGATCCGCATCTGAAAGCCGTGTTCGGTGACGAGCGCGTGGCGGAAGCCACCGCGATGGCGAGCCGCGCGCCGCTCGACCTGCGCGTCAACGCGCTGAAAGCCAAGCGCGAAAAAGTGCTGGCGTCGATGAAACATCTCGGCGCATCGGCGACGCCGTGGTCGCCGACGGGGTTGCGCATCGCACTCGATGCCGGTGCGCGCAATCCGGGAATCCATTCGGAAGAAGATTTCATCAAAGGCGCAATCGAAGTGCAGGATGAAGGCTCGCAGCTTGCCGCATTGCTGACGGGCACAAAGCCCGGCGAGCAGGTCATCGACATGTGCGCGGGCGCGGGCGGCAAGACGCTGGCGCTGGCTGCCATGATGGGCGGCAAGGGGCGATTGATCGCGACGGACCGCGACAAGCGGCAACTCGCGCCGATCCATGAGCGGCTGTCGCGCGCGGGCGTTCACAATGCCGATGTGCGCACGCCGAAGGGGCCGGACGACACTTTGAGCGACATCAAGGCGAGTGCCGATCTCGTCGTGATCGACGCGCCGTGTACCGGCACGGGCACATGGCGTCGCAATCCGGATGCGAAATGGCGGATGCGGCCCGGCGCGCTGGAGGTTCGCATCAAGGACCAGATCGCGGTGCTGGATCGGGCCGCGCCATTGGTGAAACCCGGCGGACGCATCGCATATATAACGTGTTCGGTGCTGCCGCCCGAAAACGGCGAGCAGATCGCAGCCTTCGTGAAGCGCCACCCGGAATTCGCAGTCGTGCCGCCGTCGCAGACCGTGGCCGCGCTCGCCGACAAGGCAGCCGACTTCACCGCCGCTACGCTGCAATCCGAACAGGGCCTGCTGATGACCCCGCGCCGCACCGGCACGGACGGGTTTTTCGTCTCGATTTTGAAGCGGAATTAGGCGTGGAAGGCGGTTGCGCCATGCGCGCGGCCCCATTGCGACTCTACGATGGGTCGCGTATTTCCTCTCCATGACAGCCCAAAGCCAGAAAGCCTCCGTGACGCCAGACGTGGCGGGCGCGCACGAAAAGATTCTGATCGTCGATTTCGGCTCGCAGGTGACGCAGCTGATTGCGCGGCGCGTGCGCGAAGACGGCGTCTATTCGGAGATCGTCCCGTTCCAGAAGGCCGAAGCCGCGTTCAAGGAGATGAAGCCGAAGGCGGTCATTCTCTCGGGCGGCCCGGCGTCGGTGCTCGACAAGGACGCGCCGGCGGCGCCCATGTCGATTTTGAACGCGGGCGTTCCCATTCTCGGCATCTGCTACGGCGAGCAGACGATGGCGCATCAGCTTGGCGGCACGGTCGAAGCAGGGCATCACCGCGAGTTCGGCCGCGCGCTGATCGAAGTGACGGACGACTGCGCTTTGTTCGACGGCGTGTGGAAGGTCGGCGAAAAACATTACGTCTGGATGAGTCACGGCGACCGCGTGACCAAGCTGCCGGATGGATTCCGTGCCGTCGCGAAGGCGCCCGGTTCGCCGATTTCGGTGATCGCCGACGACAAGCGCAAATTCTACGCAACGCAATTCCATCTTGAAGTCGTGCATACGCCTGACGGTGCGAAGATCATCAAGAATTTCGTGCGCAAGGTCGCAGGCCTCAAGGGCGACTGGACCATGCGCGCGTTCCGCGAGGAAGCGGTCGAAAAAATCCGCAGCACAGTCGGCAAGGGCAAGGTGATCTGCGGATTGTCCGGCGGCGTCGATTCATCCGTCGCTGCGATTTTGATTCACGAAGCCATCGGCGATCAGCTCACCTGCGTGTTCGTCGATCACGGCATGCTGCGCAAGGACGAAGGCAAAACCGTCGTCGATCTGTTCCGGCATCACTACAATATTCCGCTCGTGCATGTGGATGCGTCGAAGACTTTCCTCGATGCGCTCGAAGGCGTCACCGATCCCGAACAGAAGCGCAAGACCATCGGCAAACTGTTCATCGACGTGTTCGACGATGAGGCGAAGAAGATCGCAGCCTTGGGAAAAGGTCCGGCGAATTTCCTCGCGCAGGGCACGCTCTACCCCGACGTGATCGAGAGCGTATCGTTCACGGGCGGACCGAGCGTCACGATCAAGTCGCATCACAATGTCGGCGGATTGCCGGCGCGCATGAACATGAAGCTCGTCGAACCCTTGCGCGAACTGTTCAAGGATGAGGTGCGGGCGCTCGGGCGTGAATTGGGGTTGCCGGATATTTTCGTTGGCCGTCATCCGTTCCCAGGGCCGGGCCTTGCGATCCGCTGCCCGGGCGAGATCACGCGCGAGAAGCTCGACATCCTGCGCGAGGCGGATGCGGTTTACATCGATCAAATCCGCAAAGCGGGTTTGTACGACACCATCTGGCAGGCGTTCGCAGTCTTGTTGCCGGTGAAGACCGTCGGCGTCATGGGCGACGGGCGTACTTACGAATATGTCGTGGGCTTACGCGCAGTCACATCGACCGACGGCATGACGGCGGACTTTTATCACTTCGACATGGCGTTCCTCGGCGAGACCGCAACGCGCATCATCAACGAGGTGAAGGGCGTCAACCGCGTGGTTTACGACGTGACCTCGAAGCCACCCGGCACGATTGAGTGGGAGTAAAAAATGGCACGCGTTCGCTGTATCACCGAGATGGGCATGGGCGTCGACGTTCACGGCAAGGACGCCACGAAAGCCGCGCGGCGCGCGGTGTCCGATGCGATCCGCCATTCCAGCATCAGTTTCTTTCCGCTGATCGGGAAAACGCGCGACGACATGTTCGTCGACGTGACCGTCGGGGTTCCGAATCCCGAGGGCGTCGATACGGCGGCCGTGGCGAAGGAATTGCCCTACGGCACCGTGACGGTGAAGGCCGTGAAGGGCGGCCTCGAAATCCCCGCGCAAAGCGGCGGCGACTCCATTGTGATTGCAAACGCGGCTGTGATCGTCACGATGGACGATGGCAAGGCATGAGATAGCTCCTCGCATTCCGGCTATTTCGTAAGCAATTCGCTCCCCGAATCGGCGCTTCGGAATAAGTTATTCATCTTTCGGCTGTAAATTCGCGCTCTGTATTAACGAATGGTTACCGCCGCCGGATGACCAGCGCTCCCGCCCTCAAGCCCGCCGCCGACAATCCGCCGCCGAACAGCACGGCGCTGCTCGACGATTTGTCCAATGGTATCGGCCAGCTCGGCGTCGAACTCGCGGACGTGCTCGGCAATCTCAATTTCGTCGCTGACCGCGTGTCGCATCAGTCGGCGCAGTTCGGCCATCTGACGGAAGCGGCGACCTCGATGGTCGAAGCCAACCGCAGCATCGACGAGGCCGCACGCGCCGTGCAGACCGCGACATCGAGCGCGGTGAACGAAATCGGCGATGCGCGCCAAGCCGTCGATTCCTCCGCCAAGCATACAACCGATCTCATCGGCTCGGTCACGCGCATGGAAGAGCGGCTCGGCTCGGTCAGCGCGGTGCTGTCGGAAGTCGCGAAGGTTTCCGCCGTGATCGAAACCATCGCCAAGCAGACCAATCTTCTTGCGCTCAACGCTACCATCGAAGCGGCGCGCGCGGGCACTGCCGGCAAGGGCTTCGCCGTCGTCGCGGCTGAAGTCAAAAGTCTTGCGGACGCGACGCGCACCGCGACATTGCAGATCGGCGACACCGTGCGCAATCTCGACGCGGAAGTCGCGCGCTTGATCGAAGAGAGTTTGGCCGCGACCCGTCACGCCAAGGATGCGGGCGAGGGGGCCGACAAGATTCGCGACGTCATCGGCCCGGTGCATCAGGATTTTGCCGTCGTCGGACGCGACGTCGATGCCATCGCAAGCGCCGCGGGTGCCAATCTCGGTCAGTGCGACACCGTGATTGCGGAATTGAGCGAGCTCGCCAAGGGCGTGGAATTGTCGTCGAAGGATCTGAAGACTGCCGACGATCGCGTCGAAGCCGTGCTTGAATCGTCCGAACTGCTGATCCAGTCGATTGCCGACAGCGGCATGGAGACGGCCGACGGCGCGCTGGTGCCGGTTGTGATGGATGCAGCCAGGCGCATCACGCAGGTGTTCGAGGATGCGGCCGCCAAGGGCGAGATCAAGCTCGAGCAGCTGTTCGACGAGAACTACCGCGAAATTCCGGGCACCGATCCGAAACAATATCTGACCGACTATGTCGCGTTCACCGATCGCGTGCTGCCGCCGATTCAGGATCCGATCCAGACCGTCGATCCGCGGGTCGTGTTCAGCGTGGCCTGGGCGAAGGGCGGGTATCTGCCGACGCACAATCCGAACTATCGCCAGCCGCAGGGCAAGGACCCGGTCTGGAACAACGCCAACTGCCGCAACCGCCGCCTGTTCAACGACCGCGCGGTGAAGAAGGTCGGTGCCAACACCAAGCCCTTCATGCTGCAGACCTACCGCCGCGACATGGGCGGCGGCAATTTCGTGCTGATGAAAGACCTGTCATCGCCGATCTTCGTGCGCGGCCGCCACTGGGGCGCGTTCCGCATGGGCTTCCGCCTCAAGTAACGCGCCTACACTTTCAGATACACCGCCAGTTTCTCCAACGTCTGCTTGCCGAGTTCGACCGCGCCGAACTTCATCACGGCGTTGCGCGCCTCGATGGAGGAGAAGGTCGAAACGCGCGTCAACAAGGTGCGGCCGGCTTCGATTGCCCTGAACGTGTTGACGACATCGAATGCCCGGGGGTCGTTGTCGATGTCGGAGCCATGCAGATAGGCGAGGCGCGTTGAGGGCACGATCTCGCGATAGATCATCCGGTTGGGATAATCGGTGCCGTCGGGTCCGTGCATCGTGAATCGGAACTGTCCGCCGACACGAAAGTCCATTGCGATCACCGTGATGGTGAATCCGTTCGGCCCATACCAGACTTTCATCGCATCGGGATCGGTGAAGGCGCGAAACAGCACGGATGGCGGAGCGGCGAATTCGCGCTCCATCGTAATCACCGGCTGATCGTCCGGTACGCTCGCCGTCACCTTCATCGTCGTCATCGCATCACCCTTTTGACTGAACATCCTTGAGATATGTGTCGAGCTTGCCGAAGCTCTCGTCCCAGAACTTGCGGTATTGATCGAGCCACTGCGTCGCGTCTTTGATGCCGCGCGCGTCGAGCGTGCAGGGGCGCCACTGCGCGTCGCGCCCGCGCCTGATGAGGCCCGCGCCCTCCAGAACCTTCAGATGCTGCGACACCGCCGGCAGGCTCATGTCGAACGGCTTCGCCAATTCCATCACCGACGTTTCACCGCGCGCCAGCCGCGCCAGAATCGCGCGCCGCGTGGGATCGGCGAGGGCTTTGAAGGTGGTGGAGAGATGATCCATGAACCGATCTTTATTTAAGTAAGTACTTAAATACAAAGGAGGCCCATGTCAATGGGGTTTCTGATTGATTTTGCAGAGATGGGGATAGGTGAGGCGGGACAGGCCAAAACCGCATTCGTACTCTATAAGAAATAGCGAAATGAGCGGGAGTACGTCGTGCCCATCACCATCTACGGCATCAAGAACTGCGACACGATGAAGAAGGCGCGCGCGTGGCTCGACAAGCGCGGCGTCGACTATGCGTTTCACGATTACAAGACGCAGGGCATCGACAAGGCGCATCTTGAGGCATGGGCCAAACATGTCGGTTGGGAAACGCTGCTCAATCGCGCCGGCACCACGTTCCGCAAATTGCCGGACAAGGACAAAGAGAACATCACCGAGAAGAAGGCGCTGGCGCTGATGCTCGCGCAGCCCTCGATGATCAAGCGGCCGGTGCTGGAAGCGGGCAAGAAGCTGCTGGTCGGCTTCAAGCCGGAAGACTACGCGAAAGTGTTTTGATGCAAATCGCGCGGCGCGACCGCCTGCAACATTTCGTGACAAACATTACTATCCCCGCTCACTGAACCGCATTTATCTTCACACCTGTCCCGCCTCACTTTGAGGGGCGGCTCGCGATCGTCACGATACGCGGGGCGGGATGCGGTGGCTGCGCGCGGTGTTCGATGCGCGGCGGTTTGATTGAGGCGCGGTGCCAAAAGCACCGGGCCTTTTTTATTCCGCCATGCATGACGACCACGCCGCGTGCGAATTGGCCCAAACCGCGAGGTCCCGGCGCTTCGCCTTGCGCCATGAACGGGGGCACGACACATGGATCGGCCTCCGGGGGTCCTGTTCGCGGAGCAAGCCAATTGAAGTCATCGCGTGCGGAACGCCGGATGAAGCGGCGTGACCGTGGCGACTACGCTCGTGTGCTTCTCACTTTTGCACGCGAGGCTGCGGATGCGCGCGCGCATCCGGCGTTCCGCGCGCCCTCATGGTTCGGGGGCGACGACGTTATTTACACCTCGGGTGCTTTTGCACCGCGAGAACAATCACGGCTGTGCGCGTTTTGAAAATGCGCTTGAGCGCTGCGGCGTTCTGGCGCAGGGTCGATTTGCCGGTATTCCCATCCGCATTCAGGATTATTTTCATGGCCAAGGCTGCTTCTTCGTCCAAACGCGCACTGACAAAACTGCCGACTCCGGCACCAAGCGGGCCCTGGTACACCATCCTTTACGTGCAGGTGCTGATCGCAATCGCCATCGGCATCGCGATCGGTCACTTCTATCCGAATACCGGCAAGGCGCTGAAACCGCTTGGCGACGGCTTCATCGCGCTGATCAAGATGATGATCGCGCCGGTGATTTTCTGCACCGTCGTCCACGGCATTTCCTCGATGGGCGATCTCAAGCGCGTCGGCCGCGTCGGACTGAAGGCGCTGCTCTACTTTGAAATCGTCTCGACCATCGCGCTGATCGTCGGCCTCGTCGTCGGCGAATTGATCCAGCCCGGCAGCGGATTCAACATCGATCCGGCGTCGCTCGATACCAAGGCGGTCGCGACTTACGTCACCAAGGCGAAGGAGGACGGAATCGTCGCGCATCTGATGGCGATCATTCCCAACAGCTTCATCGGCGCGCTGGCCAACGGCGATCTGCTGCAAGTGTTGCTGGTTTCGATCCTGTCAGGTTTCGCCATCGCCTATCTCGGCCCTGCGGGAGAACCCATCGCGCACGCCATCGACATGGCGGCCAAAGTGTTCTTCGGCGTGATCCGCATCATCGTGCGCGCCGCTCCCATCGGCGCGTTCGGCGCGATGGCATTTACAGTGGGCGCCTACGGGCTCGGGTCGTTGTGGAATCTCGCGGCATTGATCGGCACGTTCTATCTCACAAGCCTGCTGTTCGTGCTGTTCGTGCTTGGCGCAATCGCGCGCTTCTCGGGATTCTCGATTATGCGATTCATCGGCTACATCAAGGATGAATTGCTGATCGTGCTCGGCACCTCGTCGTCCGAAACCGTGCTGCCGCAGATGATCCAGAAGATGGAGCGCCTCGGTGCCTCGCGCGGCGTCGTCGGTCTCGTGATCCCGACCGGCTACAGCTTCAACCTCGACGGCACCAATATCTACATGACGCTGGCGACACTGTTTCTCGCGCAGGCCACCAACACGCATCTCACAATCTGGCAGGAATTGGGAATTCTCGGCGTCGCCATCATCACCTCGAAGGGCGCGTCCGGCGTTACGGGTGCCGGCTTCATCACGCTCGCCGCGACGCTCGCAATCGTGCCGGATATTCCGATTGCCTCGCTCGCCATTCTCGTCGGCATCGACAAGTTCATGAGCGAGTGCCGCGCGCTGACCAATCTCGTCGGCAACGGCGTCGCGACAGTGGTGCTGTCGCGCTGGGAAGGCGAGCTCGACAAGGACAAGCTGCATGAGGCGATGGCTCACCCCATCGAACTCGGCGAGGCGATGGAGCGGATGCCGGCGAAGGCTTAAGCTAGCCGAACTCGATCACGTCGCCCGGTGCGATCTTGCCGGGCCGCTTGTGGTACAGGTCGCGGTCAATCACCGATTTGAAGGTGTAGATCGGCAACACGTCGTTGGCGCGCATCAGGTTGCGGATCTCGAATCCGCCCTCGTCGCTGATCGTCTTGAGTGAGGCGATGATGCGGTTGACGCCCGCGCCTTCCGAGAACGGCATCAGCAGCCGCTCGTAATCGACCTTGCGGCCGTAGAGATCGTCGACTTTCGATGTCGTGTAAATCGGCAGGCGGCGGCGCACGCATTCCTGATAGATCGGAATCACGATCGGGGCGAGCTTGGGGCCGAGATAGTCGACAAGGAAGCGGCCCTTGCCGGTGGTCCCATATGCATTCGACATCCGCGTGCCGTCGCTGTCGATGATGAAACGCGGTTCCGGTCCGGTACCATCGACAGTGTAATAGACAATGTCGGGTAATTCCTCCGACATGCGCTCTGGTTGGTAATCGTCGAATTTGGGCAACCGCTCGTCCTTGGCGTAGAGACGCAGCCACGTGTTGAGCAGGTCGCGTTGCTTGATCGATTTGACGACGGCCGGATTGGCGCTCTCAAAGGGCGCGGCCGGATCCAGTCCCACTACGCTTGGCGCGCCCATCGTCGTCGTCCCGGAATAAAAATGGAATGGAAATGAAATTCCGCCGATGGTCGCGCCGAAACCCGAAATTTTCGATGAATGGCTGCCGCGAGGACGAAACAGGCTTAATTTGCCGTTACCGAACGCCTCCCCGACGATGGTCGAAGGACCTCCATGCAGGTCAATCAAGTATTTGCAGCCAAACCGATATTTGGCCGATCTGTCACATTCGCTGCCCAGCATTGCACCTTGCGCGGGACTTGGAATTCACTGCATATTCGTGCCGGAGCTTGCCGGTCCGGGTGAAATTCCAAGGTTTCATGCCGGGGACGAGCAGGAGAAAAATTCGGCCACGCGTTGTGCGAAGGCCGATGGGGGAAATTGATTGTCGAGCGAGTACATCCTTGAAACACATGGATTGACGAAGGAATTCGCCGGCTTTGTTGCCGTCAGCGACGTCAATCTGCAGGTCAAACGTGGAAGCATTCATGCCTTGATCGGTCCGAACGGTGCCGGCAAGACGACATGCTTCAATCTTCTCACCAAGTTTCTGAAGCCTTCCCGCGGCCAGATACTCTACAACGGACGCGACATTACTTCGCTCGCGCCCGCAGATGTCGCGCGGCTTGGGCTCGTCAGATCGTTTCAGATTTCGGCGGTGTTTCCGCATCTGACAGCGCTCGAAAACGTGCGCGTGGCCTTGCAGCGCCAGCACGGCAATTCGTTCGATTTCTGGCGGTCGAAATCGATCCTCAATCAATACAACAAGCGTGCCCGTCAATTGCTCGACGACGTGGGACTGAGCGAATTCGCAAAGACCACAGCCGTCGAAATGCCGTATGGCCGCAAGCGCGCGCTGGAAATCGCAACGACTCTCGCGCTCGATCCGGAAATGATGCTGCTCGACGAGCCGATGGCCGGCATGGGTCATGAAGACATCGACAAGATCGCGGCGCTCATCAAGCGCATTTCCGCGAAGTACACGATCCTGATGGTCGAGCACAACCTGAGCGTTGTCTCAAACTTGTCCGACACGATTACTGTGCTGACGCGCGGACGCGTGCTCGCGGAGGGGACTTACGCGACGCTGTCGAAAGACGAACGAGTCAAGGAAGCGTATCTGGGAGCCGGTCATGAGTAACGCGGCGACCCCGGTTCTGTCGGTCAAGAATCTCGAAGCGTGGTACGGCGAGTCCCACATCCTGCACGGCATCGATTTCGATGTCCGACAAGGCGAGGTCGTGACGCTGCTCGGCCGCAACGGCGCAGGCAAAACCTCCACACTGAAATCGATCATGGGGATCATGACCAAGCGGACCGGCTCGGTTGTGTTCGAGGGCAAGGAAATTATCCGGCTGCCGTCCGACAAGATCGCGCGCCTCGGCGTTGCCTTTTGTCCCGAGGAGCGCGGAATTTTTGCAAGCCTCGACGTGAAGGAAAACCTGCTGCTGCCGCCAATCATCCGCAGCGGCGGCATGACGCTCGATCAGATTTTCGAACTGTTCCCGAACATCAAGGAGCGCCTCGGTAGTCAGGGTACAAAACTGTCGGGCGGTGAGCAGCAGATGCTCGCGATCGCACGCATCCTGCGCACTGGCGCACGCTTCCTGATGCTGGACGAGCCGACCGAAGGTCTGGCTCCCGTCATTATCCAGCAGATCGGGCGCACCATTGCGCGTTTAAAGTCGGAAGGCTTCACAATTTTGCTGGTCGAGCAGAACTTCCGCTTTGCATCGACGGTCGCCGATCGTTTTTACGTTGTCGAACACGGCAACATCATCGATGCTTTCGCCAACTCGGAACTCCAGGCAAACATGGAGAAGCTGCATACCTATCTCGGCGTATAAGCCGGGTTTCGACGCTTTAAGGAAGTTTTGGAGAGGGGTTACTCATGAAGAACGGATTGTCATCGCTCATGCTCGGCGCGGCGCTCGCGGTCGGGTTTAGTGCCGGCGCCATCGCGCAGGATAAAGTCATCAAGATCGGCAACCTGACTGATATGTCGGGTCTCTATGCAGACGTCGGCGGGCCGGGCTCGACGATCGCCGCGCAAATGGCGATCGAAGATTCCGGTCTCGCCGCGAAGGGGTGGAAGATCGACGTGGTCGCTGCCGATCACCAGAACAAGCCTGACGTCGGCACCACGATTGCGCGGCAATGGATCGACGTTGAGAAGGTCGATGTGCTCGTCGACGTGCTTAACTCGGGCGTGGCTCTTGCCGTCAAGAACGTTGTGACGGAAAAGAACGCTATTATGATCAACACCGGGGCGGCGTCCTCGGAACTGACCAACTCGCAGTGTTCGCCCAACGTCATTCACTGGGTCTACGATACTTATATGCTGGCCAACAGCACCGGCACCGCGCTGGTGAAGGCTGGCGGCGATAGCTGGTTCTTCCTGACTGCCGACTACGCGTTCGGCGCGGCGCTTGAGAAGGATACGACTGCGGCCGTCACCAAAGCCGGCGGCAAGATTCTCGGTGGCGTCAAGCATCCGCTGAATTCTTCGGACTTCTCCTCGTTCCTGCTGCAGGCACAGGCGTCGAAGGCCAAGATCGTCGGTCTGGCGAATGCGGGTGGCGACACCACGAATTCGATCAAGCAGGCGGCCGAATTCGGAATCGTCAAGGGCGGGCAGAAGCTCGCGGGTCTTCTGATGTTTGTCACCGACGTCAACTCGCTGGGTCTGAACATCGCGCAGGGCCTGAACTTCACCGAGACGTTCTACTGGGACATGAACGACGGGACGCGTGCGTTCTCCAAGCGTTTCTCGGAAAAGATGAAGAACAAGGCGATGCCGACGATGGTGCAGGCGGGCGTCTATTCGGGTCTCATCCATTACTTCAAGGCACTTGAAGCGATGGGCGGCAATCCGCATGACGGCGCCAAGGTCGTTGCGAAGATGAAGGAAATGAAGACGGACGACAAGCTGTTCGGACCTGGCGAAATCCAGATCACGGGCCGCAAGATCACACCGGCTTATCTGTTCGAAGTGAAATCGCCGGCCGAGTCCAAAGGCCCGTGGGATTACTACAAGCTGGTTGGCACCACTCCGGCGGACCAGGCCTTCCGTCCGCTTTCTGAAAGCGCCTGTCCGCTTATCAAGAAGTAATGACCGATCCCCGGCGGCCTCGTGCCGCCGGGCTTTTCTTAAGTTGAGTTCCAATACCAAGAGCGAGAGACTGATCCGATGCAAGCCCTGTATGCCCAGCTTCTGGTTGGATTGATCAACGGCTCGTTCTACGCGCTGCTCAGTCTCGGGCTCGCCGTGATCTTCGGCATGCTCAACATCATCAATTTTGCGCATGGCGCGCTTTATATGATGGGCGCGTTTGCCGCGTTCTTTCTGCTGAACGGAATAGACTTACCGACTGCCGGTTCGCTCATAGCGAACGTGATATCGACCGTGTCGTATGTTTTTAGCTCGATCATTTCGATGTTCAGTGCATCGAGTGCTCCGGCAGCGATCATTCCGATTCAAACGTTTCACATCGATATCGGTTTGAACTATTGGTTTGCGCTTTTTCTTGCGCCGATCATCGTCGGTGCCGTCGGCATGTTTCTTGAACGCACGATGTTGAACAAACTCACCGGCCTAGATCACTTGTACGGCCTGCTGCTCACGTTTGGCCTCGCGCTGGTTATTCAGGGCTTGTTCCAGAATTCTTTCGGCTCATCCGGCATGCCTTATGCCATTCCCAGCCTTTTACAGGGCGGCATGAATCTCGGTTTCATGTATCTGCCGATCTATCGCGGATGGGTCGTTATCTTCTCGCTCGTCATCTGCCTTGCGACGTGGTTCCTGATTGAGAAGACACGGCTTGGTGCGAATCTTCGCGCGGCGACTGAAAATCCCGCGCTGGTCCGAGCATTCGGCATCAATGTGCCGCGCATGATTACGCTGACTTACGGATTGGGTGTTGGATTGGCCGCGCTGGCCGGCGTGTTGTCCGCTCCGATCAATCAGGTCAGACCGCTAATGGGTGCCGATCTCATTATCGTGGTGTTCGCGGTAGTCGTCATCGGCGGAATGGGATCGATCATGGGGTCGATCATCACAGGCTTTACGCTGGGTGTGATCGAAGGCTTGACCAAATATTTTTATCCTGAAGCGTCCAACACAGTCGTGTTTGTCTTGATGGTGCTGGTGCTGCTGGTGAAACCGACCGGACTGACCGGAAAGGCGGCCTAGTGCGGCGGTTCGCAAGCCCGCAACGACTGCTCGGCAAATCCATTTGCGGACTTGCGAACCGAAGCCGCACTAGAATTGTTATTGATCTGGTGTCCTTTCGAATCCGAAGTTCGTTCAGGGACACGCTGCGAAACGAGGCGAACTTCGGATTCAGGACACCAGCATGACTTCCATCACAGAAAACGCAATTCCGGAATCCGGCCGCTCGACCACAGACGAGATGGTCGCCTTCGTGCTGATGGCGGCGGTGCTCGTAATCGTCCCGCACACCGGCCTGTATCCATTCTTTGTGATGCAGGCATTGTGCTTCGCGCTATTCGCTTGCGCGTTCAACCTTTTGATCGGTTATGGCGGCTTGCTGTCATTCGGCCATTCGATGTTCTTGGGGACCGCCGGTTATGCGTCGGCGCACGCCGCAAAAGTCTGGGGCTTTTCGCCCGAACTTGCGATTCTGTTCGGAGTGCTTGCAGCTGCAGCGTTGGGTGTGGTTGCAGGCATCGTCGCGATCCGCCGTCAAGGCATCTACTTTTCGATGATCACGTTGGCGCTGTCGCAGCTCTTGTATTTCATATATCTGCAGACTCCGTTCACGCACGGTGAAGACGGTATTCAAGGCATTCCGCAAGGCATGATGTTGGGGGTGCTCGATTTGTCGAACGCAACAACGCTCTATTATGTAGTGCTCGCGGTCTTTATCCTGGGCTTCCTGCTAATCTACCGCACGATCAATTCGCCATTCGGCGAGGTGCTAAAATCGATCCGCGAAAACGAGCAACGCGCCATTTCGCTCGGCTACAAGACCGACCAATACAAGCTGATGGCGTTCATTCTGTCCGGTACGCTGGCGGGCCTCGCCGGCTCCATGAAAGTGTTCGTCGCGCAGAATGCGTCGCTGACCGACGTGCACTGGTCGATGTCCGGCGAAGTCGTGCTGATGACGCTGGTCGGGGGCCTTGGCACCGTGTTCGGGCCGGTTGTGGGCGCATTCGTGATCGTGGCGATGCAGCAGTATCTCGCCGGATTCGGGCAGTGGGTTACGGTGATACAGGGCGCCATCTTCGTGATCTGCGTCCTGACCTTCCGCCGCGGTGTGGTCGGCGAGATCGCCCATTATTTCAAGCGCTCGCTCTAAACGAGCTTTCCAGCTGCTGACAAATCGGTGGATACCGCCGGTATCGGCGGGCAGGGCTATCCACGGCGCTGAAATTCGGTTTATGACAGGCGCATGACAGTTCAATGTCACGCCGGAAGACGCTTATGAATCGATGGTTTCGGGCTTTGTTGCCCCGCGAGGAAAGGTTCTTCGACCTTTTTGCCCGCCATTCCCAAACGGTCGTACAAGGCGCGCAGGCGCTTGAGGGCATGCTGCGCGGCGGCGATGAGGTGCCGGTGTTCTGCCAGCGCGTGAACCAGTTCGAGAATGAAGCCGACCAGATCACGCGCGAAGTGCTTACAGCTGTTCGCCGCACCTTCATCACTCCATTCGATCGCGGCGACATCAAGAATCTCATTACCTCCATGGACGATGCCATCGACCAGATGCAGCAGACCGCCAAGGCGGTCATGCTGTTCGAGGTGAGGGCGTTCGAACCCCCGATGCGGGAAATCGGATCCATACTCGTTCAGTGTGCAACTCTTGTCGGACGCGCGCTTCCGCTGATGCAGTCGATGGGTGAGAACGTCACGACGCTGACTGCGCTGACCGAGGAGATCACACGCCTCGAAGGCCGCGTCGACGACCTCGACGATATCGGCATGAAGGAGCTGTTTCTCAAACACCGTAGCGGTAACGCGATGGACTTCGTCGTCGGCGCTGAAATCTACAAGCATCTTGAAAAAGTCGCTGACCGCTTCGATGACGTCGCAAACGAGATCAACAGCATCGTGATTGAGCAAGTCTAGGTCAGGAACGCGCCGTGGACGCTTCGCTTGCTTTCCCAATCCTCGTCGGATTGATCGCCGTCGCGCTGCTGTTCGATTTCCTCAACGGTCTGCACGACGCAGCAAACTCGATTGCGACAATCGTCTCGACGAGAGTGTTGCGCCCGCAATACGCCGTCGCCTGGGCGGCATTTTTCAATTTCATCGCGTTCGCCGTGTTCGGCCTCCATGTCGCTCAAACCATCGGTACCGGCATTATCGATCCCGGCATTATCGACGCGCAGGTCATTTTTGCGGCGCTGATGGGCGCAATCGTCTGGAATTTGATCACGTGGGGCCTCGGCATGCCGTCGAGCAGTTCGCATGCGCTGATCGGCGGCCTCCTTGGCGCAGGCGTCTCCAAAGCCGGATTTCATGTCATGGTCTGGAGCGGGCTTTCGAAGACGCTGCTCGCCATCGTGCTGTCGCCCCTCGTCGGATTTGTGCTCGCTCTCGTCCTGATGGCGATCGTGTCATGGGCAGCGGTGCAGTCGACGCCGTTTGCCGTGGATCGCGCATTCCGGATCCTTCAGTTTGTATCCGCATCGCTCTATTCGCTGGGTCACGGTGGCAACGATGCGCAAAAGACGATGGGCATCATCGCCGTGCTGCTTTATTCTCAAGGACATCTCGGAACTGAGTTCAGCGTGCCGTTCTGGGTCGTGCTGTCGTGTCAGGCGGCGATGGCGCTTGGCACGCTGCTCGGGGGCTGGCGAATCGTGCGCACGATGGGCCTTCGCATCACCAAGCTCACGCCGATGCAGGGATTCTGCGCCGAGACGGGAGGAGCGGCGACACTGTTTATGGCGACCTATCTCGGCGTCCCGGTGTCGACGACTCACACCATCACGGGTGCCATCGTCGGTGTTGGCGCGGCGCGGCGGGTCTCGGCGGTGCGCTGGAACGTGGCAAGCTCCATCGTCGTCGCGTGGATTTTTACGATTCCGGCCTCAGCTCTGGTCGCGGCGATCACATATTTTGCGGTGTCGTTTTTCGTCACCCGCTGAGGGTCAAAATCCCTTGATCCTGGCGCTTTTTGCTGCCACAGCCACGCACCATGTCAGAGACCGCAGTTTCCCTTGAGCAGCCGCGCTCGCCGATCGCCAATGAAGTGGCTCGGCGCAGGACTTTCGCGATCATCTCGCATCCGGACGCCGGCAAGACCACGCTGACCGAAAAGCTGTTGCTGTTCGGCGGCGCGATCAATCTAGCCGGTCAGGTCAAGGCGAAGGGCGAGCGGCGCAATACACGCTCGGACTGGATGAAGATCGAGCGAGAGCGCGGTATCTCGGTCGTGACCTCAGTGATGACGTTCGAGTTCGAGAATTTGGTATTCAATCTTCTCGACACGCCGGGCCACGAGGATTTTTCCGAAGACACCTATCGCACGCTCACCGCGGTCGACTCGGCGGTGATGGTGATCGACGCCGCCAAGGGCATCGAAGCGCGCACCCGCAAGCTCTTCGAGGTTTGTCGGCTGCGCGATATTCCGATCATCACCTTCATCAATAAAATGGATCGCGAGAGCCGCGACCCGTTCGATCTGATGGATGAGATCGAAAAGACGCTGGCGCTCGACACCACGCCGATGACGTGGCCGGTTGGACGCGGCCGGGATTTTCTCGGCACCTACGATATCGTAACCGGCGGCGTGCGGCTGCTCGAAGGCGGCGGCGCCAAGACCGGGCAGGCGGAGAAAATTGCGATCGCGGATTTGGCTTCGCGCAACGCCAATCTCGATGCCGCCGCGATCGAAGAAGAACTCGCTCTGGTGTCGGAAGCCTGCAAGCCGTTCGAACTTGAGGCGTTTCGCGAGGGCCATCTGACGCCGGTGTTCTTCGGAAGCGCGCTGCGCAACTTCGGCGTCGGCGATCTTCTGGAAGGACTCGGCAAATATGCCCCACCGCCGCGCGCGCAAGAATCGGACAAGCGCAGGGTGGAAGCGGCCGAGCCGAAAATGAGCGCGTTTGTCTTCAAGATTCAGGCGAACATGGATCCCAACCACCGCGACCGCATCGCGTTCGCACGGCTGTGTTCGGGAAAGCTCGACCGCGGCATGAAGGCAAAGCTCGTGCGGACCGGCAAGAATATGTCGCTGTCGTCGCCGCAGTTTTTCTTTGCGCAGGACCGTGCGATTGCCGACGAAGCCTTTGCGGGCGATGTCGTCGGCATCCCGAACCACGGAACGCTGCGCATCGGCGACACGTTGACCGAGGGCGAAGACATTACATTCGTCGGCGTGCCATCCTTCGCGCCGGAAATCCTGCGCCGCGTGCGGCTGACCGATGCGATGAAGGCGAAGAAGCTGAAAGAAGCCTTGCAGCAGATGTCGGAGGAGGGCGTTGTGCAGGTATTCCGTCCCCGCGACGGCGCGCCGGCCTTGGTCGGCGTTGTCGGTTCGCTGCAGCTCGATGTGCTTAAGGCGCGGCTCGACGCTGAGTACCAGTTGCCGGTCGATTTCGAGATCAGCGAATTCCAGCTTGCGCGCTGGATTTCTGCGGACAATCCCAAGACGCTTGATGCATTCATCGCGGCCAACGGGTCCGGTGTTGCCGATGACGTCGATGGCGATCCGGTTTTTCTGGCCAAGAACGAATTTTATCTGGGCTATACGAAAGAGCGATCCGAAGGGATCGTCTTCTCGAATGTCAAAGACGTCAAAAAGCGCGTATAAACCGGCTTGCAAATTTGTGCGCCGAAGCGAGACTGCTGTGGCAGGGCGGCATCATGCACATCCAGCTTCAATCCTCTGTCGGCGGCTTCGATGGGAGCTTCGTCAGCGCGCTTCGGAAGTTCGAGATCGTGATGAAGCAACAGGGGCTCGATCCTTCCGTCTATGTAATCTCGAAAGATCGTCCGCAATTCACGTCGCTGCCATTTTTCGTCCGGCCCGGCGGCGACGGCTACAACTACACCGTCTTCATCAACGGCGAATCCTTCACTGTCACCAAGGCGAACGATCTCGCATTCCTGGAGCATTTCGAGCAGCTTTGCGCGGGCGCGATCTACGGGCGTCCGGAGGGCGGCTTGTGGAAGTCTGTCAGGAAATTCTTTGCACGGATTGTCGCGTGGTTCGACGCGCCGCTGTATGACAGGCCTGAGAAGAAATAATCAGAGCGCACGCCTCTCGACGCGTGATTTGATATTGCCCAATCCGATCCGCGCCTCCTCGTCCATCCGCGCGAACTGCTCCTGCGTCGGCGGTTTGGGCCTTGCGGGATTGCGCGCGGTGCGAGTGAAAAGAGTGCCGCCGTCCTTCTCTTCGCACACATATTGAATAACGATGGGGCCGATAAAATCCGTATCGGCCTGCGCAATCCATAATTTCGGGCGAATAGCCGCGCGGACCACCCAGTTCAGCGATACTTCGCCCGAGCGGATATGCCATTTTTCGGAGAATGTCTCGCCGGTCGCGATGGGACGATTGGCGCTGTCGATGGCATGTGATGCGGCGAGCCACTCCGGCCAGCTTTGCGGATTGGTCACATAGTCGAACACCGCTTCGGCGGGCGCGTCGATCTCAATGCTGTGGCTACGCTCGAAGGCCACAGTCGAAAGGGCGGCGGCGGTCATCGTGCGGGATGCTCCCATGCTGGCGCAGTGGTTGGCGGCCATTGCAACACACCCCCGAAAAATGATACCGGGGCTGGTGTCCTTGATCCTAGCCGGGACCGCGGGACTGCGAAAGCGGGGGAGCGATGGGCTTAAGCATCATGATCGCCGGGCTGGTGCTGTTCCTCGGTATCCATACACTCACCACGATGCGCAGCGCGCGTGCGCGTGTGATCGCGCGACTGGGCGAGGGCGGTTATAAAATTCTCTATACGATTGTCTCGATTGTCGGCATCGCGCTGATCGCGTGGGGCTTCAGCCTGTATCGGCAGTTCGAGTGGATCAATATCTGGTTTCCTCCAGCGTGGACGCGGCATCTGGCGCTCGGGCTCATGCTGCCTGCCGTCATTCTGTTCGTCGCATCCTATATTCGCGGACGCATTTTCACTGCTCTGAAACACCCGATGCTCGCCGCCGTGAAATTGTGGGCGGTGCTCCATCTGATCGCCAATGGCGATCTTGGTTCGATCGTATTGTTCGGGTCGGTCCTGGCGTGGGCGGTCTACGACCGCATTTCGTTGAAGCACCGCAGCGATCCCGGCGCGCCGCCCATTCCGGTTGGCGGGGTGACGAACGATCTCATCGCGGTCGGAGTCGGCGTCGTGGTTTATGTCGCCATCGTATTTGCGTTCCATCCGCTGATTATCGGCGTGTCTCTGGTCGGAGCTACCTAAATGTCGGTTCAATCCGCGATCAAGCGCAAGACCGCGCCGGATATTTTTGCACGCAAGGGCGGCGATCCGCTCGTGATGCTCACATCGTACCACGCGCATACCGCAGCACTGGTCGACAAATATTGCGACATTATTCTCGTCGGCGACTCGCTCGGCAACGTGATGCACGGCTTCGAGACGACGGTGCCGGTCACGCTCGAAATGATGATCCTTCAGGGCCACGCCGTGATACGCGGGTCGAAGCAGTCGCTTGTGGTCGTCGACATGCCGTTCGGGTCGTATGAAGCCTCGAAAGAGCAGGCGTTCCATTCCGCCGCCCGCATTATGAAGGAGACGATGTGCGGCGCCGTTAAAATGGAAGGCGGCGCACGCATGGCAGAGACGATCGAATTTCTGACGACGCGCGGCATTCCGGTGATGGGTCACGTCGGGCTGACACCGCAATCGATCAACACGCTGGGCTCGTTCAAGGCGCAGGGCCGCAGCGAATCCGATTGGGGCCCGATCGAGAACGACGCGCGCGCCGTCGATCAGGCCGGCGCGTTTTCGATGGTGGTCGAAGCTGTTGCCGAACCGCTCGGCAAGCGCATCACCGAAATCGTGAAGGCACCGACCATCGGCATCGGCGCAAGCGCTGCGTGCGACGGTCAGGTGCTGGTGCTGGAAGACATGCTTGGTCTGTCGCCGTGGGCACCGAAATTCGTCAAGCGCTACGGCAATCTCGGACCGGGTATAGAGGCTGCAATCCAGGACTATGCGAAGGAAGTGCGTTCGCGCGCCTTTCCCGGTCCCGACCATGTCTATGGCATGAAAAAGACCTGATCGGTGCCGCCCCGCGTCGAAACGTCATTAACGCTCTGATCCGGCTGGCTTTGCCTTGCAGCCGCCATACCGATAGGGTACCGCCGCGCCAGACCGGGAACGCGCTTTCAGCGCAGGGGAGCCGGGTTTTCTGACATTCGGCGGGGAAGCGGTTAAGTGTCTGAATTATTTGACGAAGTTGACGAAGAACTGCGCCGCGAGCAGATCAAGAAGATCTGGGATCGCTACTCCTATCTCATTGTCGGGGTTGCCCTTCTGATTATCGCCGGCGTCGGCGGCTGGCGCGGTTATCAGTATTTCGAGTCCAAAAAGGCTGCCGAAGCGGGCTCCGCCTTTGTAGCTGCCTCCACACTCGCCGACGACAACAAGCATGCAGAGGCCGAAGCAGCATTTAACAAGATTGCGGCTGAAGGCGCACCGGCCTATCGGACGCTTGCTCGTCTGCGCGCAGCCAATGAAGTCGCCGCCCGCGATCCGCAGACCGCCGTGAAGCTGTATGACGGCATCGCAGCCGACGGCAGCGTCGGCCCTGCAGATCAGGATCTGGCGCGCATCCGTGCAGCCAGTCTTTCGATGGAAACAACGCCCTACGACGCGATGCGTCAGCGGCTCGAGCCGGCAACCGGCCCCGACCGCACTTACCGCCATAGCGCGCGTGAATTTTTGGCGCTGTCAGCATGGCGCGCCAATGACACGACCTCAGCGCGGCAATGGCTCGACATGATCGGCAACGATCCGCTCACGCCGTCCAGCATGCGTAGCCGTGCGGAGGCGCTGCAAGCGTTGCTGCCGCCGGCCGCCAAGAGCTAGTCGATTTCTGGACGGGATAGATGCGTGTCAGCCAACGATTGATCGCCGCTTCCGTGCTCGCTGCGCTGTCGCTCGCGCTCGCGGGCTGCGGCACCAACGGCAGCTTCGATCCGACCGACATGCTCGACTTCCTCGACACGAAAAAGAAACTTCCAGGCGAGCGCAAGCCAGTCTTTCCGGGCGGCGTTCCGGGCGTCGAGCAGGGCGTGCCGAAGGAACTCTACAAGGGAGCGCAGCAGCAACAGCAGCAAGACATTCCGCCGGTCGCGGCCGTCGAGCCTGCGCCAGCCAAACGCGGCGCAAAACCCGCGTCCGTCCGACCTTCGGTTGCACCATCTGCCGATCAGCCCGCACCTGAAGCGCAGCAAGACGATTCAGCAGCAGCGACCGACAATGCGCCTGCAGCACCTCCCTCGCCTAAGATGAAAAAGCCGAAGCGCCGCAGCATCACCGCGCCAGATTCCGATCAGCCGCAGCAGACGGCAAATCCATTTCCCACGCCGCGCTGAGACAGCGTTAGCTGCACAGCGGATGGATACCGTCCCGCTGTCCTTGACTTGATGCCTTTTTGGGGCGAACGGATCGATCATGCCCTTCACCATTGCCATCATCGGCCGCCCCAACGTCGGCAAGTCGACGCTGTTCAACCGTCTGGTCGGACAGAAACTGGCGCTGGTTGACGACCAGCCGGGTGTGACGCGCGACCGGCGCGAGGGGAATGGGCGTCTCGGCGATCTCGAATTCAGGCTCATAGATACCGCAGGTCTCGACAAGGGCGCGCGCGGCTCGCTCACAGCGCGTATGCAGGAGCAGACGGAAATCGCAATTGCCGCCGCAGACGCGCTGATGTTCGTCATCGATGCGCGCATGGGATTGACGCCATCGGACCGCGAGTTCGCCGATTTCGCCCGCCGCGCCGACAAGCCGGTCGTCCTCGTCGCCAACAAAAGCGAAGGCACGCATGGCGATGCCGGTGCGCTCGAATCCTATGCGCTGGGACTCGGGCAACCGATACCCATATCCGCCGAGCACGGTGAGGGGATGAGCGATCTCTACGACGCGCTGCGCGATCTGATGCCGGTGCCTGCGCCTGAGGGCGAGGCCGCCGACGATGAGGACAGCAGCGACGAATTCGCCGATGTCGAACTTTCCGACGAGGAGATTGCGACGCGGCCAATTCGCGTGGCCGTGCTCGGCAGGCCGAATGCGGGCAAGTCGACGCTGATCAATTTTCTTCTCGGCGAAGAGCGGCTTCTTACGAGCCCTGAAGCAGGGACGACGCGCGATTCCATTTCTGTTGAAGTGAGATGGAAGAGCCGCGATTTCCGCGTGTTCGATACCGCCGGATTGCGCCGCCGTTCGCGTATAGACGACAAGCTTGAGAGGCTGTCGGTGTCGGATGCGTTGCGCGCTGTCCGATTTGCCGAAGTCGTCGTGCTGGTGATGGACGCGCAGAATAAATTCGAGGAACAGGATTTGCGGCTCGCCGACCTCGTCGAGCGCGAAGGCCGCGCCATCGTCATCGCCGTCAACAAGTGGGATCTGATGGAGCGCGCGCCGAACCAGATGACAAAACTAAGAGAAGAAGCCGATCACTGGTTGCCGCAGGTGAAAGGTATGCCGGTGGTTGCGGTGTCAGGATTGATGGGTGAGGGCGTCGATCGACTGATGGTCGCGATTCAAGATGCTTACGCCGTATGGAACCGCCGGGTTTCGACTAGCCAGCTCAATCGTTGGTTCGAGCAGGCGGTGACGGCAAATCCGCCGCCGGCAAAATCCGGCGTGCGGATGAAGCTGAATTACGCCACGCAGGTGAAGGCGCGCCCGCCGAGCTTCGTCATGTTTTGTACGCGCGCCGACTCGCTGCCGGAATCCTATCTGCGTTATTTGATCAACAGCATCCGCAGCTATTTCGATCTGCCCGGCACGCCGATCCGGATCACGCTGCGCGAGAAGGAAAACCCCTTCGCGCACAAGCGCAATCCGCTGGCGCATAAGCGCAAGAAGCCGTCGTAATCAGTTCGACCGCGTCCATGTCGTCGATTTGCAGATCATGCCGCCCATGGCGCAGCCCTGCGTCGTGAGTGTGCCGCCCGAAAGTGACATCTTTCCGGTATAGGTGTTGCCGTCCTCCGGATTGAATGCCGAGCCTTTCCACGCGTCTGCACCATCAGGCTTCATGTCATAGAACACCTTTTGACCGACCTTACCTTTGGTGTCGGCGTCCGGCTTGATCCAGGCGAGGGTACCGCAGAGCGCGCCGCCTCCGCATGGCGCGAATTTCACTTTCGACAAACCAGTGTCGCGCAGCCACGTTCCGTTGACGTCGCCGGCGGTAGCGTGAGTCGCGGCGAGCGCGAAGCCGGCTGCGGCAAGGGTGAACAGAATCTTCGATGTCATGTGAATGCTCCCGGATGCGTGGCGTCATCTGTGCCCGCTTGCGCAAATTGGAACGCGTTCGCGATGCGAAGTCAACGCATCGGCGGAATCGGCGGCGCGGCGCTCCGCCGCAGTTTCTCACGCTGATGGTGGACGAAAGCTCATCACAGTCTTCGACGGATAATCGTAGAGCTTTCCGGTCTCGCTCCACAACGGATCGCACAACGGCACGATGTATTCGGCGGCCTGCGCAGGCGTGTCGAGAATCATCGGATCTTCGCCGGGCATCACGGTGGCGCGCATGCGCGTTCTGATCGGCCCGGGGCTGAACAGATTGACGCGAATTGCCGTGTTCTGCGTTTCATGCGCCCACACTCGCACCAGTGCGTCGAGCGCGGCCTTAGATGCCGCATAAGGTCCCATGTAGGCGGTGGCCTTGCTGGCGATGCCCGAGGTGATGAACACCGCGCGCCCGGCGTCGGATTTTTGCAGCAGCGGTTCCATGCAGCGGATCAACTGGAAATTCGCGGTGACGTTGATTGCCATCGCGTTGTCCCAGAATTTCGGATCGGTGTGACCGAGCGGCGACGACGTGCCCGCCATTCCGGCATTGCCGACCAGAATATCGAGCTTGCCGTGGCGCTCGTTCAGCGCAGCGCCGAGCCGCGCGATGCCGTCGAAGTCGGTGAGATCGAGCGGGACCAGCGTTGCGGTGCCGCCCTCGGCGCGGATCGCGTCGTCCAGCTCTTCGAGGCCGCCTTGGGTTCGCGCCACTGCGATCACATGCGCGCCGGCTTTTGCCAGCGCCAGCGCAGTCGCATAGCCGATGCCGCGCGATGCGCCTGTAACGAGAGCGATGCGGGAGTGGAGGGGTTTGGTCAATGCAAGACGACTTTATTGACGAGGATCGAGCTAGTTATTTTCGTATTCCTCACAAGTCAGCGGTGGGGTCTTGCCGATCGAATCGAGCCAGAGCTTCGTTTTTTTCTGCATTTCTTCAATGCTTGTAGAGGCTCGGCGCGGGCCTTTATAGCCCCAGCAATGCGGAGGCGAGGCTAGCGTTTTCTGCGATTCAACATCGAATTTCTGCAGTAGTTCGCTTTTTTGTTCTTCGGTGATCGGCTTTTGTTTGCGCAACATCTCTACGAGGGAGTTGTCTGAGAAAAATATGAGAAATGGAACGGCGATTATAGCAACCCAAAATATGATGTGCTTCACGCGCCGCTCCGAATTTAATTTACAGCGCTATGAACTAACTCGCTTCCGCCAGCAATGACAATTGCCGCGGCTGCGGCTCGACCTGATTGTGATCGGTGAGATTGGTCGGGTAAGCGCCGGTAAAGCAATGATCGGCGAATTTCGGATGCGCGGGATCGCGGCCCGGTTCGCCCATCGCGCGATACATGCCGTCGATGGAGAGGAACGCCAGCGAATCCGCGCCGATAATGTCGCGCATTTCTTCGATGGAGTGGGTGGCCGCGAGAAGTCCGCCACGGTCCGGCAGATCGATGCCGTAATAATCCGGGTTTATGATCGGCGGCGAGGCGAGGCGGAAGTGAACTTCTTTCGCACCCGCGTCGCGCATCATGCGCACAATCTTTTTCGAGGTGGTGCCGCGCACAAGCGAATCGTCGATCAGGATGATGCGCTTGCCTTCGATGGCCGCGCGGTTGGGCGCGTGCTTCATGCGCACGCCGAGTTCGCGCACGCTCTGGGTCGGCTGAATGAAGGTGCGGCCGACATAGTGATTGCGGATGATGCCAAGCTCGAACGGCACGCCGGAAAACTGGCTGTAGCCGACGGCGGCGGGTACGCCGGAATCCGGCACCGGCACCACGACATCCACGTCGGCATGGCTTTCGCGCGCAAGCTGCGCGCCGAAGGCTTTTCGCACTTCATAGACCGAGCGTCCGCCGACAATGGAGTCGGGCCGGGCGAAATAAATGTACTCGAAGATGCAGGGACGCGGCGGCTGCGGCGGGAACGGCTTGTGAATTTCGGTTTCGATGACTTCGCCCTTGTAGTCGAACACGATGACTTCGCCGGGTTCGACATCGCGGATATATTTCGCGCCGATGATGTCGAGCGCACAGGTTTCCGAGGCGAGGATCGGGCAACCGTCGAGTTCGCCGTAGACAAGGGGACGAATGCCGAGAGGATCGCGTGCGCCGATCAGTTTCTTGTTGGTCAGCGAGACTAGCGCATAGGCGCCCTCTATGGCGCGCAGCGCTTCGATGAAACGCTCGATGAATCGGCCGCGCTTGGAATGCGCCACCAGATGCAGGATCACTTCGGTGTCGGTGGTGGACTGCATCATCGCGCCGTCGCGCACCAGCGCGCGCCGCAATGTGAGACCGTTGGTGAGATTGCCGTTATGGCCAACCGCGAAACCGCCGGCATTCAGCTCAGCGAACAGCGGCTGCACATTGCGCAGGATGGTTTCGCCGGTGGTGGAATAGCGCACATGGCCGACGGCGGAATTGCCGGGGAGGCGGGCAATGACATCGGCGCGGGAGAATGTGTCTCCGACGAGACCAAGGCGGCGCTCGGAGTGAAAGCGGTGGCCGTCGAACGCGACGATGCCGGCGGCTTCCTGGCCGCGATGCTGAAGCGCGTGCAGGCCGAGCGCTGTGATGGCGGCGGCATCGGGGTGGCCGAAAATGCCGAACACGCCGCACTCCTCGCGCAGCGTGTCACCGTTCAGATCCTTGTCGAGGTCCAAATCTTTTTCGAGATTCAAGTCGAGGTCGTAGCCGGAGTCGGGCGGTATATGGCTCGGATCAACAGAAGGTTTCATGTGGTTCACCACGCCTCTATTGCTCACGGGATCAGCGTCCCGCCGTACCGTCGATCAACTGCCTGAGCCCATCGCGCGAAGCCTTGGGATATCCGCCCTCATTGCCACCGATTGACCCGGTGGTGCGCAAATCCGGAGCAGCATCGGTCTGCTCGTCGTCGCCCTTTTTCTTGAACCTCTTCAAGATGGTGTTCTCGGGGTCATCCGGCAAGAGCGACATCAGCCAATCGCCGGTTCCCTGAAGCACAGTCCGTGACTTCGCATTACGCACCCAATCGGGCTGTTGTTTGTCCGTCACGAGCCAGGCGAAGAACAAAAACGCCACCACCATGATGAGCAGGCCGCGCGCGAGGCCGAACAGAAAGCCGAGGGTGCGGTCGAGCGCGACGATCCGCGAGTCGAGGATCATGTCGGAGATGCGTACCGTGACGATGGAGACGAGGATCAGCGTGACGATGAATACACCGGCGACAACGGCCAAAGTCGCTGCCGTATCGTTTGCGATGTAGGTCTTCGCGGTCGGGACCAGCTTCTGATAAGCGTAAAGAGTGGTGAGGGCCGCAGCGCCCCACGCAGCTATGGAGAGGATCTCGCGCATGAAGCCGCGGATCATCGCCAGAAGGCCCGACAGCAGCATCACGGCGAGAACAATAATGTCGAGAAGCGTTATCGGCATTGGTCCGTCTGGTCCGCCCGTCGCTGAAAACCACGAATCGGCGTGGTCGCTGGCCTTTTAGGTGAGGGCCATATCGCACGTCCCGCAAGGCCAGAAAACCCGTAAATCCGTTTGCAGAGTCAACGAAGGGTTGTCCCTGTGGATTCGAAGCTCAATGGTCCCGGACGCGCCGGTTATCTAGCCTGCGCGACCTGCCGCGTCAGCCCTCCCGCCGCACCAATTTCGGTGTCTGCTGGGCTTTTTCGCCTGCTGTGGCTTTTCGCCCGATGTTTTGTCCATTGGCCGCGATATCGGCCACAAGCGAGGTCAGCGATCCCACGGAGGTAAGAGAAAGTCCCGCGTCGCTTCCGCTATCGCCACGGGCGGTTTCAGGCACAACGGCGCGCGCAAATCCGAGTTTGGCGGCTTCCTTCAAGCGCGCGGAGGTCTGTGCGACCGGGCGCACGGCACCCGACAGCGATATCTCGCCGAAATAGACCGCGTCCACCGGCAGCGGCGCGTTCACGAGCGACGAGACAAGGGCGGCGGCAGCAGCCATATCGGCTGCGGGTTCATTGATGCGAAGGCCGCCCGCGACGTTTAGGTACACGTCGTGCCCGCCAAGTTTGACGCCGCAATGCGCCTCCAGCACAGCCAGCACCATCGACAGCCTCGAGGGATCCCAGCCCACGACCGCGCGGCGCGGCGTGCCCAACGACGTCGGTGCAACGAGGGCCTGCAATTCGACCAGCACAGGGCGTGTGCCTTCGATTCCGGCGAACACGGCGGTACCCGGCGATCCAAGATCGCGCTCCGACAAAAACAGCTCGGACGGATTGGAGACTTCGCGCAGGCCCAGGCCCGTCATCTCGAACACGCCGATTTCATCGGTGGGGCCGAAGCGGTTTTTCACCGCGCGCAACACGCGGAATTGCTGCGAGCCTTCGCCCTCGAAGCTCAACACGGCATCGACCATGTGTTCAACGACGCGAGGGCCTGCGATTTGTCCGTCCTTCGTGACGTGACCGACAAGAATGAGCGCCGCGCCGCTTCGCTTGGCGAAACGGATCAGTGCCTGCGCGGAGGCGCGAACCTGCGTTACCGTTCCGGGCGCCGACTCAACCGTATCGGTCCACATCGTCTGGATGGAATCGATGACGACGAGGCGAGGGGGCGTGCCTTCCGAGAGCGTGGCGATGATGTCTTCTACGGAGGTTTCGGCGGCGAGTTGCACGGCCGCATCGGACAGGCCGAGACGCTCGGCTCGCAGCCGCACCTGACCGATGGCTTCTTCGCCGGAAATATAAACCGCGCGATGTCCCGCGCGCGCCATCAGGCTTGTTGCTTGCGTGAGCAGAGTGGATTTGCCGATGCCGGGATCGCCCGCCATCAGGATTACCGATCCGCGCACCAATCCGCCGCCGGTGACGCGATCGAGTTCAGCCATTCCCGAAGGCAAACGCGGCGCGTCTTCAGATGCGCCGGTCAGGGTTTCGAGCTTGATGAGGCGGCCCTTGCGCTTGGCGCGAAGGTTGGCGGGGACAGAAGTCGCCTCCGAGCCTTCCTCGGAGAGCGAATTCCATTCGTTGCAGGACTCGCACTTGCCCTGCCACTTATTGTAGGCGGCACCGCAATTCTGGCAGACAAACGAAAGAACGGCCGCGCGCGCCATTGTGGTCAGCCTCAAAAGCCAGAATCCAGCCCGAAATTTGTTCTTTGTTTGTTCTATATTTTCGGCCAAAAGTCAAGGCCGTTCTGGGCCTTCCACAGGCCTTAATCGACAGCGCCCTTGTAGATCCGCGCGTAGCGCCTGCCGAGGCTGGTCAGCACCTCATAGCCGATTGTGCCGAAATGGTGAGCCAACTCATCCACGGTGATCCCGTCGCCGATCAGCGTCACCATGCCGCCGCGTTTCACAGCGTTGGGTGGCAAATCGGTGATGTCGACAGCCATCAGGTCCATCGAGATGCGGCCTGCGATGGGACAGCGCACGCCCGCAACAACGATCTCGGCACTCCGCATGCCGTCGATGCCGCCTGCGACCCGGAAATAGCCGTCGGCATAACCCGCAGCGACAATGGCCAATCGTGTCGGGCGTCGCGCCGTCCATATTCCGCCGTAACCGACGGTCTCGCCTTCCTGAACGCGGCGGATCTGCGCGATGCGGGCCTTGAGTTCAACCACTGGATGCATCGGCGTGTCGGCTTCCGGTGTTGGGTTGACGCCGTAGAGCGCTGCACCCGGCCGCACCATGTCGAAGTGAAATTGCGATCCGAGAAAGATGCCCGATGAATTCGACAGCGATGCGGGCACGCCTGTGAACTGCGAGGCGATCTCGCGAAACGCGCCGACCTGACGCCCGTTCGAAGTTTCGTTCAGCAATTCGGCGCTGATGAGATGGCTCATCACCAGCGAGATTCCGTGCTCGCCGCGCCGGATGCGCGGAAGAAGACTCTGCGCCTCGGCCATCGCAAAACCGAGACGGTTCATGCCGGTATCGATATGGATCGCGCAGTCGCCGCGCCAACCAGTCTGCAAGCGGAAGACATCCCATTCCGCGAGTTCGCTCGGATCGCCGATCACCGGACGGCAATTGAGTTTTGCGAAAGCATCGCCTGTACCGGAGAAGAAGCCGTCGAGCACATAGATGACGGAATTCGGCGCAGTCTCGCGCACGGATTTGGCTTCGTCCAAAGTCGCGACAAAGAACGTTTTGCATCCGGCCTTCGACAGCGCCTTGGTCACCGGCACCAATCCGCAGCCGTAGGCATCGGCCTTCACGACGGCCGCGCATTCGGCCGGCACGCCTGCGCTGTCGAGCTTGTTCCAGTTCGCAGTCAGTGCATCGAGGTCGATGGTCAGAACGCCGGTCGCAGCCGCGAGCGCTGCCGCGTCGTCCGGGCTCGCCATCGGGGCGCTATCGGCGGTCATGGATTTTGGATCGGAGGCGCGGTTCAACGGCTGAATCTCAATCGGTGCCAATGCGGATTTGAGCCCGTCTTAGCACAATCGGCCGAGCGTAAAGGGCGGATTTGGCGGGATAATCGGTCTCAGGCCGGCCGGAAAAGCAGCCTTATTTGATCTGCGCAGGCATCCGGTTTTCGTCTTCGAGATCGGCAAAGCGGGTCACCATTGCTTCGAATTGAAGCGGCACGGTCCCGGTCGGGCCGTGGCGCTGTTTGCCGATGATGACCTCAGCCTTGCCGTGGACGGCGGCCATCTCGGTCTGCCATTTGATGTAGTCGTCGGTGCCCGGCCGCGGCTCCTTATTCTGGAGATAGTATTCCTCACGATAAACGAACAGCACCACGTCGGCGTCCTGTTCGATGGAACCGGATTCACGCAGGTCCGACAACTGAGGCCGCTTGTCGTCGCGGCTTTCCACCTGACGCGACAGCTGCGAGAGCGCGACGACCGGCACGTTCAGTTCTTTCGCCAGCGCCTTCAGGCTCGTGGTGATCTCGGTGACTTCCTGCACGCGATTGTCGGCGCGGCGGCCTGTGCCTTGAAGGAGCTGGATGTAGTCCACTACAATGACGTCGAGACCTTTTTGCCGCTTCAGTCGCCGCGCGCGCGCTGTGAGTTGCGAAATCGACAGGCCGCCCGTTTCGTCGATGAACAACGGCAACTGCTCAAGTTCGATAGCGTGGTTTTTGATCGTTTCGAATTCGTCCTGCGTAATGCCGCCACGGCGGATCGTGCTTGACGGAATTCCGGTCTGCTCGGCGAGAACGCGCGTCGCCAGCTGCTCAGCCGACATTTCGCAGGAGAAGAATCCGACGATGCCGCCATTGGTGGTTTTCTTAGTGCCGTCCGCTTGCTGCTCGTCGCGATGCGCGCGTGCGATGTTGTAGGCGATGTTGGTGGCAAGCGCCGTCTTGCCCATGCCGGGGCGTCCGGCCACGATTACCAAGTCCGACTTCTGCAAGCCGCCCATCTTGGCGTCGAGGCTGCGCAGTCCGGTGGCGATGCCCGACAATTTTCCGTCGCGCATATAGGCGTTCGCAGCCATGTCGATGGCGGTGGTGGCCGCCATCGTGAATTTCTGGAAGCCGCCTTCATAGCGGCCGGTTTCGGCAAGGTCGTAGAGCTTGCGTTCGGCATCCTCGATCTGCGCGCGCGGCGCGAAATCCACCGGCGCGTCGAAGGCTACGTTGACCATGTCCTCGCCGACACGAATGAGATCGCGCCGGATCGACAGATCGTAGACCGTGCGGCCGTAGTCCTGTGCGTTGATGATGGTGGTCGCTTCGGCGGCAAGGCGAGCGAGATATTGCGCAACCGTCATCCCACCGAGATCGGTATCGGCGGGCAGGAAGGTCTTCAGCGTGACGGGCGTGGCAATTTTCCCGGCGCGGATGAGACTTGCAGCCGTTTCATACACCATCTGGTGAATGGGCTCGAAGAAGTGCTTGGGCTCGAGAAAGTTCGAAACGCGGTCGAAGGCATCGTTGTTGACGAGGATCGCGCCGAGAAGCGCCTGTTCGGCCTCGATATTATGCGGCGCGCTACGGAATGCCGGCGTTCCGGCTTCGGGCGCGAGTTTGACGATGTTCGAATCGAGATTGGCCATGAAGGTTCAATGGTCTTTTATTCGGACGAAAGCAGGGCGGATGGCACTCGATACGGGCGACCACCTAATACTCAGCGAGTCGCGGATGAAAGTCGTAAACGGTCTGTCCACATCTGATCACAACTGAAAAAGAAACATTCAAGAAACGCTTGATTTGCAGCGTCTCTTGAGACTTGGCGGCAGCCGGAGCCGCACCATTGGAAAATCTGGATTATTCGCCCGCGAGCCGTAGCGGCGGGCCGTTCGCCGCCTCGGCGGCACGCAAGCGGGCTTCCTCGCGGACAAGGTAGTCCCGTGTGATCGGAACGGCACCCTGTTTTTTGCTCAGCTGAATCTGGAATACCATCGTGGCCTGCTTGCTGAACGCCATTTCGGACGCCGCGAGATAGAATTCCCACATCCGCACAAAGCGTTCGTCGAAAAGTCTCGCCGCTTCCGCGCGATGGGCCAAGAACCGTTCGCGCCAGGCTTTCAGCGTGTAAGCGTAGTGTATGCGCAGAATTTCGATGTCGTCGACGAGAAGCCCGGAGCGTTCGATGGCGGGCAGAACCTCCGACAGTGCAGGGATATAGCCACCGGGGAAGATGTATTTTGCGACCCAAGGGTTGGTGATGCCGGGCCCTTCCGGGCGGCCGATGGCATGGAGCAGCATCACGCCGTCATCTGCCAGCACGTCCGCGCAGTGCCTGAAGTAGGTGTCGTAGAAATCGACACCGACATGTTCGAACATGCCCACCGAAACGATCCGATCGAATGGGCCCGGCACAGCGCGATAATCCTGCAGCAGGAATTTCGCACGGTCGCTCAGCCCCATTTCGCTTGCGCGCGCGTTGGCGACGCCAAGCTGTTCTTTGGACAACGTGACGCCGGTGACGTTCGCTCCGGCGACGCCGGCGAGGTAAAGACCAAGGCCGCCCCAGCCGCATCCGATATCGAGAATGCGCTGATTGGGTTTTACCAACAGCTTGGCTGCGATGTGCCGCTTCTTTGCCAGTTGTGCATCGTCGAGCGACGTGTCCGGCGTGTCGAAATAGGCGCAGCTGTATTGCATGTCCGCGTCGAGGAAGAGGCGATACAGCCGCGCGTCGAGATCGTAGTGCCTCGCGACGTTGCGCTTCGATCGCCACTGCGAATTGAACTGCTGAAGGTGCCGGACAAGATAGCGCGCCCACCACATCAGGCCGCTCCATCGCGGCATCATGTCTGGCTGATCCATCGCAACCGCAAGCAGATCGGCAATGGAGCCTTGCTCCATCACGAGTGTGCCATCGGTATAGATTTCGCCGAGAGCAAGTTCCGGATCAAACAGAAGATGACGCTCCGAGGCGTGGTCGAGAATTCTGACGCTGACTGGTTGGCCGGTGCCGTCCCCGCAGGTGAAGCGGGCTCCGGTTGGCGTCGTGAATGTCACTGAGCCTTTGCGGATAAACTGGCTCAGAAGAAACCGTAACAAACGGTCCATCGGAGTAATCCAGAAAACACAGCCGTCAGAACGCTTTTTTGACCGATGCGTTCCCGAGCCGTCGCGGGTATCTCAGAACAACGGTAATTTATAGCCGGCTCGTTTCCGTGCCAAGAGGCTGAAATGACTCTCACAAACTGGTTCAGGGCCCCATTTTTCGCCTCACAAAGATGCGAAAGCATGGGCCTTCCATTCGCGGCGCAATCCGCTAAAGGTGACGTGAGATTGGCAGCCGGTTCGCGCGTGGTTAGTCCGCCCGGACGCCTTATATCTGGAGACATTGGAATGGTGAGCCGAGCGCTCAATTTGGCGGCGGTGATTTTTATGCTTTGCGGGTTGGCTTCTGCTCCCGCCGGAGCTGAAAATCTCGAAGCCGGTAAGCCGCCCTCGGCGATCTTCTCTTCGACTTGTTCGCTGTGTCACAAAAGTTCGCGCGGATTGCTGAAAACAGTCGCGCCAGGTTCGCTTCCGGGCTTTTTGCGCCAGCACTACACCACCAGCACGGACATGGCTGCCGCCATGTCGGCTTACGTTTTGTCGAACGGCGCGGCCAACGCTGCTTTGCCGGGCGGCAACCTCACCAAGCAGGGCGAGGAGTCCAAGAGGACACCGAAACCCGACTCCAAGCCTGACGTTGCGTCACGCGATGAAGCGAAGGACGGTCAGCGCGAAGGCGCCAAGGGACGCAAGCCGACCCGCGAAGCGTCGCGTCCCGATGTCGATGGGCTAGAGAATATTCCGGGCGCGCCGGAGCCAAGTCCGGATGAGCAGGGCAAGCCGCCTGAAAACCCGAAGCTGAATCCCAAGCAGAAAGGCGCAAAGGGCAAACCGCCGAAGCCCGAGGTCGCAAGCGTGCCGCCGAAAGAAGAAGTCTCGCGTCCCGATCCCGTGCCCGCCGTCACTCCGGCGCCGCAGGACAATCAGACGCCGCCGGTCCCCCAAGGACCGAAGTCGGTCGCAGATCTTCCGACCGGACCTTTGACGATCGACCTCGGCGCGCCGACACCTTCGGTCGCGGCCGTTCAACCAGCCGGACCGCCGCGCGTTCCGATTTCGCAATAAGCGCTTAGCAATTCTGAGAGTCGAAAAGCCCGGTCACGAGACCGGGCCTTTCTTTATGAGATGACACAGCGGCTTGCGCCGAAGCGTTACTTCTCTTCCGTCGGGGCAGGCGTTTCTTCCGCGCGTTGCGCGGCCTGATTGTCGAGCGCTTCGGGGTCGAAAAACTCGCCGGCTGCTGCGATGGCTTCGGCGGCAGCGTCTTGATCTTCCTTGCGGGTGTTGACGTCTTCGCCGCGATTGATGCGATCGGCTTCGGCTTCCGAACGCGCTACCGTGGCGGTCACGTGGATTTCGACTTCCGGATGCACAGCAATGTGGATGTTGTGCTTGCCAATGGTCTTGATCGGCGCATCGAGAAGCACCTGCTGGCGATTGAGCGAGACGCCGTCCTTCTCCAGTGCCGCCATGATGTCGCGCACCGACACCGAACCGTAAAGCTGCCCTGTTTCCGAAGCCTGGCGAATGACAATGACGTTGCGGCCTTCGATCTTCTCGGCGACCTTGGTCGCCTCGCCCTTGGCCTGAATGTTCTTGGCCTGAAGCTCTGCCTTCATGCCGTCGTACTTGGCGCGGTTCTCGGTGGTGGCGCGCAGCGCCTTGTTGCGCTTGAGCAGGAAATTACGCGCGTAACCATCCTTCACTTTGACGACATCGCCCATCTGGCCGAGCTTGCCGACGCGTTCCAAAAGAATGACTTCCATTTTAGGTCTCCGTTCGAGTTGTTGTTTGAAATGAGTGTGAGATCAGGAGACGGGGGCGGGTGGGCCGCGCCGTGTCCAGTAGGTCTGACGAATTCCGAAAATTGCATCGGCAAGGCCAAGGCCGATCATTCCGATCAGCGGCCAGCCGATAAAGATGGTCGCGGCATAGACCGAGCCAAGCACGAAACTGCGGCCTGCGAAGGATTGCATGACGGTGTGCAGAGTCGCGAAGCCTGTCATCGCGTAGGCCATCATCAGTGCGGAGGCTGCGACCTGTGCTGCGATGGCGATCAGTCCGCCGGCGAAACACAATGCGAGCATGGCAGCCAGCGCGGCGAGTGCTGTAGGTGGCAGTACCGTCGCGCGCAGGTCAGGCCAAGGGCGGCGAAGCCGCCCGGACATCGCGGTGATTTTGGCAGCGAGCCACAGATTGAGCGTCAGCGTCACCATCGCAATGACGGTCGCGGCGCCCGGCGCGATCGATACCAGAAGATCGAGAACCCGCGCCCGCTCGCCCTGAACCGACCCCGACATGCGTCCGCCGATCACGATCTCAAGCCCGCGACGCAAACCGGATTCGATTCCAGCGGCATCGCTGCCGAGCGTGAGTAGCGCTCCGAATGTCGTGATCGATGCGAACAGCGCCGTCCAGATCAGGATGCGGCCGACCGGATACCAGTCGAGCGATGGTGCAATGGCGGCAAGCTGCGGATCGTTGGAAGCCGGACGGGCAAGCAACGCGAGGTGGCCGAGCCACCAGGCAGGAAGCGCAATCGTCAGCGCGAAGGCGGCCATGTACGAAGAACTGAAAGTCGCGCCGAGACCGACGATGGCGAACACGCCACCGAGCAGTGCCGCGATCGGACCCCATCCCATCGCGGCAACCATCAGCGGCAAGGGGGCGAGATAGAACAGGAAGAGCGATGCAAGCGCGCCCGAAACAATGGACGCGAACATCAGCGCCGCTGCGACGCCCGCTGCAAATGCGGTGAGAACGACTGCAATCATCAGCTGTCCCGCCCCCTTCGAGCGGTTAGAGGCTTGGGCCCCAACCATCCACAACGGCACGACGCCGGGTGTTATGAAACGGAGCGCCGGACGATTCCGGCGCCCCGGGATTTTTAGCGAATAACGTAAGGCAGCAATCCGAGAAAACGCGAGCGCTTGATGGCGCGGGCGAGTTCACGCTGCTTGAGAGCGGAGACGGCCGTGATGCGGCTCGGCACGATCTTGCCGCGCTCGGACACGTAACGCATCAGCAGTTTGGAATCCTTGAAGTCGATCTTCGGCGCGTTCGGACCAGTAAATGGACAGGTCTTGCGGCGGCGGAAAAACGGACGGCGTGCACCAGCGTCTGCCATGATCTTACTCCTCATCCGTTCCGGTTGCTTCGTCGTCGCGCGAACGGCGCGGACCACGGTCGCCACGGAAACCGCCGCCATCGCGTCCGCCGCCGAAGCCGCCCGGGCGGTCGTCACGGTCGCGATCCGATTTGCGCATCATCGCCGACGGGCCTTCTTCGAGTTCGTCGACGCGCACGGTAAGGTAGCGGATGATGTCTTCGTTGATGCGCTCCTGACGCTCGATCTCGGCGACCACTGCGGAGGGGCCGTCGATGTTCAGCAGCATGAAATGCGCTTTGCGGTTCTTGTGCATACGATAGGTGAGCGAACGCACACCCCAATTTTCGCTCTTGGTGACTTTGCCGCCGAGACCTTCGATCACGCCGGTGATCTGCGTGGTGAAGTCTTCGACCTGCTGGGCGCTCGCATCCTGACGTGCGAGAAATACATGCTCGTAAAGAGGCATGGGTGTCCTTTCCAGTGTTGGCGCAGGTCCTGGCGGCAAGCCCTTCGAGACCTTCGGAAAGGACTCGATATTGCTCAGAAGGCGGGAACACGGGACGTCGGACCGACTGGCCCTGTCGCATCAACCGAATGAGTTGTTGAGACCGTCCGTTCAGCTCCCGGCCGGGACCTACGGATGGGCGCTTTATAGGGATTTTGGGCCTCGGCGCAAGGCAAAACAGGCAGGAAATGGCCCTCATTTCGGGCATCTCGGCCATTGGCCGGGTCGGCCTTTGGCATACTGGTCCAATGGCCCAACAGAAGGGACTGCGCCGCGCCGCAGCTTGACTTGTCGGCCACTGGAAGCGACTTAACCGCCTCATTTTGGAGTTTTTCGATGACCGCAGCATTCACGTTTCCCGGACAAGGCTCGCAGGCCGTCGGCATGGGCAAGGCACTGGCGGACCAGTTCCCGGCCGCCAAGGCCGTGTTCGACGAGGTGGATGCAGCACTCGGCCAGAAGCTGACCGCGATCATCTGGGAAGGCCCTGCGGAGACGCTCCAGCTCACCGAAAACGCGCAGCCGGCGCTGATGGCGGTCTCCATTGCGACGCTCCGTGTGCTGGAAACCGAGGCGGGTATCGATGTCGCGCGCGACGCAGCTTTCGTTGCCGGTCATTCGCTCGGTGAGTATTCGGCGCTCGCCGCTGCGGGCAGCTTCTCAATTAGCGATACCGCTAAACTTCTGCGCACGCGCGGTCAGGCGATGCAGAAGGCCGTGCCGGTGGGTGTGGGCGCGATGGCCGCATTGCTCGGTCTCGACTACGAGGCGGCGGTTGCCGTCGCGAACGAAGCTGCGCAGGGACAGGTGTGTCAGGCAGCCAACGACAATGGCGGCGGACAGGTCGTTGTCTCCGGCGACAAGGCCGCCGTTGAGCGCGCGCTTGAGATTGCGAAAACCAAAGGCGCAAAGCGCGCGATGCTGCTTCCGGTGTCCGCGCCGTTCCATTGCCGTCTGATGCAGCCAGCCGCCGATGCGATGGCGCAGGCGCTCGCAGGCGTCATCATCAACAAACCGAAAGCTCCTCTGGTGTCGAACGTGCTGGCGTCGGCGATCACCGACCCGGACGAAATCCGCAAGCGCCTGATCGAGCAGGTGACCGGCACCGTGCGCTGGCGCGAGAGCGTCGCCTACATGGCGTCGAAGGGTGTCACGCACTTTCTCGAAATCGGCGCGGGCAAGGTACTGTCCGGTCTCGTCAAGCGCATCGCCGACGGCGCAGTTGGAGTGTCGGTCGGCGGACCCGGTGACATCGAAGCCGCTAAAGCTGCGATTGCCGCCGCGAAAGGCTGATCGCTAATTATTGGGCAAGACTGGCTTCGTCTTCGCAACGATCAGCGCCAAATCGCTTTCGTCCTTGAGATCGACGCCCGTTATGCCTCGACCCAACGCTGCGCGCACGAGCCACGCCAGTTTGAACGCCGCTGCGTCGTAACTCAGCCCTTCGAGCCGGACGTTCGAAATGCAGTTGCGGTCGGCGTCGCTGCGCGCCTTGAACGGCGCATGGGTCAGATAGATGCCGAGACTGTCCGGCGAACTCAGACCCGGTCGTTCGCCGATCAGAACGATTGACAGTTTTGCCCTCAGCAGTTCGGCGATTTCGTCGCCGAGCGCGACGCGCGCCTGTGTCGCGACGACGACGGGCGCGTTTTTCAATTCATTCGCGAGATGTTTTTTCAGCGCCGCAAGCAAAGGCGCGGCGTGACGCTTGATCGCAAGCGCCGACAGACCATCGCCGATCACGATGCAGATGTCGCTCGGCTCAAACGGTGCCGCGCGTAACTTCGCGATGTCATCGGGATCGATGACGCGGCCGAGATCCGGCCGTCGCAGATAGATCGCACGGTCCCGTGCGCGGCTTTGAACGTGTGCGGTGGCCCAACCCTGTGCATTCAATTCGCGGTCGAGTTTTTCAACATCGAGCGCCGCATGAATTGCATCGCGTGCCATTGCATGTGCCCAGCCGAACTTCAGAACTTCATCCGTCGGCATGCCTGAGCCAGAGCGCCCGAGTGCAAGCCGCGCGGGTGTGACGCCCCGCCACTCGGTCCATGGACTTTTCGTGACGTTGTCGTTTGTCATGCGACCAGTGACTTGAGAGACGACAGCCCGCCGAGCAGCGCATTTGGTGAGGGCGGTTTCAATCGTCCGGCAACATCCGTGATCTGCATGCGCTGCAGCCACGCTTCGAATTCCGGTGCGCGCTTCAGACCCATCGTGTCATGCAAAAACAGCGCATCGTGGAAAGACGTGCTCTGGTAATTGAGCATGACATCGTCCGCGCCCGGAACGCCCATGATGAAGTTGACGCCTGCTGTGCCGAGTAACACCAATAGCGTATCCATATCGTCCTGATCCGCTTCGGCGTGATTGGTGTAGCAAATGTCGCAACCGAGCGGCAGGCCAAGCAACTTTCCGCAGAAATGATCCTCGAGTCCGGCGCGGATGATCTGCTTGCCGTCGTAGAGATATTCAGGCCCGATGAATCCAACAACGGTGTTCACCAATAACGGTTTGTAGCGCAGCGCCAGCGCATAGGCGCGCGCCTCGCAGGTTTGCTGGTCGACGCCGAAATTTGCGTCTGCCGATAGTGCGCTGCCCTGGCCAGTCTCGAAATACATCAAATTGTCGCCGACCGTGCCGCGCTTCAACGACAGCGCTGCGTCACGCGCTTCGTTCAGCAATTCTGGCGTGACGCCAAACGAACGATTTGTCTTTTCGGTTCCGCCAATGGATTGAAACACGAGGTCCACAGGCGCACCTGTCTCAATCAGCTTGATCGTGCTGGTCACATGCGTCAGCACACAACTCTGCGTTGGAATCTCGAAGCGCTGGATCATCTCATCGAGCATTCGCGTCAGCCCGTCGAGGACGGGCATGCTGTCGGACACGGGATTAACGCCGATCACCGCGTCGCCCGATCCCATGAGCAGGCCGTCGAGCGTTGAAGCCGCAATACCGCGCAGATCGTCGGTCGGATGATTGGGTTGCAGCCGCACCGATAACTGGCCCTCAAGCCCGATGGTATTGCGGAATCGCGTCACGACGCGGCACTTGCGCGCTATCGCGATCAGATCCTGATTTCGTGAAATCTTGGAGACGGCGGCCACCATCTCGGGCGTCAATCCCGGCGCTAGCGCGGTCAATACTTCGGTAGTTGCGTGTTCCGACAATAGCCAGTCGCGAAAACCGCCGACTGTAAGATGCGAGACGGGCGCGAATGCCTTCGCATCGTGACCGTCGATGATCAGGCGCGTGATGTTGTCGTCTTCATAGGGAATCAATGCCTCGGTCAAAAACTGTTTGAGCGGCACTTCGGCCAGCACGTAACGCGCCGCCATTCGCTCCTGAGCCGAAGTGGCGGCGATTCCGGCAAGGGCGTCGCCCGAGCGGGCGGGGCTCGCGAAAGCCATCACCTGCTTGAGTTCTTCGAACGCAAACAACTGGGAATCGATGGTGGTGCGATAGCGCATCGGCACTCGTTGTCGGAGCGGTTTGTCGAAGCAAAACATACCATTGAACCCCTCCGCCCAAGCGCTTAATCATTGACGAGCCGCATTTTTGTGCGGCAAACGACGGCTCTGATTTGCCGCACTACGCTTTGGGGGACACCATGTTCGATTTGACCGGCAAAACCGCTCTCGTCACGGGTGCGACAGGCGGCATCGGCAACGCGATTGCCAGGGCGCTGCACGCGCAGGGCGCGACGGTGTCCATCTCCGGCACGCGGCGCGAAGTGCTCGATACGCTCGCGAACGAGATGAAGGAGCGAGTGCACGTTCTGCCGTGCAATCTGTCGAACGCCGAGGAAGTCGAGGCATTGGTGCCCGCCGCCGAAAAGGCGATGGGTCAGCTCGATATTCTGGTCGCGAATGCCGGTATCACGCGCGACAATCTGTTCGTTCAGCTGCGCGACGAAGACTGGAACGACGTGATCAACGTCAATCTCACCGCGACGTTTCGTTTATCTCGTGCGGCTGTGAAACTGATGATGCGCAAGCGCTTCGGCCGAATCATTGCCATCACGTCTGTCGTCGGCGTCACCGGCAACGCCGGGCAGGGAAATTACGCGGCGTCCAAAGCCGGCATGATTGGCATGATGAAATCGGTGGGCGCGGAATATGCCCGCCGCAACGTCACGGCCAACTGCATAGCGCCGGGATTTATCGCCACGCCGATGACGGACGCGCTCAATGAAAAGCAGCGCGAAGCGGTGTTGGGGAAGGTGCCGGCGGGGCGTCTCGGCACGCCGGAGGACATCGCGGCGGCAGCCGTCTATCTCGCCTCAAACGAGGCCGCCTACGTCACAGGGCAGACGATTCACGTCAACGGCGGAATGGCAATGATCTGAAGCCTTTAAGGGTCCTTTTCAGCGCGATTTCAGACAGGTTTGCGGGTTTCCCCGCCTTGTGGTCAAGGCTGGGGAAGTATGGTAACCGAACGGCTTGGGGGCTCGGTAACATCGCCATTGCAGGTTTCGCAAACCCTGTATATTGCCGTGGCTTAGCCCGCCGCCGTTTCCGGTATTTTGCCCGCATGGGACGCGAAACGGTGGGCAGAATTCTGACGGCAACGCACTACGATGACTCGCAGTCGGGTTTAGTGGAACAAGCACGAGGTTGGAAACGATGAGTGAGATTGGCGAGCGAGTTAAGAAGATCGTGGTTGAGCACCTCGGTGTGGAGCCGGAGAAGGTTATCGATTCGGCGAGCTTCATCGACGATCTGGGTGCCGACAGTCTCGATACCGTCGAACTCGTGATGGCGTTCGAGGAAGAATTCGGCTGCGAAATTCCGGACGACGCCGCGGAGACGATTCTCACGGTCGGCGACGCCACCAAGTTTCTCGAGAAGAACGCAAAAAGCTGACGCTTGCGCGGCACGTTTTGAAAAACGGCGGGTTGTAATCGAACGACCCGCCGTCTTTCTGTCTGACGCGCCGGGCAACGAATCCATTTCTCACGGTCGAGGATCAAGATGAGGCGGGTTGTCGTCACGGGGCTGGGCATGGTGTCGCCGCTGGCCAATGGCGTCGAACCGACCTGGAAGCGAATCCTCAACGGCGAAAGCGGCGCGAAGAAAATCGACGCGTTCGACGCTTCCGACCTGACCTGCCAGATTGCCTGCATGGTTCCGCGCGGCGACGGCACCAACGGCACGTTCAATCCCGACGAGTGGATGGAGCCGAAGGAACAGCGCAAGGTCGACGATTTCATTATATTCGCGATGGCGGCGGCCGAGCAGGCGCTCAACGACGCGAACTGGCATCCGAGCACCGAAGAAGAACGCTGCGCGACGGGAACGATGATCGGTTCCGGCATCGGCGGCATCGAGGGGATCGGCGAAGCCGCAGTGATTCTTAAGGAGCGTGGCCCGCGAAAACTGTCGCCGTTTTTCATTCCGGGACGTCTTATCAATCTCGCTTCGGGTTACGTCTCGATCAAGCACGGCCTCAAGGGTCCGAACCACGCCGTCGTTACTGCTTGTTCGACAGGTGCGCATGCCATCGGCGATGCGAGTCGCCTGATTGCTTTCGGCGATGCGGACGTCATGGTCGCCGGCGGCGCGGAATCGGCGGTCAATCGTCTTGCGATGGGGGGCTTCTGCGCGCTGCGCGCGATGGCCACCAAGTATAATGACAACCCGACAATCGCGTCACGGCCCTACGACAAGGACCGCGACGGTTTCGTGATGGGCGAGGGTGCCGGTGTCGTGATTCTCGAAGAATACGAACACGCCAAGAAGCGCGGCGCGAAGATTTATGCCGAAGTCGTCGGCTACGGATTGACCGGCGACGCCTTCCATATCACCGCTCCGGCGGAAGACGGCGATGGGGCCTATCGTTGCATGCAGATGGCGATGAAGCGCGCGGGCGTCACAGCCTCCGATATCGACTACATCAACGCGCACGGCACCTCGACGCCGCTCGGCGACGAGATCGAGCTTGGCGCGGCGCAACGTCTGCTCGGAAATGCGGCATCGAAAGTGTCGATGTCCTCCACCAAATCCTCGACCGGGCATCTGCTGGGTGCAGCCGGTGCGATCGAAGCGATTTTCTGCGTTCTGGCCATTCGCGACAACATCGCGCCGCCGACGATCAATCTGGACAATCCATCGGTCGAAACCGCTATCGACCTTGTGCCGAACAAGGCACGGCCGCGCGAGATCAATATCGCGCTGTCAAATTCGTTTGGATTTGGCGGAACCAACGCGTCGCTGGTGGTGCGGCGATTGGCAAGTTGAATTTTCACAAATTGGCTTCATCGTTTTGCCGAATTCGGTCATAATTTCCGACATCGGCACGGGCATATATCGCTGGTTGAAAGTGGGCCGCCGGCCTTTCGGATTTAGGTTTCATCGATGAGTCAAAGACCGCCGATTTCGCCCCGCAGCCCGCGTGCCGCACTGGAGCCGGAGCAAGTGCCGCGCCCGCCATTGCGTTCGATGCGCGCGCGCAACCCGCTGGTCATGATCGGAAATGCGATTTTGACGGTGATCATCATCTCGATGATCGTGGTCGGCGGCATATTTTTCTACGGTAAGCAGATTCTCGAAGCCAAGGGTCCGCTCATCGAAGACAAGGTCGTCAACATTCCGCCGCGCGCGGGCATGACCGATATCGACGACATTCTGGTGCGCAACGGCGTCATCACAGCCGACCGCTGGACCTTCATCGGCGCGGTCGTCGCACTCAACGCGCGCTCCGGCTTGAAGTCCGGCGAATATCTATTTCAGAAATACGCGACGCTGCGCGACGTCATCGGCACCATCGTCGAAGGCAAGGTCGTGCAGCACGCCGTCACCATTCCTGAAGGCCTGACCTCCGAACAGATCGTCGCGCGCTTGCAGGACAACGACATTTTCAACGGCTCGCTGAAAGAGCAGCCGCGCGAAGGATCGCTGCTGCCTGACACCTATAAATTTCCGCGTGGCACGACGCGCGATCAGGTGATCCAGCGCATGCAGGCGGCGCAGAAGAAGGTGCTCGCCGAGATTTGGGAACGCCGTAGTCCCGACGTCCCGGTGAAGAGCCCCGAACAGCTCGTGACGCTGGCTTCCATTGTGGAGAAGGAAACCGGCCGCGCCGATGAGCGTAGTCGCGTCGCCGCCGTCTATTCCAACCGGCTGCGCCAGAACATGCGGTTGCAATCCGATCCGACCATCATCTACGGCCTCGTCGGAGGACGCGGTACGCTCGGCCGTCCGATCAAGCGCAGCGAAATCACCCAGCCGTCGCCTTACAATACTTATGTCGTCAACGGCCTGCCGCCGGGGCCGATCGCCAATCCGGGCCGCGCGTCGCTTGAGGCGACTGCCAATCCGGCGCGCACGCGCGATCTCTATTTCGTGGCCGATGGCACTGGCGGCCATACGTTCAGCGAGAACTACGACGCACATCAAAAAGCCGTCGCCAAACTGCGCGCTATCGAGAAATCCGCGCAGGATGACAAGGTCGAAGACGACGACGCTACTCCTGCCGCTCCCGCCGCTACAGCGACTACGCCATCGACGACTACGCCTTCGGCCAAACCTGCTGCGCCGAAAGCGGCGGCGCCCAAGCCATCTGCCGGCCCCGCGGCCGGACCCGCCGCTGCGCCAAAATCTGCCGGCCCGAAAGCCGCAGCGTCGACTGCGACAGTTGCATCCGCGCCGGTTGCGCTCGATCCGGCAGCCGCCGCCGCGCGCAAAAAAACGGCGGCGGCGAAGCGGGGACCAACGGCCAATGCCGCGCCGGCGGCAACCGCGGTGCCCGAAGAGGAAGAAGAGCAGCCCGCGCAACCGTCGCGGTGACCGCCGTATCGGGTCTCTGCCTTGCGTGATTTCCTGATTTGTCGGACAAGCTGAATCGTATTCATCGGATGCGATTCACACCGGAGAACGTGCCGCATGGCGCTGTCCAGCATGACCGGCTTTTCCCGCCATCATGGCACCAGCGGGCCTTATGCGTTTGAATGGGAGTTGAAGTCGGTCAACGCCAAGGGCTTCGACTTCCGCATGCGCCTGCCGCCGGGGTGGGACGATATCGAGACGGGCGCGCGCAAGCGTGCAGCAGAATTATTGTCGCGCGGCACTGTCTACGCCAATCTCACCATCAAGCGCAGCGGTGCGGCGCAGACTGTTCGTATCAATGAAGACGTTCTGGCATCGGTGGTGAAAGTCGCCGCCGAAATTTCCAAGACAACGGGTGCGGCACCGCCGAGTGTCGATGGTTTGCTGTCGGTCAAGGGTATCGTGGAAGTCACAGATGCCGAAAGCGACGAAGCCGAAATTCAGGCGGCGAAAGCCACGATTGCGTCGTCGTTCGAACAGGCGTTGCGGAGCCTGATCGAGATGCGCGAACGCGAAGGTGTGGCGCTCGGACAAATCCTGTTGCAGCGGATGGACGACATCGAACGCCTTGCGAAAACAGCGGAAGCCGCGCCGGGGCGCAAGCCCGAGGCCATCAAGGCACGGCTTTCTGAGCAGATCGCAGCATTACTGGAAACGTCCGACCGCTTCGATCCGGATCGGCTGAGTCAGGAAGCGGTGATGATGGCGGCGAAGGCCGATATCCGCGAGGAACTGGATCGCATCGCATCCCATATTGCGCAGACCCGCGAACTGCTGGCCAAAGGTGGGGCGGTGGGCCGCAGGCTGGATTTTCTGGCGCAGGAGTTCAACCGCGAAGTCAACACGACTTGTTCCAAGTCGAACGATGTGGAGTTGACCAATACCGGCCTTGAAATGAAGAACGTGGTCGAGCAATTTCGCGAACAGGTTCAGAACCTGGAATAACGATGGCATCTGTCGGCGGCAGCAAAAACAATGAACGGCGCGGCCTGATGTTCGTGCTGTCGTCGCCGTCCGGCGCGGGCAAGACGACATTGTCGCGCATGCTGCTGGACAAAATGCCCGGCATGAAATTGTCGGTGTCCGTCACGACGCGCGCCAAGCGCCCCGGCGAAGTCGATGGCAAGGATTATCGCTTCATCGACAAGGCGGCGTTCGACGCAATGGCGAAGAAGGGTGAGTTGCTGGAATTCGCAACCGTGTTCGACCATCATTACGGTACGCCGCGCGGTCCAGTTGAGGCAGCCCTTGGCGGCGGCGAGGACGTGCTCTTCGACATTGACTGGCAAGGCACGCAGCAGCTGCGCGAAAAAGCCCGCGACGATGTCGTCAGTGTCTTTATATTGCCGCCGTCTGCCGCCGATCTCGAAAAGCGCCTCCACACGCGGGCACAGGATTCGGACTCTGTTATCGCTGGCCGCATGAGCCGCGCCAGTCATGAACTCAGCCATTGGGCCGAGTACGATTACGTTGTGACCAACAGCGACATCGATACCGCCTATGCAGAGGTCGCAACGATCCTGAAAGCGGAGCGCCTCAAGCGCGAGCGCCAGACGGGCCTGTCTGCCTTCGTCCGCGACTTACAGAAACAGCTTGCGAAATAGTGCGCGGCGTTTCCGGGTAACGCAGCGCGCGCAGCAATTCCTCGACATCCTGTTCGGCTTGCGCGCGCAAAGACGGATCGCGTTGACGGATACGTGCATAAACAGGCGCGAGAGATTCCTCGTCGACGCTCTGCCAGATGGCGCGGCGCTGAGCCGGGCGGCGCTTCGGTTTCATGTGTGACAGGATCAAGCGGCCAATAATGGCGCCGAGCGCAATCGCCGCCGTCAGGATTCCAAGCACGATCCTCAGGCCATCCGAGACATCGTCCTCGCTTGCAGCCGCAGGAGCTGCGGCATTTGCCGACGCGACTGTTCGCTGCATCGGCCGAGACTGAGCGGGAGCAGGCGGAGGCAAGGGCGTTGCCGCCTGCGCAACCTGAACCTGCGATTGGTTGTCAGGCCAACGCTCTGCCAGTTTCCATTCATTCGGGCGAGGATCAGGCGCGCTCGGCGGTGCGATCGGTGGCATGGTCGTGAATGGGACTGCGACGTCTTTTGTCACTTCAGCCCGCGCATTTGCAACGGCGGGCTCAAGTTGTTCGCTGTTTCGTTTCGGCGGGGGCTTTTGCGGTTGCGACGGTTCGGCTTGTTGCGCAGCGGCCGTTTCCTGAACCGTCCGCCTTCCTTCGTCGCCAAGATACCAGCAGTGGCGCTTGGACGGATGCTCGATGCGGTAATACCAATGCTTGCCTTGAGGCGTTACCCCTTTCGGACCCGAGAGACATTCGCTGGCTGAATCGGCAGCCGTTGCAAATCCGCTCACACCGGCGAGAATACCAAAACCGGCAAGCATCGGCACAAGTCTGCGTTGACCCAACCGCATCGTCCCCTCCGAAGTTACGCATCACAAAAACTTCGAGCGTAATTCTTCGGTGGGAAATCGGGTCGCAATGGGCCGCAAATCCGGAGCGGGCAAGGTTTAATTCGGGCGGCCACAATTGTTTGAAGCGAACGCAGCGTGCGAGGCGTCTGCCTTAATTCGTTACTCTCAATTCGTGAGCATGATACGGCCGACGACTTTTCCGGCACGCAGCTGCTCGATCCATTTCTGTGCGTCCTTCATCGGTTCTTCTTTCATCGGCGTCGGCTTGATTTTCCCGGCGCGTGCGAGCGTCATCAATTCCTTCGCCTCAGCCAATGTGCCGGTCATAAAACCTTCGATGGTCATACGCTTGTAGATCCACTGCACCATCGGCAGCGAGAATTGGCCGCCCATCAGGCCGGACACCACGATCTTGCCGCCGCGCGCCAGAACCGACACCGCGAACGCCATCGACTTTTCGCTGCCCGCGAAATCGACGATGCAATCGAAGCCGCCTTCGGTTTCTTTGATGATGCGCTTGGCGATATCGGCTTCCGACGGATCGTAGGCGAACGAGGCGCCGTTCTTAAGCGCCGCCTCGCGCGCGGACGCGCTAAGGTCAGCCACGGAAATCTTCTGCTTGAACATGGCAGGTGCAATCGCGAGACCCATCATGCCGACGCCGCCGAGGCCGATCAGCAGGATGTTGCGCTGGCGTGACAATCCCGCGAGGCGCTTGAGAGCACCGTAAGCGGTGATGCCGGAGCACATCAGCGTAGCCGCCATGTCGATGGGCAGCGGGTCGTAATCGAGCAGATATTTTGCATCCGGCACGAGCGTGTGCGAGGCGAAGCCGCCGTCGATCGACACGCCCATGAAGCGGTTTTTCGCACAGAGATTTTCGTCGCCGTTCTGGCAATCGCGGCAAACGCCGCAGCCGATCCATGGAAACACGGCCTTTTTCTTTCCGATCAGATCCTTCGGCGCGTCGGGCCCGACTTCTTCGACGATGCCAGCGATTTCATGCCCGAGTGTGAACGGCAGCGTCATGCCGCGTGTGGTATCGAGCTTCTTGCCGCCGCCAATATCGGCATATCCATCCTGAATGTGCAGATCGGAATGGCAGAGCCCGCAGCGCTCGACGCGCAGCAGCACCTCGGCGCCTTTCGGCTTCGGCGTATCGACGATGGTTTCGCAGAGCGGAGCATCGAACTTGACGAGAGACTGGCGAACCATCTGGGCCATTGCGTTTCCTCAACTGAATTCCGGATCAGGATTTTGCTGACGTTATATCCGCCAATTTGCGGGCCATGGCAACAAAGCCGGACACGGGCACTGTCTCGGCGCGCCGTGTCGGATCGACGCCGGCGGTCGCGGCCAATTCAGCCGGATCGACGCCCAATGACTTCAGGCTTTGACGCAGCATCTTGCGCCTCTGGCCGAATGCAGCGGCGGCGACTTTTTCAAGCGAGCGGCGGTCGCATGGCTCCGGTGCGTCGCGCGGAATCAGCCGCACAACGGACGAGGTCACTTTGGGTGGCGGCACGAACGCGGACGGCGATATATCGAACAGGATCTTCGTCTCCGCACGCCAGTTCGACAGCACGCCGAGCCGCCCGTAGGCATCGTCGTTCTCGCGCGCGACGATGCGCTCGGCGACTTCGCGCTGAAACATCAGCACCATGGCGTCGTACCAGGGCGGCCACGGCTCAACGGACAGCCAGCCGATCAGCAGTACCGTCGCAATATTGTAAGGGAGATTGGCGACAATTTTTGCGCGTTCGCCGTTCAGCATGGGGCGAGGGTCGAACGTCGTCGCATCGGCGTTGACGATCTCGAGCCGCCCCGGATAGCGCTGCGCGATTTCCTCTAGCGCAGGTATCGCACGTTCGTCGCGTTCGACGGCGATCACGCGCCTTGCGCCGAGTGCGAGCAGGGCGCGTGTCAAGCCGCCGGGGCCGGGACCGACTTCGATAATCGTCGAATTTTCCAGCGGGCCCGCGGCCCGTGCAATGCGCGCAAGGAGATTGAGGTCGAGCAGAAAATTCTGCCCGAGCGATTTTCGCGCCGATAGCTGGTGCCGCGCGATGACGTCGCGAAGCGGAGGAAGGTCGTCGATGGGGCTCATGCCGTGCGAGCGGTCATGCGGGCGGCAAGTTTGAGCGCGGCCACAAGGCTGGACGGATTGGCTTTGCCGGTCCCGGCGATGTCGAAGGCGGTACCGTGGTCGGGCGAGGTGCGGACGAACGGCAGGCCGAGCGTGACATTGACGCCATCGTCGAACGCGATGGTCTTGATCGGGATCAGTGCCTGATCGTGATACATGCAGATGGCGCAGTCGTAGGTCTTTCGCGCGCGCTCGTGAAACATGGTGTCGGCCGGCAACGGCCCGCGCACATCAATGCCTTCGGCGTACAGCGTCGCAATTGCCGGCGCGACAATGGACTGGTCCTCCTGACCGAGCGAGCCGTCTTCGCCGGCATGCGGATTGAGACCGGAAATCGCGAGGCGCGGCTTTGCAATTCCGAGACGTGATTTCAAATCTGCCGCGACGATCCGTGCCGTCTTGACGATCAGTTCTGTAGAGAGGCCGGCGATAGCGTCGCGAAGCGACAGATGAATCGTGACCGGGACGACAGCAAGGGTCGGTGACCACAGCATCATCACCGGCATTGGCGTTTTGCCGCTTTGAGATGCGAGATGAGCCAGAAATTCCGTGTGCCCCGGAAATTCGAAACCGGCCTTGTAAAGCACGCTTTTGGCAATGGGGTTCGTGACGACCGCACTTGCATAGCCTGCAGCGACATCGGCCACCGCACGGCTGATCGAAGCGATGGCGGCGGGCGCGCTTGTGTTGTCCGGCTTCCCAGGGCGTGCGGTCACGTTTTGTCCGAGCGGCACGACGGGGAGTGCGCTCGCAAATGTGTTCGTGGTCTTTGCTGTGTCTGTTTCTGCAAATGGTACGTCGGCGTTGAGCGCCTTGGCGCGGCCACGCATGAATTCGATGTCGCCGATCAGGTAGAAGGGCGGCAGGTCCAGTTCGCGCCGCTTGAGCCATGCCGCGATGGCTATATCCGGCCCGATGCCTGCAGGCTCACCCAGCGTCAGCGCGAGAGGCTTCGTCATTGTCGCGGTCCCCGGCGCATCGCCGCGTAAAATTTCCTTAGCGGATTTCGATCATCGCGCCCTTGCGGACTTCCTGCAGGTACGCCTTCGACTTCGCCTCATAGCGCTCGGAATATATCTTATCCTTAAGTGCGCGTTTTGCTGGGGTGTCCGCCTTCGTCGCTTCACGACTGCATAGCGCTACCATCTCGACACCCTGCCTGGTGACTTCGGGAGGTGTCAGCTTGCCGATCGGCGTCTTGTCGAGCAGTTCGCGCAATGGTGCTGCGAGATCGGCCGATGTTTTCACAACTGGTTCGCGGATCGCGGCGTCACGCATCGAGCGGAAGAAATCCGCGGCTTGATCGCACCCTTCGATCCGTTGGCGAAGTAACTCCGCTTCCTTGCGCCGCAGTTCGGTCGCGGAAGCCGGCGCTCCGCGCGGCACGACGAGAACAATAGGCCGCATCTTGTATTCGTAGCTTTCGGTGGCAGTCTTGTCGTCGCCTTCCTTCTCGCCCATCGCGGCACGCAAATCCTTGTCCGCCGGCGTTAGTTCGGTGTTGAATCGGCCGCGAACGAGATTGCCCCACGTCATGTCGGCCTTCATGCGCGCCTTCATCGTTTCCGGTCGGATACCGTTGTTTTCGAGCGTTTTCGACAGCTGTTCATCGGACATGCGCATTCGCGATGCCATGCCGGCATAGGCGCCGTCGATGTCGGATGCTTTCAGATCGAGGCCGTAGCGTTTGCCTTCCTTGATCTTGACCTTGTCGTTAATCAACTCGTCCAGCGCTTCCTGCCGCGTAAGCGTTTTCTTCGTGGTGAGCTGCGTCAGCTTGATGCGCTGATCGATGTCGGAATTCGTGATGGCTTCGCCGTTCACCATCGCTGCAATGGACTGCGCGTAGAGCGGCGCGCGCAGGCCGAAGCCGACGAGGACGAAAGCGGCGACGCTCAATGTTCTGAGCAATGTCTTCATGCGATGGGCCGTGGCTGTCATCGACGATCTCGATAGGGCTACTGGCTGGTGCCGGCGGACTGCGAGAAGCTCGTGCCGCCGATGGTGCGCAGGCCAAGCTGCAACATCACGCGATGATCCGTGACGGGTGTCAGACTGGTCGATGTCACGTAGGCGTAATCGGTGATGTAGTTGAGCGCGAAGATGAAGCAGTCATCCACATAGCCGGCACCGATGATGTACTGGTTGATTTTCTCATTGGTGAGATCGTAGCGCGCGCCGCCCGAAATCACCCAGTTCTGCGCAACCTTGAAGGACGCTGTTCCCAGAATACCTTCGCGCCGCGAGAGATAACCGAGCTCAGGCTGCGCGTCGTAGTTGCCGTACAACAGGCTGACCGAAAAGCGGTCGAAGTTCGCCTTCGCCTCGGCCTCGAAGCGTCGTACCGCCATCGTTGCTTCGTCGAGCCGGACGCGCGTCGAGAAGTTGAACGTCGAATTCGGCTGATAGGAAATACGGCCGACATAATCGGAACGCGGAGTTGCGAGACCGGATCCGATGCCCGTATTGGTCGGATCGGTCACGGCGTAGGAGTTCAGGCCGAACAGCTGATAGGACTGGCCGAACAGCACGTTGATGAAGCCGCCGCGGTCGAACTGGGTCGTTGCCTGCACGCCGACGTTGGCGCGTCCGCCGCCTTCGACGCGATCCCACCCGGCGAACTTGTCGACGCGGAACAGGTTGCTGTCGTCGAAGGTCAGGCTCTGGGCGTCTTCATTCGGCAGACGGCCGGCGTTCGTCTCATTCGGACGAATGATGATTTGCGCGATCGGCTCGACTGTCGTCGATCCCCACGGCTGCACGTTGATGAACGGATAGCGATATTCGAGACCGACGGTGGGCATCACGCGCGCAACCTGCTCGGTGCCGGTCGGGATGAAATTGGCAACGCCGGGCTGGGCGAGAATGTCGGCGCTGATGAGGTCGGCGCGTAGCGAAGCGAACGGCGTGAAGATCTGGCCGTAGGGATCGGTGAAGGAACGCCGCCACTGAACTTCGCCGGACAAGCGCGTGTAGTCGCCCGGCGCGCCGCGCAGCAGGCAGTTCGCAGGCATTCGCGCCATCGGATCGGCCGACGTCGCCGTGCACAGACCGTTGATGCTGGCATTGTTGTTGATCGCGTCGAAGTCGGCTGTGCCGCGGCTCAGACTCGTGAAGTTGCCCTTGTAGCTGACTTCGCCGCCGAACACGTTCCAACCCATGATGTTGGAATAGTCGATGACCGGATGCACATCGGGAATCTGGCTCTGGACGTCGGCACCCGAATATCCGAGGAAATGCATCACGCGCGCATCGAAGTAACTGCGGTTGCCGACGCCGGTCAGATAAAGCTGCGACAATCCCGTATCCGGCACGAGCAGGAACGAACTCAGCGCGTTGCGATAGGGGCCGAGATTGTAATCGCGGAAGAACGCGATGTCGGAGACGGCCACCGCGTCCCAGCCCCAGACCCATTTGTCGTTGAGCGCGAATTGTCCCTTGCTGTCGATGCCGCCGCGCCAGGTCTTGTCGCCCGGAAGCCCTGCGAACGCACCCGGATCGGCTTGGTTGATTCCGTAGCCGCGGATTTCGTAAGCGCCATTAATCAGGCGCTGACGGAATTCGCCCTGCATCAACAGGCCCTGACGCGAGGTGACGCGCGGCGTCAGTGTCAGATCGTAGTCCGGCGCCAGCGCGAAATAGTACGGTATCTCTGCGCCGACGCCGGTAAAGGTGTTGGACATGTAGTTCGGCGTCAGGATGCCGGATTTGCGTTTGACGGTCGGATCGGGCGTCGAGAAATAGGGCAGGTAAGCGATCGGCTGACCGAAGAATTCGATGCTCGCGTTTTCGAAGTAGAGCATCTTCTCGGTCTGATTGTGGATGATGCGCGCGGCCTTCACCTGCCACAGCGGCGGTTTCTTCGGATTGTCGCGGCAGGCGGCGCAGGCCGTGTAGACGCCGTTCTGGAAAACGGTGACGTCGCCATTGGTGCGGTCGGCGCGTGTCGCGGCCATGCGCGTGGAGTCCGCCGTGTCCAGACGAAGCGAATCGACGAAGCCGTCGCGATAGTCGTCGGAGAGATCGAGCAGGTTGGCGTAGGTGATCTTGCCGTCGGCGTCGGTCAGGCGAACGTTGCCTTCGGCGTGGAGACGTTTGGTTTTCTGATCGTAGATGACCTTGTCGGCTTCGAGCGTCGAGCCGTTCCAGTAAATCTGCACGCTGCCGACGGCGGCGATGCGATTGTTGTTGTAGTCGTAGTTCATCTCCGCCGCCTGCACGAGCATCTGCCCGTCCTTGCCGGCATTGACAGGCTTCTTCGGCTTCACGACTGGAGGACGCGCGTTGTAGGTGAGGGGCACCTGAGCGTTCGCAGCGCTCGTGAAGTACCCGCCGAGCACGACCGTAAAAATCGCTGCGAGAATCGTAGGCAAACGGCGGCTTTCGCAGCGCAAGCGATTGCGCCGCGTGAACATACGCGTCCGTCCGTGGAGGGCGGCGGTAATAGCCACTACCCGTCCTCCTGGTACAGCAAGGCCAAGAAGCCCGAGAGGCCGCCTACGCAAACAGGCAACCACGCGGCGGCGAGCGGATGCATCAGCTCGGCCTTGCTTAAATCCTCAGTTACTTTCGACAGGACGTAGAGCAGAAACCCTGCTGCGACGCCACTTAAAACCATCTTTTGCACGCCGCCGAATCGGAAGAAGCGAAGACTGACAGCAGCCGCAAGTAACACCATTGCCGCAAGCAGAAATGGGCGCGCGAGAAGTTTGTGATATTGCAGCCGATAGCCCGCCGTTGCTTGTCCCGACTTTTCCGAAGACTTGATGTAATCTGGCAACTGCCAGAACGGCACGGTTTCAGGTGTTGAAAAGCTGCCACGCACCTGTGCGGCCGTCAGCGTCGTCGGGAGTGTGAAAGTTTCCTCCTCGGCGAGCGGATTATCCACGCCGTAGCGCCGTACCTTTTTGAACACCCAGCGTCCCGGCTCGAGTGTCGCTTCCTGTGCTTCGATTCGTTCCTTGAACGGCCCGGAAGGATCGAAGCGGAACACGGTCAGGCCCGTAAGTTTCAGTCCCTGATCCTGACTTCGTGCGGCGCTGATGACGGTTTGTCCGTCATCGGTCACCTGATTTATCCAGAAATTCGCGCCTTCAGCAGGCGCATTGCCGCCGGCGAAGATCTTCGTCTCCATCCCCTTGGAACGTTCCTGCATCTCTGCGGAAACGGGATTGTAAACGGTTGTCGCAAGCGTGCCGAGCACGAGCGCGCTCAGGAGTGCAGGCGTGATGAACTGCCAAGCTGAAATTCCCGACGCGCGCGCCACCACGAGTTCAAGCCGCCGCGACAGTGCGAGGAAGCATGACATCGCGCCGATCAGAATGCAGAACGGCATCAGCTTTTCGAGCGAGAGCGGCACACGAAACAGCGCTGTTTGTGCGACGAACCATCCTGACACCGTGGCCACGCTCGCCGCACGGCGCATCAGTTCGATGTAGTCGACAGTGATGATCAACGCGAAAATTCCGGCGAACACCGCCAGAGACGCCAGCACGAAACGCGCTGCGAAATAGCGCGCGAGGATCGTCATCACCATGATTGGTGCCGCCACAACTGGGCATCGGTCGGCAAGCGGCATGCTCGACCGGCGTCGCGCGCGGCAAATCGGCCGCTGAAAAACTCGTTATCGTGCGACGCCATCAAAGCAGCGATGTCCCCACCCAAAACCGCTCGAATTCGGCTGCGCACCCAGACCCCCGGAATCGGTGGTCCCCCACGGGTGCTGCCGGCCCCTTCCAGCGGGTTGTTATTTCACAGCATCCCTTTGATCGGTCAACAAAATGGCCGCTCTGGGGCTGGTTTTAAGACAGGGTTAATATTTCCCAAAACGTGGCCTGGGCGACACGTCAAAACCGGGGGATTTGGCCCCGGTTTGGGCATGCGTCGGGCGCATGCGGGACGCTTTGCAGGAGTCGCAGGAACGGGCCATAGTGCGGCAAATCGGGCAGGATTCTGCCCTTTTCACCGCTTAAAGCCTGTTTTTCTCCTGATTTCCCAATGCATTCCAGACAATGCCCCGGAGGATTTGCTCATGACTGACGCCGTCAAGGTCGGCTTCGTCCCGTTTTCCACTGCAGCCCGAGGCGTCCTTGTGGTGTTTTGCGATGATGCTCTGAAGTTCGGTCCGCAGGCCACAAAGGCCCTCGGCGGCACGGCGGGATCGGTCAAACGGGCGGCAGCGGCCAGCCGATTCAAGGGCAAAAGCGGCGCGGTGTTGGACATTCTGGCCCCGGAAGGACTCAAGGCCGGGCGGTTATTGGTGGTTGGAACCGGCAAGGCAGCCGATCTGAAGCCGATCGATTTCCTCAAATTCGGCGGCAAGCTCGCTTCAAAAATCAGCGGAGGCAGCGAAGACGTTCTGGTCGTCGCCGACAACGCATCTGGCTCCATGAGAGCCGCGCAGGCGGTCAGTCTCGCATCCGGAATTCGCCTGCGCGCCTATCGCTTCGATCGCTACAAGACAAAAAAGAAGGACGACGATAACGCGCCGATGAAGGCGCAGTTCTCGATTGCGGTCTCGGACGTCGCCGCGGTGAAGAAAGCCTACACGCCGGAGAGCCACATCGTCGATGGCGTGGTGCTCGCACGAGAACTCGTCAACGAGCCGCCGAACATTTTGTTTCCTGTCGAGTTCGCGCGCCGCGCGACGCAACTGCGCAAGCTCGGCGTGCAGGTCGATGTGCTCGACGTTGCAGCTATGACGAAACTGAAAATGGGTGCGCTGCTCGGCGTCGGTCAGGGTTCGTCGCACGACAGCCGCACCGTCGTGATGCGGTGGAACGGCGGCAAGCGGGGCGAGCAGCCGATTGCCTTCATCGGCAAGGGCGTGTGTTTCGATACTGGCGGGATCTCGATCAAGCCCGCGGGTTCGATGGAGGACATGAAGGGCGACATGGGCGGCGCGGCCTGCGTCGTCGGATTGATGCACGTGCTCGCCGCGCGCAAGGCGAAGGTGAATGTCGTCGGTGCCATCGGCATCGTGGAGAACATGCCGGATGGCAACGCGCAACGCCCCGGCGATATCGTGACCTCGATGTCGGGACAAACCATCGAAATCATCAACACCGATGCCGAAGGCCGTCTCGTGCTGGCAGACGTGCTTTGGTACGTCGCGCAGAAATACAAGCCGAAATTCATGATCGATCTGGCGACGCTGACGGGCGCAATTCTCGTTGCGCTCGGCATCGATTATGCGGGTCTGTTTTCCAACAACGACAAGCTCTCCGAACGGCTGATGGAAGCGGGGCAGGAGACGGGCGAGCGGGTGTGGCGCATGCCGCTCGGCCCTGAATACGACAAGCAGATCGACTCGCAATTCGCCGACATGAAGAACACCGGCGGACGAAACGGTGGCTCGATCACGGCCGCACAATTTTTGCAGCGCTTCGTCGATAACACGCCATGGGCACATCTCGACATTGCAGGTACTGCGATGGGCGTTCCGGCGTCCGATCTCAACCGTTCGTGGGGATCGGGCTTCGGCGTGCGCCTGCTTAATCGACTCGTGGCGGATCACTACGAAGCAAAGAAGTAGATTTCGGAAACGCGGCGATGACCGAAGTTCTGTTCTATCACTTGCAGGACACGACGATCGAGAAAGTGCTGCCGCCGCTTCTGGAGAAATCCTACGAGCGCGGCTGGCGCGTCGCGGTGCAGACGGGTTCGGAGGAACGCGCTGAATCGCTCGACGGACATCTGTGGACCTATCGCGAGAATTCGTTTCTGCCGCATGGCACCTGGCGCGACGCAGACGCCGGCGAACAGCCGATCGTCCTGGTTCCGAGCGACGACAACCCGAACAGAGCGACGGTGCGGTTCATTGTGGATGCCGCAGGGCTGCCGAAAGATTGTGCGACTTACGAGCGCGTTGTTCTTGTATTCGACGGTAACGACGATGATGCGCTTTCGGCTGCGCGCGCGGCGTGGCTCGACAGCAAATCGCGCGGTTTCGACCGGACATACTGGCAGACCGATGAGCGCGGCAAATGGCAGAAGCGCGAATAAAGCAAGCGCTCTCGCCGTTAATTATACAGCGGTTTTTCGTTGACCTGACATGCGGTTAGCCACCAAGGTGCCGCAAATTGATGTTGCAACGGCCGCAAGGGACAAGGCCGGAACCGGGGTGAAGCGTCAGTGACGATCGTGCGGACTATTCGCTTGGCAAAATGCTTCGGCGTTTTGGCGGCGCTCGCACCGGCGGTGTCCGCATGCGGCAGCATGTCGGATTTTTCCTTCAAGGATCAGCAGTGGTTCGCGCGCCCGGCCAAACTTTTCAACCAGTCGTCGATTGAAACGCCGCCCCTCAGCACGACGCGCCCGATTACGCCGGACGATCTGATGAGCGCCGATGGGCAATGCTCAGGTATGCCCGCACCGACGCCGCCCGCCGACGCTAACGCGTCGACCGAGGGGGCCCCGCCGAATGCCGCGCCTGCGCCGACCGGGGCGGTGGCGCTTGGCCATACGGAATGCGACGTCGCGCGCGCGATCGGCATTGCGCCCGACAATGTGCAGCTGTCGAACGATCCGGGTGGTGCACGCATCGCGCTAGTGACCTACACGAAGGGGCCGCGTCCCGGCGCATACACGTTCAAGGAAGGCCGCCTGACCATGATCGACCGTGTCGACGTGCCCGAGCCGCCGAAGCCTGCGGCGAAGCCCAAGAAGAAGAAACACGCCTAGGTCTGGCGCTCCGAATTCCGTAAAATCCTTCAGATCAATTCGCGTCTTCCAGCGAAGAACTCGCGGCGAGCCAGTCTTCCTCCGCCCGCTGCAACGCGCTTGCCGCACTCGCTCGTGCTTTCGTCAGTTGCGCGGCTTGCTTCGGATCGCGTTTGAAAATGTCCGGCAGCGCCAGCGCAGTATCAATTTTCGCGATGATGCCGTTGATGCGCGCCATCTCGGCTTCGGCTTCCGAAATTCTCTGCTTCAGCGGAATCTTCTTTTCTTTTTTCGGCGCAACCTTGTTGCGCTCGTTCACGGCACGGTCGCGGGCGGAGGTACGCATACCGCGCGCGGTGAGGACCGAGCGGCGATAGTCGTCGAGATCGCCGTCGTAGGCCGTCACCGTTTTATCAGCGACGACCCACAGCTGATCCGCGCACGCCTCGATCAGATAGCGGTCGTGGCTCACCATGATGATCGCACCGGGATAGTCGTTGATCGCTTCCGCCAGCGCTGCACGGCTGTCGATGTCCAGATGGTTGGTCGGCTCGTCGAGGATGATCATGTTGGGACCATAGAATGTCGCAAGCCCGAGCAGCAGCCGCGCTTTCTCGCCGCCGGACAATGAACTGACTTTCGTGTCGCCCGCCTTGCCGGAAAATCCGATAGCGCCGGTGCGTGCGCGAACTTTGGTTTCCGTTTCCTGCGGCATCAGCCGCCGCAGATGATCGTAGGCCGAACCTTCGAGGTCGAGTTCGTCGGTCTGATGCTGCGCAAAATAGCCGACAGAGAGATTGGCGGCGCGCACGATCTTGCCGGAGAACTGCGGCAGCTTGCCCGCGAGCAATTTCACCAGCGTCGACTTGCCGTTGCCGTTCGAGCCGAGCAGCGCGATGCGGTCGTCATTGTCGAGGCGCAGCGTGACGTGATTGAGCACCGGCTTCGCGGGATCGTAACCGACCGAGACGTCATCGACCGCGATGATCGGCGGCGACAGAATCTTTTCAGGTGTAGGGAAAGTGATCTCCTTGACGTCCTGCGTCACCAGCGCCGTCACCGGCTTCATTTTTTCCAGCATCTTGACGCGCGATTGCGCCTGCTTGGCTTTCGACGCCTTGGCCTTGAAGCGATCGACGAACGCCTGCAGGCGCTTGCGCTCGTCTGCCTGCTTCTTTGCATGCTTCTGTTCGATCATTTCGCGCGTGGCGCGCTGTTCCTCGAACGACGAATAGGTGCCCTTGTAGAGCGTCAGCTTGCCGCGATCGAGATGCAGGATCTGATCGACCGACGTATCGAGCAAGTCGCGGTCATGACTGATGACGATGACGGTGCGCGGATAGTTCGCAAGGTGATCTTCCAGCCACAGCGTGCCTTCGAGATCGAGATAGTTGGTCGGCTCGTCGAGCAGCAGCAGATCGGGGGCTGCGAACAGCGTTGCCGCAAGCGCCACGCGCATGCGCCAGCCACCGGAAAATTCCGAACATGAGCGCGCCTGGTCCTCGGTCGAAAATCCGAGGCCGCTTAAAATTGAAGCGGCGCGGGCAGGGGCCGAATGCGCGTCGATATCGACGAGGCGGGTTTGAATTTCGGCGATCCGATGCGGATCGGTCGCGGTGTCCGCTTCGCGTAGCAGTGCGTCGCGTTCGAGGTCGGCTTTCAGCACGACTTCGACAAGACTTTCGGGGCCGTCCGGCGCTTCCTGCGCGAGCGAGCCGACACGCCAGCGCGGCGGAATAGCGATCGACCCGGTCTCGAGCGGCAGGTCGCCGCGGATGGCGTGAAACAGCGTGGATTTGCCGACGCCATTGCGTCCGACGAATCCGACACGTGCGCCCGGCACAATCTGCACCGTGCTGTTTTCAATAAGAAGCCGTCCGGCGATCCGGATCGAGATGTCGTCGAGAGAAAGCATGCGGCCTTTTGTGCGAACCGCACGCCGAACGCAACCGTTTATCGTCGTGAAGATGCGCTGTTTGCGCTGGTGTGACCCTTAAAATCCGCCGCGCGACGGCGGCACAATCGACGGCGAATCCTCGCTGTCGAGTTCGGGAAGCCGCGCATACAGGTCGTGCATCTTTGCCGGTGCCCGTTCCCAATTCTTTTCGAGTGCATCGCGCAGTCTCTCGCCAATGCCCTGACAGATGGCTTGGGCGTGGACGTGGTCGATTTCGATATCAGCCCTGTTTCTGTTTGCCATGATGAAATTCCAATTCAATTCAACGTCGCCTCAATATCTGCCGAACCAAGTCGAGGCGGTCGAATTCGTTTCGCGCCAGCGATGCGAATGGTGAGCAGTGCGTAAAAATTAAATCGGCGACGGGTGGAACTGCCTGTACCAATTCTTGGAACCGCGATTCGGCAAAGAAAATCCCCGGCCGCGAGGGCCGGGGCGTCAGTCAGGGAGAAAACGAAGGTCTAGTAGCAGCGGTTCACGAGGCGCCAGCGCGGACCCCAAGGGGTCGGCACCAGACGGCGCACGTAGCAGCCGCCACCGCCGTAATAGTACGGTCCGCCGCCATAGACGAAGCGCGGTCCGCCCCAGCCGCCATGCCATCCGCCGTGCCAGCCACCGCCATGCCAACCGTGACCCCAGGCTGCGGCGGGGGTCGTCGAAACTGCGGTTGCGCCGCCGATTGCGGCCAACGCAGCAACTGCAAGAACAAGTTTGCGCACCATGATCGTCTCCATTGTCTGCGGCGCGATCTGCACCGCTGTGATGCCGCCCTTGTCCGATACGTCGTCTGCGCTTCCGGGCGGGTTCAAGGCGCTGAAGAGTAGGATTAACAACGTGAATACCGGCCGCTCGTTCGCGTCAGAAACGGTTCATCTTGATGAAATCTCCGTCATCTGACGGCCGCGCATTTCGCGGCGATGCCATCTTCCGCCGCAGGCTGAGCCGCTTGCCGTGGCATCCCAGCGTCGCTATAAGCGCCGCAATTTCCACAACACCTTTGTCCGAAGGACATGATCATGGCGATTGAGCGCACTTTTTCGATTATCAAGCCGGATGCTACCGCGCGCAACCTCACCGGCGCGATCAACGCCATCATCGAGAAAGCCGGCCTTCGCATTGTCGCGCAGAAGCGCATCCAGATGACCCGCGCGCAGGCGGAGACGTTCTACGCCGTTCACAAGTCGCGCCCGTTCTTCGGCGAACTCGTCGATTTCATGATTTCCGCGCCGGTTGTCGTGCAGGTGCTGCAGGGTGAGGGCGCGATTGCGAAGTATCGCGACGTGATGGGTGCCACCGACCCGTCGAAGGCGGCTGACGGCACGATCCGCAAGGTGCACGCAAAGTCGATCGGCGAGAATTCGGTTCACGGCTCCGATGCCGCCGAAACCGCTGCCATCGAGATCGCGCAATTCTTTTCCGGCAACGAAATCGTCGGCTGAGCGGACACTGACGCGAGCGGGGGCTCACGATGGCTTGGCTGACGCAGATTTTCGATCTGGCGACTTACACCAGCCTGCTGTCGCAATTTCAGAGCGAAATCCGCCACCCTGAATTCTGGGTCGCGCTCACCAAGATCATCTGGATCAACGTTCTGCTGTCCGGCGACAACGCGCTGGTGATTGCGCTCGCGTGCCGTGGCTTGCAGCCGCAGCAGCGCGTCTGGGGCATGATCCTCGGCGCGGGCGTCGCCGTGGTGCTGCGCATCGTCTTCACTTTCATCGTCGTCACGCTGATGGCGCTGCCGTTCCTGAAACTGATCGGCGGGCTCGCGCTCGTCTATATCGCCGCGAAACTTCTCGTCCCCGAGCAGCAGGACGAGGACGGCGTGGAAACCGCCGCGCATCTGTGGGCGGCGGTGCGTATCGTCGCGATCGCCGACATCATCATGAGCCTCGACAATGTGATCGCAGTGGCTGCAGCCGCCAACGGCAGCGCGATTTTGCTGATCCTCGGTCTCGCCATCAGCATTCCGATGATCGTTGCAGGTGCCGCCATCATCATGGCGCTGCTGGATCGGCTACCGATACTGGTCTGGTTCGGCGCGGCCCTGCTGGGCTGGATCGCCGGCGAAGTGATCGCGACCGATCCGGCGGTGGCGCCCTCGCTGCATCGCCTGCTCAGCGGCAGCGTGAACCTGTCGATCGACACCATCTCGCAGGTGTTCAGTTTCACGCGCAATCTGCGGTTCGGCTCGGACCTTGGCGAGGTTACCCTCGGTCTTCTCGGCATCGTCGTTGTGCTGATCTTGGGGTCGATCATGCGGGGCAGGGCACTGCGCGAACACGGCGTTCACGCGAAAGCGTGACGCCGCGAAAGCGCCGCAGCGGTTCCGATATCGTCTTGCACATCCGAAATTTTCGTGTTGGGATTGCGCCCGCAATCGGATTTGGGCCGTTCGGCTGTGCGCTTGGTCGTTGAACAGAACGCTTTTTCTCTTGAAGCCCGCGAGTGGCGTGGCACGCAAACAGCGTGACCGCGCTTTTTTTTGTATCTCACTTAAGGGAGACCGACGTGGCAAAAGGCACCGTCAAATGGTTCAACCCGACCAAAGGCTACGGGTTCATCAAGCCGGACCAAGGAGACAAGGACGTGTTCGTTCATATCTCCGCGGTCGAACGCGCAGGGCTTTCTTCGCTCAACGAAAATCAGGTGATCGAATACGAACTCGTCGAGAATCGAGGCAAGCAGTCGGCGGAAAATATCAAGGTGAAGTGAGCGCTTTTGTCTGCTTCACTGTTCGTAGACTGTGTCCCCGGCCATCGCGCCGGGGTTTTTGTTGATGCCGTTCGACCCGAACGCCCGTTCTCGCAATTGTCACTGGGCTGCAACGCCGTTTGATATAGGCTCCGCCCGCTGGTCCAAAACCTCACTTCAGATCGGCAGACCAGTTCACGCATATCGTGACGGCTGATCGTGACGAGGAACGTCCAATGTCAACCGATCTAAAGTATCTGGCGCTGACGGCGATGCTCACGGCGGCGCTCTGGATTCCCTACGTTATCTGTCAGGTCACAACCAATGGCCCCCTGAAACCAAGCAACTATGCCGACCCCAAGCAGCGGCCGATGCCGCTTTGGGGCCGGCGCGCCGACCGCGCCTATCTCAATGCTGTCGAAGCGTTCGCGCCGTTCGCCGCATTGGTGGTTGTGGCTCAACTTGCCGGCAAGGCAAACGCGATGACGGCGTTCTGGGCGATGAGTTTTTTCTGGTTGCGGCTTCTGCACGCTGTCGTCTATCTGCTCGCCATTCCCTACATCAGGACGATCCTTTTTACGCTCGGCTTTATCTGCGTGGCCGGCATATTCTGGGAGGTCATCAGGTAGGCGCGCTGGCGACGTCGACTTTGCCGCTCGCGACCAGACGCAGCGCCTCGGGATAAATCCTGTGTTCGACGGCGAGCACGCGCTTTGCAAGCGTATCGGGCGTATCGCCGGCCATCACCGGAACCTCGCCCTGCAGAACGATTGGGCCAGAGTCCATTTCCGGCACGACAAAATGCACGGTCGCGCCATGCGTCTTTGCGCCGTCGGCGAGCGCGCGTTCGTGGGTGTGCAACCCCTTGTACGCCGGAAGCAGCGCGGGATGGATGTTGAGCATTTTGCCCTGCCATTGCTGCACGAACCAGGGCGTCAGAAGCCGCATGAAGCCTGCAAGGCAGACCAGTTCGATGTTCTTGGCAAGGAGCGTGTCGTTGAGTTTGCGCTCGAACGCCTCGCGATCCTTGCCGAAGGATTTGCTTTCGATCGTCAGCGTTTCGATACTGGCCTTGGCAGCAAATGCGAGGCCGGGAGCGCTTGCAACGTTGGAAATGACCAGCACAATTTCGGCGGGATAGTCGGCCGCGGTCGCGGCCTCGATCAGCGCCGTCATGTTCGATCCGCGCCCGGAAATCAGGATGGCGACGCGGCGCTTCTTCATGTCACTGCGCCAGATCGAGGTGGCCGCTGTAGAGCACGCGCTCGCCGTCCTTGATGGCGACGACCTCGCCGAGGTCGACGACCTTCTCGCCGCTGGCCGCGAACACGTCCATGACATCAACGAGCTTTTCGCGTTTGACGATGGCGATCATCCCGACGCCGCAGTTGAAGGTGCGCAGCAGTTCGCGTTCGGCGATGTTTCCGACTTCTGCGAGCCACTTGAAAACCGGAAGCACGGGCACGGCAGCAAGATCGATGCGAACGCCGAGATGTTTCGGCAGCACGCGCGGAATGTTGTCGGTGAATCCGCCGCCGGTGATATGCGCCAGTCCCTTGATGCCGCCGGTCTCGCGGATCGCGCGCAGGCACGAGAGCACGTAGAGCTTCGTTGGCGTGAGCAAAGCGCCACCGAGCGTCATGACAGGCGCGAAAGGTGCAGGCGCGTCGAACGCGACGCGGGATTTTTCCACGACTTTGCGAACGAGCGAAAATCCATTCGAGTGGACGCCGGACGACGCGAGACCGATCACCGCGTCGCCCGCCGCAATGTCGGGCGTCGGCAGAAGCGTTCCACGTTCGGCCGCGCCGACGGCAAAACCGGCGAGATCGTAATCGCCGTCCTTGTAGAGACCTGGCATTTCTGCCGTCTCGCCGCCGATCAGCGCGCAGCCGGACTCGCGGCAACCTTCGGCGATACCGGCGACAATGGCGGCGGTCGCTTCGGGATCGAGCTTGCCGCAGGCGAAGTAGTCGAGAAAGAACAGCGGCTCGGCGCCTTGCACGACGAGGTCGTTGACGCTCATGGCGACGAGATCGATACCGATGCCGCTGTGCAGACCCGTGTCGATGGCAATCTTGACCTTGGTGCCGACGCCGTCGGTCGCGGCGACCAAAACGGGATCCTTGAAGCCCGCCGCTTTCAGATCGAACAGGCCGCCGAAGCCGCCGATTTCCGCATCCGCACCGGCGCGAGCCGTGGCGCGCACCAGCGGTTTAATCATGTCGACCAGCCGGTTTCCGGCGTCGATGTCGACGCCCGATGACGAGTAGGTAAGGCCGATTTTCTTGTCGGTCATGCCACGCTTTCAAAGAATATGCGGTGGTTACGTCGGATTCCGTGGCCGCGCAATGGCTTGCGGCGATCCGCTGCGATGGCTGTGCATAGCGTGGTCAGCGCCGATCAGTCCTTGTTCTGCAGGCCAAATCCCTTGCGTGCGGGCGGTCCGTTGCTACAAAGCCCCGAGCCGGGAAACGTCGCGTGAATCTGCCCAATATTATCACCCTGATGCGCATCCTTCTGGTGCCTGTCATCATCTGGGCGATCGCCTCGCAGCAGATGAAGCTCGCGTTCTTCATTTTCGTGGTTGCGGGCGTCAGCGACGCGATCGACGGTTTCCTTGCCAAGCGCTTCAACATGGTCACCGACATCGGCGCGTTGCTCGATCCCGTCGCCGACAAGGCGCTCTTGGTTTCGATCTACATGATGCTGGGAATTTCCGGGAACATTCCGGAGTGGCTGGTCATTCTTGTCGTATCGCGCGACGTGATGATCGTCGGCGCCGTCATCATCTCGTGGCTGCTGGACAATCCGATCCCGATGAAGCCCCTGATGGTTTCCAAGATGAACACCGTGGCGCAGGTCGCGTTCGCGGCATTGGTCTTGGCGTCGCTCGGCTTCGGCTTTCATGCCGGTCCCTACCAGACGATCCTGATGGTTGCCGTCGCCATTCTGACGACGCTGTCGATGGTGTTCTATCTGATCGAATGGGCGCGCCACATGAGCACCACGGAGCCGATCCCGTGAGTGTGGTGGCGCGCATACAACCGCGGCAGCTTGCGCTGGAACTTCCGCATGAGGAAAGCCTGTCGCGGGACGATTTCCTTGAAGGCGCCGGTAATTCGCAAGCGCTGGCACTGATCGACGGCTGGCCGGATTGGCCGAACCGCGTGATGCTGTTGAGCGGGGCTGAGGGGAGCGGCAAAAGTCATCTCGCCGCGATCTGGGCGGAGATTGCGGGAGCACGCACAATTTCCGCGCATCTGCTGACGATTGAAAACGTCCCGGTTGCGCTCGCCACGGGTGCCATCGTCGTCGACGATCTCGATCCGGCAACGCTCGATCATCGTGCGCTGTTTCACCTTTTGAATCTTGCGCGTGAAGACGATGCCTATGTACTCCTGACCTGCCGTCTCCCGCAGACATTGTTCGACATTGAATTGCGCGATTTGCAGTCGCGCCTGCGTGCGGTTCCGATGGTAACCGTGGATCCGCCGGACGATGCGCTGCTGCGCGCGCTGATCGTGAAATTCTGCGCCGACCGGCAGATGAGTGTGGACGAGGCGCTCGTGAGCTATCTCACCACCCATATCGAGCGTTCGGTCGCGGGCGCGCGCCGCGCGGTCGTGCAGCTCGATGCCGAAGCGCTGCGGCTGCGTCGTCCTGTCACGCGGGCGCTGGCGGTGGACGTTATGCGCGACATAGCGGTCTGAGACCCCCTGTGAGCCGTTAAGCCTGCGCGCCTTTATGCCTTGGCCGTTCGAGGGTCTTGGCTCATCATGTCATCGAATAGTCATGCCGCTGGCACATGCTCTCTGCGAGTGAGAGCTTGCTTCAAAGCCCGCGAACGATTGGACCGCACGCGATGGATTCCGCGCAACCCATTGTAAAAAAAGAACAAATTGAAGAGAGCGGCGGCACGGTGTCGATCGCGACGGCGCCTGAGCGCTTCATCAACCGCGAATTGTCGTGGCTGCATTTCAACCGCCGGGTGCTCGAAGAGTCCGTCAACCCGCATCATCCCGCGCTTGAGCGGGTCCGGTTTCTGTCGATCTCGGCCAACAACCTCGACGAGTTTTTCATGGTCCGCGTCGCGGGCCTGAAGGCGCAGGTGCGCGAAGGGATCGTCGAGCGCAGCCCCGAAGGTGCCACGCCATCCGAGCAGCTTGCGCTGATCAACCGCACCGTTTCCAAACTCGCAACCGATCAGCAGGCGATCTGGCGCGACCTGCGTGTGATCCTCGCCGATGTCGGAATCGTTCTCGTCGACGGCAAGGATGTCAGCAAATCGGAAGCAGCCTGGATCGAGGATCATTTCCTTCATCATATCTTTCCGCTTTTGACACCGCTTGCGATCGATCCGGCGCATCCTTTCCCGTTCATTCCATCGCTCGGGTTCACGATCGCGCTTCAGCTCGCGCGCACCTCCGACGGCAAGGCGATGAACGCGCTGATCCGCATGCCGGGCAAGATCGACCGCTTCATCAAATTACCCGCCGGAAAAGACAGCGCGGTTCGTCTCATCACGCTGGAGCAGGCGACGGGTCTTTTCATCGGACGGCTGTTTCCCGGCTACACCGTCAAGGGGCAGGGCGCGTTCCGCGTCATCCGCGACTCTGAATTGGAAATCGAGGAAGAAGCCGAAGATCTGGTGCGCCTGTTTGAGACCGCGCTGAAACGACGCCGCCGCGGATCGGTGATCCGGCTCGAGATCGAAGGTACGATGCCAGCTGAACTGCGCGCCTTCGTGCAGCGCGCGCTGTCCGTCGCCGATGATGAGATGCTGACCGTCGACGGCGTTCTCGCAATGAATGAACTCTCGCAGTTGACGCGGCTCGATCGTCCCGATCTTGAGTTCACGCCTTATGTGCCGCGTCATCCCGAGCGCGTGCGCGATCATGGCGGCGATATTTTCGCTGCCATCCGTCAGAAGGATCTGATCGTTCATCATCCGTATGAATCGTTTGACGTGGTCGTGCAGTTCCTGCAACAGGCCGCGCGCGACCCTGACGTGGTTGCGATCAAGCAGACGCTCTATCGCACCTCGCGCGATTCACCGATCGTTCGCACGCTCGCCGAAGCCGCCGAAGCCGGAAAATCGGTCACCGCTTTGGTCGAGTTGAAAGCGCGCTTCGACGAGGAAGCCAATATTCGCTGGGCACGCGATCTTGAACGCGCCGGCGTGCAGGTGGTCTATGGATTTCTCGAATTGAAGACCCATGCCAAGCTGTCGCTGGTGGTGCGTCGTGAAGGCGCGGACCTCGTGACTTACGTTCACACCGGCACCGGCAACTATCACCCGGTCACGGCGCGCATCTATACAGACCTGTCATACTTCACCTCCGATCCCGTGATCGGGCGCGATGCGACGCGGGTGTTCAATTTCATCACCGGCTACGCCGAGCCCAAGGACATCGAGAAAATGGCGGTGTCGCCGATCACGCTGCGCAAGCGGATTGTCGATCACATCCGAGGCGAAGCGAATTTTGCGCGGCACGGCAAGCCCGGCGCGATCTGGATGAAGATGAATTCGCTGGTCGACCCGGAAATCATCGACGCGCTCTACGATGCATCGCAGGCGGGTGTCTCGATAGAACTCATCATTCGCGGCATCTGCTGCTTAAGGCCGGGCGTTGCGGGGCTGTCGGAAAACATCCGCGTCAAATCGATCATCGGCCGATTCCTGGAACACGGCCGAATCTACTGTTTCGGCATGGGTCACGGCCTGCCGAGCGAAAAGTCGGCTGTGTATATCTCCTCCGCCGACATGATGCCGCGCAATCTCGACCGCCGGGTCGAGGTACTATGCCCGCTGCAGAATCCGACCGTTCATCAGCAGGTTCTCGAACAGATTATGGTCGCGAATCTGAAGGACAACGAGCAAAGCTGGCAACTGTTGCCGGACGGGTCCTCAACACGTATGAAGGCCGCGAAAGGCGAGGAGCCTTTCAACGTACACAATTACTTCATGACAAACCCGAGTCTGTCAGGACGTGGAAAGTCGCTTAAAGAATCTTCGCCGCGTCGTCTTACGCGCCGTTCGGAGCGTCAATCACCCGCCTGAGCCGGCGGCGCGCGCCCGCTTGCGCGGAAGGAAATCCACTCTGCGCAAACATTCCGCGGGCGTCGCGATCATCGACATCGGATCGAACTCGGTTCGACTTGTTGTCTATGAAGACAGGACGCGTAATCTCTCCGCGATCTTCAACGAAAAGACGCTGTGCGGATTAGGCCGCGAAGTGCAGTCCACCGGATTGCTCGCCGCCGATGCTGTCGAGAAGGCGCTCGCGGCGCTCAAGCGTTTCAAGGCGCTCTGTAAAATCATGCGTATCGAGGATGTGCATGCGATTGCAACCGCAGCCTGCCGCGACGCGACCAATGGGCCTGAGTTCATCGCCAAGGCCGAGCGCATCTGCGGCTGCTCCATCGAAATCCTGTCCGGCGCGCGCGAGGCAAAACTCTCCGCGCTTGGCGTCACGTCCGGTGTCTACAAGGCCGACGGCATTGTCGGTGATCTCGGCGGCGGCTCGCTTGAGCTTGTCGACGTGCGGGGACATCGCATCCGCAACGGATTGACGTTGCCGCTCGGCGGTCTCGCGCTGCAGGACTCCGCGCAGAAGTCGCTGAAGAAGGCCGAGAAGATCGTCGCATCGAAAATCGTCGGCCTGCAGCAACTGAAAGCGGGCAAGGGCCGTAATTTCTATGCGGTCGGCGGAACATGGCGCGCGCTGGCACGCATTCACATCATCCAGAGCGGCTATCCGCTGCACGTGATGCACGGTTACACGATCCCAGCGGCTGACGCGCTCGATTTTGTCATCCGGCTTCGCAGATTGGCGGCGAACAATATTCTCGCCGATATTGAGACGGTCGCTGATGCCCGCCGTCCGCTTCTGACCTACGCAGCATTGGTGCTCGAATACATCATTCGCGTCGCCAAACCGAAGACTATCGTGTTCTCGACCTTCGGCGTGCGCGAAGGATTGCTCTACGAAATGCTGCCCGAACGCGAGCAGCAGAAGGATGGGCTGATCTCGGCGGCCGAGACGCTCAATCGGCTGCGCTCGCGCTCTCCGCACCATGCCGACGATCTCGCCAGCTGGACCGACCGCCTGGTGCGCGTCGCGGGCATTCGCGAAAACGAGGACGAGCGCCGTCTGCGACATGCCGCCTGCATGATGTCGGATATCGGCTGGCGCGCACATCCGGATTACCGCGGCGAGCAATCGCTCAACATCATCACCAACGCGAATTTCGGCGCGGTCAGCCACGAGGACCGCGCGTTCCTCGCATTGGCAGTGTTCTATCGCTACGCGGGCCTGAGCGCCGAGAACGAAGCGCCGGAAGTGGTGCGCGAACTCGTCCCGCCGGCAATGGTGGAGCGCGCGCGGCTGATCGGCGCGATGTTTCGGGTCGCGTTCCTGATTTCGGCTGCACAGACGGGCGTGCTGCCGCACACGCATTTCCGCAATCGGGGCCGCAAGATCTTGCTGGTGTTCGATCCGAAGATCGCCGATCTCGCCGCCGACCGCGTCGGCAACCGCTTCAAGCAGTTCGCGCGGCTGATCGGCCGCAGCGGCGGTATCGTCAAGCCTTAAGCGCGATCCACCCGCACCACGCGGCCCTTGTCGATGGCGAGCGCGACGCGGCCGTGCTTGAGCGCGAGTGCTGCTTCGCCGAACAATTCGCGCCGCCAGCCATGCAAGGCAGCGACATCGGCGTTGTCATCGTTGGCGATCTGTTCGAGATCGTCGGTGGTCGCGATCACCTTGCTCGCGACGGCATGGCGTTCCGAGGTCATGCGCAGCAGAACCTTCAGAAGCTCGACGGTCGCCGCGCCATTGCCGCTGTTGCGCGGCTTGTCGATCTTCGGCAATTTTGCCGGGTCCCGCGCCAATCCGCGCTGGACGGCAGCGACGATGTCCTGTCCCCATTTCGATTTCTCGAAACCCTTCGGCAGCGAACGCAGCTTCGCCAAACGTTCGATGCTGGTCGGCGCGTGAGTGGCGATGTCGCCGATGGCATCGTCCTTCAGGACACGCGAGCGCGGCACGTCGCGGGTCTGCGCTTCCTGCTCGCGCCATGCAGCGACTTCCATCAGCACCGCGAGGTCTTTCGGCTTGCGGACGCGGGTGCGCAACCGCTCCCACGCGCGTTCGGGATGAAAATCGTAGGTTCGGGGCGATGTGAGGACTTCCATCTCCTCGGACACCCAGTCGCTGCGCCCGCGCTTTTTCAGATCTGCGTCGAGTACGGCGAACACGTCGCGCAAATGGGTGACGTCGGCGAGCGCATAGACGACCTGATCCTTCGACAGCGGGCGATGCGACCAGTCGGTGAAGCGCTGCGTCTTGTCGATGCGATGGCCCGTAGTACGCTCGACCAGTTGATCGTAGGCGACGCTGTCGCCATAGCCCAGCACCATCGCTGCAACCTGCGTGTCGAACACCGGATGCGGGATGATGCCCGCACGATGGAACACGATTTCGATATCCTGACGCGCCGCGTGGAAGACTTTCAGCACGCGCTCGTTCGCCATCAGATCGAAGAATGGCTTGAGGTCGATGCCGTCCGCCAGCGCGTCGATCACCACGGCCTCGTCGGCGCTCGCAAGTTGCACCACGCAGAGCAGGGGATAGTAAGTCGTCTCGCGAAGAAATTCGGTATCGACGGTGATGACAGGGAATTTCGCAAGGCGCTCGCAGCAGGCTTTGAGCTGGGCAGAGTCGGTGATGATGTCCATGCGCGGTTCTTAGCGCTTCCGGCGGAATTATCCACGCCAAAATCGGCTGGCAGCGTTGCCGTTGAACAGGAGAATTCGCGGCTGCGAGAAGCGCGCTCTGTTCCGCTGCGCGATATCAGGCCAGCCATGCCGTGCGCGCGAAGGGATGTATCGGGTTCCGAGGTGTGTTAGCTGCCGTCCATGATTGCTGGGCTGGATCATATCGTCGTTCTGGTGCGCGACATCGAGGCGGGCATCGCGAGTTACGCGGCGCTGTTCGGCTTTGAGCCGTCGTGGCGTGCGAGCGACGACGGCTCATCGAATGCGATCTTCACGCTCGGCAATGTCGCGCTCGAATTGCTGTCGGCATCGGGTGAGGGCGCAACGGGCGATAGCGTCCGCGCGGCGCTTGAGAAGGACGGCGAGGGGCTTGCGAGCATTGCCTTCGCGGTTTCCGATATCGATGCAGCGCATCGTCGCCTCGCGCGACTCGGGCTTCAGCCCGATGCCATAACGGACGGCGGGAGCCGCGATACCACGAGCGGACGGACGGCGACGTGGAAACGATTTCGTGCTTCCAAGGAATCGACGCATGGCGTTCGGTTGTTTTTCATTCAGCGAAATGCGCCGTTTCCGAAATCTGTCGGGACTAATTCCACGCCCGCTGAATTGCTCGACAGCCTCGTGATCTCGACGCCCGACTCCGACCGCGCAGCCGCGCTGTATTCCGCGCGGCTTGGAATTCCGATGGCGCTCGATCGCACCATCGAAGCGCTCGGCACGCGATTCATCTTCCTGCGCGGAAGCGACTTCGTCGTCGAGATCATTCACTCGCTCAAGCAAGGGAAGGGCGACGGTCCCGATAAAGTCTGGGGCCTGTCGTGGCGCGTGGCCGATATCGACGCCGCACACGCGCGATTGCAGAAGGCGGGGCTCGATCTCTCCGTCATTCGAGAAGGCCGCAAGCCGGGGACACGGGTGTTCACCGTCAAGAACCACACCTGCAACGTGCCGACGCTGATGATCCAGCAGGGAACGCGCCCGGAAAAGCCATAGCCCGAGCGCTGATTTTCCTCCATTTTTGGCGGGTTTTGCGCGGTCAAAACCGCCTTCGCGCGGTTGCCGCGTTACGCCTCGTCGGGTAAACCCTGCGCGCGCTGTTCAGGCGTTTCCCTTTGATTCTGTCTTCGACGCCGATTTTCCGGGATTTTCATGCATCGCTACCGTTCCCACACCTGCGCTGATCTGCGCGAAAGCGACATCGGCAAGGAAGCCCGGCTGTCCGGCTGGTGTCACCGCATCCGTGACCACGGCGGCGTGCTGTTCATCGATCTGCGCGACCATTACGGCATGACCCAGTGCGTGATCGACCCGGACTCCAAGGCGTTCAAGCTGGCTGAAACACTGCGATCTGAGTGGGTGGTTAAGTTCGACGGAAAGGTCCGAAAGCGGCCCGAAGGCACTGATAATCCAGAGCTTCCGACCGGCAAGATTGAAGTCTTCATCGCCGATATTGAAGTGTTGGGTGAAGCAGCCGAACTGCCGATGCCGGTGTTCGGCGATCAGGAATACCCAGAGGAAATAAGGCTCAAATACCGTTTCCTCGACCTGCGCCGCGAGACGCTGCACCAGAACATCATGACGCGCGGGCGTATCATCGATTCCATGCGCAAGCGCATGAAGGACGCCGGCTTCTTCGAATTCCAGACGCCGATCCTCACGGCAAGCTCGCCGGAAGGCGCGCGCGACTTCCTCGTGCCGTCGCGCATCCATCCCGGCAAGTTCTACGCGCTGCCGCAGGCCCCGCAGCAGTACAAGCAACTCCTGATGATGTCGGGCTTCGATCGTTACTTCCAGATCGCACCGTGCTTCCGCGACGAAGACCCGCGCGCCGACCGTCTGCCCGGCGAATTCTACCAGCTCGATCTGGAAATGAGCTTCGTCACGCAGGACGACGTGTTCGCGGCGATGGAGCCGGTGATTACGGGCGTGTTCGAGGATTTCGCAAACGGCAAACCTGTCACCAAGAAATGGCCGCGCATTCCGTTTGCGGAGTCATTGCGCAAGTACGGTACCGACAAGCCGGATCTTCGCAATCCGCTCGTCATGCAGGACGTGTCCGAACATTTCCGCGGCTCCGGCTTCAAGGTGTTCGCGCGCATGCTCGAAGATGCGACCAACCAGGTGTGGGCGATCCCGGCACCCGGTGGCGGCTCACGTGCATTCTGCGACCGCATGAATTCGTGGGCGCAGGGAGAAGGCCAGCCGGGCCTCGGCTACATCATGTGGCGCGAAGGCGGCGAGGCCACGACGGAACTCGATCAAATTAATCTAGCTAAAGATTTGGTAGGTGCGCTTGAGCGTAAAGATCAAAAAGAAATTCAGCGCCTTGAAGCAGCAATTGCTAAGGCGCGCGAGCCGCAGGGCGCAGGCCCGCTCGCCAACAACATCGGACCCGAGCGCACGGCCGCGATCCGCGCGCAACTCGGATTGAAGGACGGTGACGCCGCATTCTTCGTTGCGGGCGATCCGTCGAAATTCTGGAAGTTCGCAGGGCTGGCGCGCACGATGCTCGGCGAAGAACTCAAGCTGATCGACAAGGATCGCTTTGAACTCGCGTGGATCGTCGACTTCCCGATGTACGAATACAACGAGGAAGACAAGAAGGTCGACTTCTCGCACAACCCGTTCTCGATGCCGCAAGGCGGCATGGACGCGCTTGAGAAACAAGACCCGCTGACGATCAAGGCATTCCAATACGACATCGCCTGCAACGGCTACGAGATCGCGTCCGGCGGCATCCGCAATCACAAACCGGCCGCGATGGTGAAGGCGTTCGAGATCGCGGGCTACGGCGAGAAGGAAGTCGTGGATCGGTTCGGCGGCATGTATCGCGCCTTCCAGTACGGTGCGCCGCCGCATGGCGGCATGGCGGCGGGCGTCGATCGCATCGTCATGCTGTTGTGCGGCACGACCAACCTGCGCGAGATTTCGCTGTTTCCGATGAACCAGCGCGCGGAAGATCTCCTGATGGGTGCGCCTTCGGAAGTGTCAGTCAAGCAGTTGCGCGAGTTGCATATCCGGCTCAATCTGCCGCAAAACTGATATTGAGTTGAGATAAGCAAGGCCGGCTTTAAGCCGGAAGACCGTTCGGGGAGTTGAATGGCGTCCAATCTGTCCGAAGAACTGCGCCTAGCGGCTCTGGCGTATCATCGCCTGCCGCGCCCCGGAAAACTCGAAATCCAGGCCACCAAGCCGCTCGCCAACCAGCGCGATCTTGCGTTGGCCTATTCGCCGGGTGTCGCGGCGGCATGCGAAGCGATTGCCGCAAATCCTGCCGAGGCCGCGTCTCTCACGACTCGCTCGAATCTCGTCGGCGTCGTCAGCAACGGCACGGCGGTTTTGGGTCTCGGCAATATCGGGCCTCTTGCATCGAAGCCCGTGATGGAAGGCAAGGCGGTTCTGTTCAAGAAGTTCGCCGGTATCGACGTGTTCGATATCGAGATCGCGGCAGACACGGTGGACCGCGTGGTGGAAACAGTGGCTGCGCTCGAGCCGACGTTCGGCGGCATCAACCTCGAAGACATCAAGGGGCCGGAGTGCTTCGAGATCGAGGAGCGTCTCAAGGCGCGGATGAAGATTCCGGTCTTCCACGACGATCAGCACGGCACGGCGATCATCGTCTGTGCAGCCGTTCGCAACGCGCTGATGCTCAACGGCAAGAAACTCGAAGATATCAAGATTGTCGCGTCGGGCGCGGGTGCGGCGGCGATCGCGTGTCTCAATCTGCTCGTCGCGCTCGGTGCGAAACGCAAGAACATCTGGGTATGCGACATCGACGGCCTCGTCTACGAAGGCCGCAATACGCTGATGGACAAGTGGAAGGCGGTCTACGCGCAGAAGACCGACAAACGCACGCTGGCCGACGTGATCGGCGGCGCGGACGTTTTCCTCGGCGTGTCGGCGGGCGGCGTGCTCAAGCCCGAGATGGTCAAGGCGATGGCGGACAAGCCGCTTGTGATGGCGCTCGCCAATCCAACGCCTGAGATCATGCCTGACGAAGCGCGCAAGGCACGTCCCGACGCGATGATCTGCACCGGACGGTCTGACTTCCCCAATCAGGTGAACAACGTCCTTTGTTTCCCGTTCATTTTCCGTGGTGCGCTCGATGTCGGCGCGACCGCGATTAACGAAGCCATGAAGATCGCGGCGGTCGACGCGCTGGCGCAGCTCGCGCGCGATCCGCCGTCGGATGTGGTGGCGCGCTACGACAGCGAGACGCACGGTTTCGGCGAGGGCTCGCTGATCCCGTCGCCGTTCGATCCGCGCCTCATTCTGCGCGTATCGCCGGCTGTCGCGAAAGCGGCGATGGACTCGGGCGTTGCGACGCGGCCGATCCAGAATTTCGATGAATACCAGCAGCAGCTCGAAGGCTTCGCATTCCGCTCCGGCTTGGTGATGAAGCCGGTGTTCGCGAAAGCCAAAACCCAGCCGGTACGCGTGATCTATGCCGAGGGCGAGGACGAGCGCGTGCTGCGCGCGGTACAGGTTGTCCTTGAAGAAAATCTGGCACGGCCGATTCTTGTCGGGCGACCATCCGTTGTCGCGTCGCGCATCGAGCGTTTCGGCCTGTCGATCGTGGCCGGCAAGGATTTCGATCTCGTCAATCCCGAGGGCGATCCGCGTTATCGCGCCTATGTTCAGAGCTACATCGATGTCGGCGGACGTCAGGGTGTTACGCCCGACGCAGCACGCACGCTGGTCCGTACCAACGCCACGGTGATCGCAGCCCTTGCCGTCGTGCGCGGCGAGGCAGACGCGATGATCTGCGGCGTCGAAGGCCGCTACATGAGTCATCTGCGGCGCGTGCGTGAAATCATCGGCGTCGCGCCGGGGTTGAGCGATTTCGCAGCACTTTCGCTCTGCATCACGAGCAAGGGCGCGTTCTTCATCGCCGATACGCAAGTTCGTACCAATCCGAGCGCCGAGCAGTTGTCCGAGATCGCGGCACTTGCGGCCGTTCACGTGCAGCGCTTCGGCATCAAGCCCAAGGTCGCGTTCCTGTCGCATTCGGATTTCGGCGGCTACGATTCCGAATCCGCGCGCAAGATGCGCCGCGCCACGGAACTGTTGTGGAACGATCATCCCGAGATCGAGGCCGACGGCGAAATGCAGGCGGATTCGGCACTGGCCGAGATCGTGCGCGATACGGTGCTGCCGCATTCGCGGCTGGAGGGTGCCGCCAATATTCTCGTCATGCCGACGCTCGATGCGGCCAACATCGCAGCTCAAATGATCAAGGTGCTGTCGGATTCGCTGCCCGTCGGGCCGATCCTGATCGGTTCCGCGCGCCCGGCGCACATTCTCACGCCGTCGGTGACAGCGCGAGGCATTCTCAACATGACCGCGGTTGCGGCCGTCGAGGCACAGGAACGGGCAGGGCGTCAGCAGCCGACACTGTTCGGCTGACATAATTCCTGTATATTTTAGCGAGAAAACTTGAATTCGATTTTCAGCGAGGCTGACCATGCCACCTCTTGTAACCCTTGGACGCATTCTGTTTGCGGTGTTGTTCGTTTACGCGGGCGCAGACAAATTGCTCGATATCGCCGCCACGTCTCAGATGGTGGCGGGTAAGGTTATGCCCGCGCTTCCGGCTGCGCTCGCGCCATACACGTCGCAGATCGAGGCGACGGCGGGAATGCCCGCAGACCGGGTTCTGGCAATTCTCGCCGGCGTTCTCGAAGTGCTGGGCGGACTTGCGATTGCGCTCAACATCGGCGCGCGGCTGTTGTCCATTCTGCTCGTCATTTTCGTCGCCATCGTCACATATTGCTTCCACGATTTCTGGAACATGACCGGCGCGGACCGCACGACGAATCTTTACAGCGCGCTGAAAAACCTCTCGTTGATCGGCGGGCTTCTGATCGTCGCCGGTTATCCGCGTCCCGTGATCGAGGACACGAACTATACGGGCGCAGCCGAGACGAAGTTCTGAAATTTTGCCTGAGGCATGAGATGAAGGCGTTTGCACTGATCGCTTTGTCGTCGGGCTTTCTCGCGCTTTGGGCGACGCCGTCGTCAGCGACAACCTGTGCTCAGGCCGTCTACGCTTGCAAGACCGAGGCTAACCGCCACGCGGATGGCGTCGCACGATGCGATGCTGCCGGCGAACAATGCAAGAAGACCGGCGAGTGGGTCGGCCCCTTCACCGGAAAGACATTCAAGGCGTCGCGCTAGGCCGCCGCCACGCGGTGACATCGACATTATGCACGGGATCGAGCTTGCGCACTTCAGCGGCTTTCAAGCCATGTGACGCGAGAATCTGCTGCGCTGTCTGTTCCGGAATGCCGGGAAATCCGCCGACGCCATCCGGAATTTTCAGATCGTGCGCCTGCGACAGCCAGAAGGTGTCGTAGCGATCCATGAACATGCCGAATACATCCGGGCCGCCGATGATCGCGGCTATACCCGATGTCACACCCGCGCGGCGGCAGGCGTCCTCGAACGTAGCGCCGGCCGGATTCCACAATGTCGCTTTGGGATTGTCCGGATCGGGGGCGACGGTATCGACCTTTCGCGTGAGCACAACGCGCCTGCGCTGCGCAGAGCGGGGCTGATCCTCGAACGAATGTTTGCCGTGGACGATGAGGTCGGCGGCGTCGAGCGCGGTCTCGAAGAATTTCTGATCGGCGTCGAATTTCAGGGAAGCGGGCATCCGATGCGACTTGTCCGCCAACATGCCGTCGGCGGACAAGATCACATAACCTTCGATGCGCAGTTTTGGCTCAGCCATTCAATGTCTGAACCCCGCCGCGCACTTATTGTTCCGAGATTGTCTCGACGACCGACGACACCGGCCGCGACGACACCGTCGGCAGCTTGATGTCCTTGGTGACTTCTTCGTCGTATTTGGCAATCGTCTGGATCGGCGCCTTCGCCTTCACCTGCACGACCTTGTAACCGCCGGCCTTGAGCTGCTTGAGCAGCGCGGGGAGGGCTTCGGCGGTGTGCTTCTGGAAGTCGTGCATCAGGATGATGCCTTTGCCGTTCTTCTCGAGCTTGGTCATCACAGACTTGATGACGGTCTCGGGCTTGCTGGCCTTGAAGTCGAACGAGTCGAGATCGCAGGACCAGATCGCGATGTTGCGTTCGCCGAGATAGGTCACCATCGCAGGCGGATGCTGGAGCGCAGGCGCGCGGAAGAACGGCGCAGGCTCGGTGCCGAGCGCCCATTTGACGGCGCTGAAGCCCTTTTCGATTTCATCCTTCTGCATGTCCTCGGTCATCTTCTTGTCGGCGAGGTTGGCATGCGACCAGGTGTGCGCGCCGACGGTATGGCCGTGGGCGAGAACCTGCTTGAGGATTTCGGGATAGTAGGTGGCGTGCTTGCCGATCGGGAAGAAGATCGCGCGCGTGCATTCTTCATCGAGCGTCTTGAGAACCGATGGTGTCGTCGGCCACGGACCGTCGTCGAATGTCAGGACCACTTCCTTGTCGCGCAGGAAGTCGAGCTGCTTGAAATGTTCGAAGCCGAAACCGGGGCCTCCGGTGGTGTCGATCGCGACGACGCGCGAGACGCCGAGTGCGTTCGGATTGTTGCAGGCGACGATGGGTGCCTTGTTCGGCGCGGTCGCGGTGGTCGTGCCTGCCGGAGCCGTCGCAGCCTGACGCGCGGCTTCAGCCTTCGCGGCTTCTTCCTGCTTCAGCTGTTCTTGTTTGGCCCGTTCGATTTCCTGCTGCTTGGCCTGGGGGACCAGCGCCTGCGACCATGCGCTGTTGAACGCACACATCGAAATCGCACTGGCGACAATGACTGCCTTGATACGCATGAGTACTCCCCTGAACGCTGACGAGACGCGCTATCTGAACTCGCCGGATAGGCTCATGGGAGCCGCGATACCCGGCCGAAAAATGGTGTTAACGAAGTGCTAACCTACCGCCATGCCGCGCGCTGCGCCAACGCCTTTTAGGCCCGCAACGTGCTGATGCCGTTCAAGGTTAATCGGGCGGGGCTTTTCCGCCACAGCGCCTAAGCCGTCAGGTTACGCGCAATTGCGGCAATCACTCGCGTATCGGTCGGCTCGACTTTCGAGGCAAATACCTCGGCGATATAGCCGTCGCGGCCGATCAGGTATTTGTGGAAGTTCCACGCCGGCAACTCCGTCGGCCGTTCCTGCGCGGCCCATTTGTAGAACGGGTGCGCGTCCGGCCCCTTCACGACGGTCTTGGCCGCAATCGGAAAGGTGACGTGATAGGTGTCGCCGGCGGTTTTCGTGATCTCTGCCGCGCCGCCCGGTTCCTGCCCGCCGAAATCGTTGGACGGGACGCCGATCACGGCAAAGCCGCGCCCGTGGAATTGCGACCATAGGTCCTGAAGACCTGCGAATTGCGGCGTGTACCCGCATTGCGACGCGGTGTTGACGACCATCACCGGCTTGCCTGCGTAGTCCGCAAGGCGGATGCGGTCGCCGTTCAGTCCCTCGAAGGAAAACCCGTAGGCTGTGATGCGGCTCATGGCGGCCTGTGCGAACGCTTTCCGCGCGATGAGGCTGCTTGCACCTGCGGCGGCGATTGCGGTGAGAAGTTGCCTGCGTCCGATCATGTGCGCCTCGATGGTCGGGCAACGCTAGCGGATTCCGCGCGAGAATTCCATCAACCCTGCGTTACGGTCGCTCAAGGTCTCTCAAGGCTTTTTGGGCGGAAGGTCGCACCACGGCAGCGGCAATTCCGGCTCGTAATACTGATTCCAATCGCAGATATATTCCGGCCCGCTTTTCTTCAGTACGTGCTTGACGGCTTCGGCCTGACTGAGAGCCACATGCGCGACGATGAGCGCAACACCGATGGGATAGGCCCATTTCGCGAAACGCAGATTGTTGAATTTATCCAGCAGTAACGCGCCGGCGAGAATCATCAGCGGATCGGTGAAGATGAAATACTCGGTCTTCAATCCGCGCCGCACGCCGAGCGCGTCGATGCCGATGGCCACGAGCAGCAACAGCGTCGCCTGCAGCGCAAGCTGCCGCTCGCCGCGCCGCCACGCGTAGACGATGCCGGGAATGATCAGCCAGACCAGAAACACGGTCGGGCGCGGCGAGGTGTAAAGGACGAAGCTGTAACGCTTGAGAACGCTGACCACGCCGTCGAACAGCAGCTTGAGCGAAGCGAGCAGCGCGCCGTGATCCACCGCCGATGTCGCGGGCGTATCGGCGAACACCAGCATCTTCTCGACCGGATTGATGACGGCGACGACGTTTCCGATGTTGTAGTCGATATTGAGCGCGAGCAGTCCGATGGACGCACCCGCAATCATCGCGAACATCGATGCAATCGTTTCCGCAGCGCTGACGCGCCACCAGGCCGCGAAAGCGATCATGCCCGCCGCGATCCAAGCGAGCAGCGCGGCCTGATAGATGCCGAATTTTCCCAGGAGGACCGGCTTCAATGTTGCGGCAGCGGTCGCGGCGGGATCGAAACCGTCCCGAATAAGAGGCAGCGCCAGCGCCAGCGCAACGGCTGCGGCGATGAACATGCCAACGCTCCAGAGCCATGCGCTCGCGGAATTTCTCCACACGGGCGCACTCGCGCTGTCAGCCGAACCCATCGGCAGCATCAGCACAGGAAGGGCTGCGATCAGAAGAATGATCTGCACTTTGTTTTCCATGCCGAGCACGCAAAGCGCCGCCGCAGCGCCGACCAATAGCGGCCGCGATGCGGTTGCACGCTTTGCTGCAATGACCAGCAACAGCATCGCGAATGCGAAGAACGATCCCGCGATCATCTCGCTGCGGAGAATCCGGATTTCTACCGCGATACCGCCGGAAAACGCGAACGCGAATGTCGTCAGGAGCGCGACGCGCCAGTCGCGCACGACATGGCGGATCAATCCAGCATAGACCGCGACGAAGGCGATTCCGGTGAGCCACGCCACGATGCGCCCGGCGCGGATCGCGCTCGTCATCGCCGCATCGAAAGCGGGGACGTTCACAGCGGGCGGGATCGACGACAGCTTCCACGCGTCGAGCAGGCCGAGGCTGTGCATGGCCTGAAACCACGCCTTCACCGACAGGATCGTGAAATAGGCCGGATGATCGACGAACAACTGCGGCTTGCCGTCGTTCATGGCGAGCACGGTGTAGACGATCATGAAATCCATGTCGGCATTGCGCCAATAAATGACGAAATAGCCGGCGAGGAAAAATGACAGCGTGAGCGCGATGAGAATGAAGGCGATACCGCCGTTCCAGCCGAACGGCGTCAGGCGCGTGAATGCATCCCGCCTGTCGTCCGATGTCGTTGGTTTGGAAGCCGTCGTCGTCATGCCGGGGCTTCTAGCCCAGCATGGCTTTCAAAGACAATGCAGGCTCGCGCGATTGTCAGCGCAGATGAACGATGAAATCGGTGCCGTCGCCGGTCTCGTCGCCGAGACCCTGATCGGAAACCACCAATGAGCCGCCCGGCGCCAGCAATGAGGCGAGGCGGGTCATCGCGTCATCCGGAACGGTGATGAGGTCGAGCGCTTCGGACGCCGTCGATGGCGGCAGCGGCGCGGCAGGTTCGGGTGCGGGTTTCTTGCGGCGGGAATACTGCGCCTCGGCCAGTTTCGTCGCACGCGTCGGAGCGGGCAGCGAAACTGCTATCCACTGTAGTTTGCCGTTGTCGTCGGACTTCACGGTGAAGACATGCGTGCCGAGCGGCTTCTCGCCGGGCGCAATCGTCACCGGCACCGTGAAGATCGGTTTGAAGGCCTGCCGCACGAACAGCTTGCCTTCCTTGCGGCTGATGAATGCCGCGACTTGTCCGGTGTTCGGCTTGATCGGTCCGATGAATTCGGCGGAGCCCGGCATCGGGCGTGGAGCGGGCGTTGCGGCTGCCTTGCCGCCGTCCTGCGGACGCGCCTGATCCTTGTCGGTTTTCTGATCGGGCTTCTGGTCGGATTTCGGTTCGGTCCTGATTTCGGGTTTTGCGTCCGAGCCGGTGTCCGGCTTCGCGACCACAGTGCCGCTGGCGTCGGCAGTGCGAACCTCATCGCTCTTCTTTGGACCGTCGCCGCTGCCGGTGGTGGTGAGCCGCAAATCAGGTGCGCCGAGTTCGGCCTTGTCGCCCTTCGGAGTCGTCGTGACGTCGGATGGCCTGCCGGAGGCAATCGGAAGGTTCGGATCGGCGCGTTCCGGCTTCTGCGTCACGAGCAAACGATGCGAGAATTCGGACGGCGGCATTTCGCCCGGCGTAATGATGACGCGCGCGCCCATTTTGGTCCAGCCGAACATGCGCGTTGCGAATGCGCCGGGCAGGCGGATGCAGCCGTGAGAAGCGGGGCGTCCGGGCAACACGCCTTCGTGCATCGCGACGCCTGACCAGGTGATGCGCTGCATGTGCGGCATCGGCGCGCCGCTATAGATGTTGGAGCGGTGGAAGACTTCCTTGCCGATGACGCTGAACACGCCCATCGGAGTCGGATGACCCGGCATGCCGGTCGAGACCGGCGACTCGGCGAACACGCCGTTGTCGTCGTAGATCTTGAGCTGCTGCTTCTCGATCGAAATGTTGATGATGACCGGACCGACGGGCTTCGTCGTATCCTTCACTGCCTCGACCTTCGGCGCACTCTGGCGGGCACGGTGAACGACGCGCTTGCGCTCGACACGAACGGCGTCGCTGCGTTCGGATGGCCAGAACACCTGCGCTTCCGCCGGCGCTGCGAGGCTGAGAAGGAGAGCTGTGGTAAGGAGGGCGTCGCGCCGGTTCGCCGTCAGTCGAAAATAGCCCACACCCAGTCCCCAAATGATTCCAATATTCCGTCAGTGTCGCAGACGGCCAAAATGTTCACCAGACGCTGCAATGCTATCCGAACGCTTTCTCCGTGGCTGTGGCCGAAAAACTATCCCGAAAGGGTGCAGAAACCGTTGAGAACGCGGCGGATTGCCGCCCGGTTTGCCCCGGTTGCGCGGGAACTGGGCAACCCTACATCTGGGGCTCAATGGCCCTTCGCCGTGGCCGCCTTTCCGGAGCAATTCGATGCGTTTTCTGACCGACCGACTGCAGGCCATGCCCGTCTGGCGATGGCTTGCGGCTGGTGCTGCGGCCCTGTGGATCGCCGGTTCGCCTGCGATGGCCGGGGACGAGCCCGACCTGATCTTCCGCCGCTCAACCGTGTTCAAGTTCCTCACACCGAACGACAAGCTCGCGACCTACGGCATCGACGACCCGGAGGTAGAGGGAGTCGCCTGCCATTTCACGGTGCCGGAAAAGGGCGGCGTCACCGGCTGGCTCGGCCTGGCCGACCAGGTTTCGGACATTTCGCTGGCGTGCCGCCAGATCGGACCGATCCGTTTCAAGTCGAAGTTCGGTCAGGGCGACGACATCTTCCGCCAGCGGCGCTCGCTGTTCTTCAAGAAGATGCAGATCGTGCGCGGCTGCGACACCAAGCGCAACGTGCTGGTCTACATGGTTTACTCGGACCGGCTGATCGAAGGCTCGCCCAAGAATTCCACGTCGTCGGTGCCGATCATGCCGTGGGGCGCGAGCGACACGATCCAGAAATGCGGAGATTTTGTTTCGGGATAGGACGTCATTGCGGGCGAAGCGAAGCAATCCAGTCTTCAGATAGGCTGGATTGCTTCGTCGCTATGGCTCCTCGCAATGACGAAACTCAAGCCGCCTTGTTCTTGATCGCGCCGACGATCGCGGTGACGATCGCGCCGGCAACGCCGCCGCCGACGGCCTGACCGGCAATCGCGCCGATGTCCATCGTCGAGCCTGCATTGGCGAGCATCGGAATAAGCGCCGCGAGAATTTGCCCGCCGACGCCGCCGCCGACCGCGCCCGCGATGGTGTTGCCGAGAGTGCCGAGATCGATGTTCTTCATCGCGCCGCCTGCGGCATTGCCGCCGACCGCGCCCGCAATAATCTGAATAATGAGATTGATGATCGTAGCCGACATAACGAAGTCTCCCCCGAGCCCCGCTTGAAGATTCCGCACCGGCAGCACCGGACTCACGCGCCGCGCGGGTACTACGCTACTGCCGGGGAACCCGCAGCGTCACGCTGCAGATGCGAAAATCGCGGCCGACATTGGGGTGGATAACACGGCTGATTTCATCAAATTGTAGTGCGTATGGCGAAGGCTCGCTGCCTGCGCGGCAACCTCAGCGCTTGATGCCCTTGCGGTCCACGCATTGTTTCGTCGGCTGCACGCCGGTGGCCGCAAGTTTCGCGCCGGTCACGAGTTTGATCTGTCCGGCGGGACAGGACCCGTCGTCGACGTAGACCTTTTGTCCAAGTCTCAACGTGCCGATCTCGGATTCGCGCATGACAAGATCGGCGAGTGCCGGCGCTGTGCCCGCGACCGCAAGCAGTGCCAGCACCGTGAGACCCTCCGCCGAAAACAATCTCATTTGTTCTGAATTTTTACGCCGCCGGGGCCGAAATTGATCTGCAATCCCTGCGGCTCCTGATTGTCCTTGTAGACCTTGTAGCCGAGAACTGCGAAGGCAACGACGAGCGCGCCGACGAGGGCATAAAGAGCGTTGCGGTTCATTGATAGTGTCCCCAGGCAAAATCGTTCAAAAACATCGCAGTTGCGCCGGTCAAAAATGCGGCGTGCCGCAATGTAGCTTGGCTTGCCCTGATTCTCATAGCGCAGCGCCGGTCGACGCGGCGGCATAATGTCTGTTCCCGAAAGGCCTTTCACGCGGCGGTTAAAGATGGCTAGAGTCCCCCTCCAAGGATGCGCCGCAAACCAACGAGCCGCATCGGGCAGGGACGGATGAACGCCGCAGACCAGCAACAACGCATTCTCGATGCGGTGGATCGGCGCTTCGATGCGCAATTGAAAACCACGATGGAATTCTCGTCGATTCCCTCGACGCGGGGCGCGGAAGGCCCGTGTCAGGACATGATCGGCGATCTGCTGCGCGAGCGCGGCTACGAGATCGACGACTGGCACATCGACACCGCCTATCTGAAGGATCTGCGCGGCTTCGGTCCCATCGAGCACGACTTCTCGCGTGCGCGCACGGTGGTCGGCACCTATCGGCCGCAGCGCGAGAGCGGGCGCTCGCTCATACTGCAGGGCCATTGCGATGTGGTGCCGACAGGCCCGCTCGACATGTGGGACACGCCGCCGTTCACGCCGACAATCAAAGATGGCTGGATGTACGGGCGCGGCGCGGGGGACATGAAATCGGGGACGATTGCGGCGCTGTACGCGCTCGATGCGCTGCGCGCGGCCGGATTAAAGCCGACGGCGCGGATTCATTTTCAATCCGTCATCGAGGAAGAAAGCACCGGCGCCGGCGCGCTCTCGACCATCCAGCGCGGTTACCGGGCCGATTGCTGCCTCATTCCCGAGCCGACCAACCACAGACTGGTCCGTTCGCAGGTCGGCGTGATCTGGTTTCGCATCAAGGTGCGCGGACGACCCGTACATGTGTTCGAGGCGGGCGAGGGCGCGAACGCCATCAAGGCGGCGTATCATCTCATTCAGGAGATCGAGCAACTCGAGAAGGAATGGAACAGGCGCGCGGCGAGCGACAGGCATTTCAAGGCCGTCGATCATCCGATCAATTTCAATCCCGGCATCATCAAGGGCGGCGACTGGGCGTCATCCGTGCCGGCATGGTGCGACGTCGATTGCCGTATCGCGATTTTGCCGGAGTGGGACATCAAGCAGCATCAGACCGAAATTCTGAACTGCGTCACGACCGCATCGCGCAAGCATCCATTTCTGGCCAACAATCCGCCGCAGGTGGAATGGTCGGGCTTTCTCTCCGAAGGCTATGAACTGACCGGCGCGGACGAGCCGGAGCGCGTGCTGCGTTCGTCGCACAAGACCGCGTTCGGCAGTGACATGAAAGAACTGGTGTTCACCGCACTCACCGACACGCGCTTCTATGGATTGAATGCCGGCATACCGTCGCTGTGTTTCGGCGCCAACGCGCAGGCGCTGCACGGTTTCAACGAGCGCGTCGAAATCGAGTCGCTGCGCAAGACGACCAAGGCGATTGCGCTGTTCGTCGCGGAGTGGTGCGGCGTCGAAAGCGTCTGACGAGTTTTCAGGAGAGAACGATGGGCCTGCTTGAAATGATCCAGTCGCGGCCGATGCCGCTTGCGGTGCTGATGGGCGTCACATTCACACATGTTGCGAAGGATAAAGTGGTCGCCACGATGCTGGTGCGCGACGATCTCTGCACGCTCGGCAACACGATTCACGGCGGTGCGGTGATGGCGTTCGCCGATTCGGTTGGCGCTGCTGCAACCATCATCAATCTGCCGCCGGAAGCCAAAGGCACGACAACGATCGAGAGCAAGACCAACTTCACGGGTGCCGCGAAAGCAGGGACCACCGTGACGGCGACGGCCACGCCGGTTCATCTTGGGCGGCGGACTCAAGTCTGGCAAACGCGGCTGGAATCGAGCGAAGGCCGGCTCGTGGCCATCGTGACGCAGACGCAGATGGTGCTTTGAGATTACAAGAACGCGGAACATTCAGTGCCCCAGATTAAAAGGATTTCGAGATCGTGGCCAATTGCAGTCGCGTCAGCGCTATTCGGGGCACTCTTTTTCGTTGGTGTGCCGCCTTACGCGAATGCTCAGTCGATAACACCCGACGAGATCGCGAAGCTCAGTCCCGAAATATGTGACGAGGCCAGATCGTCCTTTTTTAGGTTGATGATATCAGTGTGGCCGTTTCTTGCCGGATCCGCTTCCACGAGCCTTACGTTTGAGCAGATAGCGCTTATCGATCAGAAAAAATCAACAGCGCGCCACAAGGTCTGGATATTGCGGTCGCCAGCGGCTTTTACGACCTTACGAACTTGCGATTTTGGGGCAAAGAATTGGGTGCATAACGGCACGGACATTCAAATTTCCCAAAATTACGAGTTTGCCTTCGTTTTGATTGACGATCGAACGGTTCCGATCACTCTTGCAACCAAAAGCGAACGGGAAAACGGAATTCGAGTCCGCATTAATCTGCACAATCGTCTGCGCTCTCCTGATCTACGTCGCCGCTCGCTCGCGAGGACTTATGGCGTTGGCGATCCTCCACGCTGCCGCGAGGAACAAGCCGATCTTCCGGGCCTGATTACGTTCAGGCGCCGGGATCCAAACGTGAAGTTTTTTTCAGATTGTGAGGGAGACGGTGGTTTGAAGCTCGCGAAAAAGCTAGATGAAGGCGAGTATGAATTTTTCATTTCCTGCATTGTGAATTGCCGCGTTTACAAAAATTACCACGGCTGGGATGTGGAATACTCCTATCCTCGGACTTCAGTGAACAGGTGGGAGTGGCTTCACGGACAACTAGATAGATTTCTGGACGAACACACTGTGTATCGAGACGAGGAGAACGGCTGAAGCTGAGTGTTTAGTCGATGGCATGGACAATTCGCTCGTCACGCAGACGCAGATGGTGTTGCGCGCCATTTATTCCGCCGAAATGCGCTATTTTCGGCCGATTTTGCCAAGCGGAACAAGCGACTGTGACCCTGTGATCGTTGCCTAGACCCGCCGGATTCAGTTAGACCAGCGCCCGAAACACTCAAAAAGTGCGGTTTTGCAGAGCGTCAGCTTGCGCCTGCCGAGCCAAGCCTGTGCGCGAGACACGACGCAATGAACCAACTCGTCCGGATTGCCCTGAACCGGCCCTATACCTTCGTGGTTCTGGCGCTCCTGCTTTTGATCGTCGGTCCGCTCGCAGCGCTTCGCACGCCAACCGACATCTTTCCGGAAATCCGCATCCCCGTGATCGGCGTGGTGTGGAACTACACCGGATTGCCGCCCGACCAGATGGCAGGCCGCATCGTCACGCCGTTCCAGCGCGCGCTGACCACGACCGTCAACGACATCGAACACATCTCCGCCAATTCCTACAACGGCATCGGCATCATCAAGATTTTCTTTCAGCCCAATGTCGATATCCGCACCGCGAACGCGCAGGTCACCGCGATTTCGCAAACGATGATCAAGCAGCTGCCGGCCGGTGCGACGCCGCCGTTGATCATCAACTACAGCGCGTCGACCGTTCCCATCATCCAGCTCGCGCTATCGGGCGACGGATTGACGGAACAAAATCTCGCCGACCTCGGCATCAATCAGCTGCGTACGCCGCTGGTGACGGTGCCGGGTGCGGCGATCCCTTATCCGTTCGGCGGCAAGCAGCGGCAGATGCAGATCGATCTCAGCCCCAACGCGCTGCAGGCGCTGGGTCTCTCGGGTCAGGATGTCGCCAACGCGCTCGCCGCGCAAAATCTCATCACGCCGGTCGGCACGCAGAAGATCGGCAATTTCGAATACAACATCCAGCTCAACAACTCGCCGCTGAAGTTGCAGGATCTCGCCAACCTGCCGATCAAGACCGTCAACGGCGCGATGGTCTACATCCGCGACGTTGCGACCGTGCGCGACGGCAATCCGCCGCAGACCAATATCGTTCACGTCAACGGCAACCGCTCTGTGCTGATGATGGTGCTGAAGGCCGGATATATTTCGACGCTCGATATCATTTCCGGCATCAAGCAGAAGGTGATCGACGTCAAGGATTCGCTGCCCGACACGCTGAAGGTCAGCTACATCGGCGATCAGTCGATCTTCGTGCGCGGCGCGATCCAGGGCGTTGCCTTCGAGGGCATTCTCGCAGCGGCGCTGACCAGCGTGATGATCCTGCTGTTTCTGGGAAGCTGGCGTTCGACGCTGATCATCGCGATCTCGATTCCGCTGTCGGTGCTCGGCTCGATCATCATGCTGTCGTTCTTCGGCGAAACGCTGAATGTGATGACGCTTGGCGGTCTTGCGCTCGCTGTCGGCATTCTGGTCGACGACGCAACCGTGACGATCGAAAACATCAACTGGCATTTAGAGCAGGGCAAGGACGTCGAACCCGCCATTCTCGACGGCGCATTCCAGATCGCCAATCCGGCCTTCGTGTCGCTGTTGTGTATCTGCATCGTGTTCGTGCCGATGTTCTTCCTTACCGGCGTCTCGCGCTTCCTGTTCGTGCCGATGGCGGAGGCGGTGATCTTCGCGATGATCTGGTCGTTCATCCTGTCGCGGACGCTGGTGCCGACGATGGCGAAATACATGCTGCACGCGCATGCGCACGACAAGGACGGCAAGCCGCTGCCTTCGCCGCCGACGAAGAATCCGCTGGTGAAATTCCAGCGCAGCTTCGAGGCAGGCTTCGAGCGGGTCCGCGCCTTCTACCGCGATCTGCTGGCGATGGCGCTCGATCGCCGCCCGGTCTTCGTCGGCTCGTTCCTTGCCTTCATCGCACTGTCATTCTTGCTGGTGCCGTTTCTGGGCCGCAACTTCTTCCCGGCGGTCGATACCGGCCAGATCCTGATGCATGTGCGCACGCAGGTCGGAACGCGCGTGGAGGAAACCGCCAACCGTCTCGCCGATATCCAGAAAGCGATCCGCGCGATCATCCCGCCCGGCGAGATCGAGACTATCGCCGACAACATGGGTCTGCCGATTTCCGGCATCAACATGACCTATAACAACACCGGCCTGATCGGCTCGCAGGACGGCGACGTATCGATCAAGCTCAAGCCGGGTCATCGCGCGACAGAAGATTATGTCCGCGAGTTGCGCGAGAAATTGCCGCGAGAATTTCCGGGCATCCAATTCGCATTTCTGCCCGCCGACATCGTCAGCCAGATTCTGAATTTCGGCTCGCCCGCGCCGATCGATCTGCAAATTCGCGGCGCGAACTTGGCGGCCAATTACAAATACGCGAGCGAACTGCTTCGGAAAATCCGCCATATTCCCGGCGTGGCCGACGCGCGCATTCAGCAGTCGCCGAACAATCCGGGCTTCAATGTCGATATCGACCGCACGCGCGCACAATATGTCGGACTGACGGCGCGTGACGTGACCAACAGCCTCGTCGTCAATCTTGCAGGCTCATCTCAGGTCGCGCCGACCTTTTATCTCAATCCCGACAATGGCGTGTCCTATTCGGTGGTGATGCAGACGCCGCAATATCAAATCGACTCGCTGAGTAAACTGGAGACGCTGCCGATCAGCGCGCCGGGCGTCGCCACCCCGCCAATTCTCGGCGGCATCGCCGATATCTATCGCTCGACATCGAGCGCGGTGTTCTCGCAATACGATATCGCGTCATTGATCCAGATTTTCGCAACCACACAGGACCGCGACCTCGGTGCGGTCGCCTCCGACATTCAAAAGATCGTCGACGAGAGCGCCAAGGAGGTTCCGAAAGGCAGCAGCGTCGTGCTGCTCGGTCAGGTGCAGACGATGAACAGCGCATTCGCGGGATTGTTGTTCGGCCTCGTCGGCGCGATCCTGCTGATCTATCTCTTGATCGTGGTGAACTTCCAATCGTGGTCCGATCCGTTCGTGATCGTGTCGGCGTTGCCGGCGGCGCTCGCCGGCATCGTATGGATTCTGTTCGCGACCCACACCACGTTGTCGGTACCCGCACTCACCGGCGCCATCATGTGCATGGGCGTTGCGACAGCTAACAGCGTCCTCGTCATCAGTTTCGCGCGCGAACGCTACGACCATCATGGCGATCCGCTCGATGCGGCCCTCGAAGCGGGCTTTCAGCGCTTTCGTCCGGTTGTCATGACGGCGCTGGCGATGATCATCGGCATGACGCCGATGGCGCTGGGGCTCGGCGAGGGCGGCGAGCAGAACGCGCCGCTCGGGCGCGCCGTCGTCGGCGGCCTTATTTTCGCAACCACCGCGACTTTGCTGTTCGTGCCTGTGGTATTCAGTCTTGTTCATAAGAAGCTGCCCGCCGAGAGCCTCGGCAAGGGTGCGCCGGAGAACGTTCATGGCCACTAAGCCGAAAGCGCAAATCCCGCACGAACGATTGCGCCTCGCCGGAATGATTGGCGGCGGCGTGGCCGCATTCGTCGTGGTGATGGGCATCGTTCTGCGCACCACGGGCGATGCGAAATTGCGCGACTTGACCGAGGCACAGGCCATTCCGACCGTTGCGGTGGCGCTGCCCGGCACCAAGCCGCTCAACGCCACCCTCAATCTGCCCGGACGGCTTGAGGCCTATTCGCGTGCGCCGATCTATGCCCGCGTCAGCGGTTATCTCAAAAGCTGGAAGGTCGATATCGGCGCGAAGGTGAAGGCCGGCGACCTTTTGGCTGAAATCGAAGCGCCCGATCTCGACCAGCAACTCTTGCAGGCGCGCGCCGATCTGACGAACGCACAGGCCGCGTCCAAATTGTCGGCGGCGACGCTGGCGCGGCGCAAGACGCTTCTCGCGTCGAACTTCGTTTCGCAGCAGGAAATCGATGAGCGCTCGGCGGATCTGGCGAGCAAGGAAGCGCAGGTCAATTCGCAGCAGGCCAATGTCGAGCGGCTCGAAGCGCTGGCGAGCTACAAGAATGTCACCTCGCCATTCGACGGCATCGTCACCGAACGCAACACCGATGTCGGCGCGTTGATCAACGGCGGCACTGGATCGGGTGCAGCGATGTTCGTCGTGTCGGATGCAAGCAAGCTGCGGCTTTATGTGAACGTGCCGCAGAGTTATCTGCCCGCCATAAAGATCGGCGCGACCGCTGCCGTGACCGTGCCGGAATATGTCGGCCGCACGTTCCCGGCCGTGATTGAATCCTCCGCGCAATCGGTTGAAGTGGGATCGGGCACCACCCGCATGCAGTTGGCGATTGCCAATCCGGGCGGCGAGCTGCGGCCGGGCGCCTATGCCGACGTCAAGCTGACGCTGGACAATACCGTACAGCCGCTGAGCATCCCGGCGAGCGCGCTCATCTTCAACGCCAGCGGGCTTCGTGTCGCGACCGTAACTCCCGACGACAAGATTTTGTTCAAGACCGTGACCATTGCACGCGACCTTGGCCGCGAAATCGAAATTGCAACGGGATTGTCGCCCGATGACCGCATCGTGGTGACGCCGCTCGACGGTATTGCCGACGGCGACAAGGTTCGCATCGCCGGAACGCCGCCCGGCAAGGAAAGTGCGACGCCGAAAACCGGCGAAAAGACCAGCGAGAAGGTCTCGCCGGTCAAGGCTGAGTAACCCCGGCTTTTAGAGCGCCGCGCTTCGTACCGATCCCAGATTACCGTTGTGTTCCGGCCGGATAGCCGGGATTCGTCGTGCTGTCGCCCGTGAGACCGCTCGGCGCCGATCCGGTCGTTGCCGTGCTGGCCGGCGGTGTTGCGGGAGAAACGGTCGGGCCGGCGGCCGGTGATTGGGCCGCGGCCGAGAAGGTTGAGCCGGCAAGCGTCAAGGCGGCCAGAACTGCGATCGGGTAGGGGCGTCGCATGAGAAACTCCGTCTGGTTGAACTTTGAAGCCCAACCCGTTCGGCGGAATGACGTTCCTCATACCGTCATCACGCCGTCGTCAGGTGGCGCTTAACTGGCACGCGCGGAAAGATTCGCCGCTTTTGCGATTCCACTTGGAAGTTGCGCGCGGTTGCAGCATGATGAATTTGCCGGCTTAGGGACGTAGTGCCATGCGTGGCGTGCTTGCAGTTCTGTTTGTATGCGTTGTCGCACAGCCGTGCCTTGCGAAGAATTTTCTCAAATCCGAACCCTATTTCCTCGCTCCATTCTCCGTCGTCTACGTTGACAACGGTGTCTGCGGCGCAGGCAAAGTGCTGCGGGTGAAGGGTGCTCTCGGGGGAATCCGCCGTCAGAAGACGTGCGTTCCGATCGGGCGGGAAGAGGCTTCGCGGGCGAGTGTGACCCGCTAAGGATTTTAAGCGTCGTCCGGGCGGATTGCCGGGGCGAGGAATTCTTTTGACTTTAAATTTGACCTGCCGGGCAAATATTCCGCCGGCGCAAATCGATCCATTTCTCATGATCGGCAGACAGATTCTCACCGCCGTGCTGCTGGCCGCGCCTGTCAGCACAGCGTCAGGGCAGGAATTGCGCGGCAAGACATTCGCCTTTGTTTATGCCGAGCAACCCGGCCGCATCTTCGTCGCCAAAAGCGGCAACGTTTACTACACCTATGTTGCGGTCGGCGGCGGTGTCGAATTCAGGGCGAACAAATCGTTCCGCGCGACGATGCACGGATGCACCTATCAGACGTTTGCGACGTATTCCGGAAACACGCTGACTCTCGATTGGACCAACGATTGTTCGACGGGGATTCGGGCGAGCGCGCACGTTGTGCTGTCATCCGACGGCGCGACCTGTTCGCTTCGACTGAATTTCCGGACCAGCATCCCCGGAGACCCGAATTCGTCGGGCGGCGGCCCTGCGGATTCGTGCAGTATCCTTTCGGGCAACCAGCTATAGGCTCGGTTCACAGAGCGCTTTCGGCTAGTCTCGCCAGCCGGGAGACAGCGATGCCCGATACCACCGTCAAGCCGAAGCCGGCGACGCGGACCAAGACCAAGCTCAAGCCGCAGCGCCCGCCGCTCTACAAGGTGATCCTGCTCAACGACGATTTCACGCCGCGCGAATTCGTCGTGATCGTGCTGAAGGCCGTGTTCAACATGGGCGAGGAGATCGCCCATCGCGTGATGTTGACTGCGCATCAGAAAGGCGCGTGCGTGATCGCGGTCTACACGCGCGACGTGGCGGAAACGAAAGCCAAGGAAGCCACCGAAATGGGCAAGGCCAAGGGCTATCCCTTGTTCTTCACGACCGAGAAGGAAGAGTAGGCGGCTGAGTAACTATTGACATATAATTTTATGTACAATATGTATTTTGTACATAAGCGGAAGGATTTTGTGTCCATGTCAAAATATGAACCGCTGGGGGAGTTTCTTAAAAGCCAGCGCGCCGATCGTGTGCCGATGTCGTTCGCCGAGATTGAGCGCGTGACCCGCACAAAACTTCCAGCATCCGCAAAATATCGCGCGTGGTGGAGCAATAACTCCTTCAATAGCGTTATGACCAAGATTTGGCTGGAAGCAGGCTTCGAAAGCGAACAGGTGGATATGGCGGGCCGCAAGCTGGTGTTTCGGCGAGTGAAGACTTTATCGGAGTCAAAATCAGCGGTACGCGGCAGCTCTACGGACAAAGCAATTCACCCCTTGGCGGGATTGCTTAAGGACGTAACTCGCGTTGCGCCGGGGTTTGACCTGACCAAGCCGGCCGATCCTGATTGGGGCGCGAAATAAGTGGCATCGCCAATTTTGCTCGATACATGTGCTTTGATCTGGCTCGTGCAAGCGGAACCGCTTGCTGCCGATTCGATCAACGCGCTTCAACAAGGCGGTGAAGTCTTTTTGTCGCCGATTAGCGCTTGGGAAGTTGGCTTGCTTGTTGCACGCGGCCGCCTTCAACTATTGATGTCGCCACAAAGCTGGTTCGCCCGCGCAAGCGAAGCGCCCGGTGTCCGCATAGCGGCGATGTCGCCCGATCTTCTGATTGCTTCTTCTTTCCTTCCAGGAAAGCCGCCGCGCGATCCGGCAGATCGCATTATCGCGGCGACTGCGCGAGATCTTGGGGCGACCTTGATGACGCGGGATCGCATTTTGCTGGATTACGGCAAACAGGGGCATGTAAATGTCCTGAAGTGTTAGCATTGAAGAATGACAACGCAACCTGAGCAACTGCTTCCCTCGCTCCTCAACGCGCTCGACATTCTCGAATTTGCCGCGCGAAATCTCGACCCGTCGATGCTGGGGGCTTTGGCAGAGGCAATTGAGCCGCGCGCCGAAAAATTCCGTGAGGCGCATGCACGGGCGAGCAGTGCGCCGAACTGGCTGAAACTTGCCGGCGGCGAAACCCTGACTGCATTCGACGCGCTGAAATCGTCATTCGCGCAGAACGATGTTCGCGGAACTTATAAGGCGTTGCGTCATGCACCGCGCGCGCAGGAGGCGCTGTATCCGCACGCAGTCGGTGAGCCGCTCATCAATCGATTTTTCATCGATCACGCGCTGCGCGGCGACGCGCAAGTGATCGAGCGTTGCGCACAATCGTCGCGCGACGGCGAAACCGGAATCATGCATGTCGACAATGACTACGGCATGCGCGGCGGCTACTCCCTCTATGTTCCGGAGACATACACGTCCGGTCGCAAATGGCCGCTGGTCGTGGCGCTCCACGGCGGCAGCGGGCACGGGCGCGGATTTTTGTGGAGCTGGCTGCGCGATGCGCGAACCTATGGCGCGATCTTGATCGCACCGACATCGACCGGGCCGACCTGGGCGCTGATGGGCGAGGACACCGATACGCCGAACATCAACCATATCCTTGACCATGTGCAGTCGCGCTGGTCGATCGATCCCGGCCGCATGCTGATGACGGGCATGAGCGATGGCGGCACCTTCTGCTACGTCAGCGGACTTGAAGCGTCATCGCGCTTCTCGCATCTGGGTCCGGTTTCATCGGCGTTCCATCCGATGCTGGCGTCGATGGCGGATGGCGAGCGGCTGCGCGGACTGCCGGTCTACATGGTCCACGGCGCGCTCGACTGGATGTTTCCGGTCGAAGTTGCGCGCCAGGCCGAACAAGTGCTCGGCATGGCGGGCGCGCACGTCACATACAGCGAGATCGACGACCTCAGCCACACCTATCCGCGCGAGGTCAACGCGCCAATGCTGGCGTGGCTGCGCGGCGCGTCCTAGCGCTTGTCGAGGTTACAAGTCAGAACGTTGCCGAAATCGCCGCCCTGCTGCCAGCAGCCCGTCGATTTGCAGGTGGCATATTTCGGCGTGCAGTGGTCCGACACGCAATTTTTGTCGGATGCATAATTCGTCTTGCAGCGTGAGACGCACGTATTGAACGAGTCGCGGCAGCTCGCGGCGCTGGCACCGTCGGCAAAGGCGATAACGAAAACAGCGGCAAGCGCCGCCAACGCGGTCGCGAAAGGCAATCTGGTCATGGCTTCCCCGGAATCGAAACGGACAGGTGAGACAACGCGGCAACAACACTAAAGCGAAATTGTAACGTCAAGACGAAACGGTGACGCAGTCAGGGCCTGTCCATCAGTTTCGCGTCGTAGATTTCCATAGCGGCCGGTTCGACGAGACAGGCCGACAAGTCCTTGATGAATTGCCGCGAGGCGGGAACGGCGAAATGCTTCAGCAGCGCGTCGCGATCCGCCCAGCGCTCGACGAACACCAGCCGCAGCGGGTTTTCGCAATCGACATGTACGTCGTGGGAGATGCAGCCGGGTTCTGCGCGCGAGCGGTTGGTGTGTTCGATGCTCAGGCGGCGCGCCTCCGCGAAGCTCTTGCTCTGGACGATGACGCTGCCGGTCACGAGGATCATGTAAAACTCCCGAATGAATATCGGGAAGGATGCGTTTCGCGGCGGAATCCGTCAAGTCGCGGGTGCGGCGCGCGCCTCAGATCTTGTCGAGGCTCGCGATCACGGCGAGGCGCTTGATCTCGTTATTTTTGTAGGCGCGCAGGAAGCGGTTGTAGTCCTTGAACGAGACGCAGCCGTTGGACTGTCCGCTCGGCCCCAGCATGTAAGTGTGAGCCAGCAGCCCATCGCGGCCGTGGATCGCGTCCTCGCCGCCGACGGGGTTCAGGCGAATTGCCTCGACGCCATGAAACAGGCTCTCGCGCAATTTGAGATCGTAAACATGCGGCGGCGTTGCGCCGCGCATGCGCAGGCTGACGAAACGCGGATCGTCGAGCTTGTCGCCGAGGCCCGAATGCGCTTCGAGTTCGGTGCCGTCCGGCAGATACACCTTTTTCGCCGTGATGTCGTAGACGGCAGTGTCGCGGCTGAACGGCGGCTTGAGGCTGACTTCGGCCGTCTTGTCGTCGTTGCCGCTGAGAATGCCGCCATCGGATCCGGCATAGGCCAGTTGCGGTCCGGATTCGGGCTTTCCGAACAGGCGTTCGAAAACGCTCTTCGCGCTGGCCGTGAGTGTTGCCGCCTTGTTGGCGAGCGCGATCTCCTTGCGCACGATGCTGTCTTTCATCCGCGCGCGAAGGCTTGCGGGTTTTTCAGCGGGCAGAGGAATGCTTGCGACTTCCGCAGGTTTTGGCGGCGGCGAAGGGGCGGGCGTTGCTTCAGGCTCAGGCGGGAGAATTTCGGGAGCTGCAGCGTAGGCAACATCGAAACGGCCCGCCGGCGGTAGTGAGGCGGTGACGTCGTCGGAGCGTGAAATGAAACGTTCGTTGAAAGCTGTCGATTGGGCCTGTGCGTCGAATGGCGGGCGCGTGTCGGATTTGGCGAAAGTCACCGCGCGCGCGAACGCGACGGTGCGAAGATCGGATGATGTGTGAGAGAGGCTGAGGCCGCCGATGTATGTGTAGAGCGCCCAGGTCGCCGCCAGCGTCGCCAGCACAAGCGCCGCGAATCCGAGCGTGACCGAAAAAGCTTTCCGGAACGACTGCGCAGGCGACACTTCTGTGTCGTAGGCGAGGACGGAATATCTCATCCGGCCCGCATCCCCAAACTCAGCACGCACGCAACTCCCCAACACGCACTCAACGCGACGCAAAGACTTCGCTAACCATGTCCGCGTCCTGCGGCGATGGAACCGCGCGCGAGCGCGCAAACAAAGCCGCATCTGTTTTCAAATGCCCGCGAACATCATGTTTCGCCGCAGCAATTCGCAATAATGCGAAGCGGCATTAAGGCGTCATTTCGTTAAACGGAGATTAAATTCGGGGCGAAGTGAATTCGCGTGAACGCGCACGCCTGAGGTTCCACACGAGCTTCACATTGTTGCCGCAAATGAGAACGCGCTGCGCGACGAATGCCGCCGCAATCAGAACGGCGCTGAGAGCACGACGCGAGTCATCGCCGTTTTCGGCGAATAGTAATGCAGGCCCGAGATCAGGATCGCCGATCCGGTGAGCAGCATGATGGCGACGACGGCGGCAAGACAAAGCCTGCTCTCGCGTTCGCTGCCGTCCGCATGAAGCCGCATGAACGCACTCCCCGCGGAAACAATACGCTGCAAATGAGTCCGTTCCAGCAGCAGGGCTGACCTATACCGGCGAGGTCGGCCACGCCCAGCGCGCAGCTTAACCGGGCATGAATGAACGGCCGGACGCGCCGCAGCAAATTCGCAGCGGTGCGACGGCTTTGCCGTTGTCAGGCAGCGGGGATCGGCTAGGCTGAAAGTCCTTTCAAGCCGGAGATTCCCTATGAAACGTATTGCTCTCGCCGTCACCCTCTCGCTGTTCGCTGCGTCGCCTGTGCTTGCAGAAGCCTGCAAGGCCATGAGCGCGGACGGCAAGCCATTGTCGGGTGCGGCCAAGACCAGCGCCATGACGAAGTGCTGCAACGACAACGCCAAGAGCGCGGACGGCAAGCCGCTCTCCGGCGCCGCCAAGGACTCGTCGATCAAGAAGTGCATGGCCGGTTAATCGCCACGCTTTGAGAAACGAAAGCCCCGCAGCGATGCGGGGCTTTTTGTTATGCGCTCACGGCCGCATGAAGGCGTGGTCGGTCTCCGGATCGCAGTTCTCGGCAATGAAGCTGAGTTCGGACTGCACGTCGAACACGCTGCGCGTCTCCAGATATTTCGACACGACGGCACCGAGCAGCGCGCGGCACATCGCGTCGGGATCCAGATGGTTGGTCTTCGCTTCGGTGAGCGCCGAGTCAAGATGGCGGTTGGCGATTTCGGTCGCGGACATGATGGCCTCCGTTTGCGCCATGTTAGTGGGCGCGCGGACGGCCGGATTGATCGGGATCAATGAATGGCTTGGCTCTGCAACGCTTAGCGCTGCGGCGGGCAGAACCAGTTCAGGCCGGCGGAAAGCCTGTCGAGGCCGAACTGCGCGAGGAATTCCTGCGGCGTGTAGCCTGCCGCGAGCGCCACGCAAAACAGCAGCACGAAAAGCTGCGACAGCATCGTGACGATGAACATCGTCGGCTCGCGCGTTTCGTCGAAGGTGTAGTTATCGCTGTAGGCGACGCCCGAACGCCACGCGCGCGCCATCGCCCAGGCGGCGAACAGCGCGAGGCCGGCCATCAGAAGGCGCGCGTAAAACGGCAAGGCGGCTTTATCCATGCGCGGCAGTCTGGTGCGAAGCGGTTAAGGAAGGGTGCCGGAAAACGGCGCAAGTGCCGCGATCAGCGGAAGTCGAAGCGCAGCCAGCGGTTCACGACGGGAAACGGATCGGCGATCAGCCCGATGGCATTGAGCAGCACGGCGATCGCAAAGGCGACGAACAGCACATTGAACAGCGTGTAGAGCCAGAAGCCGGCGGGATTGGTGTCGCGCTCCATCCGCCAGCCGCGCCCGGTGTCGATGATGCCGGTTTTCAGATTGTTCCAGATCTGAACCGCCGACCACAGGCCGATGACTTCAAAAAAGATCGCGCGGAAGAAGGGGTACATGGGCCTCGTCTCAACCGGCTTTCTTTTTACGGATCGGTTCGGCGACGAGTTTGACGCCGAACGATTCCATCACCTTTCGCACCGTATCGAATTCCGGCTTCGCCGTATCCCTGAAAGTTTTATAGAGACTTTCCCGCGAAAGCCCGGTGGCCTTGGCGACATCGCCAATGCCCTTGGCGCGCGCGACCGTATCGAGCGCTGTGCAGATATAGCTCGCGTCGTTGGTCTCGAACGCTTCGGTGAGATAGGCCGCAATTGCGGCCGGGTTTTTAAGATAGTCGGCTGCGTCGAACTTTGAAATTTTTACCATTGTGTTTCCTTTCAGAGCTGCGCCGCGATTTCTTTTGCCCGTTTGATATCTTTATCCTGCGTTGACTTGTCTCCGCCGCACAAAATCAGGACAATCGTTTTGCCGGTCTGCTTGTAATAGACGCGATATCCCGGACCGTAAGGAATCCGCATTTCGCTCACGCCTTCGCCGATCGCTTTTACATCGCCGGGATTTCCAAGGCCGAGCCGTTCAATCCGCGAGGCGATCTTTGCAACGGCGCGCTGATCGGACAGCGACGAAAGCCAGATGTCGAATTCATCGGTTTTCCGAAGCTCGAACATTGTATCTTATAGGATACATGTAAGATATTGTCAATCGGCTGTTCGGGTGACGTCGCGGCGAGCCACGGTCCAGCCGCGCCCGGTGTCGACGATGCCGGTCTTGAGATTTTTCCAGATGTAATAGGCCGACCAGATGCCGAGCAGTTCAAAAAAGATCGCGCGGAAGAAGGGGGTGCATGGAGGGCTCGATTAAGGCGCTCTCTCGCTCAAGGTTCTGTAGTGCCTAACCATTTAGGCTTCTGCTCGCGTTTTCCGAAAACCATTTGCGTGAAGATACCTCGGCCCGTCAAAGTTCGTAGCTGTTGAACTGACGCAACAGGCGACGTGGGCGCGTACTTCTTTACAAGTGGCGTATGGGTTTGCTCACTCGCGAATACCATTCGATGAGCAAATTTTGCTATCAGAACATTTGCGCGCTTAACAAAATCACGATGAATAACTTTTTCGTAGCTGACTGTGTGTAGTCCGTCTGTAGGTTTGAAGTCTGAATGTCCCCAAAGCATAAGCCTCGGCGTCATAGGAAACATGAACTCTATTGTCATTCGATCTCGGTCGATGTTGTAGGGCTGCATTGCGGACAGCGGTACCGTCGGATCAAAATACACAACGGGATTGTCGCTAGTGATGAAATTTAAATCCGTTTCGTTTTCTAGAATCCGAAATCCAATTGCACCAAAGATTTTTTCTACACCCTTCGCTAAGTCAACCATGGCGTGTATTGATTTATGCGGGTCTATCGAGATAGCCATATGCTTATCGAGATATTCGAACGTAAATCCGTCCGGTGGCGCCGGAAGTTGTCCTTGATCGTTTAGATGTCTAATCGACATCTTTACCGATGCGGCCAGCGTCTTTTCGACGGCGTCACGTGCGGTCGGCACCCGGACGCGGTGCATTAAGACAAAAAGTAAGAGCTGGTTGAGGCCGCCATTATATTTTTCGCCGCGTTTGATTTTGTTTACTAGATGCGGCCATTCATTCTCGATCGACGAGAAGTAATCTTCAAGTTTGTTGTTATCTACGCCACCATCTGGGGTCGGCTGTGAATAATAGTACTTTTCGTATCCGATAGAAGCCGGCGAAGCCCATCGAGGTCTTGATGGGTCATCCTTCGAATAAACACAAACCTTTCCGTCAGAATTACAAAATTCCTTCAGATAGGTTTGTGCTACGAAATGATGTTTCTTCTTCTGGTTCAATTTTTCACGAGCACCCCGTCGTGCTTCCGCACGTATCGCACTTCATACATGTGCCGTTGCGCACCAGCGTAAAGTTCGAACACTCCGAGCACATGTCGCCTTCGTAGCCGCGGGCTTTGGCTTCCGCGCGGCGCTCGGCCTTGCTCGGTGCGGCAGGTGCTGCGGCTTGCGCCGAACCGGCCTTGCTCCACTGCTGCGCTTCCAGCTTTTCCGTCGGCGAGAGTTCGCGCTCGGGCTCGGCGGCTTTCAGCGCAACCGCGCCTTCCGCGTCGCCATGCCGCGCGGCCGCGCCACCCGATGCAATCGCCGTGACATTGCCGGAGCCGATAGCGTCCGCGCCGCCGACGACAGCGAGCCGATCGACGCGCGAGCGCGTGATGCCCTTGGAGACGAACTTCGACGAATGCGACGGATCGGGCGCCTTGCCCTCGGAGACGCCGCTGCCGATGGCGTCGAAATTCGATTCCGACGGATCGACATGCGCAAGATCGAAACGCTCCATGTACGACACGGCCAATTCGCGGAACACGTAATCGAGAATGGACGTGGCGTATTTGATCGAGTCGTTGCCCTGCACGGGGCCGGCCGGCTCGAAGCGCGTGAAGGTGAACGCATCGACATATTCGTCGAGCGGCACGCCGTATTGCAGGCCGAGCGAGACGGAAATCGCGAAATTGTTCACGAACGAGCGAAGTGCCGCGCCTTCCTTGTGCATGTCGATGAAGATTTCTCCCAATCGGCCGTCATCGTATTCGCCGGTGCGGAGATAAACCTTGTGCCCGCCGACCACGGCCTTCTGGGTGTAGCCCTTGCGGCGATCCGGCATCCTCTCGCGCTCGCGGATCACAGTGACGCGCTCGACGATTTTCTCCACGATCTTTTCCGTCAGCGCCGCGGTGCGCGCCGCCATCGGCTTGTCGTGGAAAGTCTCGATTGCATCGTCCTCGTCCTCATCGTCGCTGATGAGCTGCGAGTTGAGCGGCTGCGACAGCTTCGAGCCGTCGCGATAGAGCGCGTTGGCTTTCAGCGCGAGCTTCCAGGACAAGAGATACGCCGATTTGCAGTCCTCGACGGTGGCGTCGTTCGGCATGTTGATGGTCTTGCTGATCGCGCCCGAAATGAACGGCTGCGACGCCGCCATCATGCGGATGTGGCTTTCGACCGACAGATAACGCTTGCCGATCTTGCCGCAGGGATTGGCGCAGTCGAACACGCCGTAGTGTTCGGCTTTGAGGTGCGGCGCGCCTTCCACCGTCATCGCGCCGCAGATGTGCACGTTCGCGGCTTCGATCTCGCGCCTGGAGAAGCCGAGCGCGGTGAGCAGGTCGAAACCGGGAGCCGCAACGGCTTCCGCGTCGAGCTTCAGCGTATCGCGCAGCACGTCCTCGCCGAAGGTCCATTTGTTGAACGCGAACTTGATATCGAATGCCGTCGGCAATGCCGCTTCGGCCTTCTTGATCATGTCGTCGGTGAAGCCTTTGGCTTTCAAAGTCGAGACGTTGATGCCGGGCGATTGGCCGAGCGAGCCGTGACCGACCGCATAGGCTTCGATCTCGGCGATGTCGCTTTCCTTATATCCGAGCGCACGCAGCGCTTCGGGAACTGCGCGGTTGATGATCTTCCAGTAACCGCCGCCGGCGAGCTTCTTGAATTTCACCAGCGCGAAATCAGGCTCAATGCCCGTGGTGTCGCAATCCATCACCAGACCGATGGTGCCGGTCGGTGCGACCACGGTGGTCTGCGCGTTGCGATAGCCGTGTTCGGTGCCGAGTTCGAGCGCGCGATCCCACACAGCCTTCGCATGCGCGACGATGTCCGCTTGAGGACATGAGGCGTGATCGAGCGGCACCGGAGAGACGGCCAGCGCTTCATAGCCGGTGGCTTCGCTGTGCGCGGCGCGGCGATGGTTGCGGATCACGCGCAGCATGTGCTGGGCGTTTTTCTTGTAGCCGGGGAATGCGCCGAGTTCCTTCGCCATCTCGGCAGACGTCGCGTAGCTCACGCCGGTCATCACGGCGGTGAGGGCGCCGCACAGCGCGCGGCCTTCGTTGGAGTCGTAGGACAGGCCCATCGTCATCAACAGGCCGCCGATATTGGCGTAACCCAAACCGAGCGTGCGGAATTCGTAGGACAGTTCCGCAATCGCCTTCGAGGGGAACTGCGCCATCATGACGGAAATTTCCAGCACGACAGTCCACAGACGGCACAGATGCTCGTAAGCATCCACATCGAAACGCCGTGTCTGCGTGTCGTAGAAGGTCAAGAGGTTGGCGGAGGCGAGGTTGCACGCCGTGTCGTCGAGGAACATATACTCGGAGCAAGGATTCGACGCGCGAATGTCGCCGCTGGCTTTGCACGTGTGCCAGTCGTTCATCGTGGTGTTGAAGTGCAGGCCCGGATCGGCGGAGGCCCATGCGGCGTAACCGATCTTCTCCCACAGGTCGCGGGCTTTCAGAGTCTTCATCACCTTCTTGGAGGTGCGGGCGTTGAGATTCCAGTCGCCGTCGGTTTCCACCGCGCGCAGGAAATCGTCCTTCAGCGACACCGAGTTGTTGGAGTTCTGGCCCGACACGGTGAGATAGGCTTCGCTATCCCAGTCGGTGTCGTAGATGTCGAAGGTGATGTCCTTGTAGCCTTGTTTGGCAAATTGAATAACCCGCTTGATCATGTTGTCGGTGACGAGCGAGCGGCGCGCGAGCTTGATCTCGCGGCGCAGCGCCGGGTTCTTCTCGGGATCGAAGCAATCGTCGCCACTGCCTTCGCAGTTCACACAGGCCTTCATGATGGCCTTGAGGTGCTTCTGGTTGATCTTCGAGCCGGTGACCAAAGCGGCGACCTTCTGCTCCTCGCGGACCTTCCAGTCGATGTAGGTTTCGATATCCGGATGATCGGCGTCGACGACCACCATCTTGGCCGCGCGGCGCGTGGTGCCGCCGCTCTTGATCGCGCCCGCCGCACGGTCGCCGATTTTCAGGAAGCTCATCAGGCCCGACGAGCGGCCGCCGCCGGAGAGTTTTTCGCCCTCTCCACGCAGCCGCGAGAAGTTCGAGCCGGTGCCGGAGCCGTATTTGAACAGGCGCGCCTCGCGCACCCACAGATCCATGATGCCGCCTTCGTTGACGAGATCGTCCTCGATGCCCTGGATGAAGCAGGCGTGCGGCTGCGGATGTTCGTAAGAGCTTTTCGATTTCGTCAGCTTGCCGGTTTTGAAATCCACATAGTAATGGCCCTGGCCCGGACCATCGATGCCGTAAGCCCAGTGCAAGCCGGTGTTGAACCATTGCGGCGAATTCGGCGCGACCATTTGCTTCGCCAGCATGAAGCGAAGTTCGTCATAGAACGCTTTCGCATCCTCTTCCGACGTGAAGTACGAACCCTTCCAGCCCCAATAGGTCCAGCAGCCGGCAAGCCGATCGAACACCTGCTTCGACGACAGTTCAGAACCGTATCGCTCTTTTTCCGGGAGCGCTGCGAGCGCGTCTTCATCCGGCACCGAACGCCACAGGAAGGAGGGGACGGTTTCTTCCTCGACCTTCTTCAGCTTGGCGGCGACGCCTGCTTTACGGAAATATTTCTGCGCCAGAACGTCGGACGCCACCTGCGACCAGAATTCGGGGACTTCGACATTCTCAAGACGAAACACAACGGAGCCGTCAGGATTGCGAATCTCGCTTGTCGTCAGCCTGAAATCGATGGCGGCGTAGGGTGAGGTGTCGGCTTTGGTGTAGCGGCGTTCGATTCGCATAATAGTGCCCCGTCTTTTGCCGGCGCGTCCTCAATTGAGGTTACGCCGGGGATTTCCATTCGCGAACCGGCAGGTCTTTTCAACCTGTTGAGTCCGCAGTTTGCCGTTCAACGCGACTCATCGCTTGGAGTCGTTCGCTCCGGCCTGTTCTCTGCTCGGGGTGGTGACTGCCTTTACAGGTGTAAATGCAGGCCCAGCCCTTCAACGCCTTACGCCCCATTTTTGCCGTCCAAAAAGAGCCGACAAATCCTCAACTCCGTGGCCTTGATGGCCGTTGCGGAGCTTCCTGTCGGAACCCTCTTGGGAGTGCCCGGCGAGACCAAAAACTCACGCGCCTGACGATTCCAAGGCTAGGCCAGACTCGTCCGGTACGTCAAGGTTTAGTATTCAAACCTGAATCAAACACTAAATATGGTGGGAAAAGGCCAATTTCCAGCGGAATGGTTCATCGCCGGTAAATTCGCAATGCGGGAAGTATCAGTGAGTCCTTCGCAATTCCCAAGGGCAAAATTTTCAAAAATTTTTCGCCCTGTGAGTTCCGCTTTTTGCGGCGTTAAAGGTGCGGAAACGCACGCCGGATATGGGCGCAAAGGCGCGGATTCGAGTCGCGAATTCTGCCGTCGCGCGATCTTTCTCCCCGTCATCCACATCCGCGTGGAGGCGAGTGGCGCGGGTTATTCTGGTGTGAGGGTTAAGCTCGCAAAAGAGGGGCGCATGCAGGTCTTTCTAAAAGCAAACGGTTGGCTGCGAGCAATTTTTGTCGGAGGCGGCTGGGCGTTTGGCCTGCTGGCGATCGGTTTGCTGGTGGGGTTGCCGCAATCCATTCAGGCAGATCGAGAGTCCGTCATCATCGGCGGCGGCTCGGCGATATTGTCGGCGCTGTCGTTTGTGGCCGCGACACGGATGCCCAAGAATCCATCATGGCCCCTTGCCATCGCCGGCTGGATCGCAGGGTTCTTTCTGCTTCCCGGAATCGTCCGTCTTCTGGTTGGGATCGTTGACCTGATATTTCGATGAACTACTCCGCCGCGAGCTTTCGCATGTCGGCATTCTCGTAGATGACCTCGCCGGTCGCGCGCTGGCGCAAGGCGATTTCCTTGGCGATGGCGCGGCCGAGAATTTGCTGGTCGATATTGCCGAACCCGCCCGGCAGAAACGCGCCGAGCAGCGCGGACCATCCCGGCGTGTGCGCGTTGCCGGTGATGATGCCGGGGCGGAAGATCGCAAGCCGCGTGAAGCCGACCGCGCGCACGGCGTCTTCCTTCATGCCCATGACGCGCACATATTTGAACGGGCTGGTCGCCGTGCTGCCCACGGCGGAGAGCAAGGCGAATTGCGAAATGCCGCCATCATGACAGCCGCGCGCGAACGCGCTGACGACGCCGACTTCGACTTTCTTCAGATCGTCCTCGCTCCAGAGCGCCGTGCCGATGCCGATGCCGACGCAGCTCACCGCACTTACGTGGCCTTGCGCGTTCAGTTCGGCGGCGAGGGTTTTGATGCGCTCGGCGAAATCGGCAGCGTTCGTATCGAGGACGACGTTGCGCACGCGCTCGCGCGGCGGGATCGCCTTGCGCGTGACCATGACGACTTCTTTGGATTCCGGAATCGCGAGCAGTTCATCGACTGCGGAGCTGCCGACCTGTCCGGTGCCGCCAAGAACGATGGTGGTGAAGGGCGGGGGAGTCATGGGCTCTACTGATTGTTGCGCTGCTAAGGTAATGTGCTTAGTTGCATCATGGCATAAAATAGACGGCTCTTAAATTTTAGAGACACACAATGCCGATTTTCACACTTAAAGACGTTCAGGAGCATCGGAGTATTTCTCCGAAAAGATTTCGTTTCAGCGATAATCCTGCAGTCCGCAATCACGAAGCGCGGGGTCACCATATTGTCGGGCCGAAATTTCCTTCTCTCAAGCGGCTTTTTAAGCAGGAGACAGGCATCGATACACTCGACGGACCCTACGGTCCTTATAAATTCCTAACGGATGCTGCTGAGATAGCGAGCGCGTTGGCATGGCAGGACAAACACAAATCTTATGTTTTCTTGCGCGACAATCTTGATTGCGCGATGGCGTTTGACTTCAACTTGGCCGAAGCGGGTGTTTACACTGAGTTTGGCCAAGCAGAGCACGACGCCAAGGCCTCAAAAAGCGAAGCAGCGATTGCGAAATTGAGTGCGGGTCTTGCTGGGGCTATCGCCAATAATCCGTTTTATAGCGGCTGCGAGATGGTCTGCGCCGTTCCTCCGTCGCCGGAAAAAGATTGGGATTTACCAACTGAATTAGCAAAGCGCGTGGCGGCCGCTACAAAAAAAATCGATATTTCGGCGGACGTAAAATTCCAGAAGAAGAAGCAGAGTGTGAAAGCTCTCTCGCTGGACGACAAGTGGAAGGCACTTGAAGCGGCTCAGTTAATCGCGCCTACAAATGTTAAGGGTAAAAAAATCATCCTAATTGACGACAAGTATCAATCGGGAACGACAGCGCAATACGTGGCTATGAAGCTGTTTGAAATGGGCGCTAAAGAAGTTCACGGATTGTTTTGCGTGAAAACTTGGCGAGATACGGACAATACATGACTAAATCCGTAATTCCCGAACCCAGGAAAATTTCGGCGGGCGAAAAAGAATATCCCGTCAGGCTTAGACAGATATTCGGCGAACTTTTGCCGCCCGACTTATGGTTTGTTGGCAACATAGATCTTTTAAAAAAAAGGGGAGTTGGCTTTTGCGGCTCTCGAAAGGCAAGCGATGCTGGATTGACTATTGCTGCGGATTGCGCTGAGCAACTTAGTCAGCACAAAGTCATAGTGATTTCTGGTTATGCGTCGGGCGTTGATATGGCGTCACATGAGTCGGCGCTACTCAATGGCGGCTCGACGATAATCGTTCTTCCGGAAGGTATAGACCACTTTCGAATTAAGCGCACGATCAAGGAAATCTGGGATTGGAACAGAGTTCTTGTGATTAGCTATTTCCCACGAGAAGCAATTTGGCGGGCAGACCGCGCAATGGAACGTAACAAAGCGATCGTCGGACTGAGCGACGCGGTAATCGTTTTGGAGGCCGGAGATAGAGGAGGAACGCTTAACGCCGGATATCGAGCGTTAGAAACGCACAAGCCTCTCTTCGTTGTCTTCTTCGAGGACATGGCAGATGGGAGAGAGGGTAATCGACAGCTTATTGAACGTGGTGGCATACCCCTTCAACGAAGCCGCTCGACCGGAAAAGCAAATTTGAAAAGTATCTTTCAAATAATTGAAAGCTCTGCCCCTAATCGGTTTTAACAACAATTTCGAGACCGCGAACTAAGCGATGCGTAAAGCGAACTTGCATCGACCCCGCCCGCCCCATTTCCGCCATTCGATTCCAAGTCCGTCACCGTTTCGCCTTTCGCGCCCTCTCTCCGCGTCTAAGCCCCGCGCTGCACACGAATTTCCGCTGCCTTAATCCGCAAAAAGCGCGCAGGCGCCATGCGCCGCGTTTTTCGGATTCCGGGTGGCCGTTTTTGTCGGCCCGTGGTCTTTGTCGTGCGCTACGAAGCGAGGACAACATGGACGCGCGCACGCCAGTCGAGATTCCGGTCGAAGTGAAACCCGCCGCCGCAAAGCGCGCGACCACTGTCGGCTATCTGCTGCTGCTCGTCACGTCCGTCGGCTGGGGCATGAACTGGCCGGTGACGAAGCGGCTGCTCACTGAGCTGCCGCCGCTGTCGATGCGCGGAATTTCCGGCGTGATCGGCGCGTTTCTGCTCGCGGGCGTTGCGGTCGTGATCGGCCAGAGCCTGCGCGTGCCGCGAGCGCAGTGGCCGCGTCTTGTGCTGCTGTCGGCACTCAACGTCACGTCATGGATGGCGCTGATGGGCCTCGCGCTGACTTATCTGCCGGCCAGCGAAGCCGCTGTCATTGCTTACACAATGCCGGTGTGGGCGGCCACTCTGGCATGGCCCATTCTCGGCGAGCGCATGACGTGGCTGCGCGTGATCGCGATGGCGATGGCGCTTGCGGGACTTGTCGCGCTGATGGGCGGCAAGGGTGTCTCGACAACGCAAGCGACGCTGCCGGGAATTGCGCTGGCGATGTGGGGTGCATTCAATTTCGCGCTCGGCACCGTGTTTGCAAAACGCTGGCCGCTGACGCTGGCGCCGGTGACCTCTGCTGTTTGGCAGATTGGAATCGGATGTCTGCCGGTGGCGCTGATCGGGCTCGCGATCGAGACGCCTCACTTCGCGCAACTCACGACGCTCGGCTGGTCGCTGTTTTTCTATTCCATCGTCGTGCAGTTCTGCATCGCCTATCTGTGCTGGTTCGCAGCCCTCCAGCGCCTGCCTGCCTCCATCGCCGCGATTGGAACCTTGCTGGTTCCCGTCATCGGCGTATTAGCTTCCGCATTTGCATTGGGAGAACCACTCGGACCGGGCCAGATCGCAGCTCTCTTGCTCACGATTGCAGGCGTTGTTCTGGCATCGCGCGCCTGACGGTAAAAACGCGAATTAACCTTTGAAATTGGGCCTTTGTCACACGTTTTGCGGCGGCTGTATCGCATTTGTCACAGCCCAGAAAACGCACTGCTGATACGGTTCCCGCAGTTCCCGATCCGCGATCAACGCGGACGGTCGACAGGGGTTGGGTGTGGCGTCGTTGCGGACAAAGTCGGCGATGGGAATTTGGGCGTGCACGGCACGCGCAATACGATTCCCGCTTGCGCTGATCGCAGCGGTTTCGTTCATCAGCCTCGCGGTGCCGACAGAAGCGCGCGCGCAGTGGATTTGCTCCGTCTCGCCGACCGACATCGCTTGCCAGAACAACTCCGATCAGACGGGTGCGGGCACCTTCACCCAAACGGCAGGCGGCAGCGAGAATGTAACGCTGCTCAATATGCCAGCTGGCATCGTCGACGGCATGTCGGCCAATACGAATGACGGCAATGCGCTTTCGCAAAATCAGGGAACCGTCTTCGGGTCGGTTGAAGCCATCTCGAACAACGGCGGCAATGCGACAGTTATAAATTCGGGAAGCGCGTTCGCGTTGAACGCACAAGCCAACAATGGCGGCAATGCCGCCGCCGTTAACTCGGGCAATGTTACGACGCAAATTTTTGTCGGCGCGGTCAACGGCAATGCGACTGCGACCAACATGATAGGCGGTCAGGTCGGAGCGATGACCACGCAAACACAAGGCGGGACCGCGACGACGAATAATTTCGGCAACGTCTTCGTTTCCGTGCTGACTTCCACATTCTTTGGTGACGCGGTCACGATCAATACCGGCACGATTCAAAATCTTGTCGGACCCGGGCCGGGGATCGACACCCACACCGATGGCTCCGGCAACGCGACGACGATCAACACGGGTACGGTTTCGGGCGGTATTTCGACGTTAACCGGACAGAACTTCGGCGGTGGCAACGCGACATTGGCGAACTTTGGAACCGTCAATGGCGATGTTTATGTTTCTGGCGCCGATGCAGGTGGAGGAACGGGCGATGCCCTGCTGTTCAACAGGGGGTCCATCGTCGCCGACTTCAACGGCGTGCAGGTGTCAACCAACAGCGGCAACGCATCGTTCGTCAACTTCGGCACTGTCGATGTGTCTAACGCCCCGGGCTTTGGACAGGTCGTCGTCGTCGGTTCGCTGGACGGCAACGCGTCTGCCTACAACGCTGGCCGTATCATCGGTGAAATCGACGTTACCGGCGGCAATTTCGGTACCGCAACGCTGTCGAATGCCGGTTTGATCGACGGCAGCCGCACAGGTGGCGTGGCACTCGACATGTTTCAAACCGACGCGACGGTGCAGTCGGTTCTGAATCTGCTGCCCGGCTCGCGGATTATCGGCCGCATCGGCCTCAACGATGGCACGCCGTTTTTCGGGACCGCTCCGACCACCGTAAATTTCTATAGCGGCGGTGACATGTCTTCCGTCACCACGTTCGGATTGACCTGCGGGTGTGGCGGCACCATTGGAGGCCTTATCGACACAGGCGCCCCCGTAAATGTCTTCGGCGGCGCGCCTTTTGTGATTTTCGGCAACACCGTCGCGATCCTTGATCCGACATCGTTCGCCGTTCAGGACAAGAACGTTGCCGATTTCTCGCACACGATTTCGTCGATGGTCACGAGTCGCCTGAACAATCCTGCCCCGATGAGCGGCGGCTCGACCCCGATCGGCTTTGCGCCGTCAGGTAACGTTGCGGTCGACATGGCGCGCGATGCGTTCGCCGGGATTTCGTCGCTCAACTATGCGAGTACCGACCGCGTGCTGTTCAGCAATCCGAGCGTGACGGCAAAAGACGGCACCAGCGTCTGGGCGCAGGGATTTGCTGGCCAGCGCATTCAGGACGCCGATGCGCCGACGCTGCGTTCGGTCAATAATTTTTACGGCGGCACGCTGGGCGCCGACAAGAAGTTCCGCCCCGACCTGCGAGTCGGCGGGCTGCTCGGCGCAGGCTCAATCAAGTCGACTGTCGACATGAATTCGGGCGACACGACGAGCAACATCGTGTTTGGCGGCATCTACGGCCGCTATGCAATGAACCAAGCATTCTTCGATTTTGCGCTGCTCGGCGGACACAGCAACAACGATCTTCGACGTAACATGACGAACAATCTTGCGCCCGGTGGATTTGAAACCGCCTCCGCGAGTTACGATGGCTGGTTCGTCAGCCCTGAAATTGCCTACGGCGTGAGGATGCCGATTGCCGCTAACATCACGATGACGCCGACGGGACGCGTGCGTTATCTGGCTGCCGGTTTCGGTGGCTATCAGGAAAGCGGCTCGACGAACAACCTGACCGTCGCTTCACGAACCTCGCACAATTTTGAGGAGCGAGGCGAGGTGACGTTCACGCATACGAGCGTTCCGGTACCGTCACAGCGCATGCAGATTTCCGGAACACTCGGTGTGTTGGCGTTGCAGCGCGCGGGCGACACGACAGTGAATACGATCCTGCTTGGACAGAGCCTACCGTTCGCAGCGCCCGGCAAAAACGATGTGTTCGGCGGATATGCGGGCGTCGGCTTCGACTGGCGGCACATCTCCGGTTGGACGGTTTTCGGCGCAGCCGAATATACCGCAACGACGGATTCCAGCCGCACGGCGACCGCAAAGGGTGGCGTAAAGGTCGCGTTCTAAAAAGCATCGTCACGCAAAACAAAACGGCGCATTTTCATGCGCCGCTTTCGTGTTTCCAAATTCAGGTTCGATTACGGGCAGGGATAGCGATTGCCGTCGTAATTGAGATAGGTGCCGGAAGCCGGATCGTAGGATTTGTAGCGCTGCATGCAGTAGGCCTCTGCATCGCCGCCGCCGTAGCCGGGTTCAACGACGACCGGAGCAGGTGCGTATGCCGGACCGTAGTAGCCGGGCCCGTAGCCATAACCGTAGCCCGGTCCGTAATAGGGTGACGAGCCGGCTGCGATTGCGCCGCCGATCAAAGCGCCCGCCGCCAGGCCGATGCCGACACCAGGACCCCAGCCGCCGCGGCGACCGCGCCATTGAACCTGCGTCACATCTGAATTGCTATGGGTTGCCGAAGACAGCGCGGTCGCGCTGGCGAGGGGAGCCGCGTTAACCGAAGTCACCGCAGTCATCGGAAGCACGAGTGCAAGCGCGGCGACCGCGCAGCCCTTCTTCAACGTCATCATCGATATCTCCAAATCCCGCTCCGAAATCGGAACCACCGGGCCTTACGCGCGGGATACCAGCGTGTTCCCGTTTCAACTCTTCAAATCTTGGTTTGAATTCAGGCGCTTCTGGGGCAGTTCCCGTTCAGGAACGGATGCCGCGTGCGGATTGCGGTCGTGCTTCTGGGACGTGGGAGGGCCGGTCGGGCTCGCTTAGGCTTGCTGACCGGCGCCCGATGACCTCCTGCCGTGTTCGGGGAAGGGCGTCCGGGTATTCTTCCTGCAGATAGGCAATCAGTTTTTCGCGAACCTCGCAGCGCAGATCCCATGAGGCCGGCGCGCTTCGCGCGCTGACGAGCGCGCGAAGTTCGATAGTTCGCTCTTTGGCGTCGCTGAGCTGCAGCTCGACAACGCGCCCATCCCAAAGCGGCGACGCTCGCGCGATCTCCATCAGCTTCTCGCGCAGCGGCCCGATCGGCACGGTGTAGTCGACGTAAACAAATACCGACCCGATAAGCGCGGAGGTTTCGCGCGTCCAGTTCTGGAACGGCTTTTCGATGAAGTAGCTGAGCGGTACCACCATCCGTCGCCAGTCCCACAGTTTGATCACGACGTAGGTCGAGGTGATTTCCTCGATGGTGCCGTATTCGCCCTCGAGAAACACCACATCGTCGAGGCGGATCGGTTGCGCAGTCGCGATCTGAACGCCCGCAATCAGATTTGCGAGCAATGGGCGCGCGGCAAGACCGATAGCGAGACCTGCGACGCCGGCGGATGCGAAAAGACTGACGCCATATTGCTGGACTTTGTCGAATGTCATGAGCGCAGCAGCAACCGTGACAATGACAATCAGCGTATCTGCGGCGCGCTTGAGAATTTGCACCTGCGTGACGTGCTTTCGTGCGAGCAGATTGTCTTCGGCGTCGAGTTTGAAACGGCGGACGTAAATCTGCGACGCGATCTCCACCGCTGTCGATGCGATCCAGCCGATCAGCGCAATAAAGGCGACGTTCAGAATGTTGCCGAACACGATTGCCGCATCGGCATTGATCGGCGCGACTCTGACTGAGAAGGCCAGCGCGAGCACGATCAACCCCAGCCGAAACGGTCCCTTGCTGCGTGTCAGCAACGCGCGCGCGTTTGGATGGCGGACGCCGAAGGCGCTCCGCATTGTCTGCACGATCACGGCATAGAAGGTGACGGCGACAACGAGCGATCCCCCAACGATGAGTGCGGTCAGCAGCCAGTTCGGCAGAGCCACAAGCCCGGCAGCGATGGCGGCATAAGCGCCGCGAAATGTATCGATCATCAGACCCTATGGGATTGCACCATGCAGGCGAGATAACGCACGGGCCGTTCCGTTGTTCACGCAGCGCATCAAGCTGCTGTTGGTGCTGGACAAATCTTGAGTCGAATGCCATCAAATACCGATTGCGCAACTGCGCCGCCGGATTTGGATCCAAACCATGAAGTTGTTTTTGCTACGCATTTTCACATGGTGGAATGGTCAGACGTTCGGCACGCAGTTCTGGACCTGGCGCTTCGGCGAACTGGTCGGTGAGGATGAGGGCGGCAATCGTTATTACCGGACACGCGGCGGCAAGATCGATCCGACGCTTGGGTTCGAGCGGCGTTGGGTGATCTACAACGGATACGCGGAAGCGACGCGCGTTCCTCCGTCGTGGCACGGCTGGCTGCATCACACAGTTGACGTACCGCCGACTGAGGAGCGCTACACGCCGCGCGAATGGCAGAAGCCGCACCGTCCGAACATGACCGGGACACCGGCAGCCTATCGGCCGTCGGGTTCGACGCTGTCCACTGGGCGACGGCCGAAGGCCACCGGCGACTACCAGCCGTGGAATCCGGGCCAATAAACGGCGGCAGCCCCGCCCTTTCCCTGCCGCAATCCGCATGTTAACCGATGGCCTGCGCGCGGCGCATTTCGATAGAATGTCGCGAGCCAGATTCGCCGAGTCATCCGCGCAAATGTTCCGCCCAGCCATTCCAGTCTTTGCTGCGACAATCTTGAGCGCGTCGCTGATGTCGTTCGCGGTGCCCGCTCGCGCGCAGATCGGAAACATTTTCTCGGATCGCCCGCGACCGCCGGCGCAGGTTGCGCCGAGGGAGCCGGACGCCGAAGAGGAAGAGGTCCCCGAATTGCCGCAAGGCCGTGTGCTCCCGGCACCGACGCGTCCGCAAGGTCAGGGCGTGCCTCCGCCCGGCTCGTTTCAATCGCAACCTTTGCCGCCACCGCCCGGAAGTGCCTCCGCTCCGAACCAGCCTGCGGTGCCGGGGCAGGGAACGCCGAACGTCGCAACTGTTCCTCCGACCCCCAACCCATTGCCGGGCCTGCCTCCGGGCCAGAAGCAGCCGCGCGGCGGAGCCACGCCCCCGACGCCGGCAACCTTGCAGCCGGGTGATGAGGTCGTCACCGAGCCGCCCGCGCAGAAGATCGTCAACAAGAAGGCTGTGTTCGCGGGCCTCGATAAGATCACCGGCCGCATCATCAAATTCGATGCCGACATCGGCGAGACCGTTCAGTTCGGCGCGCTGCGCATTAAGCCTGACGCGTGCTACACGCGGCCTGCAACAGCGTCGGCCAACACCGACTCGTTCGTCGAAGTCGATGAGATCACGCTGCAAGGCGAAGTGAAGCGTATTTTTTCCGGCTGGATGTTTGCCGCGAGCCCCGGCCTGCATGGCATCGAACACCCGATCTATGACGTCTGGCTGACGGATTGCAAAGATCCAGACGCGACGGTGGCGCAACAGGAAGCGCCGAAGCCAGTCGCTGCGCCGGTGGGTCAGAAAAAGGGACCCGCGAAGCCGCCAGCGTCGGCAGTTTCGGGACCGCCGCCCGTTCAGCGCCAGCCGTCGCCGAATCCGTTCCCGCCATTCCGCCAGAACTGATCGCGTTACGTCCGGATTTGCGCCAGCGCTTCGGCGCCGGAAATCTCGGCTGGCAGCGCGAAGAAATCTGCTTGGCCTGCAATCGCGCTGTCAAGCATCGCACGATATTTCTGCCTCGACACTTCAATCGCTCCCAGCGTGCGTAGATGATCCGTTACGAACTGCGTATCGAGCAGTACGAACCCGCCCGCGATGAGCCTCGCAACAAGATGCACCAGCGCGACCTTGGATGTGTCGCGTGCGCGGTGAAACATGCTCTCGCCGAAGAACGCGCGGCCAAGGCTGACACCGTAGAGACCGCCCGTCAGCTGGTCGCCATCCCATGCCTCGACGCTGTGGCAATGTCCAAGAGTGTAGAGACCCAGATAAAGATCGCGAATGCGCTGATTGATCCAGGTGTCGTCACGGCCGGGCTGCGGCTCCGCGCAAGCCGCAATGGTCTGCTTGAATGCCGTATCGATAGTGACGCGAAAGCGATCCGAGCGAACGGTGCGTGCGAGGCGCGACGATATATTCAGTCCATCGAGCGGAATAATTCCACGGCGCTCAGGCTCGACCCAGAAGATGGTAGGGTCGTCTGCGCTCTCCGACATCGGAAAGATACCGCATGAATAAGCGCGCAGCAGCACTTCAGGCGTGATCTCTGACGAGGCATTGTCGCGCGAACTCATGCGCCACTGTAGCACGGCCGGGAGACGCAATCTCCCTCAACCGTTCAATGAGCTTTAGTATCGCCCTTGGCGAGATACTGCTCGAGCCAGTGGATGTGGTAGTCGCCATCGATGATGTTCGGCTCGCGAACGAGCGCGCGGAACAGCGGCAGCGTGGTCTCGATGCCATCCACCACCATCTCATCCAGCGCACGCCGCAGCCGCATCAGGCATTCGCCGCGGGTCTTGCCGTGAACTATCAGTTTGCCGACGAGTGAATCGTAGTACGGCGGGATGACGTAGCCTTGGTAGACGGCTGAATCGATGCGCACGCCGAGACCGCCGGGCGGATGATACTGCATGATCTTTCCGGGCGAGGGCCGGAAGGTTACCGGATTTTCAGCGTTGACGCGGCATTCGATGGCGTGGCCGTTGATCACGATGTCTTCCTGCTTGCAAGGCAGATCGCCGCCTGCAGCGACGCGAATTTGCTCGATCACAAGATCGATGCCGGTGATCATTTCCGTCACTGGATGTTCGACTTGAATGCGCGTGTTCATTTCAATGAAATAGAACTCGCCGTCTTCGTAAAGGAATTCGATCGTCCCGACGCCCAGATATTGCATCTCGCGCATTGCCTTGGCGCAGGTCTCGCCGATCGTCGCGCGAGCATCCGCGCTGATGATGGGCGAGGGCCCTTCTTCCCAGACTTTCTGGTGCCGGCGTTGGAGTGAGCAATCGCGCTCGCCAAGATGGATCGCTCCGCCGCGCCCGTCGCCGAGAACCTGAACCTCGATATGGCGCGGCTTGCTGAGATATTTTTCCAGATAGACCGATCCGTCGCCAAATGCGGCCTTGGCTTCGTTACTCGCGGTCGAGAGTGCCAATGCAAGGTCGGCTTCCGTTTGTGCGACTTTCATACCGCGTCCACCGCCGCCGGCAGCAGCTTTCACAAGGACGGGGAATCCGATTTTTTTGGCAATGCCCATCGCATCGTCGCCAGCGCCAACGCCACCGTCCGATCCCGGCACCACCGGAATTCCAAGACGTTTCGCTGTCTTCTTCGCTTCGATCTTGTCGCCCATCGTGCGGATGTGTTCCGCCTTGGGGCCGATGAAATGAAGATTGTGCTCGGCAAGAATTTCGGCAAAGCGCGCATTCTCGGAGAGAAATCCATAACCGGGATGGACCGCGTCCGCGCCCGTGATTTCGCAGGCGGCAAGCAATGCCGGAACGTTGAGGTAGCTGTCCTTTGCCGGTGGCGGGCCGATGCACACGCTTTCGTCCGCAAGGCGAACATGCATCGCGTTGGCGTCCGCGGTCGAATGCACGGCAACTGTGGCGATGCCGAGTTCCTTGCAGGCGCGAAGCACTCGAAGGGCGATTTCACCGCGATTGGCTATCAAAATCTTGTCGAACATCGCAGCGCCTGACGGTGAGAACGATTATTCAATGACGACGAGCGGTTCGCCGAATTCGACGGGTTGACCGTCCTCGACGAGAATCTGCGTGACGGTTCCCGCGCGCGGAGAGGGAATCTGATTCATCGTCTTCATCGCTTCGATGATGATAAGTGTATCGCCCGCTTTCACCTTGCTGCCGATGTCGATGAATTGTTTTGCACCCGGCTCGGATGCGAGATAGGCGGTACCGACCATCGGCGAGGGGACCGCGCCGGGATGTTTAGAGATATCGACTGGCGCCGGTGCTGCGGCTGCAGCCGGTGCGGCGGAAGGCGCCGCAGCGCGCGCGGGTGCAGGGGCAACTGCCGCTATGGAGACATTGCGAGCGATCCGCAACCGCAATCCGGCGCGTTCGATTTCGATTTCAGTCAGATTGGTTTCGTCGAGAAGCGTCGCAAGCTCACGAATGAGTTCGCGCTCGTCGCCGGGCTTTTGTTTTGCGTTCGATGGTTCTTGCGGCTGACGGGCCATGTTCGATCCGAAACCTTCCTTAAATAGCGATGGTGAGCGTCAGGCTTTTGCCGCAACGCCAAGTTTGGCGGCGAGGCCGCTGATGGCAAGACGATAGCCCTCGACACCGAAGCCGCAAAGCGTTGCAAAAGCAGCCGAAGCGACGAATGAATGATGACGAAAGCGCTCGCGAGCGTAAATATTTGAAACGTGCACTTCGACGGTCGGAATTTTTACGCCGACAAGCGCGTCGTGCAGCGCGATCGAGGTATGAGAATATCCGCCCGCATTGATGATGATGCCTGCGGCCTTCTTGGCTCCTGCCTCATGCACGAAATCGATCAGTTCGCCTTCTCGGTTGGACTGCCGGCAATCGACCGTCATCCCGAAACGACCGGCCGCGTCGTGACAAATCTTTTCGACGTCAGCGAGAGTCTGATGACCGTAAGTCTCCGGCTCACGCGTGCCGAGCAGATTGAGATTCGGTCCATTGAGCACATAGATCGTCTTTGCCATCCGAATTCCAAATCCAGCAATGTCGGCGAGAAAATGCGCGGCGGGCGCGGCTTTTGCCGGTTTATAGGCAACAAGGCAGCCCGATGGAAGCCCGGACAGACTGCGGGTCCACCGTCGAAACCACCACGAGATCGGCGAAAGTCCCTGTCTAACGCACGGAAATCGTTGGTTAACCAATCCTAAAGGATGGCGGCGAACCGCAGGTGCGCGCCCCGGCAGCCTCGATTGGCGTTACTCTAGCAGGTCGCTTTTCCGCAGCGTGCTTCGGAGATCTTCTTGGATAGACCCTCAAGCCCCACGGCACCGACGACGACGTTCTTGCCGATAACGTAGCTTGGCGTTCCGTTGAGACCCATGTCCTCGGCAATCTTGAAATTCTCCTCAAGCGTCGCCTTGACCTCAGGGCTTGCGAGATCCTTCTCCAGTTTCGCCATATCGGCACCGGCCTCCTTCGCGGCAGCCATTGCGCGCGCCTTGTCGGCCTGACCGCGTCCACCGAGCAGCTTCTGATGGAAATCCAGATATTTCTTCCCGGTCGGATCCTGCATGCGCACGGCGATCGCAACTTGCGCGGCTTCCATCGATCCGGGGCCGAGCACCGGGAATTCCTTCAGCACGACGCGCAATTTCGGATCCGACTTCATCAGATCGAGCATGTCGGACATCGCCTTTTTGCAATAGCCGCAATTGTAGTCGAAGAATTCGACGAAGTTCACGTCGCCGTTCTGGTTACCCACGACGACGCCGCGCGGCGATTTGAAGATGACATCGGCATTCTTTTCGACGGCGGCCTTGTGCTTGGCCTCTTCGGCGATCGCTTGGCGCTTCTGCAGTTCGGCGCTCATTTCCTCCAGGAGTTCCGGATTGGCGGTGAGATAATCTTTGATGATTTTCTCGATTTCGCTTTTTTGAGTTTTTGAAAATTCCTGTGCGCTTGACGCTGCTGTCGCACCGGCAAACGCGGCTGCGACGGCGAGGGGAGCAAGGAAGCGAAGCAAACGCATGAATAAATCCTTCAGGGCTTGTGTTGCGGTTCGTCGGCTCAATTCTTGATCGGCTTCGTATTGACGATGTCGTCGGCCTTTACCCAGCCGGGTGTGCCGATAGCAAAACGTGTCTTGGCCCGCGACGCAATCTCGCGCGCAGTCTTCTGATCGCCCCGCAGATAGGCTGCCTGCGCGGAGGCAAGATCCGCCTCGGCGAGATCGCCTTTTTTGCCATAGGCCATCGCAAGTTGTGTGTAACCGAGGGCGGCCTCCGGCTCGCGCGACAATGCTGCTTTTAGAATCGAAATCGCGTCGTTTGCGTAGGCTTGATTGTCCGACGCAACAAGGGCCTGTCCAAGTAACATCTCGATGAGTGGAGCATTGTTGGAGAGCTGTACGGCTTTTCGCAGGGGCGCGATGGCTTCGACCGGCTTGGCACCTTCCAGCAGCGCCTGTCCCTTCAATTCGTAGAAATAAGGATTGTTCGGCTGGACCTTGATCAGGGCATCGATCTGGGCGAGCGCGTTGCGCAGATCGCCGTGCCGATAGGCGGCAATGGCTCTCGCATAGCGTGCCGGCAGGGAATCGTTTGTCAGCGGGTAGCGGCGATATACGGTATCGGCGCGCTCCATGAATCCCGAAATCTTCGCGCGCATCATGTCGTGGCGCAGCTGCAGGGCAGGATCGTCCTTCTTGTCCCAATACGGACTCGACTTCGCCAGTTCCTCAAGCGCGCGAACGCGCTCGGCGGGCATTGGGTGTGATTGGTAGTAAGGATCTGCACCGGCGGACGAGTAAAGGCTCTGTTGCTCGAACCGCTTGAACGTATCGTACATGCCCTTGGCGGACTGTCCCGTGGCGTTGAGGAACTTGACACCCGCTTTGTCGGCGTTCTCTTCCTGGGCGCGCTGATAGGAAAGCATCGAGCGCATAATGGCGCTTTGCGGAGCAGCGACCGCTGCTGCGCCTGCGTTTCCGCCGACGCCAGCACGGGCACCCGCGACAGCAGCGCCGACGCCGAGCAGCAGAGCGACGATCATTTGAGTCTGCGCGCGAGAAACCTCTTCACGAAGTTTCGCGAGGTGGCCGCCGGCCATATGCCCGGTTTCATGCGCGAGCACGCCGATGATCTGGTTCGGCGTTTCGGAATCGCGCAGCGCCCCGTAGTTCACGAATATGCGCCTGCCGTCGGCGACAAAAGCGTTGAAGGCGCTGTCGTTGATAATGACGACCTGAACGTTTTGTCGTTCAAGCCCTGCGACGCGCAGAATGGGCCGAGCGTATTCGCGCAACAACTGTTCGGTTTCCGCGTCGCGCAAAATCGGCGGACCGTTGTTCGCCTTTTGGGCGGCGGCCGGAAGCGGCGAGAGCGCAATCGCGGCCGATGTAGCGAGCCCGACAGCGTGGCGCGCAAGCGACCGCGCGCGTTTGGCTCGGGTAGCCGGAGAGTTCGCGATGATGGATATGTCCAAAGACATTTGGCGGCAATTTCTCATGGCGGATGGAGCGGAATCGCGCGGATTGGCGCGTTGGTGAAACCGCTCGTTCAATGCTAAAACACTCGCTAACAATCCCCCGAATGCGGCAAGACGGCGGCGTGCCGCTGCGGCGGCGCTGAATTTGCCCGTTTCAGAATGTAGCAGCCATTCAATGCTTGATGCGCCTCGGACTGACAAGGCCAAAAACCTACTGACGCCGTCGCTGCGCGGAAATGTACCGCCGTTTATGGTTATGGACGTAATGGCGGCAGCTGCGCGAATCGAAGCCAGTGGCGGACACGTCATTCATATGGAAGTCGGCCAGCCTGCGGCTCCGGCTCCAAAGCCGGCAATTGCTGCAGCAAAGGCAGCGCTGGATGTTGGTCGTATCGATTACACCTCAGCACTCGGAATCCCTTCGTTGCGCAGGCGCATCGCACGGCATTATCGCGATACCTATTCTGCAGACGTCGATCCAGCACGTATCGTCATTACAACCGGCTCATCCGGCGGATTCGTTTTGGCGTTCCTGTCGGCCTTCGAGGTTGGTGATCGCGTGGCAATGACCGTGCCCGGTTATCCGCCCTATCGGCATATTCTCAGCGCCTTGGGTTGCCAGCCCATCGCGATTGAGACGAGCGGCAAAACACGTCATGCATTGACTGGCGATATGCTTCTCGCCGCTCACCGAAAGACACCGCTCAAGGGCGCGCTGGTGGCTAGCCCTGCCAATCCCACCGGCACGATGATGACGCGTGAGGCGCTGTCGGATCTGATCGCGGCCGCAGACAGCGCGGGAATTCGTTTCGTGTCGGACGAGATTTATCACGGTCTCGACTATTCATTCCCGGCCGTCACGGCCGCGCAACTGTCGCCGAATGCATTGGTGATCAATTCGTTTTCGAAGTATTTCTGCATGACCGGATGGCGCGTCGGCTGGATGGTGGTACCGGAATCGCTGGTACGTTCGGTGGAAACGCTGCAGCAGAACCTCTCGATTTCCGTGCCCACGTTATCGCAGATTGCTGCGGAGGCGGCGTTCGAAGGTCGCGTGGAGATGGAGGCGATCAAGCACAGTTACGAGGACAATCGTAGAATTCTGATCGAGAATCTTCCGAAGGTTGGAATTACGAAGTTTCTGCCCGCCGATGGCGCATTCTATCTCTACGCCGATGTTTCGGATTTCACGGATGACAGCTTTGCTTTCGCCAAGGAAATGCTTGAGCGCGCGCATGTCGCCGCAACGCCGGGAATCGATTTCGACCCGATCCACGGCCGCTCGTTCGTGCGCTTCTCCTATGCGCGCACGACGCAAGAGACGACGGAGGCCGTGGCACGTATCACGCGCTGGCTGTCGCAACGCTAGTAGCAGAAATCGAAAGCCCGCCAGTTTTTCAACCGACGGGCTTTGAAATCACTGCGCGGATGGATTTTAAGTTCGCTTCGACCACCAGCCGGCTCTGCGCGGCTGATCGCTTTCGCCTTCGCTTTGAGCGGGTGTTGCGTCGGCGGTCGGAGCAATCGGTTGCGCGGGCGAATGCGTTTCCGCTGCCTGCTGTTCAGATTGGTTTTCGCCGCCACTCATGAAGAAGTTTACCTTTTCGCGCACGGTGGATCGCTTTCTTGGCGGTTCGGCCTCCAAGGGCGAATCCTCCGGTGTCGAGATGTGATGCGACACAGGCACGGAGGATGCTTCGCGCATTGCATGGTCGTCGTGGCTGGCGGAATCGTTCGATGACAAATCCGCCGCCGCGTCCGTTGCCTCGGAGATGGGAGGCGATCCGATATCGTCGGCGATCGTCGCAACGATACCTTCGCCGGAACGATTGGTGTCGCCATTGCCGCGCCGCCGCCGCCCGCCACGGCGCCCGCGCCGCCGAGGCCGGCGCTCCCCGTTCGAGCCTTCCGCGCGAACGTCATTGTTCTGTGCACTTCCTGCATCGTCGGAATCGTCTTCGCCTTCATCGGTATCTTCACCGAGGTCGGGCGCATGTGCATCGGCAGAACCGTCTGCCGCCGACTGATCACGCTGCTCGCCGCCACGTCCTCCGCGCCTACGACGGCGTCGCTTGCGGCGCGGTGCGCCGTCGCCATCCGTCGATGGTTCACCGGGAGCCTGACCTTCGGCAACATCCTCGTCGTCGCCTTCAAACTCGGCTTCCGCCTCGAAGGCTTCGTCTTCTTCGTATTCGTATGTGTCGTCGGGCTCAGGCGGACGTGCTGCAAGCTGTGCAGCAAGGATTGTTTTGGCTTCTTCGGGCGTATGAACCATTTCGCCGCGTTCGATTACGAACGACTGCTGACCGCTGATCGTCGGATCGGCAACAACAGCCAGCGTCACTTTGAAGTTGTTTTCAAGATCGCGCAGATGTCCGCGCTTGTGGTTGAGTACGTACAACGCAACGTCAGTGCGCGTGCGCACGGCAAGATTGTGGGTGGCACCCTTCATCAGATTTTCTTCGAGGCCGCGTAGCAACTGCAGCGCGACTGAGGCGACCGAGCGGACGTGACCGGAGCCGCCGCAATGCGGGCATGGCTCGGTTGAGCTTTCGAGCACGCTGGCGCGAATGCGCTGGCGCGACATTTCGAGCAGGCCGAAATGCGAGATGCGGCCGACCTGGATGCGCGCGCGATCCTGCCGCAGGCAGTCGCTCAGCTTTCTTTCGACAGAGCGATTGTTGCGCTTCTCGTCCATGTCGATGAAGTCGATGACGATGAGACCCGCGAGGTCTCGCAACCTCAGCTGCCGCGCGACCTCCTCGGCCGCTTCGAGATTGGTTTTCAGCGCGGTGTCTTCGATGTGATGCTCTCGCGTCGAGCGGCCGGAGTTCACGTCAATCGAAACCAGCGCTTCGGTCTGATTGATTACAATGTAGCCACCCGATCGAAGCGTGACGGTCGGTGAGAACATCGCATCGAGCTGCGCTTCGATGCCCATGCGTGAGAATAGCGGCTGGCCATCGCGATACTGCTTCACCGCGCGCACATTGGACGGCATCAGCATCTTCATGAAATCGCGGGCTTCGTTGTAGCCGCCTTCGCCGGCGACCAGTACTTCATCGATTTCCTTGTTGTAGAGGTCGCGTAGCGAACGCTTGATCAGCGAGCCTTCCTCATAGACGAGGGTAGGAGCCTGCGACTTCAATGTCATATCGCGCACGGTTTCCCACATGCGGATGAGATACTCGAAGTCGCGTTTGATTTCGGGCTTCGTGCGCGACGCACCGGCCGTGCGCAGAATGATACCCATGCCTTCCGGCACATCGAGATCCTGCACCACGTCCTTCAGGCGCGAACGATCCTGCGCCGAGGTGATCTTGCGGCTGATACCGCCGCCGCGCGCGGTGTTCGGCATCAGCACGGCGTAGCGTCCGGCAAGCGATAGATATGTCGTCAGCGCAGCGCCTTTGTTCCCGCGCTCTTCCTTGACGACCTGCACCAGCATGACTTGGCGGCGCTTGATGACTTCCTGAATCTTGTATTGGCGGCGTGGACGGAAGGCGCGTTCGGGGACTTCTTCCAGAACATCGTCTCCGCCGACGGATTCTACAATTTCCTCTTCGGCTTCGTCGCTGTCTTCCTCGTGGTCGTGCGCATCGTCGCCGTGGCGTTCTTCGCTTAGAGGTACAGCTGTCTGCGCAGGCTCCGGCTCGGCGTGAGCCGCATTTTCCATCGCGTGATCCTCATGGTCTTCGTGACCGTGATCATCGTCATGATGATCTTGGGCTTCAGCTTCACTCAGCGCTGCGGCGACAGCCGTCGGCTCAGCAGCGATTGAACTCGTCTCCTCATGATGCTCGGGTTCATCACGCTGGACGTGCTCATTATGCGCGTGTTGGTCGGAATCGGGCGCGCCCTCGGCTACGGAGTCGGGGGCGTGATCGCCAACCTGCATGCCCTCGGCGATCTGCTCGGCATTTGCTGCGTCGACGACCTCACTTTGAACACGCTCGCCGTGGCCGCGCCGCCGCGAATTGCGGTGACGCGAGCGGCGGCGATTGGATCTGTTGTCTGCGTCCTCTTCGGCTTCGCGATGGGCGCGCTCGTCGGCCTCGATCAGCGCCTGACGGTCCGCAACCGGGATCTGGTAGTAGTCAGGATGAATTTCGCTGAAGGCCAAAAAGCCATGGCGGTTGCCGCCATATTCGATGAAGGCGGCCTGCAGCGATGGCTCTACGCGCGTGACCTTGGCGAGATAGATATTGCCGCGCAGCTGTTTACGCTGAGCGGATTCGAAATCAAATTCTTCGACGCGGTTGCCGCGAACTACAACGACCCGGGTCTCCTCCGGGTGGGTGGCGTCGATCAACATCTTGTTGGGCATTTTTCAACTCATGACGGCGAACGGCGCGCGAAACGGCCAGCGCGAAACGCGCAGCTGGCTGACGCAACGGTCCACCTGATTCGGGGGTGAGGGAAAGGCCGAAACGCCGCCCGGAGTGCCGCGCCGAATTTAGAGCCAGCGACGAACGGCGCGAAAGTGTTTCGCGTCGTGTCTGTCCTGGGTTTGCCGGAGTTCTGACTCCGGTCGGCGTGTGAGTCTGGCGCATCGAGCGTCGGCCCGCTTAATTTGTTCTGGCGGCATTTCTGCCGCCGCATTTTTTGCTGGCTTTGCCAGCTGGTCGGTCGCTGATGGGAACCATCGCATCGCGGAACGCGGGCGGTGATTGTCGAAAGCCGCGGACCTTTCATCCGCGAGCGCCGATTGGACGCGGGCCGCTCGGGCCAGAGACCGCCACAATGTGGGCCGCGCAAAGCGCTGACCTCGGAGGGCGGATGGTACGCTGGAACCGTTCAATCTGCTCGAACGGACCGGCGCTGCACCGGGCGGCTGAACGCGATACAACCGGAAGTTTTAATCCGTCAGCACCCCATAAATACGTCTATTGTCGCCCTGAGGCAAGGGAAGCGTCACGGGGCCGCAACACTGCGTTTGCAATCGGGCCTGGAACCGTAAGGCCGAGTTAACCGCGCAATTTTATTGGGGTAAGACGGCGCCCCGGAGGCATGGGATTCGTTGACCCGCCGCAGAAGCAACAAAGGATTGATCGGACTGGCGCTAGCGTGCGCTGCCGCGCCTCTGTGGATGGAGGCGACTGCAGCCGAATCCGCCGGCGGGCAGGTGCCGCGCCCAGCGGTTGCAACCGCGTATCCCATTGCGACTGGCGTCCGAATTCTGGGTGACGACAAGCAGACGCGGGTCGTTCTCGATCTCGATCGCAAGATTGACGTTCGCGCGTCCACACTGGGCGACCCCTATCGCGTCGTGCTCGATCTTCCGCAGGTCACATTCAGCCTTCCGCAGGGAACGGGGACGGCGGGGCGCGGCCTCGTCCGCACGTTTCGATATGGGCTCGTGATGCCCGGCGGGTCTCGCATGGTGTTCGATCTCACAGGGCCCGCGAAAGTCGAGAAGACTTACATTATGGATGCGGCCAACGAGCAGCCGCCGCGTCTTGTGGTTGAATTGTCCGCCGTTGAGAAATCGGCGTTCAAGGCGACGCCGGCCGAAGAATCCAAACCGCAGTTGCGGCCGACGATGATCGCAGACGCCGCCGCAACAGCAAGCGTCACGAATTCCAGCAACACCGCGACGCCGGCGAAGGCAGACGGACGTCCTGTCGTCGTGATCGATGCGGGTCATGGAGGAGTTGACAACGGCACCATTGCCGAAAGCGGAGAAAACGAAAAGGATCTGGTGCTGGATTTCGCCAAAGCACTGCGCGACCGCATCGAGAAGGCGGGCAAGTTTCGTGTCGTGATGACGCGCGACGACGACACATTCGTGGCGCTTGGCGACCGCGTAAAAATGGCGCGCAATCAGGGTGCGGCTTTATTCGTTTCCATTCATGCAGATGCTCTCCCAAAGGCGGAAGGCGACGCGCAGGGCGCAACGATCTATACTTTGTCTGATAAGGCATCTGACGCTGAAGCGCAAAAGCTCGCCGACGCAGAGAACAGGGCCGACGCTATCGCCGGGATCAATTTGACCGAAGAGCCGCCGGATGTTGCAGACATCCTGATCGATCTCACGCAGCGGGAGACGCGGACTTTTTCAAATCGTTTTGCGCATACGCTGGCGGATCAGATGAAGGTCGTCGCGCGGATGCATAAGCATCCGTTGAAGTCTGCGGGATTCAAGGTCCTCAAGGCGCACGATGTGCCGTCGGTCCTGGTCGAACTGGGGTATGTCTCGAACAAAGACGATCTGCAGCACTTGGTTTCGGAAAGCTGGCGGTCGAAGACCGTGGGTTCGGTCGCTCAGGCTGTCGACTTGTTCCTCGGAAAAAGGGTGGTATCTGCCACCCCGGCGAAATGAACGCCGGTGGATTCGGCCAATAGCCCTAGTTTGGACACAGCGTCGGCACTATAGATTGGCGTCGCAAGAATGCGGAATCGTTCGCCGGTCTGCGCGCCGAATGGTATGATTTGCGCTTTAAGACTGTCGACTGCGGACCCTGCCAAAGTTGAGGCCGGCGTCGCGGATTTTGAGAGACGGAACATCCGGAATGCGGTTTCTGCTGCGATTTATGGGTTTCTTGTTTGCGGCTGGGACGATCGTATTTCTGGTCGGCGTCGGCGTCGTGGCGGGCGCGATCTGGCACTACTCCAAGGATTTGCCCGACTACTCCCAGCTTCAGGATTACGAACCGCCGGTGATGACGCGCGTTCATGCGTCGGACGGATCCCTGCTTGGCGAGTATTCCAAGGAGCGTCGTCTCTATTTGCCCATCCAGGCGATACCGAAATCCGTAATCAACGCGTTCCTCGCAGCCGAGGACAAGAATTTCTATGAGCATGGCGGCATCGATTTTACCGGCATGGCGCGTGCCGTCATGCTGTACGCGCAAAACTACGGCTCGAACCGCCGTCCACAGGGCGCGTCCACGATCACGCAGCAGGTCGCGAAGAACTTTCTTTTGACGAACGAAGTGTCCTTTACCCGCAAGATCAAGGAAGCGCTGCTCGCGATGCGCATTGAGCGCACCTACAGCAAGGACAAAATTCTCGAACTTTATCTGAACGAAATCTATCTCGGACTCGGCGCTTACGGCATTGCGGCTGCATCGCTTGTCTACTTCGATAAGTCCGTCAATGAGCTGACGATAGCGGAAGCGGCCTATCTTGCGGCTCTTCCGAAAGCTCCGGCTGCTCTACACCCGGTACGCAATCGCGACCGTGCAATCGAGCGCCGTAACTATGTGATCGACCGCCTCGCCGAAAACGGCTGGGTCAAACAGTCCGACGCTGTTGCGGCCCGCAAAGAGCCGCTTGTCGTCACCAATCGCGCCAATGCGGCACACATTTTTGCGGGTGAGTATTTTGCCGAGGAAGTTCGGCGCGACATTCTCGATCGGTACGGCGAGAAGAAACTTTACGAAGGCGGCCTATCCGTCCGCGCGACACTCGACCCGAAACTTCAGGTTATGGCGCGCAAGGCGATGGTTGCAGGACTCGTGACTTATGACGAGGCGCAGGGCTGGCGCGGCGCGCAGACGACAATCCCTCTGACGGGCGATTGGGGCGTGAAGCTCGCCGAAGTGAAATCGCTGTCGGACATATCGCCTTGGCGAATGGCGGTTGTGCTCGAGATTAGCGATCAATCGGCCCGCATCGGTTTTCAACCCGGCCGTGAACTCGGTGGCGCCGTCCTAAAAACGCGCGAGACAGGCTTGATTTCGCTGGACGGCGTGAAATGGGCGAGAGCGGCAAGCGGGCCCGCAAAGGGACGCACGCCAACCAGCGTGTCGCAAGTCTTGAATGCGGGAGACGTGATTTACGTCGATCCGATGCTCGCCAAGGACGGCTCGGCGGTCGAAGGCCAATACCGCCTCCGTCAGGTGCCGGAAGTATCCGGCGCAATGGTCGCGATGGATCCGTGGACCGGCCGCGTTCTTGCTATGGTCGGCGGTTTCTCGTTCGATCAAAGTCAGTTCAATCGCGCGACGCAGGCATATCGTCAGCCCGGCTCGTCGTTTAAGCCGATCGTTTACTCGACGGCGATGGACAACGGCTACACGCCATCGACTGTGGTTGTCGACGCACCGATTGAAATCGATCAGGGGCAGGGCGCAGGTGTTTGGCGTCCCGAGAACTACGCGAGCGGCAAATATTACGGGCCCACGACGCTTCGCAACGCCTTGCGACTTTCGCTCAACACCGTCACGGTGCGTCTTGCGCAGGATATCGGCATGCCTCTGATCGGCGAATACGCCAAGCGCTTCGGCGTCTATGACGATCTGCCGAACTATCTTTCCTATGCGCTCGGCGCCGGTGAGACGACCGTTATGCGCATGGTGACCGCGTATTCGATGTTCGCCAATGGCGGCAAGCGCGTGAAACCGACATTGATCGACCGCATTCAAGATCGCTACGGCCACACGATCTTCAAGCACGACCAGCGCGAATGCCGTGGCTGCGACGCCAACGATGGTTGGAAGAACCAGCCGGAGCCGACGCTGGTGGATCGCCGTGAGCAGGTACTCGATTCCATGACCGCCTATCAGATCACGTCGATGATGGAGGGCGTCGTTCAAGCCGGTACGGCAACCGTCGTGAAAGAAGTCGGCAAGCCCATCGCGGGCAAGACCGGCACCACGAACGATGAGAAGGACGCATGGTTCGTCGGCTTCTCGCCCGATCTCGTCTGCGGCGTCTATATCGGCTACGACAAGCCGCGCAACCTCGGCCGCAACGCAACCGGCGGACATCTTGCTGCACCTGTCGCCAAAGATTTCTTCAAGCTCGCGCTCGTTGACAAAGCGGCCGTACCGTTTCGCGTTCCTGCCGGCATCAAGCTGATCCGCGTCGACGCCAAAACCGGCATGCGCGCCGGTCCCGGTGCGACAGGCGGTACGATCCTTGAAGCGTTCAAGCCCGGTACAGCCCCGCCCGACAACTACTCTGTCATTGGTGTTGCCGACGCTGACGGGCGCTCGTTGAGCGTATCGCCCGACGCCGACCGTGCGATCATCCGGTCGGGAACGGGCGGCCTCTACTGATCGATTGCGCCCGCCGTCATCTGCCGTTACATCGACGCATTCATTGAATCGCGGCTGTTGCCGCAAGCCGGAATTTCCATGCGCCCAGAAATCGAACGCATCGTCGATGAGATCAAGCAGTCCGCAGGTCTGCTGAGGAGGCATCTTTGACGTCGACAAAGCGACGGCACGGCTTGCGGAACTGAACGCGCTCGCCGAGCAGCCGGATCTCTGGAACGATCCGCAAAAGGCGCAGAAGCTGATGCAGGAACGCACGGCGCTCGAAAATCAGCTCACGGGAATCGGCAAGATCGGGCGCGAACTCGACGATCAAATCGGGATGCTTGAGCTTGGCGAATCCGAGAAAGATGAAGGCGTCGTCGCGGAGGCTGAAAATGCGCTGAAAGCCCTAAAGAAGGAAGTCGCCCGTCAGGAGCTGGAAGCGTTGCTCTCTGGCGAGGCGGACAAATTTAACACATATCTCGAAGTTCATGCGGGAGCGGGCGGCACCGAGAGCCAGGATTGGGCGTCCATGCTGCTGCGAATGTATACGCGGTGGGCCGAAAAGCACGGCTTCAAGGTGGAGTATCTGGAAGAGTCCGAAGGCGAAGAGGCTGGCATCAAGTCCGCAACGATACAGATCAGCGGGCACAACGCCTATGGCTGGCTGAAGACCGAGGCGGGTGTGCATCGTCTTGTGCGCATTTCACCGTTCGATTCCAATGCACGAAGGCACACGTCCTTTTCGAGCGTTCAGATTTTCCCAGTCATCGACGACAGCATCAAGATCGACATCAAGGAATCCGATGTGCGCACCGATACGATGCGCTCAGGCGGAGCGGGCGGCCAGCACGTCAACAAGACCGAGTCCGCCGTTCGTCTCACGCATATTCCGACTGGCGTCGCTGTGGTCTGTCAGGCTGGAAGATCACAGCACAAGAACCGCGCGCAGGCTTGGGATATGTTGCGCGCCAGGCTTTATGAGATCGAATTGAAGAAGCGCGAGGAGAAAGCGGCGGCCGATCAGGCCGCGAAGACCGACATCGGATGGGGACATCAGATCAGGTCGTATGTGCTGCAGCCATATCAGATGGTGAAGGACCTGCGCACTGGCGTGCAGACATCGGATACGTCAGGCGTGCTCGACGGCGATCTCGATGAATTTATGGCGGCAACGCTCGCGCAGCGTGCTTTTGGAACTGGACCGGGCGCAGTCGAGGACGTCGACTAGCGGATCAGCCTTGGCTGAGACGAACGCCGGCTCGTAGAAATTTTTGAGGATCGACGGCTTCGCCGTCGATGCGTGTCTCATAGTGGAGATGAGGGCCGGTCGATCGGCCCGTCGATCCGACTTCGCCGATGATCTGACCGATCTTGATCTGGTCTCCGACTTTGACGCCGATGACCGACAGATGGCCGTAACGCGTGGACAGACCGTTGCCGTGATCAATCTCGACCATGCGTCCATAACCTCCCTGATTTCCAGCAGCAACGACTTTGCCGTTGGCGGTCGCGCGAACCGGGTCACCCATTGAGGCGCGGAAATCGAGGCCCGTGTGCATCGCAGGTCGTCCGAGGAACGGATCGCTGCGCACCCCGAAGCCGGACGAGAATTCCACTTCGCCGATCACCGGCTTGCGATAAGGCACCAGCGACAATGTTCGCGACAGCTTGTCGATCTGCGCACGCGTCAGATTGATGCGATAGATTTGCCGGTCAAACGTGCTCGCGTCCGCAGGCGGTTTCACGATCGGAACGTAAGGGCCACCGACGCCGCCTTTGGGCGCTGCGGCTTCAAGGGTCGCCAAATCAAGACCGAGGTCGTCGATCACGCCCCGCATGCGGCGCACGCGCGATTCATAGGCGCTCTCGACTGAACTGAGCATTGCTGTTTGGCGGCCCTCAACCTTGTCCAGCGCCGACTGAAGATTGCCGAGCATGCTATCGACACCATTGAGTTTGGCAAACTGCGTGTTGCGAGCAGGGGCGGGTGGAACTCTGGATTCGAGTCGCGCTTCGCGATCCGGCGGTGCCACGAAGATGACCGTGTCATTGATCGGCGATGGTTTTGGTGTTGCAGGTTGGTCGATAGTCTGGGGAGCGCGCTGCGCCGGCTTGATCGATCCCGTAACTGCAACGTCTGACATAGAGCCGAGTGCGGTTGCGCGGGACTCGAGCGTCGACTGGCGGCGCATGATTTGATTCAGCTTTTGGTCGTACTGTTCCTGATCCAGCAACTGACGGCTGGTCGCACGATCGACCCGTGCGCGAAGCTCGGCGATACGATCCTCGTAGGCATATTGCATCTCGGCTTGCCGGGCGATCAGCCGGGTCAGTACATCGTCGCGGAACGCGAAGTAGGTGGCCGTCGCGGCCGACCAAGCGCCCATAACCATGATCGATCCCGCCACGATCCAGAACACAACTGGTCCGAGCCGGACCTGCTTGCCAGCGTGGACGATCGTATAGCTGCTCCGATCTACGCGTACTGGAGGCTGCTGTGCATGCTGAGGCCGTCGCTGCGGATTGGCACGCTCGTAGTCATGCTGATGGTGAGGGGAATAGGGACCGGAACGGTACGACATCGAAACTCCCGCGCCGGCCGGATCGTGATTCCGGACGGCTCAATTCAGGAGTCGATTTGAGCCAGTTATGGTTAATTTTCGGGAAACGACGGAACCTGCCTCACAGTGCCTGGGCGGCTGCCAGAACCTCGTCGGCGTGGCCCTCGACCTTTACGTTGCGCCAGATGCGCGCGATCTTGCCCTGGCGGTCGATTAGAACCGTTGTGCGAAGAACACCCATGAACGTCTTGCCGTACATGGATTTTTCGCTCCAAGTCCCATACTCCTTGAGCATTGTGAGTTTCTCATCCGATACAAGAGGAACGGTCAACTGGTGTTTGTCTCGAAACCGCTCTTGGGCTTTGAGCGGGTCGGCGGACACGCCCAACACTGCCGTTTGGCTTGCTGAAAAAGCATTCGCGAGCCGGCTGAAATCCATCGCTTCGCGGGTGCAGCCGGGCGTGTCAGCGCGTGGATAGAAGAAGATCGCCAGCTTGCGTCCGGCGAAACTCGCCAACGCAACCGATTGCCCTCCATCGCGCGGCAAAAGGAATACTGAAGCGGTGTCGCCGACCGCGAGGGTCGTGACCGTTCGCACCGGGAATGGTGGTCCATTTTTAGCGTGCTTTGTCGCCTTCTTTACCGCGTTCTTCTTAGCGGTCGTCGATGTGTTCGTTTTCACCGTCGAGCGCTTTTTTCCGGCAGTCTTTGCGCGGGATTGCCCCGATACCGTCGCTTTCGATTTCTTGCGCGTTTTCTTGGACATACGCCTTCCTTTCGTCGCTTTCAGCGTCTCACTACCGATATGGGCGGCGATCCTCCGGTGCGGTGCCAGAATCCGGCGAATGGCTGGGCAAATCTGGCTTGCGCGGGGTATGGTGACAAGAGAATCCGATGGGTCTTCGGGCACCAGCCTGATGTCGGCAATCCGGCGATCTTGGGCTTGAACTGAGATGGCGGCGATCTGGCGAGCATCCAGACTTGGCGCTGCGAAGCCCGGCAGCAAACACGCGACCCGCCAGCACCGAGAGGCGATGCCCAGCTCCGAGCCGCAAAAAGCCTGGAAAGCAAAGACCGCTGATGAGCATCATTGGGATGATCACGGCTGGGATCACCATGACGAGGCCGCGAGCAAGCACGCGCGCACGCTGCTGAAGCGTCCGACGATCGGTATCCATCACGTCACTGATCGCTTCTGGTGGCTTCGGCGCCTGACGCATGTGCGCCCCTGGGTGAGGCGGACGATTTTCGGCGGTGCGATCCTCGGCGTGCTTTCAGGCGTCGCGTTCGGCGGGCTCTGGCTTCGGCTCGGCGCTGGGCCCATCAATCTGAACATCCTGACGCCGTGGTTGGCGGCGGCCATCGAAGAAAACCTCGGTAAGGATCACACCGTCGAAGTCGGTGGCACGCAGATCGAGCGTGCGGGCCGAATTCGTATTGCTGTCCGGTTGCTTGACGTCATCGTGCGAGATCGCGATCGCAATATCGTCGCCAGCGCACCGAAGGCCGAAGTGCGCTTGTCCGGGGCAGCGCTGATGGTTGGGCGATTGCGTGCAGAGACATTGCGACTCGTCGGCGCGGAATTGTCCGTTCGCATTACCCCCGATGGACGCGTCATCGTCTCGACGGGGCAGAGCAATACTCCGCTGGCGACAGGTAAGGTGGCGGTCAAAACCGCACCCGCCGTTCCGACATTGCCGGCCGCGCCATTCCAGGCATCGCCGATCGCGCCTTCGCCGCTCACGCCGACGCCACCGGCCGCGCCTACAACGAGCGCTTTGATCGCAGCGCTCGACTGGCTCGACAGTCTTGGTGCCAAAGGCCTCGACGGACAGAGCCTCAACGAGATCGGCTTGCGCAATGGCGCACTGACGGTCGACGACCAGCGCAGCAACAGCCAGTTCACGTTCCAGAATATCAGTCTCGGTCTTCGCCGACCGCTCGGTGGCGGCGTCGCTTTTAATGTCGGCGAGGAAGGCAAGAACGGCTGGCAGTTGAAAGTCGCCGTCGGAGCGCCGGCCGATGGCGTAAGATCGGTCGAAATCAATGCCGATAAAGTGCCGTCCAACAATCTTCTCTTGGCCGCGCGGCTGAAGGATTTTACTTACGCAGCCGATCTGCCGTTGAGCGGCGACCTCAAGGGCGAGATCGCGCGCGACGGGTTGCCAACTTATTTTCGCGGCGAGATCACGGCTGGAAAAGGCGAAGTCGTCGATTTGAAAGTACCCGAATATCCGATGGAGATCGACCGCGTCGAGATGCGTGTCGAATGGGATTCGACGCATCGCGCGTTTGTTGCTCCGTTCCACGTTTATTCCGGCACTAATCGTTTCACGTCGCTCGCGCATCTTGAGGCACCCAACGACAGCGTGCCGGTCTGGCAGCTTGGTCTCAGTGGAGGAAATTTCCTGCTCGCCGGCCCGAAGGGTGAGGATGCGGTGCTCTTCAATCGCATCGCCGTCAGGGTTCGACTGGACACAGACAATCGTCGTGTGGTTTTGACCCAGTGCGATATCAGCAATGGCGAGATCGGAATCGCGGGATCAGGAACGCTCGACTATTCCGGCACTGAACCTCGTCTGACGCTTGGCATGGCGGCGACGCCGATGCCTGCAGCTGTGCTTAAGCGGATCTGGCCTGTGCTCGTCGCGCCCGAAGTTCGCGAATGGACTATCGACCGTGTCGAAAAAGGAACGCTGCAGCAACTCGACATCGCTATCAATGCGCCGACGCGCACTCTCGTGCGTGGCGGGCCGCCGATCCCTGACGACGGTCTGTCGATCAATTTCCTCGCCACCAACGTGACCGTGCGGCCGGTGGATGAGATGCCGTCGGTTCGCGACGGTGACATGAAGGGCCGCATCAGCGGCCGGACGGTAACCGTGACCGTGCCTCAAGGCATGGTCGACACGCCGTCCGGGCGCAAGCTGACGATGACGGATTTTGTGTTCGAGGTTCCTGACCTGGTGCCTAAACCGTCTCCAGCGCGTGTCCGCTTCCGCATAGAAGGGCCGGTGCCAGCTGCTGCCGAAATTCTTCAATCCGATCGTCTTAGCGATTTCAACGAAGCGAGCGTCGATCCCAACACCGCCAAGGGCACGATCGCCGCAATCGTAACGCTCGGGATGCCGCTGAAGAATGCGCTGACGAAGGCCGACACGACCTACTCGGTCAACCTCGACCTCGGCTCGCTAGCCGTCGACAAACTTGCTCTCAATCAGAAGTTGGAAGCCAGCGCGCTGAAGATCGTTGCCGACAATCAGGGATACCGCGTCAAAGGCGACGTCAAGATTGGCGGGCAACCGGCAGCTTTGGATTATCGCAAACTCAACGACGGCGACGCGGATGTAAAGCTTTCCGCCACACTCGACGATGCAGCGCGAGCGCGTCTCGGCGTCGATCTCGGATCGAGCTTAAGCGGCGCGATCCCGTTCAAACTCGCTGGCAAGATGGGTGGAACTGACAAGGAAAATCGCTTCGGCGTCGAGGCGGACTTAACGGCTGCGAAGATCGACAATCTTTTGCCCGGCTGGACAAAGGTCGCCGGGAAGACAACGAAGATGACATTCAACGTCGTGCAGAAGCCGCAGGGCACGCGCTTTGAGGATATTCTTGTCGAGGGCAGCGGAACGTTGATCAAGGGAGTCGTAGAAGTCGACGACAAGAACGATCTGGTCAGCGCGTCTTTTCCGACGTTCTCTCCGTCTGAGGGCGACAAGACCAGTCTGAAAGCTGAGCGTTCGCCGGATGGCATCATGAAAGTCACGATGCGCGGCGAAGTGTTCGACGGTCGCGGCTTTATCAAGAGTACGCTATCCGGGCGCGAAACGCCGAAAGACAAAGCGAAAAATTTTGATCTCGATGTCGATGCAAAGCTCGGTGCTATCGCCGGCTACTATGGAGAAGCGTTGCGAAGTGTCGATATCAAGCTCTCGCGGCGCAGCGGCGCTATCAAATCGTTCGCGCTTGCCGGAAAGATCGGCCGCGATACGCCGGTTATCGGCGATCTGCGGCGGGCGCAAAACCGCGACGTGCTTTATCTCGAAACCAATGATGCCGGCGCGTTTTTCCGCTTCACAGATACCTATGCGAAGATGTTCGGCGGCCAGATGTGGGTTGCGATGGATCCGCCCTCAGCCGACGCAACCGCCGCTCAGGAAGGTCTGCTTAACGCGCGGGACTTCGTGGTCAAGGGAGAAACCGCGCTGGATCGTGCGGTGGCGAACAACCCGAATGGTACGTCGCAGGGCATTGCATTTTCACGCATGCGGGCCGAGTTCACGAAGCAGGCGGGCCAATTGAGAATCAGGGACGGTGTTGTTCGCGGCCCGACCGTAGGCGCAACGATCGAAGGCAATATCGACTACCCCGGCAATGAAGTTCGGATGAGTGGCACCTTCGTGCCGTTGTTCGGCCTGAACAACATGTTCGGGCAGATTCCGATTGTCGGACTGTTTCTCGGCGGCGGAAGCAATGAAGGCCTGATTGGTATTACCTACGAAGTGGTCGGTACGCCGGGCGCGCCTGTGCTGCGGGTCAATCCGATTTCGGCGATGGCGCCGGGCGTGTTTCGTAAAATTTTCGAATTCGGCACCGGAAAGCAGAATTCGCCGCAGGATTTCAACGCGCCGACCAACAACTAATCGACCGATCACACAGGCTTCAGTAGCGCGTGACGTTTCTTGCCCATCGATAGCTTGATAACGCCTTCCGACGACAGGTTTGCGGGCGTGAGCGTCATTTTTTCGTCCGTCACGACGACGTCGTTGACGCGGACGCCGCCTGACTGGATTTGCCGGCGTGCTTCGCCGTTCGATTTAACGAAGCCGACCGCGACATTGGCGACAAGAATGCCGTAACCGCTCTCCAGGTCCTTGCGCAGAATTTCGAAGGTTGGAAGACTCTGCGCGACCGCGCCTTCTTCGAAAGTTTGCCGCGCGGTTTCCGACGCTCTGTCGGCTGCGGCGCGTCCATGAACGAGCGCCGTAGCCTCCGTCGCAAGAATTTTCTTCGCGTCGTTGATGTCTTGTCCCTTGAGGGCAGCAAGTTTTGCGATTTCGCTGAGCGGAAGGATCGTAAACAGCTTGAGGAAACGCTCGACATCGGCGTCCTCAGTATTGCGCCAGAATTGCCAGTAATCGTAGGCGCTGAGCCGATCCTGATTGAGCCAGATCGCGCCGGCTGCAGTCTTTCCCATCTTCGCGCCTGCCGATGTCGTCAGGAGAGGTGAAGTGAGCGCAAACAGATGCGCGTTCTCCATGCGTCGGCCGAGGTCGATGCCGTTGACGATGTTGCCCCACTGATCGGATCCGCCCATCTGCAAGATGCACCCGGTTCGCTTATTCAGTTCGACAAAATCGTAGGCCTGCAAAATCATGTAGTTAAATTCGAGGAACGACAATTCGTGCTGGCGCTCAAGGCGCATCTTCACGGAATCGAATGACAGCATCCGGTTCACGGAGAAGTGCTTGCCGACATCGCGCAGGAAGTCGATGTAGTTCAGCGGCGCGAGCCAATCGTTATTGTTCATCATCAACGCATCGGTTTTGCCGTCGCCGAATTTGAGAAATTTATCGAAGACGGTGCGAATGCCCGCGAGATTCGCCGCAATATCGGCGTCGGTGAGAATCTTGCGGGTTTCGTCCTTGCCCGAAGGGTCGCCGACCCGCGTGGTTCCTCCGCCCATCAGCGCAATCGGACGGTGGCCGGTCTGCTGCATCCAGTGCAGCATCATGATCGGCAACAATGAGCCGACATGAAGGGAAGGCGCGGTGCAGTCGAATCCGATATAGCCTGTGATCGGCCCTTTCGACGCGAGATCGTCCAGCGCTTCAGGTTCGGAAACCTGATGGATGAATCCGCGGCTCGACAGGACGTTGAGAAAATCGGACTTGTAGGCGCTCATCGTGAGGCTTCTCTGGATCGGATGTCATTATTGGCTGTGGCCTATGGTGTATCAGGTCCATCGTCGGATTCAACCGAGGAGCCGGTATTCATGAGGGCTATTGGGCTGATGAGCGGAACGTCGCTGGACGGCATCGATGTCGCGCTGATCGACACCGATGGCGAACGCATCGCTGCCTTCGGGCCTGTCGGGTATCGCCCCTATACGGACGCAGAGCGCAATCTCTTGCGAGACGCTCTTGCGATCTCGATGTCGCTTGAGGAACGTAATTCCCGCCTGGGCATTCTTTCGGAAGCCGAGAATTTAGTGACGCGTGCGCACATTGAGGCAGTACGCTCCTTCATGACCGAACATGACGTCGTCCACAACGACATAGGCGTGATCGGGTTTCACGGGCAAACAGTTCTTCATCGGCCCGAACGACGGCTAACGGTTCAAATCGGAAATGGCGGGGCGCTCGCTTCGGCACTCCATATTCCGGTCGTCTACGATATGCGCGCCGCAGATGTTGCGGCGGGGGGACAGGGTGCGCCGCTGGTTCCCGTCTATCATCGCGCGCTCGTTCAGCGGGGTGGAGTGGCGGCACCTACGGTTGTCGTCAACATCGGCGGTATTGCGAACATCACATACATCGACGGCGATACGCTCATCGCCTGCGACACTGGTCCTGGCAACGCATTGATCGACGACTTTATGTTGCGGATGACCGGCGAGGCCGTCGATCGTGATGGCAGGGCGGCGGCTAAGGGACGCATCGACGAGGGCTGGCTCTCGCATGCGCTGGGGCTTCCGTTCTTCACAAAGCCGTTGCCGAAGTCGCTCGATCGAAACGATTTCGCGACACTCGCAATCGGAAACATAAATGTTGAAGACGGCGCTGCGACGCTCACGGCATTTACGGCGGATTCGATTGCGTGCGTCACGTCCTTTTTACCAAAGCTGCCAAGGGAATGGATTGTCGTTGGCGGCGGGGCAAACAACCCAGCCCTGATGCGAATGCTAAGTGAGCGGCTGCGTCCCGCCACGGTCGCCCGCGGCCATGACCTTGGCTGGTCAGGCGACGCAGTCGAGGCGCAAGCGTTCGCCTTTATGGCCGTTCGCAGCCTTAAGGGCTTGCCGCTGACGTTTCCCGGGACCACTGGCGCGCCGAAACCGTTGGCGGGCGGGGTTCTCGCGAAACCGTGATTTCAAGCAAATGCATGAATCTTGACAATCAATGCAAATGCATCTTAATAGATGCAAGTGCATTATTTTGAGGACTCGCGATGCAGATCGGCGACACGTTTTTTCTGGCAATCCAAATCTGGCGTACCGCGCCTGCGATCATCTGCGCGACCCGTCATCGCGTCGCGCATGTGCTGGAGCGCCGCCAGCCCATTCATGGAGACGAGGTATGACGACCAAATTGAAGCTCATCAGCCATGCGTTATGCCCCTACGTACAGCGTGCGGTGATCGCCCTTACCGAGAAGGGAGTGCCGTTCGAGCGAATCGACATCGATCTCAACAACAAGCCCGACTGGTTCCTGAAAATCTCGCCGCTCGGGAAGACACCTGTGCTGGTTGTCGGCGACACCGCGATTTTCGAGTCTGCCGTCATTCTTGAATACCTCGAAGAGACTCAGCCGAATCCGCTACACCCTAAGGATCCGCTGAAACGCGCAGAGCACCGCGCATGGATCGAGTTCAGTTCCGCCGCGCTTGGCGACATCTGGGGACTGGAGACGATCTCAGATGAAGCCGGGTTCAAGGCGAAAGCAAAACAAGCCGAAGCACGTTTTGCGAAGCTGGAAGAGCGTCTCGTTGCGTCGCCCTGGTTCGATGGAGCGGAGTTCTCTCTTGTGGACGCGGTGTTTGCGCCGGTGTTTCGCTATTTCGACGTGTTCGATGAGATCGGCGATTTCGGCATCCTTGCGAACAAGCCGAACATCGCGCGCTGGCGGAAAAGTCTTCGCGAACGCGAGTCAGTGATGAGCGCAGTCAGTGCTAACTATCACGATCGATTGCGCGCTTTCATGACGAAGCACGGAGCGTATTTGTCCCGGCTGGATCGGCGCGCCGCTGCTTGAGGGTGCAGGTCCAGTTACAAGAATGGCGCGAGCTGATCCCGCTCGCGCCATTTTTTATTCCGAGCAGACGCTCGTCCTAGCGGACGTTGGCAAGCCGCATGTCGAGATATGATGTCACCGATTCCATCAGCGGCTCCAGCTTGCCGTCGAAGAAGTGATTGGCGCCGGGAATCACCTGCTGATCGATCACGATGCCTTTTTGCGTCTTCAGCTTTTCCACCAGCGTGTTCACGTCCTTCTGCGGTACGACCATATCCTTGTCGCCGTGAACGATCAGGCCTGACGAGGGGCAGGGTGCGAGAAACGAGAAGTCGTAGAGATTGGCAGGCGGCGCGATCGAAATGAAACCCTCGACTTCCGGGCGGCGCATCAAAAGCTGCATGCCGATCCACGCGCCGAAGGAAAATCCCGCAACCCAGCAGGCGCGCGCTTCCGGATTGATGGTCTGTGCCCAATCAAGCGCCGACGCCGCATCCGACAATTCGCCCGTGCCGTGATCGAACGAACCTTGGCTGCGTCCGACGCCTCGAAAGTTGAATCGCAACACCGAGAAGCCGCGCGCGACGAACGAGTAATAGACCTGATAGACAATCTGATGATTCATCGTGCCGTGGAACTGCGGATGCGGATGCAGCACCATCGCAATCGGCGCGTTCTTCTGCTTCGCTGGATGATAGCGGCCTTCAAGACGGCCGGCGGGGCCGGTGAAAATAACTTCAGGCATCGAGCATCCTTAGCGAAATGGTCAATCGACGTTGTGCAGGCGATTGGCCTGTGCAAATGGAACGTCGGTGGCTGTCGGCGGGTTTAGGCCCGCAAAGGCGAGAATCTGAGGCCGCGTTCTAGCATAGGGCGCAGGGCGAAAATCAAGCATATTAAGCCGGTTCGGCGGGCCAATATGCCCAGCGATGCCGGACATTTTAGTGAATTCAGAAAGGTTTGCAGGCGTGTCGCGCGGCCGAATCTATCTCGATTGGAATGCGACTGCGCTGCTTCGCCCAGAAGCGCGAGTTGCGACGGCGTCCGCGCTGGAGACCGTCGGCAACCCATCGTCGGTCCACGAAGAAGGGCGTGCCGCGCGAAGCGTTGTCGAGTGCGCGCGCTCTATTGTGGCGAAAGCCGTTGGTGCGCAAGCGCGAAACGTGATTTTTACATCGGGAGGGACTGAGGCGAACGCGTTAGCGCTCTCGCCGGGATTGCATCGACAGGGCGGCGCTCCGGTCGAACGCCTGATTGTTTCGACGATCGAACATCCGTCGGTGCTCGCGGGCGGGCGTTTTTCGTCAGATGTCATAACGCAAGCGCCCGTTACGCGCGAAGGCGTTGTCGATCTCGACGCACTTCGGCTGGCGCTGAACTCCAACGGTCCGGCGTTGGTGTCGATCATGCTCGCCAACAACGAAACGGGCGCTATTCAGCCGATCGCCGAAGTCGCTGCGCTCATTCACGCTGCAGGCAGCGTGCTCCACGTAGACGCGATTCAAGCCTTCGGAAAGATTCCAGTCGACCTAAATGCGCTCGGTGCGGATTGCATCACGTTATCGGCGCACAAACTCGGCGGCCCGAAGGGTGTTGGCGCGCTCCTCTTAGCTGACGGCGTTCAGGGACTGAGTTCGCTGGTTCGCGGCGGTGGTCAGGAGCAGGGACGGCGGGCTGGAACCGAGAATGTGGCTGGCATTGTAGGATTCGGAGCAGCAACCGATGCCGCAATGCGGGCCATGACAGAAGACTCGGAGCGGATGTTGCGGCTCCGGAGCCGGCTGGAAGCTGGGCTGAAGGCCACGCCGGGCGTCGTGATCTTTGGTGAATCCGTGCCGCGAATCCCCAATACGACGCTTTTCGCCGCACCGGGCATGAAGGCAGAAACTGCGGTGATTGCCTTCGATCTCGAAGGAATTGCGCTGTCGTCCGGTTCCGCCTGTTCATCCGGGAAAGTCCAGCCTTCCCATGTGCTTGCGGCAATGAACGTTCCACACAATGTCGCAGCGGGAGCGCTGCGTTTGAGTACCGGCTGGCAGACCTCAGAAGCGGAGATCGATCGCACTCTTGAGGCTTGGAGAAAGCTGTCAGGTGTATTAGTTAGAGGGTGAGTTTTCGGCTTGAACGGTTCTAAGCCTCGTGCATTCCGTGCACCCAAGCCCTTCTACAACTTGACGTTCCACCGCGGTCCTTGAAACCGCGAGCGGAGGATTGAATGCCAGCCGTCCAGGAGACCGTCGATCGGGTCCGCCAGATCGACGTCGACCAATATCGATATGGATTTGAAACCATCATCGAGACCGACAAGGCCCCGAAGGGCCTGTCTGAAGAAACCGTCCGCTTCATTTCGCAGAAGAAGAACGAGCCGGCATGGATGCTGGAATGGCGGCTCGAGGCCTATCGCCGCTGGCTGACGATGGAAGAGCCGACTTGGGCTCGCGTCCATTATCCTAAGATCGACTATCAGGATTTGTATTACTACGCTGCGCCGAAGAAGAAGGCGCTGGCTTCGCTTGATGAGGTCGATCCCGAAATTCTCAAAACTTACGAGAAGCTCGGCATCCCGCTGCGTGAGCAGGAAATGCTGGCTGGCGTGGTGCGCCAAGATTCTGATGGAAATAATTTGGGTGAGCGCCGTGTTGCCGTCGACGCCGTGTTCGATTCTGTTTCGGTTGCAACCACGTTCCAGGCTGAGCTGAAAGCGGCCGGCGTGATCTTTATGCCGATCTCGGAAGCTATCCGCGAGCATCCGGATATCGTGAAGAAATATCTCGGCAGCGTGGTGCCGACATCGGACAATTATTTCGCAACGCTCAATTCAGCGGTGTTCTCGGACGGTTCGTTTGTCTACGTGCCGCCAGGCGTGCGTTGCCCGATGGAACTGTCGACATACTTCCGTATCAATGAGCGCAACACCGGCCAGTTCGAGCGCACGCTTATCATTGCCGACAAGGGATCATATGTATCCTATCTCGAAGGCTGCACCGCTCCGCAGCGCGACGAGAACCAGCTGCATGCCGCCGTCGTCGAACTCGTCACGCATGACGACGCCGAGATCAAATACTCGACGGTGCAGAACTGGTATCCTGGCAACTCGGAAGGCAAGGGCGGCATCTACAATTTCGTCACCAAGCGTGGCGATTGCCGCGGCAGGAATTCCAAAATTTCGTGGACGCAGGTCGAAACCGGCTCGGCGATCACCTGGAAGTATCCAAGCTGCATTCTACGCGGGGACAATTCTCGCGGTGAGTTCTATTCGATCGCGATTTCGAACGGCTATCAGCAGGTCGATTCCGGCACCAAGATGATTCATCTGGGCAAGAACACGACCAGCCGCATCATCTCGAAAGGCATCGCGGCCGGCGTGTCGCAGAATACCTACCGCGGTCTCGTTACCGCGCATCGCAAGGCGACTGGCGCGCGCAACTTCACGGCGTGCGACTCGCTTCTGATCGGCGACAAATGCGGCGCGCATACCGTGCCGTACATTGAGGCCAAGAACTCATCGGCGCTGTTTGAACACGAGGCGACCACGTCGAAAATTTCCGAGGACATGCTGTTCTATTGCGTGCAGCGCGGACTGTCGCAGGAAGAAGCCGTAGCGCTCGTCGTCAACGGCTTCGTCAAGGACGTGTTGCAGCAATTGCCAATGGAATTTGCGGTCGAGGCGCAGAAGCTGATCTCGATCTCGCTGGAAGGAAGTGTGGGATAGTCATGCCGACCGATGTGAAGGTCAATTGGCTAAATCTGCCGCAATTGGAAGCGCGCATTAAAAATCTGCGTGCGCCGGCTATTTTGGAAGTTAAGGAAATAGCGCAGGAATTGGCTTTAACTCTTGGACTTGGAGCAAACGTTAAGTTCGTCGATGAAGCGCGAGGCGAGATTCTGACGTACTCAATGCCAAATAAATACAACGGCTACGTTTATGTCGAAGACGGTGAGTATAATTTCACCGAATCTCACGGCGCCGAAAGCTATCAGTTCGTCACAGGAAACGCAGAGAAGCTCATTTGGCGGCTGAATGGCTTTCAGCACACACCCAGTGAATGGCGGACTCTCCTAAAGAAGTCGGCGAGAGCAGGCTATCGCGAAGGGGTGGCGCCGATAACGGTTCCGTTTTGGACAAAGATACGGTGGCGCATCGAGCGTGTCTGGCCAACGTTAGGACGTTTGCTTCGAATTCCTGAACCTAAGAAGAGAAGGATTTGAAAGTTGTCTCTACTTGAAGTCAAAAATCTCAAAGTGCAGGTTGAGGACAATGAAATCCTCCACGGCCTGACGTTGACCGTGAATCAGGGTGAAGTTCACGCCATCATGGGCCCCAACGGTTCGGGCAAATCCACGCTGTCACACGTGATCGCCGGAAAGCCGGGTTACGAAGTGACCGCGGGCGAAATCCTGTTCAAGGGCGAAGACCTTTTGGAAATGGATCCGGATGAACGCGCCGCCAAGGGCGTGTTCCTCGCGTTCCAGTATCCGGTCGAAATTCCAGGCGTAGCCACAATGACGTTCCTGCGCACAGCGTTAAACGCCCAGCGCAAGGCACGTGGAGAGAGCGAATTCTCAACGCCTGACTTCCTCAAGAAGGTCCGTGAAGTAGCGATTTCGCTGAACATTCCGCAGGACATGCTCAAGCGCGGCGTCAACGTCGGCTTCTCGGGCGGCGAAAAGAAGCGCAATGAAATTTTGCAAATGGCGCTGTTTCAGCCGAGCCTGTGCATTCTCGATGAAATGGATTCGGGTCTGGATATCGACGCGCTGCGCGTCGCGGCCGACGGCGTCAATGCGCTGCGCTCGAAGGATCGCGCGATGGTTGTCATCACGCATTATCAGCGTTTGCTGAACTATATTATTCCAGACTTCGTTCATGTGATGTCGAAAGGCCGCGTCGTCAAAAGCGGCGGCAAGGAACTGGCGCTTGAACTGGAGAAGTCCGGCTACGCGCAGTTCGAAGACAAAGCGGCGTAAATCCGATGAACGTTGCGGTGGCAAATACCAAAGACTCGCAGGTGTTCGGCGACATCTTTGCCGTCGCGCGTGACCGGCTGCCGGGTAAAGGTAAGGTTGCGTCAGCGCGGCAGAAGGCGTTCGAGACGTTTCAACGGATTGGCTTGCCGCATCGTCGTTTGGAAGACTGGAAGTATACCGATTTGCGCGTTGCGATGCGCGACATCGCGCCAATCGCTGATGCGCCCGATAAGGCGGCGCTGACCTGCGGTGGCGATGCACTCGAAGCGCTTGCGCTTGAGAACGCGCAACTATTGGTGCTGGTCGATGGCGCGTTCGCGCCGCAACTGTCGAAGATCGACAAGCTCGAAAAGGGACTAACCATCCGCGCTCTGCGTGAAGTGCTCGAATCGGGCGATACTGCGATGCAGACGAGACTGATTGCTTCCGCCAGTTCCTCCGATCCCATGATCGCTCTGAATACGGCCATGATGACGGACGGCGTTGTCATCGAAATCGCGGACGGACTTGATCTTGCGACGCCGCTGCACGTCGTTCACGTTTCGACGTCGAAGGGGGCGTCGGCCTTCACGCGTTCTCTGCTGCACCTTGGCAACAAGGCCGAGGCCACGCTGGTCGAGCGATTTATCGCCGCTGAGGGTGCCGATGCTTATCAGGTTCATGATGCGCTTGTAATTTCCGTGGGCGACCATGCCCGTCTTGACCATATTCGATTGATGGAAGACGCGGGCGATGCGTTCAACATTTCAACGGCGCTTGTGACTGTCGGTAGCCACTCGCACTTTAACACGTTCGGCATGACCTCAGGCGGCGCCGTCAGCCGCTATCAAGCGTTTATCGAATGTGCTGGCGAGTATTCGAACATCACGACCTATGGCGTGAATTTGTTCAACGGTACTCAGCACGGCGACACAACACTTGTCCTCGACCATACCGTTCCGAATTGCTCGAGCCGTGAAGTTTTCCGTTCCGTTCTGGACGATCGCGGGCATTCGGTGTTTCAGGGACGCATCAACGTGCATCCGGATGCGCAGAAGACCGACGCGAAGATGATGACGCGCGCGCTGCTCCTTTCGGACGAGGCTGAAGCGGACAACAAGCCGGAGTTGGAGATTTTCGCTGACGACGTGACCTGCGGTCACGGCGCGACGGCTGGTGCTTTGGACGAAAGTTTGCTGTTTTATCTGCGCGCGCGCGGATTGCCGGAGAAGGAAGCGCAAGCGCTTCTGATCGCGGCATTCGTCGGCGAGGCAATCGAATCCATCGTCAACGACGATCTGCGCGATGTCGCAATGGCAACAGCCGAACGATGGCTGGCGGCACGGGGGTGAAGATGCACCCGGCGGTCGCAAACGGTTCATACGATGTCGAACAGGTTCGCCGGGATTTTCCCGCGCTCGAGTTGAAGATTTACGGCAAGCCGCTGGTCTATCTCGACAATGCCGCGTCTGCACAAAAGCCGAATGCGGTTTTGGACCGCATGACCCAGGCATATAAATCCGAATACGCCAATGTCCATCGCGGACTGCATTATCTCGCCAACGCCGCGACAGAAGCCTATGAGGGCGGCCGCGCGAAAGTCGCGAAATTCCTCAACGCCCGGCGCAACGAGGAAATCATCTTCACGCGCAATGCGACCGAGGCGATCAATCTCGTCGCGTCGTCATGGGGTGAGCCGAATATCAAAGCCGGCGATGAGATCGTTCTTTCGATCATGGAGCACCACTCCAATATCGTACCGTGGCACTTTCTGCGCGAACGTTACGGTGCCGTCATCAAATGGGCGCCGGTCGACGATGAAGGCAACTTCCTGATCGATGAATTCGAAAAGCTGCTGACGCCGAAAACCAAGCTCGTTGCCATCACACAAATGTCCAATGCGCTTGGCACTGTGGTGCCGGTTAAGGACGTGGTGAAGCTCGCTCACGCGCGCGGCATTCCAGTGCTCGTCGACGGAAGCCAGGCTGCTGTGCATCTTGCTATCGATGTGCAGGACATTGATTGCGATTTTTACGTTTTTACTGGTCATAAGCTCTACGGTCCGACGGGCATCGGCGTACTTTATGCGAAGTACGATCACCTCGTCGCGATGCGCCCTTACAATGGTGGCGGCGAAATGATCCGCGAAGTCGCGAAGGACTGGGTCACGTATGGAGATCCGCCGCATAAATTCGAAGCTGGTACTCCTGCGATTGTCGAATCCATCGGGTTGGGCGCTGCCATCGACTATGTCAATTCCATCGGCAAGGAGCGGATAGCCAGGTACGAGCACGATCTGCTCACCTATGCGACCGGCAAGCTGCGCGAGATCAACTCGCTGCGGATCATCGGGACCGCGAAGAACAAGGGCCCGGTGATCTCGTTCGAGATGAAGGGCGCGCATCCGCACGATGTCGCGACCGTGATCGATCGCGGAGGAATTGCGGTGAGGGCAGGCACGCATTGCGTGATGCCGCTTCTGGAACGATTCAATGTTACGGCGACCTGCCGCGCTTCGTTTGGGATGTATAATACGCGCAGCGAAGTCGATCAGCTTGCACAGGCGCTCATCAAGGCGCGGGAGTTGTTTTCATGAGCGATACGGTTCAGGCCGCCGAAGCCTCGCGGAAATTCGATACCAGTTCGGCGTTGCCGCCGGAGGAAACCGAACGTCTCGGCACCGACATCGTAGCGGCGCTCAAGACGGTATTCGATCCGGAAATTCCGGCGGACATTTACGAGCTTGGGCTGATTTATAAGGTCGATATCAAGGACGATCGTTCCGTTGACGTGCAGATGACCCTCACGACGCCGAATTGCCCGGCTGCGGGCGAATTGCCGACGATGGTGGAGAACGCGGTCGCCAGCGTTGCAGGGGTTGGCCCGGTCAGCGTGAATGTCGTCTGGGAGCCGACCTGGACGCCGGACCGGATGTCGGACGAGGCGCGCCTCGTTCTGAATATGTGGTGAGTTGCATTTACGATTCGGCATGTAATCTGAGCGAACATCGGCTTGAACGGCCGCAGGAAATCACCAAATGACTGCCATGACGCCAAACAGCCCAACTCCCGCAGCGAAGCCTGCGCCCCGACCGCGCCCTCAAGTGATGAGATTGACGCAAGCAGCCGCGTCGCGGGTGAAGGAATTGGCCGCGCGTGCCGACTCCGAGATCGTGGGGTTGCGTGTCGGCGTCAAGAACGGTGGCTGCGCCGGGCAGTCCTACACAGTCGAGTACGCTCACGAAATCCGTCCGACCGATGAGGTCGTCGAAGACAAGGGCGTGAAGGTGCTCGTCGATCCGAAGGCTGTACTGTTTCTGCTGGGTACCGAGATGGACTACAAGGCTGACAAGATGCAGGCACAGTTCGTGTTCAACAATCCGAACCAGATCAGCGCCTGCGGCTGCGGTGAGTCAGTGCAACTGACGCCCGCCAAGATCGACGGCTGACCGCCCGGTCCGTTCTCATGGACCGCGATTTCCTCCTTGAGCTTTTTTCGGAATTTGGCCCGGTCACGCTGCGCCGCATGTTTAGCGGATACGGAATCACGGCGGACGGCGTCAATTTCGCGATGGCGTTGCGGGGCGGGCTGATCTTTCGCGTCGATGACCTGACGGTGGAGCGGTATGAGGCCGAGGGTGCCAAGCCGTTTCAATACGAAACTAGAAAGAAGACGGTTATCGTCAATTCGTACCGTCACTTGCCGGAGCGACTTTACGACGATCCGGAAGAACTGGCTGTCTGGGCGCGAGAAGCGGTCGGCGCTGCTCAACGCGCCGCATTGAAGAAACCAAAGAAGCGACCGTCGGGAAAGGCAGCGTCGTCTGCGCGCGCCTCGCCCGCGCGTTCCAAGACCGAAGTTACGAAGAAAAGAGCGAAGAGAATTGTTGGAAAAAGGCGCTAGGCAACCTGAACGCGGTCGGCCGGCGAGAATTCCGGGTCCGCCTCGCAAATGACGCGGTTGCGTCCGTTGCGCTTGGCGGCATAGAGGCACGCATCCGCGCGTTCGATGAACGAATCCGTGTCGTCGCCTGGCTGCAGCAACGACACGCCAACAGAGATGGTGACGCGGCCGAGGATTTCACCAGTGGATTTTTTCTTGAGCTGCTTCGACATCACGGCACGGCGAATGTTGTCCGCGACCGTCAGCGCCTGACGCAGCGCCGTGTTCGGCAGCACGACGGCAAACTCCTCACCGCCATAGCGCGCGGTAATGTCCTGACCCTTGATCGTCTGCTTCAGAGACATTGCGACAAGCCGAAGGACTTGGTCGCCGGTGAGATGACCGTAGTTGTCGTTGAACGATTTGAAATGGTCGATATCGAGCATCAGAAGCGACAGCGGCTCGCCGTTTGCCACCGATTGTTCGACGGCACCCTCGATGGCTCGATCGAAGAATTTGCGGTTGCCGAGCGATGTTAGCGGATCGGTGAGGCTTTCGACGCGGATCGCTTCGAGGCTCTGCTGGAGATGTCCAATTTCCTGCTTCGAGGCCGTCAGGCGGGATTCGAGCGCCTTGTTTGTTTCCTGCATTTCGCGCGTTGAAGCAACGAGCGCCTCGACCACCGCCTTGACCTGATCGCGATCCTTGGCCTTGTCGAGTTTCTGGGTTGCGCCCTCGAGACTTGCGTCAAAGCTCGTCGTCATACCGAGCGCGTCTGTGATGAGCGTCATCACGTCGTCGATCTCGTTGATGACGCGCGAGCCAACCTGATCGATGCGATCGGTCGTCTTGATCTGCGAGAGATAGGTTTCGTAGATCTGCTCCAGTTCGGCTTCCGAGATTTTGCCGTTACGAGCCAGAGTCTCGTTGATGATCTTGTTCAGCGCCGAGTTGTAACCCGTCGCATAGACATACCAGATCTCGTAGTTGCGCGGGATCGCCGTCTGGCGCAAGGACCGGATTTGACCCAAAGCAACTTCTGCGAACGCCATCGTGCGTTCATGTTCTTCAAGGAGGCCAATCACGTTCCGTGTCCCCAAAAGCAGGCTTCTGCCTGCCGTCTTTGCATGCGCGAAATAGATAAAAATATCGCGCTCAAATTAGGGGACGAGGATGAACGACCCGTAAACGGGTCGCTCTGACGTTAGCGAAGGGGAAGGGTTGGTTAACCGCGCTCGCGGACGGAGCGCAGCAGAAAAGCGGGTAGATGCGAATGATCCGCAGGCTCCGAATGTTGTTCGCGGGGCGGCGCGGCAGCGGCCTTGCGGCCAAAGGAGGGGGGCTGAATGGCTGCGTTGGGCGCCTTTGTCCCGTGAGAACCCTGTGGCTTGGGCGCGTTGGATTTATTGCGTCCGCCGCGGCTGCGTTGCCGGTCACGGCGGGGTTTGCGGTCTTCACCTGCGGCCTCGTGACGCGCTGCCGCTTCACTCGACCCAGCGTCGTGCCCGGCGATTTGTACGGTTGTCTGAGCGATCGATTGGCCGATCAGTTTCTCGATGGCGAGCACCGACTTCTGGTCCGCCGGCGAAACGAGCGAGATTGCGGTCCCGAGACGTCCGGCGCGACCCGTGCGTCCGATACGGTGGACATAGTCGTCCGGGTGATGCGGTACATCGAAGTTGAAGACGTGGCTGACTTCCGGAATGTCGAGACCGCGCGCGGCCACGTCCGAAGCGACAAGCAAGGGTAGTTCGCCCTTGCGGAATTGCTCGAGCGCCGCCATGCGAGCAGTCTGATCCATATCGCCGTGCAGCGCGGCGACTGCAAAGCCATGCTTCTGAAGTGATTTGTGAAGGACCGCGACTTCGCGCTTGCGGTTGCAGAATATGATCGCGTTCTGGAGATCCTTCGCGTCGCGCAGCAGTTGGCGAAGCAGCTCACGTTTCTCATGCGGCTCACGGCCGGCAGGAACCTGCAATTGCGTGACGGTGACGGCAGTCGAAGCCGGCTTGGACACTTCGACTTTCACTGGGTTGTGCAGGAAGGTCTCGGTGATGCGCCGGATTTCCGGGGGCATCGTCGCGGTGAAGAATAGCGTTTGCCGGGTGAATGGCACCAGCTTGCAGATGCGTTCGATGTCGGGAATGAATCCCATGTCGAGCATGCGGTCGGCTTCGTCGATTACCAGCACTTCAATGCCAGTCAGCAATAGTTTGCCGCGCTCGGTGTGATCGAGCAGGCGCCCCGGCGTTGCGATGAGCACATCGACGCCGCGCGACAGCTTGAGGTCCTGATCGCCGAATGAAACGCCACCGATCAGAAGCGCGACGTTGAGTTTCTGTCCGGCGCCGTATTTGTCGAAATTCTCTTTGACCTGTGCGGCGAGTTCGCGCGTCGGCTCCAGAATGAGCGTGCGCGGCATCAATGCGCGCGCGCGGCCTTTCTCGAGCAGCGTGATCATCGGCAGCGTGAAGGCGGCAGTTTTGCCGGTGCCTGTCTGAGCGATGCCAAGAACGTCCTTGCGCGCAAGGACGTGTGGAATGGCTTGTTCCTGAATTGGGGTCGGGGTGGTGTAGCCTGTCGCGGCGACTGCGGCGAGAACCTTGTCGGACAAGCCGAGATTGGAAAAGGACATTGAGCCTCTAGTCGAAAGCGCCGTCCGGACTCTTGAAAAAGGGCTGTCGCGCTCACCCCGGAACGGCACGCTTATGGGCACGGGGAGGATATTTCGCCGACAGGGCTGACCGGAAATTCGCGTCTCGAATCCGGCCGCGTTGCTAAGGAACATAGAGGCGAAAGATGTAAAGTCAATGAAATACCCGGCAAATGCCGCAAAAAACCTTAATGAGACAAGGCTTTATACGCCTTTGTGGCGCTCTGGCAGAAGTCATTCGCCGCCACGAACTATCTGCTTTGCCGCTGTGGCCATGGCATACCCGTTAGTCATGTCTGCCACCAAACAAAATGGTGAATGGAATTGATTGATTGGCGCGACAATGGTTTTCAGACAATCGCTCAAGCGATAGCAGCGGCTGACTCATTATGACAGACGGAAGCTCTTCTGATTCAGTGAAATCACTCACGGTCCAATGCTGCATCGTCGGCGGCGGGCCCGCGGGCATGATGCTTGGCTATTTGCTCGGCCGCGCGGGTGTGAAAACGGTTGTTCTTGAAAAACACGCTGACTTCTTTCGCGATTTTCGTGGCGACACTGTGCATCCTTCGACGATGAAAGTGATGCAGGAGCTTGGTCTGCTCGATGATTTCCTGAAAGTGCCACATCAAGTCGTTAGCATCATGGAAGGCATATTTGGCAACACGACAATTCGTCTTGCCGATCTGCGGCGGCTCGATACGCCATGCCCTTACATCGCGTTTATGCCGCAGTGGGATTTTTTGAATTTTCTTGACGCGAAGGGCAAGCGGTTTGCGAGTCTTCAGGTGTTGAAAAACACCGAAGCTGTCGACCTGATCCGAAACGGCGGTCGCGTTACTGGCGTAATCGCTAACACGGATGCCGGCCAACTCCGCATCGCCGCCGATCTGACTGTGGCCTGCGATGGACGGCACTCTACATTGCGCGACCTGGCGGGACTCAAGGTTGAGGACATCGGTGCGCCGATCGATGTGCTGTGGTTCCGTGTCGGCAAGACTAAGGCCGACAGCGATGGCGTATTTGCCCGTATCAAATCCGGGCAAATGATGGTGTTACTCGACCGCGACGACTATTGGCAGTGTGCCTACGTCATCGCAAAAGGCGGCATCGACGCGGTCAAGGCGCGCGGTTTCGACGCATTCCGCGCCAATGTCGCAGCACTCGCCCCGGCGCTGGCCAAGAACATCGGTGATGTAAAATCATGGGATGATGTGAAACTGCTGACCGTGACCATCGACAGATTGACTCACTGGGCGTTGCCCGGATTGCTTTGCATCGGCGACGCAGCCCATGCGATGTCGCCTGTCGGCGGTGTTGGCGTGAACCTTGCGGTTCAAGACGCGGTCGCGACGGCAAATCTCTTGTCGGACAAATTTGGAAGCGGCGGACCGTCGCCTGCCGATCTCGAAAAAGTTCAGGAGCGGCGGCTGTTTCCCGCGCGAGTCACGCAAGCGATGCAGGTGATCGTGCAGAACAACGTCATCAACCGTGCGCTGTCTGACAAGAATCTCGCGCCGCCGCTTGTGATGCGGCTGGTGACGAAATTCCCGTGGCTGCAGGGCATCACGGCGCGCGCCATCGGCATAGGCGTGCGGCCGGAGCACGTTCATTCGATCGAGGCTTGAATGTCAGGCGCGCCGCGCCAGTAGAATTATAACTAGACCGGCCATGCCCAGCCCCGCGCCATAGTAGGCCCATCTGATCTGGCTGATCATGAAACTCGTTTGCGGGTAGGGGAAATATCCCGTGCCCTGGCCGATCCAGACAAGACCAATCAGGATCGCAAAGATGCCAACCATGAGAACAAGAGTTTTCATATGGCAGACACGCTAAATCTCTGCTGAAGTTTCAATCAGACGTCCAACAGCGCTTCGTTGGCGAATTCTGCCTTCTCAGAAATAAAAGCGAAGCGTGATTCCGCTTTGGTGCCCATCAGCCGCTCGACCGAATCCGCTGTGCCGGAACGGTCGTCTGCCAGTAGCACCACGCGCAGCATGGTACGCTTGGCCGGATCCATCGTGGTTTCTTTCAACTGCGCCGGCATCATTTCGCCGAGCCCTTTGAAGCGGCCGATGTCGACTTTGGCGTTGGCGTGGAATTCCTTTTTCAGCAACTCGTCGCGATGTTTCTCGTCGCGCGCATAAACCGTCTTTGCGCCATGCGTCAGCCGGTAGAGCGGGGGCACCGCGAGGAACAGATGCCCCTCGTGGATGAGGCGCGGCATTTGCCGATAGAAGAATGTAATAAGCAATGAGGCGATGTGCGCGCCGTCGACATCGGCGTCGGTCATGATGATGATGCGGCCATAGCGCAAATCTTCCTGCCGGTAGTGCGCGCCGGTGCCGCAACCGATCGCCTGCATGAGATCGGCGATCTGCGCGTTTGCAGCCATCTTGTCGCGCGTTGCGGAGGCAACGTTCAGGATCTTGCCGCGTAGCGGAAGAATGGCCTGCGTTTTGCGGTCGCGCGCCTGCTTGGCGCTGCCGCCCGCGGAATCGCCCTCGACGATGAAAAGTTCTGAACCCTCTGCCGCAGTGTTCGTGCAGTCTGCCAGCTTGCCGGGAAGCCGCAGTTTCTTGACGGCGGTCTTGCGGGAGATTTCCTTCTCTTGCTTACGGCGAAGCCGTTCGTCCGCACGCTCGACCACGAATTCGAGCAGCTTGTTGGCTTGCAACGGGTTGCTCGACAGCCAGTGATCGAACGGATCCTTGACCGCCTGCTCGACAATGCGTTGAGCTTCAGCGGTGGCGAGACGATCCTTTGTCTGGCCCTGAAATTCCGGCTCGCGCACAAAAACCGACAGCATCGCTCCGGCGCCAATCATAACGTCTTCGGACGTGATGGAGGACGCCTTCTTGCCTTGCCCCACGCGCTCGGCGTGATCCTTCAACCCGCGCAGCAGCGCGCTGCGGAATCCGGCTTCGTGGGTACCGCCGTCCGGCGTCGGCACAGTGTTGGTGTAGGAGGACAGAAATCCATCGGCGTCAGCGGTCCACGCTACGGCCCATTCGCAGGCGCCGTGCGCGCCGTTTCGGCCCGATTTGCCGGCGAAGATTTCAGGATGAACGAGCGTATCGGCATGAATCGCAGCAGCGAGATAATCCTTCAATCCGCCGGGGAAGTGGAACGTGTCTTCCGCCGGAACATCCTCGATACCCTTCAGCAATTCCTTTTCGCATCGCCAGCGGATTTCGACACCGCCGAACAGATACGCTTTCGAGCGCGCCATCTTGAAAAGGCGTTGAGGTTTGAATGTCGCCTTCGCGCCGAAGATGTCCGCGTCAGGATGAAAACGAACGCGCGTGCCGCGACGGTTGCCGATCTTGCCGAGGTCTTCGAGTTTGCCCTTCGGCTTTCCGCGGGCGAACGTCATCTTGTAGAGACGCTGGTTGCGAGCGACTTCTACTTCCAGAATGTCCGACAGTGCGTTGACGACCGACACGCCCACGCCGTGCAAACCGCCGGAGGTTTCATAAACCTTCGAGTCGAACTTGCCGCCGGCGTGCAGCGTGCACATGATGACTTCGAGCGCCGACTTGTTCTTGAATTTCGGATGCGGATCGACCGGAATGCCGCGCCCATTGTCGCTAACGGTCAGAAAACCGTCCTTGCCGAGATAGACCTCGATGAAGGACGCATGGCCGGCCAGCGCCTCGTCCATTGAGTTGTCGATAACCTCGGCGAATAGATGGTGAAGCGCCTTCTCATCCGTTCCGCCGATATACATGCCGGGGCGGCGGCGGACGGGTTCCAGGCCTTCGAGCACCTCGATATCGCGCGCGGTATAACCTGCCTACGCGCCGGAGGTGCGAGCCGAGGATTTACCGGCGCGGCCGGATTTCCGGCTTGACGCCGAGAACAGATCGCGCCCGCCTTTCGGCTTCGTTTTAGCTGCCGGTTTCGCCTTCTTTTTCAGTGCTTTCGCCATGGAAGTGATGTCTTTGGAACTGTCATTGCGCGCGAATCATGATCCATGACTATGCCACGGATGGGTGCCAAATGTGACCGCAGGTCCGGACCAAGCGCGCGGCAGGCGTGCTATCCAGACGCTGGCTGCGACCATGAATTCGGATTGAGATAAGGAACGTGCATGGGATTGGAAGAGATGGTCCGCGAAGTCATCGGCTTCGTGAAGGACCACCAGGCATGGGCCGCCCCGATAGTCTTTGCATTGGCGTTCGGTGAATCGCTTGCGTTCATTTCGCTCCTGATCCCAGCGTGGGGTGCGCTGGTCGGCATTGGTGCGCTGATAGGCGCGAGCGACATCACGTTCTGGCCCGTCTGGGTGGCCGGAGCGCTGGGCGCTGCGCTCGGCGATTGGGTTTCCTATTGGTTCGGGTTCAAGTTCAAGAACCGTGTTGCGGAGATGTGGCCGCTGTCGAAATATCCGGACCTGTTGCCGCGCACGGAATCCTTCGTGAAGCGTTGGGGCGTGCCGAGCATCTTTATCGGCCGGTTCTTCGGCCCGCTGCGCGCCGCCGTGCCGCTCGTGGCGGGAATTTTTGAAATGCCGTACTGGCATTTCCAATTCGCGAATTTCATCTCGGCATTCGTCTGGTGCGCTGCACTCTTGCTGTTCGGCGATGTGATTTCGATGGTCCTCGAGTGGTTCTGGCGGGTCGTTTAATCGCAAACCCTGTTGGAATATATTTCGGTCGATGGTGTTATGTTCGACAGCGGCGCGGGTCCATCGCGCCGTCGTGATCGCGGGCCGCGACATTTCCGAATAAAATGCAAATCGCCGAACTCGATTGCAAAAATTCAAATTCACCGGGAGGAATCAAATGCATTTAACACGACGCCATGCATTGGCTGGCGCGGCAGCGTTTGCCGCTGCTCCATTGCTACCGGCGCTTCCTGCGAAAGCGGCAGCGCCCGCAGCCGGAAAACAGAACGCGAGTTTCTATCGTTATAAGGTCGGCGACGCAGAGGTAACTGTTGTCTCTGACGGGGCCAGCACATTTCCGCTTGCCGATAGTTTCGTAACGAATGCAAAGAAAGAAGACGTGAACGCCGCGCTCGAGAAAGTTTTTCGGCCGCGGGATTCGGTAACGATCTATTTCGGGCCGCTTGTTATCAATACGGGCGGCAAGCTGATCGTGGTGGATACCGGCAACGGACCCGCCGCGTTTGCAAATAGCAAAGGTGCGGCGGGCCAGTTTGCCAGCAACCTTGCCGCCGCGGGTGTCGATGCCAAGGCCGTCGATACGGTGGTGATTTCACATTTCCATGGCGACCATGTGAATGGATTGCTGACCGCCGACAATCAGCCCGCGTTTCCGAACGCGGAGGTAATGGTGCCGGCCGTCGAATGGAAATTCTGGATGGACGACGGGGAAATGAGCCGCGCGTCCGGCGACCGGATGACCGGCTTGTTCAAGAACAATCGCCGGGTGTTCGAGGCCGGTCTCAACAAGAAGGTCACGCCCTACGAGTGGGGCAAGGAGGTCGTGCCAGGAATGCTTGCGGTCGAAACGATCGGCCACACCCCCGGTCACACGTCCTACGTGCTCTCTTCAGGTTCCGACAAGGTATTTATCCAGTCGGATGTCACCAACAATCCGGATCTTTTTGTACGAAATCCCGGCTGGCAGGCCTTTTTCGATCAGGATGGACCGCAGGCCGAAACCACCCGGCGCAAAGTCTACGACATGCTGGCTGTCGAAAAGATGCGCGTGCAGGGTTTTCACTATCCATTCCCCGGCCTTGCCAACATCGAGAAGGACGGCGCGGGCTATCGTTGGATTCCGACGCCCTGGAATCCGTCGATCTAAGGTTGATCTGACTTGACCTAACATGGGCGCGGACCTATATCCGCGCCTATGATCGACGCCCAGACCATCGCATTTCGTCGCCGCCGCCGCGTTCTCGCGGTATGGGCGGCCGGTCGCGTCTGATCGTCGCCAATGCCGCCGGATACGGTCCGCGGCATCTTGTTTCCCGACAGAACTTGCCGCATGACCTGATCCGGTGGTTGTTTCGACTTCCACGGCTAAGGACAGATCATGGCTGAAAAAAAGAAGATCGGCATTCTGGGTGCATCCGGTTACACGGGTGCCGAGCTTGTGCGGCTGCTGCTGCGTCACCCGCGCATGGAGCTTGCGGTGCTCACCGCCGACCGCCGCGCGGGCCAGTCGATGGGCGACGTATTTCCGCAGTTTGCACCTTACGATCTGCCACGGCTTGTGACCATCGAAGAAGTCGATTGGGCGAATGCAAAACTCGATCTGGTGTTCTGCGCGCTGCCGCACGCGACCACGCAGAAGGTTTTGAAGGAGTTGCTCGCTAAGGCACCCGAGACGAAGGTTGTCGACTTGTCAGCTGATTTTCGGCTGGAAGACCCTGCCGCCTATGCGAAATGGTACGGGCACGAGCACCACGCGCTCGAACTGCAGAAGGAAGCTGTCTACGGGCTTTCGGAAATCTACAGACGTGACATCAGAAAAGCGCGGCTCGTCGCCAATCCCGGCTGTTACACGACCTGCGCGCAGCTTCCGCTCATTCCGCTTCTGAAAGCGAAAGCTATCGAGATCGACGACATCGTCATCGATGCGAAATCCGGTATGACCGGAGCCGGGCGCTCGGCCAAGGAAGAAATGCTGTTCTCGGAAGTGTCGGAAGGTTTCCACGCCTACGGCGTCGGCCAGCACCGGCATATGTCCGAACTCGATCAGGAATTCTCGAAAGCTGCGGGGAAAGAAGTTGTCGTCAGCTTCACGCCGCATCTGGTGCCGATGAATCGCGGCATCTTCTCGACGATCTACGTGCGGGGACGGCGGGGCAAGATCGCGCAAGACCTGCACGAGATTCTCGTCAAGCAATACGAGAAGGAACCGTTCGTCTACGTGTTGCCGTTCGGCAAGATGCCGCAATCGCGCCATGTGCGGGGATCGAACATGACGTTCATCGGTGTGACGGCGGACCGGATCGCCGGGCGCGCGATCATCGTCTCGACGCTCGACAATCTGACCAAAGGTGCGTCGGGGCAGGCGGTGCAGAACATGAACATCATGCTCGGCTTCAACGAAGGCGTCGGTATCGATCAGCCGGCCATGTTTCCCTGATCTGCATCATTGTCTTGTGACAAATTAAAAAAGGGACGGCTGCTATGCCGTCCCTTTTTCGCTTCGTCTGTAGAAGTTAGACGATCTTGAAAATTCCGAGCGCAAGAACCGCCTGCGCGGCGAAGCCGACAGTAAAGGCCAGCGTGCGCAGAACCGGCACGCCGATTGTATAGACGATCAAGTGCGCCAAACGCGACCAGAAATAAACCGCGCAGGCTAGAACCGTCCATTTCGATGAATAGTCGATCGCGTTCAGGATCAAAACCAATGGAGCAAAGATGACGAGGTTTTCGACAGCGTTGTCGTGCGCGAACATCATGCGGTTGGCCCATTCGGCCATTGGCTTGTCCTTGCGGGAAGGATTGGCCATCGCCCCGCCAAGGCCGCGAATCTGGCAGCGGTTGAGAATGTAGGGTATCCAAAGCAGGCCAGTCAGAATGACCGTCAGCGTCAGCCAGAATAATTCACGAGTCATCAGCGTTTCCCTTCAATAATCCGGCGGCTAGAAATCCGCGTGAATCGAACTTGTCCCGTTTTTGCCCTCAACGGAGAGTCGAATCCAGCGGCATATTGTCTGCGGCGGTCACAATCCACTTGGTAAAATCGCCCAAGATTCGCAGCGGCTTCATAGAAGGGGTGATCGTCAGGCTCGAACGCGAACGTAGCTGCCCGGTGCATCCTCAATAGCGGGGAGCGGCCCTGCGCCAGGTTCGCGCGCGGGAACAGTTTCGGCGTCGATCCCCTCAATCCAAATGCGCCAGTCCGGCCACCATGAACCCTTGTGCTCCTCCGCGCCCTTCAGCCACTCGGTGAGCGTTGTGTCGCGAATATTGTCGTTCGTCCAATATTGGTATTTGCCGAGCGTCGGTGGATTGACGACGCCTGCGATGTGGCCGGATCCTGCCAGAACGTATTTCACTGGACCGCCGAAGAACTGCGAACCGTAAAGCACCGATTCCGCAGGCGCGATGTGGTCTTCGCGCGTAGCCAGATTGTAGACCGGCACCTTGACCTTCGACAGATCGAGCTGGGTGTTGTCGAGCACCATCGTGCCGGTCGACAGTCGGTTTTCGAGGTAACAGTTGCGCAGGTAGAAGGAATGATTCGCCGCCGGCATGCGCGTGGCGTCGGAATTCCAGTGCAGCAGATCGAATGCAGCCGGCTCTTTGCCCTTGAGATAATTGCTGACGACGTAAGACCAGATCAAGTCATTCGAGCGCAGCATGTTGAAAGCCATCGCCATCTTGCTGCCTTCAAGTACGCCCGATTGCTTCATGTCCTGTTCGAGCAGCGAGATCTGGTTTTCGTCGACGAATACAAGCAGATCGCCGGCATGCGTGAAATCGACCTGCGCTGCGAGGAACGTCGCGGACGCGACACGCACGCGCCGTTTTTCCGCAAGCCACGCCAGCGTCGTCGCCAGCAACGTGCCACCGACGCAGTAGCCCATGGTGTGGACTTTCATCTCGCCCGTGGCCCGTTCGATGGCATCCATCGCGGCCAATGGGCCTTCGCGCATATAGTCGTCGAAGCCCTTATTGCCGAGCTTCTTGTCTGGGTTGACCCATGAGATGACGAAAACGGTGAGGCCCTGATCGACGCACCATTTGATGAAGGATTTTTGCGCGTTCAGGTCGAGGATGTAGAACTTGTTGATCCAGGGTGGAACGATGAGCAATGGCGTGCGCAACACCGTCTCCGTAGACGGGCTGTACTGAATCAGCTGCATCACGTCGTTCTGATAGATCACCTTGCCGGGCGTCAACGCGAGATCGCGGCCGACTTCAAGATTGGCGGCCGATTGGCGGATTTTGAGATTTCCGCGACCCGCTTCGACATCTTCGGCGAGCATCCTCATGCCGCGCACAAGATTGTCGCCGTTGGTCGATAGCGTTTGGCGCAGAATTTCGGGATTGGTCAGCACGAAATTCGAAGGCGAAAGAGCGTTGGCAAATTGCTGGACATAGAATTCCGCCTTCTTGCGGGTATGTGCGTCGAGGCCTTCGGCGTTCTTGACGAGATCGTTCGCCCAATCCGTTGTCAGCAGGTAAGCCTGCATCACGAAATCGAAGAAGTGATTGGTGCGCCACTCCGGATCGCTGAAGCGCTTGTCTCGCGGAGAGGGCTCGGCGACGGGTTTGGCTTGCTCTCCGGTGAAGCGACGCATCGCGTTGCCCCACAAATCGAGATAGGCCTTGCCGAGTTTCATTTGCAACTCGGCGGTTCGCTTTTGGTCTGACAGCCAATAGTCGGCTACTGAAGAGAACGTCTTGACGACTTCGGTCAGTTCTCCGGCCTGATCTTTGATCTCGCCGTTCTCCCGCGGCTTCAAATATGCGGAAAGCGCCTTACCGCTGTTCTCAAGCGCGCGCGCGAGGTTGATCGAGAAGGCTTCCGGGTCGAACCCCTTCGCTACTCCGTTGTTGTCTGTCTTCTGCTCTGGTGCGGCGTCGCTCATCGCAGCTACTATAAACCCACAATTCGACCGCGCTGTGATGCTTTATTGTCTTACGGCTGAGATCGGTTAATCCGCCGCGGCGGAATTTGCTGCATCGCAAGAATTTCTTGAAGCCAGCCATAATCGGGCCTTACCTGCGCGTGTATCTGACGTAGGTATTGTTCGGGAATTAACGGATTTCCACGATGTTCGATCATTCGGCACGCGATGCCCGGCCAACAGGCAGGGATGCCATTGCCCTTAAGGACTAAACAGCGGTGAGCACCGTCCGGCGATTTCTTCAGAATCTGATTCAGCCGCTCGCTGTTGCATTGATGGGAGCGGCGCTCTCCGCGTGCTCGATACCAATGGCCGATATGCCTGTGGTTGGCTTGCCGGCGAATACGCCACCTCGTCCGGCCGATCCTGGCGTCTATCTAGCGGTGCACGATATTCCGGAACCTCGTGCGGAAGCGGTTCTCACACCGGAGCAGCAGGACAAGATCGAAAAGGATCTGGTGGCCGCGCGTAACCGGCAGGCCGCTGGCGTTCAGAAGGCCGCCAAAGACAAGAATTGAGCATGGATGCGACGTGGTCTGGTTCATGCTAAAAAGACCACGATTCAGTCCCAGACCGGCAAGTCACGGGAAAGGGCGCGCAATTTCGGCCCTAACGACGGGGTAAAATGCTGAAATAAAGCATTTTTCGACGCCGAACCGAATTTCGCTGCCGCGAAAAACGCGCTACCCCTCTCGCTGCTTTGCCGGTCACCGGAGCCCGACCAATGGAAGAATTCTACCGCATTCGCCGCCTGCCGCCTTACGTGTTCGAGCAAGTCAATCGAGCCAAGGCTGCCGCGCGCAATGCGGGTGCCGATATCATCGACATGGGCATGGGCAATCCCGACCTGCCGACGCCACCGCATGTCATCGAGAAACTGAAAGAGACGCTCGGCAAGCCGCGCACTGACCGCTATTCGGCGTCGAAGGGCATCGCCGGACTTCGCCGCGCGCAGGCCGCTTATTACGAGCGCCGGTTCGGCGTGAAACTCAATCCCGAAACGCAGATCGTCGCGACGCTTGGCTCCAAAGAAGGTTTTGCGAACGTCGCACAGGCGATCACCGCGCCGGGCGACGTCGTGCTGGTGCCGAACCCGAGTTATCCGATTCACGCATTCGGATTCCTGATGGCGGGAGGTGTGGTGCGTTCAGTACCAGCCGAGCCGACGCCTGAGTTGTTCGGCGCGTTGGAGCGCGCGATCATTCATTCAATCCCGAAACCGATCGCGATGATCGCCTGTTATCCGTCGAACCCGACCGCCTATGTCGCATCGCTCGATTTCTACAAGGACCTTGTCGCCTTCGCAAAGAAGCACGAGATCTTCATCCTGTCGGATCTTGCTTACGCCGAACTTTATTTCGACGGTGTCCCGCCGCCTTCGGTTCTTCAGGTGCCGGGAGCGATGGATGTCACTGTCGAATTTACGTCGATGTCGAAGACGTTCTCGATGGCCGGCTGGCGCATGGGATTTGCGGTCGGCAACGAGCGCATCATCGCCGCGCTGACCCGCGTTAAGTCCTATCTCGACTACGGTGCGTTCACGCCGGTTCAGGTCGCGGCCACTGCGGCGCTCAACGGGCCGCAGGATTGCATCAAGGAAATGCGCGACACGTATCGCAAGCGCCGCGAGGCTCTTGTCGAGTCGTTCGGCCGGGCGGGCTGGGATATTCCGCCGCCTGCAGCATCGATGTTTGCTTGGGCCCCGCTGCCGGAGAAATTCAAGGATGTCGGATCGATGCAGTTCGCGACCCTGATGGTCGAGAAGTGCGGCGTCGTGGTCTCGCCAGGCGTAGCCTTCGGCGAGCATGGCGAGGGCTTCGTGCGCATTGCGATGGTCGAGAACGAGCAACGCATTCGTCAGGCGGCGCGCAACATTCGCCGCTTCCTTGAAACAGGTGTCGATTCGTTGCACAACGTGGTTCCTCTCGCCAATCGGCGATAATCCTTCCGGCGGGTTTTCACTCAATGGTCGCACCACTCAAAGTGGGCATTGCGGGTCTCGGTACCGTGGGTGCCGAGGTTGTTCGCCTCATCGAAAGCCAGAGCCGAACGCTGTACGCGCGTTGCGGGCGCGGTATCCGTGTTGTTGCTGTAACGGCGCGTTCCAAGGTCAAGAAGCGCGGGCTCGATCTGAAGAAAGCCGATTGGGCGAAGAGTCCGTTGGCGTTAGCGAATGACCCGAAGATCGATTGCTTTGTCGAATTGATGGGCGGCTCGGGCGAGCCGGCGTTATCGGCAATCGAAGCAGCGCTGCAAAACGGCAAGTCGGTCGTCACCGCCAACAAGGCTTTGATCGCCAAGCACGGGTCGCGGCTTGCGGCGCTCGCCGAGAAGCATGGCGGCGCATTGAATTTCGAGGCGGCAGTCGGTGCTGCAATTCCCGTTATCAAGACGCTGCGAGAAGGGCTTGCGGGCACGAGCATCAATCGCGTCTATGGCATCCTCAACGGTACATGCAACTACATCCTGACGCGGATGGAGCGGGAAGGGCTTTCGTTCGCCGAGTGTCTCAAGGACGCGCAACGTCTCGGCTACGCGGAAGCAAATCCGTCATTCGATGTCGATGGCCACGATACTGCGCAGAAACTCTCGATCCTTGCGAGTCTGGCGTTCGGAACCAAGGTCAACCAGAACGCCGTCTATGTGGAAGGCATTTCGTCGATTGCGCCAGAGGATCTGCGCGCCGCCGAAGAGCTTGGCTATCGCGTCAAACTGCTTGGCGTCGCCGTGAAGACCGAGACCGGAATCGAACAGCGGGTGCACCCGACGATGGTGCCGCGTTCGTCTTCGATTGCGCAGGTCATGGGCGTCACAAATGCGGTGACGATCGACGGTGAGGGAATTCCTCCGATCACGCTTGTTGGCCCGGGGGCTGGCGGCGCCGCGACCGCATCGGCGGTCGTCGCGGATATTGCGGACGTGGCGCGTGGCATTCGCGCGCTGCCGTTCGGGCGCCCCATCGATAAATTGAAGGCGACCACGAAAGCTCCGATGAAGCGCCATGAGGGCGGCTACTATATCCGCCTGATGGCGCGTGATCTTGCAGGTACGGCAGCGACCATCGCAACCCGCCTCGCTGAACAGAAAATATCGATTGAATCGATTGTGCAGCGTCATCCGGATGGCGCACTCGATCTGATAGGCAAAAACGGCAAACCGGCTCCGGTTCCGGTGATTTTGATCACTTACGCGACGACGGAAGATGCCGTACACCGCGCGTTGCAAGCTGTGCAGCAAGATCGGGTGATAACCGGACGCCCGCAGGTGATCCGGATCGAGAAGAACTGATAGGTTGTCCGCCGCTGCGCAGGTTAGGCGGCAAATGAGCTTTAGGAGTTGATTGATGTCCGTGACGATTTCCGTTCCGCCGCAGCTATTGCTGGAGCGCATTCTGACTCTGGAAATCGTTCGCGTGACCGAGCGGGCTGCTGTTTCGGCTGCGCGCCTTCGCGGCCACGGCAATGAGAAGGCTGCGGATCAAGCCGCCGTCGATGCGATGCGGCGTGAGCTGAACAAGATTCCAATTCAAGGCACCGTTGTGATCGGCGAGGGCGAGCGCGACGAGGCGCCGATGCTTTACATCGGCGAGAAAGTGGGCGCGGAAGGCGGACCGCTTGTCGATATCGCCGTCGACCCGCTCGAAGGCACGACGCTTTGCGCCAAGAATATGCCGGGCGCGATTGCGACGATGGCGATGGCCGAAGGCGGTACGCTGTTGAACGCGCCGGACGTCTACATGCAAAAAATTGCGATCGGTCCGGGTTATGCAAAGGACGTTATCGATCTCGATGCGCCTCCGGCAGACAACATTCGCCGCCTTGCAAAAGCCAAGGACGTGCATCCATCGGCGATTACCGCGCTCGTTCTGGATCGCCCGCGTCACGCCGACATCATCAATGCCGTTCGCGGCACCGGCGCAGCCGTCCGCCTCATCACCGACGGTGACGTTGCCGGCGTGATCCATACCGCCGATCCGGTCAACACCGGCGTCGATATCTACATGGGCACTGGCGGCGCACCCGAGGGCGTGCTTGCCGCCGCAGCACTTCGTTGCATCGGCGGGCAGATGCAGTGCCGTCTCATTCTCGACTCGGATGAAAAACGCGAGCGCGCAAAAAAGATGGGCGTGACCGATCCCAAGATGGTGTACGGCATCGAGGACATGGCGAAGGGCGATTGTCTATTTGCAGCAACCGGCGTCACGGATGGCTCACTGTTGTCGGGCGTCAAGTTCCGCAAGAATGTCATCGAGACTGAAACCGTCGTGATGCGCTCTGTCACCGGAACCGTGCGCTACATCAAGGCCGAACACCGTCAGTTCGAAAAATTCCACCTCGATTGAGTTCGCAATCATGTCCGAGCGTTTGCTGATCCGTCCGGTTCGCGAGGATGAGCGCGCCGAATGGGAGCCGCTCTGGGCGGGCTATCTCAAATTTTACAAGGCAACGATCGCGCCTGAGACAACCGACATCACTTGGACGCGCTTTCATGACGATGCAGAGCCGATGTATGTGCTTGGCGCCTATGTCGATGGAAGGCTGACCGGAATCGTCCATTACCTCTTTCATCGTTCGTGCTGGACGATCGGTAACTACTGCTATCTGCAGGATCTGTTCGTCTCCGAAGGCGCGCGCGGACACGGAGCAGGCCGGGCGCTGATCGAAGCTGTGTACAAGCGCGCGAAAGCTGCGGGCGCGAGCCGCGTGCATTGGCTGACGCAGAACGATAATGCCCAAGCGCGCATTCTCTACGATCAGGTCGCCGATAATTCCGGCTTCATGCAATACCGCAAGATTTTTTGAGGGGACGGGATGTCGGCAGAAATAAAGGCATTGCTGTTCGATGTATTCGGCACAGTGGTCGACTGGCGCTCCAGCCTGATTGCGAACTTCACAGCATGGGGCAAGGCAAAGAGCATTTCCGGCGATTGGGCGGCGCTCGTCGACGGATGGCGCGGAGCCTACATGCCCTCGATGGACGATGTACGTAAACATCCCGAGCGCGGCTTCGTTATTCTTGACACGCTGCAACGGCAATCGATTGAGCCGCTTTGCGCGAAGCTGGGTATCCAGGGACTGAGGGCAGAGGACTACGACTACCTCACGCGTGGCTGGCACAGACTCAATCCTTGGCCGGACAGTGTCGCCGGCCTCACGCGCATGAAAACAAAATTCATCGTCAGTCCTTTGTCGAACGGCAACGTTGCGCTACTGACCAACATGGCCAAGTACGCAGGTTTGCCGTGGGACCTTGTGCTTAGCGCGGAAATTTTCGGTCACTACAAGCCGGATGCTGAAACCTATCTCGGGGCCGCGAAAATTCTTGGGCTAAAACCCGAACAGGTCATGCTGGTCGCTGCCCACAATAACGACCTTGCGGCGGCCCAGTCCTTTGGACTTAAAACGGCGTTCGTGCCGCGCATCACGGAATACGGTCCGCATCAGGTGCGCGATTTCGAGCCGGACGGACAATGGGATTTCGTCGCGACGGATTTCAACGATCTCGCAGGCCAGCTCGGTTGCTGACGGCGAATCATTGAAAGCTCCTGTTTCGTGACTAGCTGCGGAAGGCACCATGTCGCTTCCAGCATCCGCATTGCCGATTGACGCCGCGCCGGCCTTTCTCGGTGTGACGAACTCGGCGACGGGCCGCGTCTGGCGCGATCGACTCGACGCGCGTGGCACCGCGAGCGCGCTTGCCATCGCGCAGCGCTATCAGCTTCCGGAGATGCTGGCGCGGATCGTCGCAGGCCGCGGAATTGCAATCGACGCGGTCGACGATTTCCTCGATCCGACAATCCGCAAGCTCATGCCCGATCCATCCACCGTGACGCAGATGGAAGCTGCTGCAAAACGTATCGCAGATGCCGCAGAGGGTGGTGAGATGGTTGCGATTTTCGGCGACTACGACGTGGACGGTGCGACGTCAGCGGCGTTGTTGGCCTGGCATCTGCGGCATTGCGGTCTCGATCCGCTCATTCACATACCAGATCGGATTTTCGAGGGTTACGGCCCGAATATCGAAGCGATTAATGGGCTCGCGGGAAAAGGCGCGAAACTTCTCGTAACGGTCGATTGCGGCACCACGAGTATCGAGCCGCTCGCCGAAGCCAAGCGTCTCGGGCTGGATGTCGTCGTCATCGATCACCACCAATGCGGCGACGAACTGCCGACCGTCGAGGCGCTGGTGAACCCGAACCGGCCCGACGATCTTTCGGGCCTCGGACATCTTGCTGCGGTCGGTCTTGTGTTCGTGACTTTGGTTGCCGTGAATCGCGAGCTGCGCGCTCGCAATTTCTGGACGGACGAACGCCCCGAACCGGACATGCTCGGCGTCCTTCACCACGTCGCGCTGGGCACGGTGGCGGACGTTGCTTCTTTGACCGGACTCAATAGAGCGTTCGTCGCCAAAGGGTTGATTGCGATGCGCCGCCGCGACCACGTCGGTCACACCGCGCTGATGGATGTCGCGCGGCTCAGCGGCCCGCCGGAAGCGTGGCATCTGGGATTTGCACTCGGCCCGCGCATCAACGCAGGCGGTCGTATCGGTCGTGCTGATCTTGGCGTGCGTCTTTTACTCGAAGGCGATATTTCGGAGGCCGCGCGTATCGCCGCCGAACTTGATCGTCTCAACACTGAGCGGCGTGTGATTGAGCAGAGGGCCGAAGCGCAGGCCGAGGCAGAAGCGCTGGCGTCACTCGGTTTCGATGATAGCGGCGCGGTGGTAGTGACGGCGTCGGAGGGATGGCATCCCGGTGTGGTTGGGCTTGTCGCATCGCGGCTGAAGGAGAAATTCGGACGGCCGGCATTTGCGATAGCGCTTGAACCCGGCGGCGTCGGAACGGGCTCGGGCCGTTCAATTCCCGGTGTTGACCTGGGAAAAGTGGTTCGCGCAGCCGTAACCGAAGGAATCCTGTTGAAGGGTGGCGGCCACGCCATGGCCGCTGGTGTCACGCTGAAAAAAGAGCGCCTTGCCGAATTTCGCGCATTCGTCGAAGCCGCATTGAAGAATGCTGTAACCGAAGCGCGGCATGTCAGTGAGCTTTTCATCGATGGCGCAGTCAGTGCGCGTGCGCTCACGCCGGAGTTCGCCGGTATGCTCAATCGTGCAGGACCCTTCGGTGCCGGCAATCCCGAGCCGGTGATTGCATTGCCCGCGCATGAGCTTCTCTATGCCGATGTCGTCGGTGAATCACATTTGCGGCTGCGCTTTAAATCCGGCGACGGGGCCATTGTGAATGGAATTGCGTTTCGCTCAGTCGGTCGTCCGCTGGGCAACGCACTTGTTGAAAATCGCGGTCAACAACTGCATGTGGCTGGGTCGGTCGCGGTCGATCGCTGGCAGGGTTCGCAGCGCGTTCAACTTCGCGTCGCCGACGTTGCCGTTCCCAGTGCGGGGCCGGGCATCATCCGCTAGTCAAATGCCCTGTCGCAAGCGCGCCAGCACCTGCAATCCGGCGTAGCCATCGGCGGGAGAAAGGCCAGCTTTTGTTTGAAAATTCTTGACCGCCTGCATCGTGCCGTTGCCGACGCGACCGTCCGTGCCGCCGGTATCGAATCCGGCCTTGGTCAATCGCGTCTGCAACTCCTGCAGTTCAGCAAGGGACAACGCGCGTTCCGAACCGGGGAAAGGCTGGACGAAAGGACTGCCGCCGAGGATGCGATCTCCGAGATGAACGATGGCAAGCGCGTAGTTCATTGACGGATTGTAGCTTCTCACTGCGTAGAAATTCGGCCCGAGCAGAAATGACGGGCCACCCGGCACCGGCACCCACAATTTTGCTTTGTCGTTCGGTCGCGGAAATGGTTTGCCATCTGCGCGCGCCACGCCCGACGCTGCCCAGTCGGCGTAACTGTGATTGCCTTTCTTTTTGGATTTGCCGAGCCTTACCTCATATCCCCAATGCTCGCCGCGCTGGTAGTCGCCCCGATCGACGAGATAGCGCGCACTTGAGGCCAGAGCATCGTCGGGTTTTCCGAACGGCGATACCCGCCCATCGCCGTCATAGTCGAGGCCGACATTGAGCCAAACTTCCGGCATCCATTGCGTATGTCCCATCGCGCCTGCCCACGATCCGCGCATTTCGTTCGGCGATCCCCAGCCTTTGTCCACGATGCGCAGCGCGTTGATGAGTTCAGCCTCCCAATAGGCTCGGCGGCGCGGTTCGTTCCAGGCCAATGCTGCAAGAGAGGGGAACACGGGCCGCATATGATTTTGCTGCACCAGCGGATCGCCGTAGGCTGTCTCAACTCCCCAAAGGGCGAGCAGCGTTCCGCGTTCGACGCCGAAATCCTTTTCGATGCGCGTAAAAAGATCGTCGTACTTCGACAGCGCGGCCTTGCCAGCGGAAAGCCGCCAGTCGGAAACGCGGCGATTGATGTATTGCCAGAGTTCTTCGCTGAATTCCGGCTGCTTGTTGATCTTGTCGAACACGGTCATGTCCGGTTCGACATTCTTCATCACGCTGTCGAATGTCGTTTCCGAGATTCCCTTCGCGATTGCGCGCGTGCGGAATTTGTCGCGCCATTGGTCGAATGCGGCTGGCACCGCGGCCAACGCGATTGGCGGAACTGAGATAAGACCGCCCAAACCTAGCGCTGCTTGCAGCATCATGCGGCGCGTGATCGCGTGGCGAGAATCGGGCGTGTTCATATCGCCATTGTAACGGCTGCTTGAGAATTCAGGCAAAGCGCAATCGACGGGATGCACGGCGGCTATTGGTCGCCCGAGCCACTGGTGCCTGCGGGGGTGGCCGTTTCAAGTGGAATCGCGTGCGCAACCGGCGCAAGCAAGGGTGGGGGTTCGTATTCGCGGCCGCGGCCACCGATGAGTCGCTCATATGAAGAAATCAGCGTGGTGTAGGGGTTGACCCAGAGCCATCCATCGCGCGTGAACACCTGCGTGTCGAAGTGAAGATGGCTCGTGGTGCCGCCGACACGATCTTGATAGTTCGAAACCACACCGATCTCTTCACCTTCAGTCACGCGCCGGCCGTGAACGACGCCGTCGGCATCAAGATTGGCAGGGTTCATATGAATGTAGCGGAAGCGAATGTGTTCGCCGGGAGCGTTGACCAGAAGATACACGGCCTGCTGCGTCGGGGTGCGGATCAGCACGCCGTCGCGTACCGCAACGGTCGGGAAAATATCCGGCAAACATCGGTCGGCTTCGGCATTGCGCATCTGGCAGCTCGACGGCCTGATGTCCTGACCTTGGTGGCCCATCCCGCTCGGGCATTGGCCGACATCGAAGTCTCGAGTCTCGCAAAAATTATCTTGCCAGGGATAGCTATAATTAGCTTTCGCGGATTCATCGAATACCAGCGGTTTGTCGTTGCGCTTGCAGTGATATTCGTCGCCCTTGGTCGATGACCACGATACGCGGCCGGTGCGGTAACAGTCGCCCCAGTTCATGAAAGACTGCGAATTAGCGAATGCGGGTGCGCGTTCGATAGGAAAACGGATTCGCGCATAGACGGTGTAGTCGGTCACGCCGCTCTGGCCGCGATAACCGCTATTGGCAATGATGTTGCCTGGCCGATGATAGGTGAAATCCGGCGAAAATGTCGAAGGTCGGTCGGATGAGCGCGCCGCGATGTTGTCTGGTGTCTTGATCGGAGTTCCGCCGGCAAATCGTAGCGACTTGATGAAGCGCTCCGCGACCGGCGACGCTTCACGGCAGGAGAGACGTCGCGCCCGTGCGCTGCTGTCGAGGCATTGGATATACACCACGTAGGGGACACCAAAGCGCGTGAATGCGTAGCGGACATAACCTTCGCGGATCGTGCGGCGCAGATCGGGAAAATCCTCCGCAAGCGATTTGACCGTCTCGCCCTTTGCGGCGCGCGTATCGTCGATGTCATAGACGAGCATTGAGCCCGTGATCTGCACCTCGACGGGTTTAGCATAAACGCGCGACGGCATGTTGTCGCCCGCGCCGGGGTCGAGGGCGAACAGCGCGTCGTAGCCACTCGGGCCGGCGTTGAACATGCTGACCGGCCGAAATCCTGCCTGATAGTGCGAGACTGAAATGCTGTCCGGAACGCCGCCGTTGCGTTCGGCTTCATACATTCCGCTGTCGAACGGCAGCAGGACAGGTACCGGACTCTGCTCCACGCCAGGGAATACTTTCGACGTGATGGCATTGATCTGCGAAATCGCGGTCGTGCGATCTGCATCTGCATTGCGGTCGGAGTCGAAACCGAATTTGTCGGCGGCTGCAGGCTGACTGGCGATCTCACCCTTCAACTGAGTGAGCGCCGCGCTCCAATCCGGAGCGAAGTAGGAAATCGCCGGCGTCTTGAACTCGTCTGCGGCCACCACTGTTTGAAGACAAGCGGTAGCTAGAAATACGAATAGTATGCGCGGGCATTTCCATGAAATTCCCCGGTTTCGATTCGATTCCTCTGGTGCGTAACCCAAGACCAAACAGAACTCCGGAAAACTGCGCTTTAGTCCTTTGCGCGCTCGACGTATGAACCGTCCTCGGTCATCACGACAATACGTGTACCGACCCCGATATGCGGAGGCACGCCGGTGCGGACGCCGTTCGACAAAATGGCTGGCTTGTAGGACGAAGAAGCCGTTTGTCCCTTCGTTACGGGTTCGGTTTCCACGACTTCGAGCGTCACGCGTTGCGGAAGCACGATGGCCACGGCGTTGTTCTCGTAGATCGAGAGTTTAACAGTCATGTTTTCCTGCAGATAGGGCGCCTGATCGCCGACGACGTCCTTCGGAACTGCGAGCTGCTCGTAGTTTTCGTTGTTCATGAAATGGAAGCCGTCGCCGTCTTCGTAAAGGTAGTTGAAATCGCGATCTTCGACATAGGCGCGCTCGACCTGATCGGTTGTCTTGTAGCGCTCGGACACCTTGGTGCCATCGCTGATGCGGCGCATTTCGATCTGGCTGACCGGCGTTCCCTTGCCGGGATGGATGTTCTCAGCCGACAGAACAACATATAGCTTGCCGTCCTGCTCGATGATGTTGCCCTTGCGAATTGAACTGGCGATGACTTTCACGGATTCACGTTCCAATCTTGGAAATCGGAGGCGCGGCTGCATACGCAGCCTGCGGTCCCAGGTGGATGTTTCGGCCCGCAACATACTGATTTGGCGGACGGATGCCAGCATTTTGCGCCCGATTTGGGCACTTCGGACATGATGGCGGAAACTCAAATCTTGCCTTTGTGGACCCCTGACCGCCATCGCGACCGGAAGCCGTTTTTGCAGGCCCGCGCTGCCATCATTCGCTCGCTGCGAACATGGTTCGAGAACGAGGGATTCATCGAAATCGAGACGGGAATTTTGCAGGTTTCTCCCGGTAACGAGACTCATCTCCATGCACCTTCGGTATCGCTGAACATGCCGGGGGGAGAAAAACTCCGCCGCTACCTGCGCACATCGCCCGAATTCGCGTCCAAGAAGCTGCTGGCCGCTGGCGAAGAAAAGATCGTGGAATTTGCACGGGTGTTTCGGGATCGTGAACAGGGCGTGCTTCATCTTACCGAGTTCACGATGCTGGAATGGTATCGCGCCAACGCATCCTATGAGGCGGTGATAGCGGATTGTGTCGTCGTCATCTCACACGCGGCGCAAGCGACGGGGATCGGCACGTTCTCGTTTCATGGAAAATCGGCAAACCCGTTCATTGAGCCTGAGTTGCTCACGGTTGCGGAGGCGTTTCGCCGTTTTGCCAATGTCGATCTGCTCTCGACCATTCATGCGCGCGAAGGCGATCGGGACGCGCTTGCGTCGGCCGCGGACTCGATCGTTCGAGTTACACCCGACGACACATGGTCTGACATCTTTAGCAAAATTCTGGTGGGGCATATTGAGCCGAATTTGGGCCAGGGGCGTCTGACGGTCCTGTACGAATATCCGGCCCCGGAAGCTGCCTTAGCGCGCGTCAAGGAAGGCGACGACCGCGTCGCCGAACGATTTGAAATTTACGCATGCGGCGTTGAGCTTGCGAATGGATTTGGCGAACTGACCGATTCCGCCGAACAGCGCCGCCGCTTTACTGCGGCGATGGATGAAAAGGAGCGCCGTTATGGCGAGCGGTATCCGCTCGACGAGGATTTTCTTCGCGCATTGTTGCAGATGCCGGAAGCAAGCGGTGTGGCGCTCGGCCTCGATCGGCTGGTGATGCTTGCATCGGGCGCAACGCGTGTCGATCAGGTCGTCTGGAATCCGCAAGAGAGCGGCGCATGACGATTGCAGTGAAGTCCAGCCTGCATTCACCGGAAGACCTCGCCGCCCTTGGCCTGGTTTCACCAGGCGCCGTCGAGCGCCTCAGAGTGGTTGCATCGCGCTACGCGATTGCGATCACTCCGCATGTTGCAGGGTTGATCGATCTTGGAGATCCAGACGATCCCATCGCGCGCCAATACGTGCCGAGCGAATCCGAGTTGGCGACAACCTCGCAAGAAAACGCCGACCCGATCGGCGACGCGGCGCATTCGCCGGTCAAGGGCATCGTGCATCGCTATCCGGACCGCGTGCTGTTCAAGCTCGTTCATGTCTGCGCCGTGTATTGCCGGTTTTGCTTCCGCCGCGAAATGGTCGGGCCGGGCAAAGAAACAGTACTTTCAGATGCAGTTTACTCGGCGGCACTGGGCTACATCCGGTCGCACCCCGAAATCTGGGAGGTCATTTTGACGGGCGGCGATCCACTCATGCTGTCCGCGCGCAGGCTGCACGAGATTATGACGGACCTGGCTTCCATCGGTCACGTCAAGATCGTTCGCATTCACTCGCGCGTGCCGGTCGCCGATCCTGCCCGCGTGACGGACGGTCTCGTGGCCGCAATGAAGGCCGATGGTGTCACGACATGGTTCGCCATTCACGCCAACCACTCGCGCGAATTTTCTTCCGAGGCACGCGCTGCGTGCGCGCGCATCGCCGATGCAGGAATTCCGATGGTCAGCCAGTCCGTATTGCTGCGCGGGGTCAATGACGACGAGGCGACTCTGGAAGATCTGATGCGGACTTTCGTTCAATGCCGCATCAAGCCGTACTACTTGCATCACGGCGATCTTGCCCCCGGAACGGCGCATTTGAGGACGACTCTCGAGCAAGGCCAGCGATTGATGCAATCGTTGCGTGGACGCGTCTCGGGGCTCTGCCAGCCCGACTATGTTCTCGATATTCCTGGTGGCTTTGGAAAGTCGCCGGTCGGGCCGGAATATCTTTCACGAGCAAATACATGCGATGGCGCGATCAAATATCGCGTTACCGATTATTGCGGAGAGGTGCATCTTTATCCCCCAGACGAAGCGAACACGAAATCATGAAGGACGAAACGCCAGGGGGCGAAGGCAGTCGAACGGTAGAAAATGCCGTAATACTTGGCTTTTTCGTTGTGCTGGTCGTGGCAGGTGTATGGCTGCTCGGTTCGATGGCCGACATCCGCAAGACGCAGGATTGTGCTGCGCAGGGCCGGCGAAATTGCGCGGCAATAGAAATTCCGCCGCCTTCGCGTTAGGATGCGCGTGACGTTTTCGATTCAGACCGGAGATGCGATATGCGGAATCTGATCGCGGCCAGCTTCGTCTTCTCGCTCATCGCCGGCTCAGCGGCGTTTGCACAAACGTCGAGCTCCGGCACCCTGACGAAGTCTCCTTCGACGTCCTCGCCACCGCGCGTGACGGGCAGTGCGCCCGTCGGTCATCGCCAGCCGACGGCGGCAGATGTCGGCAACCCGCAGAACCCGGCTGAATTGTCGCCAGAGGAAAAAGCGCTCGACCGCAAGATCAAGAGTATCTGCCGCGGCTGTTGATCGTTCTCAGCCGTTTCGTGCGGCGAGCGCCATACCGATCATCGACGTTCCGCCGAACACGAGATTGATGCCGACGAGCAGGCCAATGGCCCACGCTGCCGATCCCGGCAGGCCCGTGACGATTGCGGCGGCCACCAGCAAATCGAGAATGCCGGACGCGAGGAGCCAGCCCCAGCGACCGGTCAATTCCTTGCGGTGCTCGAGCGCATACATGATCGTCGCGATGCCCTCTGCGATGAAATAGGCACCGAGCACGAGGGTGAGTGTCAACGTGCCGGCAACGGGTTGAACCAGCAGAATGATGCCTGCCGCAATCGCAAGCAGGGCGGAAATCAACGACCACCAGAAACCCGGCATGCCTTTGGCGGTGAATGTCAGATAGAAGCCGACTACACCGCTGAACAGGAACATCCAGCCCAGGAAGATGGCAACCGCGACGCTGGCGATTTGCGGAATTGCAATCGCGAGAAGCCCGAGGATGGTGAGCACGATGCCTTCGACGAGAAACGCCTTCCAATTCGATTTCACCGCAGCCTGCATCCGCGCTTGAAGGCGTTCGACTTCGTGGGGCATCGTCATGGGCATTCTCCAATCGATCAGGTTAATGCGCAAATCTAGCGTTTTGCGACGGGCCGCGTAATCAATTTTCGCGGGCACTAGACGTCAAGAATTGCTACCGCGCGCGTCCAGCCGGCCGACGCACGTTCGATCTTGACCGGGAAACATGACACCGTGAAGCCAGTCGGCGGAAGTTGTTCGAGATTGTGCAGCTTCTCAAGGTGACAGTAGCCGATGTGTCGCCCGGCCTTGTGTCCCTCCCAGATGAGACTGGCGTTCTTCGTCTTTGCGTATTTCTGCGCGGTGTAAACGAACGGTGCATCCCAACTCCAGCCGTCAGTGCCCGTTAGACGAACGCCACGCTCAAGCAGATACATCGTCGCCTCGTAACCCATCCCGCAACCGGACGTAACGTAGTCCGGCCGGCCGTATTTCTTTCCGGCGCTTGTATTGACGACGACGATGTCGAGCGGCCGCAGGTTATGGCCGATGCGTTTGAGTTCGGCTTCGACATCGGATGCGGTCGCGACATATCCGTCGGGCAGGTTACGGAAATCGAGTTTGACGCCCGGCTGAAAGCACCATTCCAGCGGGACCTCGTCGATGGTCCACGCGCGCTCGCCGCGATTCATCGTGGGATGAAAATGATAGGGCGCGTCGAGATGCGTGCCGTTGTGTGTCGAGAGGTTGACGGCTTCAACGGCCCAGCCTTGGCCATCAGGCAAATCCTCCTTTTTCAGGCCGTCGAAGAACTGCAGCATGCGCGGCAGGCCCTGCTGGTGATCGATATATTGAATCGTCGGGTGATTGCCGGGCGGATCGGCGGGCACGTCATTTTGCAGCGGCACCGAGATGTCGATCAATTTGCGAACCATTCAACGTCTCCGAATTGAACCTGACGTGTTCCGAGCGCTTTTGGGTCACGCCGCACGAGTTGGACGACGTTTCAGACCGCTTGCTGCTACAGGCAAACGCCATTATACGTTCCGCCTCGCTGACCGGGCTCGTTCTTGCGATTCCGGTCAGATTTCACAAAATCGCAATAAGTATTTGATTTTGTGAAGGTAAATCATTTGCCTGCGGCGAACCAGGTCGGCACTCCGGGAAACCGGCTGTGTCGCTCCGAAGTTTCGCTCCCTTCGTCTATCGGTTAGGACGCCACCCTTTCACGGTGGAGAGAGCGGTTCGATTCCGCTAGGGAGCGCCAATGCTTTCAAGCGCTTAGCTTCGTCGATATTCTTCCTGTCCAATCAGTGTCCAATATCCATGCTTAGACGCGCGTGGATTAGAAGCGCGCGTAGTATTCGGCCTTGAGAGCCAGCGCCAATTTCTCTGACTGGTTCGCTGCGAACTGTAGCTGCTCGAGTTGGTCATCGCTTACGGCCTTCCAGCCCTCGGGGAGGCTGGCGTGCTGTTCACCAGCGTCCATCAATAAATCCGCGCAAAGGGTCGCCATGTGCCCCACGCTGCAAACTTGGTCCTCCAGATGAAAATAGGCGTCCGCCCGTCGCTTCCCGATCTCCTGTTTGAATTCAACTTTCTTCATAGCTTCATCCTTCTGTTGAAACCGGACGCCGCGATTTGCGACGACCTTCGTTTATGCTAAACAGAAACAATGAAGAAGGCAACAACTGTTAAACAAAAACGAATTGGGCGTCCTCCTACCGGGATTACTCCCTTGATCGGCTTTCGCGCCACCGACGAAATGCGAGCGGCGATAGAGAAGTGGGCAGGGCGTCAATCAGATAAGCCAAAGCTATCCGAGGCCGTCCGCCGGCTTGTCGATATCGGGCTGCGCGTGCGCGAGGTTCGCGGCAAATGACTGAGGAAACTCGCTCGACCTACGAGGTCAATCTAAAAGCGGCTCAAGATGCTCATAAGGTTCACGAAGAACGCTGGAGAGATTTCAATAAGTCAGCGATTGATGCTGCGAACACCGCAATTCGATCTTCCATCTTGATCAACGGCGGGTCTGCCGTTGCTATCCTAACCTTTGTGGGAGGCCTGACCGCGCAAGGAAGGGTTGCGCAAGGTCAACTGACTGATATTGCGAGCAGTCTCTTTTCGTTCGCTCTAGGGGTAGCTTTCGCGCTGATAACTGCGGTGGGTGCCTATTTCGTCAATGTCTTTGATGCCGACATGCTCGGAGCCCAAAGCATTCACTACGAACATCCCTATGTCCGCGAGACGCCGAAATCGAATGCAATGTTTCGCACCCGAAGCGCGATTCTTATGCTGTCTATCCTGATCGGGTTCGCGTCCATCTTTTGCTTTATCTGGGGAATTGTGAGCGTTCGAAGCGCAATCACAAGTTTGGCGCTTATCCCAACGGTTCAAAAATAGCCGAATGAACAAGATAACTCACGAACCGCTCGTTGAACCACCGGAAAAAATCAAGTTGCAGGTACGCGAAGCAGCAGCCTTGCGTGGGAACATCGTCGGCGCGTTTTCTCACATTGAGTATCTGCTGGCTGATGTATGCATGAGAGCGTGGCTTCGTCCTGAGTACCGGCATCTAGCCGACTCGTTTCCTTATAAAGTCGAAAGTCGAATCCGGTCCGTTCGAACACTCTTTAGCGCTGAGGGTCCTCTTAAAAAGTACGAGGCAACGGTAGATCCGCTTCTGGATGAGTTATTAAAATTCGAAGAATTACGTCACTTCATGGCGCACGGCTGGGCTCAAGGCGACATCAAGAAGAACGAAATTACTATTTCGTACCGTCTCTACATCATCGCGAAGGGCGGTTCACCTACAAGCGAAACCAAGACATTCAGCCTGCGCGAGCTCCAAGAGATCGCGGACGATCTAAATAAGTACTCGGCAAACATTCTAGGTCTTTTCTATCGGATCTATCTAGACGAAAAACTTCAATAGATTTTCGGCGACTACTTTGATGGCTTAACGATCCGTAGTTCGGTGAGCGCCAACGCTCTCTGCAACGCCTTGGCTTCATCCCACGGCGCGCGCAACCACACATCGCATTCTTCGTCAGTAGTCAGAATTACCGGCATGGCTTTTGGGTGAACCGGCGCAACGACCGCATTCGGTTCACAGGTAAGGAACGCGTACAAGTTGGCGTTCACTTCGCCTTCTTTGACCTTCCGCACTGAGGTCCAATTCGTCCAAATGCCGGCGAAGCCCATCAGCGGATGATCCTTGCTCTCAAACCAAACATTGCCGCCCATTGACTTGTTGAATTCGGAGAAGGCGGTGAAGGGGACGAGGCAACGGTTCGCAGGGCCAAGCCAGCGCTTCCAATGCGCGCTCGACGTATTGCGCACGTTCGTCACGCCTTTGTCCGGCTCCATGCGCAGCAGTTCTTTGAAGTCGATGGCCTTGCCTTTCGCCTCGAGTTTCCCTGCGCGAATCTTGGCCGCATCGAGTAGCACTTTCTGCGACGTCGGCATTCCCCAGCGCATCATCGAGAGTGCGCGCTCGCTGTTGCTCATGTGAACTACGGGCGCCATGTAGTCGGGATAGATGCCGGGAAGCGAGGGAAGGTTGCCGACGTTGTCGATCGTGACCTTGAACAAGCGACGGATCGCCTCTTGGTTCGTTGTCATCGAGTAAAGATTGCACATCAGAAATTAGCGAATTTTTATATTGTATTCGGTGATTGCGACTCTCGGTTTGCTCTGAATAACGATGACTATTTTGTCCTCTCCGTTTGCATCCGCGTTGGCAATGTAAGTGAGTTGCAAGCCCTTTACAGTTCTTCCTGCGCAAGCGCCCGTGGACATACCGCCCAACTCTCTAGCTGGAGCCGTATACGCGACAATTTTGGGAACTAACTTTCCGAACTTCGGCGGCACGATTGTCGTGATCGTGGGCACGGAGAAAGAGCAATCTTTTGAGTTCGGCATCGCTATTCCCGGCGCAATTATGACCGACGCGCCAGCGGGTACAGCAATCCGCTTTTGGCATTTGTTGTCGTTTTCACAAGTTACCTCTAAAATCTCTTGAGCAATTACGGGTGCGGCAAACAAAGCCAGAATCGATATAGCGGTCGCGGTTTTCATGGTAACGGCTCCGATAAATCTATGCGGTAGTCCGGATACGACGACGGCCGCGGGGCGTTATAGCAAGGCTGCGGAAGGCCCCCGCGGCTCCCGCATTTGATGCAAACAAACCGCTGCTCGATATCGGAAAATCTGACGTCATCGGGGAAGGGGTCGGCGTCTACGACGACGTGGTGCCCGCATTTGTATCCCGAACAGAACAGTCGAAAGCCGGCCGCGCCGCCGGCGCGCATTTCTCCAAAGGTGATGGTTTGCTGGGGCATCAATCGTTCTGTCCCATGAGATTGGCGGTTGCCTGTAACACTTCCGCACTATCGGCATCGCCGTGCTCCATCAGCAACGCGATGAGCGCGAGTCGATGGTTTTCATCGAGGATCGCGACGTTGTGCATCGACTGCGCAAAGTCGATCACCGCTTTAAGGTCAGCGAAGTAGGGCGCCTGTTTTTCGGGGAAGGGAACTACCGACATGGCGCCAGCGTAGGCGGGAGTCGCTCAGATCAAAAGCCGCTAGGGATTGGCGGTGTGGATCGTTACGGCACCACGTTTGGCCCGTGCATCCAAGCGGCGGTAAGTTCCTCTAATAGTATTTGATCAATTCAACAGTAGAACTAGCGGCCGTTTCAAAGCTGCACATATAGTCGCGGCCTAGTGAGAGGAAGATTTTCGCGAGAGGCGACGGAGTTACCGGCGTAACAGGTGGCGGAGCAACGGGTCCGGGTGTTGGAACAATTGCAGGCGGTGGCGTTTCGGCGGGCACGCTGCCCCGAACTCCTTTGAGAACGATCAGCCACTGTTCACTATTTTGGCCAGCTTTGGAAAAAAATTCAATTCGCTCGAATGCGTACACGGATACGCCAGACGCGGGATTTGCCGCAGGTGTCTGTCCGCCAAGAGCAAAACAGCGGTATTCGCAATTGTGCTTTTTATTAGCTGGGACTTTCGCATCCCGGCACTCAAGAGCAATACTGGGTTCAAACGCCGTCAAATTTTCAGCGTTGCCACTATTGATTCCAGAAAAGAGAACGACGGCAGCTAAAGCAGCGCGAAGAATAAAGTACATTACTGACCTCCCCAGACCCCGATACCATCCAAGCGCAACCGGGGATGGTGGGCAACAGTCTTTGCTTTAATTTCGGGAAATTATTGAGTGAAGCTGCGATCGCTCTTGGCGTTCGCTTGTCCGCGGGAGCCGCTCTTTTGCTGGCTCCTTAGCACGGCTTTTTTGGCCAACCGCGGATCTTCGACTAGAACAATGCGTAGGCCGAGAGCATCAAGCATAAGACCGAGCGACAGATGGCCTAGCTTCTTCACCATTCCCGGCCCAAGCAATTTGCCGACATAGCCGGACGGAAGGCCTGCCACTTCGTCAAGAGTTTCGCAGGTATAGCCAAGTGACTCCTTCCGAGCGCGCAACAAGTCGACTAGGCCGGAATAATCTGAGGCAACGCCAATCGCCTTCGTCATTCCTTCGGCCACGGATCCCAACTCCACTCGTTCGGGTGATTTTTGACGGTCTGGCGTGCGTCAATCTCAAAAACTGTTCGTATCGCTCCGTCAATGTGGAAAATCTCGCACATGCCGGTAGTGCCTAGCGCAAACCCGTATGGACCGCGTTCATCGCGGCGCGACGGCGGTTTCGGCGTGCTTATCCGCCGCAGCGACCGCCGCCTTCGTGTTTGCTCGCTCACATCGAACGGGGGAGATAAACTTTCCCGTCCTTCCACGGCGACGTCCCCATGCGCGATCTTGTGTAACTCGTGAAGTATTTGACGATCTCGCGCGCGGCATCATTGATTGGTTGAAACGCAAGATGCGGCCACATCGTTGTCGCGACTTCCTCGCCGGGTTCAACAACACGATCGCCGTATTGCCAGTAGCGCTCCGCATAAAAGCTGTATGGCTGCATGCCTTTGTCGATCGCCCGCAATGCAGGACCGATTGGTTCTGCACTCGAGACTCGATACCGCGGCGTCTCACGGTCCCAGCCGGGCGCCGGTGGCTTCTCAAAGGTCCAGCGGTCGCGTTTCATGCTCACTTCGTGGTGCGCTTCGTTGAATGGCAAGTCGCGGTGACTGCCAGACCCATCAAGAGCGAAGATGCGGGCGAGCCCTTCGGCGGGCGGTTGCGTTGCAGACTTCATGGTCGTTCCTTTCCCTTGTTGTTTCAGAGACCTTGATTCAGCGAGCCAGCGCCGAACGTGTACGAACAGTTGCCGGGATCTTCTTGACCTGCGGCTTGAATGTTCGCGCTGCCCTGCGGAGCTTGGCCGCTGCCGATCCGCTCAGCAGCGAATTTCAAGAGAGAACTCACCTGCTGCCGTTCTTGGTGTGCAGTTTCGCCAAAGCGGGGAGTGCGACTGGTAATCGTGAGAGTGAAGATAGCCATGAAGCTTCCTTTCAGTTTCCGAGAGAGTTTGCGAACGCGCCGGGTTGTTCGGCGCGCGCACCGAGTATGAATTTCGTTCGATCTTCCTTTACCCGCAGCCGTTCAACGTTCGCGTCCTGATACGGCTTGACGTCGAAGGTCACGGCAGAGCGGCCGGACGTGGGGTCAATCAACGTTTCAAACATGCCGTTGCCGCGCTGAATAAGGATCGAGTAGGCAGGCGGTTGACCGGCAGCGATACGCGCGGCCGAGCCCTTGGTTGCCGCAAGGCCCACCACTTTCCAATCGCGCGCTGGCGACGAGTCCTTGTCGCCAATCGGCAAGCCTAGATCCGTCATCGGCGCCGCTTCACTTGACGGACCCATGACGCCCGCGACCGTCTTTTCAATCTCCGAGCCGATCCACGCGTGAGAGCCCGCAACGTCCGGATAGTATTTCTCAGGCGGATATTTCATCACCTGATTATTGTTCGACGGCGAAACGCCCCAAGTGTTCTGCATTCGCTTTAGCGCCAGATCGTCGGCCTTGTCCGCGTCAACGCCATAAGTGCGAAGCGCCGTCCGAATTGTTTTGAATTCCGACGCCATTTGTTGAGCCGCGATGCCATCGACAGGTGCGACCGCAGAGCCGCCAGTGATCGAGCGCACAAGCGGCAGGCCCGTAACGAACTTACCCGCTACGTCCGCAGGCGTGAGTTTCGAGGTTTCCGTTTCCGCTTGCGATTTCAATTCGGCCTTCGCCGCAACGCGCGACGGGTCATCAATCGTATTGAAGCGCTCCGAAATCTCCGCAGCCGAAAAGCTATCACGGAGGCCTTGCCACACTTGCAGCCGGTCAATTGCATCTTTGCCGAACTGCGATTCTGCAACATGAGGATCCGTATTCCAAATGCGATCGAGAGACGTTAGGCCCACTTCCATCCGTTGCGGGTCGCGGCTGAAAACCATGCCGGTAATTCCGTCCGCAATCGGCTTCGACGTCAGGGTTGCCATTGATACGTCCGGCGGCAATTGACCGACCGAACCGAGGAACGCGCCAGCCGCGCCCACGTCGCCGCGCGACAGCACTTGCTTCCAAGCATCGGCTTCCGCCGGCCGCAGAGCCGAGAACGGCGCCGAGCCTTGCTGATCACGAATAAGGGATTGCTCCGAGACGCGCGCCTGCAATCCGGAGCGCAGCGTATCGGGCTGATCCGGTGACACAGCGGGCAGGGTTGGCCGACCGCCGTATTGCACTGACGCGCCGTAAGGATCCTCTTTGTAAGCCTGCGAGACGCGTTGATTGAGCGTCGCGGCATAGTCCGTAATCTCACCGGTGAACTTGGAGCCAAGCGCAGCGTATCGTTCGCGCACCTGCGAAAGCATTTGCTCGCGTTCCGCCGGCGAGGCCTTTTGATACACGTCACCGAACGACGCCTTCGCGCCGAGCTCCGCCATGCGCTCTTTCTGATCGTCAGAGCCTACCGCATGAACCATCGCGCCCAAGTCTTGAAGGTCCGATACGGAAGGTTGCACGCCGGAATTGATCGTCGACTCGACAGTCTTAAAGCGCTCATCGAGCGATGACTTGAGCTCTTTCGTTGCCGTCGACAGAAAGGCAAGACGCGTCGGATTGTCAGCCGTGCGAACGGCGTCCGGCAGAGTAGGAGCCTGTCCCATCGTGCGCGCGGACCACGCCATGACCGCGCCAGCCGTCGGGTTGCGAGCGAACAATTCGGGATTAGCCTGAAACGACTTGTCCCAAATCAGTTTTTGAATTGGCGTCGACGGGTCAGCCGTGGCAACCGCCACCGCGTCGCGCGGGCCGAGCACATGCGCGAGTTTCAGATTTGCGTCCGTAACCGGGACACCTTGCGCGCGGAGATAGCCCGCATTTTGCTGCGCATAGGCGTCAATCATTTCCTTTGCCACGCCCTTGTCGGAACGTAGCGCGAGCAATTCTGAATCCGTTTTGCCCGCCGCAAGGTCCGGACGCGCGCTCTTAATCACCGATAGCCAAGTGCCTTCGGTAAACTGGCCGATACCGAGCGCGGACGAACGCACCTGCTTAGTAACAGCATCAACCGGCCGTGCATTCGGATCGCCGCTGGCTTCCGTGCTATCAAGCCGGTCCGCGAACGAACGACCGTCCGTGCGCCCACTCATGGAGTCGACAATCGTTGCCCGGTCCTGCGCCGGCAGTTTCGAGAACCAATCGCGATACCAAGATTGCACTGAGACTTCGCGCGCCACAGCCACAAGTGCCTTCGTCGCACCCGCTTCCGCCGCACGATCCATGAAGTCGCGTGTCAATGCCGCGTCCGCATTGCCTTCGCGCAGAGATTTGAGGATCGCCTGACCTTCGACGTTCAACTGCGATTGGACGACGCGGTTCTCAGATTGAAGCTGGCGAATTTCAGAGACGGCGACCCGGTAGTATTTCTGGCGCGTGTCCTGATCGAGGTTGAATTGGTCGCTCGTTAAGATCGAGTCGGCCAGCGCCTTGGCTTTCGCCACTCCCGCTTCCGGCGCACCATCAGCGTTCTGAGATTTAGTTTCGGCAATCCGCCGAACGTCGCCAATGATGCCCCATACCTGATGCCGCGTCGTGATATCGGCAAGGTCGCGCTTCGCTTTTGTCTCATCGTAATTGAGCGTCGGGTCAGTCATCGCCTGCTTTTGGCGAGCCTGATAATCCGCCATCCTACCCTGATAGGCTTCCGTCGACGTGCCGCCCTCGCGGGCAAGCAACGCCATATCGTTATCCATCGAGTCGAGACTGTCTTTCAGCGCGACGCGATTGCTCAGCACGTCGGATTGATGACGAGCGAGCGTCAGGCCTTCATACGCGGGTGCGGCGTGACGGTTGGCGAGCAGCGCGACAGACCGGCGCAATTCATCGCTAGGCTGGCCGTCCGCGAGTTCTTGCCCGTATTGCTGGGCCCAATCGTGGAACGCGCCGGGATTGCCGTCGTACTTGATGCGGTTCGCGAGAATTTGTTCTTTGATCTTTGGTTCAAGTTGCGAAAGGTAAGTCATTTGCGCGGTGCGATTGAACGCTTCCGCGGCCTTACCAATCGGCGGCATCAGTGATACTTGCGGGTTGCCGTCGTCATCCGTCGTCACCGCGCGACGGCCGGCTTCCTCAGACATTTTGACGCCGGTATCCTCGAGCGCACCACCGAGCTTATCGAGCGCCGCGCCAAGGTGCGCGTAAGGCGCAGAGATATCACCCGGCGAAACCGGCGAGGTCGCCGCTTGCGTCGTTACTAAGCCCCGCGGCACCTGTGGCAAATCAACCATTTCGCCCACCTAAAATCACTCGCAGGAGAGGGCGCGGGCGCGGTTCTGCTTTGACCGGCTGAAATGCTTCGGCCGCCGTGCGTATTGCGGCAAGATTGTTCAGGACGTCGCTTAGCGTCTCGCGCTTTACGTAGTCAGGCTCAGGTGGTGGTTTTGCCATTTTGGTATCCGCTCCGCCGGGTTTGGATTCCCCACGGCGCATTGTTTCGGGTCGCTTTACGCGAACCCGACGGAGCGAATTGGAGCTCAATCAGAAAACGCGCCACCGGGATCCAATCCGGATGAGCGCGAATATCGGTCAGCCTAGAATTTCTGCAACGCACCGCACTTGACGGATCGGAAGGGCTCGCCAGAATAAAAATAAGCAACTTGGGAGTGCTCAATGCGGTCGTGCAGATCTCAATTCGTCTACGCCGTTCTGTTTGCCATTGGTTTTTTTGCGTCCGTGAGTTCGTCGTTCGCGGCAGCTCCGAAGCAGCTGTACAACAAGTCGATAGTTTTCTCGTGGGGAGAGTCAGGGACTTACAAACGAGTCTCCGATGGAAAAAACACAAATCCGATCGGGCAGTTTCAGGCAACTCTCTACGTCAGCGGCGCCGGGCGACCATTCCTTCGCGTTACAAGTACCTCGGGGCGTTACGGTGGAACGAGGGAGGCCGGCCCGGAAACATCGTCGGGCGGCATTCAATTCAGTGGCAACACTCTCACAATAATCCGTCAAAACCTAGGCATTGCGCGGCGGTATTTGACCACTTTCGACCCTTCCTTCGCGAGTTGTTCCACCACCGTCACCATCGGCAAGATCGGACCCAATGCAACGCTCACCGGCTTCGACGGCGCCGAGTATCAAATTATTTCAATGGAGCCGGGTGCCGCGAGTTGTTCGATCCGCGATGGCAATGCGCTCGCGAATTGACAAACGCTAGAAGCGGACCAGCGATTGCATAGACGTTAGCAGCGGTGATGCCAGCTAGCGGGGGTCGAAAGGGTTGCTATCTGCCAAAATGCGGGCTGCTCCGCTTCGCTGAAAAAGGCTCTGCTTATTTTCGCACTTCGGACACCGTTAAACTCGTTGCCTAGACTTTTCCGTTTCTTCCATGCCGATAAAATCGGTTTTACCGTCGCATTTAATGCAGCTCGGCGCGTCCGGCTGAGAAAGAGAGAAAGCGCGCATTAAATAGCTCCCCAGAAGGTCAACGACGAAATCTGTTTCAGATTGTGATCCCTGCGCGATGCCAAGCCGCCAATGCGACCCAAAAAAATACCGCCGGGCTAAACCGGCGGTTCGAGTTGGTTTGGTGTGCTAGCTTCTGGCGCGTGAGCGCCTTCCGCCAGTTGAAAATCTAGCGGCGCCTTTGAGCTTGTCAAACCGCTTGTTTCGGATCCTTCGGTTTTATGCGCAGTTTTTGTCAATTCCGCCAATAGGGTCCGTAAACGCGCGTTAGCGGCGGGATCCCCAAGGAGCTTCGCCAGTTGCTCATTCGGCTCCGCACCCGCTTTAAATTTGTCTTGTTCGCCATTCATGAGCGGATAGTGCCGATCGTACATTCGACCGCAAGCCGCGGAACAATGGCCGCGCTCGTTGTCCTCAAAGATTTTTCGCTGAAAATCTAAAAACCAACAGCCCCGGTTAATTGAGGGGAAGCATGTGTGCTGTTGTCCACTGGTGGAATCGACGCCCGTTTTCCCCCCCGCCGCGTCGCCGGCAGCCTCGCGCGCAAACGAAAGGCCGACCCCTCTGTCACACCATCGCGTCCGGCCGCAACACACGCGCCGATGCCGTAGTCACAGCGGGCGAGGGCGACCACGCAGCACCGCATATTGGCCACGCGTTGGACAAGCCGTCGGCTGGGTCCGCGCAAGCAATTGATCCGCAACGCGATGGCGTTCAATCAGTCGACGGTTCTTCACCTTGCGCAGGTGCTGACGGCGTGACGTCGATCATTCCGGCCGGTTGCTGGATGACGAAGATCAGCCCCGGCCTTGTGATCGGGCCTTGCGCGGGCGGCGCCGTATCGCTGATTTGCTCCATCGTTTTGATCGCGTTGACGCGCGCCATGTCGTTTTTTGAATCCGCGGCGATATCGTTCAGTCGATGAAAGTTCTTAGCGCGCACAGACAGCCGCAACACCTCAAGCAGCCCATTGTAGAAAGCCTTCACGCGAGGCTCTCGTAAAGCGTTCGCCAACGACTTGTCCCGCATTTGTACGGCTTGTGCTGCCTGTTTGCGGTCATGCCCTTCAAGCACCATGAGCTCGAGTGCACGCCGGATACGCGGCGAGGGCAGCGACTGCTGTACACCGGTTCGTCTTGGATCCACTGGCGTGCTTGTCATGGTTTCTGCTCCGAGCGCTTCGACCGCGCGTAGCGCAGCGCAGCCGGTTGGAGCGCCCTTCCAACCGCTAGGGGGTATGGGGGGTTGGAAGCAGGCAGTTGGAAGGTGGTCGGTAGTAGTCCGAAAGTGGTTGGAACGTGAGTTAGCATGTTGGTTGGAAGCCTCAATCGTCGGTTAGAACGCGGTTGGAAGGCACAACGACGAGTCGTTTTCGTCGTTTCGATTTGGGCCCGAATTCTTCCACAGCGATACACTTCGCCATGAGTAGGCGTTCCATTGCATTGGTTAGCGCCGCCGCTGTGCACCCATTTGCATTTGTCATCGAGGCCAATTCTTTCGGCGCATACCCGGCTGCCTTGTTCGGCGTGACCCATCGCCCCTGCGCATTCCGTTCCTCGAGAAGGCGCAAAAAGAGTTGATCGACGTCACGTTCAGCCGCGATCCGCTCCGGTGAAGCTGCGTCACCACTCACAGGCACGAAAACTCCGCGCTCCCAGCGCAAGCGGATTTTTTCTCCTGTCGGCCCGTAGTTGTTTTTGATGATTTCGAGTTGCCGGAGACCATCGTCGTCCTTCGGCTTTGTGAAATTTGTTCGCCACCGGCCCGCGTTATTCCATGCGGTGGAGCCTGACCTTCCGCTTCCGTCGTTCAAGCCCGAGACGCTTGGGTGTTGGATTAGCATCACGGCGGAGTCGCAACTCGTCGTCAGGCCGCCCAGTAACTTCCGCATGAAGCGGGTTACATTGACGCGATCAACTTCATTGCCGCCGTACACGTCCGCAGCGTTCTCGATAATCACCAAGGCCGGTTTGATCACGGCAACTGTTTTCTCCAGTCGTAGGAGTGGCATTGTTGGTTGAACAACGCCGTTACGATCGACCGCGCCAAGCACGGAATCTTCTTCATCGCAGACAAAGCGGAGGCCCACCTCAAGATTCTTGAAAGAGAAGCCCCGGCTCGCGACGACATCACCTGTGCGACGATGCATTTCTTTCAATTTTTCTTCTGCCGAGAAAACGATCACTGGACCTTCGGCTTCGAGAACGCCGCCAATCCAGTCATGCAATCCGGCCGCTAGTGCCACAGCCAATTGCAACGCGAGCTTCGTTTTGCCCGTGCCGCCGTCACCGCTCATGATGCCCGGTTCACCTAGTGGAATTCGATTGTGGGCAATCCACCGCCGCGGTTCGATCGGGACGCCCTCCCAGTCCAACGCATTGAATGTTTCGTAGGGCTGAATGTTGGGTGCGGGTACAATGGGGGCTAGCTTGGAATATTCGGCAAGCCCGTCGGTGCTTTCGTTCGGCTGCAACGGCGTGTTGTCCCGAACGCCGTCCGCGCTCTCCGAGTATTCGCTGGGTCCTTCGTACGTGTCAGGCGGCGCCTGTTCAAAATGCTGAGGCGCGCTAGCTTCATCGCGATCGCGAAGCCACGGCGGGGCCAACGGCCCGCGTGCGGGATCACCATTGAAGGTTGCTTCGGCCCTGAGCTCTGCGAGAGACATCATCGGCAGAAATATCCTGCCCACGGCGCAAATGCTTGGTTCATGATTTTCTGAACTGCATCGATGCCGATTTCAGCGACGAGACCCGATGTTTCGGCCGCGTCTTGGAGGCCATCAACCGCAGCATGAAAATCCATCATCCGATGCGCTGCCAAGATTGCGCGCGCTTCCGCTCGAAGCTGGAAAATTGCCAGAGCTCGCTCGAGTGGATCGCGCTCAGGCGCATGGGCGAGGGCGCTCACTTGGGGTTACGCAGCCGTTGGAGACTTCATCACCGGCAGCGCCATCAGCCACTGCGTTTCGGCTTCCAGTGTGATCAGCGTGGCGCCGCCGAGCTTGCGAGCTTCTAGCCGGCCCTCTTTGATCTCAACATAGACTTGCGCTCGAGAAATGCTGTTGCGGTGAGCGAACTCGTCGATCTTGAATGCACGCTTTGTCGAACTTTCCATATCGGTCTCCATTGGTACGGACACCGTTTGGCATAGACCGCAAAGTGTTAATTCCTGCAACGCACCGCTCTGCGTTTGCTCATACCGAATTGGTAAGTGAATCTCGGATTAGAGCTTTTTGTCCCAAATTTATTTTTTGCCTGCGTTGGATAAGTTCAGACGAGCCGTCAGAATCGGACTAGTCAAGTTTACCCGCGTTCGATTCGCACAACATTGCCTGTTGTCGTGCTTCCAAATCGTGGAGCGCCGGCGCGAATTGAGTCTTTCACAAAACTGTCTGCCAGATGCGCGTAATGGCGCTCGCACATCCGGCAATCCGCGTGTCCAAGGTTTTTGGCAACTACCATTAGCGGCACTCCGCTCATCGTCGCGTGTGATGCCCATGTATGCCTGAGGGCGTGAAAGTTTGCAGAGGGCACAAGCTTGGCGCGATCGCTTGCGGCCCGCATTGGCGCGGCTTGATGCGATCGTTGCCAAGGCGAGCCATCGTCCTTCACGAGCATAAAATCTTCGCCCGCGCGTCCAGTGGTGATCTGTCGAAAGTATGCAGCGCCGTCCTCGGTCAGAACGACGTGGCGCGCTTTGCCGGACTTGGATTGCCAGACCGAGACCGTTTCGCTATCCGGATTGAAGTCGCGCACTTGTAGGCGGATGAGTTCGCCGTAGCGACAACCAGTCTCAAGGGCTGCGCGCGCCAATAAGCGAAAATCAGGATCGCATGCGTTTAGAAAACGAGTGGCTTCGTCAATCGACAAATATCGGACGCGCGCTGAATCGACGCCCTTGAATGGTCGAATGCGGGTCCACGCGGAGTTGGACGAAACCCTGCCTTGCTCCCATGCGCGATTGAGCGCGGCTCGGAAGATTGTCCAAATTCGATTTACCGTCGATTTCCTGCGGCGCTGCTGCTGCTCGATATCGTCGGGCGTTCTAAACCGCTGCGAGTCGCCCAGCCGGGTTCTTATCCGAGGCGGCGCGGACAATAAGTCAGTTCGCCAACGGTCAAAATCTTCCGTCCGAAGGCTTGCAACTTCCCGGTCCGCGAAGGCGGGAAGTATGAACGCATCAACGGTGTATCGAGCGAACCTCGCGGATTTCCGCTCGGTGGCGAGGAAGGTTACGTATTCCTCGATGCAGTCACGCACGAGTAGGGGCCCGGTGACGCCAGCGGCTTGATGGGTGCGCTCTACCATGCGTTTGCGCGCAAGAGTTTGGGCCTGCGCGAAGTTTAGCACTGCCACACCATCGGCATCAGAGAAGTCATCCGCGGTGCCGACGGTGTCCGTGAGATACTTGCTGCGGCCGAGGTATTCGCGCGTCACCCATTTGCCAGATCCGCCGGCGAGGCGCCGGTAGCCCAAATGCAATCCGGGCTCGAGAAGTCGAAAGTATGGTTTGCCTCTAACCTTGAGCTTTGCGCGTGCGGTGCGCGTTTCGAGATTTGTGTCGCGAACAGTTCGTGCCATTTGGACCACCATGAACAGAGGAAACGTGTCCAATGGCTGTCTAATATCCGTGGATTAACAGCCTTGGACGCTCATGTTCGCCGGTGACAGTTGTCCCCAATTCTAAGGGCTAACTCTCAACGGCGGTGGACACTGATGGACGAAAGAGGCGCTCTTTCACGGTGGAGAGAGCGGTTCGATTCCGCTAGGGAGCGCCAGCCGCCTTACTTATGGATTCACATAGCTTCTCATAAATTGCTGCAGCACAGTGACTTCCGCAGTTTATCGACTCGTGGCAATTCATGAATAATCATGACTTCGCATCGAAATGCGGGTACATTTGCGGGTACGCTTTTCATACTTCATGGATTGTACCCGCATGCCTCTCACTCAGTTTGAAATCGCTAAGGCTGGCCCGAAACCCAAGCCCTACAAGCTTGCTGACGGTAACGGCCTAAACCTGTTGATACGCCCCAGCGGTAGCAAACTGTGGCGGCTGCGTTACCGCTTCAACGGGCAGGAAAACATGCTGGCCCTGGGTGCATTTCCCGCGGTCTCTCTTGCCAATGCAAGAGCGAAACGAGACGAGGCCCGTGCCGTCCTAGCGTCAGGCATCGACCCATCCGTGAAGCGAAAGCTGGACAAGATCGCCGCCGCGACCGCTGCGCGCAATACGTTCGGCGACGTTGCAGCCGAGCATCTGGCCAACATGGAAGCAAACGGCATCGCCGCGACGACGATGAATAAAAATCGCTGGATGCTTGAAAAGCTTTGCGTCCCGATCGCCAAGCGGCCAGTTGCAGATATTACACCCGCCGAAATTCTTGATCTGCTCAAGAAAATTGAAAAGAGAGGACGACGCGACACGGCGACAAGTCTCAGAGGAAAGATTGGCGGCGTGTTCCGCTACGCAATTGTAACGTTGCGCGCGACGACCGATCCGACCTTGGCTCTGAAAGGCTCGCTTTTAAAGCCTAAAGTCTTTCATCGCCCAGCTATTACCGACGAGAAACAACTCGGCGTTTTGATGTCGTCGATTGATGACTACGATGGATGGCCGACGCTTCGCGCGGCCCTTCAACTTATTGCCCTCACAATGTCCCGACCCGGCGAACTCCGGGGAATGAAGCGAAGCGAGATCGATTTTGATAAAGCGATCTGGCGCATTCCAGCAGAACGCATGAAGATGCGTCGTCCGCACGATGTTCCTCTATCAAGACAAGCAATGAAGATTATCGAAGATGTTTGGCCGTTATCCGAGTACGGCGAGTTGGTTCTGCCGTCGATCAGATCGTGGTGCCGACCGTTGTCTGAGAACGCGATGAATTCGGCGCTGCGGCGGATGGGTTATACTCAAAACGAAATGACGGCGCACGGTTTCCGGTCATCGGCGAGCACTATTTTGAACGAACGGGGCTTTAATCCAGACGTGATCGAGGCAGCACTCGCGCATGTCGATGGAGACGAAATTCGCCGCGTTTACAATCGTGCAAAATATTTTGCGGAGCGAACTAAACTAATGCAGGACTGGGCGGACTTGCTGGATAATTTCAGAAAGCAATCCGTTCGTCATCAGCGCGCGGGTTAGTCGAACTAAGCAACTAACTAATCGCACGCTATGTTCTAGATTCCCCGGCTGCCATAAGCGTTGTAGATAGGAGCAAAAACAATGCCTGACAAAAATCCGCAAAGGAAGGCTTCCACAAGTCCAAGAAGAATTCCCGGCGGCGTCCAACTGAAACCGAGGAAAAACTGGCGCCAAGGTTGGTGAAGGCTGCGATCTGTAACGAAGAAAGAAAATGCTAGGCAACCTAGAAATGCGACTACCAAAAACGTTCCAAGGCTAAGGCCTATGCGCAAGGGGCTGAGCAAATTAGGTTGTTTTTTCATATAGGCCTCATGGTTGGATGACCAATTCCGGTACCGCGATATTTAAACAGCGGCTAAAGGCGTAATCTGAAAGAGAAAAAAAGCCGCGCAAGTGCGCGGCTTTGGGTTTGCCTTTATTTTTCAAGGGTCTTCAATTTTGCTTTCATTTGGGCAATTTCCGCCCGCTGGCCGGTGACAATCCCCTGACATAGCGCTTTGACTTCCTTGTCCTGCAGCGGCGCTTTTTCACACATTAGAATTGCTCCTGCATGATGAGGGATCATTGATTTTAGAAATTGCGCATCGGTCACGCCGGTCTGCTCGCGGATCATGAAGAAAAACGCAAACGTTGCCACGAATGCAGCCGCGACGATTGCGAGATTTAGAGTGCGGTTCTGATACATCGCCCACATCACCAGAACTTCGATAAGCACCATCGGCGCAGCCATTGTGACTGCCATGTAGAACTGGTTCAGATTTGGAAATACGTTCTCGAATTTATCGACCATCGAATACATGAAGGCAAACATCGCGATAAATGAAAGCAATGTCATAACGGCAAGACGGCCATACTGTTGATTGTTGTGCATGAAATTTCTCCTGTTCCGCGGACCAAGTGGATGAATCGGCAATAGTTCCAAGCAGGAACCAATATGATCGTGCGTTATTGTCAATATGGGCAGATTTCGCGACGGGTATTTTGCAAACGTATAGGTTCGCTGCCGCAGCGCTGCGCTTTGTAATGCAATCGCTATCTATTTCTAACCACTGCAGTTACGCTTCGCGCCAAGGCATCAGAAAGTCATTCCATGACTGACAGAACGTCGAACTCCACAGAAAAACAGCGCTTAATGGCACTTGCTAGATGGGACACTGAGGGCGGCGCTGGACCCGATGGGCCGCAAGAGGGGATCGCGCGACGCGAAGTTCTGCCGGATATTCCCCCGCTGACAAATACCGAATTGGTGCAGCTCCGTGTTCGCGTTATCGCGCTTGAGAATTTGATCATTTCGTTGCTCGCGGACGCATCCGACCTGCAACTAATTCGTGCGCGAGAAATGGCCGCTTACATTTCACCACGGCCGGGCGTTACCCATCATGCACTGACCATTCATGCAGCGGCGCATATGGTTGATATTGTCGCGCGCGCCCAACATTTTCGAATTGAATCGAACGAGTGAATTTCGATATTCGACGGGAGCGGGGTATTCAAGGCTGGTTACATTGATCACCGATTGCTGATCGAATAAAGAGCGACGGCGAAGAGCCACGGAAACGTAAACGTCAGAAGCAGCCACTTAAAATCGGAGTCGATCAGAAAATTTGTGATTGCCATCCAACCGATGGACGTTAGCCCGGCGACGGCAATAATCATCGTGAGTCTAATTGTCCCGGCGCTTCGACTTGTTGCTGCTATATAGCCTGTCAATAGTCCTGCAGCGAACATAAAGCCGCCAAGCACGCCAAAAACGCGAGTAAGCCAAGCTTGCAAGCCTGGTAAAGCGCTCTGGATTTGCGCGACTGAAGAACTCATGAATTTCAGATCTTCCGGCAAAAGAGCCGGTCGCAAAAACGCAAAGTAAGCGCCCAAGGCCATCAAGATCACGCCTCCCAGACCGAGTGATCCAGAAGCAAAAAGCGCGAGCTTAGCTTTGTTATCTAACATGATCCTTGTTTCCTGAATCAAAGGCGTACGGCGCGCAACCTCAAGGCATTTCCGACAACGCTGACTGACGATAGCGCCATAGCCGCCGCAGCAATGATCGGTGAAAGCAACAGACCAAAAGCCGGATACAGGATGCCTGCTGCAATCGGAATACCGGCAGCGTTGTAGATGAATGCGAAGAAAAGATTCTGCCGGATGTTTCGCATCGTCGCTTGCGAAAGGTGGCGTGCGCGAACAATGCCTCCCAAGTCGCCTTTCAGCAAAGTGATGCCCGCACTTTCCATCGCAACGTCGGTGCCGGTGCCCATCGCAATCCCGACTTCGGCTGCCGCGAGGGCGGGGGCATCGTTGACGCCATCACCAGCCATCGCAACGACACGACCGGATTTCTGCAACTTGCTAACGACGGCACTTTTCTGATCTGGCAGAACCTCTGCCTCAACATCAAGAATACCAAGTTGTTTTGCGACCGCGTTCGCGGTGGTCCGATTGTCACCGGTCAGCATGATGACCTTGATGCCTTCTGCTGCTAGCGCCTTCAAGGCGTCAGGCGTGGATTGCTTCACGGGATCGGCAATCGCAATAATTCCTGCGAGCTTGCCGTCAATCGCAATGTTGATGACGGTTGCACCGTCGCCGCGCAGCCTTTCTGCTTCGCGGTCCAATGTCTGGGTTTCGACGCCTGACGACTTCAGAAAATTGGCGTTGCCCAGCAGCACAGTCTTGCCTTCGACTTTTCCTACAACACCTTTTCCAGTCGGGGAGTTAAAATCTTGCACTTGGCTCAAATCAAGATTCTTTTCTTTTGCCGCACGAATGATCGCGTCCGCCAAAGGATGTTCGCTCGATCGTTCGACGCTTGCTGCAAGGCGCAGGATGTCTGTTTCTTGGAAACCTGCAGCCGCGACAATTGAAACGACCTTCGGTTTGCCTTCGGTCAACGTTCCAGTTTTATCAACTACCAACGTGTCAATTTTCTCCATGCGCTCAAGTGCTTCGGCATTTTTGATTAAGACACCCAATTGGGCACCACGCCCGACGCCGACCATAATCGACATCGGCGTTGCGAGGCCGAGTGCGCAGGGACATGCAATAATCAGAACGCTGACTGCTGCTACGAGACCAAACGCCAAACGTGGTTCGGGTCCGAACAATGCCCATACACCAAAGGAGAAGAGCGCGACCAAGATTACAACTGGTACGAACCAGCCCGCGACATGATCGGCGAGCCGCTGGATTGGCGCACGCGAGCGTTGTGCCTGCGCCACCATCTGGACAATCTGCGACAGCATCGTGTCCCGGCCGACTTTTTCGGCCTGCATAATGAATCCGCCGGATTGATTAAGCGTCCCTGCAATTACTTTGCCGCCGACTGCTTTGGTAACTGGCATGGATTCACCGGTCACCAATGATTCATCGAGCGAAGAACGTCCCTCGACGATGAGACCGTCCACCGGCACCTTGTCGCCAGGGCGGACGCGCAATTTGTCGCCCACGATCAATGTATCAAGCTGGACCTCATGATCTGTTCCATCGGCATCGACGCGACGCGCGGTCTTGGGCGCAAGATCGAGCAAGGCCTTGATCGCTCCTGACGTTGCTTCACGCGCTCGCAATTCAAGCACCTGTCCGAGCAGGACCAAGACGGTAATCACAGCTGCCGCCTCGAAGTAAACTGCAACGGCACCGTCGTGACTGCGGAACGCTGGCGGGAAAATGCCGGGCATAATGGTAGCGACGACGCTGTAGACGTAAGCCACGCCTGTGCCCATCGCGATCAAAGTGAACATATTCAAATTGCGGGTGACGAGCGATTGCCAACCGCGCACGAAAAACGGCCAGCCTGCCCAAAGCACAACCGGCGTCGCGAACACAAGTTGAACCCAGTTCGACGTGGTAGCGTCAACCCATGTATGACTCCCGAAAAGATGACCACCCATTTCCAAAACGACTGCAGGCAGAGTAAGCGCTAATCCCACCCAAAAGCGGTGGGTCATATCTATGAGTTCGGGATTAGGTGCCTTGTCCAAAGTGGCGAGTTCAGGCTCCAGCGCCATTCCACAGATCGGGCAGTGTCCGGGGCCAATCTGTCGAATCTGGGGATGCATCGGACAGGTGTAGATCGTGCCTGCCGGAACGTCGGCTTGCGTGTGGTTCTTATCAAGGTATTGAGATGGATCGGCAGCGAATTTAGTCTGGCAACCAGCGGAGCAGAAATGATAGGTCTGATTGCTATGATCTAACCGAAATTTGCTGGTGATCGGATCGACCGTCATCCCACAAACCGGGTCCAGGGTTTTTGAGCCATCCAGCCCACCATCTTGGCGAGCAGACTTTCCGTCGTGATCGTGTTTTCCCCCGCAACACCCAGTCTTCGCCGCAGTGACGGGCGCGCTGGCTTTTTTCGACGCGCAACAGCAACCTGAACCTTTTGTAACGGCTTCATTTTTTGCGGCAGTCATTTATATCTCCATTGTAGCTTGTAACCTATACCTAGTAGGGGTATATAAGCAGCATGCGAAAAGACATCAAGACGTCCTGTCAAAAACGCCTGAGCCGGATTGAAGGCCAGGTTCGCGGCCTATCCAAAATGGTCGACGAAGAGCGCTATTGCATCGATATCGTGACACAGATATCTGCGGTGCGTGCCGCGCTGCGGCGCGTAGAAGAAGAAGTACTAAAGGATCATGTCTCACATTGCGTCGAACACGCGATTGCGTCGGGCGACAAGACAGATCAAAGGAAGAAACTTGCCGAACTCATGGCGGTATTAGGCAGGGTAGATCGATAAGTCAGCTTGGCGCGCCATCAGTTCGCGCGTATGCTTCAGCGTCCAACGCGTATGCTTCAGCGTCCAACGAGAAGATCGGCTATTGGTTCCTCTGATGTTCGTGCGCTTGTCGAGAACGAAGCGGCTAAAAGCAGGGTGGTTGTTTGCCTTGACCTATTTGCTCTGCGTGACGGTTCCTAGCGCCTCGTTCGCGTTTGCAAAGATAGTTCCTCATTGTCTTACTGTGGACGGTTTTGGCCTTAGCTCTACCGAAATGCACGGTTCAATGCAGATGCATGGTGGTGCCGGAACACAGCATGTTCATACTGACGGTGAGATGCACGATCATTCGGGCATGCAATCGCTTTCAACGTCCGGCGAAGACAACGGTGTGACACACCATGCGGTCGCGGACACTTCCGCGCCAGCGCACGTCCCGCACAAGTCGTTTGACGCACAATGCTGCGGGTTGATGTGTCTCACTGCGTTGCCTGCAACACTTATTGATATCGTCACACCGCCTGCCGTGACGGTTATCTGCGCTTCCGAACCCCGTCGGGATTTTGCTGACAATGCGCCCGTTCGGCACTACCGCCCGCCCATTTCCTGACCTGACGATTATGACGTGGTGCAGCACCCGTTGAGGGCGCGCGCGGCTATGGTCCATCGACAGTTCAAGGAAATATCATGTTTGCGCAGTTTGAGGCGAAGGACGCTGCCGTTCGATCGGCGGCGCGGCGATTCCATAAAGGTAAGTTTCTGGGTCTCGCGAGCGCAGCCTTAGTGGCTTTCGCTGTGGCGGGATGCACAGCGCCTGCCGTGCCGTTAGCAGGAGCCGATCCTGCTGATCCCACCGCGAACGTTTCCCGTGTCGGTTATCGATCCACGGTTGCACCCTATATTCGCCTGCGGCCGACCGTTCCAACCTCTTGGCGCGAGCAGAACAACCGCGCCGCTCCGTCGCCCCAGTCCGGGCAATAGGAGCGCGTGATGAACAGAACTCTCAAGATCATCGCAGACGCTGCCGTAACAAAATCATCTCGGTTGAAACAAGCGCGCATAGTTGCGCTGCTTTCGGCATTTTTGTTGTCTGGATGTACGGCCTTCTCGCACGATAGGGGAATGACGGTTGTCGCAAATGTTGCCGGTGAGACGATCCAGAAGGATGTAGTCTCCATCCGGACGAACGGCGATGCTGAACGCGCGCGTGAAGCCGTGCAGCGATTGTTGAGCCGGATTTTAAGCGTCGATAGCGCCGTCCAGATTGCTCTCTTGAACAATCGTGGCTTGCAAGCCTCCTACAATGAACTGGCATTGGCCGAGGCTGACCTCGTTCAGGACAGCTTGCCGCCGAATCCGACATTTTCGATCTCGCGGATTGCCGGAAATGGAGCACTTGAAATTGAGCGCCAAGTCGTCGGTGACATTCTGGCACTGGCTACGCTGCCATACCGATCCGAGATCGCCCGACAACGCTTTCAGCAAGCACAACTGCGCGCGGCGGAAGATACGCTGCGGCTCGCTGCCGAAGTCAGGCGGGCCTATTATCGCGCGGTCGCAGCGAACGAGTTGGTCGGCCTGCTGACCGATGCAAAATCGACAGGAGAAGCGACGGCACAACTGGCCTTTAAGCTTGGGCTAACCGGGTCGATGAACAAACTCGATCAAGCACGGCAGCAGGCGTTCTACGCCGAAGTTTCGGCTGATCTTGCAGGCGTCCGCCAAGATGCCACAAGTTCACGCGAGCGCTTAGTGCGGCTGCTTGGACTGTGGGATGGCGATCTCGGTTTCCGGCTTCCCGCCAAGCTGCAACCGCTGCCGGGACGCCCGTTGTCGCTGCCAAGCATTGAAGTCGATGCCGTTGGGCATCGCATCGATCTGCAAATTGCGCGTATTGAGCTGGTAGCGCTGGCGAAATCGCTCAATCTGACTGAAGCCAGCCGTTTCGTGACCATGCTCGATGTTGCGGGCATCGATCGTAAAACTCGTGATCCCGAAGGTGCGCCGTTTCGCGAACGCGGCTTCGATGTCCAGTTTCAAATTCCAATCTTTGACGGTGGCGAGGTGCGGGTCCGCCAAGCCTCGGAAACCTACAACAAGGCTTTCAACCGTCTGACCGAAAAAGCGATCAACGTCCGATCCGAAGCCCGCGATGCTTTCCGGGTCTATCGATCGACATACGATATTGCCGGGCAATATCAGCGCGAAGTGCTGCCGCTGCGCAAAATCATCACCGAAGAAATGCAATTGCGTTTTAGCGGGATGCAAATCGATGTCTTTGCGCTGCTGACAGAGGCGAGGCAGCGGGTTGCGGTGTTGCGCAACGCCGTGGAGGCCAAACGAAATTTCTGGATGGCCCAGTCGGAACTGAAGACCGCTGTCAATAGCGGCGGGGTAAACGAAGCAAAAGAATCAAGATCGAGCGTCGCTGCGGATGCAGGCGGGGCTGGACACTGATGGAGAACACCATGCTGTCTCGACGAAGTTTCCTCGGCACCGCGACAGTGCTCGCGAGTGCGACGGCGATCAGCGGTCGCGCACAGGCTGCAAATATTCCCGAAGCACCGATGATGGAGAAGGCGACGATGCAGCCGCCACTGCGGCCATCGAGTGGGCCTGACTATAACCCGGTGGTCACGCTGAACGGCTGGACGCTGCCTTGGCGGATGAACGGCGACTGGAAGGAATTTCATCTCGTTGCCGAGCCGGTTGAGCGCGAGTTTGCGCCGGGCATGAAGGCATTTCTCTGGGGCTATAACGGCCAAGCACCCGGTCCGACAATCGAGTGTGTCGAAGGCGATAAGGTTCGCATCTTTGTCACCAACAAGTTGCCCGAATACACGACGGTGCATTGGCACGGCGTCATTGTGCCAAATGGAATGGACGGTGTTGGCGGACTGAACCAGCCTCACATCCCGGTCGGTAAGACCTTTGTGTATGAGTTCGAGATGAAACATAGCGGCACCTTCATGTACCACCCGCATTCCGACGAAATGGTGCAGATGGCGATGGGGATGATGGGCATGATCGTCGTGCATCCGCGCGACCCAAACTTCCGGCGCGTTGATCGCGATTTCGTTTTCATCATGAGCACATATCTGATCGATCCCGGCACTTATTTGCCGAAAGTAACCGAGATGACTGATTTCAATATGTGGACGTGGAATAGCCGGGTGTTTCCCGGCATCGATCCGCTGGCCGTGCGGCTCGGCGACCGTGTGCGCGTTCGCATCGGCAATCTCTCCATGACCAATCATCCTATTCATTTGCACGGCCATAAATTTGCGGTGAGCTGTACGGATGGCGGATGGGTACCTGAGGGCGCGCAATATCCTGAGACAACAACCGACGTTCCGGTCGGAGCCGTTCGGGTGTTTGATTTTAACGCCGACAATCCCGGCGACTGGGCATTCCACTGTCACAAATCGCATCACACGATGAATGCGATGGGTCATGACGTTCGCAACATGATTGGCGTGTCGCGGAAGGAGCTTGCGAGCGCGATTGGAAAACTCGCGCCCGACGCGATGGTGATGGGCGAGGCTGGAATGGCAATTGGAGATATGGAAATGGCCGCGCCGAATAACACGCTGCCGATGATGACTGGCACGGGACAATTCGGACCCATTGAGATGGGGGGCATGTTTACGGTGATGAAGATCCGGGAGGGTCTCGCGCGCGACGACTACAAAGACCCCGGCCCCTACAATTTTCCAAAAGGATCAGTCGCCTATGAAATTGACGCGCCTGTCACAGATGCACCGCGTCAGACCAAGCCGATGCAAATGAAGCCCGACGAGATGAAGTCGATGAAAGGGATGAAGGGCATGAAAAGAATGTAGTGCATCCGCGTCGTCACTCCTCAATCCAATCATCTACAAAAGGAACATAAGCAATGACGATCTGGCAAGACATCAGAACTGGCGTCTCAGTGTTCGCCACCCTGACCGGGCTAACCACGATGGCGTCGGCTCACGGCCATCATGGCGGCTATTCGGCAGGAGAGCCTGGCAATGCCAAAAAGCCGTCACGCGAAATCGCCATTCTGATGAGCGAGATGGATTATACGCCGTCAAAAATCGAGGTGAAGCGCGGTGAGCAAATCCGTTTTGTTATTCGCAACGTCGGGAGCGAAAGCCACGAATTTTTGCTGGCGTCAACTGCGGACAATCTGAAACACGCGGAAGCCATGAAAAAGAACCCGGATATGGAGCATGACGAACCAAATGGACTCAAGTTGGCTTCAAAAAAATCCGGCGAAATACTCTGGAAATTCACTAAGGCCGGTACGTTCGAATATTCCTGTCTCATCCCGACGCATCGTGAATTCGGGATGATTGGCAAGGTCGTCGTAAAATGATGGCTCTGTTCGAAGCAGATTTTGACCCACAAACTATCGTGGACGGTATCCCCGACGGAGAGTGGCACTCGATCATGAGCCAGTTCTCGGACGTTCATTACGAGCAGACCGCAATTTATACCGCTGCCAAAGTCGGTGAACGGTCGAGCCATATATTGGTACAAAACGGAAGCGAAATTCTCGGCGGCGCGCGTGTTGGTTTGTTTACAGTGCCGGTCCTCAATAGGGGTTTGGCGCTGGTGCGGTTCGGCCCATTCTGGCGCAGGAGCGGCGCAGAGATCGATCGAGAAATCTATCAGAAAGCGATCCGGGGCCTCATCGAAGAATACTGCGGACGTCAGAAATTTTATCTGATCGTGAGGCCGCGTCCACATCCCGATTTTTATCCGATGGAGGCAGCACTGCTGGAGGAGGTGGGCGTTCACGGCAGCCAATCGTCGAAACTTGACCATTATTTTGTTAACGTTGCGCTGAGCGACGAGGAGCAGAAAAAGAGCCTTGACCAGAAATGGCGCTACAATCTCAAAAGGGGACTCTCGAACGGGTTGGAAATTTCTATCGGCGACAGCGCCTCGGACATAAGCGCCTTTCAGAAAATTTATTCCGAAATGGTACAGCGCAAGCATCTCAACTATCCCGGAGTTGACCTGCCAAACGTCATTCCGGACCTCGTACAACTCCCCGCGCAAATGAAAATGCGGATCGCACTGGCGTATCACAAAGGTGAGCCCGTCGCGGGTGTCGCGTTCAGCGTTCTGGGAGACCTTGCGTACTATGTTTTCGGCGCAACTAACGAGAGGGCAACGGAACTTCAAGCAGGCTATGTCCTGCAATGGCACGTCATCAATTGGCTTCGCGACAATAGTGAAGCGCAATGGTGCGATCTGGGAGGTACAGGCGATCCAGGAATCCAGCAGTTCAAAAAGGGACTCGCGGGAAAGCATGGAGCGTTCCTTGCTGCCCAGGAGTTTCACTACTCGCCCGATCTGACTGCGACGATGGTGGTCAAGGGGCTTTTCGCACTTCGCGACGCCCGCAATTCCATCCAGCGCTGGCAACGGGAACGATAGCTCCCCGATTAGAAGGTAAGCAACTGAAAGGAACAACTTATGAAGAGTCGAAAAATTTCTGGTGCTTTTGTTGCGATGTCCCTGGCTCTGTCATCTAGCGCCATCGCTCAATCGTCGGCCGTCAGTGGCGAAGTTAAAAAGATCGATGAGTCCGCAGGAAAGATAACGCTGAAGCACGGTCCCATCAAAAGTCTTGGGATGGACGAGGGAATGACAATGGTATTCCGCGTGAAAGACGCAGCCATGCTCAGGGCCGTAAAGGAAGGTGACAAGGTGCAGTTCGATGCCGATCGCGTCGATGGACAAATCACGGTGACCGCGATTCAGAAATCAAAATAGGCCTTGCGAAATTCATCTTAGAAAATGAGAGGCCGCCAAAAAAAAAGGCGGCCTCTCCGTATTCAGTCTTTTGATTTATGGGCAGAGCGGGCAAGCGGCAGCGATCGTTGTGCCGAAAGCTGCAAAGGCGAAAACTGCCGTCATTAAGCGAATCATCATTTGTTTTTTCTCCTGAATTGAGCCACTAGGTTTCGACTCGGAAACACCCTAAAAGCTGTAGCCACTACAGATGCAAGGGGTTTCTGAGAGATGAGCAAAAAGACTGCCGCGCCATTGTTGATAGGCCAACTCGCCAATGGAACCGGAATCAACATCGAGACGATCCGCTATTATGAAGGGGAGGGGCTAATCTCTGCCCCGCTCCGTACCAGCGGTGGCCACCGTGCCTATGAAGGTCAGCATGTACAGCGGCTCGCATTCATCCGGCGAAGTCGGGAACTTGGCTTTTCCCTGAACGATGTCCGGAAGCTTTTGCAATTAGCCGATAACGGCGCGATGTGCACGACGGCTGCAAAAGAATTGACCGCTCGACATTTAGAAGATGTGCGAGGGAAAATTAAGAGTCTCAAAAAATTGGAAAAGGCCTTAGCGACGATCGCGACCGCTTGTGCGCCCGGCGAGTCATTTCCGTGTCCGATCCTAGAAGCGCTATCCACGTCAGCGCCCGGATCTAAACTTATCGACCGTCATGCGAAAAATCGGACTTAGTAAAATGTTCGAAAATCCATCTCCGCACGAAGGCCTAGGATTATTTGTTCGGCTTCGCACTTGGGTATCAGAACATATTTATAGTTTCACGTTTGTAACTTTGACCCGCGATGGAAGTTGGAGAAATGAATTGTTTGTTGCGCTTGCGCCTAAGTCGGGTGATCGCGTTCTGAGCTTAGGTAAGAGTGGTTTGTCATCCGTCATCTCACTTGAGCGTCTGTATCCTGAGGTGCATTTTACTGGAGTGGATCAAAGTCCAAAAGCCGTTAAAGAGATATCGTGGCCTCTTTCTGATAAGAAGCCTGGGAATGCCATCACTACCAATGCGCCCCTGCGCGGAAGTATTCCGTTTGAGTCAAGTTCATTTGACATCGTGATTTGCATGCTTGCACTTCATGAAGTCTTGCCGGACGACAAACTTGGTTTTGTCAGCGAACTGGCTAGGCTTTTACGTCATGGTGGTACTCTTCACATGGCGGAGTTCGATTCTCCGGAAAATCCAGGTGAAGGCAGAATTCTTGCTTTTGCCAGCCGCATCTTTGGTCCTGATGCAGTCGCTCCTCACCGCGACGGAAGCTGGATGAAGGTGCTAGTGAAAGGTGGATTTACAACAGTTAAGTTACAGTCGTCTCACTCCGTCGGGATTGGGCGGATATCGTTTCTGAAAGCCCGTAAACGCTAAAGGATTGCAAAGACCGCAAGTTAACTATTTGATTCTTTAACTATTTGGCTGACTTAATGGTCCGCTATGGTCCGCTGGCGAATTCGTGATGTGTTCTGGCTTTCCAGGCCGCTTTTCATATGTGATGGTCTAGTATGTATTTTCGCATGTACATCGTTCGATTCTTGGCGATTTTTGTGATCGCTGGGCTTGTTGCTGGACCGTTGGCTGGTCCCGCAGCGGCGAAATCGTTTTGCGTAACATGCGCAATGGACATGTCAGTTGCATCGGTCGGTTTGCCATGCTGCCCTGACGAGCAGAGCAACGATTGCCAAGATTGTCCTCTTGTCGCCTTGTGCATGGCATCCGCCACCCAGGCTGAACCCACGTCCGTAGTGGGCATTGTGGTGCGGCTATCGGTACGACACTTGTTTTCGTCTTTCGACGATTTGATCGCCGATAGCCTCGGCGGCTCTCCTCCTGACCATCCTCCTCGAACTTTGGTCTGATCGGCGTCTCAACGCCGTTTGCCGCCGCGCGACTTGATCGCGTGGATCAATGCATGTCGCCATGCGGTTGACCAAGCTTTTCGAGGATTTTCAGATGAAGACGTTTCATTTCTCGCATGCCCTTTGCTTGGCATCGCTCGGCATTCCAGAGACATTGCCGTGAGCTGCGCACTTAACGTTAAGAGATCGCAAACCATCGCGGCAATTGCGATGCTGTTTTGGGCGAACGCTGGAAGCGCTGCCGAACGCTCGCTCCCCGGCGCGACAGTTGAAAGTGTCGTTACGCTCGCGCGGACGATCAATCCAACGGTTGCAGCAGTCACGCTCGATTTCGACGCAGCGGTTCACAAGATCGGTGCCGCTGGCGTGCTTGCCGATCCGACACTGATACTCGAAGCGTGGGACGTGAACCGGATAGGTGTGGGGCAACGTCGCTTCGGCATTGAACAGGACTTCAAGCTCGGCGGCAAATACGATCTGGAGCGCGGCGTCGCGCGCGCCGATGCGGATGCCGCAAAATTTCAGGGTCGGGCCACCGTCGTAGAGCTTATCGCGCGCGTTATTGCAGCCCACGGCGAATACAATGCCGCCTTTGAAGCCGTGGGTATTTCGCAGGACATCAAACGGCGGTTCGATGAAATTCGCGACTTGCTGCAGACAAGGTATGGCCCGGCCCCGGTGGATCGGCAGGATGTTATCAAAGCTGAGATTGAGGCTGCGACGGCCGAAGGCGATGTCGTACGGCGCCAGGGTGAACTGAAGTCTGCGGCTGCACGCCTAAACGCTTTGATCGGCCGCCCGCCTCTGGCCGCGCTTGCGTCGCCGGCTGGATTTAGGGTGATCAAGGCAGTCACTCTTGCGCAGGTCCAAGCACAGGCGCGGTCAGCCAATCCGATCCTGGCGCTTGCAGGCGCGCAAACAGATTCAGCAGCGCGCACCAAATCCCTCACCGATTTGAATTTTGTTCCCGATTTGACGCTGGGTGCCAAATACGTCCAGCGACCGCGCGACTTGGATACTGGCGAGTTCATGGTTGGGATCAAGTTGCCTCTACAATACGAAGCAAAGAATGCCGAGCAGCGCGCTGCGGGCGCAAAACTCAGTGCCGCCCAGGCGCGCATTGAGGCGACACGTCTTCGGGTTGACGGAGATATTGCAGATGCATGGTTCGGCTTCGATGCCATTCGAAAAGTTATCCAGATTTATGTAGCGCGCCAGTTGCCGCCCTCGCGTTCGTCGGTCGATAACGCGCGCAACGGATTTCAGGCAGGATCGTCTGATTTGGCAACCGTATTTGAGTCGGAGCGACGACTTCGCACAGTTCAACTGGAATTGTTGAAACTCAAGGTCGAACTCCAAACAAAATACGCCGAGATGGAACGTCTGGCGGGAGGATCGTTATGAACCGAACAATAAGCACACGGACACTGGTCATAGTGATCGTTGCCGCTGCCGCTGTTGGATTGTTTGCCGGGCGATCGGGCTGGTTGGGTTCTTCCGCTCCTTCGCCCCGGATGTCGAGTGGCGCGAATGCTAGCATGGCTTCCGATGAGAAATCGGACAGTTCGATGTCCAAGGGCGGCGACTCCAAGCGTATCAAATATTACCGCAATCCGATGGGGCTTCCCGACACGTCGCCGATGCCTAAAAAAGACAATATGGGAATGGATTATCTTCCGGTCTACGACGGTGAAGATACTGATGACGCTTCGGTAAAATTCAGCCCCGGAAAAATTCAGAAAACTGGCGCCCGTTCTGAAGCCGTCGAGATGCGCACATTGAGCGTCCCGGTGCGCGCACCGGGCACCGTTCAAGAGGACGAACGCCGTAAATCGGTTGTGGCCTTGCGTTTCGAGGGATTCATCGACGCGGTGGATAACGTGACGACCGGCAAGCACGTCAAGAAGGGCGAGCCGCTGATGAGCGTCTATGGTCCTAACCTATCGAGTGCCGCAGCGGAATATTTGTCGGCATTTAACGCACGCGGTGACGGTTCGATGACGTCGCAGGCGCTGAAAGGCGCGCGCCGTCGTCTTGACAACCTTGGCGCACCCGAATCCTTGATTGCCACGATCGAGAGGACCCGTGAGGTGCCAGCGTCGATCACATGGCCGGCGCCGCAGGATGGCGAGATTGTCGAGCGCAACGCCACCAATGGCATGCGCGCCGCACCCGGCGACGTGCTGTTTCGGATCGTCGATCATAACGTGGTCTGGGTAATGGTCGATGTTGCCGAGCGCGACCTTTCTCTCATTGCGGTCGGACAAAAGGCCAGCGTTCGGTTGCGGGCCTATCCCGATCAGGTTTTCAGCGGGGAAGTCACTTTGATATATCCGCATTTGATGGCCGAAACACGAACGGCACGTCTACGGATCGAATTGCCTAATCCGGACGATGTCTTGCGTCCGGACATGTATGCCGATGTCGAAATCGCGACCGGGAAGGCAAATCCCGTTCTGACCGTCTCAAACAGTGCTGTGATCGATACCGGTTCAAAGCAAATCGTATTGCTCGACAAGGGCGAAGGACGTTTTGAGCCGCGCGAAGTCAAAATTGGGCTGCGCGGCGATGGCCGCGTCGAGATCAAGGAGGGTCTTTCCGAAGACGACAAAGTGGTTGTCTCGGCCAACTTCCTGATCGACGCCGAAAGTAACCTCAAGGCGGCGCTCAATAATTTGAACAGCGGGGAAAAATCGCAATGATCGCGAGACTGATAGATTGGTCCGCCCGCAATTTAATGCTGATCTTTATTGCTGCGACATTTGCCGTGGCATCCGGCGTCTACGCCGTGCAGCATTCAGCGCTCGATGCCATCCCTGATCTCTCCGACACTCAGGTCATCGTCTATACGGAATATAAAGGCCAAGCGCCTCAGGTGATCGAGGATCAGGTCACTTATCCGCTGACGACGGCGATGCTGACTGTGCCGAAATCGAAGGTCGTGCGGGGTTTCTCTTTTTTCGGGGTGTCGTTCGTCTACATCATCTTTGAGGACGGCACGGACATCTATTGGGCGCGTTCACGCGTCCTGGAGTATCTCAACGCAGCAGCCCGTAAGTTGCCTGCTGGCGTGACGCCCACACTAGGCCCGGATGCCACTGGCGTGGGTTGGGTTTATCAATATGCATTGCAGTCCAAGGATAAATCGCTGGCTGATTTGCGATCCTTGCAAGATTGGACCGTTCGCTACGGCATCTCCAAGGCGGAAGGTGTGGCCGAGGTTGCCAGCGTCGGCGGCTTCGTCAAGCAATACAACATCATCGTCGATCCGAACCGTTTGAGATCGTTTAATATCCCACTTTCAAAAGTTCGTGACGCAGTTCGTGGCAGCAACATGGATGTCGGTGGACGAACCGTTGAGTTATCAGAATTTGAATTTGTGGTGCGTGGCCGTGGCTACGTCAAAAGCGTCGGCGATCTCTCAAGCATCGTGCTGAAAGTCGATAAGGGAACGCCGGTTCTCCTGAAAGATGTGGCGCGGATCGAGCTTGGACCGGACGAGCGGCGGGGTATTACCGAACTCAACGGAGAGGGTGAGGTTGCCAGCGGCATTGCGCTGCAACGTTTCGGGCAGAATGCGCTGGATGTCATCGACAATGTCAAAGCGCGCCTCGCCGATATGGCGTCAGCCCTACCCAAAGGTGTTGAGATCATTCCGGTCTATGACCGCTCAAATCTTATTCACAGCGCGATTGAGACGCTCAAGCGCACACTCACTGAAGAAAGCATTGTGGTGGCGCTGGTCTGTATCGTGTTCCTTCTGCACGTACGCAGCGCGCTTGTTGCGATTGTGATGTTGCCCGTCGGCATCCTGATGGCATTCGGCGCCATGAAAGTCCTCGGCGTTGGCTCGAATATCATGAGCCTTGGCGGAATAGCCATCGCGATTGGCGCCATGATCGATGGCGCAATTGTCATGATCGAGAACGCGCACAAGCATCTCGAACGCGCAGCACCGGACAAGCCGCGCATCGAAATATTGATCGAAGCAGCCAGCGAAGTCGGCCCCGCGCTATTCTTCAGCCTGCTGATTATCACGGTATCGTTCTTGCCGATCTTCACCATGGAATCTCAGGAAGGGCGTCTGTTCAGTCCGCTGGCGTTTACCAAAACCTTCTCGATGGCTGCAGCGGCGATTCTTTCAATTACTTTGGTGCCGGCCCTTATGGTGCTCTTTGTGCGCGGGCGAATTATCCCTGAGCACAAAAATCCCATCAATCGATTCCTGATCTGGGTCTATCGGCCGCTGATTCAGCGGGTGCTGAAGGCGAGAACGCTGACAATTGCGTTGGCTGTTGGGGCGCTGGTCGTCTCGATCTGGCCAGCGCGGCAACTAGGAACAGAATTCATGCCGAGCCTTAACGAAGGCACGCTGATGTATATGCCGACGACCTTGCCTGGGTTGTCGGTGACGAAGGCGGCGGAAATCCTGCAAACCCAGAACCAGATCATCAAGACGTTTCCGGAAGTTGCCTCGGTTTACGGCAAAGCAGGACGTGCCGAGACCGCGACCGATCCTGCACCCACCGAAATGATTGAGACGATCATCAATCTCAAACCTAAGAACGAATGGCCTGCGGGCCAGACCGTCGATGGGTTGATCGCTGGTCTGGATAAAGCGTTGCAGTTCCCAGGCGTCTCTAACGCCTGGACTATGCCCATCAAAGCCCGCACCGACATGCTTGCGACCGGAATTCGCACGCCGATCGGCATCAAGGTTCTCGGCACTGACCTCGTCGAAATGGAAAAGCTCGCCCGTCAGATCGAAACCGTCGTGAAGGCGGTTCCCGGAACTTCAAGCGCCTACGCCGAACGCGTCATTGGCGGATATTATCTCGATGTCGTTCCCAATCGTGAAGCACTGGCGCGTTACGGACTTATGGTCAGCGACGTGCAGGATACGGTTTCGTCTGCGCTAGGCGGTGAGACGATTACCACCACCGTGGAAGGCCGCGAGCGTTACGGCGTCAACTTGCGCTATCCGCGCGACCTGCGCAGCGACCCACAATCGATTGCCCGTGACGTGCTGGTAGCGATGCCGGGCGGCGGCACCGTCCCGCTGGGTGAGGTTGCAGAGATCAAGCTTGCGCGCGGTCCGACCTCGATCCGTACCGAGAATGGTCAGCTTGCCGTCTATATTTTCGTGGATATCCGTGATCGCGATCTTGGCGGCTATGTGGCCGATGCCAAGGCGGCTGTCGCAGCCAGTATTCAGTTTCCGCCCGGTAACTATGTCGTCTGGAGTGGTCAGTTCGAATATCTGGAACGCGCCACTGCGAGGTTGAAGATCGTGGTGCCTGTGACGCTGCTGATCATCTTCCTGCTGCTTTATCTCAATTTCCGGCGTCTGACCGAAACGCTGATTGTGATGCTGTCACTTCCATTCGCGCTGGTCGGCGGTCTGTGGCTGATGTGGTGGCTTGGGTTCAACTTCTCTGTCGCGGTAGCCGTGGGGTTCATTGCTCTCGCGGGTGTAGCCGCCGAGACCGGCGTCATCATGCTGATCTATCTCGACCATGCCATGACCGAAATTCAAGCGAAGCGCCGTAGTGAAGGCCGAGCGTTCACGCGCAGCGATCTCAACGAAGCGATCATGCTGGGCGCGGTTGAGCGCGTGCGGCCCAAGATGATGACGGTCGTCGCAATTATGGCCGGTCTCATCCCGATCCTGTGGAGCACCGGTACAGGATCTGAAGTTATGCAGCGCATTGCAGTGCCTATGATCGGCGGCATGATCTCTTCGACCATCCTGACGCTGGTCGTGATTCCGGCAGTATATGCGCTGATCAAGGGATTTCGCTTGCCTCCCGCGCTGGATGTCGAAATTGAAACCGAGAAGGGCATAACTAAACGGGGTTCTCCGAAAATAGATCGATCCCTCGCAGCGGAATAAATTAAAACTCTTTTCCGTCCGATTGGATATGAGCGTCGTTTCGTGAGGTTGAAACTTTTTTGGTTAAAGCCGGCCAAGACTGTAACCAAACCCGCGCGACCGCCGAACTAATAGAGATAACGGAGCCATGTCGACCAGCGAGATCGAACTTAAGGCGCTGATGATTGCGAGCCTAAATGGCGACGCGGTGTCGCACCGCGCGCTGCTGGAAAGACTGAGCAGTCGTCTGCGGGCGTATTTTAAGGTTAGGCTTGCGAGTGTTGGCAGAGGGCCAGAGGAGGCAGAAGACTTGGTGCAAGAGACGGTTTTGGCTATCCATCTCAAGCGGCACACTTACGATCGGGCCAATCTATTGATGCCTTGGGTGTACGCCGTCGCGCGTTATAAGCTCATCGATTTTCTCCGTCGAACCAAGACATCGCGGGCGAATGTACCGATCGAGGATGCAGACGACGTCATGGCAGACGAGGACAATTTGAGTGCCGAGAGCAAGATCGATGTCAGGCGGCTTTTGGCAAAGCTTCCGAGTAAAGTTCAGTGCGCTATCGAAGCCGTGAAACTCGATGGGCTGAGCGTGGCGGAAGCCGCTGTCCGTTGCGGTATCACGGAATCCGGCGTTAAAACAAATATTCACCGTGGACTGAAGGCCATGTCCATTGAGATTACCCAGGAAGCAAAAACATGAAGACAGAAGATCTCGTCGCTATCCTGAGTAAGAATGCCGAGCCTGTTGAACGTGGAGCGATGGAGCGGACATTTTTTGTCGCGCTTTGTGTCGGGCTTTTGTTTGCGCTGGGCATCATGATCGTTGGGCTTGGTACGCGCGCGGATTTTACAACTGCTCGGGCATTGATTTTCCTTTGTTTTAAGATTGCGTTCGCGCTTGGGATTGTCGCTACTGCAACTGTCTTTTTAATAAGACTGGCGCGGCCAGGCGGAGAGCGAAATGCATCGTCTGCGCTGGTTGTACTACCATTCCTTGCAATTGCGCTGATTGCCACGATCAATCTTTGGTTCGCGCCCAAGTCGCACTGGGACAAGATGATCATGGGGGACGACTGGCTTGAATGCCTTCTCTCGATTCCGATCATCGCGATTGCGCCATTTGCACTTGCGATCTGGGCAGTACGAAGAGCCGCACCCACGAATCTCGTGCTCACCGGTGCATTCACTGGCCTTGTTGCTGGTGGGATAAGCGCGATGGCTTACGCGCTGCATTGTTCAGACGATTCACTACCGTTTATTGCAGTCTGGTACGGCAGCACTATTGTGCTCTGCACCTTCGCAGGCGCAATATTTGGACCGCGATTGTTGAGGTGGTGATGGGAGCGCCGCCAGCCTTCACGTGAGCGTGAATGTGTAACCGAAAGTCACTTCGTTCCGAACTCATTGAAGAGACGCAAATGCTGCGTTTCAGAAAACAAGGAGCCGGACCATGTTTACAAAACGTTTTATTGCAATTTCAGTTGTGCTGCCTTTGATGGCTATATCGTCCGCAGCTCTCGCTGGCGCGACAATTTCCGATAAGCGGTATTGGCCCAATGAAGCTGCGGCGAGCGCAGGGCGCGCTGGCGCGCCGAACGACGCAAGCTCCGCATACGCATCGACCCAAATTGCACCGCGTTTCCAGGGCGCCGTAACGCCCGGCGGAAACAACGTAGGCCGCTACAGTGGTGGACCAAAATCTCTTCGATAATGCCCAATGAAGCGATGGCTTCTTCCCCCATCAATGCGTCATCGCTCCATGCTATCGAAGAGTGAGCCTGCGACTGCGCGGCCCAAATCCGCGCAGTCGCAGATGCGATAGATGATAGCAAAATGGCCGTTTATATTTTGGTGTGACACGTACCGTCGTGATAGTCTCTGCTGTGCGAATGCATCAGGCAAGTCTTCCACCATGGGTGGGTGTTGGTATGTGGGCATTTGGGGAGCGGCTTTCGGCGATCGCGGCTGGGATTGTCTTGCTGTTACTTTGCAATCAACCACTCGCGTTCGCTCGCGGCAGCCAAGTTGGCCACGACGATCCTTGGAATCCGGAACATATCGAACGTCTGCCGCCCGAGGTTCGTAATGCTGTCGTCCGAATGTGCCGAGATCCACCGCGCGCTAGTCACTACTTTGCGACCTATTTCGACAATTCGCGCTTAATGAGGCTGCACTTCGAACATCTGTACTGCGACGGGCAGTCAATATTTTGTAATAAAGGAAGTTGTCTCCACCAAGATTTTGTTTCTAGCGGAGGGCGGTATCGGCTCATGAAGAGTTATTACGACCGCAATAACGACTGATCCAATCGCGTCATCTCGGCTTGCCTACTAACGCTTGTGCGTTGGCCCCGACTTCGGAGCCGAATCGTAATAGTATTGCGTCACAAAGTTTGATAACCCAGCCCGATGAGGCAAACAGCCCCCCATAGACGCGCTCCCCGTGCAGCGGCTTTTCGCCGGGTGCTGGCGGTTTTGCTCGTCGCCATGTACGTAATCGTTGGGTTTGGTGGTGAGATTTCTTGCGCAGAGGAAGCGCTGGCAACCGCTAATTCCCTTGACGCCAGTGCGGTGACGGACAGGTCTGACGAAGGCGCGAAGAAGACACCGGCGGTGGTCGAGCATTGTTACACCTGCGCTCCCGTCGTAATCCCTGCGCTACCGCCGGTCGCCGAGCTTTTAGCCGTACCGGTCAAATTATCCTTCGAGGCCCCGACCTTACTGCTGGAAGATTATCCTGGGCTTGACACGCCACCCCCCAAACATTTGGCCTGAAAATCGTAGCCGCGAGCGGCCGCGCCGCGCCGCTGTCTTTCCGCTTTTTCGGTTGAGCTGATGTATTTGCTAGGAGTGGCTTTGCGCCTGACGTGTGCATTGCTTGTCGTCACATTTCCGGTCGAAGCCGCCGAGAGGGTGCCGCGATCGATTTCGCTGCCTCAGGCGCTGCAGCGCGCCTTGGCCGCTAACCCGCGTCTGACCGCGGCCGAACGTGATATCGGCATTGCGACCGGCCTAAAAGTCCAGGCCGGCGCGCTTCCGAACCCAGATATTTCGTTCGAACTCGACAACGCGCTCGGGTCTGGGCCGTACAAGGGGGTCCGATCGGCCGAAACAACCCTGCAACTTAGCCAACTCGTTGAACTCGGCGGAAAGCGAGAGGCGCGACTGGCAGCCGGCGACGCAGGCATCGGCACCGCGGTTTGGCAGCGGCGGGCAACCCGGTTGGAAGTGCTGTCGGAGACGGCCGTCGCATTCATTACGGTGGTGAGTGCTCAGCGGCGGGTTGAGATCTTCGATGAGCAGATTGCGAGCCTCGATCAGCTCATTCCGCTTCTGCAAAAGCGTGTCCAGGAGGGCGCTTCCTCTCCGGCAGAAACATTGCGGGCGCAAGTAGCGACCGACTTGTTCAGGGTCGATCGCGAGCGCGCCAAGACCCAACTGGCCACGGCGCGGCGCGACCTTGCGATCCTGATGGGCTACAGTAGTCCTAAGTTCGGCGAGGCGGTGGGACGTCTCGCAAATATCGGCCAGCCGCCGTCGTTTCAAGCAGTCGTTCAGGCCATTGAGGCCAACCCGCAACTGATGCGCTGGACGGCCGTGACGGCGCAACGCAATGCCGATCTCATACTAGCTCGCCTAAAGCCGATCCCCGACGTTCGTCTTTCCGCGGGATGGCGGCACTTCCAGGATACCAACGATAATGCGGTGCGGCTCGGCGTGTCGATACCGCTGCCGGTGTTCGATCAGAACAGCGGCAACATCATTGCTGCCCAGGAGACGCTCGCGAAGACCGATGCAGAGCGGGCGATCAACAAACTCGTCCTTATCAGCATCGCGGGCCGCGCTTACGATGCTCTAATCGGAGCGCTCGCCGAACTGAAGCTGCTGCGGACATCCGTCATTCCAAATGCACGCAGCGCTTCAGAAACGATCCAGAGCGGCTACTTGCAAGGCCGGTTTACGCTGCTGGAACTGCTTGACGTTCGAGGTTCTGTCTTGCAGGCGCTGCTCCGGGAGCGGGAAGCCCTGCAGAATTTCCACATTGCCGTTGCGACGATTGAAGGTCTCGCCGGTAACCCATTTTCGCTCACCCGCGAGAGTTCAAGATGAGTTCTGGATTGATCCGATATTTGGCCTTCATTCTAGTCGCCGCAGCGCTTGTCTATGGCAGCTACCGGATGCTTACGCCGGGAACCACCAAAACGACGCCAACTGAGAAGGCTGAAAAGGATGAACGCGCGGACAGCGTCGTCCTGAGCGATGCCAAGATCGAGACGGCGGGAATCGAGCTTGCGAAGGCATCGTCCGGCGTGCTGCGCGACACCCTGTTACTGAACGGGATGGCCCAGCCGAACCAGGAATCGCTGGTCCAGGTCACGCCCCGTTTCCCCGGGATCGTTCGGGACGTGCGTAAACGGATCGGCGATCGCGTCCAGAAGGACGACGTCCTTGCGATTGTCGAAAGCAACCAGAGCCTGACGACGTATGAACTGAAGGCGTCACTTGCCGGAACGGTTATCGACCGGCAGACGACGCTCGGCGAATACGTCTCAGAGCAGAAGCCGGCGTTCGTCATTGCGGACCTCTCCACCGTATGGGTCGATTTCTCCGTCTATCGGCGCGACCTCAAACGAGTCCGCATTGGCGATCAGGTTCTGATCGATCCGGCGGACGGCGGGCCGCCCATCGATTCCAAGGTTTCGTACCTGTCGCCCGTCGGCAGCAGCGACACCCAAAGCGCGCTCGCCAGGGCTGTTGTTCCGAATTCCGAACAGCGGCTACGGCCCGGTCTCTTCGTTACCGGGCGGCTAACGTTGTCCGAAAAAACCGTGAACGTCGCCGTGAAGGCCTCCGCGCTGCAGACCTGGGAAAACCGCACGGTCGTCTTCGTCCGCAACGGCGGGAAATTCGAAGCGCGAGACGTAGAGATCGGCGAGCGGGATCCGCAGTTTGTCGAAATCACCTTCGGCGTGCTGGAAGGCGACATCTATGCCGCACAGAACAGTTTCATCATCAAGGCGGAACTGGGGAAAGGATCGGGCGACAATGACTGATGACGCCGCAATGACGCTGATCACGGCCCTCATCAGGCCGCACATGGAAGGCCACGTGGTGCGCGCGCTGCATGACCTGCCTGACTTTCCTGGATTTACTTTCGACGAGGTTCGGGGGCAGGGCCGCGGCCGCGGACAAGGCGGGGGTTACGTTTCGGCGGATACCGATTTGACCTATCACGAGTTTCTGGAACTGAGATTGGTTTGCCGATCCGAACTAGCAGATCAGATTTGCGAACGTATCGCGTCAGCTGCCTGGACGGGCAGGAAGGGTGACGGCGTCGTGTTCACGACAGCGGTCCATAAATTTGCACGCGTCAGGAAAATCGGCCGACACCCGGAGAAGCGCGATGATTGACGGCATTCTTTCCTTCGCCATCCGTCAGCGATGGCTTGTGATGATTGGCGTGCTGGTCATGGCCGCCTTCGGTGCTTGGAATTTCGCGCGTCTGCCGATCGACGCCGTTCCCGATATCACCAACGTCCAGATCCAGATCAACAGCCGGGCACCGGGCTACTCGCCGCTGGAAGTCGAACAGCGCATCACGTTTTCGGTCGAAACCGCCATGGGCGGGCTTCCGCATCTCGATAGCACCCGGTCGCAATCGCGATATGGCCTGAGCCAGGTCACCGTCATCTTCAAGGATGGCACCGACATCTACTTCGCCAGACAGTTGGTCAACGAACGAATCCAACAGGTCAAGGACCAGCTTCCGCCGGGGATCGAAACGGCCATGGGACCGGTCTCGACCGGTCTCGGCGAAATCTATCAGTTCACCGTGGAAGCGAAGCCGGAGGCCCGCAAGACGAGCGGCGAGCCTTACACGCCGAGCGATCTGCGCACGATCCAGGACTGGATCATCAAGCCGCAGTTGCGGAACGTTCCCGGCGTGATCGAGGTGAACACAGTCGGGGGATTCGAGAAGCAATTTCACGTGCTGCCGGATCCCGCGCAACTGATGGCCTACAAGCTCAGTTTCCGCGACGTGATGACGGCGCTGGCGTCGAACAACGCTAACGTCGGCGCCGGCTACATCGAGCGCAATGGCGAGCAGTATCTCGTCCGCACCCCCGGGCAAGTCGCAAATATCGAAGAGATCAAGGAGATCGTGATCGGATCGCGTAATGGCGTCCCGGTTCGGGTTTCGGATGTCGCCGACGTCAGGGAAGGCAAGGATTTGCGCACCGGGGCAGCCACGGTGAACGGAAAGGAGGTCGTGCTTGGGACTGCCATGCTGCTGATCGGTGAAAACAGCCGAACGGTGGCGCAGCGCGTGGCGGCCAAGCTCAAGCAAATCGGGCGCTCTTTGCCGGACGGCGTCGTTGCGCGGGCCGTGTACGATCGGACGAGGCTGGTCGAAGCCACTGTTGCTACCGTCGAGAAAAATCTCGTTGAAGGCGCGCTTCTTGTAATCGTGATTCTGTTCATGATCCTGGGGAATTTTAGAGCCGCCATCGCGACCGCATTCGTCATTCCGCTTTCCATGCTCTTTACAATCACCGGCATGGTAGAAAACAAGGTCAGTGCCAATCTGATGAGTCTCGGAGCCATCGATTTCGGCATCATCATCGACGGTGCCGTCATCATCGTGGAAAACTGCCTGCGGTTGCTGGCGCACGAACAGCAACGATTGGGCCGCGTCCTGAATCGACAGGAGCGGTTCGAGACGATTTTGGCGGCATCGCGGGAAGTCATCGGCCCGAGCCTGTTCGGAACGTTGATCATCGGTGTGGTCTACCTGCCGATCCTCACGCTTACCGGCGTCGAAGGAAAGATGTTCACGCCGATGGCGTTGACCGTGTTGATGGCTCTCACCGGCGCAAGCATCCTGTCGCTGACATTCGTGCCGGCGGCCGTGGCCCTTCTGGTAACCGGAAAGGTGTCCGAGCATGAGAACTGGTTCATGCGCGGTGCGCGTCTTGTCTATACGCCGCTGCTTTCGGCTTCCATTCGAAACAGGTATGGCGTCGCCGCGATCGCAGCACTGTTGATAGTCGTCTGTGGGATAGTTGCGTCCCGGATGGGCGGCGAATTTATTCCAAGTCTCGACGAAGGCGATGTGTCCATGGAGGTGGTACGAATCCCAGGGACGAGCTTGACGCAGTCGGTTGAGATGCAGGCGATGCTCGAGCGGCGGCTACTCAAATTGCCCGAAGTCAAGGAGGTGTTCGCGCGCACCGGCACGGCGGAAGTTGCGACCGACTTGATGCCGCCGTCAACTTCGGACTGCTACGTGATGCTGAAGCCACGGAATGAATGGCCCGACCCCGAAAAGTCGAAGGCAATAGTGGTTTCGGAAGTCCAGCAAGCGGCCGAAGATGTGCCGGGAAGCATCTATGGAATTTCGCAACCTATCCAGCAGCGCATGAACGAACTGATATCCGGCGTCCGCAGCGACGTTGGGGTCAAGATATTCGGAGACGATCTCGATATACTGGTCCAGTCTGCGGCAAAAGTGCAGGCCGTTTTGCAGACAATTCAAGGAGCGGCCGACGTAAAGACCGAACAGGCCGCGGGTCTTCCGGTTCTCACGGTCAAGCTCAACCGTCAGGCCTTGTCGCGCTACGGGATCAGCGTCGGTGATGTCCAAAACCTGGTCGAGATTGCGGTCGGCGGGAAAAACTCCGGGATGGTGTTCGAAGGCGACCGGCGATTCAATATTGTCGTCCGCCTTCCGGAGTTTCTACGTTCCGACATCGATGGCATAAAAGCGTTGCCAGTGCCGCTGCCGCCGCTGGAGAGGCAGGCCAAAGCGGTGACTGCACTGTGGAACAACTCGCCTCTTTCTCAAATCCGTTATGTCCCGCTATCAGAACTCGCCCAAATCGACGTCGCGCCAGGACCCAATCAGATCAGTCGTGAAAACGGCAAACGGCGCATCGTCGTCACGGCGAACGTGCGGGGACGTGACCTCGGGTCGTTCGTGGCGGACGCGCAGCGGCAGGTTGAAGCCAAGACAAAGCTTCCCGCCGGCTATTGGATCGGCTGGGGCGGCCAGTTCGAGCAACTGGTGTCCGCGACGCAAAGGCTGACGATCGTCGTACCGGTCGCCCTTCTGCTGATCTTCCTGCTTTTGTTCATGAGCCTCGGCTCTATGCCTGATGCGCTGTTGGTCTTTAGCGGCGTTCCCTTGGCCCTAACCGGCGGCATCCTGGCGCTTCTGCTGCGCGGGATTCCATTGTCGATCAGTGCCGGCATCGGCTTCATCGCGCTGTCCGGCGTGGCCGTGCTCAACGGCCTGGTCATCATCACTTTCATAGAGCGCCTTCGGAGAGAAGGACACGCCCTTGTGGACGCCGTTAGAGAAGGTTCGCTAACCCGGCTGCGGCCCGTCTTGATGACTGCGCTCGTCGCTTCCCTTGGTTTTGTGCCGATGGCGATCGCGACCGGCGCCGGCGCGGAGGTGCAGCGTCCGCTGGCCACGGTCGTCATCGGAGGAATCATCTCGTCAACCGTTCTTACGCTGCTTGTGCTGCCCGCTCTCTATGTCCTATTCCGGCGCGAGGACCTTGAGAACGGTGAATTGAAAACGCCGGAACCTAACGGAGTGAAATCATGAAATACGTTCTGCTGCTTATCGCCGCCTTGACGTTCGCCGCCCCGGCTTCGGCCGAAGAATACGAAAAAGGACCAAACGGCGGCCTCATGCTCGACGTCGCGGGCATCGACGCTGAGCTTCTTACCGCCGGGAATACCGTCACCATCAACGTCTTCGTCCCGAATACCCCAAAGCCGGTTTCTACAAAGGACTTCACTGCAGCGGTACTCATCGCGGGCGGCAGCGGACGGGAGACGGTCACGCTCGCTCCACAGGGCGAGAATTCCCTCAAGGGTGACGCGAAGGCCGCGATACCGGCGGGTGCCACGATCACTTTGACCATCAAGACCGCGGAAGGAAAATCCGGACAGGCAAAATTCAAGAAGTAGAACAGGTGATGGCTAGGGATCCGACCTCGCGCACGGGAGCCGCAACTATGACTGAAACCGCTATGCTCGCCAAAGTTCGTCTACGCGTGGAGGGCATGGATTGCACCTCTTGCGCATTAAAGATTGAAAATGCCCTGCAACGCATGCCGGGCGTCAGCGATGTGATCGTATCGGTGTCGGCGGGAACGGTGACAGTCGTCACCGACGACAATGAAGACCTCATCCGAAATCAGATAGCGAAACTCGGATACAGGGTTACAAGCAGCGAACTTTTCGAGAATGCATCCTACCGAGCAACAAATGGCGGACCGTCAGCGGAACCCCAACTGAAAAACATTAAACCCGCTGAAGGCGACCAACATTGGTGGCGAACACGGAAAGGGATGCTCACCATCGCGTCGGGATTGGCGCTGGCGACGGCCTTTATTATCGGAAAGGTCGCTCCGGCGACCGAGCACTGGGCGTTTCTGCTTGCGTTGCTGGTAGGCCTTATTCCCATCGGACGTCGAGCCGTAGCCGCAGCGCGCGCCGGCACGCCGACCTCGATCGAGATGCTGATGAGTATCGCTGCGGTCGGCGCAGTGATTATCGGAGCGACGGAAGAGGCGGCAACCGTCGTATTCCTGTTTCTGATCGGCGAACTCCTGGAGGGCGTTGCCGCAAGTCGAGCCCGGGCAAGCATTCAAGATCTGACCAAACTCGTTCCGAAAACGGCTCGCCTCGAAGAAAACGGTCAAGTTCGCGAAGTCCAAGCAGACACGCTTTCAGTTGGAGCCACGATCCAGGTTCGACCCGGCGACCGCATCCCGGCGGATGGCACCATCATTTCCGGAGAGAGTTCAATCGACGAGGCGCCCGTGACCGGTGAAAGCACGCCGGTTCGGAAAGGGCGAGATGAGAATCTGTTTGCCGGTACCGTCAACGGCGACGGGCTGCTGCGGGTTCGCGTAACGGCTGCGGCGGCGGATAACACGATTGCCCGCGTGGTTCGACTGGTGGAAGAAGCGCAGGAATCTAAGGCTCCCACCGAACGCTTCATCGATCGCTTTTCCCGATATTACACGCCCGGAGTCGTTATCGTCGCAGCTTTGGTTGCCATCGTTCCGCCGCTGCTATTTGGAGGAACCTGGAATGGCTGGATTTATAAAGGACTGGCCGTTCTTCTTATCGGGTGCCCGTGCGCTCTGGTCATTTCAACGCCCGCCGCGATTGCCGCCAGCCTGTCAGCCGGAGCCCGTCGAGGATTGTTGCTGAAGGGTGGTGCCGTTCTCGAACAAATTGGCAAAGTCACGTTAGCATGCTTCGACAAAACCGGCACGCTGACGGCTGGCAAGCCGCAGGTCACAGACATCATTGGCTTTGGCCGAAGTGATGCAGACGTTTTGCGCTTTGCTGCAGCACTCGAAACCGGATCGAGCCATCCGCTTGCTATTGCCATCGTTGCTAAAGCCGCAGAGCGGAAAATTTTGTTACCGCCGACGTCCGACGCCAATGCGATGGGCGGAGTGGGCGTTCGCGCCATGGTGGAGGGGCAGGAAGTCTTCGTCGGTTCTCCCAAGGCCGCAGGTGAGCGCGTGACGATCAGTTCGGAACAGGCAGCACAAATATCGGCGCTCAATCATGAGGGAAAAACCGTTTCGATGGTCGTCATTGCGCACGAACTGGCCGGTGCAATCGCGATGCGTGACGAACTTCGTCCCGACGCGAAAGCAGGCGTCAAAGCACTGAACGACATGGGAATCAAAACAGTAATGTTGACGGGCGACCATCATCGAACCGCGAATGCCCTCGGTCAGCAACTCCAGATGGAGGTCCAATCGGAGCTGCTGCCGGAAGACAAGCAGGAAATAGTCACCAAGTATCAGCAAGCTGGCTGGTCAGTCGCCAAGATTGGCGACGGCATCAACGACGCGCCAGCCTTAGCGGCAGCCGATGTCGGCATCGCCATGGGCGGAGGGACGGACGTCGCGCTCGAAACGGCCGACGCCGCCGTGCTGCATGGGCGGGTCGCCGACGTTGCTGCAATGGTCGAACTGTCGAAGCGGACGATGATCAACATCCGGCAGAACATCGCGGTCGCACTTGGGCTCAAGGCCGTCTTTCTTGTCACCACCGTCGTCGGATTGACGGGGTTATGGCCGGCCATCCTCGCTGATACCGGTGCGACGGTTCTGGTGACGATGAACGCCTTGCGCTTGCTCCGCTTGCCCACGACCGAGCCGTTCAAGTTTTGAGGAAGAAGAATTGAATGCTTTCCTGCTTGCCCCAAACCTGAGAGTGACGCGATGTTTCAAGCATTGAGCCGACTGTCCATCACAGAGGGCGCGCGTCATGCAGTGGCCCGACCCGCGATCATCGCTCTCGCGTTCGGACTGACAACAGGCAGCGCACTCGCAGCGGCAGGTGACGCCGGTGCTACTACCAGGTTCGATCTCGCGTTGCTTATCCGGATCGGCGTTGCCGTCGCGCTGGCTTTCCCTATCGGATGGGAACGCGAGTTTCGCGGTTCTGAGGCCGGCGACCGTACCTTCATGCTCGTCAGCCTGGGAGCGGCCGCGTTCACGGCCGTCGGTGTCGAGAACTTTCCGGCGACCGCGGAGAAGATAATGGCGGGCGTCGTCACCGGTGTGGGTTTTCTCGGCGGAGGGATGATCCTCAAGGACGGTGGCAACGTCCGCGGCTTGACCACGGCAGCGGCCATTTGGGCAACGTCGGCGGTTGGCATGCTCGCGGGGATTGGCGAACTTCTCATTGCAGGACTGGTGACCGTCTTGGTCATTCTGATCCTGGAACTGCAATACCTGCCTTTGATCGGTCGGCTCGATGCGCGGCGCTGGCGGGCTAAGGAAGCTAAGCGGGAAGGGAACGGGCATGAATTCTGACAGCAGTCTCGGCACTAATCCTATCGGGACGCCAATGAAGCGCTTTTTGATCCTCATTGGGATCGCAATGTGTGCCGCTCTACCGGCCTTGGCTCTGCGAACAGCGGGATGGCGTATCGGACCGGTCGTTGACACTGCAATCTTCGGCGTTGCGATCCTTGCGGCCGGATTTCTTTTGTCATGGGGTGCGGAAGCCGCCGAGCGGCACATCGCACAGGGCCTGATCCTCGCGGCCGTCGCCTTGATAACGGTCCTTCCGGAATATGCGGTGGATATGTACTACGCTTTCCAGGCCGGCCAGGCCGGTCCGGAGTCGCCTTACGTCCATTATGCTGCGGCCAACATGACCGGCGCGAATCGGCTGCTTGTCGGTGTCGCATGGCCGCTTTTAGCGCTGCTGCACTGGATCAAGGATCGGCATCGCGCCATCGAACTGACAAACCACAACGCAATCGAAGTCTCGTTCCTTTTGCTCGCCAGCCTTTACGCGTTCGTCATTTTATTTAAAGAAAACATTACCCTTTTCGATTTCACGATGCTGGTGGCAATCTATGGAGGATATGTCTGGCGCGTCCGCAACGTTCGCAAAAGCGAGAATCCGGATGAAGAGGACGAGCCTGGACCTGCCGCGGCGCTCAATGATTTGCCGCTTCGGACGCAGTGGATTGTTATGGCAGGCCTCGGGCTCGCCGCCTGTGGAATTATTCTCTGGAGCGCCGCGCCTTTCGCGGAAGCTATGATCGAAGCGGGCCGCGCCCTCGGCATCAACGAATTCCTTCTGATCCAGTGGTTGGCGCCGCTCGCCAGTGAAGCACCCGCCGTATCTATCGCCGTTCTGTTTGTTCTAAGGGCGCGCGCCGCGGGCGGACTTATCATCATGATCAGCGACAAGATCAATCAGTGGACGCTTCTGGTCGGCATGCTACCGCTGGCGATGACCGTCGGCGCCGGCGGTATGACAGCACTGCCGTTGGACGCGCGACAAATCGAGGAGTTTTTTCTTACTGCCTCTCAATCCCTGTTCGCCGTCGCATTGCTCATGCGGCTGCGTTTCGGTCTTCTGTCGGCGACCGCACTTGCGCTGCTGTTTTTGATTCAGGTTAGCTTGGCCTACTACTTCAGGAACGACGAAATACGCACGATAGCCACTCTGTCGGGCTTAGCCTGGGTCTATCTGGCGCTTGCTTCGGTGCTCTTCATATGGCACGGCCGCCGATTGCTGGAAATAATTCATTTCACTCTTCGATCGCCAACTGCGCCTGCAAATTCCAAGACATTGAATTCGGTTCGGGGTCAACACTGATGCTCTGCAACCAAGCGTCAGAGAGCTTGAGGCAAGCATTTGCACTAAACGTTCTAAAAAATCGTGCGGCAGGATGACGGAGGTGAAATTTTATTGGCATGGACCATCAGGTGGATCGCATAACTATCTTCGGGGCAGATAGCCTGGCGCCGACGCTGCAAGACAACTGGGTTCACACGGACATCAATCTGGTCGCTGGGTCAAAATCAGGAGAACGAAAAAATGGGCTTTGATCAATACCACGAACCGCCGGAAGAGCTCTCTCAGGAAACCCGAACCTTTGCGCGCATGATCACGTCACTTATCGAGGAGGCGGAAGCGATCAGCTGGTATGAGCAGCGGATGTCCGTCGAGAAGGACAAGAATGCCAAGGCAATCATGGCCAACGCTCAGAAAGAAGAGTTCAAGCATTTCGGCATGAATCTCGAATTTCTTCTGCGCAAGAAAAAGGATTGGCGGACAGAGCTTCAAGGAATCCTGTTCACCAAGGGCGACATCGTCAAGTTGGGGGAGAAGGCTGAAAAGAAAGTGGACTGACGAGATGAGACAAAAATCGCAGGACATTCTGAACTTATATTCGGCTGTGAAAGTGGGATTAATCGTTCTCTTCGCGGGACTATTCGACATGCAGCATCCTGGCGCTGCGCGCGGCGGTTTTGCAGCAGAACATCCTTTGGCTTCCGAACATGTCGAAACCTTGCCGAAGGATATCCGCCGCGAGATTTCCAAGCATGAGAGGGATTGCGGCAACAAAGCATCGGCGGCGCATTACTTCGCAGTCTCAATTGAGGCCGATGGGCAGAAGTTCGTTTCGCTGCATTTTGAAGACTTCGCATGCGCTAACCGTGCGGCCATATGCCGGGAAGATGGCTGCCTGCACGAAGTCTACGCGGAGGCTCGCGGCCGCCACCGGCTCGTGTTCAGCGCGCACGCTCGCGACGTGAAGATGACCAATGATCGTGGCGTTGTTAAACTCAGGATTGAGAATGGGGTTTCGGCGCGCGTCTTGAAATGGAACGGGCGCAGCTTCTTATCTGGGCCGGATAATTCTACCGCTGGAAATCCCGTTGCGCGTTCAGACCTAAACTCCGGAGACCTGAAGAATGCACGGTGAAGGTTCGGCAGGAACGGCGGCTGCGCAGCATGCGGGCAGGCTCGGCTGGGCGCTTGCGCTGACGGCTACCTATATGGTTGCCGAGGTCATCGGTGGTCTGGTCACCGGCAGCCTCGCGCTATTGGCAGACGCAGCACACATGTTGACTGACGTCGGCGGATTGGCGCTGGCGCTGCTTGCGATACGCTTTGCGTCGCGCGAGGCAACGCCGCAACGGACTTACGGTTATCTGAGGATGGAGGTGCTGTCGGCTCTCACCAATGCCGTGGTTTTGCTCTTACTGACGATCTATATCCTCTACGAAGCTTACCAACGCTTCCAATCACCCCCGGAAGTCCGAAGCGCGCCAATGCTAGTCGTTGCGTCCATCGGGTTGGTCGTCAACCTGATTAGTATGAGGCTGTTGGCGGGCGGATCGTCGGAAAGTCTGAACGTCAAGGGCGCTTATTTCGAAGTTCTGAGCGACATGCTGGGTTCGATTGGCGTGATTGTCGCTGCACTCCTGATGATGTGGAAAGGATGGACGCACGCAGATCCGATCATCGGAGCCGGAATCGGTCTGTTCATTGTGCCTCGGACTTGGAGTTTGCTTAAACAAGTAACCCACATCCTGATGGAAGGCACCCCACCCAATATCGATGTTGAACTTCTAGAAAAAGAGTTGACGAGCATTCCTGGCGTGGTTGCGGTGCATGACCTGCACGTTTGGACCATCACATCTGGCTTCGATGCGATGAGTTGCCATCTCGTCGTCAGCGACATACGCGCGGGACGCGAATTACTTCAGGAGGCTCGCCGCAGTCTGAAAGAAAAATTTGGTATTGATCACGTCACGATTCAAGTCGAGGACGAAACGCTTCGCCAACAGGAGGCAGTGCTTCACGTTTGACTTCCAAAAAAGTTGCGCTGCGCCTGTGATCGATTGGTGAAAATTTCATTTTTTTGTTCTGAAAAATCTTTGTACAAAAATTTGCCCCGCAACTGAGCGGGGCAAAGAATACGCGTTCATTGGTCTTCGCGCGCTTTTTCGCTGAATTCTCGCAGGTAGTCAGCCGCTTGTTGAGCTTTGGCTGCGGCCTTAAAGAATGCGCGGTCGTCATCCTTCAGCACCGCAAGATAGTGTTCAATATAGCCTGCGTGCCGCAGCTCGGCCTGTAGCCCAAGATGGGCACACAGAAACGCAGAAGTAAGTTCGGCCACCAGTTCCTCGAAGGCGTACTTTCGCGTGATAAATCCACCAGAGAGATCGCGATTGAGGCGATGCTTCGCACCGGTCCAGTGGCCGAGTTCATGCAGTGTCACTGAATAGAAGGCTTCCTGATTGATGAAGAAGCCCTGGAACGGCATCAACACGCGATCCAAAGCAGGGACGTAACACGCCTGGTCGCCGCCACCGCGAATGTCGGCTTTGGTTGCTTCGATAAAGTGTTCGGCTGCTTCATGCCGGACGCATTCCGCAATTGGCTCTGGTTCGGCTGGTAGCGTCAGACCGTTGATCTGCGCGATGTTGAACACGCAGAACGTCTTGAGCATTTGCACCTTCTTCTGCTCGTCCGTCTTCGTGTCCTTCTCCGAAAGTTTTTTGGTGAAGACAATATGCGTGCCTTTCTCGCCTTTGCGGATCGTCGCCCCGCGCGCCTTGGCTTGCTGATAAGTGAGCCACAGATGCTTGGCGTAAGAATGCTTGTCGGCCTCAAACCAAAGCAGACAAATGTTAATGCCGGAGTAGCTCCGCTTGGTGATGGCGTTTGCGGGTAGCATTCCGGTGCCTCCGCCTTTCCATGGCTTCAGCCAGGGGATGGCACCCGCCTGCAGTTCAGCAATGATGTTGCCGGTGACGACGTCGTAGAGCTTGGATGTGTTCACGGCGAACCTCCATGATGTGTGGAACAGTCCGCTCCCTATTGTACCGCACAAAGAAAAAGCCCCCGTAGGGGCTTTAGAACAGTGCGACCGTCTCACATTTTTTGCTGTCCATGAGTGCTGCCAGCATCTCGATTTGTTGCGGCGTGATTTCTGTCAGAAATGAAACAACGTTTTCAACGCCCGACTCGAAAGCTTTCAAAACATCGATCGGATCGCGAACCAAATAAAGTTCACCCGCGATCACCCGATGAGCATTGAAAATAAACTCATGCGGATTGATCCCGTTTGGGAAGACCAGCAATGGACTTTCGTTCCTCACGCTTCGGCCGCAGTAACCAAGAAGATGTCCGTCACGATCATGAAGGGGAAGAGCCAGGCGTCCACGGTTACTGCCCGAAGACGCAAAACCCGAGTGAAACATCCGCAACGTCTCAGTAGAGATGCCGATTGAAGCCAGAGACGCATGCGCCGGATCAAGTCTCGCCGCATACGCCTCCGGGTCGAACCCTGGCTTTTTGTTGGCCGGGGCTGGGGGAACTGTCGAAGGAATCGTAATCTTGCTTGTGACTACGCCGCCAAGAAAACTGGCAGCCTCGCTCAAGGTACAAGCCTTGATATGAGCGACGAGGGCAATTTGATCGCCGCCGGTCTTCTGAGCAAAACAATAGAATAATCCCTTTGACGGGGTGACGACGAGTGCGCGTTCGCCACCGGCCTTGCACGTTGGGCAACCGCCTCGCTTTTGCAAGCCGTGAGGCTTGAGGGTGAGGCCGAGAAGGCTGACGGCATCTTCAATCGAAACACGGGTTTTCAACTCCGCAAAATCCACGAAGGGCATTGTCGTCTCCTGCGATGTGGGGATAGCCGAAAGGTACGTCCAATTTGGATTGTATCATTGATGGTGGACGCAACCACGAACAGGAGTGGATAATGACCAAGACGAAACCGAGGCCGACAGAAGAGACTGATGCGAAGCCGAAAGGTGCAAGGCCTGTTTACAACGCAAGAGCCAAGCAAAGGCCGGACAGCGATTTCATGATGACTATCGGCGCGGCGTGGCCTTTCAACGAAGGCGACGGCCTGGTGGTGACGCTCAACATGGTTCCGTTTAATTGGGACGGCAAGTTCATTCTGGTCCCACCAAAAGACGACGAGTAAAAAAGCAAGGGAGGCGCGAACGCCTCCCTTTTTCTATGTCTGACTCTCGCTGGTCTTGCCTGGACAGTTGCGGGCGGTGTGGCCTTCTTGATTGCAATGCGAGCATTGCTGCGGTTTTCTCGCCGCGCCCTTTCCGCTAAATAGCTTCACAAGCTCTACGTCAATCTCATCGCGCTTTGAGATCAAATCTTTGACGCGGTCTAAATCGATATCCACGACTACATCACCTCCTTTCAAAGTTTATGAATCTCAAACGAACTATGCCCGGCACGTTGCCAAGGATCGGTCAGCATCAAGGCGTCCGGCAAAGGAGCCCTCTCAAGCGATGACAAGGACGGCATAGTCTTAAAAAGCAAGTAGCTTGCGCCTTTGCTGCCGGTCAGATCATTCACTAGCTTGATGATGTTGGTCATGTGCCGTTGGCTGGTGGTGACATTCAGCACTAGTAGGTTCGGCAGCCCCCAATTGGATTTGTAGGCACCCTTGGCAATTTCCCGGTATTGCAGAATTTTCCTCAAGTAAGATGTCTGCGACAGGTTATTGCGGAAGACGGGCTCGTTGTTGCGATCCGCTTCCAGTGCAAAGAACCGAAAGGATTTTGACGGCTTGTACTCGATGCCGAACACGGCGTCAGGGATCAGCGGCTTTGACAATCGATGGGTTGTCTTGCTGCGCGGAAACGTGAACGAGATATTGCAGGGAAGCTCCAACGGATTGCGTTGTGCTTTCGTGGCGGCTGGCAGTTTAGCGACAATCTCGCCCCACGAGATCAGCCGTAACCGCGGATCGGCTTTGATGCCGAGTTCGATTGAACCTAGAATATCGCAAATCATTAGCGCATGTGAGAACTGCTGGCTCGGCATGTTGGTGACCGCAACGCCAACTGCGCGAAGCGCTTGCTCGCCCTTTCGGCCCAATTCGTAGACGGCAGGCATGTAGCGAGCATTGATCACCTGCCATTGCTGTTTTGGCCGGTCTAGATATCCATCGTGATACAGAATCCCGAGCCGCTTGATCAAAGCGACTTTGTATCCGCCTACAAACAAGTGAATGAAGGTTGAACGAAGATAGCGATATCGGTTTAGAAGTTTGAATACTTCAAGATCGCGCGGGCTGAGCGCCAGAGGTTTTCCAGTTGCCTTGCGATGCAGACGGGAACGCCGCGAAAAACCTGTTTGGGGAGTAGGTGTCATACATTGTTGAATACGCGACCATCAGAATTTGAAAACGTTCGTGATGTTCAACCATGCGCGATTACGGCCGATATGTTCGAAAATGTTCACTTCAAAATAATAACACGCAAAGTTAGCCCCAATCCGTGGAGGGTCGCGTATCAACTTCGTTAGCCGGGGCGATTGGCTCCGGCGGTTGCGGCGGTTGAATGTTTGGAAGCTGAGCGGGAACACAATAGTTGAGCCGCATCCGCGATCTGATATCTTCCTGATCCTCGATTGACATACGTTCCAGATTTTCAAGTTGCAGAAATGGCACCTGAAGCGACAGCGCGTTTCTTGTGACGCCGCGAATGCTGGTGGCAAAAGTCTGCTCTGGCTGTGACGATAAAAATTCTGGCGTCGTCTGCATATTTCGCGCAAGCGTGTGGGCATCGCTATCGCTTAGCGCGCGGGCCTGCTTGATAGACACGTTGCACAAGGCATCGAGCACGGCGGGGGAGACCTGAGCGCATCTTTGATTGGCCAGAATGAGACCAATATTCATCTTTCGGGCCTGATCCAGCAGGGTGGTGATATTGGTATCGTTTGCAATGTAATCGTGGCACTCGTCGATGTAACAAAACACCGGCATGCGATGTTCACGCTGCAAAGACGCGCGTTCCTGTGCGCTCTGCAAAAGCATGGCGATGAAGAAGCGCCCAAACATTTCGGTGCGCTTGTCTTTCAGCAAGTCCTTGTCAGTATTTATGAGGATCACTTTGGAAGACTGCAACTCGGTATACAGGTCTAGTTTCGAGCGCGGATTGGAAAACATCCGCTCAAATGTAGGATTTTCCAAAAGGTACATTAGCCGCCATGCGACTTCCTGCTTGGTTTGCTTAAACTGGACGTCGTTGAACTGGGTCTCGAAAAACAGTTTGGCCGGGCCTTCGAGTCGTTCGATGTGTGACTGGTATTTGTCGGTCCCGGACAACAACTCGGCAAAAGTATGGATCGTGGCGTCGGGAATCTGCATGCAGGCCCGCAGCACATAGCGAAACAGAGTTTGCTGCTTTGGCGTCATCTCAGTCTCGGACAGACTGCCGATCACATAGGTCAGCATCTCCAGCGTGCTGTTGGTCAGGCGCTCTTTGTCCCGCACCGAATACTGATCTAGCCGATCTTTCCCCATATCGAAGATATTGAGCGCCAGTGGATATTCCGGGTCGGGCTCGATCAGCACCAGTTTGCCGTCAAGAGGTTCACCGTCGGCAAAAACTTTCAACCCGGCGATATTCCGGATCAGGTCGCCCTGACTATCCATGACGATGATGCTGGCTTCGTTGTTTGCAACTTTGGGAAGATCACGAAGAAACTGAAACTGGATCGCCTGTGTCTTTCCCGCTCCTTGCGGTGCCAATATCCATTGATGAGCAAAACGCGCCTGTTCAGGAAGAGGAAAGGGGACGCTGGCCAGAAACAGATCGGGGAATGGCGTTCCTGACAGGAAGTCAGCGACAAGATCTCGGGGATTTCTGTCTTTGCTGGTGTTCGGTGTTCTGACCGTTCGGCTACGGCTTGGGTCATTTGGGTTGATGCCGCTGGCGCGGGCCAGATTGTCCTCAAAGCATTTTCGGACGCTCGCGAACAATCCCGCCTGCACAATGTCGTCGTCATACATCGTTGCCATGGTCCGCTCGATGGCTTCCGCAGGATTGGAGCACACGTCGATGAGCATGACATTGAAGCCCGGCGCATCGTCCTCGATCGCCGGGTCGAATACAAAGGACGGAAATGATCCGACAAGTCCCGCGAGCAAATAGATGATCTTCTGACGCCAGATATCGACATAAAACGCAGGGTTATTGAGAATCCGCTCTTTGACCACCAACAACGCACGCATTTGTTGCAGCGAGCCGCGTGACATATGCCCAAAGTCCGGCTCATCGGGTAACCCGAAAATCACCGGCTCTCCGTGCAACAATTCCCAGACAACATTGCCAAACGCAATCTGAACCTTGTGAGAGGCAACCACGCCTGCTTTTTGAAATACCTCTTCGAGCAAACTTTCAGTGAACTCAAACGCCGCATCTTCCGCGCAATAGGGCGACGCGTTGTAAGCATCGCGGACCCGCGCATAGAGATCGCGGACCTCTTCCCGGTCACGGCCTGCCAATGAGCCGACAAAATAGGCCCGCAGGTTTGACCATTGCAGGATGTTAGAGAATGCCCAGTGAAAGATGTTGCTAGATTTCAAATGCTTCTTCCCCGCCAAAATATGTTGCGGCGTGGAGCACTTGTTTGAACCTTATTGCGGCTTCTCTGATTTGCTCTTCAACAGCCAGCATTTCCAAAATGTCTTTGCATTCGATCCGCTTGCCGTTCACAAGTTCGCTAATGTTGACTGAAATGTTCATGGCGTGGAACGCCATGCGCGATGCCAGACCTAACATTCCCGATCCACGCTCGGTCAGTTCGCCTTTGGAATAGAGAAGAGTGTCTCCCAACCGGTAGCGCTGGATGTTTTCAACTTCTTCAGGCGTGATTTCGGCCTGGACATCCAATTGAAAAATGATTTTTCCGGTTAAACTCTTTCGCTGATCGCGACGTAGTACGAGATACATGTGTCCCCCCAATTTCTCTGCCCGCCGTATTCTGCGAAAACCACGGACGCAACGTCAAGATGCATTTAGAAAACTTTCAATCTCCCGTTTGACCAGATGAGGTGGGCGGCAAAAGCGGGCGCGGGTCCTACGCCTCACCGCTGGCAATCGACCGAGTGGCGGACCGGCGGGTTCGGTGTCCATCATCTGCGGACCGAAGGGTCCACCCACCCGCAGCCACGCCCGAAAGTTATCCAGGTCGGACAAAATCTCGGCGTTCTTTAAACCCAACTCCAAAGCAATCAATGGCGCATCTTCCGCTCCCACCCGAAACGCCATCATGGTCCCGACATTGCCAAAAACCGCCTGACGTAACTGCACCGGCAACTGACCGAGGAATTGGTGGGCGATGACCAGCGACAGTTTGTACTTACGGGCTTCTGAGAGGATGGTGGCAAAGCTTTCGGTGGCGAAGTTCTGAAACTCATCGACATAGAGGGTGAATGGCACTCGGTCTTTTTCCGGGATTGTTGCGCGTTGTTCTGCCGCTTGCGCGAACGCAGACACCAATAAAGCGCCCAACAGATGCGATGGGGCATCGCCCAGTTTGCCTTTTGCCAGATTGACGACGATGCGTTGGCCGCCATTCATAATCCGTCCCGGTCGAAGCGTACTGCGGTGCTGGCCAATGATGTTTCTTAAAATCGGATTGGCCAACAATTGACCAACTTTATTCTGGATTGGGGCGATAGCCTCTTTGCGGAATCGGTCGTCGTAAGCAGCAAACTCTTTTTCCCAAAATGTTTGCACGATTGGATCGGTGCAGTTGCGCAATAGTCGGGCGCGATAGGCGTCGTCGGTCAAAAGTCGAGGCAGACCCAAAAAAGTTTGCGCGTTATCGAGCAACAGTCGGATCGCATTGACCAAGATCCATTCCATGCGCGGCCCCCAACTGTCGCCCCAAATGGCTTTAAAAGACGCAACAATTTGGGCCGCGACCAATGGCCGATGAGGCTCCGGCACATCCGCAAAGACGTTAAAGCCGAGCTGCAACTCTGACGGATCAAAGTAGATGCAGTCGGTGCGGTCGGCGACAGCTTCGGCTAAATCGCCATGCGGGTCGATCAGGCAAAAGCCGCCAGGGTTCTGCAAAATCGTGTTTTGTAGAAATGTGGATTTGCCGCTGCCGGATTTTCCGATGATGTATAGGTGTCTTTCGTACATAACCCGCCGCGCGAGCCGTGACTTTATCTGTGCTGGGACTTCGTTCGGTGGCGCGCGGCGAGGTGTAAACGAAAGAACGGTCCATGGTTGATTGTACCAGTCCGCACACCAGTCCGTCGGTGGCGCTGAGCGCCACGACCTTTCTTGTTTTTCCCACTCACGTGGGCTTTGGCTTGTATCTTTCAAAATACCATCAAGGACACGTCCTTGAGCGCGCATGCAAAGCAGGCGCGCGGTGGTATGAGAAAGATCAAGCAAAAACAAGAAAGGTCGTGGCGTAATGCCCGACGGCTGGTGTGCGGAATCAGTTGAAATGTAACGTGAAAATGTGAATTGGCACTTGGCTATACAGTATAGCGCAGTGCATTCCCGCCATATGGCGGGGCGATGTGACAGGAAAAGTTGCCAAGCTCCAAGAAAATAGGCGGCAGGTTTCGAACCCTGCCGCCCAAAAAACCCTTCAAAAAGTGTCTGCGATTTACGCAGCGCGAGGACGTGAGTCGATCCAGGCTTCGATCTCGTCCGCGTACCAAGCCACCCTGCAAAGTCCAAGATTTACCCGGATGGGAAATTTTTGAGCCTTCTCAAGGCGCGCAATGTGCGCGGGCGAGTAGGGAATACCATAAATCGATTTCAGTTCCTTTTTCGATACCAGCCTTCTCAACATGTTCATCGACCACTCCGTGAAGAGCGTCGACGCCCATTGGTTAAGAGAAACCAGCTAGCGGGCATCGCGGATCATAGAGAAAGATTGGGAACCCGGCAATATGAACATAGCGGCGCATAGCTGTACGCTTTGCGGCATTAGTAGGTATGGGAGCGGCGGCGTTTGACGCCCAAGATAACGATCACATGCCGTTGCAAATCGAGTTCGAACAGGATGCGCCAATGGCCAACTCGGCGTCGGGACGCGCCATTCGTGCCGCGTAACATTCTGGTATCGCCGCCGTAAGGATCATCAATCATGGCCTCAAAAACGGCATTGATCCGTTTTAGCTCGCTGGCCGGAATATGACGGAGGTCACGTCCTGCGGGACTAGTTATCGCTAATCCCCATGTCATGTTTCCATTTGGCGAGCACGGCAAAGTCGCCGTTCGCGTAAGCCTCGCGTGCCTCGTCTATCGATACGCGGTCGGCGTCTGATGAGACTTCATCGAAGTGCTCCATCAAGCGCCCGGCAACCAAGTCTTGCTCGTCGTCGGGCAACTTGCGAACTTTGGCGATCACCTTTTCAAGCAATTTGCTCATGCAACCATTGTAGCATAGAGGCAATCAAATGTCGGGCAAGTGATAACTCTGACAACCGATGCTTCGTTCAAGCGAAAGGAGGACGCAAAGAGAAAACGGCTCAACAGAGCCATATTAAATACGTCGCACAAGATTAGTTCTGCGACCCTTATTCTGATTGGTGGCTTAACAGAGCCATATTTTAATTTTGACCGGGTTGATTTCGAGCCGAGTTGCGAAGCTCGAATCGTCTTTGAAGGGCAAGTTTCTTGACGACTTTCCAATTTTGTTGCGTAACTTTTTCCATTCAAAAGAAGAATTCACACATGTGTAGAATCTATAAGAATATATGAGAGAAAGTTGGCAAACCGAAAAGCCGTTGCCCTGTCTCATTAAATCGCTTTCCAACTTCAAAATCTTTGGGTCAAACCCCCCGGTCTCTTGGGTCAAACCCCCCGCTCACTACGGTCAACCCCCCCACTGCTTGGGTCAAATACCCCACCCCTTACGTGTCTAACGGACGTTTTCGGCCTTCCACTGATCAAAGGAAAGAAGCTTGCCGGGATGGCGATCGATCGTGAGACGCGTGCGTTCCATTTCAAAGAACGTATGCGAGAGATAACCTGTGTTGCCAAGAGGAGGTCGCGCTTTGGCTCGCGCGAGGCTTTCAATGGCGGTTTGCTCCGGCGAGGTGAGACTGTTGAACAACTCCGCTGCGGCGGTGCGCAGATAGCGATTGTAGTCGGCACGAAGCCCTTCTTCTTGGTCCTGGGCCTGTTGGGCGGCAGCCCTCGCTTTTTGCGTCGCTCGGCGCTCACGCGTCTGAAGGTAGCTATTCAAATAGAGCCGGACACCTCCAAGTGTTTGGAGATCAAACCGTGTCCGTTCCGCTTCACTTAGCGCATAGTTTAGAAAAGCATCCATCTGTTCCAGCGGAATGGCAGCCAGCAAACCCTTGGCGGTCTCTACCTCTTTCGAGGAAACGTAAGGAATGCCCTCTCGCTTTTGGCCCGTTCGTTTTTCGATAAACAAATAAGCAACTTGGTGCGGCTCCCCTATCGAACGGCTTTCGTCGTGAAAGTTGAACTGGAAGTCGCCCTGGTTGCGGCGGACATAAAACGAGTTGTAGTCGGCCACGAATCGGGCACCCGGACGAAACGTGAGAACAAAACCTTCGCGGGTTTCCGCAGGTGTGATGGCGTAAGATTTTAAAAAGCCAGTTTGGACCAGTTGATCGAGATGCGTTCCGATCTGGTCGCGCTCAATTGCCGATTTGTATTTCAGGACGCTGAGACCGCCCAACCATTCAACGCAAATATCGTCATAACGCTTTTTGAACGACACTCGGTCCAAATGCTTGCCATCGTAATGCGACGCGAAGTGATGAAACAGCCGCATGTAGAACGCACCGGCAATTGAACTCACTTCCTGTAAGAGCGCGTGGTTGAGACAGGTAAAATGTTTGTCGTTGAGCGACTGAATGATGGGATCGGAAATCACAACAGTGCAGGCAACAATCGGATCAGTGATCGCAGCGCGGCGCTCAATCATCACCTCATTGAAGACACTGAAGTCGTGTTCAACGAAACGCTCATCTTTCTTGAAGCTGGCCAGAACATGGGTGTAGCGGATTTGGCGTAACGCGCGGATCAATTCTTCACTGTCATGACCGCCCCATGTTTTGCGTCCGGTCAAACGCATTAACTCGCGTTGCGAAAATGAAATCTGTTTTTGCGCTGGTGAACCGAAACGAGATTGTTTGCGGATGACGGCCATCGCAACTTTGTGTGCGAATGGTCCAGGCTGTGCATATTCGGGATCGAAACGGACGGTAATATTCTTGTCGCTGACACCGCGATTGATTTCGATCTTTTCAGTTCGGGTGCGTGCTCGTTTTGGATCGTGACAAAACAAAACACCAAAAATCCGGAGCAAAGTATTTTCCAGATAGACCGGCTCGGTCGCAATTGTTTGTGAGTTTTGAGTTGCTTGTGCGGCTTCCATATGTTGCGTCAATTATGACATGGAAACTTTGTAAGTCTGGCAAGCGCTGTGGATGGCTAGTGTGTTGTCGGAGAGTTTTCATCTCCCCCATCGCGGCGGTCTTTCGGAGCGCTTAATAATGGCGATAACATTTTTTGAAGTCCAGCGATCAGCACATTCGTTTCCCGTGCGCGCTCAGTCATTTCCTTAATCTGATTGTCCTTCACTTCCATTTGTCCGCGCAAGAAATCAACATCCCCTTCCAAACGCGCGACATAGCGCGACAGGTCCGGACTTGTCGCGACAAGTCGCAGCTCGTCGGTGGTTGTCGCTGCCTGCTGTCGCAGCAAATCGCCGCTATTTTCTGCGGCGACACTTGCCGCGACCTGCCGCGGCAGGTCGCGACTTGTCGTCGGTGTGACTTCTTTGATGTATGCTATATGCTTCTCAACTGACGCGCGCGTAATGAGATATTTTTCGCCGAATTCGGTCTCAACCCGACGAGAGGAGAGGTGCTCTTTCGCGCAGTATCTTTGAATGCTGCGAGGTGTCCGGGGGATACCGGCGGCGGCGTAAAGTGAAAGAGCGTCGTCGATGGTGAGGGTGAATTCGTTGTCGGCGGTTGTCGCTAGAGGCTGCAACGGGTCGGTATACATAGGCCTTATGATACCGCGGTAGGAAACAGCGTTTTACTTTCTATCCACAGCCTGAAAGTGGTTGTAGAGATCGTACCTCATCCTGGAGGTCACAAATTTTCTTCGAAGCTGAGCAGTGTTGGACTGCGTGTTTAAGTGAGGCAGTCTTTGTTCACTTTCTGATCGTCGTCATGGCTATTCGGGCGCGCGACTATGCGCTCAATGCCGCGCGCGGACCATACTTCGCTTCGTATGGATCAGCAGGCGCAAATAGAAAACGATCACGAATAAGGTCACCTTGCTCGTCAACGAGGCGTGCGGCGATCTGCGGTAATTCGTCTCTCGAACGCGCGAAGTCATCCATCGCAATCGGGTTCGCCGGCATCGGTAGCGCGTTCAATCGAATGAGTTGGTCGCGACCGATCAAGAGGCCAGCTTGACCCAGCGCATTCTGACTTTGCAGATGCATCGCGGACGAGATGATGTCACGCCAGTACCAGAAGCCGCCAAGCGAAACTTGTTTCGCGCTGATTTCGATTTCCGTATCACCTGATCCTATCGACAGAATGTGAACCTGACGCCGCTCAATCTGGTAGCACGCGAGCGCATCCACTAGTCCGACCATCACCGGATTGTTCGCCCAGACGCCTCCATCAGCAAAGAAGCGACCTCGATCCTTGTAAACCGGGAAATATGACGGAGCGGCTGCGGTCGCCATCGCTGCCGTAATCATCAACTCTCGCCAGTCGCGTTTGTAGTCTGCGTGATGCGGTGTCTTGAAGACGTTGACCTCGGTGAAGCCATCAAAAGTCGGAATACACAAACGTCGTTGCGCTGCGCCGATGACAGTCTGTCCGAAGACGCGCTCAAGTTGGCGGAGCAACTTATCGGAGTCGTATGTGTAGTAGCGCGAGTTGCGGAGGAACCGCAGGCCAGACCGAATTTTCAGAAAGCCGGGATCGGTCGGCGGAAATACTTCTGCGCCATGTTGCGTGTAGATGTCGAGGATGGTCCTTGCCGTCAGCCCGAGCGAAAGCGCCAGCGCAATGATGCCGCCAGTCGAGGTGCCGGTGATGAGATCGAAATAGTCGCCGACCGATTTTCCCGGCAGATATTTCTCTTCCAGCTTTGTCAAAATTGCTGCGGGCAAGATGCCGCGGATGCCGCCGCCGTCGATGGACAGGATGCGAAAGGGCTTTCCCGCAGGCCATGGCAGCGGGTCGCGCAATCCTTGAAGCGTTCCGCTAGACCGCCGCTCGATCAAGTTGCTTGCCCCCATCATCGGGACGAGGCACATGGCGTCCGCCGCCATACCATTTGCGAGTCAGCAGCCAGCCTTCATAGAAGTAGAGCCACTCGACCGCCCAGAAAATGGTCGTGTCGGCAAGAAGATCGTCAGGCGTCCATTCGCGCAGCTCAGGGCTGAACAGGCACAAGTACGGAAGTTTCTCGTCCGCCTTGTTGCGATAGACGTGTGGTATCGGGCCTTCCTCGTAATCTGCATGCCGTTCGAGGACAGGCTTAAGTACCTGAACGCCGGGTTGAGAGTTGTGCAACGTGCGATTTTCAAGAATGTTTTTCGGTACGTCGTATCCAACACGGAGCAGGTACGGACGTTTTGCGGGCGTCACGATACCTTCCCATCCGACGTTGTGCGCGTCTTGGAATTTGACTTCGAAGCCAGGCCAGCGGACTGACATGGCTTCGATCTGTTGCTTGATCGTTTTCATTCCCTGAAATTGCCGCCGCCTTCGCGCGTTGCCGCGCGGGCCGCAGTGCTGCGCATGCCGACGACAACGGGCGCCGCAACACCGAGGACTTTGCCCGCGCCATCGATGTGCATGCGACCCGCCTGCATTTCGCGGCGACGAGCATCCAGTGTACTCTCGACGGCATACGCCGCCGCCGTCTCACCGAACAGCGCCTTCAACACTTCGCGTTTTTCGGCGAGGCTGAGGTCTTCGCTCTTGAGCTTGTGGAGCGCGACAACCAGTTTGCGGAGATCTTCCGAGTATTGCGCCTGCGCCGATTTGTTTTCCGGCCAGCGGTCGGTGAACTCATCGGGTGCATAAGACGGGTTGAACACCTGCACCGTGCCTCTCGGTCCATGCGTCTCCGCCAAGCGAACCCTGATATGGTTCGCGACTGCGACGACTTCTTCCAACAGACTGAGGTGAACCGGACCTGCATCGAGCGCGATTGCGGCCAGCACAACGGAGGGTGGCTTGCGAAGATCGCGACGTGAAGCAGCACGCCATGCGATGTCGCGATTGCGCTTGATGAGTTGCAGGGCGACGACGCGAGGTGACTTCTCATCGATGGGCGCATGGACCGGCATGGGCTGAGTCTCTGCCTTCTCAAGCAGTGTGCCTTCGACAAGAACGCGACGGCCTTTGAACAAGTCATAGAATGCCGGATCAAACTTGACGTGGTCGTTGAAATGCTTTGCGAAGCCCCACGGGTTCACCTGCTTGTGGAATGACTCTGAGCTTTCCGGCTTGTGATGGAAGAGGTGACCCGCTCGCTCGGGGCCGGTGATGCGTGAGACAGGCATCAGATCGACGGTCGTGCCGTCTTCATAATCGACGGTGACGCAACGGCTGTTCTTGGTCACCTTACCGTGGTAGCGGCTGCCGGGGTCGCCGTTGATGGCGGTGAAAAGCAAATCGAGAATTTGCTTCGGTGCAGAGTTCGACGGCACGTCGAGTTCGATCACCACGTCAACGTCATGCTGGCTTTGAGCAACGCGCGAGGCGATAGCGGTGCCCGTCGCGAAGCTGCCGCTGGGGTAACATTCGACGACTTTGTTTTCCAAGGGACTGCCTTCGCGGTCCACATGGTTGCACAGCGCCCGAAAGTTCGTCTCGGCTGCTTCGTGCTTGGTCTTTGTCAACTGGATGCGGCGGGCGACGTCCATCAAGAGGGCGTCGTTCTCGTCAAGCTTGGGCCACGGCCCGGAGTACGCAACGTTCATTTTACTGCTCCATTGTTCGCCCCGGGCGTCGGGGTGCGACTTTAGTTGGGGTGCAATGGAATGGCAGCAAGGCGGGACAAGGGCTGCCAAAAAATATTCTTCGACGTACTATATCTTGACAAAATCGGCTTTCGGAGTCCATCCGGGTTGTGATTCGACTGATGGCAACCGTTTTTGATCGCTTTCCTTGCCTTTTAGTTCATCCCGCTTCTCGAAAAATTCGTCTAACTTATTCGGTACCCTCGACAAAAGTTCTTTCGCGGAGACTGTGCTGATGCCGACTCGGCGAAGCGTTTGAATATCATTGCGCTGGCAGCCGATCTGCGTCCGCATGCGTTCAATCTCGGCGCGGATGAATGAGAGTTCCATGGTTCGGTCCGCTTGACTGTCGAAGAACAAAATAAGAACCTCACCGCTCGTAGTCAAGCAGGGTCGCGCGATGGCAGTAGCAGTCGAAAGATCATCGCAGACCGAAATGCAGAGGCTTGAGGCTGCGGCGGATCAGGCAATTGCGGTCAGTGGCGGCGACATGCGCGCGACGATCATCGCGTTGATCCTTGCGAACGAATTTTTTGAGATCGAGGTCGAGCGATTTCGCGTGGATGCCGAGTTGTGGCGTGCGGCATGCTCCCACGGATACACGCGCGGTCGGCGTGAGTGGACGGCGGAAGAGATTGAGCGATGGGGCCAAGAGGCATTAGATCGGATGGACGCGAGCCACTACGAGTGACGATGGACAAGCAGCTCAAATTCAAAGTCATTGAAGGTGGCGCACGCGAGCTGGACGCGCCGGTTGCGAAGTCCAGGGGGACGAGCTGGATTGAGTATGTCGGCCTGTTCTGCGTATCGGCGATAATTTGGGTCACGCTCGGCTACTGGATATGGCGCGCGTTCCGGGGCTAACTAAATTTAACCCGCATTAAATCCGACGGACAACGATCCGCCACGATTGCGCATCCTTATTGCGATGGCAGGGAGACGTTCATGTCTTGGAAAATTGGCGACGTTCAAAGTGTGCAGATCGGTCCTCATGCCGGGCCGGGTTTTACTCTTGGCGAGCATGGCAAGTCACCGAATTTGACGCTGCTGTTTTCGGATCAGAAGACAGCGCAAGAGTGCGCAGCCTTGATGGAAAAAATTCTCGACAAGGCATCTGGAATTGCCGGTCGATAACAGGAGATCAACGCAAATGGGGAAGGTTATTGTCTATAGGGTGCGATTTTACGATATCTCGACCGATGGCTGGTCAACTTCACGTCGGATGGCGACAGCCAAAGGTGCGGACATCATGGGTGGCGAGATCATCGAGTCATCCAAGTTGGAGATAGATGTTTCCGAATTAGAAGCTGGGGAAGAATGGACACCGCGCGATTATGGGGCACGCAAGCACACCGGTTTCCAAGCGCGGGTAACTGCTTAAGAGACGAGATTCCGCAGCTCCTAGAAGGAATGCGACACTCGCCGCGTCTCTACAGCAAACACCCGCGTGCTCTCTTACTCTGCTTTTATGCGGGTACATTTGCGGGTATATCAGCGTAATGGAGCTGAATTATTATAAATTTGGCAATGGCTTATGATCTGAGATGGATTCCGCTAGGGGCGCCACGGCCTTCTTTCACAATTCCCGTCATTGAACCGCCAGCGGAAAAATAGTCTGCTGGGTTGTCAATCGCCAATGCCTTTTTTGGTGAGCGACTTTTTGCAGTTCAGCAATGGGATTGCCGACATGATTGAAGTGTTCAGCCGCGCGACAATGCGATATGTTCTTGCCACGACGATCGTCGCCGGAACTGCGGCGGCGGCGGTTGCGCAGCAGCCGACCGACGCACAACGAAGCGCGATCCGCTCGTCCTGCCGCTCCGACTATGAGGCAAACTGCGCAAGCGTGCCGCCGGGCGGCATGGCATCGCTTCAGTGTCTTCAGAAAAACATGGCGAAGCTCTCGGCCGCCTGTCAGAGCGCCGTAAGCGCGATCGAACCCGCCGCTCCCGAACCAAAGGCAGAGACCGCGCCTCAGCCAAAGACAGATTCCGCGCCAGCTGCGACCACGATAGCGCCCCTGCCGTCACCGGCTCCCAAAGCTGCGACGAGCGCGCCTCCGGCTAAGCCGGCCAACAGTGGGGGATCGGGCGCAAAAACCGCAACGCCCGCAGCGAGCCAACCGCCGGCAAGTGCGGCGACCGTAAGTCCGCCGCCAGCACCCGCAGCAGCACCTGCGCCAACTCTCGTGCTCCGTCCGATGCGGCCGCGCGAAGAATTATTTGTGCTGCGGTCAGCTTGCGGCGGCGATGTTCGTGCGATCTGCGGTGGCATCGATCCAGGCGGCGGACGCATCATTCAGTGTCTTGTCGCGAACGCGCCCGCGTTGTCACCCGCTTGCAAGCAGGTGCTGTCGCAATTCGCCGCGCAATAGCCGCCAAGAGCAGACCTCGCGTCCGCAAAGCAGCAAACGCGGTTTATTGGATTGATGATTTGACGTCCGCAACGGCGCGCGATCGCGCGACCGCAGTTGCGATGTTATCCGCAAGGGTGCGCGCAAGGCAGGCATAGCCCCAGTCATTCAGGTGAATGCCGTCGGGCCGGATAAAATGCTCGAAGGACAGAGATTGATCGTCGTGCCAGTGCTGCATGGCGACGTAGCGCCGGAACAGAGGAATGTGCGCGCGCTTTGCGATCGCGCCGATCGCGCCGATCATGCTGTGCGTCTCCGATTTAGAGTTCACAGCCGGTGAGAATTGCGGATCGAGCAAAAGAATGTCTGTCCCGTTCGCCTTGACCCGCTGAACGCCGGCTTCGACGGCAGCGCTGACCTCATCGACGCTCGAGTCGCGTAAAATCGCATTGGTGCCGACCTGCCAGATCACGAGATCCGGATCGCGCGTCAGCGCCACGTCGAGCCGCACCATCATCTGGGACGCTTCTTCGCCGTTCTTCCCGAGATTCAGGACGGCGAACGATTCAAGCGGAAAGCGCCGCTTCAATTCGCGAGCAAGCCGACTCGGATAAGAGAACGCCGCAGAACTTGCGCCCGCGCCGGCCGTCGATGACGAACCAATCGCAATAATCGTAACTGGCTCGTGCGAATTGATGCGCTTCGACAGACGCGCCATCGGGGCGTCGAACTGCGTAAGGCTCTTGGTCAGCTTGCACGGCTGACTGGCGAACACCGCATCGAGATCGTCCGTCGCGGCCGGCGCGACGTTCGACGTGAGATCTTCCGCAGCAGCGGGGACAACATGAAGCGCGCTAACGATGAGCGCTGCGCAAAATGCGGCGACACATGGGGATCGTCTGGAAACGAAGTTCCGGCGGAGCATAAAGCGGACCCTAGCTTGCGGTCCTTGCGGCTCCGCCATCGACTAGGTATCGAAACGGCATGGTCGATACAACATGACTTTCGGTCAGCGGGCGGTATCGCGGGCCTCAATTTTTCGGATAACTAACCTGGATACGAAATGTTGCGTCGCACAAGAGGCGACTGGAGCGGTGTCAGTCGTCAATCCTTTTGAGGATTGTTACGTTGTTCAGGCTTAGGAAGGTTTTGAAATGCGTTCGCATGGAATTCTGCTGGTTTTGATTTTCTGTTGTTCTTGCCTGGCACAACAGAATGCAGACGCAGAGTCCGTTGCTGTGACGTGCACGATCCTGCCGGGAGCTGAGTCGGCGAGCGTGTCTCTCACCAATCCACTTAGTACAACCGCGTCATGCCTCGCGAATTGTAAGTTCGGAACCGAGGTCTACGACGATAACCCGCAGATCATTTGCACAAAGCCGGTTCCCGCCGGCAAGGAAGTTGAAATGTGCATCCTGAAGGCGGCGGACAACAAGCTGGTCAAGGTCGTCGAAGGACTGGGCGACTGCCGGAGACCGTGACTTCAAATGAGAAACGAAAAAGCCCCGCACAAGCGGGGTTTTTATTTTTTGCTCACCGTCCGAAGAACAGCCACAGCAGAATGATCACCGGAATCGGTACGCCAAGCAACCACAACAGCAATCCGCGTCCCATGTTGGTTCCTCCATCGTAAATATTGATAGAGCGACAACGCAAATCAGGAAGCGATGTTCCGCCATCGGAACGAAAGTGGCGCTTGTTACCAATGTCCGGTGTTCGGCATCGATGCCCAGGGTTCGGCTGGCGGCTTGGCGTCGCCCTTCTGCAGCAACTCGATTGAATGGAGATCCGGCGAGCGGATGAATGCCATCTGACCGTCGCGCGGCGGACGATTGATGGTGATGCTGAGTTTCATCAACCGTTCGCAGGTCGCGTAAATGTCATCGACTTCGTAAGCGAGGTGTCCGAAGTAGCGGTCCTCGCCGTACTTCTCTTCGTCCCAGTTGTAAGTCAATTCTACCAACGGAGCGCCGCGGCCCTTCACTTGTTTCAGCAGGCCTTCATCCTCGGGAGCACACAGGAATAAGAGGGTGAAGCGTGCTTTGTCGTTGTCGATGCGCCGCACCTCTTTCAGCCCCAGCGCGTCGCGATAGAATTTCATCGCGATATTGAGATTTCTGACGCGCAGCATCGTGTGCAGGTAGCGCATGCCTCACTCCCTAAAGCCGATTGTTTGGTCAGCCGTTTTTGCCTTGCTGCTTTCTAGTCGTATATGGCGGGCAAGCCTAGCGCCGCCTCCGACAGAATTCGATTTTGCCGGTGGGAACCTTTTCGGGAGTGACTCGTTATGCCCAGGTAACGAAAGGGTTGATCCATGAAAAAGATTGCAATCGCCTTGGCCACGGTCGCAACCATCGCCGCCGTTTCGGCGCCAGCCGAAGCACGCGGCGGACGCAACGCGGCAGCCATAGGCTTCGGTATCGCCGCCGGCGCGCTAGCTGCGGGTGCTGCCGCGAGTTCGTATAATGCGTACAACAGCCCGTATTACGGAGCTTACGGCTACGAGACGCCGTATTACGGCGGCGGCTACTATTACGCGCGTCCGCATTACTACTACAACAACAACCACAACAACGATCCGAGCCCGATGGGTGAATCGACCACTTATGGCGGCACGAGTTACTACTAAGCAAAATCGAAAGCCCGGCTCCCGAGCCGGGCTTTTTTTGGATTCGATTTCAGTGTCTATGTGGGAAAGGGGAGCACAAAATCGGTGACCTTCGCGTCATGGTTCTTTTCGGGCGCGTCGGCTTCGCATTTGCGGATTTCATAGTCGTTGTCTAGCGCAGGCTTGGGCGTCGGCTGCTCCTCGGCCGATGCAACATCGACGAGGTCATTCTGCGACGCATGCCTCCAGACGTCGGCTTCGGTCGGATAGGCCCTGCTGATTTTCACATTCTGGCAAAACAGCGCGTAGGGCATTCTGCCTCCCAATTGCTGAAAATTGTGACCGGATATTTGATCCGTGCTCGTGCACCTAACGCCACGACCCAGCAGTCGTTTCGCATCTACAAAAATGTGATGCAGCTCTCTCGACAGCATTTTGCCTTCGCGCGACTATCGATGATTGGAATGGGAGGGCGTCCATGGATTTCGGGCAGGCTGTCAATTCGGGTTTCAAAAATTTTGTAGGCTTCGATGGTCGCGCGTCGCGGTCGGAATATTGGTTTTGGACGTTGTTCTCCATGATCGCGACGCTGGTGGCCGGCGTGATGGACGGCTTCGTCGGGTTTGGAATTTTTAGCGGTGTCGTTTCGCTCGTGCTTTTTCTGCCCGGGCTTGCGGTGGCGTTCCGGCGCTTCCACGATCTCGATCACACCGCCTGGTGGCTGCTGTTGACGCTGACCGGCGTGGGAGCCGTGATCATTCTGATTTGGTTTTGCTTTCGCGGGACAGCAGGTCCAAACCGCTTCGGGCCGGATCCTCTTTAACTTGGCATGATCGCGCGGATGATTGTTTCCAGTCTGCAAAGCGGGATTGAAAAACTCGGCGATATGATCGCCGAGGCAAGGTCCATCATTCCGTTTACCGGCGCGGGAATTTCGACCGAATGCGGCATTCCCGATTTTCGTTCGCCGGGTGGGCTGTGGACGAAGAACCGCCCGATCCCGTTCGACGAGTTCGTCGCAAGCCAGGATGCGCGGGACGAGGCATGGCGCAGGCGCTTTGCAATGGAGCCGAGTTTTGCGGGCGCAAAACCGGGGCGAGGGCATAGGGCACTCGCCTCACTCTATAAGGCCGGCAAGGTGCCTGCGATCATCACGCAAAACATCGACAATCTGCATCAGCGATCCGGTTTTGCCGCCGAGCATGTGATCGAACTGCACGGCAACACGACTTTCGCCAAGTGCATCGGTTGCGGCCACCGTTATGAGATCGACTGGGTCAGATCCCGGTTCGACGACAGCGGCGAAGCACCGGATTGCGAGACCTGCGGCGATCCGGTGAAGTCGGCGACGATTTCGTTCGGTCAGGCCATGCCAGAGGAAGACATGCGGCGCGCAACCGAATTGACGCAGCATTGCGACCTATTTCTCGCGATCGGCTCTTCGCTTGTCGTTTGGCCGGCCGCTGGATTTCCGCTGCTGGCACGCAACTGCGGCGCAAAGCTGGTCATTATCAACAATGAGCCGACCGATCAGGACGAGATCGCCGACCTCGTCATCAATCATGATATCGGCGAGACACTTGGACCCTTCATCGGCAACTGAATAGCGGATTTGATTCGTGGCCGCGCAAGGTTGTTCATAGCTCGCGTCTGATTTGTTTTTTGGCTTTTCGGGCCTTGCGAGAGTGTTAACGTCGAATCAAGAGATTCGCGCGCCGCATCGCTCGTTTTATTGCAACGCGCAGTGCCGCACGCAGGTCATCACATATGTGATGGGCCGCACAGTTTGGGGTCCGGGGGTCATGGGTTCGGACGGAATTGAGTCCAAAAGGCTTGGCGGTCCAGCGTTAGCAGGGTCCGGCCCTCGCAATATTGAACCAGCCCAATTTTCCGGCACGGACAATCGGAATCTCTCTAGCACTCCATTCGCTGGTGACGATGCCGCCGTCTCGCTGGTCGAAATATCGGGCGTCATCAAATGGTTCGATGCGTCCAAGGGCTACGGCTTCATCGTCCCTGACAATGGATGGCCGGACGTTCTGCTGCACGTCACCGTTTTGCGGCGCGACGGCTATCAGACCGCCTACGAAGGCGCGCGTCTGGTTTGCGAATGCGTACAGCGGCAGAAGGGCTATCAGGCGTTCCGTATTCTATCGATGGATGAATCGACCGCGATCCATCCCGCGCAGATGATGCCGCCGCGCACGCATGTCAGCGTGACGCCGACGAGCGGCCTCGAGCGGGCGCAGGTGAAGTGGTTCAACAGGCTCCGCGGGTTCGGCTTCCTGACCTGCGGTGAAGGTACGCCGGATATTTTCGTTCACATGGAAACCTTGCGCCGCTATGGCATGACCGAGTTGCGCCCCGGTCAATATGTGCTGGTGCGGTTCGGGCCCGGATCGAAGGGCATGATGGCCGCCGAGATCCAACCTGAAACTGGTGCGCCGGGTCTTTCGTCTCACTGACTATCAATCTTATCGTTCTCTGCCACATCCTCGTGATCGGCGGCGCGCGAAGCGTTCGCCGTCTGGTATTCGCCATGATCGGCGGGCTAGGCTGCCGGTTGCTTCCTCGGGATCGTTTCGCATGAATTTCAAAAAATCGGCCGGGCGCGCTTTTCGGTTCGGTGCCTTGCTTGCGCTCTTGCTGTCGTTCTCTCGCGTTGCTTCGGCAGCCGAAGTGCAGTCGCTGGAGATCGTCAGCAAATCCGGCGTGCATGTCTTCAGCGTCGAGATGGCGACGACCGATCAGGAGCGCGAAACCGGCTTGATGTTCAGGAAGGAACTGCCTGAAGGTCGCGGCATGCTGTTCGATTTTTCTCCCGAACAGCAGGTCTCGATGTGGATGAAGAACACCTATATTCCGCTCGACATGATTTTCATTCGCTCCGACGGACGAATTATCCGTATCGCCGAGAATACGGAGCCGCAGTCGGAGAAAATTATTCCGTCAGGTGGGCTGACCAAAGGCGTTCTTGAAGTGATCGGCTGAACAGCCAAGAAATACGGCATCGAGCCCGGCGATCGGGTTGCGCATCCGCTGTTCAAATCGCGCTAGACGAGCATCGCTTTGATTTTGCAATGACTCCGCATGAACCTGCGGCCGGGTGCGATATACCAACGCATTGGCACGAGCGGTAAAAGGATGCCATACTCAGTCAAATTTCCGCGATGGAGGCTGCCATGATTACTCCGGTTCGCTCTCGATTTTTTTCTCTTGCCGCATTTGCCGTGACGTCACTTTTTTTCGTTACAAACACGGCATCCGCCGAGAACCGCGTCGCGCTTGTTATCGGCCAATCCGCCTATAAAAGCGTACCGGCGCTGACGAATCCGACCAACGACGCCAAGCTGACGTCCGAAATGCTGCAGGCGGCCGGTTTCGATGTCAAAACGGCGCTGAATCTGTCGCAGAATGAGATGCGTCAGGTCATCGGCGATTTCGCGGCCAAGATCGCGGGGCGCGGATCCGACACTGTTGCACTGCTGTACTATGCGGGTCACGGGCTGCAGATCGACGGCGAGAACTATCTCGTACCCGTCGATGTCACGCTTGATCGAGAGTCGGACGTGCCGTTGCAGGCGGTGCGTCTCAATGACGTGATGAATACCATTGCCTCCGTGCCGACGAAGATGCGCATCGTCATGCTGGATGCGTGCCGCAACGATCCGTTCAACTCCATCAATAAAATTGCTGGGCACGGATTGGCATTGGTCGACACCAAGGCGAATGCGGCTGGCTCATTCGTTTCTTTCTCGACTTCGCCGGGCACCGAGGCGCTCGACGGCAGCGGCGTGAACAGCCCTTATACGAGCGCGCTGGTCGTTTCGGCACGTGAGCCGGGCCTCGCGATCGAGGACGCTTTCAAGAAAGTACGTCTTGCGGTGAACAAATCGACCGACGGTCAGCAGATCCCGTGGGAAAGTTCGTCGCTGACCAGCGACTTCTATTTCTTCCCGGGATCGGGCGTGAAGCCGGGCTCGAAGAGCGGGACGCGCACGGTCGCCGAATGGCGTCAGCTGTTGCAGGGGCAGGCGGTTCAGGCCGCCTACGATCTCGTCGTCGCCGATGACTCTGTGGAAGGCTATCAGGCGTTCGTCGAACTCTATCCGCAGTCTCCATTCGTGGCGCGGCTGAAAGTCGTGATCGAACGCCGCCGCGAAATGATCACGTGGAGCGGCGTGGTCAATGCGAACACGCCGGGCGCATACCGCGCGTTCCTTGCGAGCTATCCCAACAGCGATCTTGCCGCGACCGCACGCAAGCTCCTCGAGCGCGCACTGAACCGTCCGTTGAATGCGGTAGCGGCGGCAACGCCGGCGGCCGGTGGCGGTGGTGCGCCGAACGCTGGATCGAATCCGGCTGGCCCGCAACAGGCTTCGCTCGCCGGACCGATGTGCCCTTGCGGACCGCCGTCGAAATCCTCGCCGATCCCTCCGCCGAAGCGCGTCGACGTAGCGCCTCCGCCGCGCCGTCCGCCTCCGCAGCCCCCGGTGGTCTATCGCCGAGGTCCGTCGCCTGAAGAAGAGGCGGCAATTATCGGCGGAGCGGCTATTCTTGGCGGCGTTCTCGGCGGCATGGGTCGGCGTGACCGCATGGGTCACGACTACTGAGCAGGTCGCCTATTGCGGGATATTTCGGCGGCCCGGCCGCCTTGCTGGGCCGGAACGAACCGTGTAACGACTGTCCGCTCGGGGTATAGCGTAGCCTGGTAGCGCGGCGGTTTTGGGTACCGCAGGTCGCAGGTTCGAATCCTGCTGCCCCGACCATCTAACCCAATGATTTGCTGACCTTTCTTGGCGATCTTCCGTTCGGGTCGCCTTGTGAGCGCCGCACCTGTTCTAAGTCCGGGGAAATATTCGCGCGACGCAGGAACCGCGCGTACCCTCGCGCATTGCAACCTCAACGGCCCAGTCGCCGTAAGGGTTTGCCATGTCCGAGAGAGAAATCGTGTTTGCACGCCAACGCGACCGTGTTCTGGGTGCTGTGGCCACCCTTCTGACGGTCGCGATCGTCTTCGTCATGCAAATGTAAGAGCGCGCACCCATGCGCGTGTCTTTTAATTCGCAGCCGCCGCGGGTTTGACGCCAGCTGTGCCGGAGGGTGAAGCGGGGCGCGACGGCTTGTCCTGCTTCTTCGACCAGTTTCCGTAATAGGCCACACCCGTGAGGATCGCGATGCCTCCGAGGCTGACGCCGAGCTGGGCCCAGAACGAGCCATAGCTCAAGAGCAGCGCGAAGTGCGCGACGAAGGACAAGAATACACCCACGCAAAACACTTGCAGCGATTGCTGTCCGCATTTGATCAGCGGATCGAAGATCTTCCATTCGAGTCCCCGCCAATCCTTCTTGACGAAGCGCGTGACGAAGAAGGCGATCACGACAAAATGCAGAACGCGATAGGGAGCGAGGAACGTCTTGTCGTTCGGGTTAAAGGCATCGTAGAGCCAGCGCGGGAATAGATCGCCGAACGCCTCGAATCGTCCGGCCATCGTCATGATGAGCGCGAAAATCAGATAGGCCGTGCCCGCGATCAAAAGCCATCGCGAATTGATGACGGATTGTGACTCGCGCGCGCCGCCGAGCGCAAACCACGCGCCGAACACGAACAGCAACTGCCACGTATAGGGATCGAAGTACCAGCTGCCTTGTGGATATGCGGAGAAATTCCAGCCGAACTGGCGCGCAGCGAAATACAGCGCGAGGGATGCAAGCATCACGAGGTCGGGCTTGCGCAGCATCAACCAAAGAACCGGCGGGAAGAATCCCATCAGAATGATGTAGAGCGGCAGCACGTCGAGATTGACCGGCTTGAAGCGCAGCAACAATCCCTGCGTCAGCGTCTGGATCGGATTGTCAACGAGCCCCGCAACATTGAACTCGTTGATGATGTCAGGATCGTTGTAACGCAGCGCGACCCAGCCGATTGCAGCGATATAGATGACGAACAGCAGAACGTGCGCGACGTAGAGCTGCCAGACACGCTTCCACAGCCGCGTCGAACCGACAATGAATCCACGATCCAGCATGAGCTTGGCGTAGACGAACGAGGCGGTGTACCCGGAAATGAAAACGAACAGGTCTGCAGCATCGCTGAAGCCGTAGTTGCGCGGTGTCGCCCAGTTGACGACGTTGTGCGGGATATGGTCGAGAAAAATCCACCAATTGGCGATGCCACGGAAAAAATCGAGCCGCAGGTCGCGGCCTTTTTCGGGAAGGGTTGCTTTAATATCCATGGGGCGGCTTTGAAATGCGGGGCGGATCGCAGTTGTGCGGGAAGGTATCGGGCGGCGGCCCAGATTGTCATCGTGTTTGCAACAGACTATACCAAATTTAAGGATACCAACCGTCCATTGTGTCGCTGCCTGAAATCTTGCTGGCAAAGGGCGGCAGAATCACATGCTTTTCATCTATCGTGATGGTGCTTTCATCCATCCGCCAAAAGGCTCCAAGGTTTTGAATTCATGACCGCACGAATTTTCAAACCGGCCAAAAATGCCATGCAATCGGGCTGGGCCAAGACGAAAGAATGGCAGCTCGACTATGAGCCGGAGCAGCCGCGCGTGATCGAGCCGTTGATGGGTTGGACCAGTTCCGGCGACATGAAGCAACAACTGTCGATTCACTTCGACACCAAGGAAGAGGCAATCGCGTATTGTGAGCGCGAGGGCATTCCGTATCAGGTGCTGGAGCCGCAAGAGCTGAAGCCGCGCATCAAGGCGTATGCCGACAATTTCGCGTTTCGCCGCAGCGAGCCCTGGACTCATTAAAGCACACCTCGGCCTGCACCCGCGACGGACCGGCGCTGATCCCCGGAATGTCGGTCGCAAGACATTTCATCACGACCGGACGCACTAGTCTCGCCGACGTCCAACGAGCTGTCGCGCAACACAAGAAAGTTGTGGTTGCGCCCGATGGGTCTGCGGTGACATTTTGGCTGTGAACCGCATGCGATCCGGTTGCGGCGCACAATAGCATTTGCGGAAGGTCATGGCTCTTCATTCCACTCTCGATCCGAAATCGGATGACTTCGCGCGCAACGCCGAGGCGATGCGCGCTCTGGTCGCCGATCTGCGCGAGAAATTGTCCGAGGTTGCGGGCGGTGGAGGCGAGGCGTCGCGCGCCAAGCACACTGCGCGTGGAAAAATGCTGGCGCGTGATCGCGTCGATCTCTTGATCGATCCGGGTACGGCGTTCCTCGAATTCTCGCCGATGGCGGCTTACGGCCTCTACGGCGGCGCGGTTCATTCCGCCAGCATTGTGACGGGTATCGGCCGCGTGGCAGGCCGCGAGTGCGTCATCGTTGCCAACGACGCCACGATCAGCGGCGGAACTTATTATCCGATGACGGTGAAGAAGCATCTGCGCGCGCAGGACATCGCGCGGCAGAACAATTTGCCTTGCATCTACATGGTGGACTCCGGCGGCGCATTCCTGCCGCAGCAGGACGAGATTTTTCCGGACGAAAAACATTTCGGCCGCATCTTCTATAATCAGGCCAACATGTCTGCGCAGGGCGTCCCGCAAATCGCTATCGTGATGGGATCGTGTACGGCCGGCGGCGCATACGTACCTGCGATGTCGGACGAAAGCATTATCGTTCGCAACCAGGGCACGATCTTTCTCGGCGGGCCGCCGCTGGTGAAGGCTGCGACGGGTGAGATCGTCACCGCAGAAGAACTCGGCGGCGCGGACGTTCACAGCCGTCAGTCCGGCGTGACCGATCACTACGCGCAGAACGACGCCCACGCGATCGGGATCGCACGACGTATCGTCGGCAATCTCAATCCGCCGAAATCGTCCGCCACCGGATTACGCGAGCCGCGCGAACCGCTGTTCGCGCGCGAAGATATCTACGGCGTCGTGCCGGTGGATGCGCGCAAGCCGTTCGATGTTCGCGAGATCATCGCCCGCATTGTCGACGGCTCGGAGTTCGAGGAGTTCAAGAAGCTATATGGCACGACATTGGTTTGCGGTTTTGCGCATATCTGGGGTTATCCGGTCGGCATTATCGCCAACAATGGAATTTTGTTTAGCGAGAGTTCGCTCAAGGGCGCACATTTCATTGAACTGTGCAGCCAGCGAAACATTCCGTTGCTGTTCCTGCAGAACATCACAGGCTTCATGGTCGGCAAGAAATATGAGGCCGGCGGCATCGCGCGCGACGGTGCTAAACTCGTCACAGCGGTGGCGACCGCATCGGTGCCAAAGTTTACCGTCGTGATCGGCGGTTCTTACGGCGCGGGCAATTACGGCATGTGCGGCCGCGCCTACAGTCCGCGCTTTTTGTGGATGTGGCCGAATGCGCGCATCTCGGTGATGGGCGGCGAGCAGGCAGCGATGGTGCTCAGCCAGCTGCGCCGCGACAATATCGAGGCGAAAGGCGGCAAATGGTCGTCCGAGGAAGAAGACGCGTTCCGCAGCCCCATCCGCGCACAATATGAATCGCAGGGCCACCCATATTACGCGACCGCGCGACTATGGGATGATGGCGTGATCGATCCGGCCGACACCCGGCTCGTTCTCGGACTCGGCCTGTCAGCGGCGGCGAACGCGCCGGTCGAGCCGACGCGCTTCGGCGTGTTCAGGATGTAGTGATGGCAAAACCGTTGAAGGCCGTCGCATCTGGCAAGCCGCTCTATCGCCGTTTCAACACGTTGCTGATCGCCAACCGTGGCGAGATCGCATGTCGCGTCATTCGCACCGCGCGCGCGATGGGTTTGCGCACCGTCGCGGTCTATTCAGAAGCAGACGCCGATGCGCTGCATGTGAAGATGGCGGACGAGGCCGTATTGCTCGGACCCGCGCGCGCGCGCGACAGCTATCTCAACATCGATCGCGTGCTTGAAGCGGCGGCGAAGACTGGTGCGGAAGCTATCCATCCCGGTTACGGGTTCCTGTCGGAGAACGCCGATTTCGCGCGCCGGTGCGCGGAAGCCAGCATCGTGTTCGTCGGTCCGACCGCCGAGATGATGGAAGCGATGGGCTCGAAGTCAGGCTCGAAAATTCTTATGGAAAAAGCCGGCGTTCCGCTGGTGCCCGGCTATCACGGCGAAGCGCAGGACGATGCGACGCTTGCGAAGGCGGCGGAGAAGGCGGGTTTCCCTGTTCTGGTGAAAGCATCCGCGGGCGGCGGCGGGCGAGGCATGCGCGTGGTTCGTGCAGCGAGCGAATTGTCCGCTGCAGTCGTCAGTGCCAAGCGCGAGGCGCTTGCCGCATTCGGTGACGACAGCATGCTGATCGAAAAATATGTCGACAATCCCCGGCATATCGAAGTCCAAATCGTCGGCGACAGCCACGGCAATCTAGTTTCTCTATTCGAGCGCGAATGTACGCTGCAGCGTCGCCATCAGAAAGTGATCGAGGAAGCGCCGTCTCCGACGCTCAGCTCCAAACAGCGCGAGGCAGTCTGCGAGGCGGCGCGCAAGGCAGCAGGTGCCGTGAACTACGTCGGCGCGGGCACCATCGAGTTTGTCTCGGACGGAAAAGAATTCTTCTTCATCGAGATGAACACGCGGCTTCAGGTCGAACATCCCGTCACCGAATTGATTTCGGGCGTCGATCTCGTCGAATGGCAGCTGCGTGTAGCGTTTGGCGAAGAACTGCCCTTGACGCAGAACGAGATCAGGCTGAACGGCCACGCCATCGAAGCTCGTGTCTACGCCGAAAATCCGAACAAGAATTTCATGCCGTCGGTTGGCGCGCTGCGCACGTGGCAGATGCCGGAGGCCGTCGATGGATTGCGCATCGACAGCGGATACGGCGAGGGCAATGTGGTTTCTCCGAACTACGACGCGATGCTGGCGAAGTTCATTGCCTTCGCGCCAACACGCGACCTTGCCATCTCGCGGCTCAATCGCGGCCTGGAAGAGGCGGACATTCGCGGCGTCGTAACCAATATTCCGTTCTTGTCCGCGCTCATTACGCATCCGCAGGTACGCGACAACAAGATCGATACGGGATTCATCGAGCGCGAGTTGGCGAAGCTGACGCCGGAGCAGCCGGCGCTTACGGAGATTGAACTCGGTGCTGCTGTGGCTGCAATCCTGCGCAGTGAGGATGCGGCCGCCGCACGCGATGCTCATTCGCCTTGGCGCGCCGCCAGAGGCTGGGCGGCCGTCGGCGCGCGTCATCGCCGGTTCCTGTTCCGGCAGGCCGACGGAATTGAGCGCAAGGTATCACTGCGTTACGGCCGGGTGCCGTCGACGCTTTCGATCGACGGCAAAGTGATCGCATTTACCAGTTCGGTCCCGGCGCGAGGCGGGATCGATCTTGTTCTCGATGACGTCAAGTACCACGTCGCAGGATTGCTGGACGGGCGCGAAGTCTATGTCAGGACTCGCAACGGCCGGTTCGAGATGCATTGGGCCGATCCATTCGGCACCGAGGATGAAGAACAGGCCGGAGCCGATCGCGTCGTCGCGCCGCTGCCCGGAACGGTCGTCGCGCTGCTGGTTGAGTCCGGGGCGACGGTAGAAAAGGGTGCGCCGATCCTGACACTCGAAGTGATGAAGATGGAGCAGACGTTACGCGCGCCGTTCGCTGGCACGGTCAAACAACTGAAATGCAAGGTCGGCGACATCGTTCAGGAAGGCGTCGAACTGGCTGAAATCGAGCCGGCCAAGGATGCGGCAAAGTCGTGAGGCCGCGATGACCGACCATGTCCGGATTGTCGAAGTCGGCCCGCGCGACGGGCTTCAAAACGAAAAGACGCCGGTAAGCGTCGAGGGTCGAGTTGCGTTCGTCGAAAATTTGGTGAAGGCCGGTCTGCATACCATCGAGGTCGGCAGCTTCGTTTCACCACGCGCAGTGCCGCAGATGACGGATTCAGATCGGGTGCTTCGCGCGGTCGATCGCCATCCCGGTTACGAGTTTCATGTTCTCGTTCCGAACGAGAAAGGCTACGCGGCGGCAAAAGCTGCTGGAGCGAAGGTCATCGCTGTGTTCGCTTCTGCCTCGGAGGGCTTCTCGAAGGCGAACATTAACTGCTCCATCGCGGAATCGATCGAGCGCTTCACGCCCGTGATCGAACATGCGAAGGCCGACCGCATCAAGGTTCGTGGCTATGTGTCGTGCGTACTGGGTTGTCCTTACGATGGCGACGTTAGACCTGCAGCAGTCGCCGCCGTTGCCAAACGCCTGTGGGATGCGGGCTGCTACGAAGTGTCGCTCGGCGACACGATTGGCGTCGGCACGCCGGCGAAAGCGCGGCAAATGTTACGCGTGGTGTCGGCGGACGTACCGATTGCAAATCTCGGAATGCATTTTCACGACACTTACGGGCAGGCGCTCGCCAACCTCTATGCGGGAATGGAGGAGGGCGCGCGCGTCATCGACTCCGCTGCAGGCGGTCTCGGCGGTTGCCCCTATGCGCCGGGCGCGACGGGAAACGTCGCGACCGAGGATGTCGTCTACATGCTTGAGGGTATGGGGATATCGACCGGCGTGGACATGACAAAGCTGGTCGCGGCAACCAACGATATCTGTCGCCTTATCGGACGTACACCCGTCAGCCGCGTCGCTTCGGCGATCAATGCAAGCAAGCGCGCCTGACGGTCAGCGCACCGCCGGTCCCATCACGAGGTCCGGCAGATATGTTGAGATGCTGGGGAAGAAGCAAAGCAGCAGCACCGCCAGCATCATCAGCAGCACGAACGGCAGCGTGCCCCAGATCACCTCTGACAGCGGAATGTCCGGCGCGACATTGCGAATAACAAAGATGTTCAATCCAACCGGCGGATGGATCAGACCCATTTCCATCACGATGGTCATGACGACGCCGAACCAGATGATGTCGAAACCCGCTGCGCGCAGCGGCGGCAGAATGATCGGCGCGGTCATCAGGATGATGGATACCGGCGGAAGGAAGAAGCCGAGCACCACCGTCATCAAAAGGATGGCCGCAAGCAATTCCCATTTCGGCAACTGCATCGCGACGATGGCATTCGCCGCCGATTGCGAGATCGTGAGATAGCTCATCACGTAAGAATAGAGCAGCGACATGCCGATGATCAGCATCAGCATGGTGGATTCGCGGATGGTCGACGTCAGAATCGGCGCGAGATCCGTCGGCCGCCACACGCCGTAGATCATCGCGATCAGCAGCAGCGCAAGAAGACCGCCGAGGCCTGCCGTTTCCGAAGGCGTCGCATAACCGCCGTAGAGCGCGATCATCACGCCGGTCAGCAGCGTGACGAACGGCAGCACACGCGGCAGCACGTTGAAGCGCTCGGCCATCGTGTATTCGTCGTGGCGTAGAATCTCCGAATTGCGGCCTGTCGCCTCGTATGCGGCTTTGGCGGTTGCGTATTCCTGGCGATATTTCATTACTGCATAGATCGCGAACAATGCGACCAGCAGCAATCCGGGCCCTATGCCTGCGAGGAACAGCCGCCCCAGCGATTGCTCGGCGGCGACGGCGAACAGGATCATCGTGATCGATGGCGGCAGCAGAATTCCGAGCGTTCCGCCGGCTGCGATAATTCCGGCTGCGAACCCGCCGGAATAGCCGCGCTTGCGCATTTCCGGAATACCCGCAGAGCCGATTGCGGAGCAGGTTGCGGGAGAAGAACCCGCCATCGCCGCGAACAGTGCGCAGGCGAAGACGTTGGCTATTCCGAGCCCGCCGGGGATTTTGTGCAGCCACGCGTGCAGAGCCGTGTAGAGATCTTGTCCGGCTTTCGATTTGCCGATTGCCGCGCCCTTCAGGATGAAAAGCGGAATCGACAGAAGCGTGATCGAGGCCATTTCCTCGTAGACGTTCTGCGTGACCGTATCGAGCGACGCCGACGGCATGTAGATCGCCATGAAGACAACAGCGACCGCGCCGAGTGCGAACGCAATCGGCATGCCTGAAAACATCGCCACCAGCGTTGCGATGCCGTAGCTGATTCCGATCCCGAGAACCGTCATGAATTTTTCGTCCTGCCCAGCGTTGCGACGATCTGCAGCAGGATCTGTATGCAGAGAAGCGTCATTCCGAGCGACATCAACACGTAGGGGATAACGAGCGGCGGACCCCATGTCGAATTCGAGACTGTGCCGTCAACCCACGCTTCATGTGCAAGAGTCCAGGACTTCCATGAGAAGAAAGTGCAAAACGCAAAGCTGGCGACATCGACGAGAATCTGTCGAATGCGATTGGCCAGTGGCGAGAGGATTCCGACGAAGGCCTCGATGCCGATATGGCCGCGCGTGCTCTGCACCGCCGCCGCCGTCAAGAACGTCGCGCCGACGATCAAGAAGACGGCTGCTTCGTCCTGCCAATAGGTGGCCGAATGAAAGATGCTCCGCGTCAAGACGCTGTAAGTCAGGATCACGCAAGCCAAAATCAGGGCGGCCGCCGCAAGGATAACGATCACGTAATTGAGGGCGGCCAATGCACGACCGACTGCCGCCACGAGCGCATTGCTCGGGACGGCAGCCGTTGCCTGGGGCCGATCTTCGACCAGCCCGTGCGTCATGCGGCGTCGGCAGCCAGCTTCATCAGCTGCGCAGACGTTGCGGTCTTCGCGGTGTAGTCCTTCCACGCGGTGTCGCGCGCGATGTCACGCCACTTGCCGACGGTTGCGGCGTCGAGCGCGCTGACCTTCGCGCCGGCCTTCTCGTACACTTTGACGACCTCGACATCGTCGTCCTGCGCACCCTTGCGGCCGAAGGCTTCGAGTTCGGTGCCGACGGACAGGAGAATGTCCTGATGGTTCTTCGGCAGAGCATCGAAAATCGACTTCGACATCAAAAGCGGCTCGAGCATGAACCAATAGGACTGGCCCGCGCCCGACGTCAGATGCTTGGAAACTTCTTCAAGGCGGAACGAGATCAGGCTGGTCGAGGATGTAATGCCGGCGTCGCACGCGCCGGTCTGCATCGCCGCGTAGATTTCGTTCGACGGCACGGAAAGCACGGCTGCGCCGGCGGTCTGAAGCACCATGTCCATCTCGCGCGAACCACCGCGCACCTTCATGCCCTTGGCATCGTCAGGCGTCACAAGCGGCCGTGCGCGGCTGGCGACGCCGCCGGCCTGCCAGACCCAGGTCAGGACAATGATGCCCTTGTCGGCAAGGAAGTCCGTCAGCGCCTTGCCGATCGGCTTGTTCTTCCAGGCAAGACCCTGATCGTAGCTCGACACGAGACCCGGCATCAGGCCGATATTGGTTTCCGGCAATTCGCCACCGGCGTAGGGCAGCGGGTAGAGGCTGATGTCGAGTGCGCCTTTGCGCATCGCTGCGAACTGCGCGTTCGTCTTCATCAACGAAGAACCCGGATACACTTCGGCGACGATGTCACCCTTGCTGCGCTTGTTCACTTCCTGCGCAAACATGCGCGACAGGCGGTCGCGGAAATCGCCTTTGTCAATGGTGCCACCTGGAAACTGGTGCGAGATTTTCAACGTGGTCGCGGCATGCACATCGCTGAAACGCAGGATGGCCGGCGCGGCAATCGCGGATGCGAGGACGTGTCGTCGGGTAATCATGTTGGTTCTCCCTTGAAAGTTTCTGTTTTTGATTTGCGTTGATTCCGCCGGACTTTTTAGCAGTCTGCGGCCGAGCATGCATAAGCTGCGATGTAACCCTTTGGTATGAAGCCCTATCTTCCCCGATTGTGCCCTAACCGAATGCAGAGTGCCATCTTTGCTGCATCGCACATAGCGTGGCGGAATGGCGCGGAACGGTGATGTTCGATCATCCTGAACCAGAACCCGAAGGCAGCGCCGAAATTCCAGCGCCGACGGGCAATCACGAAAAAGTCTTTCAGGCGGCTGGTAACAACGGCGGCGTGCGTCCGTAGACCTCGAAGACGGCTATTCGTCTAAACGCTTTCCAGAGGAATTTACAGATGACACGCACCAACCGCATCGCAATCGCCGTTTCGGCAGCAATCGTTTCCATGGGCCTCGCCTTCGCGCCGGTGGCTTTCGCTCAGGACAAGATGACGAAGGATACGATGTCGAAAGACGACGGCATGAAGAAGGACGGCATGAAGAAGGATGCGATGACCAAGGATTCGATGTCCAAGGACTCTATGTCCAAGGACTCCATGTCGAAGGACTCGATGAAAAAGGACGAGATGAAGAAGTAAATCCGTCGGCGAACAGGCCTGCGCCTTCGGGCGCAGGCGGCGTCGGGTTTGCTACTTCTTTTTTGCTTTCCGTGCCGCGTAACGGGCATCGCGCGCGGCCTTCTGCTCCGCCTTCAGTGCGGCGGCAGCAGCCTGCTTTTCCTTCTCGAGGCGCAACGCTTCGGCGGCGGCCTGAGCCGCGAGTTCGACCTCGCGCGCCTTCTTTGCCGTTCTTTCCGCGTCTTTCAGCTTCTGCGCTTTGGCTTGAGCCTCTTGTTGCGCCTGACGTTCCGCCGCACGTTTTCGTACCGCCGGATCGTCGGCTGCGGGCTTTGTCTTGAACTTCTCCAGAATGCTTTTTCGTGAATTCTGAGCGGCAGATTGCCGGTCGAGAAAGCTCGGTTCTTTGAACCCCATGGGCCTATGATCTCTCTAATGGTCGGATATCGGTCTAGGACGGGCAGGCTTTTAGCAGATTTTCCACGCTACGAATGACATCGCCACAAATTTGCGCATATCGGGCGATTATCCGTTGAAAGTTCTGCGAATCCGGCCAATTTCCAAGATGGTTGCCTTCATAATGCCTGTCCCGGGCGGGAAATTACTTTGATGTCTAACGCTGCTTCCGGCGGAGCGTCTGCCGCGAAAGTCTCGCTCGTGACGGCCACTGCAATCGTCGTTGCGGATATGGTGGGTGTCGGCGTTTTCACCAGTCTTGGTTTTCAGGTCAAGGACATCACGTCCGGCTTTTCGATTTTACTTCTGTGGCTGGTCGGCGGCGTTGTCGCGATGTGCGGCGCGATTTCCTATGCTGAACTCGCATCGATGTTTCCGCGATCGAGCGGCGAGTACAATTTTTTGCGCCGCGCCTATCATCCCGCACTTGGCTTTCTCGCTGGGTGGTTGTCGGGAACCGTTGGCTTTGCCGCTCCGATCGCGTTGGCCGCGATGGCATTCGGCGTCTACTTCAAATCCATCGTGCCGAGCATTCCACCGTTGCTGTCGGGACTGATCGTCATCTGCGCCGTGTCACTTATCCATTTGAAAGGACTCCGCCATATCAGCCTGTTCCAGAATCTGTGGACGGCGCTGAAGCTCGCGATGATTGTCGTCTTCATCGGTGCAGGGTTCGTCCTTGGAAAGTCTCAGCCGGTTTCATTCGCACCGAGCGCGGTCGATTTCACGCATATCGTCAGCGCGCCGTTTTTCATCAGCCTCGTCTTCGTGATGTATTCCTACTCGGGCTGGAATGCCGCGACGTACATTATCGGCGAACTGCGCGATCCCGACCATGTGCTGCCGCGGGCGCTGTTTTTCGGCACGTTGATCGTGATCGTGCTCTACGTTCTGCTCAACGCGGTGTTCCTGTTCACGACGCCGATCTCGGCGCTATCGGGCCAGCTCGATGTTGCAATGGTCGCAGGCACGTCGATCTTCGGGGAATTCGGCGGACGCATTGTTGCGGGATTGATCTGCCTTGGACTGATCTCCTCGATCAGCGCGATGGTGTGGATCGGGCCGCGGGTCACCATGACGATGGGTGAGGACATCCCGCTGCTGCGTTTCTTTGCGCAGAAATCGAAAACCGAAGTGCCGGCACGTGCCATTTTGCTTCAGCTGACCGTCGCGACCGTCCTTCTGTTGAGCCAGAGCTTCGAGGCGGTGCTGGATTTCATCCAGTTCAGCCTGACGCTGTCTTCGTTTCTGACCGTGCTCGGCGTCATCGTTCTGCGCATTCGAAAGCCCGGAATTCCGCGCCCATACCGGGCTTGGGGTTATCCGGTGACGCCTTTGATTTTCCTCACCGTGATGCTGTTCATGATGTATTACCTGATCACGAACCGGCCGCTGCAATCGGTCGCGGGCGTTGGCATAATGCTCGCGGGCCTTGCGATCTATGCTATGTCTCATCTGTTTTCCAATGCTGCATCAACTGATTCATCCCGCATTTCCTGACACAGCGATCACCAGCAATGTTCAGATTTAAGCTCGCCGCCGCCTTTGCATGCGCGCTGGCGTTTTCGTCTTTGCCCGCACGCGCCGCCGATGTTGCGACGCCGGACGACACTGCGCGTTTTCTAGCCGGCATGCAGCCGTCCGCGGATTCGCCGCTGGCGGCAATCGCCAGGGATCCGAACTGGCAGCGGCATGCCCGCTACATGGACGGCATCTTCGATCAGACCGAGAAGCGCCATCTCTCCAAGATTCGCGCGTTTGCGAAAGCGAACCTGACCAAAACCCACGACACGATGTATTACATGTTCGCGGGTCCCGACTCCCTGCATGCGGTCTCGTTCTTCCCGAACGCGACGACATACGTGATGGCCGGCCTCGAGCCGGTCGGCAACATTCCGCCGCTGAATACGCTTTCGCCGGGAACGCTGTTCGGCTCGCTGCAGAACCTCGCGTATTCGATGAATACGCTTTTGACCTTGTCGTTCTTCAGAACGAAAGACATGAAGAGCCAGCTGCGTAACGGCCCGGTGTTCGGGACTACTCCGATCATTGCGGTGTTTCTCGTTCGCGCGGGCAAGACGATCCACGACATCAGCTATGTGAAGATCGACAATGACGGCGTCGAACATCCGGCGACCGAAGCCAATGTGAAGTCGAACGCGCCCGCGGTGAAGGTCGTGTTCTCGGACGGCAAGGATGGCCGCAAGCAGACGCTCTACTACTTCAGCACCGATCTGTCGGATTCCGGTTTGAAGGTGAGCGGCTTCCTGGCGTTTTGCGACAAACTCGGCAGGGGCGACAGCTTCGTCAAGAGCGCGTCGTATCTGATGCATGGCGGAAACTTCAGGACCATCCGCAGTTTTCTGCTCGCAAGGAGCGATTTGATCCTGCAGGACGATTCTGGAATTCCGTTGGGCTACTTCAACCGCAAGGCGTGGCAATTCCAGCCGCTCGGCCGCTATCTTGGTCCGATTGAAATTTTCCCCGGCACCTTCCAGCCGCAGATGGTCGATCTCTATCGCACCGTAACGCCAGTTCCTCTCGATTTTGGGATCGGGTATCGCTGGCGGAACAACGAGTCGAACATGCTGTTGGCGACCCGAACGTTGGAGCCCAACATAGCGCCTGAAGTTACTCCATCCGAAGCACCTCCGCCTCGTGTCCAACGCCCGCCTGCCAGACCGCCGGTCGATGACCGGCCGCAACTGCGCAGGCTCTGGCCGTTTTAGCCTCCGCACGCAGAAACCGAATTCACGCGCGAACCAACGCGAAATTAATGCGTTGTTAACCGGCAAGGTTTCTAAATTGACTGGTTATTTGCGTGTTTTGGCCGCTTTGCCGTGAATTTCGGCAATGGACGGGTGGCTGTCGGCGGTAACGTCTCCCAATTCCGACCACACTGATTGGTGAGATTTCGCGGCCATTTGGATGGGGACCACGTGCAAACTGGCCATCGCAATTCGCCAGCGCCGCAGTCTTTCCAGCGACCCTCGCTGCCGCAGGGCGCAGTCCAGCGTGCGCGCCGCTTCAATCCAGATCCCGCATCGATCCGCCGTCCCGAACGCTATGTCGTGGTCGAGACGCGAGGGAATACGTCCACCGACGAAGCCGTTCTCGAACTTCGCCGCGCCCGTTATGCGCTGTATACCTGCGCCTTCCTCTTTGTCGCGACGATGTTCGGAAGCGCGGCGTTCCTTTACGGAAAGCTGGGTGGGGGATCACGCCTGAGCCAGCAGATCTCGACTGCACCGGCGGACGACATCGAGCGCAACAATTTTTCTTCGATGTCGGTTCGCGCGAAGGACGGCGATCCCGAACCTCCGCGCATTCCCGACTCCAAAGTGCAGCGTAACACCGTCGCGCCCGCCGAAATTATTGCGCGCAGCTTCGGCGCGCTTGAGACCAGAACGCGGCAGGCGACCAGCACCCCGCGCGCAGATCGGATCGCCAGCGCTACACCGCAGGATGATATTGCCCCGAGGGCGACACCGCGGCCGCAAGCCGCTACACCGCCACGCAATTCGGCGAGCCGTGAAGCGAAAACCGTGTTGGTCGATTTCGACAATGCGCCTTTCCCCTATAACGGCAATATGCCGAATTCGGAGCGGCGTTTTCTCGATCGCGGCGAGGGGGCCAATCGCGGCCATACCAATTTCCGCGGGCGGGTGCTGAAGGAATCCGAAGTCTTCAACGACCGCCGCGCGCTGCTGCATATTCCGCAAGGATTCGACGCGAACAAGCCCGGCGTCATCGTCGTGTTTTTCCACGGTCACGGGGCCAATCTTGCGGACGACGTGCGCGATCGCCAGCAGGTGCCCGCGCAGATTTCGGCCTCCGGCGTGAATGCGGTGATGGTCGCACCGCAGTTCGCCGTGAATGCCGCCGACTCCAGCGCTGGCAAATTCTGGGAAAAGGACGGCTTCAAACGGTTCATGGACGAGGCCGCCGTGAAATTCGCCAAGCTGAATGGCGACGCGCGTGCAGCCAAGGCATTCGCAAAAATGCCGATCGTAATCGTCGCTTATAGCGGCGGATTCGGCCCGACGCTGTCTGTGCTCGATCGCGGGGGCCTCAATCAGCGCATCAGGGGTATCGTCCTGCTCGATGCGCTCTATGCGGGCATGGACAAATTCGCGGACTGGATCGCAAGCAACCGCTCGGCATTTTTCGTAAGCTCCTATACCCCGCATACCCGAGGGCGGAACGTCGAGCTTGAACGATTACTGGACGACAGGTCGATTTCCTACGGTGCTGAATTGAAGCCGAACCGTCTGCCGGGCAGCGTCACCTTCCTGCCGGCTGGCGATATTTCCCACCGCGACTTCGTCACTCACGCATGGGCTGATTTTCCGATCGAGGACGTCCTGACGAGGCTTGACGGGGCTGATCCAAAATCCGCCAATACGGCGTCGGACCAGAAATCCATGTTGTTCGTGGCGCGCCGCTAGCGCTGTCGAAGGAAATGCTTGCTGAATGCCTCGCGTCTTTGTCTACGGCACTTTGAAGCGCGGCTTCCGGAATTTCCGCTTTCTCGAAAATTCGCTATTTGTCGGCGAGGCGTACACGCTGACACGGTATCGCATGCTCGACGGCCGTTTCCCCGTGCTGCGCGACAGCGGGCCGGACCTTCGGCAAGTCAGCGGCGAAGTGTTCGATATCGACGACCGGACTTTAGCTACGCTCGACGAACTCGAAAGCGTCGGGATCGGAATGTATGAGCGCGTCGAGACAGATGTGATGCTGTCGGGCGACGGCGGGCAGGCAGCCCGCGCGTTTATCTATGTTGGCTGCCGTGCATATTGGGATAAGAAGGAACAGGTGCCGTATTGCGTCACCGACGAGCGCGGTCATCTCGACTGGATAGCGCCCGCCAAGCGTAACAAGTGAAAGCAAGATGGTTCACGCCACGCCCAATCTTGACGCCGTCGTCAAGGAAATCGCCGAGGAGATGAAGCAGCGGACCGATCGCGGCGAGGTTGCGTCGTACATTCCGGAACTTGCGCGTGTCCACAACAGCGGCTTCGGTCTCTACGTCATCGACGAAGCGGGCAATGTCGGCGCGGGCGGCGACTACGACACGCCGTTCTCGATCCAGAGCGTCTCCAAAGTCTTCACGCTCACGCTTGCGCTCGGAAAGATCGGCGAGCATCTGTGGCGACGGGTCGGTCGGGAGCCTTCGGGCAGTCCGTTCAACTCCATCGTTCAGCTGGAACGCGAGCGCGGCATTCCGCGCAATCCGTTTATCAACGCAGGTGCCATCGCCGTTACCGATGTCATCCTGTCGGGCCATCAGCCGCGCGAGGCACTCGGCGAAATTCTGCGGTTCATGCATTTCCTCGCCGACGACGACACCATCAAGATCGACGAGAATGTTGCGTCATCCGAACAGCAGACCGGATTTCGCAACGCTGCGCTGGCGAATTACATGAAATCGTTCGGCGTGATCGAGAACCCGGTCAATCTCGTTCTCGGCGTCTACTTCCACCAATGCGCGATTGCGATGTCCTGCCGTCAGCTCGCGATGGCGGGGCGTTTTCTCGCGCATCACGGCGTCAATCCATCGACCGGACTATCCGTCGTGCCTGCCGAGCGCGCCCGCCGCATCAATGCGGTGATGCTGACGTGCGGACACTACGACGGGTCGGGAGAATTTGCTTTTCGCGTGGGGCTGCCGGGAAAGAGCGGCGTCGGCGGAGGCGTGCTCGCGATTGCGCCGGGCAAGGCCTCTATCGCTGCGTGGTCTCCGGGACTGGACGCAGCGGGCAACTCGCATCTCGGCCGAGTTGCGCTCGAACTCCTTACGAAGCGGCTCGGCTGGTCGATCTTCGGCGCGTGACGCCGAAGATCAGTGGCGTGGGAAGTTCAGCGGAACGATAGTCGTCTTGGCGCGCTGCGACTCCCGGATCGCTTCGTCGTGGTACCAGCTTCCATAGGTCGCTTCGCTGATGACCTGCGCGCCGAAGCCCGACGGCACGGCGTCATTGAAGCGGCGGTTGTTCAGTGACCTTCGGCCGCCTTCGGGAAATTGGTAGATCTTTGCCGATCCCCCATTGGTGTTCGCATTCATTGTTGTTCTCCTTCGCCGTGTCTCCTCGTAACGCTGCGCTCGATCCCTTCGATGCTGCGCCTGACTCGTTACGAAACTCTGTCGCGTTGACGCCGTTGCTATGCGTCGACTCGTGAAGGAGCATATCGTTCCTGCTCAACTGAGATGCAAACTGATTAAGAACAAATCAGAAAAACGCTAATCTTTGTGCAGATTTGGATTTGCGGGCTGCTGAAGCAGCGATTTTTCGCCGAAAGTGTCTGTGACAGCGTGAGGTGCCGCTTTGATGAGCGCCTTCGCGCGAGTGCTGTCGAATGAAGCAAAATCGCTTGCGAACGGCGCGGGAAGAGTGTCAATTTTACCTTCAAACCGGGGCTAAGTTCCATTTCTGGCGGCCAGCAGTGCGGTGCGGCAGATTGGCATATTTAATGCTTTGGTAAGGACCAGCCGTGGTGGCCGGGTAGGCGTCGGGTGACCATCAGGCTTTCGGTTACTCACCTGACGCATCAACGAAGAGAGATCGAAATGACAAAGTATAAGCTCGAGTATATTTGGCTCGATGGTTACACGCCTGTGCCGAGTTTGCGCGGCAAGACGCAGCTGAAGGATTTCGCCAGCTTCCCGAAACTCGAAGAACTTCCGCTGTGGGGCTTCGACGGAAGTTCGACCAACCAGGCAGAAGGCCACAGCTCCGATTGCGTGCTGAAGCCTGTCGCAGTTTATCCCGATGCAGCGCGCGTCAACGGCGCTCTCGTGATGTGCGAAGTGATGATGCCGGATGGCAAGACTCCGCATTCGTCGAACAAGCGCGCAACCATTCTCGACGATGCCGGCGCATGGTTCGGTTTCGAGCAGGAATATTTCTTCTACAAGGACGGCCGCCCGCTCGGCTTCCCGGCAGAAGGCTACCCGCCGCCGCAGGGTCCGTATTACACCGGCGTCGGCTACAAGAACGTCGGCTCGGTCGCGCGTGAGATCGTCGAAGAGCATCTCAATCTCTGTCTCGCCGCTGGCATCAACCATGAAGGCATCAACGCGGAAGTCGCGAAGGGCCAGTGGGAATTCCAGATTTTCGGCAAAGGCTCCAAGCGCGCCGCTGACGAAATGTGGATGGCCCGCTACCTGATGCTGCGTCTCACCGAGAAGTACGGCATCGACATCGAATTCCACTGCAAGCCGCTCGGCGACACGGACTGGAACGGTTCGGGGATGCACGCCAACTTCTCCACCGAGTATATGCGCACGGTCGGCGGCAAGGAGTATTTCGAGGCGCTGATGAAAGCGTTCGACAAGAACCTGATGGACCATATCGCTGTTTACGGCCCGGACAACGACAAGCGTCTGACCGGCAAGCACGAGACGGCTCCGTGGAACAAGTTCAGTTACGGTCTCGCCGATCGCGGTGCATCGATCCGCGTTCCGCACTCCTTCATGAACAACGGCTACAAGGGCTACCTCGAAGATCGCCGTCCGAATTCGCAGGGCGACCCCTACCAGATCGCTTCGCAGATCCTGAAGACGATCTCGGAAGTGCCGACAGGCAAGAAGGCGGCAGCCTAAGCAAAAAAACGCGGCCCGGATTTAAAATCCCGGCCGCGTTTCTATTTCCAAACCATTTGTTACCCCTTTTGGTTTGGATGCGAGTCGAGGGGAAGGTCTGGCTTCCCCTCGATTCATTTTTCCAAATGAGACACGACTGTTTCGCTTAAGCGCCGCCCATCCGCACGGGCCGCTTGCGCTCGTGAAACCACACGCGATATTTGTCCATCTTCGCGCGCTGCGCCGCCGGCGCATGTTTCTTGCAAGTCGAGGATTCGTCGCTCTTTGCATCGGCGCCCCAACGCAATTCGACGCAGTCGTTGACGTTGTAAGCCATTTCCAGCAGTGGCGCGCGATCCAGCACATCCTTCACTGATAGCGCCCATGGCGATCCGTCGGTCCTCGTGTATGAAAATTTTCGCGTCGCGAGTTCTGAACTCAGCATGCTTTGCAGTTCGGTTTTCACTTCCGCAACGCTCTTGTCCTTCGGCATCGCATAGCGCTCGGGCTTGCGCGCGACGCGGTCGGGAAAGCCCCGCACCACATCGATCGCAATCAGGATGCGCAGATCGCGCGACGGCGTTGCGAAATCTTCCCACGCGCCGGTCGTCTCGAAAATAGCGGGTCCTTCGGGCATCGAGGCTTCGCCCTTGCCGCTGTTGAGATATTTGCGGCCATTCTCGACCGATGTGACGCGTGCCTTCACCTGCTCGTCGAGCGCGATGATCGCCTCCTTCGTTGCGCGGAACGGATCGAGCGGTGAGGGCGACTGCACGTCATCCATGCGATCGTAGAACTCCTCGACGCCCATCTTCGATTGTTCGAGTGAGAAATCTCCGTATTCAGGATCGCGCGAAATCTCTGCATTGGTCAGCCGACGCAGATTGCCGTCCTTGGTCCGCACGATGGGACGGAAATGCTTGAACCCTGCGCCGCCGAAAGCCGCTTCCTGCGCAAAAAGGAAATTGCCTCGCCAGAAACGCTTAATGGCAACTGTGCCGTCAGGCTGCGCATCGGCTGCGAGAAATACACCGGCGTTGTCGCCGGTCTGCGCCACGCGGCGCGTCAGCATCAACAGATGCCCATATGGATCCGCATACATCGTGCCGGGCCGCAGCGTCTCTTGCGACAGCGCAACCGGATAATAGTCGGTGTTGTCGTCAGTCGCGGCCGTGCGTCCTGAGCCGGAATGAACGGAATCGCCGATCACCGGAATGTATTGGGCGAACGCCGGAAACAGTCCGGTGCGCTTCGGCGTCACGGGAGCAGGCGGCGGCGGTGGCGGGGGTGCCGGAGCGCGGGATGCCGACGCGAACGGATTGAGCGACGTAGTTGGAGGAGGAGCCTCATCCGCTTCGAGTTTTTCCGGCGGAGGCGCGCGCGGCGGTTCGAGATTCTGGATGTTGAACCATTGCGGACATCGCGGAGCGCCGGTCGCCGTGCCGCGCGTGCACTTCGAATAGCCGAACGGCAGGCCCATCTTGAAAGCGAAATAGGCGCGCAGAAAATACGGCATGTCCGCGCAGTCGGGCTTGAAGACCTGCTTCATCTCGTCCTCATTGAGGCCGAGATAGTTGAAAAGCACGTTGCGCGATTTGTCGCGCAACACTTCATGCAGCGCCTTCCACGATGGCGGATCGTCGAGCGGTGAATCGAACAGCTTCTCGATCCATGCGGAATAGAGATTTTCCGTCGCGCGATTCCAGCTGCCGCGCAGCGGCCAGACGCTGCCTGCGGTTTGGGTCGGCTTCGGCGGTTCGTCATCGCGAACGGCAATTTCGCGGGTGATGGATTTGCAGTTCGCGGGTGCCGTGTCGCGGGTCAGTGTCGCGCGCCACATGCCGGCGCGCGGTTTGGAGACCTCGACGATCCAGAAGTAGGGCGGCCCGCCGCGACGATCGCGCGATGCTGCTGCAGCGTTGCCGTCAGGTGCCGTCAGTGACAATTCGCCATCGAGAGGTTTTTCGGCGGCAAAGATGACCCGCAGTGGCGCTCCCTTCCATGGTGCAACAGGCACCGGAAGAATGGCCAACTCCGCCGCATCCTGACAGCTCACGGTCGCGTCCTGAGCGCGCGCGGATTCGACCGTCGAAGGCAGCGCGAGCAATGCGATTGCGGTCAACGAAAACCTGATCGCGAGGGCGGGGGAATGGCGCGTCGGAATCATCCTGCCTCCTGCGTGGGTTGCCAAAACAGCACTGAATTCTGTGAAAGGAAATAGGCTATATGAGGATGACGATTCCCAACGGTGTTGCGATACGGCTACAGCTTTGTTCAGACGAACGGCTAAGGTTCCAAAGTATTTCAAGCACTTTTGGGGGATTCGGTGCGAAATGTTTTGATTGCGATAGCCTTTGCGCCGCTCGTGTGGGCGACCGCGCAAGCCGCCGATTTACCAGCGCGCGTTTATACCAAAGCCCCTCCAGCGCAGCCGGCATATAGCTGGAACGGATTCTATGTCGGCGCCAACGTTGGGTATGCCTTCAACGATCCCACGGTCAGCTTTACTCCCGGCGACCCACTCTTTGCGTTTCTCAATCAACCGGCAGCCACTGCTTACGACGTCAAAGGTGTGATCGGCGGTGGCCAGATTGGCTACAACTGGCAATTCGATCGAAACTGGCTGTTTGGCTTGGAGGCCGATTTTAACGGCGCCGACATCAAGGGAACGGGCACTTCTGCTTTCCTGTCCGGTGGCGTGGGCGGCAATCCGGCGAGCGTCACCGCAACGCAGAATGTTGACTGGTTCGGAACGTTTCGTGCCCGATTGGGATGGTTGCCGAGTGACAAATTGCTTGTCTACGGCACAGGCGGCTTTGCCTACGGCTCAGTGAAAGAAAATGTCATTTACAGTCAACCGGGCGGCGGCGGCGGTGTAGGTCTTGGATTTAGCTTCGCTTGCGCGCCGCCCAACAACAATGTGTGTTTTGCCGGATCGTCCTCGACGATCGCGACCGGCTACACCGCTGGTGCCGGAATTGAATATGCCGCTTGGCAGAATTTCACATTCAAGGTCGAGTATCTCTATGTGAATTTGGGAACGACAAGCACACGCTCAGTTGCCATTGTCGGAGCGCCGCCCTCGTCATTTTTCGCTAATTTCAGCGATCTGGATTTCAACGTCGTGCGCATCGGCGCGAACTACCGCTTCTGACCGAGATCTACGGCGATCAAACTTACCCGGACCATTGAGCGGGGTTTTTTGACGAGTTTGGCGATCCCATCAGGATTCGAACCTGAAACCCCCAGAGTAGAAATCTGGTGCTCTATCCAGTTGAGCTATGGGACCGTGCCGCTGTCATATCATCCCAAGAGTGAAAAAACCCCGGACCACGGGCGGATTTTCGACAGCAGTTTTGAACCCGAAGGCCATTGCCTCCGTCTCAGCTTCAACACCGACCGTTGTTTTTGCCCGTTCGCAAATTAAACTTGCGGCGTTGCAAAAGGCAGGGCCGGCGACTGGCCGACGCCGGGATGAATGTATTTTGCAGGTTAGCGCCACGGCCATGAGTCGGTCACGATTCGCGCATTGTCTGGGTTCCAAGGCGGCTTTCGTCCGCTGGCAGGGAGTTTTCACATGATTGGGTTGGTTCGCGCGTTGTCGTTTGGCGCAGCGCTGGCGCTTGCCTTGAGTTCGGCACAGGCCGCCGACAAGGCTTTCAAGCGTGATGATCTGGCAGACTCGGCGATACGCCTCGAGGCGCAGATCAAAACGGAGGCGGGCGTCGTCAACAAAACGCCGGCGACACTGAAGTCCGATATCGACGCGGCCTTCAAGAAAAGCGACCTGCGCGGCGCGCTGACGCTCCTTGGACAGACCGCCGTGGTCGCGCCGGACGACAGCGGCAACTGGCTTCGATTGGCCCGTACAATTCTGCAGATCCGCGCCTCCGACAGCCGCGAACAAACCTTTTTCAACGAACGGGCTTCGACGGCGGCCTATATCGCCTATCAGCGCGCCGCCAACAGCAACGAGGAGGCCGACGCGCTCGCGGTGCTTGGACGCGCTCTCGCCGAACGCAAGCTGTGGCGGCCGGCGCTGGATGCACTTCGACTGTCATTGGATCAGCGCGAGGTCGCCGACATTCGTGCGCAGTACGAGAAATTACGCGACGATCACGGCTTTCGCCTGATGGACTACAGCATTGACTCGGATTCCGCCTCGCCGCGCGCGTGCTTCCAGTTTTCGGAGGATTTGGCGAAGCGTGTCGATTTCGCGCCGTTCGTCACCCAAACCGGCAACGACAAACCCGCGCTGACATCCGAAGATAAGCAGCTCTGTGTCGAAGGCCTCAAGCATGGCGAGCGTTACACGATCAACCTTCGCGCCGGAATTCCCTCGACGGTGAAAGAGACGCTGCCGAAGTCGGCCGAGTTCAACATTTACGTGCGCGACCGCAAGCCGTTCGTCCGCTTCACCGGCCGCGCCTATGTGCTGCCGCGCACAGGGCAGAAGGGCATTCCGATGGTCAGCGTCAACACGCCGTCGGTGTCGGTGAGTGTGTTTCGCATTGGCGACCGCAACCTCATCAATTCGGTTGTCGATGGCGATTTCCAGCGGAGCCTCGAAAGCTACGAACTGAGCGCGCTCGGCGACGAAAAAGGCGTGAAGGTCTGGAGCGGCGAACTTGCGACCGCCTCCACGCTCAACGCCGATGTCGTGACCGCATTCCCGGTTGACCAGTCGGTGGGCGAGTTGCAGCCCGGCGTCTATGTGATGACGGCGGCGCCGAAGGGACCGGGATCTTCGTCGGTCACGAGCGGTGACGACGACTATTACTCGGGAACGCTGGCGACGCAGTGGTTCATCGTGTCCGATCTTGGCCTGACCGCTTACTCCGGCAATGACGGCATCCACGTCTTCATCAATTCGCTGGCAACGACCGCGCCAAGTTACGGGACCGAAGTGCGGCTGGTCGCGCGCAACAATGAAATTCTTGCCACCAGGAAAACTGACAGCGCCGGTCATGTGCTGTTCGAGGCGGGACTGGCACGCGGCGAGGGCGGCCTTTCGCCGGCGATGCTCACGGCCGGTGGAGAGAAGGGCGATTACGCGTTCCTGAGCCTGAAATCCAACGCCTTCGATCTCAGCGACCGGGGCGTGTCGGGCCGCACGGTGCCTGCCGGGCCCGATGCGTTCGTCTATGCCGAGCGTGGTGTCTACCGCTCCGGCGAGACCGTGTACCTGACGGCGCTGCTACGTGATGGGAAGGGCAACGCGGCCGTTGGCGCGCCGCTGACTTTGGTCGTGGAGCGGCCTGACGGGGTCGAATTCCGCCGCAGCACCATCCCAGATCAGGGGGCCGGTGGCCACGCTCTGACGCTGCCGCTGAATTCAGCCGTTCCGACCGGCACCTGGCGCGTCCGGGCCTTCACCGACCCGAAGGCGCCGTCCGTTGGCGAGACCACCTTCATGGTCGAAGATTATGTGCCGGATCGCATCGAATTTGCCTTAAATACCAAGGCTAAATCGCTCTCTCCTGAAGTTCCAGTAGAAGTTGAGGTGGACGGACATTTCCTTTACGGCGCACCGGCTTCCGGGCTTTCCTTAGAGGGCGATTTGCTGGTTGCGCCGGCGGCAAATCGGCCGGGCTATGACGGCTACAAATTCGGTGTCGCGGACGAGGAAACGTCCAGCAATGAGCGCACCCCGCTCGAAAACCTTCCCGACGCCGACGCGAACGGCAAAGCGACGATCAAAGTGCCTCTCGCGAAGCCGCCATCCTCCACAAGGCCGCAGGAAGCCCAGATTTTCGTCCGCATGGTGGAAACCGGCGGTCGCGCGGTCGAACGCAAGCTGACGCTTCCCGTCGCACCCGCAGTGGCCATGATCGGCGTGAAGCCGCTGTTCGCCGACAAGAATGTCGCCGAAGGCGATCCGGCCAATTTCGATGTTGTCTTCGTCTCGCCCGACGGCAAGTCGCTGGCGCGTTCCGGGCTGCGCTACGAACTGATGAAGATCGAGTCGCGTTACCAATGGTATCGCCAAGGCTCATCGTGGGACTACGAGCCGGTGAAATCCACCAAGCGTGTAGCCGACGGCGACCTGACGATCGCCGCCGACAAGCCCGCGCGCATCGGGTCGACACCTCAGCCGGGGCGTTATCGCCTCGACGTCAAATCGACCGACGCCGACGGGCCGATTACCTCGGTGCAGTTCGATGTCGGCTGGTATTCCGACGGCAGCGCCGACACGCCGGACCTGCTCGAGACCTCGATCGACAAGCCGGAATACAAGTCCGGCGATACGATGATCGTGTCCGTCAACGCGCGCTCCGCTGGAAAACTGACGATCAACGTGCTCGGCGATCGTCTCCTGACGACGCAGACTTCCGACATCAAGGAAGGCCAGAACAAGATCAACGTTTCGGTCGGCAAGGATTGGGGAACGGGTGCTTATGTCGTTGCGACGTTGCGCCGTCCGCTCGATGCCGCAGCCCAGCGGATGCCCGGACGCTCCATCGGCCTGAAATGGTTCGGTATCGACAAGTCCGAACGCACACTCAAGGTCAGCCTGTCTCCGCCTGCGCTCATTCGTCCGAACTCGACATTGAAGTTGCCGGTGAAGGTCGAAGGCGCCGGGCGCGGCGAGGACGTGAAAGTCGTCCTCGCGGCTGTCGATGTCGGCATTCTCAATCTGACGAACTACAAGCCGCCTGCGCCGGACGATTACTATCTCGGCCAGCGCGCAATGACGTCTGAAATCCGCGATCTTTACGGACAACTGATCGACGGCATGCAAGGCACGCGCGGCCAGATCCGAACAGGCGGCGATGGTGCGGGTGCAGAACTGCAGGGCAGCCCGCCGACACAGAAGCCTCTCGCGCTTTATTCGGGGATCGTCACCGTTGGCTCAAACGGCATGGCGGACGTGTCGTTCGACATTCCTGAGTTCGCGGGGACTGCACGCGTAATGGCCGTTGCATGGAGCGCAACGAAAGTAGGCCGCGCCAATACAGATGTGACGATCCGCGATCCTGTCGTGCTCACGGCGACCTTGCCGCGCTTTCTGCTGGCGGGCGACCGCGGTACGATGAACCTCGATCTCGACAATGTCGAAGGCGCTGCCGGCGACTACGTCATCAACGTCAAGACAACAGGGCCGGTGTCGCTGTTCGGCAATCCCGCAACGACGATGCGGCTCGCCTCGAAACAGCGCAGCACCGTCGCGCTGGCCATCGATGCGCCGAGTGGCGCGGGGCAAGCCAATCTCGACGTCGATATCAAGGGCCCGAACGGCCTTACGTTGGCGCGGCACTATGCGCTCGACGTGAAGCCCGCGACGCAAATTCTTGCGCGGCGTTCGGTGCGGACATTGGCGAAGGGCGAAAGCCTTGTTCTGACCTCGGACATGTTCGCCGATCTCGTGCCGGGCACTGGTGGCGTGCAGTTGTCGGTCGGCCTTTCGACCGCGCTCGATGCGGCGACAATCCTCAAGGCGCTGGACCGTTATCCGTTCGGCTGTTCCGAGCAGATCACCAGCCGCGCGATGCCGTTGCTTTACGTCAACGACCTCGCGGCCGAAGCGCATCTGGCGATGGATACGGCCGTGGATCAGCGCATCAAGGATGCCATCGACCGGCTGCTCGCGCGTCAGGGATCGAATGGATCGTTCGGGCTGTGGTCCGCCGGTGGCGACGATGCGTGGCTGGATGCGTATGTGACCGACTTCCTGACGCGTGCGCGCGAAAAGGGTTTCGTGGTGCCGGACATTCTGTTCAAGACGGCGCTGGATCGCATCCGCAACTCCGTCGTCAATGCCGACGAGCCGGAAAAGGATGGCGGGCGCGATCTCGCCTACGGCCTCTATGTCCTCGCAAAAAACGGCGCGGCCCCGATCGGCGATCTGCGTTATCTCGCCGACACCAAACTGAAGAACATCGCAACGCCGATTGCAAAGGCGCAGCTCGCCGCCGCGCTCGCGCTTGTCGGTGACCGTGTTCGCGCCGAGCGCGTCTATGCGGCGGCTGTCGACAGCCTCCAGCCGAAACCTGTACTCGAATTTGGCCGCAGCGATTACGGCTCGTCGCTGCGTGACGCTGCGGCACTGGTCTCGCTTGCAAGCGAAGGCAATGCACCGAAGGCAACGCTGACACTCGCCGTCGAGCGCGTGGAAGCGGCGCGCGGACTGACGCCTTACACTTCGACGCAGGAGAATGCGTGGCTCGTTCTCGCCTCGCGTGCGCTCGCCAAGGAAGCGAATGGCGTTTCGCTGTCCGTCGACGGTGCGCCGGCAAAGAACGCGCTCTATCGCAGTTACCGAAGCGCCGAGATGGCGGCGAAGCCGGTGCGGATCGTCAACACCGGCGACACGCCGGTGCAGGCCGTGGTCTCCGTAACCGGCGCGCCGATCACGCCGGAACCTGCGGCATCCAACGGCTTCAAGATCGAGCGCAACTATTTCACGCTCGACGGCAAGCCGGTGGACATTTCAAAAGCCAAGCAGAACGACCGTTTCGCGGTGGTATTGAAGATTACCGAACCGAAGCCGGAGTTCGGGCATATCATGGTGGCTGATTATCTGCCGGCAGGACTCGAGATCGACAATCCGAAGCTCGTGTCGTCCGGCGATACCGGAACGCTCGACTGGATTCAGGACGGCGAGGATCCGGAGAACACCGAATTCCGCGATGACCGTTTCAGCGCGTCGATCGAACGCGCAGGCGACGACAGTCCGGTGTTTACCGTGGCTTACGTCGTGCGCGCGGTTTCGCCCGGTAAGTACGTGCTGCCGCAAGCCTATGTCGAGGACATGTATAACCCCTCGCGCTATGGCCGCACCGGCACGGGCACTGTCGAGGTGAGCCCGGCGAAATGACAGCCGCAGCGACCATGAAGCCGTCTGTCGATCGGCGATGGCGATACGCCAGGCGCGCATCCATCGCGCTCGGCATCGCTTTGGCGGTCGGATTGTCTGTTTTTGCGATCTGGATCGCGTGGCTTCCGCCATTGCCGCTCGAACAGGCGCGGCGCGCGTCGACCGTCGTTGTCGACCGCAACGGAAAGCTGCTGCGTGCGTTCGCGATGCCGGACGGACGCTGGCGGCTGCCGGTCAGCACCTTATCGAACGTCGATCCCGACTATGTCGACCTGCTGCTCGGCTATGAGGACCGCCGCTTCCGGTCGCACCCCGGCGTCGATCCGCTCGCTCTGATGCGCGCGGCATTTCAGATCGCAACGCGCGGGCACATCGTCTCGGGCGGATCGACGATCACGATGCAGCTCGCGCGGCTGATCGAGCCGCGCCAGGAGCGTTCGGTCTCTGCAAAGTTGCGGCAGATCGTCCGTGCCTTGCAGATCGAGCGGCAACTGAGCAAGGATGAGATTCTCGATCTTTATCTGACGCTCGCGCCATTCGGCGGAAATCTCGAAGGCGTGCGCGCTGCCTCGTTCGCCTATTTCGGCAAGGAGCCGAAGCGGCTTTCGCTGGCCGAGAGCGCACTTCTGGTCGCGCTGCCGCAGTCGCCGGAAACGCGGCGGCTGGATCGGTTTTCGGATGCGGCACGCTCGGCGCGCGACCGGGTGCTGATGCGTCTGGTTGCGGAGGGCCGCGTACCGCAAGACGACGCCTCCCGCGCGCTGATCGAGCCGGTGCCGTCATTGCGCAAGGCGATGCCGATCCTTGCGCCGCACGCGACTGTGCAGGCTGTCGCCGTCTTGAAAGAGTCGCCGGTCATCCGGCTGACGCTCGATGCAACAATTCAGAAAAATCTCGAAGCGCTGGCGCGCGACCGGATGTCTTCGTTCAACGCCAGCGCGTCGATTGGAATCCTCGCGGTCGACAATGCGACCGGCGAAGTCATCGCGCATATCGGTTCGCCCGATTATTTCGATGCGCGCCGCGCCGGGCAGGTGGACATGACGCGCGCGGTGCGTTCGCCCGGCTCGACGCTCAAGCCCTTCATCTACGGTCTCGCGTTCGAGGACGGTTTCGTCAATCCGGAAAGCCTGATCGAGGATCGGCCCATTCGTTACGGCTCCTACGCGCCGGAGAATTTCGACATGACGTTTCAGGGTACGGTCGCGATCCGCCGTGCTTTGCAAATGTCGCTCAACGTTCCTGCGATTGCGCTCTTGGACCGCGTCGGGTCGAGCCGCCTGACCGCGCGCATCCGTCAGGCCGGCGCGAACTTGATTCTTCCGAAGGACGAAGTACCGGGTCTTGCGATGGGCCTCGGCGGCGTCGGCATCACGCTGAGCGATCTGGTGCGGTTGTATTCGGGTCTGGCGCGGCTCGGCAACACCATGCCGTTACGCGAGATCGTAAGAGATGGCGGTGGCGAGCAAGACGTGCGGCGGCTCGTCGAAGCCTCCGCAGCGTGGCAGGTCGGAAATATCCTGATCGGAACGCCGCCGCCCGACAACGCGCCGTCACACCGCATCGCGTTCAAGACCGGCACGAGTTACGGCTATCGCGACGCGTGGTCGATCGGTTTCGACGGACGCATGACCATCGGCGTCTGGGTTGGACGCCCGGATGGCGCGCCGGTCACCGGCTTGACCGGCAGAACAGCCGCAGCCCCGATCCTGTTCGATGCATTCGCGCGCACCGGCAAGTCGCCTGCAGCGCTGCCGAAAGCACCGAAGGGCACGCTGATCGCAACCAACGCGAAGCTGCCGTTGCCGCTGCGGCGTTTTCGCCCGGCTGGCGATTTCATCCGCACTGGAAGCGAGCAGGCTCTTCGCATCCAGTTTCCGCTCAACGGCTCGCGGATCGATGCAAACAGCGCGGGCGAAGCGAATACAGCGACGTTGCCGGTGAAAGTTGCCGGCGGCGTGCTGCCGATGACGATGCTGGTCAACGGTGTGGCGGTCGGCGACATCGACAGCCGCCGCCAGAAACTGATCGATCCGCCGGGTCCCGGATTCGTGCGGCTGACCGTGATGGATGCCACGGGTGCCGCAGACACAGTTGTCGTGAGAATTCAGTAGGCTACCGCCAAGCGGTTGTCCCCATGATGGTTTCGGCGTAAGCGAAGCCGATGACCGACATCTACCCGCGTCCCCGATTTGGCGCTCCCCGCGAGCCTGTTACCCGGAAAAATCCCGGCAGCGGACTGGTACGGGTTCTGGATTTTGCGTCGGCCAACCATGCGCGCGCCGTCGCCATGCTCATGCTGTGCGCGCTGATGTTTTTCCTCCCCGGATTTTTCAACATTCCGCCGGTCGATCGCGACGAGGCGCGCTTTGCGCAGGCCACAAAGCAGATGGTGGAGAACAAGGATTTTGTCGACATCCGATTTCAGGACGAGGTTCGCTACAAAAAGCCCGTCGGCATTTACTGGCTGCAGGCGGCCGCCGTCGAAACCGTGTCCAAGCTCGGATTGCCGAACGCACAAATCCGCATCTGGCTTTATCGCGTTCCCTCGCTGATCGGGGCAATCGGTGCGGTGCTGCTGACGTATTGGACTGCGCTCGGATTCGTAACGCGTCGCGGCGCGCTGCTCGCCGGTCTCATCATGTGCAGTTCTATCCTGCTCGGTGTCGAGGCGCGTCTCGCAAAAACCGATGCGATGCTGCTGCTGACGACAACTGCGGTGATGGGCGCGATGGCGCGCGTTTATCTGCAATGGCAGCGCGGTGACAATGCCGCGCACCCGCCGTGGACGCTGCCCGCAATTTTCTGGACCGGAATGGCGGGCGGCATTTTGCTCAAAGGCCCGCTGATCCTAATGTTCGTGGCGCTCACCGTTGTGACGCTTGCGATCCTCGACCGCTCCGTCGCATGGCTGTGGCGCTTGCGGCCGTTGTGGGGGCTGATGTGGATGCTCGTCCTCGTATTACCTTGGTTCGTCGCGATCTTTTTGAAATCGGGCGAGAGCTTCTTCGAGAACTCGCTCGGCGGCGACATGCTGAACAAGATCGCGAGCCCGATGGAGTCGCACGGCGCGCCGCCGGGACTCTATTTCGTTCTGTTCTGGGTGACGTTCTGGCCGGGATCGGCACTCGCGGGCATGGCCGTTCCGGCGGTGTGGCGTGCGCGGCGTGAACCCGGTGCGCAGTTTCTGCTCGCATGGGTTTTGCCGGCATGGATCGTGTTTGAACTCGTCATCACCAAGCTGCCGCACTACGTGCTGCCGCTTTATCCTGCCATCGCAATCCTGATTGTTGGCGCGCTGGAGCGGCGGGTGCTGTCACAGACGCCGTGGATCGCGCGTGGCGCGGCATGGTGGTTCGTGCTGCCGCTGGTTGCAGCGATCGGCGCGATCATTGTTGCCATCGCAATGCTGCATCAGCCGCAGTTCCCTGCGTGGCCGTTCGCTGCGGGCGCGATGATCTTCGGCTTATTCGCATGGTGGCTGTTTGACAATCAGCGCGGCGAGCATTCGTTGCTCAATGCGGTGGCTGCTGCGTGGTTTCTGGCCGTCTGCATTTATGGCGCGGTGATCCCGTCGCTGTCGCCTCTGTTTCCAAGTGTGCAGATCGCCCGCTCGCTGCGCAGCGTCGAATGCGTCAAGCCTGTTGCAGCGGCCGCCGGATTTCAGGAGCCGAGCCTCGTCTTCATGGTGGGCACATCGACGCTTCTGACCAACGGTTCGGGGGCGGCCGACTTTCTGCTGCAGGGAAGCTGCCGGTTTGCGCTGGTCGAGGCGCGTGAAGAACGCGCGTTCGCGCAGCGTGCCGAAGCCATCGGGCTTCGTTATGCCGTCGGCGATCGCATCGACGGTTTCAACATTTCGCAGGGCCGCTCGATTTCGGTGGCCGTGTTCCGTTCCGAGGGAACGGAGTAGTGCCAGCTTCAGCCGCCGTGCAATCCGCGAGCTATGTCCGGCAATTGGCTTTGATCGTCAGGACGTCGTTTTTGCGGCTGTTCGGTGCGCCGTCGCATTCGCGCCGCCAGCAGGCGCGGCGTGTCATGGCGCGGCGCTGGCTCTTGCTGTCGATTGTCACGGCAGTCGCGGTCGGTGCATCGATGTTCCTGATCGACGTTTCCGCGATACGATTGATGCCGCCGCGCGGCAGCCCCGATCTGTTTGCGGTCCGGGTGTTTACGGAATTTGCCAAATCCGAATTCGTGCTTGGCGCACTCGTTGCCGCGCTGCTGCTTGTCATTCTGACTTTGCCCCGGCTGCACAATTCGTCGCGGCTCGCCTTGGCGTTGTTCGGAATTCGCCTTCAGTATATTTTCTTCTCGGTGCTGACCGCGCGGATCATCGGTGAACTGATCAAGATTTCAGTGGGGCGTGGGCGGCCGTTCGTCGGCGGGGACGCCAATGCCTATAATTTTTCGCCCTTCGCGCGCGTTGAAGCCTATGCCAGCTTTCCGTCCGGCCACGCCTTGACGGCGGCCGCCATGGCGTTCGCCATAGCAACGCTGTGGCCGCGCCTGACCGTCGCGATGTGGATTTTTACGATTCTGATCTGCGTCAGCCGCGTCGTTTTGCTGGCGCATCATCCAAGCGATGTGATGGCCGGCGCTCTTGTCGGTGTCATAGGTGCGATGCTGGTGCGATATTGGTTCGCCGCGAGGCATCTCGGCTTCAAGATCAAGGATGACGGCTCGATTACGCCGCTTCAGCAGCCCTCCTGGAATGCCGTCAAAAGGGTTGCCCGCAGGCGTTCAGCACCATAATAAGCCTCGCCGGACGCCGGAAAATCCGGCGATTTCGCGCGGATAGTGCAAGGCCATGACCGACCGATCCATTTCCTCAGTTGTGCCTGCTGCCGACGTGTCCATCGTGGTGCCGGTGCGCAACGAGGAGAACAATATTTCCCCGTTGATCGCGGAGATTGCCGCTGCGCTCGACAGTCGCTGGAACTATGAAATCATCTACGTCAACGACGGCTCGACCGATTCCACGCCGGCACGCCTTGCGACGGAAATGAACGCGCGGAAAAATCTGCGCCGCATCGATCACGCCAAATCGTCGGGCCAGTCTGCAGCCGTGCGCAGCGGCGTTCGCGCGGCGCGGGGCGCCATCGTGGCGACGCTCGACGGCGACGGCCAGAACAATCCCGCCTTTCTGCCGGATCTGATCTCGGCGATCGAGAAGGGCGGCAATGGAGTCGGCCTTGCGGCAGGTCAGCGCGTCGGACGCAAGGATACCGGCTTCAAGAAATTCCAGTCGCGCGCCGCCAACGGCATCCGCAACATGATCCTGCACGATGGCACCCGCGACACCGGCTGCGGCCTGAAGGCGTTTCGTCGCGATGTGTTTCTGATGATGCCGTATTTCGACGGCCTGCATCGGTTTCTGCCAGCGCTCGTGCGCCGCGAGGGATATGACATTGCCTACGTCGATGTCATCGACCGCCCAAGACATTCTGGCGTTTCCAACTACGGATTCTTCGATCGGCTGTGGATCGGAATCATGGACCTCTTCGGCGTGTGGTGGCTCATTCGCCGCAAGAAGCCGACGCCGGCCGCAACCGAGGTAAAATGATGCTCATTCAGTTTGGACATATGATGAGCGACTATCTGTACGACGTGTTCGTGGCGAAGTTCGATTTCTGGCTGGCCTTTGGCCTTGTCGCGCAGCTGGCATTCACGGCGCGCTTTCTCGTTCAGTGGATCGCAAGCGAACGGGCCGGCAACAGCGTTGTGCCGATGGCGTTCTGGTTTTTCTCGATGGCCGGCGGATTGATGACGCTCGTATACGGTATCGCGAAGCGCGAGCCGGTCATCATTGTCGGGCAGAGCCTCGCGACGATCATCTACATCCGCAACATCATGCTGATCGTCAAAAATCGCGGATCGGGCTCGAAGAGCGTCGGCTAACCGATTCAGCTTGCAGCCTTCAGCGCCGCAAATCCGCGTTCGAGGTCATTCTTCAGGTCGCCGATATTCTCAAGACCGATGTGAAAGCGAAGTGCCGGTCCGCCAGGATTCCATTTGGTCGCCGTCCGGTATGACGAACAGTCGAATGGAATGACAAGGCTCTCGAAGCCGCCCCACGAATAGCCCATGCCGAACAGCGTCAGCGCATCGAGCATGGCATCGACGGCTTTTTTCGGCGCGGGCTTCAGCACCACGCTGAACAGTCCCGTCGCGCCGGTGAAATCGCGCTTCCAGATCGCGTAACCCGGATCGCTTTCGAGCGCAGGGTGAATGACGCGCAGCACTTCCGGCCGGTCAACAAACCATCGGGCCATCTCAAGCGCCGACTGCTGGTGATGGGCGAGCCGAACCGCAAGCGTGCGCAACCCGCGCAGCGCGAGAAAGACGTCGTCCGGTCCGGCACAGACGCCGAGCAGACGGATCGCCTCGGCAATCTGCGGCCAGGTTTTCGCGTTCGCCGAGATCGTTCCGAACATGATGTCGGAATGGCCGCCGATATATTTGGTCGCGGCCTGAATGCTGATATCGATGCCCTGATCGAGCGAGCGGTGATAGAGCGGGGTCGCCCAAGTGTTGTCGTCGATGACCAAGGCACCTTTGCGATGTGCAACGGCTGCGATGGCGGGAATGTCCGGCATCTCGAACGACTGCGACCCCGGTGCCTCGACGATGACCGCGCGGGTATTCTGCTTGAACAGCTCTTCTATCTTCTCGCCGATCAGCGGATCGAAATAGGTCGTCTCGACGCCGTAGCGTTTGAGAAAGCCGTCACAAAAGTTTCGCGTCGGCCGATAGGCGCTGTCGATCACGAGGAGATGATCGCCGGATTTGAGAACCGCCATCAGCGCCGTCGTGATCGCCGCAACGCCTGACGGTGCAAGCCCGACGCCCGCGCAGTTCGGACCTTCCAGCGCCATCAACGCATCCTGAAGCGCCTTGGTGGTGGGCGTTCCGTGGCGGCCGTACTGGAACTCGCCGCGATGGGCATGCAGATCGTCGGCCGTCGGATAGAGGACGGTCGATCCGCGAACGACCGGCGGATTGATGAATCCTTTTTGCGCCACTGTGTCGCGGCCGGACGTAACGAGTTCGGTCTGAGGCTTCAGTGGCCCCGTATGTCCGTGATCTTTTGATGAACTCATGCGTTTGTCTTGATGCGGTCCAATATCCAACAGGTCGTGTGCAGTAAGCTGGCGGTATCCGCGAAGGTCAACCCCTTGACCCGATGCGAGGACCGTTCTGTTATGCAAACCAGATATTTAGCAGAAATTGTCGATTCAGTCCGTTCGAAAGGCGAAAGCATGAAACGGGTCATTCTCACCTTTGTGTTCACCGCCCTCGTTACGAATGGCGCGTTCGCGCAATCTCAGGACAAGCCTCAAGACAAGCCGAAGGAACGCGGAACGCTTCAGGCGGTCAAAGACCGCGGCACGCTATCGTGCGGCGTCAGTCAGGGACTGCCGGGGTTCTCGTCGCCGGACGACAAGGGTGTGTGGACCGGCCTCGATGTCGATCTGTGCCGCGCGATTGCGGCGGCGATTTTCGACGACCCGACCAAAATCAAGTTCGTGCCGCTGTCTGCGAAGGACCGTTTCACCGCACTTCAGTCGGGTGAAATCGATGTGCTGTCGCGCAACTCGACATGGACGCTGTCGCGCGACACATCGCTGGGTCTGAACTATGCCGGCGTGAACTATTACGACGGGCAGGGTTTCCTCGTGCGCAAATCGCTCAAGGTCAATTCCGCGCTCGAGCTGAACAGCGCATCGATCTGCGTGCAGACCGGAACGACGACCGAGCAGAATCTGGCGGACTACTTCAAGGCCAACAACATGAAGTACGAAATCATCGCCTTCGCGAGCGCGGATGAAACTGTGAAGGCTTACGAATCCGGCCGCTGCGACGTGTTCACCTCCGATGTGTCGCAGCTCTACGCGGAACGTCTGAAACTCGCGGCGCCCGACGACCACGCCGTGCTTCCCGAAGTCATCTCGAAAGAACCGCTCGGTCCCGTCGTGCGGCACGGCGACGATCAATGGTTCGATGTCGTCAAATGGACCCTGTTCGCGATGATCAACGCCGAGGAACTTGCGATCACGCAGAAGAACGTCGACGAGATGGCGCAGTCGACCAAGCCGGAATTGAAGCGCATTTTCGGATCGGACGGCAACCTCGGTGAGCAGCTCGGTCTCACGAAAGACTGGTTCGGGCGAATCATCAAGGCCGTCGGCAACTACGGTGAGTCGTTCGACCGCAATGTCGGCGCCGGCTCCAAGCTCGGCATCGCGCGCGGGCTGAACAAACTCTGGAACCAGGGCGGAATTCAATACGCGCCGCCGATCCGCTGACCGCGACATGGACGCCGCAACCCGCACACCGCCGCTTCGACTGGTTGCGAGGCTGCGGCATGCGCTCGGCGGGCAGGCGGGCTGGAGCGGCGTGCTGGTCCAGATCCTGTTGCTGCTGCTGATCGTCGGCATCGGCTACGAGATTGTCGCGAATGCGCGTGCCAATCTTCAGGCGCAGCGCATTGCATCCGGTTTCGGATTTCTGTCCAACACCGCCGGCTTCGGCGTCAGTCAGGCGCTGATCCCTTATTCCGAAAGCGACACATACACCCGCGTTTTTCTGGTTGGCCTCGTCAATACTCTTGTTGTGTCCGCGATCGGCATTGTGTTCGCGAGCGCGATTGGCCTCGCTGTCGCGCTGGGGCGGCTCTCGCCGAACTGGCTGTTGTCGAAGGTGTCGACCGGCTATGTCGAACTGATCCGCAACCTGCCGCTGCTGTTTCAGATTCTGTTCTGGTATCTGGCAGTGCTCGCAACGCTGCCGGGGCCGCGTCAGAGCATTTCGCTGTTCAACGCCATCTTCATCAGTAATCGCGGCCTCGTCATTCCGAAACCGATTGCGCAGCCGGGTGTTAGCACTTTTCTCGTAGCAGTTGTGCTGGGCGTGATCGCCGCTCTGGCCATGAGTGCTTACGCGCGTCATCGCTTGTTCAAGTTCGGCGAGAAGATGGACATCTGGCCATACGTTCTCGCCATGTTGTTCGGCTTGCCGCTGATGACAGTCGTTTTGTTCGGTGCACCTTTCAGATTTGAAATGCCCGAACTCAAGGGGTTCAATTTCTCCGGCGGTTCGCGCGTCGTGCCGGAGTTCGTGGCGCTGTTGATTGCGTTATCGACCTATACCGGCGCGTTTATCGCCGAAATTGTTCGCTCCGGAATTCTCGCGATCCCGAAGGGTCAGATGGAGGCTGGCGCATCGCTTGGCCTGTCGCGCGGCCAAACGTTGCGCCTCGTCGTCATTCCTCAGGCGCTGCGCGTGATCCTGCCGCCGCTCACCAATCAATATCTCAATCTGACCAAGAACTCGTCATTGGCCGTGGCTATCGGTTATCCCGATCTGGTGTCGGTGTTCGCGGGAACGGCGCTGAGCCAAACAGGGCAGGCGGTCGAGATCATCGCGATCACAATGGGCGTTTATCTCGTGATTTCACTCTTCACCAGCGCGGTGATGAGCTTCTACGGATGGCGGCTGAGCCGGAGTCTCGGCACATGACGGAGCAGATCGCCTTTGTCAGGCCCACGATGTCCGAGCCGCGCCGCGCGCCGGTCAAGACCACGGGCGTCGTCGGCTTTCTGCGCGAGCGGCTGTTCGGTTCACCGTTCAACATCGGGCTCACGATTGCGAGCGCGCTGCTGCTCTGGTTCACCATCGTGCCTTCGGTCCAGTTTCTATTCGTCGATGCGGTGTGGAATGGAATGGATCGCACAGCGTGCCTGCGCGAGAATGTTGGCCACACCGTCGGGGCTTGCTGGCCGTTCATCCAAGCGAAGTTCGATCAGTTCGTCTACGGGTTCTATCCTGCCGGCGAGCGCTGGCGCGTCAACCTGACATTCGCGATTGCCGCGCTGTTGCTTCTGCCGCTCCTGATCCCGCGCGCTCCGGCAAAGGTGCTGAATGCCGGTCTGTTTTTCGTCGCGTTCCCCTTCGTCGCATTCTTTCTGCTGCATGGCGGAGGATTGCAGGGATTTGGAGTTAGCTGGCTTGCGAAGTTTCTCTCCGCTGCAGCCAATCTGATTGCCGAAGCCGGCTTCGTGCTATCGCGTTTGGGGCAAACGTCGAGCGTGCTTTCGCCAGCGATCAATGCTGTGGCGACTGTCATCATATGGCTAGGTTTTGCTGCCGCCTATCTGATCCAGCCGGTGCTGTGGCTGCGGGATCGGATTGAGCAAAGCGCCGCTCCGCTCTGGACCGATTTCGTGATTACCGCAGCGATCGTCTCGATCGCGCTGTTCATTATCAACGGCCATGTCCGAACGGGATGGCGCTCGCTCGCGATGTCAGTGGTCACGTTCGTGGGCATTGCGGGCATCATCGCTGCAATGGGTCTGGATCGCGGTGGATTTCCCATCGTTGACACGCGGCAATGGGGCGGGTTGCTCGTCACCCTCGTTGTGTCGGTCACCGGCATCGTCGTCTCGATGCCGGTCGGAATTGCGCTCGCGCTCGGACGCCGCTCGACGATTCCTTTGATCCGTCTGTTCTCCGTCGTCTTCATCGAATTCTGGCGCGGCGTGCCGCTGATCACGGTGCTGTTTTTCGCGACCTACATGCTGCCGCTGTTTCTCCCCGGCAATTTCACCATCGACAATCTCGTGCGCGTACTGATCGGCGTGGCGCTGTTCGCCGGTTCGTATAACGCAGAGGTCATTCGCGGCGGACTTCAGGCCGTCCCGCGCGGGCAGACGGAAGCTGCCAATGCTCTCGGGCTGTCCTACTGGCGAACCACCGGGCTGATCGTGATGCCGCAGGCGCTGCGCCTCGTCATTCCCGGCCTCGTCAACAGCTTCATCGCGCTGTTCAAGGACACGACGCTTGTATTGATCGTTGCGATCTTCGACCTTCTCGGACAATTGCGCGCAGCGTTTTCCGATCCGAACTGGGCGACGCCGACCACGCTGTTCACCGGCTTTGCGTTCTGCGGCATGATCTACTTCGTGTTCTGTTTTGGCATGTCGCGCTATTCGCTGTTCGTCGAACGGCGACTCAATGCCCACAGGAATGTGTGAGACCGAACGATGAGTGACGCAATCGTCAGCATTTCGGGCCTGAACAAATGGTTCGGCGATTTCCATGTCCTGCGCGACATCGATCTGAGAGTCGGGCGCGGTGAGCGCATCGTGATCTGCGGGCCGTCGGGTTCGGGCAAGTCGACTCTCATCCGCTGCATCAATGCATTGGAAGAATTTCAGGAAGGCCGCATTGTCGTCGACGGCATCGATCTCGGCCCCAATTTGCGCCGCGTCGACGACGTTCGCCGCGAAGTCGGCATGGTGTTCCAGAGTTTCAACCTGTTTCCGCACCTGACCGTTCTGGAAAACTGCACGCTGGCACCGATCTGGGTGCGTAACATGCCGCGCAAGCAGGCGGAGGCTGCGGCGATGAAATATCTGGAGCGGGTGCGAATTCCCGACAAGGCCGACAAATATCCGGGCCAGATTTCCGGCGGTCAACAGCAGCGCGTGGCGATTGCGCGGGCGCTGACGATGAATCCGAAGGTGATGCTGTTCGACGAGCCGACCTCCGCGCTCGACCCGGAAATGGTCAAGGAAGTTCTCGACACCATGGTCGATCTCGCCAAGGAAGGCATGACAATGCTCGTCGTTACGCACGAGATGGGCTTTGCGAGGGAAGTGGCGGACCGCGTCGTGTTCATGGATGCGGGGCAGATTGTCGAAGCCAACAAGCCTGAGGAATTCTTTTCACATCCGCAACACGCGCGGACCAAGACGTTCCTCAGCCAGATCTTGCGCTAGGTCTTCTCGAACGGCGGCTTGATCGTGCTCTTGCGTTCGAGCCATGCCGGAACCGGCAGCTTCTTCGAGCGCAGAAATTCGAGATTGAATAGCTTCGACTGATAGCGTGTACCGTAGTCGCACAAAATGGTCACGATGGTGTGGCCGGGCCCGAGGTCTTTGGCGAGACGAATAGCGCCCGCAACGTTGATGCCGGAGGAGCCGCCGACGCAGATGCCTTCGTTCTCGAGCAGATCGAACACAATCGGCACCGCCTCGCTATCCTCGATCAGGTAGGCCTTGTCGACTTTGGTGCCCTCGATCACAGGCGTCACGCGACCGAGCCCGATGCCTTCGGTGACGGAGCCGCCGTCGGTCGATTTGACCTCGCCGTGATCGAAATAATTGTACATCGCCGCACCGCGCGGATCGGCGACTCCGATCATGATCTTGCTTTTCTTCTCGCGAAGAAACTTCGCTGTGCCCGCGAGCGTGCCGCCGGTGCCGATGGAGCAGATGAAGCCGTCGATCTTGCCGTCGGTCTGATCCCAGATTTCCGGGCCGGTCGAAACGTAATGCGCCTTGGGATTGTCGAGATTGTTCCACTGGTCGGCGAAGATCACGCCGTTCTTCTCTGTCTTGCGCAGTTCATCGGCGAGGCGCTTGCCGACATGCTGGTAGTTGTTCGGGTTGGAGTAGGGCAGCGCAGGCACTTCGACCAGCTCCGCGCCGAACAGGCGCAGCACGTCTTTCTTTTCCTGGCTCTGCGTTTCCGGAATCACGATGATGGTGCGGTAGCCGCGCGCGGCCGCAACCAGCGCAAGACCGATTCCTGTGTTGCCTGCGGTGCTCTCAACAACAAGGCCGCCGGGACGCAGTTCACCGCGCTTCTCCGCTTCGAGGATCATCTGCTTGCCGGCGCGATCCTTGACCGATTGTCCGGGGTTCATGAACTCGGCCTTGCCGAGAATCTCGCAGCCGGTCTCTTGCGACGCGCGCTTCAGTTTGATGAGCGGCGTATTGCCGATGGCGTCGATAACGTCTTTGCGGATATGCATGCGGCCCGAATGATGCGTGAGGCGGGAATGACGCCATCAAGCTAGTCGCACGGCTTCTCCCCGGCAAGAGCGGTTCATGCAGGCGAGGTTTGCGCGTTTTCCAAGAACAAATAGTGCGGTCAGGCAGGCTTTGCGAAAACAACCTGCCGCACATCGATGTTGCCGGAGAGGAATCCTGCCTCGCAATAGGCGAGGTAATATTCCCAGAGCCTGCGGAAGCGCTCGTCGAATCCCAGCGGAATGAGGTTCGGCCACGCCGCGCGGAAATTGTCGCGCCATGTTGCCAGTGTCTTGGCGTAGTCCTCGCCGAAGATGCGCTCGCGGATCACGGGAACGCCGAACTTGTCTCCGAGCGATTTGAGAATTTCCGGCGAGGGCAGCATGCCGCCCGGAAACACGTAGCGCTGGATGAAATCGACCTCGCGCCGGTAGCGCGCTGCTCGGTGCTGATGGTCAGCCCGACCACCTTCGCGTCGTAGTTCTTGGCGACGTATTCGGCAAAGCCGCCCCAGCCGCAGCCGATCTCGAGAACCTTCTGGCCGGGTTGAAGATTGATAGCCTCCGCAAGACGGCGATACTTGTTGTGTTGCGCGGCCGTGAGATCGTTGGTGCCGTCCTCGAACAGCGCCGAGGAATACGTCATGCTCGGGTCGAGCCAGGACGAGTAGAACTTGTTGCCGATGTCGTAGTGCGCGTAGATGTTGCGCTGCGCTTGCCGCCTTGTGTTGCGGTTCATCCAGTGCCGGAGTGTCTGGACCAGACGCGCGATCGGCTTGCCGCCGAGCATCGACTGGATCAGGTCGTGGTTGACGCAGAAGATATAAAGAAACTGCGTGAGGTTCGGCGTGTCCCATTCGCGGCGCAGATAGGCTTCCGCGGCGCCGATGTCGCCGCCGCGCGCAAGCCGCCACGCGAACCCGTAACTGTAGATTGTCATCTGGGCGGACGGTCCCGGCTCGTAACCGCCGCACCGGATAATGCGTCCGTCGGGAAGGGTAACGTCGAGCGTGCCGCGTCTGAGTTGGGAAACGAAATTGAAAGCCAGCCGGACCATCCGGGGAACGTCAGGCAAAACGGCCGCGACCGTATCGGGCGTAATTCTGATGAGATCAGGCATCGCGCGATTCCATCAATGCGAAATGGCTCTATGTCCGAGTCTTTGTTGACCAAGTCCTTGGTGATGAAGTCTCTGCGGTTCAAATCCTTTTTCGGCGGGGCGCTCGCTCCGATCCGTTTTGATTGGCCGTTCGACAAGTTTTGCGCCTTTGATCCAAAGACGCAAGGCTTCCCAGTGGATCGCCGCCATGATTTTGAAAGTCACGAGCGGCAGGTTGATGAAGGCAAGCAAAAGCGACGCGCTGGTGAGCGGCTTGCGCGTACCGGAGAAGGTCGCTGCCAGAAGCGGGCCTTCGGCGTCGGTCTCCAGGATGCGCAATCTGACTGAGTCGCCCGGTGGTGCGACGCGGAAATAATAACGCATCGCCATTTCGACGAATGGAGAAACATAAAACAGCTTGTTTTGTTCCTGACGCACACCTGCCTGCGACAATTCGTCATCGCGAACGGGCAGCACGTAGGAATGGATGTCGCCGAAGGTGTTGCGGACTTCATAGATCAGAAGCGCAAGCGAACCATCGGCGCGATAGCAAAAATAGACCGACAGCGGATTGAACGTGTAGCCGAACAGGCGCGGATAGCAGAGCAGCAGGATTTTTCCGCCGGTGAGATCGACGCCGCGTTCCGCCGCGCGCCGGTTCACATAGCCGCGCAACCCCGATCCGTCGCGCAGGCCGTGATCGCGCTCGTGGAAACTATAGAGGGCAGCGCGGTTGACGCCGAACAGCGGCGACATCTTGTTGGCCTCATCGAGACGATCGAGATCGATCAACAGGCTGAACACGCGGTAGCTGAAACGATGACCCCGAGAACTGTGCTTCATGGGCTTCAGCCGCGCATGCATCACGTCGCCGAAATAAAGCGCGGCGGGTGCATCGGCTCCCGTCGTTTGAATGGCCTTTTCGGGACCGTTTCGCTTCATGACTACTCGGCGGCTTCCGCCAGTTCAGGGGCCGGCGCATTCCACGGCAGCGCCGCGCCGAGAGCTTCGGCGACAGCGAAGCCGGAGCGAAGCCCGTCCTCGTGGAATCCATATCCGGTCCATGCACCGCAGAACCACGTCCGGCGCTTGCCTTGAATCTCACCGAGACGCTTTTGCGCGGCGAAGGCCGCAACATCGTATTGCGGATGGTCGCAAAGGTAGCGTCCGAAGGTCAATGCAGGATCGGGATCGAACGGAGGGTTGAGGCTGACGAACAGCGGCTTGTCGGCGTCGATGCCTTGCAGCGCATTCATCCAATAGGTGACGGCGACATCGTTCACAGCCGTGCCTTTGCGCTGCCAGCGCAGGAAATTCCACGACGCCCATGCGCGCTTGCGCTTCGGCATCAGGCGCAGATCGCGGTGCAGATAGACGACGTTCGGCGAGTAGGGGATGTCGCCGAGAATTTGCTGCTCGTCCTTGGTTGCGTCGGCCAGCATGTCGAGTGCCTGATCGCTGTGAGAGGCGATGACAACGTGATCGTAGGTTTCCGAATGACCCCGGCTGTCTTGAACGATCACGCCGTGATCGGTCCGCTCAATCGATGTCACCGCGCAACCGCTGCGGATGCGATCGCGGAAAGGCGCGGTGAGTTTTTCGACGTAAGCGCAGCTTCCGCCCTTGACCGTGCGCCACACCGGACGGTCGTACTGAAGCAGGCGATGGTTGCTGAAAAAGGCGACGAAGTTTTCGGCCGGAAAATCGAGAATTTCATTTGCCGGCGCCGACCAGATCGCAGCGCCCATCGGGGCTAGATAATCCGAGAGTAATCGCGGCGCGAAGCCGCGCATTTTGAAATATTCGCCGAGCGACAATCCCGTCAGCCGTCCGGCCGCATGGTCTTCGGTGCTCTTGTCGTTGAAGCGCAGAATATCCCGCAGCATCCAGAGGAACGATGGCGACAGCAGATTGCGCGGCTGCGCGAACAATCCCTTGGCGGTATCCCACCATGTATTGCCGCCGCCCTTCCACTCGAAGCGGCCTTGGTCGGCCGTCACCGCAAAGGTCATGTCGCTTGCAATACTCTCGACGCCGAGATGCGCGAACAGCTTCGTCAGGCCGGGGTAGTTCAGTTCGTTGTAGACGATAAAGCCGATGTCCACGGCGACCGGAGTTCCGTCGTATTCGACGGTGACGGTATGGCTGTGGCCGCCCTGTCTGAGTTCGCGCTCGTAGACTGTGACCGGGTATCGTTGCGACAGCGCCCACGCGGCGGCGTTGCCGGCGATTCCCGTTCCAATCACTGCGATGCGCATTTCAACCCCCTGTTCCCAACCGGCTTCTCAGATACGGGGTTTTCCCCTTGGAGTTTCAGGAGCCTAGGCGGCGGGGGTTCGGGCGCTGACGGCAGGTCGTAATCCTCAAATCGGCGCAATCGCGCATGAATTCGCGGTAAGGATTGTAGGCTTTCCAGAGTGGGTCAATACGCCAAGCCCCCGTATCCCGTGGACAATCGCGCCCGAACTGTTGATCGGTGTCGCGGCTGGGCCGCTTGTGTTGCCGAGTGTGGCTTGGGATGACTGTCCGCCGCCCGGCCGCCCCGGTAGGATGCTGCATAATCAGAGAGTTGACCGTCCGGTGCTGTTGTTGCGTGTCCTGTCCTGTCCCGCCGATCCGTCGCGCTCGCGGCGGCTTGTCGGCATTGGATCGGCGTTGATGCTCGCGGCCCTTTCGGCGGGGTGCATCGTCACCGCAGACGTCCCGAACGCGGCACTCGATGTGCCGGATATCTATAAATCCGCTTCGCCAATCGATTCCGATGAAACGCCGCCGTCGCTGGATTGGTGGCGGGCATTTCGCTCGCCGGAATTGACGGTGCTGATGGAAGAAGCACAGCGGGTGAATCTCGACATCGCCGCTGCAACCGCGCGCATCGTCCAGGCGGATGCGCTTGCGTCGGAGGCGGGTGCGGCGCTGCTTCCGAGCGTAACGGGTGGATTCTCCGGCTCCCGGTCGCGGTCGTCGAAGAATACGGGCGTGGTGACAACCGGCAGTTCGGTTGGCGGGCGAACCGAAGTGACGAACCATGTCGCGCAGCTGAACGCGAGCTACGAAATCGACTTCTGGGGCAAGAACCGCGACGCGCTGCTGGCCGCGGAAGAAACCGCGAACTCCAATCGCTTCGACCGCGACGTCGTTGCCCTGACGACACTCGCCAGCGTTGCCAACGCTTATTTTACGGTCGTCGCTTCGCAGGATCGCTTGAGGATCGCGCAAAACAACATCGCCAGCGCCCAGCGGATCTACAACGCGATCAAATCGCGCGTCGATGCCGGTACCAATTCGGACCTCGATCTGGCGCAGCAGGAGAGCGTGCTGAACAACCAGAAGGCGCTGGTCCCTCCGCTCAAGCAAACGCTCGACCAGAATGCGAATGTCCTGGCTGTCCTTGTCGCGCGGCCGCCGGAGCGTGTGCGGCTGACCGGCGCGTCACTCAGCCAGATCGGAATTCCGCGCGTAACGCCGGGGCTGCCCTCTGAATTGTTGATCCAGCGGCCGGATATTCGCCGCCAGGAAAATCAGTTGGCGTCGGCGACGGCCAATGTCGGCAGCGCGCGCGCGCAATTTTTCCCGAGCATCCAGCTTACCGGCAGCGGCGGCTATCAGAGCGCCGCGTTGATGGCGCTGTTCGTTCCGCAATCGGCGTTCTTCAACATGGCGGCGGGCCTGACCCAGCCGATCTTCGACGCCGGGAAAATTCAGGCGAATTTCGACTACAACAAGGCCAAGCAGGACGAGCTGCTGCAGACTTATCGCAAGACCGTCGTTCAGGCATTCTCGGACGTCGATACGGCTCTGGTCGCCATCCGGCAGACGACGGAAAAATTAAGGCTGCAGCGGAACGTCGTCATCTCCTCGCGCCGCGCATTTGAACTTTCCGAGAGGCAGCTCCGGGCGGGCACCGCGGACATCGTGACTGTGCTAAACACGCAACTGACACTATTTCAGGCTGAAGATTCGCTGGCGCAGGCCCAGCTTGCGCGGCTTCAGGCGATCGTCAGCCTCTATCAGGCGCTGGGCGGCGGGTGGTCGCCAAGGACAGAGCCTAAGACGGAAGAAAAGGCCGATGCTCTTTAAGCCCGACCTCAACGAGACGGCAAAGGCCGCCAGCGAAGGCCTCGCGCGGCTTGCGTCCTCTGCGCGCCGCCGCACGGTCTCGATCGCCATCGGGCTGCTGATTGTTGTGGGCGCTGCCTATATCGCCTGGTCGCTGTTCAATCAGTCCCCGGCAACAAATCGCACGCAGACCGGATTGACCGTTCCGGTTCTCGCCGCGTTGCCGCGCATCGAAGACATGCCGGTGTATCTCGATGGCGTCGGCTCGGTGCGCGCGTTGAATAATGTCACCGTGCGTGCGCAGGTAGACGGCAAATTGCTGTCGGTGAATTTCAAGGAAGGCCAGAACGTGCAGGCCGGCGATATTCTCGCCGAGATCGATCCGGCGATCTACAAAGCGCAATTCGATCAGGCCGTCGCCAAGAAGGCGCAGGACGAGGCGACGCTTGCCAACGCACGCATCGATCTCAATCGCTATCAGCAACTGGCCGCCGCGAAAGCCGGCTCCGCGCAGCAAGCCGATACCCAGCGCGCGACCGTCGCTCAACTCGAAGCGCTGGTGAAATCCGATCAGGCGGCCATGGACAACACACAGGCGACGCTCGGTTACACCAAGATCGTCGCACCTCTGTCTGGCCGTGCAGGCTTGCGGCAGGTCGATCCCGGCAACATCGTTCATGCGTCTGACGCAACCGGCGTCGTGGTTATCACGCAGCTTCAGCCCATCGCAGTGTGGTTCAGCCTGCCGCAGCAACAGATCGTGCGCGTCAATACGGCGGCGGCGAGCGGTACGCTTGCGGTGGATGTGTTCGCCAATGACGGCAAGACTGTCGCGGATACCGGCACCTTGACCGCCGTCGACAATCAGGTGGACCAGACCACCGGCACGGTGAAGCTGAAGGCGGAATTTCCGAACGGCACGTTCCAGCTTTGGCCGGGGCAATTCGTCAATGTGCGCCTGAAAGTGCAGACGCTCCAAAAGGCCATCGTCGTTCCGACCGCATCCGTTCAGCGCGGGCCCGCCGGCACGTTCGTCTATGTGATCGGCGAGGGCAATGTCGTATCCGCGCGCGTGGTCAATGTCGTCCAGCAGAACGAGAAGGATGCCGTGATCGCGTCCGGCGTCACGACATCGGATCGCGTTGTGACCACCGGCTTCGCCAACCTGGCCGACGGTTCGCGCGTCAGCATCAGCGAAAACTATCAGGAGACGACGCCCGATCTCGCGCCGCGCAAGAAGGGCGGCGGGCAAGGCGGGCAAAAGGGCGAGAAACGCGGTCAGAAAACGCAGGACGGCGCGGGGGCGCAAAAGTCAGACAGCGGTGCGAAGTCGTCACAGTGACGCGCGTCTCGATAAAACCATGAGCGCATTCCGATGAGCGTCTCCGAACCCTTCATCCACCGGCCGATCGCGACCTCGCTGCTCGGCATCGCGCTTCTGATCGGCGGCGCGCTCGGCTATTGGGCGCTTCCCGTCTCCGCATTGCCGCAGGTCGACTTCCCGACCGTTCAAGTCACGACGCAGTTGCCCGGTGCGAGCCCTGATGTTGCCGCTTCGCTGTTGACGGCGCCTCTCGAACGCCAGCTTGGACAAATTCCATCGCTGACGTCGATGACGTCGACCAGCTCCTACGGTGTCAGCCAGATTTCATTGCAGTTCGACCTCGGCCGCGACATCGATGGCGCGACGCAGGACGTGCAGGCCGCGATCAACGCCGCCGCCGGCGTGCTGCCGAAAAATCTTCCGTATCCGCCGACCTATGCCAAGGTGAACCCGGCCGATGCGCCGGTCATGACGCTCGCGATGACATCGGAGACGATCTCGCTGCGGGCGATGAGCGATCTCGCCGACACACTGATGGCGCAGCGTCTTGCGCAAATCTCCGGCGTCGGCCGCGTTTCGGTTCTCGGCGGATTGAAGCCTGCGGTGCGGGTGCAGGCCGATCTTGCGCGCCTTGCGGCCTACGGCATCGCGATGGAAGACCTGCGTAATGCGATCGCAGGCGCGAACGTGTCCGGTCCGAAAGGTTCGCTCGACGGCGCGCAACAGTCCTACACCATCGCTGCAAACGATCAGATCGTTGCGGCGGATGCCTACAAGCCGATCATTATCGCCTATCGCAACGGTGGGCCGGTGACGATTGGAGACGTGGCGCGCATCGTCGACGGTCTTGAGAACAACAAGACCGGGGCCTGGTATCAAGGCACGCCCGCGGTCGTGATCGAAATCCAGCGCCAGCCCGGCGCGAACGTCATCGATGTCGTTCGTCAGATCCGCAGCGAAATTCCGAAATTGCAGAAGGCGGTGCCGGCGGGCGTCGATCTGTCCGTCGTCAGCGACCGGACCGTGACGATCCGCGCCTCGGTGCATGACGTGCAGTTCACGCTCGTGCTCAGCGTCATTCTGGTGACGATGGTGGTTCTGATTTTTCTGCGTTCGCTCCGCGCGACATTGATCGCGGGTGTAGCGCTACCGCTGTCGCTGATCACGAGCTTTGGCATCATGTATTTCGCGGGCTTCAGCCTCGACAATCTGTCGCTGATGGCGCTGACCATCGGCACGGGTTTCGTGGTCGACGATGCCATCGTGATGATCGAGAACATCGTCCGCCACATGGAAAACGGCGAGAGCGCGATGGACGCCTCGCTGCGCGGTGCGCGCGAAATCGGCTTCACCGTCATATCGCTGACGGTGTCGCTGATCGCGGTGTTCATTCCGTTGCTGTTCATGTCCGGACTTGTCGGCCGCATGTTCCGCGAATTCGCGCTGACGCTGACGATTGCGGTCGTCACCTCCGCCATCGTCTCGCTGACGCTGACGCCGATGATGTGTTCGCGGTTGCTCAAGCGGCACGGCGAGGAGCGCGCTGTTCCGGGATTGGCGACACTCAGCGGCTGGATCGACCGCATGGTCGATTTCTATCACCGCACGCTGCTTTGGGTGCTTCAGCGCCAGCGCGCGACTTTGATCGTTACATTCGGCACCATCGTCGCGACGCTCTTGCTTTACGTCGTGGCACCGAAAGGATTTTTGCCGCTTCAAGACACGGCGTCGATCACGGCTGTGACGGAAGCCGGGCCCGAAGTGTCATTCTCGGATATGCAGACACGGCAGACGCAAGCGGCTGACGCCATCAAGGCCGATCCCGACGTGATCGGCGTTGTCTCTGTGATCGGCGCGGGTTCGGTCAACCCGACCACGAATGTCGGGCGTCTTGTGATGACGCTGAAGCCGCGCGGCGAACGCAAGGCCGATATTTCTGCCGTGGTGAACCGACTCAAGACCCGCGTGGCGAGCATTCCCGGCATGACGGTCTATTTCCAGCCGGTACAAGATATTCAGATCAGCACCCGTTCCAGCCGCTCGCAGTTTCAATACACGTTGACCGCCACCAGCGCGCCGGAAGTGAACGAGTGGTCCGCAAAGCTCGTCCGCGCGATGCGGGCCGATCCGCTTTTCCGCGATGTTTCGTCGGACGGGCAAGAGGGCGGCTTGCGTGCAATGGTCGATGTGAACCGCCAGCGCGCCGGACAGCTCGGCGTGTCGTTGCAGGCGGTCAATGATACGCTCAACGACGCGTTCAGCCAGCGCCAGATTTCGACGATCTTCGGACAGGCCAATCAATACCGCGTCGTGCTCGAAGCGCTGCCGGAATACCAGACCGATCCGGCGGTGCTCTCGAAGTTGTATGTCGCGGGTGCCGGAAGCAATGCGGTTACGACCAGCGCCAGCATTGGCAATACGACATCGACCGTCAATGGCAGCACGACCGGAACGGCGTATCCGCAGGTACCGCTCGAGGCCATTGCCACGATCACGCGAACGACTGCGCCATTGTCGATCTCGCATCAGGCGCAGTTTCCCGCCGTCTCGCTGTCGTTCAACCTCGCGCCGGGCGAGGCGCTTGGTAACGCGGTGACGCGCGTTGCGGAAATCGAAAAATCCATCGGCATGCCGACCAGCATCAGCGGCATTTACTCAGGTGATGCTGCCGAATTCTCCCGCTCTTTGTCGGGACAGCCGTGGCTCATTCTCGCGGCGCTCGTGACCATCTACATCGTGCTCGGCGTTTTGTATGAAAGCTACATTCACCCGATCACGATTTTGTCGACGCTTCCTTCCGCGGGCGTCGGCGCGATCCTAGCGCTCATCCTGTGCGGGCAGGATCTGTCGGTGATCGGACTGATCGGCATCATTCTCTTGATGGGCATCGTCAAGAAGAACGCGATCATGATGATCGACTTCGCGCTGGAAGCGGAGCGGCACCAGGGCATGTCCGCTTACGACGCCATTGTGCAGGCGTGTCTGTTGCGTTTCCGTCCCATCATGATGACCACATTGGCCGCGTTGTTCGGCGCACTGCCGCTTGCGATTGAAAGCGGCACCGGCGCGGAATTGAGATTTCCGCTCGGCGTGTCGATCATCGGCGGTCTGCTGGTTTCGCAGGTGCTGACGCTTTACACGACGCCCGTGATTTATCTGGCGCTCGACCGCATCAATCGCCGCATCGAAAAGGCCGTACCGCCGGATGGAACGGGGCTTCCATCACCTCCCATTGCAGGCGCGGCGGAAGGCCTCCAGTGATCCGGTTCTGGCATTCGTATGATTTTTTTCGCGGGCATTCTTACGAATGCCAGAACCAAAGGATCACTGGCAATTATAATCGGCGAGTGTCCTTTCCGATCCGACGTTTGCTCGGAGCGCGCGGCGGAATGAAGCAAACGTCGGATCGAGGACACTCGTAATGGCTTCGCTTTCCGAACCGTTCATCAGGCGGCCGGTCGGCACGACATTGCTCGCTATCGGCTTGTTTCTGGTTGGCGCGGTCGCCTACAATTTTCTGCCCGTCGCGAGCATTCCATCCGTCGATTTTCCGGTGATCTTCGTCAGCGCGCAGCGGCCCGGAGCCGATCCGCCGACGATGGCATCGACTGTCGCCGCACCCTTGGAGCGGCGGCTCGGCGAAATCGCAGGCGTCGATCAGATCACGTCCACGAGTTCGCTCGGCTCGACCAACATCTCGCTGCAATTTGCCATCGGCCGCGACATCGACAAGGCTGCGCGCGACGTGCAGGCCGCGATCAACGCGTCGCTCAGCGATCTTCCGCAGGATCTGCCGACGCTGCCGCGTTTCCGCAAAGCCAATCCGGCGGCGGCGCCCGTGCTGATTATCGCGCTGACATCGCAGACGATGTTGCCGAGCGCGATCTACGACATCGCCGATACGGTGATCGCGCAGCGTATCTCGCAGGTACCTGGCGTGGGGCAGGCCACGGTCAGCGGAGCCGATCAGCCCGCGGTGCGCGTGGCGATCAATCCTGGCGCGCTGTCGACCGCCGGTATTGCCAGCGAAGACGTGCGCGCCGCCATCGTCAACGCCAATGCCATCGGTCCCGTTGGAAATTTCGACGGATCGCGCCTCGGCGAGACGATTGCCACCAACCCGCAGATGCGGACGGCCAAGCAATTTCAGGACATCATCGTCAAGAGCGCCAACGGCAATTCGGTGCGGCTATCGGATGTGGCCGACGTGAGCGACGCCACGCGCAACAGCCGTCAAATTGCGTGGTTCAACAAGCAGCCTGCGGTCTTGATTCTTGTCACCAAGCAGCAGGACGCCAACGTCATCGAGACCGTCGATAACGTGAAGGCGCTGTTGCCTCAGCTCAAACAGTGGATTCCGGCCGGCGTCGATATTTCCATTCTGTCGGATCGGACGACGACCATTCGCGCCAGCGTTAACGACATGCAGTGGACGCTGGCTGCGACCGCCGCGCTGGTGATGCTGGTTGTATTTGTATTTCTGCGCCGCATGACGCCGACGGTCGCGGCAGGCGTCTCGGTGCCGCTTGCGCTTGCCGGAACATGCGCCGGAATGTGGCTTGCGGGTTTTTCGGTCAACAATCTGTCGCTGATGGCGCTCGCGGTTTCCGTCGGTTTCGTTGTCGACGATGCCATTGTGATGATCGAGAACATGTACCGCAATCTCGAAGAGGGGATGGCGCCGTATCAGGCGGCCTTGCTCGGCGCAAGGCAGATCGGGTTTACGGTGCTGTCGATCAGCATTTCGCTGATCGCAGCATTCACGCCCTTGATTTTCATGGACGGCATCGTCGGGCGTCTGTTCCGTGAATTCTCGCTGACGCTGACGTTTGCCATTGTCGTGTCGATGGCGGTGTCGCTGACCGTGACGCCGATGATCTGCGCACATTATATCAAGGCGGGGCTTTCGTCGGATGCGACGTGGTTCGACAGGTTCATCGAAGGCGGGTTGTCGCGCGTCGTAACTTTCTACGAACGAACGCTGCGGGTCGTTCTGAAATTTCCGGTTTTGACAGTGCTCGTGTTCGTCGCCACCATCGCATTGACCGTTGTATTGTTCGCCAAAGTGCCGAAGGGCTATTTTCCGCAGGACGACAGCGGCCTCATCATCGGCGCGACTCGCGCTTCGTCGGACGTATCGTTTCAGGCAATGGTCGGATTCCAGCAGCGCGCGGCCGATATCGTTGTCGCCGATCCGGCTGTGCATGGGATCGGCTCTATCACCGGCGGAACGGGCGGGCCGGGCGCCGGGGCCAATCGCGGACAGATGTTTATCAGTCTCAAGCCGATTGCGGAGCGCGACGGATTGACGACGCAGCAGGTGATCGACCGGCTGCGGCGGAAGCTATCGCAGGTTCCGGGAATTCGCCTCTTCATGTTCGCCGCGCAGGATTTGCGCACTGGCGGGCGGCAAAGCGATTCAGACTATCAGTTCACGCTGATCAGCGCCGATCTCGATCTTTTGGCGAAATGGGCACCGATTGTCGCCAAGAAGATGGAGAGCGTCGAAGGCATCACCGATATTTCAAGCGACCGGGATGCTGCGGGTCTTGCGGTCAATCTGTTCATCGACAGGAACACCGCGGCCAGCCTCGGTGTGAAGGTGCAGGATATCGACAACGCGCTCAATAATGCGTTCTCGCAGCGGCAGGTTTCGACGATCTACACCCAGCGCAACCAGTATCAGGTCGTGCTTGAAGTCGATCAGCGCCTGCAGGCCGATCCGGCTGCGCTCGATAAAATTTATGTCGCCGGCGCGAACGGCAAGCAGGTGCCGCTGTCGGGCGTGGTGCGGATGGAGCGGGGATTGTCGCCGCTGTCGGTCTATCACCAGTCGTCGTTCCCCTCGAACACGATCTCCTTCAACGTGTTGCCGGATGTGGCACTGCAGACGGCGACGAACAATATCCTTCAGGCGGTAACGGACTTGCACATGCCGGAGGGCATCCGCACTGAGTTCGCGGGCAACGCCGCCGATAGCCAGAAGACCGCGGGCAAGCAGCCGCTTTTGATTCTCGGCGCGCTGATCGCGGTCTACATCGTGCTCGGCGTGCTGTATGAGAGTCTGGCGCATCCGCTCACGATCATCTCGACGTTGCCCTCGGCGGGGCTTGGCGCATTGCTGGCGCTGTTCGTGACCAACACGCCGCTCACCGTGATTGCCTTCATCGGAATCATTCTGCTCATCGGCATCGTCAAGAAAAACGGCATCATGATCGTCGACTTTGCGCTGGAGGGCGAACGCCATCGCGGGCTGTCGTCGGAGGATGCGATCTTCGAGGCATCGCTGGCGCGGTTTCGCCCGATCCTGATGACGACGATGGCCGCATTGCTCGCGGCTGTGCCGCTGGTCATCGCGACGGGGCCGGGCACCGAATTGCGCCGTCCGCTCGGCATCACCATCATCGGCGGGCTGATCGTGTCGCAAATTCTCACACTCTACACGACGCCGGTGATCTATCTCCTGATCGACCGGCTGCGCCGCAGGCGCGAACCTGCGCCGCTTCCGCGCGCGGCACCTGCCGAATAATGACGCCGCAGTGGCTTGAGCCTTGAAGGCACGATTGCTCGAGCGTATAGGCTGCGGATGTCTCCCGAAATCAAATCCACAAGTCCGGTCGATGAAATCCCGGAGTGTCCGCGCTGCGGCAAGCCGATGCCGCTGTGTATCTGCGAAGATATTAAACCCATCGATAACCGCATCGAGTTATTGATCCTTCAGCATCCGCAGGAGCAGGATCGCGCGCTCGGCACCGCGCGCTTGACCGCGCTGCAATTTAAAAAGGCGACACTGAAAATCGGACTGTCGTGGCCGTCGCTCTCGAAAGCGCTCGGGCGCGATGCCGATCCGCAGAACTGGGCGATCCTCTATCTTGGTTCGGTGAAGCTCGCCGATCTCGATACCGACCGCGATCTCGTCGCGGTGGATCGCAAGGGTGAGCTGGAAGAAGGCCAGCGCGGCATTCTCAAAAACATCGAAGGCGTGGTGCTGCTCGACGGCACATGGAGCCAGGCCAAGGCGCTGTGGTGGCGCAATGCGTGGATGCTGAAATGCCAGCGCATCGTTCTCGGCCCGAAGCGGCCGTCGCTCTACGGCAAGCTGCGCAAGGAACCGCGCGGCGACGGCCTCTCGACTATCGAGGCGGCGGGATTGACTCTCAGCCGGCTTGAAGGCCGTCCCGAAATCGAAACCAAACTGAACGCGACGTTCGGACGCCTGCTGACGCGATACCGCGAGGTGCAATCGACAATACCGGAACTGGCGCCGAAACCGCGCCGCAAGCGCGACTGGCGCAAGCCTGAGAAACGGCGCGGAAAATCGGCGCGCACAGCCTAAAGCGGCCATTGCTTCAAGGGGCGCGGCACGGTAGTTAGCCCTGATTGGGGCCACGTGGCGGAGTGGTTACGCAACGGTCTGCAAAACCGTGTACACCGGTTCAATTCCGGTCGTGGCCTCCAAATTCCTTACAGCGTCTGATCGAAGAGCATCTTCTCCGGCACGGGCTTCTTCGCCTTGCCGGCGAGCGAGGCGATATATTCGGCGATGTTCCGGGCTTCGTCGCGGCTGAGCGAATAGTTCGGCATCTTAGGATGCGGATCGAGCAGAAACGACGCGACGGCATCGGTGTCGAAATTGGCGCGCGCGCCGATTGATGCGAACGAGGGGACATCCGCATTTCCCTGCCGCTGGTCGGGTGTCACCAGATGACACGATGAACACCAGCGCAGCGCGATCGTCTTGCCGTTGGAAATGTCGGCGGCCTGCGCGTCCGGTCGATGGCCGCAAACGCAGAGCGCGATCAAAGCGACGAACAGCAGCATGCGATGGTGAGACACAGGCATTTCCCTCGTTAACGTGCGGAGCGCCCTTCAGCGGTAAACCAGAATCGGCACGCGGCTGTGCGTCAGCACTTTCAGCGTCTCGCTGCCGAGGATCGCCGAGACTCCGCGAAGGCCGTGCGACGCCATGATGATGAGATCGCAGCCCTTCTCCTGCGCGATGTCGATGATCGCCTTGTAGGGCTGGTCGTGCTCCACGCACGATACACTGCACGTGACGCCGGCGCCTTGCGCGTCGGAGCGCACCGCATCGAGATATTTGGCCGTCTGTTCGGCGGCCAGCGCCTTGTATTGATCGAGCGCCTTCGAGACAGCACCGGGATCGACGACCAAAGACTGGAAAGGTGTCGAGACGACAATCGCCGTCACCCGCGCGCCGACGGCTTTTGCCAGCGCGATCCCGTGCTTGATCGCTTTGCGCGACAAATCCGAACCGTCGGTTGGAAGTAGGATGTGCCGGTACATTGCTTTCCTCCGCGCGGGCCAGAGCGCTTTCGTTGAGACCGCGTCAACCGCGGCGGGCGAGCACACCTGCTGCGATTTGCATCGCGGCACCGGCCGTCCAGCCGATCCCGACGGCGATGGGGGCCTCAGGCGCGAAAATGTCGCCGGTGATGATCGCAACGACCGACGCAACCGACTCCAAGGCTGCAAGGAACGTTCCGGCAGCACTCAGCAACTCGACGGTATCGACTTTCGTGGCCGATTGGTTTTGCGAATGAGGCGGCAGATCGATGCCGAGATAGAAACCGGCCGCGCCCAAAGCCATCATCCCGAAGGCGAAGGCATCGGTCCCGAAAAGGTTGATGTTCGATTTGACGAGATAGGCTGCGACGAACAGCCCGCATGCGCCGCCGGTGAGCGCGAGGCCGACGCGCTCGATCACATGCGCGATTTTGCTTTTCGCGGATCGTTCGGACCAGTGTTTCGTGCGGCGGACCATGCCCGTTTATCGGACAGATCGACATGGATGCCGTTGATGCAAATCAAGCGGACGGCGGCTTCAGCTCAATGAAATCAATATGGATTCCCGTCCTTGACGCTGCAGCTCACCGAACCGACATTCGTCTCGACCAATCGATAGCGCGCGCCGTCGATTCCGACGCTTGTTCCATCGCCCACTTTGCCGACAGATATGCTGGCCGAGCAACTCGTGACCGCAGGGTCGTAGTTCACGGTCAGGCTGCGCGCGACACCTGTTGAGCCGAAAGCGTGCCACGTAGCGCGGAACGAATTTCCTTCAAACGTGATCCCCATCGCGTTATCGCCCGGCGCCAGTTCTCGCGAGCCGCCGATGCTTATGCCTTGGGTACTGTAAGATCCGCGCGAAAAATGCCGCCCGGCGGTGCTGAAATAGATCATGCGGTCCAGCTTGAAATTGCCGGTCGTGTCCGCACCATCCGACACTCGGATGGATCGGTTTGACTCGCCCCAGAAGAACGAGAACGTTTTGTTGTAGAGTTGCTTCGGTGCGGCGGCTTCCCCGATATTGATCGATCCGCCGAGAATGCCAATCGCCAAGAGACCGCGATATGTCGCGCTGAGAGCCTGCATCGAAAATCCCCCAATATGGAACGCACAAATAATCCCTAAGATACTGTGATTGCGGCCCCCAATATCCCTGCGATTTGACACGTATTTTGCTGGATTTGTGCTTTGCAAGACTCGATGTGCTTGTTATATGCGGCGCGTGCGCAGGCACTATTCCTCGGTAGCTCAGTGGTAGAGCATTCGACTGTTAATCGAATGGTCGCTGGTTCGAATCCAGCCCGGGGAGCCAGCAATTTCAGACAGTTGCAGTGATGCCCGCAAACCTGACATCCCTCGACATCCTCGTTCCCGTTCTGATGTGCGTCGCTCTGTTATGGTGGATCGGCCGCAGCCTGAGCCTGCGCGCGATGCTGATCACGACTGTCGTGACGCTCGCGCTGATTATCGTGCTGCTCGCCGTCACCGGCGGCTTCAATCGCTAGCGCTTGGCGTTGTTCGCCGCGATCACTTTCAACAGCGCGTCTTCCGGAAAACCGTTGCGGTGCATGTTGCACAGAACGTCGACCATCTGGTCGCTCGGCGCGTCGGAACGCGACAGCGCCGCGCGCACGTTCGGCGGCAATTCGTCGAACTCGCGCATCAGTTTTTCTATTTGATTGCGGCTGTCGGTCATCGCGATTGGCTGCGCGTCATTTGAAGGTGTTGGCGGCGACGTCGTAGGTCCACGACACGCGCCCGTCGCTGAAGACCACGTTGCGGAATCCAAGGTCACGTGCCTTGTTGAAGATCTTTCCCGATTCCGCGAGATTCAAGACCGTGGGCCGATCCATCTTGAAGTATTTGTAGGAGAGCGTGGTGTCCGCATCGCCCGCCGTCGTGATTTCCATCGCAAGACCGCGACGGAGCATCTGCTTGCGGCTGTCCTCGGCGAATTTCCTGCGGCCGTCGACATTGCCGGCCAGCGCGTCGAGCTTCGTCTTGATGTCGCCGTCGCCGAGCTTGCGGATATAGTCGGTTTCGTTCTTCTCCATCGCGGCGAGTAATTTCTTCGCGCGCGGCGCTTCCGGTGCTGCGGCGTCGATTTTGCCGAGGTCGGATTTCGCTGCGTAATAGTCGGCCAGCGCCGGAACTTTCTCGCCGCGTTTTGCGGTGAAATCCTCGATGGCTTTGGCGGCAGCTTCCGCGCGCTCGATGATTTTCTTGCGTTTGGGTCCAGCCTGATCGTCTGTAGCCGATTGCGCCCATGACCCTTGCGGCAGCATCGCGGCAAACAAGGCCGCCATCGCCCATCGGCCAAGCGTCATTTGCACCATCCTCATCCTTTGCGATCCGGCTTGCATCGTGTTCGGCGTTGCATCAAATATGCCTTGAAATATGCCTTGGCGCGATTCACCTGTCGCGCGGATTTTGAGAGGGGTTGCCATGTCCGATTATTCGACCGCGCGCTTGAAAATGGTCGACGGGCAGGTGCGCCCGAGCGATGTCACCGACATCCGCATTCTCGACGCGATGCTGGCGGTCGCCCGCGAAGACTTCGTTCCGGCGAACCTGCGCCCGATCGCCTATCTCGACCTCGATATCGATGTCGGCAGCGGCACCAAGCGCTGCCTGATCAAGCCGGTGGTGCTGGCGCGGATGCTGCAGGCAGCCGAGATCGGACCGGCCGACAAGGTTCTCATTGTTGGATGCGCGACGGGTTATTCGGCGGCGGTGGCGTCACATCTTGCAGCAACCGTTGTCGCGACCGAGCCGGACGCCAAATTGGCAGCGGCGGCACAAGCGAGCCTCGCCAAGGCAGGTGCGGCAAATGTGACAGTCACGGTCGCCGAACCGGCGGCCGGCGACGCGGCGCATGGACCCTTTGACGTGATCGTTCTGGACGGCGCGACCGAAATCGAGCCGGACACGCTCTACGGACAGCTCAAGATGGGTGGCCGTCTGGCCGGTGTTTTTGCCAAAAACCGCCCGCCCAAGGCCTGTTTGGTGACGCGCTCCCAGGCGGACTTCGGCAACCGGGTGCTGTTCGATGCCTCGGCAGAGGTATTGCCCGGCCTGAAGCAGGTTCCGGCTTTCAGTTTCTGAGCGTTGCCCAAGGCTTTTCGGCCAACCGGAACCAGAGTGTGGCTTTCGCGCCCCAGCCTCAGTGTTTCGGGGACGATTGGGCGCTGGGGGTTTCCCGCAGGGGTTACGGAGAATATGGTGACGCCCGAACGGGTTCCGTTCTGAGTCGGTTACCCGGTCCGAGGCGCAAATAGCCGCGCGCGGGCCGGTTTGGGGAATTGTTGGAATGCCACTTCGACGCGTGCTGAGTTTGAGAGCAGGGGGCACCCTCGCAGCTCTGCTGATCGGCCATGCGGTCTCGACCCCGGCGTTCGCCGACACGATCGAGGCTGCGCTGATCCGTGCCTATCAGAACAATCCGCAGCTGAACGCCCAGCGCGCCTCCGTTCGCTCGACTGACGAGAACGTCCCGCAGGCGCTTTCTGGCTATCGCCCGAAGGTTGCGATCACGGCCAGCGCGGGCACGCAATACACCGACGTGCAGAGCAACACGACCACCGGCGGCCGCGCCTCGCAGATCGGCATCTACGGCATGAACGCACCGCGTTCGGTGGGCGCGACGGTGTCGCAGACCGTGTTCAACGGCGGCCAGACCGGCAACAAGACCCGTGCGGCAGAGAGTCAGGTTTCGGCCGCACGCGAAGGTCTTCGCGTTCTCGAGCAGACCGTTCTGCTGTCGGCTGCGACGATCTACATGGATTATCTTCGCGATTCCGCCATCGTCGAAGTTCAGCGCAGCAACACGCGCGTTCTAGAGCAGACCCTCAAGCAGACCCGCGACCGCTTCAATGTCGGCGAAGTCACGCGCACCGACGTTGCGCAGTCCGAGGCGCAGCTTGCGGCGGGCCGCACGCAGCTTCTGACCGCAGAATCCAATCTGACGACGACGCGCGCCAATTTCCGCCGCATCATCGGCAACGAACCCGAGGCCTTGGCTCCGGGATCGCCGGTCGACCGTTTCCTGCCGCCGACGCTGCTTGGCGCAGTCGATGTCGGTCTACTGGAGAATCCGAACGTCACAGCCGCGATGTACGGCATCGACGTGAGCTTCCTGCAGGTGAAGGTCAACGAAGGCGCGCTGTTTCCGACAGTGACGTTGCAGGGAAGTGTGCAGCAATCCTATGAAAGCACGATGTCGATCTACCGCTCGTTCGGTGCGTCGGCTGTCGCGCAGTTGTCCGTGCCGGTCTATCAGGGCGGCGCCGAATACGCGCTGATCCGGCAATCCAAGGAAACGCTCGCGCAGCAGCGCCTCACGCTCGATCAGGTCCGCGACCAGACCCGTGCCACTGTTGCCCAGGCATGGGGGCAACTCGTCGCCGGCAAGGCGCAGGTCTCGTCCGCGCAATCGCAGGTGACGGCGTCGGAAATCGCCCTGAACGGGGTGCGCGAGGAAGCCCGCGTCGGCCAGCGCACCACGCTGGACGTATTGAACGCTCAGCAGGCTCTGGTGAACGCCCGCGTTGCGCTCGTCACCGCCCAGCATGACCGCGTCGTGGCATCCTACTCGACGCTCAACGCCATCGGCCGCCTGTCGCCGGCGGTCCTGAAACTGGCGACGACGGTTTACGACCCGAGCGTGCATTATCACCAGGTTCGCGACGCCTGGGGCGGCACCCAGATCCCGGACGGCCGATAGACTCCGCGTCTTCCAATAAGCGCTGTGGTCAAATCCCTGCGTCCACAGCCCTTTGCTTGCAATCACTTCTTGCCGTGACATAACTTTGCGATGGGTCGCAAAGCGATTCGTGACGCTGGTGTGCGGCTTCGTCTGTTTTTGCGAGGCCGGTCATGTGGAGTGGGAGATGACGCAACCGGCCAAGACGCAGGAGCCCTCCATGGAGGAGATTCTGGCGTCCATCAGGCGCATCATCTCCGACGATGAGGCGAAGCCTGCGGCTGCGAAGGCCGAACCGCCCCGGCCTGAGCCTGCCAGTCCGCCGCCCGCCGCTGCGAAACCCGCGATGCCTGCGAGCGCTCCGCCGAAGCCCGCGGCGCGTCCGGCCGCACCGCCACCTGTCGCCAAAAACAACCAGGCCGACATCGATGCCATGATGGCGGCCTTCGACAGTCCCAAGGCGTCAGCAGCCAAGAGCGATCTTCCCGACGATGACGTTTTCGAATTGACCGAGCAGATGGCGATGCCTGAACTGCCCGCCGCGTCGTTCCGGCATGTGGAACCGCACGACGATCTGGAATTTACCGAAGCGCCGGCGGTGCGAACACCGTCACCCGAACCGGCATATCACGCGCCGTCGCATGCAACACCGAGCATGCCGAGAGCCGACATGCTATCGACCACGACCGTTTCGGCGGTGGAGTCGGCCTTTAACGCGCTGGCGACGACGGTTCTCAGCAACAACGCCCGCACGCTCGAAGACCTCGTCAAGGAGATGCTGCGGCCGATGCTGAAATCGTGGCTCGACGACAATCTCCCCAATCTGGTGGAACGCATCGTCAAGGCCGAGATCGAGCGCGTGTCGCGCGGCCGCTGAAAGCGCAGCCAAAACTCCCTTTTCCAGTGTTGACTTGAAGGGCGCGGGGCGGTTTCTAACCTGTTCCGCCGCCATTGCGATTGCCTGCGAATGATCGAGAAAAACTATCAGCCTGCCGAAATCGAGAACCGCATCGCGCGGGCGTGGGAAGACGCGGGCGCGTTCAAGGCCGGGCGGCCTGAGCGGCGCGACGCGAAACCGTTCACCATCGTCATTCCGCCGCCGAACGTCACCGGCTCGCTGCACATGGGCCACGCGCTTAACAACACGCTGCAGGATATTCTCTGCCGTTTCGAGCGCATGCGCGGACGCGACGTGCTGTGGCAGCCCGGCACCGATCACGCCGGCATCGCCACGCAGATGGTAGTCGAGCGGCAGTTGATGGAACGGCAGGAGCCGGGCCGCCGCGACATGGGCCGCGCGAAATTTCTCGAGCGCGTGTGGAAATGGAAAGCCGAATCCGGCGGCGTCATCGTCAATCAGTTGAAGCGCCTCGGTGCGTCATGCGACTGGTCGCGCGAGCGTTTCACGATGGACGAGGGATTATCGCGCGCGGTCGCGAAAGTGTTCGTCGAACTCTACAATCAGAAGCTCATTTACAAGGACAAGCGCCTTGTGAACTGGGATCCGAAACTGCTCACGGCGATTTCGGATTTGGAAGTGCAGCAGATTGAAGTGAAGGGCAGCCTCTGGCACCTGCGCTATCCGATCGAAGGCCGCAAGTTCGAGCCGGAGAATCCGTCGAGCTACATCGTCGTCGCAACCACGCGACCCGAAACGATGCTCGGCGATACGGCCGTTGCCGTGAATCCGAAGGACGAGCGCTACGAACATCTCGTCGGCATGAACGTCGTGCTGCCGATGGTTGGACGGCACATTCCGATTGTCGCCGACGAATATTCCGATCCCGAAAAAGGATCGGGCGCGGTGAAGATTACGCCCGCGCACGACTTCAACGACTTCGAAGTCGGCAAGCGTCACGGCCTGAAATCGATCAGCGTGATCGATCAGGAAGGCCGCATTACGCTTTCGAGCAATGAGGATTATCTGCTCGGCCTGCCTGAAGCATCGCTTATCCTCGCGGAAGAACTGCACGGCAAGGATCGCTTCGCTGCGCGCAAGCTGATCGTGGCGAAGCTGGAAGAAGCGGGCTTCCTCGAAAAGATCGAGCCGAACACGCACATGGTTCCGCACGGCGACCGTTCGGGCGTGGTGATCGAGCCCTATCTCACCGACCAGTGGTACGTCGATGCGAAGACGCTTGTGCAGCCTGCTATCGAAGCGGTGCGCAGCGGCAAGACATCGTTCGTTCCGAAAAACTGGGAGAAGACCTACTTCGAGTGGATGGAGAACATCCAGCCGTGGTGCATCTCGCGTCAGCTCTGGTGGGGCCATCAGATTCCGGCGTGGTACGGACCGGACGGCAAAGTGTTCGTCGCGGAGACCGAGGATGAAGCGGTCGGCAAGGCGCTCGGCTTTTACGTTGAGCAGGAAGTCATCACCTCCGAACAGGCAGAGGCGATGGCGCGCGATCCGAAAAAACGCGACGGCTTCATCACGCGCGACGAAGACGTTCTCGACACCTGGTTCTCGTCGGCGCTGTGGCCGTTCTCCACGCTCGGCTGGCCCGACAGCGATGTTGATGTGAAGCGTTATTACCCGACCAACGTTCTCGTCACCGGCTTCGATATCATCTTCTTCTGGGTTGCCCGCATGATGATGATGGGCATCCATTTCATGAAGGAAGCGCCGTTCCCTGAAATCTACATTCACGCGCTTGTCCGCGACGAGAAGGGCGCGAAGATGTCGAAGTCGAAGGGCAACGTCATCGACCCGCTCGGCATCATCGACGACTACGGCGCGGACGCTTTACGGTTCACATTGGCGGCGATGGCGGCGCAGGGCCGCGACATCAAGCTCTCGACACAGCGCGTCGAGGGCTATCGCAACTTCGCAACCAAGCTGTGGAACGCCTCGCGCTTTGCCGAAATGAACGGCTGCGCGCTGCCTGCGAATTTCGATCCACGATCAGCGAAGGAAACGCTCAACCGCTGGATCGCCCATGAGACGGCGCGCGCCGCGCACGAGATCACCGAAGCCATCGAAGCATATCGCTTCAACGACGCGGCCGGCGTCGTCTATCGTTTCGTCTGGAATGTCTATTGCGACTGGTATCTCGAACTCGTCAAACCCGTGATGATGGGGCCGGACTCGCCTGCGAAAAAGGAAACGCAGGCAATGGTTGCGTGGGCGCGCGATGAAATCGTCAAGCTCTTGCATCCGTTCATGCCGTTCATCACCGAAGAACTCTGGGCGGTGACGGCGAAGCGCGGCCAACTGCTCGCGCTCGCGCAATGGCCGACTTACAAGAATCTCGATGCCGATGACGCGGAGAACGAAATCGGCTGGGTTGTCGATCTCGTCACGTCGATCCGTTCGATGCGTTCGGAAATGAACGTGCCGGTTGCGACACTGTTTCCGTTGATCCTTGTCGGCGCGTCAGCCGAGATCAAATCGCGCGCCGGGCGTTGGAGCGATGTTTTGAAACGTCTCGCGCGGCTCGGCGAAATTTCATTCGCGGATCGCGCGCCGGACGGTTCGGTGCAGTTGCTCGTGCGCGGCGAGGTTGCGGCGATTCCACTCAAGGGCGTCATCGATCTCGCCGCCGAGAAAACGCGCCTCGACAAGGAACTCGCGCGCGCCAATGACGACATCAAGCGTGTCGATGCAAAACTCGGAAATGAAAAGTTCGTCGCCAACGCACCGGAAGAAGTCATCGACGAGCAGCGCGAGAAGCGCGAGGAAGCCGAAGCGCGCAAGACGAAGATTCTGGAAGCGCTGGACCGCCTCAAGAGCGCGGCGTGAAGCACGGGGATAGTTAAATTTATCGCTGCCTGTCGCGCGATGGATGCCGCCTCGCTAGGCAGCCGCCAGATTGCCATGTGCATCGCGCATGACGCGGCGAAAAATCCATCGTTGTCATGGTATGCGTAACGCGCAGACCAAATTCTGTGCGTGCCGCACGTTTGCCGCCGTTCCGCCATTCGATTCCAAGTTCGTCACCGTTTCGCCTTTACGCAGCAAAAGGCTTTGAAAGAAAACGCGAATCCTTCAATCCATAGCGCCACGGCAAGTCCGCGGCCTTCGTGATGCCGATGCGAACGCCAGTGACAATTTCCGGCTTCCGCGTCCGCGCGAAAATTTCAATCGGCGATTTATCGAGCGCGTGTCCGTTCAGTTTGTCGCTGACGGAAAGCGCCTCACAAACTTTCCCCGGCCCTGAGCAGAGATTGCGTTCGTCGCTCACGCGTCGCCGCCGCCGCATCGAAGCAATCCCGTGCGTCGGTTCGATTGCGCGAACCAGAACCGCGCTCGCCGAACCTTCCTTCTCGCAGACGAAATTCATGCACCAGTGAATTCCATAGGATCGATAAACGTAGAGATAACCGGCAGGACCGAACATCACCATGTTGCGCGGCGTCGGCCCGCGATACGAATGCGCGGCAGGTTCGGTGTGATGATAGGCCTCAACCTCGGTGATAATTCCGCCGATGCCGTTGACCAGCAGCGTCGCGCCGATCAGATCGGGCGCGACTTTATGAACGCTGCGCGAGAAGAACCGTTTTGTCAGGGCGCGGCCAGTGACACCCTCAATGCGCTTTTCGGACATCTGCTTTTGTGGAATTGTGCTAAGGAGTCGACGCTAGCATGCGCGCCTGCGCTTGCATGTGGAAATTGTGGCACTTAGATAAAGTGCAGCGAATACGGGACTTTCATGGTCGTCCTTATCGATACCGTCTCGAAGACCCAGGTGCGCCCGCGTCACCCGGAGAAGGTCAATCGACCGGATGCGCTGTCACCGGCGAAGCCCGATTGGATTCGCGTTCGCGCGCCGAACACGCGCGGTTACGCCGACACGCGCAAGATCGTCAAGGAGAACGGCCTCGTCACGGTTTGCGAGGAAGCGGGCTGCCCGAATATCGGCGAGTGCTGGGACAAGAAGCACGCGACCTTCATGATCATGGGCGACACCTGCACGCGCGCGTGTGCGTTCTGCAACGTCAAGACCGGCATGCCCGGCGCGCTCGATGCGGCGGAGCCGGATCACGTTGCGCTTGCCGTGCAGAAGCTCGGCCTGCATCACGTCGTCATTACATCGGTCGATCGCGATGACGTCATTGACGGCGGCGCGGATCATTTCGCAAAAACCATTCGCGCCATTCGCGCGAATTGTCCAACGACAACGATAGAAATTCTGACACCCGATTTTCTGCGCAAGGATGGCGCGCTGGAGCAGGTGGTCGCGGCCAAGCCCGACGTGTTCAACCACAATCTTGAAACGGTGCCGTCGCAATATCTGACGGTTCGCCCCGGCGCGCGCTATTTCCACTCCATCCGGCTCCTTCAGCGTGTGAAGGAAATCGATCCGACAATCTTCACCAAGTCCGGAATCATGGTCGGCCTCGGCGAAGAGCGGAACGAGGTGCTGCAGGTGATGGACGATCTGCGTTCGGCCGACGTGGATTTTCTCACCATCGGACAGTATCTGCAGCCGAGCCTGAAGCACCATGCGGTGATGCGTTACGTGCCGCCGGATGAATTCGCCGGTCTTGAGAAGGTCGCTTATACAAAGGGCTTTCTGATGGTGTCGGCGTCGCCGCTGACTCGTTCGTCGCATCACGCCGGCGAGGATTTTGCCAAGCTGCAGGCGGCGCGCGCCGCGCTTGCGCGTTAAATTTCGATGCCGCAATTTGCGAACAAGCGGCGCGTGCGTCACAGCGCGGAGAAGATGTTCGACCTCGTCGCCGATGTCGAACGCTATCCGGAATTCGTCCCGTTGTGTCAGGCGTTGAAAATCAAGCAGCGGACAAAGAGCGAGGTCGGCAAGGAAGTCATCGTCGCCGACATGACCGTTTCATTTCAGCTCATCAGCGAAACTTTTACCAGCCGGGTCACGCTGGATCGTCCGGATCTGAAAATTCTCGTTGAATATCTTAAAGGCCCGTTCAGCAGGCTCGAAAACAGATGGACATTCGAACCGCGTGGCGAAGACGCCTGCGATGTCGGGTTCTTCATCGCCTATGAGTTCAAGAGTCGGATGCTCGCGGTGCTGATGGGCGCGATGTTCGACGCCGCTTTCCAGCGGTTCGCCGCGGCGTTCGAGAAGCGCGCGGACGCAGTCTATGGGTCGCCGCGCGCGCCCGCTTGAGCGGCGGCTGCGGTCCCCGCGCCATGTCCAGCAGCATTTTCAGGGCTTCGATGACGGACTGCTGGCGCACATTGCTGCGGCCGACTGCGCCGAAACGGCATTCCTTGTGAACGATCCGTCCGTCGCGCGACGCCACAGCGAAATGCACGAGCCCCACAGGTTTGCCCGGAGTCGCGCCGCCGGGACCGGCGATTCCGGTGATCGCAACAGTGAGATCGACATCGGCGTGTTCGAGTGCGCCGAATGCCATCGCGGTCGCGGTTTCCTTGCTCACCGCGCCGAAGGTGTCGATGGTTTCCTTGTCCACGCCGAGCATCGCGTGCTTGGCCGAATTGGAGTAGGTGACAAAGCCGCGATCGATCACGTCAGACGATCCAGGAATATCCGTGAGCGCCGCTGCGACAAGTCCGCCGGTGCAGGATTCAGCCGTCGCAATCGTCAGCTTGCGCATCCGGCAAAGGTCCAGCAGCGAGCGGGACAATGCGCGGGCGGCGCTGCCGGTCATGCGAGTTGGCGTCCCATACTAGTTGTTGTCCCAAGGCAGGCGGATCGTCGCGGCCGCCGTTGCGGCAATGCCTTCCTGACGGCCTGTGAAGCCAAGGCGTTCGCTGGTCGTTGCTTTCACGGCGATACGCGACTGGGGCAGACCAGTGATTTCGGCGATCTTCGCGCGCATTGCGTCTCGTAATGGGCCGATTTTCGGCGCTTCGCAGATCATCGTGACTTCGAGATTGGCGATGCGTCCGCCGCGCGCGGTCACGAGGCTTACCGCGTGCTTCAGAAACTGATCCGACGCTGCGCCCTTCCATTTTGGATCGCTCGGCGGGAAGTGCGAACCGATATCGCCATCTGCCAGCGCGCCGAGAATGGCATCGACAATCGCGTGCAGACCGACGTCGCCGTCGGAATGCGCGAGAAATCCGCGATTAAACGGCACGCGCACGCCGCACAGCATCAGGTGATCGCCGTCGGTCAGCGCATGGACGTCGTATCCGGTGCCGCTACGAATGTCGCCGAGCGAAGCGCCGATCCGAGCTTCCTCGCGCGCAAAATCTTCCGGAGTCGTCAGCTTCATGTTCGCAGCATCGCCTTCAAAGGTTGCGACCGTCAATCCCGCCCATTCCGCGAGTGCTGCGTCGTCTGTGAAATCGTCGCGGCCTTCGGCGGCGGCCTTGCGGTGCGCGGCGAGGATCGCGTCGTATCGAAATGCCTGCGGTGTCTGCGCGATCCGTAAATGAGCGCGATCGGGTGTTGCGGTGACTGCGCCCGACGAATCGACAACCTTCACAGTGTCGGTCACGGGGACAACCGGGATCGCCGCACCTGTCGCAAGCGCAGCACCTATCGCGCGTGAGATGACTTTGTCGGTCACGAAGGCGCGCGCGGCGTCGTGAATGAGGACGACATCGGGCGCGTGAGGGGCCAGCGCTTCGAGACCCGCGCGCACCGAAGCCTGGCGCGTCGCGCCGCCGTTCACGGGGGGCTGATATTTGAGATCGCAAACCGCCTGATCGAAAATGTCGGCGTCATCCGGATTGCGGACGGGCTGAACCGCGGAGATGTCCGGGTGGACACAAAACGGCTCCATCGCTCTGGCAAGAACCGTCCGGCCTCCAATGGTGCGGAATTGCTTGGGGCCGCCAGCCCCGGCGCGGAGACCACGACCGGCGGCAACGATGATGGCGGCGGTCCGCCGTGGACTGGGCATGGAAGCTGATTACCCGGTTAAGCGCGCGATGCAGACTGATACATGGGGTGGTGGGCGACATACCATATCCGCGTGAAAAGCAGCATGATTCCATAGTGCTGGGGAGAATTACTGATTTTGTTGCGTTGCACTTGCAACAAGACTAGACTTGTCTAAACTGTAGGCATGGTGCAATCTTGCCCAATTAATGAGCTGTCCATTGTTCGCAATGAAGCGTGCGACGGAAAAAACGGGAATTTCTGTGAATAGCCCGGCACCACCGCGTCAGGCCAATTTGGCGGTCGGCAACGTCCAGATCGGCAACAACGTGCTTCTAGCGCCGATGTCCGGCGTTACCGATGCGCCGTTTCGACGCCTGGTGGGGGAACTGGGGGCCGGTCTCGTCATTTCGGAAATGACTGCGAGTGACGACCTCGTTCGTGGCAGAGCGATGTCTCTGTTGCGCTGTGAGTCGACAGGAGTAGGTCCCCACGTCGTTCAGTTGGCGGGCTGCGAAGCTCGTTGGATGAGCGAGGGCGCGCGCATCGCAGAAGCTGGCGGTGCCGACATCATCGACATCAACATGGGATGCCCGGCTCGCCACGTCACCGGCGGACAATCTGGGTCGGCCTTGATGCGCGATCTCGATCATGCACTGCGGCTGATCGATGCCACCGTCGCCGCCGTGAAAATCCCGGTCACGCTCAAGATGCGGTTGGGATGGGACGAGCGCTCGCTGAACGCCGCTGAGCTTGCACAACGCGCAGAGGGAGCGGGCGTGCGCATGATCACGGTTCACGGTCGGACACGATCGCAATTCTACAAAGGTCAGGCGAATTGGAGCGCGGTGCGCTCGGTCAAGAATGCGGTGACCGTGCCGGTCGTCGTCAATGGCGACATTGCGGACTACGAAGGCGCTCAATCTGCTCTCAGCGAATCCGGTGCGGATGCCGTTATGATCGGGCGCGGTGCGCAGGGCCAGCCTTGGCTTCTCGGCCAGATCGCGCGCCGCTTGAAGGGTGGGCCTGCTGAGTCCGCGCCGCCGGTCAAAGAGCAGCTTAAACACCTGACACGTCTCTACGATGCTGTGATCGCTCACTATGGCTCGCGCGTTGGATTGCGGCATGCCCGCAAGCATCTCAGCTGGGCACTCGACGTTGCAGCGAAAGGGACCGGCTCGTCCGCGCATGTGCTCAAGGGCTGGCGCGAGTCAATTCTGACAGCAACGGAACCGGCACAAGTACGGATGTCGTTGCACAACGCGTTCGATGATTTTGCGTGGAGTGCGGCGGCATGAGTGAAGCAGCCGAGAAATATATGCTGCTGTCCAATGGGAGCGACGCCATCCTGAATGCGTTGCCAAACCCAATTTTATTGATCGCGCCGGATGGCAAGATCGTCGACGCGAATATTGCGGCCGAGTCCTTTTTCGAAACATCGATCCCGCACCTGCAGCGCCAGATGCTGCGTGAGCTTATTCCATTCGGGAGCCCGCTGCTGGCCCTGATCGATCAGGTTCGCCACACCGGGTCTGCTGTCAACGAATACAAGGTCGATCTCGGTACGCCGCGTATCGGCGGCGACCGGCAGGTCGATATTCACGTTGCGCCGCTTGCTGAACGTCCCGGACATATTGTGGTGATGCTTCAGGAGCGCACCATCGCCGACAAGATGGACCGGCAGCTCACGCACCGCAGTGCGGCGCGTTCAGTGACCGCGCTCGCAGCGATGTTGGCGCACGAAATCAAAAATCCATTGTCAGGCATTCGCGGGGCGGCGCAGCTTCTGGAGCAGGCTGCGTCTGCGGAAGACCGCACTCTGACGCGGCTGATCTGCGACGAGGCCGATCGTATCGTCACGCTTGTCGATCGGATGGAGGTGTTTGGCGACGAGCGGCCTGTAACGCGCGGCCCGGTAAACATTCATTCCGTCTTCGATCACGTGAAGCGCCTTGCGCAGTCCGGCTTCGCGCGTGATGTCAAGTTCACCGAGGAATACGACCCATCGCTGCCGCCGGTGCTCGCCAATCAAGACCAACTGATTCAAGTGTTTCTCAATCTGGTCAAAAACGCCGCCGAGGCGGTGGCGGATCTCGGCACCGAGGGCGAAATCCATCTAACGACCGCATTCAGGCCCGGCGTGCGGCTGTCGGTGCCCGGCAAAAAGTCGCGCGTGTCATTGCCGCTTGAATTCTGCGTGAAAGACAATGGGCCCGGCGTGCCGGACGATCTGCTCCCCAACTTGTTCGATCCTTTTGTGACCACGAAGACGACGGGAAGCGGTCTCGGGCTCGCGCTGGTCGCCAAAATCGTCGGCGACCACGGTGGAATCGTCGAATGTGAATCGCAGCCGCGCAAAACGATTTTCCGCGTGCTGCTGCCGATGTTCAATCCGGCGAAAATTCTGAACGCAAACTCGCAAAATCAAAGTCATGGCGACCAGCGCCCGGGAGCGCAGCCGCATGGCGCACAAGGTACAAGATGAGGACGAATAATGCCCGCAAGTAGCATTCTTGTCGCTGACGACGACACCGCCATTCGAACGGTTTTGAATCAAGCTCTGTCGCGCGCCGGTTACGAAGTCCGCTTGACCGGCAACGCAGCGACGTTGTGGCGCTGGGTTAGCCAAGGCGAGGGCGACCTCGTTATTACCGATGTCGTGATGCCCGACGAGAATGCGTTCGATCTCTTGCCGCGCATCAAGAAGATGCGCCCGAATTTGCCTGTCATCGTGATGAGCGCACAAAATACGTTCATGACCGCAATCCGCGCGTCCGAACGCGGCGCGTATGAATATCTTCCGAAACCCTTCGATCTGAAAGAACTGATTGCGATTGTGGGCCGCGCGCTGTCGGAGCCGAAGGAGCGTCCACACACGGTCAAAGAAGAAGGCGAGTTCGACTCCATACCATTGGTCGGTCGCTCGCCTGCGATGCAGGAGATCTATCGTGTGCTGGCGCGGTTGATGCAGACCGACCTGACCGTGATGATTTCCGGCGAGTCTGGAACAGGCAAGGAGCTAGTTGCGCGCGCGCTTCATGATTACGGCAAACGTCGCAATGGGCCGTTCGTGGCCGTCAACATGGCGGCTATCCCCCGTGACTTGATTGAGTCTGAGTTGTTTGGTCACGAACGTGGCGCATTCACCGGCGCGAACGCGCGTGCTACGGGCCGCTTCGAACAGGCCGAAGGCGGGACGCTATTCCTGGATGAGATCGGCGATATGCCGATGGAAGCTCAGACGCGCTTGCTGCGCGTGTTGCAGCAGGGCGAATACACCACAGTCGGCGGCCGCACGCCTATCAAAACCGATGTCAGGATTGTTGCCGCCAGCAACAAGGACTTGCGTATCCTGATTCAGCAGGGTCTGTTCCGCGAAGACTTGTTCTTCCGTCTTAACGTCGTTCCGTTACGGCTGCCACCACTGCGCGAGCGCATCGAGGACCTGCCAGATCTCATCCGGCACTTCTTCTCGCTGGCGGAAAAGGACGGTTTGCCGCCGAAGAAGCTCGATGCACAGGCAGTCGAGCGATTGAAGCAACATCGCTGGCCCGGCAACGTGCGCGAGCTTGAAAACCTCGCTCGCCGCCTTGCGGCGCTCTATCCGCAGGATGTGATTACCGGCTCGGTGATCGAGGGAGAGCTTGCGCCGCCTGCAGTCGTCTCGGGCGGGAGCATGCCGCAGTCTGTCGACAATCTCGGTGCGGCCGTTGAATCGTATCTAGCTTCGCACTTTGCAGGATTCCCGAATGCGCTGCCACCGCCGGGGCTTTATCACCGTATTCTAAAGGAGATCGAGGTGCCATTGCTGACAGCGGCGTTGGCCGCGAACCGTGGCAATCAGATCCGGGCGGCCGATCTGCTTGGGCTTAACCGGAATACGCTACGGAAAAAAATCCGCGACCTGGACATTCAGGTCTATCGCAGCGGCAGCTGACCAGACCGTGACTTTCCGGCGACTCTGACAGCGGCGGGCTCGTTTTGGCCGAGCGATCTGGTGGCAAAGGCCACCACGGGCGCTGGCTGGCGCCTAGGAAATGTCGCAATCCGGCAACATTGTGATATGAATGCATCACTGGCGGCGGCCTAGTGCCGTTCGCCGGATGCGAAGTCGGGCCGGTTCACATCCCATCAATGGCTACTGCAGAGACGTCGGCACCATCGTTTGATCCGTCTTTCGCCGAGCCACGTGTGTGGTCGTTTCGGCGTCTGATAGCACCTTTTGCCGTCGGGATTGCGCTTCTTTCGGCTTTTCTCACCTTCGTCGTGCTGACCGGCCTTACGCCGATCGTGCCGACGCACGAAGTCGTCGTGACTTTCCTGCTTATCAACGGCGCAACAATCCTATTGTTGCTCGCGATCATCGCGCGCGAGGTCTGGAAAATTATCCAAGCGAGACGGCGGGGCAGGGCAGCAGCTCGCTTACACGTGCAGACAGTTAGCCTGTTCTCGGTAATCGCAGTATTGCCCGCCGTTCTGGTATCGATCGTTGCGAACGTAACGCTCGACCGCGGCCTCGATCGCTTGTTTTCGGTTCGCACGAAAGCCGTCATCGAAAATTCGCTCATCGTCGCGAACGCCTACGTCTATGAGCACGCGCAGCTGATCCGCGGCGACATCATCGGCATGGCCGGCGACATTACGCGCGCGCGCCCGCTTTACGATCAGGACCGGGAATCGTTTCGTAACTTGCTCACGAGCACCGCAGCCTCCCGTAATCTTCCGGGTGCGATGCTGATCGACAAGAATCGCAATATCCTTGAGACGGCATCGACCGGAATTAAGCAGGATTTTCTGACGCCGGCGCCTGAGTTTCTCAGCAATGTCACTGAAGACGAACCGCAGATCGGCGTGTTCGTCGAACAGAATTATGTCGCGGCCGTCATACGTTTGCGGGCCTATCAGGATACGTTTTTATATGTCGCACGGCTGCTCGATCCCCGCGTCGTCGCGCAGCTGCGTCAGACTCAGGCGAGCGTGAAAGAATATGCCGAACTTGAATCTCGCAGGCTCGGTATTCAGGTCGCATTCGCGCTGATGTTTGCGGTGATCGCCCTTACGGTTCTGATGTCGTCGGTGCTGATCGGGTTGAACTTTGCAAACTGGCTTGTCGCGCCGATTAGGCGGTTGATGGGTGCAGCTAATCTCGTATCGACCGGCAATCTTCATGTGCAGGTGCCGGTGATCCGTTCGGAGGGCGACCTCGCTCATCTCGGCGAGACATTCAACAAGATGACGCAAGAATTGCGCACGCAACGCGACGAACTTGTCAGTGCAAGCGATGTCATTGACAGCCGGCGTCGCTTCATCGAAGCGGTATTGTCATCGGCAAGCGCCGGAATCATCGGCGTGGACGGTAATGGCAAGATCGCGATCTTGAATCGTTCAGCCGAGAAGCTGATTGGCCATCCGGAATCGGAAGCGCTTGACCACCCGCTGTCGGACATCGTCCCAGAGCTGAATAACTTGATGCAAACCGCGCGAAGCAGTGCGCAGCGCCTCGTGCAGGGTGAAATCGAAATCAGCCGCGACAAGATCGAGCGAATGCTCTCTGTGCGGGTCAGCTCCGAACAGACCGGACAATCGAATGAAAGCTACATCATCACGCTCGACGACATCACCGATCTCGTGACGGCGCAGCGAACGTCCGCGTGGGCCGACGTCGCCCGTCGTATCGCGCATGAAATCAAAAACCCGCTCACACCCATTCAGCTTTCTGCGGAAAGATTGCGACGCAAGTTCGGAAAGTCGATCACCGACGATCGCGCCGTGTTCGATCAGTGCACCGACACAATCGTCCGTCAGGTCGACGACATCCGAAAGATGGTGGACGAGTTCTCGAAATTCGCGCGCATGCCGAAACCCGTGATTGAAGGCGAGGATGTAGCGGACGCCGTAAGGCAGACGGTATTCCTGATGCGGGTCGGTTCACCCGAAATCGACATCGAAGTCGACATCAAGCAAGACCCGATGCACGCAAATTTCGACCGCCGCCTGATCTCACAGGGGCTGACGAACATCATCAAGAATGCAACCGAGGCGATCGGTGCGGTGCCGCTAGGCGAGAACGAGCGTGGCCGCATCGATGTCGTCGCCGCTCGCGAGGACGACGACATAGTTATCGATGTGGTCGACAACGGCATCGGGTTGCCAAAGGAAAGCCGAGCAAAGCTGTTGGAGCCGTATGTAACGACTCGAGAAAAGGGCACAGGCCTTGGTCTCGCCATCGTTGGACGCGTTCTGGAAGATCACGGCGGGCGCATTGAGTTGAACGACGCATCCGTGCTGCGGCCGGGCGCACGAGGGGCCTGGGTGCGCATGCGTTTTAAGGTTTCGGGCCATGCATCGCCCATCGAGACAGAGCGGAAAAAAGAAACGGAAGCCGTCACAGGCAAGTGAAATAGCGGACGTAACACATGGCAAATGACATTCTCATCGTTGACGACGAAGCTGATATTCGCGAACTGGTCGCGGGAATTCTCGACGATGAGGGATTCAATACCCGAACGGCGCGCGACAGTGATTCTGCGCTTACTGAAATTTCGGCGCGTCGGCCAAATTTGATTTTTCTCGACATATGGCTGCAAGGCAGCAAACTCGATGGTTTGCAACTTCTCGAGCAGGTCAAACGTGATTACCCGGAAGTGCCGGTCGTGATGATTTCCGGTCACGGCAACATCGAGACGGCGGTCGCGGCAATCAAGCGCGGGGCTTACGATTTCATCGAAAAGCCGTTCAAGGCTGATCGCTTGGTTCTCGTCGCCAATCGCGCGCTGGAGACATCGCGATTGAAGCGCGAGGTGAGGGAGCTGAAGCAACTTGCGCCATCCTCGAGTACGCTGGTGGGCAAATCGCCCTGCATGAATCAGCTCCGCCAAACCATTGATCGTGCAGCCAAAGCCAACAGCCGGATTCTCATCGTTGGTCCATCCGGCGGTGGAAAGGAATTGGCCGCTCGCACACTGCATTCGATGTCATCGCGCGCGGAAGGGCCGTTTGTCGTGATCAACGCTGCAGCGATTACGCCTGAACGAATGGAAGTTGAGCTCTTCGGAGTTGAGTTGTCCGACAGCGAAACCGGGCGCAAACCCGGTGCGCTGGAGGAAGCTCACGGCGGCACGCTCTTTATCGATGAGATAGCCGACATGCCGCGCGAAACCCAGAACAAGATTTTGCGTGTGTTGGTCGATCAGACATTCCAGCGAGTCGGCGGAACGGCGCGTGTCAATGTCGATGTTCGAATCGTTTCATCTACAGCGCGCAATCTCGAGGCTGAGATCGCCGAGGGCCGCTTCCGCGAGGATCTATATCATCGGCTATCGGTGGTCCCGATCCGCGTCCCTCCTTTGTCGGAGCGTCGCGAGGATATCCCGGAATTGGTCGAATATTTCATGGATCAGATTTCGACCGCGACTGGATTGCCGAAACGGCAGATTGGCGAAGACGCGATGGCAGTCCTGCAATCGCACGTTTGGCCGGGTAATGTTCGTCAGCTCCGCAACAACGTCGAGCGTGTGATGATTCTTGCCGGTGGCGACACCGAGGCGACAATCAGTGCCGACATGCTGCCGCAGGATGTCGGGTCGATGGTTCCCGCCATGCCGACCGGCAACAACGGCGAGCACATTATGGGGCTTCCGCTGCGCGAAGCACGTGAGGTGTTTGAGCGCGACTACCTGATTGCCCAGATCAGCCGTTTTTCCGGTAACATTTCTCGAACGGCGGAATTCGTCGGCATGGAGCGATCTGCGTTACATCGCAAGCTCAAGGCTCTGGGCGTCGGCTGAAAAATGTCGCGAATTGCCTATGTGAACGGCCAGTATCGCGATACGCGCGAGGCCAGCGTCAATATCGAAGATCGCGGTTATCAATTTGCCGACGGCGTTTATGAGGTTTGCGAAATCCGAGGCGAAAAGATTGTCGATCTTCCGCGTCATCTTACCCGGTTGCAGCGTTCTCTAGGCGAATTGCAGATCGCGATGCCGATGCCGCTCAATTCGCTTGAGGTCGTCATTCACGAAGTCGTTCGGCGCAATCGCGTGACTTACGGCATCGTCTATCTTCAGGTGACAAGGGGCGTGGCCCGGCGGGATCATTTCTTCCCAATTCATACCGTCCGGCCGGCGCTCGTCGTGACTGCACGCAGTCTGAACTTCGAGAAAAATCAGAAGACTGCCGCCAGCGGCATCGGCGTCATCACGATTCCTGAAAATCGATGGCCACGCGTTGATATTAAATCGATAGCGCTACTGCCGAATGTCCTCGCAAAGCAGCAGGCGCGCGATAGCGGGGCCTACGAGGCGTGGTTTGTCGATGCCGAGGGTCATGTGACCGAGGGGGCATCCAGCAATGCGTGGATCGTGACAAGCGACGGAAAGGTCGTCACGCGGTCGGCGGACCGGGGCATCCTCGCAGGGATCACCCGCTCCGTTCTGACGGACGTTATCGCATCGCTGCAAATGACTTTTGAGGAGCGCCCGTTCACGCCGGAGGAGGCCTACGGGGCTGCGGAGGCCTTTGTCACCGCCGCCAGCCAGATCGTGATGCCGGTCGTCAGCATCGACAAACATCTGATTGGCAACGGGGCACCCGGTCCCGTTGCCCAACGGCTGCGCGAGCAATTTCATAAATTTTCGGCATTTTCCTGAGTTTCCCGTTCCGCAATGCGGACTATGGAACTCGCCGCACTTGCCTATCAAACGGGCCTGCCGTTTAATCGCGCTGCAGCACCCGGAGGGGGATCTCAGGGAACGCAGGCAACCGGATCGACGACCCGAAAAGGGCGAGGTTTGTTCAAAATAAAAAGAAACAACGAGACTGCGGGACAAAAAAATGGCGACAGAGCGCGCTCAAAATCTACAGGACACTTTCCTCAATCACGTTCGCAAAACCAAGACGCCACTGACGATTTTTCTGGTCAACGGAGTAAAACTGCAAGGGATTGTCACATGGTTCGACAATTTCTGCCTTCTGCTTCGGCGCGACGGTCATTCGCAGCTTGTCTACAAGCATGCGATTTCGACCATCATGCCCGGCGCTCCAATCCAGTTGTTCGAAGGCGGCGAGGACGCGCCAACTTGAGATTGACCTAACGTGAGACCCCAGAGCTTCGACGGGGGCGTCGACCGGCCGAAGGCCGCAAACGGGGGAACGACAGGCCGGGTGCTCGTCATCGGCCCCTACAAGCGTGTGCGCGGCGACGCGGATGCAATTGCTAGCGGGGGCGTGAGAAATTCCGAAACCCGGCTTGACGAGGCTACCGGCCTCGCACGCGCAATCGATCTCGTGGTGGCCGAAGCAATCATCGCTCCCTTGAACGAGATTCGGCCTGCGACCTACCTCGGCAAAGGCAAGGTCGAGGAAATGATCGGCCTCATCAAAGCCAATACCGCCGATCTTGTCGTGATGGATTGTGCGCTGTCGCCGATTCAGCAGCGCAATCTCGAGAAGGAATGGGGCACGAAGGTGCTAGACCGCACGGGCCTCATTCTGGAGATTTTCGGACGGCGTGCGAAAACCCGCGAAGGTTCGCTTCAGGTAGAGCTGGCGCATCTGAACTATCAGCGCAGCCGGCTGGTGCGCTCGTGGACGCACCTTGAGCGTCAGCGTGGCGGCTTCGGGTTCATGGGTGGCCCCGGTGAAACGCAGATCGAGGCCGATCGTCGCATGATTGGTGAGAGGATCACACGTCTCGAAAACGAACTGAAAAAGGTTCAGGCGACGCGGCGTCTTCATCGTGCTGGACGCGAGCGCGTGCCGTACCGCGTCGTTGCTCTCGTCGGCTACACCAACGCTGGCAAATCGACGCTGTTCAATCGTTTGACGCGGGCCGACGTGCAGGCGGCCGACATGCTGTTCGCGACGCTTGATCCAACTCTGCGTGCGCTAACGCTCCCGCACGGCGGCAAGGCGATGCTGTCGGATACCGTCGGGTTTATCTCGGATCTTCCCACCATGCTTATCGCAGCGTTCCGCGCGACGCTCGAGGAAGTCATGCAGGCGGATGTTATTCTGCACGTCCGCGATATTTCCCATGAAGATGCCGACGCGCAGCAGCGCGATGTCGACTCGATTTTGCGGCAACTGGACATCGATCCAGAGAACGGCCAGCGCATCATCGAAGTGTGGAACAAGATCGATCGTTTCGATCCTTTGGAGCGTGAAAATCTTGCCAATATGGCGGCGCGGCGCCCGGCAGAGCGGCCGGTTCTGCTTGTGTCAGCGGAAACCGGCGAGGGCATTAATGCTCTGCTGACGGCCATCGAGGATCGGCTGGCGTCCACCAAGATCACCCTCGATCTAGCCATCGATGCTTCGGACGGAGCCGGGATAAGCTGGCTTCACCGAAATTCCGAAGTGCTCGACAAGCACCTGCAGGGCGGCAAATTCGTCATGACGGTACGAGTCGATGAGACCAAAAGCGATTTGACCAAGAGCAAGTTCGGTGCTGTTCCCAGCGTTCACTAGATTTGCAGAGCGGATAGGCGTCCGCGACAGCAGGAAGCCCTTGACCTTGGATAGCCTAGGCCTATTCATCGCAGCCAACCGAAGAACAATCCGAACCCGAGGAGACCGGCGTGACATACCCCAGCGTACAACTTCACATCGACGGCAAGTGGCGCGCGAGCAATTCCGGAAAGACTATCCCGGTCATTAATCCGGCGACGGAAGATCAGATTGGTACTGTTGCGCACGCCGACAAGGCCGACATGGACGAGGCGCTGGCTGCTGCCGAAAAGGGGTTCAAGACCTGGCGGGCCGTCTCGCCGTTCGATCGCGCCAAGGTGATGCATAAAGCTGCGGCGCTGTTGCGTGAACGTGCCGATATGATCGCGCCGCTCATGGTTGCCGAGCAGGGAAAGACACTTGTCGAAGCGAAGGGCGAAACGCTTGCCGCCGCTGACGTGATCGAGTGGTTCGCAGAGGAAGGCAAGCGCGCTTACGGCCGTGTCATTCCAGCGCGCGGTCCAGGCATCTACCAATTGGCAATTAAAGATCCCGTCGGTCCAGTCGCGGCGTTCACGCCTTGGAATTTTCCAATCAATCAGGTGGTGCGCAAACTGTCTGCAGCACTCGGTGCGGGATGTTCTATCATCGTCAAGGCGCCGGAAGAAACGCCTGCGTCGCCAGCGGAATTAATCCGGGTGTTCGTTGATGCCGGCACACCCGCCGGCGTCGTCAATCTCCTCTACGGCGTGCCGTCAGAAATTTCAGAATACCTCATCCCGCATCCGGCGATCCGCAAGATTTCCTTCACCGGCTCGACGAGCGTCGGCAAGCAACTGTCCGCGTTGGCAGGCTTGCACATGAAACGCGCGACGATGGAACTCGGTGGTCATGCGCCGGTCATCGTGTTCGACGACGCCGACGTGGACTCGGCTGCGAAGATCATGAGCGCTGCGAAATATCGCAACGCCGGACAGGTCTGCATTTCGCCGACCCGCTTCATGGTTCAGGAAGGCGTGTACGACAAATTCATCGAGCAGTTCGTTGCCAACACGAAGAAGATCAAGGTCGGCAACGGTATGGACAAGGACTCGCGAATGGGCTCGCTCGCCAATCCGCGCCGCGTCGATGCAATCGAAAAGATGGTGCAGGACGCCGTATCCAAGGGCGCCAAGGTCGCAACGGGCGGCAGCCGTATCGGCAACAAGGGGTACTTCTTTGAGCCGACCGTCGTCACCGATGTGCCCAAGAACGCGCGCGCCATGAGCGAGGAGCCATTCGGGCCGTTGGCGCTGATTTCATCGTTTGCAAAGTTCGATGACGCAGCGGAGGAGGCGAACCGCCTTCCGTTCGGCCTTGCTTCCTATGCTTTTACAAGTTCGACCAAGACCGCGACAGCCATCGGTTCAGCGATCGAAGCAGGCATGGTGTCGATCAACTCGTTCGGTTTGGCGCTGCCGGAAACGCCATTCGGCGGCGTGAAGGATTCCGGCTACGGCTCGGAAGGTGGCACCGAGGCGATGGAAGCGTATTTCAACACGAAGTTCATCACGCAAACTGGCGTTTGAGAACGCGTATCTGAACAGGATTGAAAAGCGGCGGATCGTTCCGCCGCTTTTTCATTTGCGCTCCTCGCGCTTCGCTTTGTTCCAGAGCATATCCATTTCATCAAGATTTGACTGGGCGAGCGAGCTCCCGCGGGTCGCTAAAGCACGTTCGATGTAGGCGAAGCGCCGCTCGAATTTCGCATTGGCCTGTCGGAGCGCGAGATCGGGATCGGCACCGGCATGCCGCGCAAGGTTGACGACGGCGAACAGCAAGTCGCCGGTCTCGGATGCGATCTGCAATTGATCGGCGGCATCCAGCGCCGCCTCGATCTCATCGGCTTCCTCGCGAATCTTCGCCAGTACCGCGCGAGGATCGTTCCAGTCGAAGCCGACCGTCGATGCCTTGGCCTGTAGCTGAAGCGCACGGGCGAGGGCAGGTTGGCCCTCCTTCACTTCCGCAAGCAGGCTTGAGGCGCTCGCCGCGTTTGGATTCTGAGACGCTCGCTCGGCTTTCTCCTCGGCCTTGATTCGATGCCACGCCGTCTTGATTTCTTCGGGCGTCATTTCTCCGGCGCGATCGCCGAAGACATGCGGGTGGCGGCGGACCATTTTGGATGCGATAGCGTGCACGACGTCTTCGAACGCAAATGCACCTTGTTCTTCTGCCATCCGCGCGTGAAAAACCACCTGCAACAAGAGATCCCCAAGCTCGTTTTTCAAATCGTCGAGATCGTCTCGCGCGATGGCGTCGGCCACCTCGTATGCTTCCTCGATTGTATAGGGAGCGATTGTTGCGAAGTCTTGCTCGAGATCCCACGGACATCCGCTGCCCGGGGTTCGCAGCGTTGCCATGATTTCGAGCAGATTCTGAATGTCTTTGGACGGCTGCATGAGGCACCGATTTTGAATGGATTGCACGTCTGTCCCATAATCAGGGATTTGAAGCAATTTGGCGAGGTAGCGCAAGAATGCTAAGGGCTGAGCATGAATAGCCCGCAGCAATCCGATTCAGCGCTCGTACTTTTTTCAGGCGGACAGGATTCTGCAACCTGTCTGGCGTGGGCTCTGGACCGCTTTGCGCATGTGGAGACCGTTGGGTTCGCGTATGGTCAGCGCCACGTCATTGAGCTTGGGTGTCGTAAAAAATTGCTCGACGGCATCCTGTCCCTCAAACGTGAGTGGGCCACGAAGCTCGGTGAAGCGCATACACTTGATATCCCAACCCTCGGCGAGATTTCCGATACTGCGTTGACGCGCAACCTTGAAATCGAGATGGGAGAGGGTGGCCTGCCTAACACCTTCGTGCCCGGCCGCAATCTCGTCTTTCTGACTTTTGCGGCAGCGCTCGCCTACCGGCGCGGAATTTCTAACATCGTCGGCGGCATGTGCGAGACGGATTTTTCCGGTTATCCCGATTGCCGTGACGAGACGATTAAGGCTCTCAATGCCGCGCTCAATCTTGGGATGGCGCGTAACTTTGATATTCACACGCCGCTGATGTGGCGAAGCAAGGCACAGACTTGGAGTCTCGCAACCGAACTCGGTGGGAAGGCGCTCATCGATCTGATCGTCGAAGAATCTCATACCTGCTACCTCGGCGAGCGTGGCGCGGGGCATGAATGGGGTTACGGCTGCGGCGAATGTCCCGCATGCGACTTGCGTGCAAAAGGGTGGCACGAATACAAGGCTAGACGAGGAGGCTAACTGACATAGGATTATCGCAATCCAACGGAGAGTGCGATGATGAAACTGAAGCCGAACTGCGAGTGCTGCAACCTCGATCTTCCGCCCGAAAGCAAAGCCGCCGTGATCTGTACGTTCGAATGCACGTTTTGTACGGATTGTGCGGAGAATGTCTTCGGCGGCGTTTGCCCGAATTGCCAGGGCAATTTTGTTCAGCGCCCGATCCGCCCGGCGGCCATGCTCGGGAAATATCCTGCGTCTACCGAAAGGCATCTGCGCGAACAGCCTTGCCTCGCGACAGCGGGTTGAGCCGCGCGCCTAATCCTTGCGATCGCCATCCGAGCGAGGATGCTGCTGCCGCCATTCGCGCGGCATCGTAAACGGACCGGACCACACGCCGCGCTTGGCCGCCTTCGCCTCGATCTGTTGAGCGCCATAGGTGTCGGCATAGTCGTAGGAGATGGCCCATCCTTGCTGGACCATCCACGCATTGACGTCGGTTTTATCGGGCAGAGTGCAGACGGCTAACATTCGGCCGAATTTGTCCTTGGAATGCGGCAGACAGGTCAAATCGTGGCCGCGGGTTGTTGCGCGAAGAGCGGTCGCGGCTTGCAGGCCGCATGACCACGTCCGACCTTGTAAATCGTTGCAGGACTGATCGAGTTCAGGAGCGTCGATGCCAAGCAGGCGAATTCTGATGCTGTCGACGACGATCGTATCGCCATCGATCACGAAGGCGCTTCCAATGATCGGCGCATCGGATTTGCGCAACCAGCGCTCGACACCGTAGACGGCCAGCGACCCGATCAGGACTACGACGACGATGGCCCAGCGGGTGTTCTCGGTAGTCGGCGCGCTAGGCCGTTGAGGGCGCAGCCACGGAGCGTTTGGAGGCATCAGCAAATCCGTTCACAGGCTTGGATCATGGGGCCGGTTTCATTGCCAACGGCTACAAAATTGCGGGTTCAGGCTCATCGACGATCTGCGATCCGGGATTCGCATAAGGTATATTATGGAATATATTTGATGGTTCGGGATGGCGGCTTTCGGCCATTTTGGGCCTTTGCGGGCCAGCGCCGCGCCGCCAGACCTGCGATTGACGCCCAATGCGTCAGATGTAGAACTGACGTATCACAGACCAAACGAGGCAGCGACAAGACTGCCTGCTTTCCGGGAGCGCACCAATGAGTCAGGGGCAAAACCAATACACTGTTGGCCTCGACAAAACGCCAGCCAACTACGTTCCACTGTCTCCCGTCAGCTTTCTGGTACGAAGTGCCAGCGTCTACCCGGACCATGTCAGCGCGGTTTATGAAGACCGCAGCTTCACCTGGTCGCAGATCTATGACCGCTGCAAGCGCTTTGCATCGTTTCTGGCCAAGCGCGGGATCGGTCACGGCGACACGGTCGCTGCGATGTTGCCGAACATTCCTGCGATGAACGAGCTTCATTTCGCCGTACCGATGACCGGCGCGGTCCTGAACGCTCTCAACATCCGGCTGGACGCCAGTGCGATTGCGTTTCAGCTCGATCACGGCGCCGCGAAGATTATTCTCGTGGATCCGGAGTTCGCAGGCGTGATCAGCGATGCCTTGAACCAGATGAAGGGCCCGAAGCCGCACATCATCGATGTCGATGATGCTGCGTTCGGCGGCGGTAAGCGAATCGGCGACATCGAGTATGAGGCTACAGTCGCTGCCGGCGATCCGAACTTCGATTGGAAGCCGATCGCCGACGAGTGGGATGCCATCGCGCTTAGCTATACGTCAGGGACTACCGGAAATCCCAAAGGTGTGGTGACGCACCATCGCGGCGCATATCTGAACGCCGTCAGCAACATTCTGGCGGGCAATCTCGGTCAGCATCCGATCTATCTGTGGACCTTGCCGATGTTTCACTGCAACGGCTGGTGCTTTCCTTGGACGGTAGCTTTGTCGGCTGGCGTGAATGTCTGCCTGCGCAAGGTCGATCCGACTAAGATATTTCAACTTATCGCAAAATATGGAGTGACGCATATGTGCGGCGCGCCGATCGTCTACAACACGCTGATCAATGCGCCGGATGCGCCAGCAAAAGCGCCAGCCAAGCCGGTTGTCGGTCTCATTGCCGGCGCGGCACCTCCTGTAGCCGTGCTTGAAGGTGCCGAACGCATCGGCGTAAAGCTCACTCATGTTTACGGTCTCACGGAAGTCTATGGTCCCGCCTCTGTCTGCGCCGAACAGCCGGGCTGGGACGATCTGTCGGTCGAAGATCGCGCGCAGCGCAAGCGCCGTCAGGGCGTGCCCTATCCGCTTGAAGAAAACGTCACGGTGCTCGATCCAACGACTATGAAACCCGTACCGCGCGATGGCGAGACCATCGGCGAGGTCATGATCCGCGGCAACATCGTGATGAAGGGTTATCTGAAGAACGAGAAAGCCACCAATGAAGCGTTCGAAGGCGGCTGGTTTCATTCCGGAGATCTCGGCGTGCTCGATAGCGATGGCTACGTGATTATCAAGGACCGCTCGAAGGACATCATCATTTCAGGCGGTGAGAACATTTCATCCGTTGAGGTCGAAGACGTTCTTTACAAGCATCCTGCAGTTCTCTTTGCGGCCGTCGTGGCAAAACCGGATTCGAAATGGGGCGAGGTGCCCTGCGCGTTCGTTGAATTGAAGGAAGGTGCGAAGGCTACCGAAGCGGAAATTCTGGCTTATTGCAAAAAACTTCTACCGGGGTTCAAGTCGCCGAAAGCCGTTGTGTTCGGGGTCATCCCGAAGACATCGACCGGCAAGATTCAGAAATTCATGCTGCGCAATCAGGTCGATTCCGCAAAAGCGATATCGGCGTGATCAGCCGGCGATTGTGAGCTGCATGTTGTCGTAAGCGGGAAGGATGCCGTCCGGCAGCTTTGCGCGCAGCGCCTCATAATCGAGATCGGAGTGCAGGTTGGTCAGGACCGCGCGACGCGGTTTGAATCGATCGATCCAGTCCAATGCGTCATCCACACTAAAATGGCTGGGATGCGGCGCATAACGCAGGGCGTCGATAATCCAGAGATCGAGATTCTCGAGCGCGCCGTAGCTCTCCTTAGGAATATCGTTGAGGTCCGGCGTGTAGGCGGCGTCACCGATGCGATAGCCAAGCGCGGGAATATTGCCGTGCTGCAGCTGGAATGCAGTCAATGTAACGGAGCCGCCCTTCCCCTCGATCGTCTGGGTACCGCTCGCCTCGATCGATTGACGGCTGAGGATGGCCGGATAGTCGCTGCCCGGTGCCTGCTCGAAGCAATAGGAAAAGCGTGTGGCGATGTCCTTCGCCGTCGATTGATTCAGGTAGACGGGAATGCGCTTGCGCTGATGAAGGACCACGGACCGCAAGTCATCGATGCCGTGAGTCTGATCGGCATGCTCATGCGTGAGAAACACTGCATCGAGGTGATCGACCCGCGAATCCAATAACTGCTCACGCAGATCCGGCGACGTGTCGATCAGGACTCGTGTGGCACCGACCTCCGCGGATTTCTCGATGAGCAGCGAACAGCGCCGCCGCCGGTTCTTCGGATTGGAGGGATCGCACGCGCCCCACCCGAGCGCTGGTCGCGGCACGCCTGCCGACGACCCGGAGCCGAGGATAGTCAGGGTGACCGTCATGCTGCCTTCGCGTCAGGCCGCGGCACCTTGTCGAACAGCTTGAAGAAGTTCTCAGTCGTCTGACGCGCAATTTCTTCGAGCGAAACGCCGCGCGTCTCCGCAAGAACCTTGGCCGTCTCGACCACAAACGACGGCTCGTTGCGCCTGCCGCGATATTGTCCGGGCGCGAGATATGGCGCATCGGTTTCGACCATGATGCGGTCGGCAGGCAGTTCGGCCGCGATATCGCGAATCGATTGCGAATTCTTGAACGTGAGAATTCCTGTGAATGAAATCGATAGGCCGTGCGCGATGGCTTTCATCGCGAGGTCACGGCCACCTGTGTAGCAGTGGAGCACTGCCTTGAAAGGCCCCCTCACCATCTCGTCATCGAGAATGCGACCGCAATCCTCGTCCGCATCGCGGGTGTGAATCACCAACGGTAAACCCGTCGCACGCGCAGCTGCGATGTGGGCGCGGAAGCCGCGCTCCTGCGCCGCGCGCGACGACTTCTGGTAGAAGTAATCGAGTCCGGCTTCACCGAGTGCAACGACTTTCGGCTTCTTTGTCAGAGCAATCAGCTCTTCGGAGGAAATCCCATCCTCTTCGTCGGCCTGATGGGGATGCGTACCGACAGAGCAATAGACATTTGGAAATCGCGCCGTAATCGCGAGCAGCGAATCGAGGCGTTTGACGCGCGTGGAGATCGTGACGATGCGCTCGACGCCCGCCGTTGCGGCGCGCGCAACAATGGCGTCGAGATCGTCAGCGAAATCCGGAAAATCGAGATGGCAATGGCTGTCGACAAGCATCAGTTTTTAACCGCCGCGTCATCGGTTGGTTCGATATAGCGCGGGAAAATCGGTGCCGGCGGCGGCAGCTGCGTGCCCGCGACGATACGCGTGGCCAAAGCCGCGAAGTCCCGCTTATCATTTTCAACGCCAAGGATGTCGAGCAATGTCTTTGCCGCATCAGGCATCACAGGTTGAGCAAGAATCGCAATCTGCCGAATCACCTCGGCCGTCACGTAGAGAACCGTCTTCTGACGCGCCGGATCAGTCTTGGCCAGCGCCCACGGTGCCTCGCCCGCGAAATAGCGGTTGGCTTCGGCGACGACGGCCCAGATCGCGTTGAGCGCATGATGAATTTGCTGCGTCGCCATTGCGGGCCGCGCGCTATCGATCATGGCGTCCGCCATTTTGAGCATCGCCTTGTCGCTGTCGCTGAAGGCGCCGGGTTTCGGCAACACCCCCTTGAACTGCTTGCCGATCATCGAGAGCGAACGCTGGGCCAGATTGCCGAGATCGTTGGCAAGATCTGCGTTGGTACGCGCAACGATGGCTTCGTGATTGTAGTTACCGTCCTGCCCGAACGGTACTTCGCGCAGGAAGAAGTAGCGCAACTGATCTACGCCGTATTGATCCGCAAGATTGAACGGATCGACGACGTTGCCGACCGATTTCGACATTTTCTCACCGCGGTTAAACAGGAAGCCGTGCGCAAAGACCCGCTTCTGCACCGGCACGCCGGCCGACATCAGAAATGCCGGCCAGTAAACCGCATGAAAGCGAATGATGTCCTTGCCGATGATGTGAACATCGGCGGGCCAGTACCGCCAGTTTTTGTTTTTCTCGTCAGGGAATCCGACGCCGGTAATGTAGTTGGTCAAAGCATCGACCCAGACATACATCACGTGTTCTTCGTCGCCGGGTACCTTTACGCCCCAGTCGAACGTGGTGCGCGAGATCGAGAGGTCCTTCAATCCGCCTCTGACGAAGCTGATGACTTCATTTTTGCGCGAGTCCGGCCCAATGAAATCAGGCTGGCTTTGGTAGAGTGAGAGAAGTCTGTCCCGATAGGCAGACAGTTTGAAGAAGTAACTCTTCTCTTCGACCCACTCGACGGGCGTCCCTTGCGGGCCGCGTCGCACCTTATCGTCGCCGATGGTTGTTTCGTCTTCGGCGTAGTAGGCTTCGTCGCGCACAGAGTACCAGCCGGCATAGCTATCGAGATAGATATCGCCGTTGGCCTTCATCCGATTCCAGATTTCCTGCGTCGATCTGTGGTGCGCGGGCTCTGACGTGCGAATAAAGCGGTCGTAGGAAATGTTCAACCGCTGATCCATTTCTTTGAAACGCGCTGCGTTGCGGGTCGCTAGCTCGAGTGGCGTGAGCTTTTCCTTCTCCGCCGTCTGGATCATTTTCAGGCCGTGTTCGTCAGTGCCTGTAAGGAAAAATACATCCTTGCCGTCGAGCCGCTGGAATCGCGCCAGCGCATCGGTCGCGATTGCTTCGTAGGCGTGGCCAATGTGCGGCTCTCCGTTCGGATACGCAATTGCAGTGGTTATATAGAAAGTCGAGCGGGACATCGGTTGGTAATACAATCGCGCAATCGCGAAGGCCTTTGATAAAATGAGCGGAGCGCCTGAGTCAGAAATTGGCGGCTAGCGGCTTGCTTCGGCGAGCATATCGAACGCCGAAAACACCAGCGGTTTTCTCTCGAGATTGAAGGATTCGACATCGCGTGCCGCGCTATTGATCTTTTCCCATACCTCGGCAAGCCGCGCAAGGCGCGCCAAATCGACCCCTGCGTCGGGTTTGCGCAGATGTGCGCCAAGCCAACGGTCGATAGTTTCGACGAAAGCGCGAAGGCTGACGCGATCGTTGAGCGGTAACGCATCTCCGAGCGAATGAAGTGCGCGCGCATCGACGCGTGGAAGTGCATTCAAGAGATCGAGTGTGCGCTGGTGCAGTCCGAGCGCGTCACCTTCGAGCAGCGTCAGCGCGCGCAAAACGCTGCCGTCTGCAAATTTTGCGGCATCCGGGATGGCAGAGTCCTCAGGCTGCAGGTTGAGAGCGTTGGCAGCCGCCAATGCGACATCACGCTCGCTCAACGGCTTCAGCGGAAGTTTACGGCAGCGGGACTGGATTGTGGCAAGCACGCGATTGGGCATATGGCTGATCAGGAAAAACAGCGCATGTGCGGGGGGCTCTTCTATGACTTTAAGTAGCGCGTTCGCGGCGCTGACATTCAGGTCTTCGACCGTATCCACGATGCAAACCCGCCAGCCGTCCAAGGCGGCAGTCGATCCAAAAAATGGCAGCGCTTCGCGCGCCTGATTGACTGAAATGTTCGCGGCTAATGTGCCCTTATCGTTGAATATACGCTCCAGAGTCAGGAGGCCGCCATGACTCCCCGACGCGACCTGACGTGCCGCTGGATTGTTCAGATCGACAGCGAGCGATTTGGCCGCAGTCACATCGCGCGACGCGGCGTTTGGATTTGCCAACACGAACTTCGCCATTCGGTAAGCGAGCGTCGCCTTTCCGATCCCCTGCGGGCCGCCGATTAGCCACGCATGCGGAATGCGGCCACTGCGGTATGCGTCCAGCAACGCGGTCTCGGCTGCGCCATGTCCGAACAGAACCGATGTTGCGCGAGGTTCCGGAACGCGACTTTCCGACTCGGATCGCGCGCTCATGTTTTGCTACCTTCGGAAGCTACTGCAGACGCAAACAGATGTTCGCGCAATGCGGTCCAAACCCGCTGCCCAACGGTTTGCGGATCTGCATTGGCATCGATCAGCACGCAGCGTTGCGGATCGTCCGCCGCAATCTGGCGATAGGCTTCGCGGAGCTTCTCGTGAAAAGCGAGCCCCTCCTCCTCGAATCTGTCGGCGACCGCAGCGCCGCGACGCTTGATTGCTCGCTGGAGCCCGACGGCGACCGGCACGTCGAGAATCAGGGTGAGGTCCGGCTTCAAATCGCCGATTGTCACACGCTCCATGGCGCGCAGCAGCTTCAGATCGACCCTGCCCAATTTGCCCTGATAGACGCGCGTCGAATCTGTAAAGCGGTCGCAGAGTACCCACGTGCCTTTTTCAAGTGCGGGCTTGATGACCTGATTGACGTGGTCGTCGCGTGCTGCTGCAAACAATAGCGATTCAGTTTCTGCACCGAGTAACTTTCCCATTCCCGACAGAACAAGATGTCGGATGATCTCGGCGCCCGCCGAGCCGCCCGGTTCGCGTGTCACGATGGCCGGCAGGCGTGCGCCGTTCAATCGATCAGCAAGCAATTTAATTTGTGTCGATTTGCCCGACCCTTCGCCGCCCTCGAATGTGACAAAGCGTCCGGCCACCAATTTGCTCTCGACCGGCTTTTGCATGATGTTCAAAGTTTCTCGGCACCTGCGCGAAACAGGCCGATCACCAGTTCGCTTGCGCCGTCGAGAGCGCGACGCGCCGTCGAGCCAGGGCCAACGGCTTCTGCAGTGAACAACGGTGCCTCAAGAGCCACATTGTTTCCGCGCCAGACTTTCAGCGCCCCCACCCGCTGACGGGGTTTAATTGGCGCGCGCACCGGGCCGTTGTAGACGATACGCGCGATAATCTTGTCGCCGCCCGACCGTGCAACCATGACGTTGATCGGTTCAGGGCTCGAAAGTTTCACAGAGCGGCTTTCACCGCCGAAGACCTTGGCGTAGCCCACGGGTTGGTCAGCCGCGAACAACATACGCGGCTCGAAATTGCGGAAGCCCCATTCAAGAAGCTTCTTGGCCTCCAACGCGCGGTCGTCCGAGTCTTCCAGTCCATTAACGACAACGATGAGACGAATTCCGTTTTGGACGGCGGAGCCGACAAGTCCATAGCCACCATCCTTCGTGTAGCCCGTCTTAAGTCCGTCAGCACCTTCGAGCATCGTAAGAAGCGGATTTCGGTTCTGCTGACGAATTTTGTTCCAGGTGAATTCACGCTCATTGAACAGCTTGTAGAATTCCGGATAAGTCAGAATGATGTGCCGGGCAAGCTGCGCAAGCTCGCGCACCGTCATCTTGTTAGCTGGGTCAGGCAAGCCCGTCGGGTTGCCGAACGTCGATTTAGTCAAACCGAGTTCGCGCGCACGGTCTTTCATCACCTCGATGAAATCGCGTTCATTGCCGGCGCTTCCTTCCGCTAGCGCGATGCAAGCGTCGTTGCCGCTCTGAATAAGTGCGCCGTGCAGCAGGTCATCGACTTTGACCTTGCTGTTGATCTCGGCAAACATCGTGGAACCGCCGGATGGCGCACCGCCTTTGCGCCAGGCGTTCGCACTGATTTTATATTCGTCGTCGAGCTTGATCTTGCCTTCGGACAGCGCGTTGAAGATGACCTCCGCCGTCATCAGCTTGAGCATGCTTGAGGGAGCGCGAAGCTCGTCGGCATTCTTCTCAAACAGAATGCTGCCAGAGTTCGCTTCGATAAGAATCGCGGTCGGGGCATCGATGTCGTAGCCCTCGTCCTTCTTCGCGCCCTGAACGCTGTTGTTGGCTGCCAGTGAGATCCCTGACAATCCGACAGCCGCGATTGCCAGAACCGCCAGGGCCACGGCGAACCGCTGCCGGACAAGCCGGGTCGAAATCCGGAATATGGACGGGACGGCTGCCATGCTACGATTCCTGATCGTGGCCTTGTATCAGGTGGGATAGCACCGAACAACGCAGGCTACGGACTATCGTCTCCACGAAACCTTTGAAAAGAGGCAGAAAATCGATGTCCGCGTCGCGAATGGTTACTGCAAACGGCATCGATTTGTTTGTCTCCGAACAGGGTTGCGGGCCGTTGGTTCTGCTGTGTCACGGCTGGCCGGAACTGTCCTATTCATGGCGGCATCAACTCCCCGCACTGGCGTCCGCCGGCTATCGCGCGGTCGCGCCGGACATGCGGGGTTTCGGCAGGACCACCGCGCCGGAGTCCATCGATCGATACTCGATCTTTGATCTGGTCGGTGACATGGTCGCCTTGGTTGCCGCGCTCGGCGAAAGTAAAGCCGTCATTGTCGGTCACGATTGGGGTGCCCCCGTAGCCTGGCATGCAGCCATGTTTCGCCCGGATATCTTCACAGCGGTCGGCGGCCTCAGCGTGCCGCCGCCGTGGCGCGGTCGCGAGCGCCCGCTGGATACGCTAACCAAAAGCGGGATTACCAATTTCTACTGGCAATATTTTCAACCGCCCGGCGTTGCGGAGGCCGAGTTCGAACGTGATATCGACTACACGATGCGTGCGACTTCATTCGGCGTGAACTCGTCGCTGCAAATCAAGGATGGGTTCGGGTTTCTTGGCGACACGACTGTTCAACATGAATTGCCGCCTTGGATCAGCAAGCAGGACCACACGCATGTCGTCGAGAGCTTCAGGCTATCCGGATTTCGCGGAGGCTTGAACTGGTATCGCAACATCGACCGGAACTGGGAGCTGACGGCCCCTTGGCAAGGCGCGAAGATCTATCAGCCTTCGATCTTTATCGCCGGTGCAAACGACTCGGTTGTGACGGGCATCATCGGACGCAATCGCGTGGCTGAGATGGATCGCGTGCTGCCGAACTTGAAACGCAAGCTTCTGATCGAAGGTGCGGGGCATTGGATTCAACAGGAGCGCCCTGAAGAGGTCAACGCCGCGCTGATTTCATTTCTCGATGATCTGAAAAATTGAAGCTCGGCGCAATTAGTAGAGACCGCGACCTGACAGAAGATTGACGGTACTGTCTTGCTCGACTGGAGCATATGCCGTCGAAATCGGGCGCGCATTGGCGGGCCCGTAGAGATTTCGCGCCGCCGTTTCGTTTTGAGCGCTATTTGGACGACGCCCGGCAATCCTGACCGCGCGCGACGCCGAGACTTCAGTTGAGGTCGTTGAAGCCGAGTCGTCGGTGCCGAGGGTGTAGGGCCGCTCGGCAGGCATCGGCACGTCTCCGCTGTAAGCACCGCGCGACGAAACGCTTTCTGGAATGAACGGGCGTGCGGAGGCGACGCGGACACCGGACGGTGCAGGCGCCGGCTCTCCTGAACGCAGCGTCGCCATCAGGACGCGATCATCGGATCCTTCCAGCGGAGCGCGGCCGACATATTCTACTCGAACGCGCGCCACGCCGTTGGAACGGAAACCGAGAAGCGTTGCGGCATTGTTCGAGACGTCGATCAGCCGATTGCCGTGATAGGGACCGCGATCGTTGACGCGCACGATCAGCGACTTGTGGTTGGAAAGATTTGTCACCCGCGCATAGCTCGGCAACGGCATCGTCGGATGGGCGGCTGTCAGCGAGGTCATGTCGAAGACTTCGCCATTGGCGGTCAACCGACCGTGAAAATCATCGCCGTACCATGACGCCAGACCTTCGGCGACGTAGCTGGGGTCCTCTTCGGGCGTATAGGTCTTCCCGCCGACGACGTAAGGCTTGCCTACGCGATAGGTTCCTCCGCCCTTTGGAACGGCCTCATTGAAATCGACCACGCGAGGGCTGGATGAGACACCGTATTTCGGATCGACGCGCTTGGCGAACTTGTCCGACGATGCGCAATTCGCCACCAGAAGGCATACGGCGACGGCTACCGCGGCTCGCCCGGCACCCTGCCCCAAATCTGTGAAAGTGGTCCCCATTGAGCCCCGAATAGCACCCCGGCCAATCGGCCGCCTACCCAAAAGGCGCCGTGACGCGACGGCGGATTAGCTCGATTGCACAGAAACCATAACCCACTGCGGGAACGCCGGAAACCGGGTGCATCGGGACTTGGTAAATCAGGCGTTTCTTTTGCCCGGTATTGGCGGAAGGGGTGTCCGCTCAAATTGCCTGTAACTTCATGAAATTAAAAGGTTATTTTCGACCGATATTTGCGGCACTCACAATCCATCCCACATTATTTGCCGAGGTTCGAGACGCAAAATCCAACCGCATTTTGAGTCCGGAATCGTCTATGCCGAACGTCCAAAATTGATCTAAGTTTTCTCATCATGTCCGATACAGAATGGCGCAAACTCGAACGTCTGGCCTTCTTGCTTAAGCGTGGAAGCGAAAGTGACCTTGCAGAAATCGCGCGATTGATTGGACGCGATCGAAATACCGAGCAGTCTTACACCTTCGCCAGAACTCCAAGCTCAAACGTGGCGGATCGCGAAGGCGAAAAATCGTTTGCAATGCTTACTTGGTGGAAGAAAATAAAAAGACGAACGGTTGGATAATTTTCTTTCCAGTTTTCGTTCAATATCCACCACGCAACAAAGTGCAATTCAACGCTGATTGCGCTGCGTTCATTCAAATCAGCGAACTCAATTTCGTTGTATGAAGCAGTCTCCACCAGCGGACTTCAATTGATTGCAGATTCTGTCAGCTCGTTCTGCCGTGAATGGGCCAATTTGCGTGCGGTAGAAAACACCCTTTGTGCCGAGATCGGCGGTTCGGATAACATGTTTCTTTTTGCCGAGAATGTTTGGATAGGTGAGCTGCAATTGTTGAAAGGCGGCCTCAGCTTCAGCCTGCCCGCGGTGAGATGCCAATTGAACAAACGCTGTCCCGGCCACGTCGCTGGATTGGTCTATTGTTGACGATCTTGAATTTGAAATATTTACGGGAACGTATGGCCCCCCCACTCCACCGCGAGATTCGGATGCTCGGTTAGTTGCTGCCAATTTTGTCGAAGGCGCCTCTGCGGTCTGGCGCGTGCGCTTTTCTATCGGAGGCCACACTGATGCCTCGTAATTCTTTTGCTTCGATTCTGCTGCCGACCTTTGTGTCACAACAGCTGTGCCGAAGTTGCGCTGATCCAATGTCTCTGCTGATTCGCTAGATTGAAGGCTAGGCAATCCGGATAAGAGATCGCTGTTTGGCGACGTTGACGCTAGCGTAATGTTGTCCAACGAACCCGAATTTTTTGACTGCCGCTTTGCTTCCTCGACTTTGATGCGAGATGTCAATTCTGCAATCTGTTTTTCAAATTCGTCGGGTGTCGTTCTGCCACTATCGACGTTTTCAGATCCAATCTCGCGAGCCTTAAGCCAGATATTGATCAGGTCCATATTCGGGTATCCGGCATCCTGCCAAGCCGCGAGAATTTTTGGATTGGAGCAAATCGCAGAATCTTTGTACGTTTTTATTATCTCGCGTAACCGCAATTCTCGGCAATCTTGAATCGCGATGCGCGTCTTCTGGGAAGGGACCTCCATAACACCAAGACCCGCACGATCGTTCGCTGCAAACTGTGCTGCGCCCTTTTCGCAAGGCGCAAGAAATGAAAAACCAATGACCATTAGCGTAAGCGCAAAATAATTTTGCGTGGTGCTTATCTTGCTCGCTGAGCGTTCCATTTTCATGCGCATGACACTCGATCACCAAGAATAGCGGACTAGACCTGTACCTGCGACGCTGGAAGAAGATCCAGAGAACTCGCCGTCGACTTTGCCGCCAATGGAAACGCCACTGGGGTATCTTATTTCAGCTATGGCGGACACCAGTCCTAAGTTTGCGGGTTGAACGACACCGCTGCTTGTGAAGCTCGCAGTAGGGAGCGACACAAACTGAGTCGTGATCTGTGAGTTTTGCCAGGAGTCATGTGCATAGCCTGCCCGACCGCGAAGCGACAGGGATGAGCCATTTTCGAGTGCGAATGTTCGATCGAGCCACAAGCCGATTTCGGCGCGACCATTCGTGGACGTATTGTTAGCGAATGAAAGAGCAAACGCGGAAGGACCCGAAACCGTCGTTTCGCTGTAAGCAGGGGCAAAAATAGAAGTGAGCTGCCCAGCGAGATAAGGCGTTATTCCAACCTTGCCACTTTCAAATCGATATCCAGCCTCGAGACGGCCAGAAAGACTTTGAGCGGTAAATTTAGAGGTGAAATGTGCCGAGGCAGGCGATGTCACATATCGATCAGCAGTAATCCAGTTCGATGCGTAAGACAGCGATCCCGAAATATAAGCCTTATCGAAGCTGTGGGTCGCATAACCACCGATTTGCAAAATGTTGCTGCTTCCGTTCCCGAATCCTCCCGACAAATTCCAGCTTGTTCCGCCCCCACCGAGTGCGAAGCCTACAACTGTTCGAGGCGAAAGCTTGTAGTCAACACCGGTCGCGAGACCGAATCCCTTCGTCGTCGAAGTTTGAGTGCCGGCATTGCTGTCGCCTGTCACTTGGCTGTATCCGCCGTAAGCTGATCCCCAAACGCTGTAGGTCAAACTATTTCTCGGATTCAGGAGGGCTGAACCAAAGTCGTTCGGTGTAACGGCTGCATAGGCGTCTGAATTGCTGCGCGGTGTTTGCGGTTCAGGGGCATAACCGAGTGCTGGCCCAAAGCCTCCGAAGCCGGACCCTCCAGTGCTGCCGCGCGATCCCGTATTCGGATTGAGCATGAGTGCGCTAAAGGAAGTCTGCATATTTGCAGTCGACGGAGAGGCCCCAGACGCAGTCTGGCCGGCCAATCCCGCTACAGCTGCTTGTTGTGATCCGGCGGGCAACGCAAACAGTGGTTGAAATGCCTGTGGCAAGGTGCCGTTGTTGTTTGCAGCATTTAAAATCCCGACGAGCGCAGAGCCATTGCTTGTGCTTGGCAACGATGTCAGTTGCGCCTTCGCGAACGTCGCAAAGACATCTGTTGTCGTCGCCGAGAGTGTTGGGGAGTAAACGATTCCGGAAGCAGTATACGTAGCAGCTGTTTTGAAGCTGCCAGTGATGCTGTTCGCGCTTAGAAGGTCGTATGTTTTTCCTAAAGTAATAACGCTGCCCGTGTTGATAAGAAGATTTGCGTTACCCAACGTGGCGCCGCCCGCGACGCTCGTTTTGCTGACGTTGTTATTGTCTATCCGCACCATGTAATTTGAGTTTGAAGCAAACGCTAAGTTGCCAGTAACGGTGAGCGCTCCTGTCGGCGCGCTAGCCGAACCTGGCGCTAAAGTACTTCCGCTGAGAAGTGCTGTGTTCGGAACAACACCTGTGCCTGACAATGTTGCTCCGGAGTTGGCTGTTACTCCGCTCGAAGAACTGATGTCCCCGACAACCGACAGCGTGCCGACTAAGATAGAAGTCGCGCCTGTGAAGGTATTCGTGTTTGTTAGAATGGTGGTTCCGGTCCCTGCTTGCTGGAAAGAACCCGTGCCGGAAATCAGCGCACCAAACGTCAGAGTATCGGAACGGTTGATCGCAAGTGTCCCGTTGTTGTTGACGTCTCCAAGGATACTTCCGGTATTTCCCCCGGAGCCCAGTTGAAGCGTGCCGCCATTGATCGTGGTGCCGCCCGTGTAGGTGTTGGCACCTGAGAGCGTCTCAGTGCCGCCAGTGATGCTGAGACCGCCGGTGCCGGCAATGATTCCGGAGAAGGTAGTTGATCCGTTGCTGATGGTGAGTGTCTTGGATCCGAGAGTGACGCCGCCTGCTCCGGACAATGTTGTGATTGAGGCGCCTGCCGTCGTTGCCGAGATATCGAAGGTGCCGGCGTCAGCCACACCGCTCGAGGTCGCAATGCTGCCGCCAGTCGAAAGCTTCAACGTGGAGCCAGCTGCGATCGACGTTGCACCCGTATAAGTGTTGACACCCGAGAGGGTCTCGGTGCCGCCCGCCAAGGTAAGTCCGCCAGATCCAGCGAGCACACCCGAGAAGGTGTCATTGTTGGCTGCACTGAGCGTCAGCGTCTTGGAGCCAAGAGCGACACCACCTGCTCCGGATAGTGTCTTGATCGATGCACCGGCTGTGGTTGCGGATATATCGAAGGTGCCGCTGTCAGCCACACCGCTCGAGGTCGCAATGCTGCCGCTGCC
>JACQDM010000005.1 GCA_016201045.1 Afipia sp. | reverse complement strand
GCCTCGGCCGGCGGTGCCGCGCCCAGCTTGGAGTTGTGCAGGTCGACGTTGAGGCCGAGCGAGCGCATTTCCTTGACCAGCACGTTGAACGATTCCGGAATGCCGGCCTCGAACGTGTCGTCACCGCGCACGATCGCCTCGTACACCTTGCAGGAGTTGCTCACCGTCAAGTCCGACGACGTGCAAGGCCGCACGCGCATTTACGAAAGCATTGTCAAAGGCGACAACAGCCTGGAAGCCGGGATTCCGGAATCGTTCAACGTGCTGGTCAAGGAAATGCGCTCGCTCGGCCTCAACGTCGACTTGCACAATTCCAAGATTGCGCCGGGCACGGCCGAGGCTGCCGAGTAAAGAATTTCTGCCCGGCTTGCGAGCCGGGCACCGCGCCTCGTCTTTGTTGAGACGGAGCGCTGCGACCAAAAAATTTCGAATTCGCTGCCGGTGACGACCGGCACGCAAGGAGAAGATGATGAACCAAGAAATTATGAATCTCTTCAATCCGACGACACCGGCCCAGGTGTTCGATCAGATTCGCATCTCGATCGCGTCGCCGGAGAAGATTCTGTCGTGGTCCTACGGCGAAATCAAAAAGCCGGAAACCATCAACTACCGCACGTTCAAGCCGGAGCGTGACGGACTGTTCTGCGCGCGCATCTTCGGGCCGATCAAGGACTACGAATGTCTTTGCGGCAAGTACAAGCGCATGAAGTACAAGGGCATCATCTGCGAGAAGTGTTCGGTCGAAGTGACGTTGTCGCGCGTCCGGCGCGAGCGCATGGGTCACATTGAACTGGCCGCACCCGTCGCGCACATCTGGTTCCTGAAGTCGTTGCCCAGCCGCATCGGTTTGCTGCTCGACATGACGCTGAAGGATCTCGAGCGGATTCTGTATTTTGAATACTACGTCGTTCTCGAACCGGGTCTCACCGCGCTCAAGGACCGTCAGCTGCTGTCCGAAGAAGAATATCTGAAGGCGCAGGACGAATACGGCCAGGATTCCTTTACCGCCATGATCGGCGCCGAAGCGATCCGCGAACTCCTGAAGGGTCTCGAACTCGAGAAGCTCGAGGCGCAGCTGCGCGTCGACATGCAGGAGACCGAATCCGAGATCAAGCACAAGAAGTACGCCAAGCGCCTGAAGATCGTCGAAGCGTTCCGTACCTCGGGCAACAAGCCCGAGTGGATGATCATGACGGTGGTGCCGGTGATTCCGCCGGACCTGCGTCCATTGGTGCCGCTCGACGGTGGCCGCTTCGCTACCTCCGACCTCAACGATCTGTATCGGCGTGTCATCAACCGCAACAATCGTCTGAAGCGGCTGATGGAGTTGCGTGCGCCGGACATCATCATCCGCAACGAAAAGCGTATGTTGCAGGAAGCTGTGGACGCGCTGTTCGACAACGGCCGCCGCGGCCGCGTCATCACGGGTGCGAACAAGCGTCCGCTGAAGTCTCTTGCTGATATGCTCAAGGGTAAGCAGGGCCGCTTCCGTCAGAATCTGCTCGGCAAGCGCGTCGACTATTCGGGCCGCTCGGTTATCGTGGTCGGTCCGGAGCTGCGTCTGCATCAGTGCGGCCTGCCCAAGAAGATGGCGCTCGAACTGTTCAAGCCGTTCATCTATTCGCGGCTCGACGCCAAGGGCCTGTCCACCACCGTCAAGCAGGCGAAGAAGCTCGTTGAAAAAGAACGTCCCGAAGTCTGGGATATTCTCGATGAAGTCATCCGCGAGCATCCGGTTCTGTTGAACCGCGCGCCGACGCTGCATCGCCTCGGCATTCAAGCATTCGAGCCTGTGCTGATCGAAGGCAAGGCGATCCAGCTTCATCCACTGGTTTGCTCGGCGTTCAACGCCGACTTCGATGGCGACCAGATGGCTGTGCACGTGCCGCTGTCGCTCGAAGCGCAGCTGGAAGCGCGTGTGCTGATGATGTCGACCAACAACATCCTGCATCCGGCGAACGGCCAGCCGATCATCGTGCCGTCGCAGGACATCGTGCTTGGTCTTTATTATCTCTCGATCCTGCGGGAAGGCCTGCAAGGCGAGGGCAAGGTTTACCGCGACATGGCGGAGATCGAGCACGCGCTGTTCTCGAAGGTCATCCACCTCCACACCAAGATCAAGTATCGCTGGACGGGTCTCGACGAGGACGGCAAAACGGTTTCGCGTCTCTATGATACGACTGCCGGTCGCGTCATGCTCGGTCAGGTGCTTCCGAAATCACCGAAGATGCCGTTCGACGTCATCAATAAGCTGATGACAAAGCGCGAAATCTCCGGTGTGATCGATCACGTCTATCGTCACTGCGGTCAGAAAGAGACCGTGATCTTCTGCGATAGGATCATGGCGCTCGGCTTCCACAACGCCTTCAAGGCGGGCATCTCGTTCGGCAAGGACGACATGGTCGTGCCGGGCGGCAAGTGGAAGATCGTCGATGACACGCGCGTCATGGCGAAGGACTTCGAGCAGCAGTACAATGACGGCCTGATCACTCAGGGCGAGAAGTACAACAAGGTGGTCGACGCCTGGGCGAAAGCCTCGGAGAAGATCGCCGAGCACATGATGAAGGAAATTTCGTCCGTCAAGAAAAACGCGAAGGGCGAAGATTCTCAGATCAACTCGATCTACATGATGGCTCATTCGGGCGCGCGCGGTTCGCCGGCCCAGATGCGTCAGCTTGCCGGTATGCGCGGACTTATGGCGAAACCGAGCGGCGAGATCATCGAAACGCCGATCATCTCGAACTTTAAAGAGGGTCTGTCGGTTCTCGAATACTTCAACTCGACCCACGGCGCCCGTAAGGGTCTTGCCGATACGGCGTTGAAGACCGCGAACTCCGGCTACCTTACGCGTCGTCTGGTCGACGTGGCGCAGGACTGCATCATCACGCAGGACGATTGCGGCACCAAGCTCGGCATCAAGATGCGCGCGATCGTTGACGCCGGTACCGTCGTCGCTTCGCTGGCATCGCGCATTCTCGGCCGTACCGCAGGTGAGGATCTGAAGGATCCAGCCAGCGGCAAGGTGGTCGTCAAGCGCGGCACGCTGATGGAAGAGTCCCACATCGACTTGATCCAGCAGGCCGGTATCCAGGAAGTGAAGATCCGCTCGGCGCTGACCTGCGAACTGGTCAACGGCATCTGCGGCAAGTGCTACGGACGCGATCTCGCCCGCGGCACGCCGGTCAACCACGGTGAAGCTGTCGGCGTCATTGCCGCGCAGTCGATCGGTGAACCCGGCACGCAGTTGACGATGCGCACGTTCCATATTGGTGGCGCTGCGCAGATCAACGAGCAGTCGTTCATCGAGTCGAACTTCGACGGCAAGATCGTCATCAAGAACAAAGCCATCGCCAAGAACAGCGAAGGCATTCCGGTGGCGATGGTGCGCAATATGGTGGTTGCGGTGGTCGATGCCGACGGCACCGAACGCGCAACGCATCGTATTCAGTACGGCGCGCGCATGCGCGTCGATGAAGGCGACACCATCAAGCGCGGCCAGCGTATCTCCGAGTGGGATCCGTACACGCGTCCGATCCTCACCGAAGTCGAGGGAACGGTCGGATTCGAGGATCTGGTCGAAGGCCAGTCGATTTCGGAAACGCTCGACGAATCCACGGGTATCGCCAAGCGCGTCGTCATTGACTGGCGCTCGGGCCGCGGCACTGACTTGCGTCCTGCCATTGTGATCAAAGGCAAGGACGGCAAGGTGCTCAAGCTCGCGCGCGGCGGCGACGCCCGCTACATGCTGTCGGTCGACGCCATTCTGTCGGTCGATGCCGGAGCCAAGGTGAAGCCGGGCGACATCCTTGCGCGTATCTCGACGGAGAGCGCCAAGACCCGCGACATCACCGGCGGTCTGCCGCGCGTCGCCGAACTGTTCGAGGCCCGCAAGCCGAAGGATGCCGCGATCATCGCGGAAATCGCCGGCACGATCCGCTTCGGCCGCGACTACAAGAACAAGCGCCGCATTTCGATCGAGCCTGTCGACAAGAACGAGGAGACTCGCGAGTACCTCATTCCGAAGGGCAAGCACATCCACCTTCAGGATGGCGACATCGTCGAAAAGGGCGATTTCATCGTCGAAGGCAACCCGGCACCGCACGACATTCTGGCGATCAAGGGCATCGAGGAACTCGCTGCGTACTTGGTCAACGAAATCCAGGAAGTCTACCGGCTGCAGGGCGTGCTCATCAACGACAAGCACATCGAAGTGATCGTGCGTCAGATGCTGCAGAAGGTGGAGATCACCGACCAGGGCGATACCGACATGATCTCGGGCGAACAGATCGACAAGATTGAGTTCGACCAGCTCAATGCCAAGGCGAAGGAAGAGGGCAAGAAGGTCGCTACGGGAACGCCGGTTCTGCTCGGCATCACCAAGGCGAGCCTGCAGACGCGGTCGTTCTTCTCGGCGGCGTCGTTCCAGGAAACCACGCGCGTCCTCACCGAAGCCGCTGTCAACGGCAAGGTCGATCCGCTCGAAGGCCTCAAGGAGAACGTCATCGTCGGCCGCCTCATCCCGGCCGGCACCGGCGCTTCGATGGCGAAGATCCGCGAAGTCGCAACCAAGCGCGACAAGCTGATCCTCGACGAGCGCGAGAAGCAGGCGGCGATCACGCCGGCTGCACCGGAAGCCGAGCCCTTGGCTCTTCCGCCTGCCGAATAAAGCGGCACGCGTTAGCACTAACAGCGAAAAGGCCGCCTTCAGGGCGGCCTTTTTTGATTTTGTGCATCCATTTTGACGCCGGGACGTGCTTTGTTCATCTTCCCTTCAGACGGAAAACGCTTTTCATTAGGGTGACTTAGCGGCGCTTATTGTGACACTGCGCCGCAGGCGGGACGAAAGACGGCGATGCTTGATCTGGCGATTATAGGCGGTGGCCCCGGCGGGCTGATGAGTGCCTGGTATCTGAAAAAGAAACTGGGGCCGCTTTGCCGCGTCACCATCTATGAAGCGGCCGACCGCGTCGGCGGTAAAATCCTGACCAAGAAATTCGACACGGCACCGGCGATGTATGAGGCGGGCGTCGCCGAAATCTACGATTACTCGATGACCGGCCCGGACCCGCTGCGCGAACTGGTGCAGCATTTCGGGTTGCAGACCATTCCGATGGACGCCGAGCAGGTTCAGCTGGATGGCGAATTGCTGGCCGACGTTCCCGGCATGCGCCGCAAATATGGACCCGCCACAGCGAACGCGATCGAGGATTTCCGCAAAAAATGCACGTCGATGGTCTCCCCCATCGAATATTACGAAGGCGTCGGCGCACACGATAACGAACATCCTTGGGCCTATATGACTGCCGAGGAATTGCTCGATCGCGAAGTCGCGGATCCTGTCGCCAAGCGCTTCCTTAAAGTCATGGCGCGTTCCGACATCGCTACCGAAGCTCACAACACGAACGGACTCAACGCACTGAAGAACTTCGTGATGGATGTCGACGGCTATATCGGCCTCTATTCGATCCAGAACGGAAACGAACAGCTCATCGAAGGTCTCAAGAACGAGATCGACGCCGACGTGAAGCTCAATCATCGCGTGCTGAAAGTCGGCAAGGCGAATTCAGGCCGCTATGCGATCAACATGATGAACGGCAAGGGCCCGGTCACGAACGAGCACGATCTCGTCGTGATGTGCCTGCCGCATTCATGGCTGACTACGATGCGCTGGGACGGCGAGCTGCTGCGCCATTCGATGATCAAGCACATCGCTTATTTCGACCGGCCCGCGCACTATCTGCGCGTTGCGCTGTTGTTCGATTCGCCGTTCTGGGGCGAGAAGGCCCCCGGCGCGTGGTGGATGTCGGAAGCATTCGGCGGATGCTGCGTGTACGTCGAAGGCGCGCGTCACGATGTCGGCAAACTCGGCGTGCTCAATTTCCTGATCGCGGGGTCGGATGCTTTGGCATTCGCCAACCTCAGCGACAAGGAACTGATCGATGCAGCGATCAAATCGCTGCCGTCTTCGTTTGGGGACGCGCGCGCGCATTTTCTCGAAGGCAAGACACATCGCTGGCTGTCGTCGGTGAACTGCATTCCGGGCGGATTGCCGGCGCGCGACGTGATGACCAATCATCATCCGGAGCCGCAGGAACATCCAGGTTTCGTCGTCGTGGGCGACTATCTGTTCGACTCTACGCTGAACGGTCTGCTCGACTCTTCCGATGCGGCAACCGACATTATTCTCACGCAGATGATGAAGCTGCGCTATGCTCGCGGCGAGAGCGGCAACGCTCCCTCCGACAAGATCGACCGCGCGTATTTCGACAACTACCGCAATGTCGGTCCGTATGGCGAAGTCTGGAATCAGTTTACCGATCCGAAATATCTCACAGACCTGATCAAGATCGTCTGGAACAGGGCGAAGGGTTACAGACTGCTCGTCGCAGGTTCGGCGAGTGGCGAACTCGTCGGGGCTTTACGCGACCTTGGCGTCGATGCCTGGGGCATCGAGAGCAATCGCTACATTCACGGCAAGACGCCGAAGGCGCTGCGCAAATACAACAAGTTCGGCTCGATCACGAGGCTGCCGTTCAAGAAAGGCGAATTCGATTTCGTGTTCGAAACCAGCCTGTGTCATCTGTCCGAGAAACAGGCACCTCGCGCGGTTCGCGAACTCAACCGTGTCGTCAAGACCGGATTCGTGTTCGGATCTGTGACCAGCGACATGGCACCGGCGCTGATCGACAAATACGATCTTCTGCGCGGCGTGAAAAAGCTCGGAACGTGGTGGGAATGGTCGGAAATGTTTTTCAACAACGGCTTCGACCTGTCGATGCACCGTCACGATTGTACCGATGACGTTTGGGCGGCTACGCTTGCCGCCAACAAGGGTCCCGGCAACTGGTATGCCGACGCCGACAGCCTGCGTTATTCGTTCTTTGACAAGATCGCTGCCGACGACTAATCGCTAGTTATTCGCGGTCATTCCGGCCACGCAGCAACGGTTGTTCGATGCCGACAAGGCAGCCTCCATCCGACAGCGACAAACCGACGCAGTCCGCTCTCGACGACGAGGCGTCGCGGCTTGCTGCGGAAATGCCGCAGTCCGATCCGAACGACATCGATCTCGACGACGATGACGACGATGAGGATCTCGTCGCCTATACGGCGAGCGAGGCCGCCGGTGCGTTCGCCACGATCTGGCGCTTCACTTGGCCGCACATGCGGAATTACAAGACGTGGCTGATGTTCGTCGGCATCGGCCTGTTCGTCGAGACGTTGTTCAACGTCATTATGCCGCTCAGCCTCAAATATCTGATCGACGACGCACTCGGCGAAGAAGACTTTCAGGCTCTTTATACAATTCTCTCAGTGCTCGCGGTGGCCGGCATCGTCACCTCTATTGTCGCTGTCTGGTACGAGCGCTGGGACGCGCGGCTGGCCGCAGCGACGATCTCCGATATTCGCTCGCGCCTGTTCGATCATGTGCAGAATCTTCCGGCCGCGTTTTTCGGCCGCACCAAGCGCGGCGAAATCCTGTCGCGCTTCTCCGTCGATATGGCGGGCTACGAATCGTCCGTGAAGCATTTCGCCAATAGCGCGATGCTGCCGTTTCTCGAACTGATCGCCGGCATCGGTCTGATGATCTGGCTGAACTGGCAGCTCGCAGCCGTGGCGCTATTGGTGTTTCCGATCACGCTGATCGGCCCGCGCATCCTGACGCCGAAGGCCGTGCAGGCGAACTACGAACAGAAGGTCAATGAATCGGCCATCCTTGGCGTCGTTCAGGAAAACATCGGTGCGCAGATGGTGGTGAAGGCGTTCGGCCTGCAGCGCAAGGCGCTCGGCTGGTTTACCTTCCGCAACGATGCCGCGCGCCGCTCGATGGCGGACGCGACGTTCCTCTCGACCATGGTTGAGCGCACGGTCACGATTTCGGTGCTGTTGTTGCACCTCGTCGTGCTCGCCATCGGCGCTTATCTCGCGACCATCGGGAAAATCTCGATCGGCACCTTTGTCACCTTCGAGAGCGCGTTCTGGGAGATCTCCTACAACATCGCGCATCTGATGCACTTCATACCGATTGCGATTCAGGCATCCGCCGCCGTTCGTCATATGGAGGAATTGCTGGATGAGCCGACGCGCGGGGGAGACCGCCCCGGCGCTCCCGATCTGCCGCGCATCACCAACAACATCACTTTCGACCGCGTTGGCTTCAAATATGAAGGCAGTGACGCGGTCGTTCTCGATGGGCTGACGCTGAAGCTCGATGTCGGAAAACGCATCGCCATCGTCGGTCCCAGCGGCTCCGGCAAGAGTACGCTGCTGAACTTGATCTTGCGGCTCTATACCCCAACCGAGGGGCGCGTCACGATCGATGGCGTCGATATCCGCCGCGTCACGCGCGACTCGCTGCGCAGAAGCATGGCCGTGGTGTTTCAGGAGAACATGCTGTTCAACCTGTCGCTGCGCGAAAACATCCGTCTTGGCAAGGAAGGCGCGAGCGACAAGGAAGTCGAGGATGCCGCCAAGAAGGCCGAGATCCATCGCTTCATCATGTCACTGCCGTATAAATACGACACGGTAGTCGGCGAGCGTGGCGATTCATTATCGGGCGGTCAGCGTCAGCGCATCGCGATCGCGCGCGCGATCATTCGCAATCCATCCGTGCTGCTGCTCGACGAAGCGACTTCCGCGCTCGATCAGACGACGGAAGCGGCACTCAACAAGACCCTGATGAACGTCTCCAAGGGCCGCACCATGATTTCGTCGACGCACAGACTAACATCCGTCGTCGATATGGACGAGATCATTGTCATCAGCGGTGGCAAGGCCATCGAACGCGGCACGCATACGGAATTGCTTGCGAAGGGCGGCATGTATGCACAGTTGTGGAACGACCAGATCCACAAGAAGCACGATCCGGTCGATGCCGACGACGATGAGGATGACGACTGAGCAGGCGTCCGGCTTTATTGGCTGGCGAAGCGGCGCGGTGAAACCGTTTCGCGAATGGTCCTGAAAATTCCCAGACATAGCCGTGCTGTGAAACGCGCCCATCGGCGTGCGTGCCACATCAATCCGGTGTCGGTCGACATCGAGCGCAGGTCGAATGCTTCGCGCAGCGATCTTGCATCGTTTTCGCGCTTTTCAGGGTCGTCGTAGAATTGCGAAATTTTGTCGATGTCCATTCCTTCGCTCGCGAGCCATGATGGAATGTAGGCGCTGCAGAGGCGTTCGACATCCATGAACACCTTACCCGTGCCGGTACCCGCACCGGGACATGAGGTGCCGAAGGCATCGCCGATGAGAACGATGCCCGCCTGCCGGTGCCCGCGCGTGACGTAGAGGTCGGCTGGTCTAATGCGGATGGTATCATCGACTTTGAAATTGCCTGCGAGCTTGCGGAAATTCGGCATGATTTCGTCGAGCGCATCTTCAGGCGTCTGCCGCATTCGCCGCAGCCACGGATCGTCCATGTTGCGGTAGACGATCAGATTGGCGCGCATCGCCTCGCCGATCGGAAATAGGGTGATGTAAGCCATCTGCGCGGCCGCGTTTTCGGTGAAATACGACATCGCCGGAAAGTCGAATTTATCACGGCCGACGGGCACCAGATTGAAACCGACCGTGATGGAATGGCAGGGGCTAATGACATCGCGTTCGATACCGAGCGTGTGCCGCAGGCCGATGTTGAGCCCGTTGGATAGAACTATCAGGCGTGCCGAAATCTTTTCCCCGTCCGACAACGTGATGGTCTGTCGATCATTACTCGTCTCGACCGCGGTCGCCTTGGCTTCAATGAAATCGACGCAGGAAGGGACAAGCCTGCGCATGGTGTTTACCAGCGCGTCATAGAAAATTCCATTCTGGTCGCTCGGCCGCTTGTCGATCATGCGTCCGAACCGGGCGACCCATGCGCCGCCCACGTCGCGCGTCGTCGCGCGCAGAACATCGTCGAGCAGGCCGGTCTTGCGAAGGATACCGGCCTGAAATCCGTCGAGCTTTTCGCAGCGGAAGTCGAACGGGTAGACTTGATGCGGGTCGATCAGGATGGCCGAAATTCCCGCGCGCCCAAGCATTGCGGCCGCGGTCGATCCCGCAAGTCCGCCGCCGATGATCGCAATGTCGGTGTGCCGCATGACGCCCCCGTTTGACGGCGTATTGTTGGCGCGGGAAACACAAACAAAGCCTGAAGAAAACAGCGTAAATCAGCGCTTACGTTAAACGTCGCTAAACCGGGCCAAAACGCCATTAACCATCCGCTTTGCGTACTGTTGCGCTCGAAATGCGCACGCGGCCGGTGGACGGTAACGATTGGTATGGAACCGGCTTAACGGATCAGCAATCGGGCACGTCCAAAGATACCGCCATTGGCCTCGAGCGGTTTATCGATGATCTCCGTTTCAGTCGCACCTCCCGATCTCGCTATCACGCCGCAATGGGACGATCTCATTCGCCGCGCGCCGGCCAATGCGTTCATGAATCCGGTCGCATTGAAGGCCGCGAGCGATGCGATGTTCGCGGTGGTTCATGTGCTGCTGGCATGGGATCATGAGGCAGAGCCCGCAAGGCTGGTCGGTCTGTGGGCGCTTCAGGAGCGCCATCCGATGTTGTTTTGGCCCGCGCTGCTTGAAGCGAGACCCTACAACTATTCCTTCCTTTCGACGCCGGTCGCCGATCCGGCCTATGCCGCCGAAGTGATCCCGGCGTTCTTCGCGGCTATCAAGAACAACCCGGCGTTGCCGAAGGTCATCAGCCTGAAGGAGATGGACGCGGACTCTGTGGCGTTCGCCGAAATCCGCAACACAATTGCCAAGGATCGCCACGCCCATCTGGCCTTGACGCAAAGCCTGCGCCCGGTGGTGTCGCGCGAGACTGGACAGAAAAATTCCGGCTCGACGCGCAAGAAGCTGCGGCAGGACTGGAATCGATTGTCCGCGCTTGGTGCGCTCGAAGTAATCAATTCGCGGCACGTCAGCGATGTGCGGGAAGCATTCGAGCAATTTCTCGCTCTCGAATTGCGAAGCTGGAAGGGCAAGGAAGGCACCGCCATCCTCTGCGACGAAGACGACGCGCATTTCACCCGCAATCTGATCGGCGATCTTGCGGTGCGCGGCGACGCTTCGGTCGCGCTGCTGCGGCTCGACGGCAAGGCGATCGCGGCACAGGTCCTGATGTATTGCGGAACGACGGCCTACACGTGGAAGACGGGGTTCGACTCTGATTACGCCAAGTTCTCTCCGGGCGTGCTCCTGATCGACAAGCTCACCGAGCAACTGTTTGCGACGACCGATATTCAGGCCATCGATTCGTGCGCAGCGGAGACCAGCTTCATGGCCCAGCTCTGGACCGGCCGCAAAGCCATGACCGACATGGTGGTCGATGTCGGAACCGACCGCTCGCTGGTCTTTACGATAGAGGCCACCCGTCAGCTTGGTTATGAAAAGCTGCGGATGCTGCGCGACTGGCTGCGGACCATGCAGCTTATTCCGGCAAGGCGCAGGCTGTCGCCGCCCGCCAAGGCTTAATCTTTATAAGCTACTGTAATTACAATTGTTTTTTAAATACCCGTGCCGATCGCACCCGGTCGTGCACGATTTTCGGCCAGCTGCCCGTGGAATTCGCCGATCAAAACGCCCATATCGGGCTTTGAAATCCGCGGACTTTCGATCCCGAAACGACACCAAAACCCGCTCGCTCCAGCCATGCGCGGAGTACCAGAAGTGGCTCTGCCGCTTGCGCTTTTGAGGTGCCGTTTAGCCTTGACTTGGCATGGGTCGGCTACTACAACCCGCGCACTTCACGACAGGCGGTGAGCTTCCTCACGTCGGAACGGATCACCTTTTAACTCTCTGGTTCGCCAGCGGGCTGAAACGGCACCAACCTCGACGAATGTCGCTCAAACGCTGTCGGCACTAAGCCAGGCAATGCCAGGACGATGTTGGTCTCTCGAGTGAAAAGCTCCTGAGATTGGTTTCGGATGCATGACCTCGGTGAGCCGTAAGGCGATCCGCGGTCCTCTGTGGCGGTCAAGCGCTTTCCATTCAGCGATGAATGGTTGGCGTCATTTCGCTTTGCGCGGTCGTTTTGCGCAATGAGGGGCGGGGCGGTTTGGAAGTTTGAGATTTTGAAGCGGGACGGAAGTCCCGAGTGAATTTTGCGGAGCCTATTCGGTTTCGCGCGAACAAGGGTGAACGATGCCGACGATCAACCAGCTGATCGCAAAGCCACGCGAATCGCAGAAGGCGCGCAAGAAGGTGCCGGCGCTGCAGCAGTCGCCGCAGAAGCGCGGCGTTTGCACGCGCGTCTATACGACGACCCCGAAGAAGCCGAACTCGGCGCTTCGTAAGGTTGCCAAGGTGCGCCTGACCAACGGCTTTGAGGTGATCGGCTACATCCCGGGTGAAGGCCATAACCTTCAGGAACACTCGGTGGTCATGATCCGTGGCGGTCGCGTCAAGGATTTGCCCGGCGTTCGCTATCACATTCTCCGCGGCGTCCTCGATACGCAGGGCGTCAAGAACCGCAAGCAGCGCCGTTCGAAGTACGGCGCGAAGCGTCCGAAGTAAGCAGGAGCGGAAACCATGTCTCGTCGCCATTCTGCCGAAAAGCGCGAAGTGAACCCGGATCCGAAATTCGGGAACATCATCGTCACCAAGTTCATGAATTCCATCATGTACGACGGCAAGAAGTCTGCCGCCGAAAGCATCGTCTACGGCGCTTTCGACATGATCGAGCAGAAGACCAAGCAGGGTCCGCTGCAGGTATTCGAGCAGGCGCTCGAAAATGTCATGCCGACCATTGAAGTGCGTTCGCGCCGCGTTGGCGGTGCGACCTATCAGGTGCCGGTCGAAGTGCGTTCGGTTCGCCGTCAGGCGCTGGGCCTGCGCTGGATCATTTCGGCAGCGCGCGAGCGTAACGAGAAGACAATGACGGAGCGGCTCTCGGCGGAGCTGCTCGATGCGTCGAACAATCGGGGCAACGCCGTGAAGAAGCGCGAAGACGTGCACCGGATGGCGGAAGCCAACCGCGCGTTCTCGCATTATCGCTGGTAACGGCGAAACAACGGATCAAAGGAACAGCCCATGGCGCGCCAACACCCAATCGCTGAATACCGCAACTTCGGTATCATGGCGCATATCGACGCCGGCAAGACCACCACGACCGAGCGCATCCTTTATTACACCGGCAAGAGCCACAAGATCGGCGAAGTGCACGAAGGTGCCGCGACGATGGACTGGATGGAGCAGGAGCAGGAGCGCGGCATCACCATTACGTCGGCTGCGACGACCGCGTTCTGGAACGGCAAGCGCCTGAACATCATCGATACTCCCGGCCACGTCGACTTCACCATCGAAGTCGAGCGTTCGCTGCGCGTGCTCGATGGCGCTGTCTGCGTTCTCGATTCCAACCAGGGCGTCGAACCGCAGACCGAAACCGTCTGGCGTCAGGGCGACAAATACAAAGTTCCGCGCATCGTCTTCGCCAACAAGATGGATAAGACGGGTGCCGACTTCTACAAATGTCTGGATGACATCGTCGATCGTCTCGGTGCGAAGCCGGTTGCGATCCAGCTGCCGATCGGCGCTGAAAACAATTTCAAGGGCCTCGTCGATCTCGTTCGCATGAAGGCCGTCGTCTGGGCCGACGAAGCCCTCGGCGCGAAGTTCGCCGACGAAGAGATTCCGGCCGATCTCGTCGAGAAGGCGAAGGAATACCGCGAGAAGATGATCGAAGCCGCCGTCGAACTCGACGACGACGCGATGACTGCTTATCTCGACGGCAAGGAGCCGGATGAAGCCACTCTGAAGCGCCTGATCCGCAAGGCCGTTCTGACCGGCGCGTTCTATCCCGTGTTGTGCGGTTCTGCGTTCAAGAACAAGGGCGTTCAGCCGTTGCTCGACGCAGTGGTGGATTATCTGCCGTCGCCGCTCGACGTGCCTGCGATCAAGGGCGTCGACGAAGACGGCAATGAAGTCGTGCGCAAGCCGGACGACAAGGAGCCGCTGGCTCTGCTCGCATTCAAGATCATGGACGACCCGTTCGTCGGAACCATCACCTTCTGCCGCATCTACTCGGGCACGCTGACCAGCGGCACCGGCGTCATCAACTCGACGCGCGAGAAGAAGGAACGTATCGGCCGCATGCTTTTGATGCATGCGAACAACCGCGAAGACATCAAGGAAGCCTATGCAGGCGACATCGTCGCGCTCGCTGGCCTGAAGGAAGCACGCACCGGCGACACGCTGTGCGATCCCGACAAGCCGGTCATCCTTGAAAAGATGGAATTCCCGGAGCCGGTCATCGAAATCGCGATCGAGCCGAAGTCGAAGGCCGACCAGGAAAAACTCGGCGTCGCGCTTGCAAAGCTCGCTGCCGAAGATCCGTCGTTCCGCGTTTCGACCGATCACGAGTCCGGCCAGACCATCCTCAAGGGCATGGGCGAACTCCATCTCGACATCAAGGTCGATATTCTTCGGCGCACCTACAAGGTCGACGCCAATATCGGCGCGCCGCAGGTGGCGTTCCGCGAGAAGATCACCAAGAAGGCCGAAGTCAAATATACTCACAAGAAGCAGACCGGCGGTACGGGCCAGTTCGCCGAAGTGTCGATCGTTGTCGAACCGAACGAGCCGGGTGCCGGCTATGTGTTCGAATCCAAGATCGTCGGCGGCTCGGTTCCGAAGGAATACATCCCCGGTGTCGAAAAGGGCCTGAACAGCGTCATGGGTTCGGGCGTGGTCGCTGGCTTCCCGGTCGTGGACGTCAAGGTCCAGCTCGTGGACGGCAAATACCACGACGTCGACTCGTCGGCGCTCGCATTCGAAATCGCGTCGCGCGCGGCATTCCGTGAGGCGCTGACGAAGGGCAAGTCCGTCCTCCTCGAGCCGATCATGAAGGTCGAGGTGGTGACTCCTGAAGATTACACCGGCTCTGTCATCGGCGACTTGAACTCTCGCCGTGGACAAATTCAGGGCCAGGACATGCGCGGCAACGCCAACGTCATCAACGCGATGGTGCCGCTCATGAACATGTTCGGTTACGTGAACAACCTGCGCTCGATGAGCCAGGGCCGCGCGACCTTTACGATGCAATTCGACCACTACGCAGAAGCGCCGGCAAACGTGTCGGCGGAAGTCCAGAAGAAATTCGCTTGATTTCTTTGACGCGAGTCAAAGTTGAACGGAGAACGTCATGGCTAAAGAGAAATTTGAACGTAACAAACCTCACTGCAACATCGGCACCATCGGTCACGTCGACCATGGCAAGACGTCGCTGACGGCTGCGATCACGAAGGTTCTGGCTGAAACCGGCGGCGCGACGTTCACCGCCTACGACCAGATCGACAAGGCGCCGGAAGAAAAGGCGCGCGGCATCACCATCTCGACCGCTCACGTTGAGTACGAGACCAAGAACCGCCACTACGCTCACGTCGATTGTCCCGGCCACGCCGACTATGTGAAGAACATGATCACGGGTGCAGCGCAGATGGACGGCGCGATCCTCGTCGTGTCGGCTGCCGACGGCCCGATGCCGCAGACCCGCGAGCACATCCTGCTCGCCCGTCAGGTCGGCGTTCCTGCGCTCGTCGTGTTCATGAACAAGTGCGACATGGTCGACGATCCGGAATTGCTCGAGCTCGTCGAACTCGAAGTTCGCGAATTGCTCTCGAAGTACAACTTCCCCGGCGACAAGATTCCGATCATCAAGGGTTCGGCTCTCGCCGCTCTTGAGAACAAGGATCCGAAGCTCGGTCACGACGCCATCCTCGAGCTGATGAAGAATGTCGACGAATACATTCCGCAGCCGGAGCGTCCGGTCGACCAGCCGTTCCTGATGCCGGTCGAAGACGTGTTCTCGATTTCGGGCCGCGGCACCGTCGTCACCGGCCGTGTCGAGCGCGGCATCGTCAAGGTCGGCGAGGAAATCGAGATCGTCGGCCTCAAGCCGACCGTCAAGACCACCGTCACCGGCGTCGAAATGTTCCGCAAGCTGCTCGATCAGGGCCAGGCTGGCGACAACATCGGTGCTCTTCTCCGCGGCACCAAGCGCGAGGAAGTCGAGCGCGGCCAGGTTCTCTGCAAGCCGGGTTCGGTCAAGCCGCACACCAAGTTCAAGGCTGAAGCCTACATCCTCACCAAGGAAGAGGGCGGACGTCACACTCCGTTCTTCACCAACTATCGTCCGCAGTTCTACTTCCGCACGACCGACGTGACGGGCGTGGTGCATCTGCCGGCCGGTACCGAAATGGTGATGCCGGGCGACAACATTGCGATGGAAGTGCACCTGATCGTGCCGATCGCGATGGAAGAAAAACTTCGCTTCGCAATCCGCGAAGGCGGCCGCACCGTCGGTGCAGGCGTCGTCGCAAGCATCATCGAGTAACGAACGATCCGTCGATGCCCGGCTGCGAGGCCGGGCATCGCACTCTCTTTATCGACGTGGATGGCCGGCATAGGTGTTCGTAAGAACGCCGTTCTAAAAAACGGTTATGCCGGTCGTGATGGACAAGAAAGACAACGGCAATGAACGGCCAGAATATTCGCATACGTCTCAAGGCGTTCGACCATCGGATTCTCGATACGTCGACCCGCGAGATCGTCAATACGGCGAAACGTACCGGCGCGCAGGTTCGCGGACCCATTCCGCTGCCGACCCGCATCGAGAAGTTCACCGTCAACCGTTCGCCGCACGTGGATAAGAAGAGCCGCGAGCAGTTCGAAATGCGCACGCATAAGCGCCTTTTGGACATCGTCGATCCGACCCCGCAGACCGTGGACGCGCTGATGAAGCTCGACCTCGCCGCCGGTGTCGACGTCGAGATCAAGCTCTAAGATTTTGGATTAAGTCCGCAAGTTACGGACAGAAAGAACAGGAAGCACGCCGATGCGCTCCGGAGTGATCGCACAAAAGGTCGGGATGACGCGGGTCTTTACGGAGACCGGCGAGCATATCCCTGTGACCGTGCTCAAGTTGGGCAACTGCCAGGTTGTCGGTCATCGCACGACCGAGAAGAACGGCTACGTCGCGCTGCAACTCGGTTCGGGTTCGCGCAAATCGGTTTACATGCCGAAGGCTGAACGCGGCCAGTTCGCGGTCTCCAAGGTCGAGCCGAAGCGTAAACTCGCCGAGTTTCGCGTTTCCGACGACGCGGTGATCCCGGTCGGCGCTGAAATCCAGGCCGATCATTTTGTCGTCGGCCAGTTCGTCGACGTCACCGGCACCTCGGTCGGTAAGGGTTTCGCGGGCGGCATAAAGCGCTGGAATTTCGGTGGTCTTCGCGCAACGCACGGCGTCTCGGTCTCGCATCGTTCGATCGGCTCAACGGGCGGACGCCAGGATCCCGGCAAGACATTCAAGAACAAGAAGATGCCCGGTCACATGGGTGTCGACCGCATCACGACTTTGAATCTGCGCGTCGTGCAGACCGATGTCGCACGCGGACTGCTGCTCGTCGAGGGTGCCGTTCCGGGCTCGAAGGGTGGATGGATCACGGTGCGCGATGCGGTGAAGAAGCCGCTGCCGAAGGAAGCCGTGAAGCCGGGCAAGTTCAAGCTGGCCGATGGCGGCGGCGAGAAGAAGGCTGCCGACAAGCCGGCGCCTGAAGCCGCAGCGCCTGAAGCTGCTGCCGGGGAGGGCGCGTGATGGATATGAAGGTCACCAACCTCGACGGCAAGGACGCGGGTTCGGTCAAGCTGAACGCTGCGATCTTCGGTCTCGAGCCGCGCAAGGATCTGATCCAGCGCGTCGTGCAGTGGCAGCTCGCCAAGCGTCAGGCCGGCACGCACAAGGCCAAGGGCCGTGCGGAAGTCTGGCGCACCGGCAAGAAGATGTACGCGCAGAAGGGCACCGGCGGTGCTCGTCACGGCTCGGCTCGCGTGCCGCAGTTCCGCGGCGGTGGCCGCGCCTTCGGTCCGGTCGTGCGCTCTCACGCACATGATTTGCCGAAGAAGGTTCGCGCGCTCGGTCTCAAGCATGCGCTGTCGGCGAAAGCCAAGGACGGCGGATTGATCGTGATCGAGAACACCGAGATGAAAGACGCCAAGACCAAGGCGCTCGCGGGGAAGTTCTCGGGTCTCGGCCTCACCAGCGCGCTCATCATCGATGGCGCTCAGGTGAATGCGGGTTTCGCATCTGCGGCCCGCAACATTCCGCACATCGACGTGCTGCCGATCCAGGGCATCAACGTTTACGACATCCTGCGCCGTCAGAAGCTCGTTCTGACCAAGGCCGCTCTCGATGCGTTGGAGGCGCGCTTCAAATGAAGACCATGGATGCGCGTCATTACGACATCATCATTGCGCCGGTCGTGACCGAAAAGGCGACGATGGCCTCCGAGCACAACAAGGTTGTGTTCAAGGTCGCCGCCAAGGCGACCAAGCCGCAGATCAAGGACGCGATTGAGAAGCTGTTCGACGTCAAGGTGAAGAGCGTCAACACGATTGTCCGCAAGGGGAAGGTGAAAGTCTTCCGCGGCCAGTTCGGTTCTCAGTCGGACACAAAACGCGCGATCGTGACCCTCGTCGAGGGTCAGAGCATCGACGTGACCACCGGGCTGTAAGGCGAACGACGATGGCATTGAAAACATTCAACCCGACGACGCCCGGCCAGCGCCAGCTGGTGATGGTCGATCGCTCCGCTCTTTATAAGGGCAAGCCGGTCAAGGCGCTCACCGAGGGCAAGAACTCGAACGGCGGTCGTGGCAACACCGGCCGCATCACCGTGCGTTTCCGCGGCGGCGGCCACAAGAAGGCCTACCGCATCGTCGACTTCAAGCGCACCAAGGTCGATGTGCCGGCCAAGGTCGAGCGTCTGGAATACGATCCGAACCGCACCGCGTTCATCGCGCTCATCAAATATGCCGACGGCGAGCAGGCTTACATTCTGGCCCCGCAGCGTCTGGCCGTTGGCGACACGGTCGTTGCCGGCAACTACGTCGACGTGAAGCCGGGCAACGTCATGCCGCTCGGCAACATGCCGATCGGCACCATCGTCCACAATGTCGAGATGAAGATCGGCAAGGGCGGTCAGATCGCGCGTTCCGCTGGAACGTATGCACAGATCGTCGGCCGCGACCATGACTTCGTCATCATCCGTCTCAACTCGGGCGAGCAGCGTCTGGTTCACGGCCGTTGCATGGGCACCATCGGCGCGGTGTCGAACCCGGATCACATGAACATCTCGATCGGCAAGGCAGGCCGCAAGCGTTGGATGGGCCGTCGCCCGCACAACCGCGGCGTTGTCATGAACCCGATCGACCATCCGCACGGCGGCGGCGAAGGCCGCACTTCGGGCGGACGTCATCCTGTCACTCCGTGGGGCAAGCCGACGAAGGGCAAGAAGACGCGCACCAACAAGTCGACCAACAAGTTCATTCTCATCAGCCGCCACAAGCGGAAGAAGTAAGGATCACCGGACATGGTTCGTTCAGTCTGGAAAGGCCCGTTCGTCGAAGGCTCTCTGCTCAAGAAGGCAGATGCCGCGCGTTCGTCCGGCCGTCACGACGTCATCAAGATCTGGAGCCGCCGCTCGACGATCCTGCCGCAGTTCGTGGGTCTGACCTTCGGCGTTTACAACGGCCAGAAGCATGTTCCGGTCGCCGTGAACGAGGAAATGGTCGGTCACAAGTTCGGCGAGTTCTCGCCGACGCGGACCTTCCACGGCCATTCCGGCGACAAGAAAGCCAAGAAGACCTGAGCAAGAAAGCCTGAGACGGGTTTAAGGACTTAAAGTTATGAGCAAACCAAAGCGCGAAAGAGTTCTTTCGGAGAACGAGGCGAAAGCCGTCGCCCGCATGCTTCGCGTCTCGCCGCAGAAGCTCAACCTGGTCGCGCAGATGATCCGCGGCCGGAAGGCTTCGGCTGCGCTAGCGGATCTGCAGTTTTCGCGCAAGCGCATCGCGGTCGACGTGAAGAAGTGCCTGGAATCGGCGATCGCCAATGCCGAAAACAACCACGACCTCGATGTCGACGCGCTCGTCGTTTCCGAGGCGCATGTCGGCAACGGCATCGTGATGAAGCGTTTTGCACCGCGCGGCCGCGGCAAGTCCGGCCGAGTATTCAAACCGTTCTCGCAACTGACGATCGTCGTTCGTCAGGTCGAGGCGGAGGCGAGCGCCTGAGGCGCGGGAGAAGACGATGGGTCAGAAGATCAATCCAATCGGGCTGCGTCTGGGCATCAACCGGACCTGGGATTCCCGTTGGTTCGCCGGCAAGAGCGAATACGCGAAGCTCCTCCATGAGGACATCGAAATTCGCAAGATGCTGATGAAGGAACTGAAGCAGGCCGCTGTCGCGCGCATCGTGATCGAGCGTCCGCACAAGAAGTGCCGCGTGTCGGTTCATTCCGCGCGTCCCGGCGTTGTGATCGGCAAGAAGGGCGCCGACATCGACAAGCTCAAGAAGATGGTTTCGAAGATCACCGACTCCGACGTGGTCATCAACATCATCGAAATTCGCAAGCCCGAACTCGACGCAACGCTTGTTGCAGAGTCGATTGCGCAGCAGCTCGAACGCCGCGTTGCATTCCGCCGCGCCATGAAGCGCGCGGTGCAGTCCGCGATGCGTCTGGGCGCGCAGGGCATTCGTATCAACTGCTCGGGCCGTCTCGGCGGCGCCGAAATCGCGCGCATGGAATGGTATCGCGAAGGCCGCGTGCCTCTGCACACGCTGCGCGCCGACGTCGACTACGGCGTTGCGACCGCGTTCACGACGTTCGGCACCTGCGGCGTCAAGGTCTGGCTCTTCAAGGGCGAGATCCTCGAGCACGATCCGATGGCGCAGGACAAGCGTATGGCTGAAGGCGACAGCGGTCGTCCGCCGCGACGCGACGCGGCTTGATTGAAATTTTGAAGAAGGTTTGAGGGCGTAAGCCATGATGCAACCAAAGAAGACAAAGTTCCGCAAGGCGCATAAGGGCCGCATTCACGGCACCGCCTCGTCGGGCGCGACGTTGTCTTTCGGCCAGTTCGGTCTGAAGGCGATGGCGCCTGAGCGCCTGACCGCGCGCCAGATCGAAGCTGCGCGCCGCGCGCTGACCCGTCACATGAAGCGTGCCGGCCGCGTGTGGATTCGCGTTTTCCCGGATTTGCCGGTGTCGAAGAAACCCGCCGAAGTGCGCATGGGCTCCGGCAAGGGCACGCCCGAATTGTGGGTTGCCCGCGTCAAGCCCGGCCGTCTCATTTTCGAGATCGACGGCGTCACCACCCAGACCGCGAAGGAAGCGCTTGCGCTTGCCGCCGCGAAACTTCCGATCAAGACGCGCTTCGTTGCGCGCATCGCGGAGTAACGACAATGGCCCAGATGAAGATCGACGATATCCGCGCGATGAGCCCCGACCAGATGGATGAGGCAGTCCTCAACCTGAAGAAGGAGCGCTTCAACCTGCGCTTCCAGCGCGCCACCGGCCAGCTCGAGAACACCTCGCGCCTGCGCGAAGCGCGCCGCGATATTGCACGTATCAAGACCGTTGCCGCGCAGAAGCGCGACGACAAGAAAAAGAAGTAAGGGGCTAGCTCGATGCCGAAACGTACACTTCAGGGCGTCGTCGTCAGCGACAAGCAGGACAAGACCGTTGTCGTGCGTGTCGACCGCCGCTTCACCCATCCGATCTACAAGAAGACTATCCGACGTTCGAAGAACTATCACGCGCACGACGAGAAGAACGAATTCAAGGCGGGCGATACGGTTCGGATCGAGGAAAGCAAACCGCTATCGAAGTTGAAGCGCTGGACGGTTGTCCAGGGCGAGAAGGCAAAAACAGCTTAAGCGCAGTTAAGCGCAAGAAAGAGGACGAGGTGCATCAATGATTCAGATGCAGACCAACCTCGACGTGGCCGATAATTCCGGTGCGCGCCGTGTCATGTGTATCAAGGTGCTTGGAGGCTCCAAGCGCCGTTACGCGACCGTGGGCGACATCATTGTCGTGTCCGTCAAGGATGCCATTCCGCGCGGCAAAGTGAAGAAGGGCGACGTCATGAAGGCGGTCGTCGTTCGCGTGCGCAAGGACATCCGCCGCGCCGACGGTTCGGTGATCCGTTTCGACCGCAACGCGGCCGTGCTGATCAACAACCAGGCAGAGCCGGTCGGCACCCGTATCTTCGGGCCCGTGCCGCGCGAACTGCGCGCCAAGAACCACATGAAGATCATCTCGCTCGCGCCGGAGGTGCTGTAATGGCTGCCAAGATCCGCAAAGGCGACAAGGTCATCGTTTTGTCGGGCCGCGACAAGGGTCGCACCGGCGAAGTGTTTGAAGTGCGTCCGGCCGCCAGCGTTGCGCTGGTGCGCGGCGTGAACATGGTCAAGCGCCACCAGAAGCAGACGCAGGCTCAGGAAGGCGGCATCATCTCGAAAGAGGCGCCGATCCATCTGTCGAACCTCGCTTACGTCGGCAAGGACGGCAAGCGGACGCGCATTGGCTTCAAGATTCAAAAGGATGGCACCAAGGTGCGCATCGCCAAGAGCTCGGGAGCTGAGATCTGATGGCCGAGACAGCATACATTCCGCGCCTTCGCGCGCAGTACGACAAGGACATCCGCGCCAAGATGACCGAGCAGTTCGGTTATCAGAACGCGATGCAGGTTCCTGCGCTGATCAAGGTCGTGCTCAACATGGGCATCGGCGAAGCCGTCAACGACCGCAAGAAGGTCGAGCTGGCTTCCAACGATCTTGCTTTGATCGCCGGCCAGAAGCCGCAGGTCACGCATTCGCGCAAGGCGATCGCGACCTTCAAGCTGCGCGAAGGCCAGGCCATCGGCGCGAAAGTCACGCTTCGCAAGTCGAAGATGTACGATTTCGTCGACCGCCTCGTGAACATCGCGCTGCCCCGCGTGCGCGACTTCCGCGGCCTCAATCCGAAGAGCTTCGACGGCCGCGGCAATTATTCGCTGGGCCTCAAGGAGCACATCGTGTTCCCGGAAATCGACTACGACAAGTCGGGCGAGACCTGGGGCATGGACATCACGATCTGCACCAGTGCGCCTAACGACGATGAAGCGCGCGCGCTGCTGACCGCATTCAATTTTCCGTTCCGGCAGTGAGTTGCTGAACTCAGCATCTCAAACGCGGAAAGGTATGGAGACGACCTAGATGGCGAAGAAGAGTTCGATCGAGAAGAACAACCGGCGTCAGCGCATGACGAAGAACGCGGCTGCCAAACGTGCGAAATTGAAGGCGATCATCGCCGACAAGAAGAAGCCGATGGAAGAGCGTTTTGCGGCGACCATCAAGCTCGCCGAGTTGCCGCGCAATTCGTCGGCAACCCGCATCCGCAATCGTTGCGAGATTTCGGGCCGTTCGCGCTCGGTCTACCGCAAGCAGAAGATGAGCCGCATCGCGATCCGCGACTACGGTTCCAAGGGCCTGATTCCGGGCCTTGTGAAATCGAGCTGGTAAGGGGGTCGCCATGTCTACGCACGATCCGATCAGCGATCTCATCACTCGCATCCGCAACGCGCAGATGCGCTCGAAGTCGAAGGTTTCGACGCCGGGTTCGAAAATGCGCGCCAATGTGCTCGAAGTGCTCAAGGCCGAAGGCTACATCCGCGGCTACGCTGCGGTTGAGCACAAGAGCGGCCAGAGCGAACTCGAAATCGAGCTGAAGTATTTCGATGGCGAGCCGGTCATCCGCGAAATCGAGCGGGTCTCCAAGCCGGGACGGCGCGTGTACGCCTCGGTGAGGAACCTGCCGCGCGTGAAGAACGGTCTCGGTATTTCGGTGTTGTCGACGCCGAAGGGAATCATGGCTGACCACGACGCGCGCGACGCGAATGTGGGCGGCGAAATTCTCTTCACGGTGTTCTGAGGAAGGGACCAGCAATGTCACGCGTTGGAAAGCGCCCCGTCAAGATCGCGTCCGGTGTGACCGCGAATGTCGAAGGGCAGACCGTCAAGATGAAGGGGCCGAAGGGCAACCTTCAGTTCGTCGTGCATGACGACGTTTCGGTTGCGATGAAGGACGGCACAATCACCGTTGCGCCGCGCTTCGAGACCAAGCGTGCGATGTCGCTGTACGGCACCGCGCGCGCCCAGATCGCCAACCTCGTCGAAGGCGTCACCAAGGGTTTCGAGAAGAAGCTGGAAATCACCGGCGTCGGTTATCGCGCGGCGATGCAGGGCAAGAACCTGCAGTTGTCGCTCGGCTACAGCCACGACGTGATCTATCCGATCCCGCAAGGCATCACGATCACCGTGCCGAAGCCGACCGAAATCACCATCGTCGGCAATGACGGCCAGCAGGTCGGCCAGGTCGCCGCGGAAATCCGCAGCTATCGTCCGCCGGAGCCCTACAAGGGCAAGGGCGTGAAGTACGAAGGCGAATTTATCTTCCGCAAGGAAGGCAAGAAAAAGTAACGGAGCGGTCATGTCGAAACTCAAGGTTACGAATGCAAGGCGCAAGCAGCGCGTTCGTCTTGCGCTGCGCCGCACGGCCAACGGCCGTCCGCGTCTGTCGGTGTTCCGCTCGTCGAAGCACATCTACGCGCAGGTCATCGACGATCTGAAGGGCACGACGCTCGCCTCGGCCTCGTCACTGGAAAAGACGATGCGCGACGGCGGCAAGACCGGCGCCAACATCGATGCGGCGAAGGCCGTCGGCAAATTGCTGGCGGAGCGTGCGGTGAAGAACGGCGTCAAGGAAGTGGTGTTCGACCGTGGCGGCTATCTCTACCACGGCCGCGTCAAGGCATTGGGTGAGGCGGCTCGCGAAAGCGGATTGAGCTTCTAAGTTTCAACGAGGATAGAGGCAGGCGCCTCTTAAGGATTGGATATCATGGCAGGTGAACGCGAACGCGGCGGCCAGCGGCGAGATCGGGAAGAGCGCGACAGCGAGTTCGTCGACAAGCTCGTCCATATCAACCGCGTCGCCAAGGTGGTGAAGGGCGGCAAACGCTTCGGCTTTGCGGCTCTCGTCGTCATCGGCGATCAGAAGGGCCGGGTCGGTTTCGGTCACGGCAAGGCGCGCGAAGTGCCGGAAGCGATCCGCAAGGCGACCGAGTCGGCCAAGCGCAACCTGACGCGCGTTGCGCTGCGCGACGGCCGCACGCTGCATCACGATGTTGCGGGCCGTCACGGCGCCGGCCGCGTCTATCTGCGCGCGGCTCCAGCCGGTACCGGCATCATCGCCGGCGGCCCGATGCGCGCTGTGTTCGAAACGCTCGGCATCGCCGACGTCGTCGCCAAGTCGATCGGCTCGTCGAATCCCTACAACATGGTTCGCGCGACTTTCGACGCGCTGAAGCATCAGGATTCGCCGCGTTCGGTCGCCAACCGCCGCAACCTGAAAGTGTCCACTTTGCAGTCGCGCCGCGTCGGCGGCGACGCTGAAGCGGTCGCGGAATAATCCGCCCGCCGATTGGAGTCTAAGACAATGGCCAAAGCGTCCGGCAAAACCATCAAGGTCGAACAGACCGGCAGCCCGATCCGGCGTGTGGCCGCGCAGCGCGCGACCCTGATCGGTCTCAACCTCAACAAGATCGGCCGTGTCGCCGAACTGCAGGATTCGCCTGCGACGCGCGGCATGATCAACCGGGTCAAACACCTCGTCCGCGTCGTCGGCGAGAAGTAAGGAAGCAAGCGATGAAGCTCCACGAGATCGCCGACAACCCCGGCTCGCGCAAGAAGCGCATGCGGGTTGGCCGTGGCATTGGCTCCGGCAAGGGCAAGCAGGCAGGCCGCGGCGGCAAGGGCCAGACCGCGCGTTCCGGCGTGCGCATCAAGGGCTTCGAGGGCGGCCAGATGCCGCTGCATCGCCGCCTGCCCAAACGCGGCTTCAACAACATTTTCCGCGTCGAACTCACCGAAGTGAATCTCGACCGTCTGCAGGAAGCCATCGACGCCAAGAAGCTCGACGGCAACGCGACGATCAACGCCGAATCGCTGGTAAAGTCCGGCCTGCTGCGCCGCTCGAAAGGCGGCGTGCGTCTGCTTGGCCGCGGCGAGATCAAGTCGAAGATCAACGTCGAGGTCTATGGCGCAACAAAGTCTGCGGTCGAAGCGGTCCAGAAGGCGGGCGGTTCTGTGAAGATTCTCGCTCCTGCAAAGGACGAAGCTGCGCAGAAGGCAGCCGCCAAGAAGCGCAGCAAGAAGAAGGCTTCGTAGTCGTCAGCCGATCCGGCCGGCATTACACTGCCTTGTGACCGGGACCCGCGGTGACGCTTCTTATATGATCGCTTGAAGTTTCAATCGCGAACGGCCGGATCGTTCCCGGCCGTGACGAGCAAAAGGACCCGACGATGGCCTCTGCAGCGGAACAGTTAGCGGCAAACCTCAACTTCTCGGCGTTCGCCAAGGCGGACGAGCTGAAGAAGCGGATCTGGTTTACGCTCGGCGCGCTTTTGGTCTATCGCCTCGGCACTTACGTTCCGCTGCCCGGCATCGATCCGAACATCTGGGAACAGGTCTTCAAGTCGCAGGCCGGCGGCATCCTTGGCATGTTCAACATGTTCGCGGGTGGCGGCATTCACCGCATGGCGATCTTCGCGCTCAACATCATGCCGTACATTTCGGCATCGATCATCCTGCAGCTTCTGACCTCGGTATCGCCGCAGCTCGAAGCCCTCAAGAAAGAGGGCGAGGCCGGCCGCAAGGTCATCAATCAATACACCCGCTATCTCACCGTGGTGCTCGCGGCCTTTCAGGCCTACGGCATCGGCGTCGGCCTTGAAGGCGCGGGCAACGTCGTGTCCGATCCGGGCCTGTTCTTCCGCATTTCGACGACGGTGACGCTGGTGGGCGGCACCATGTTCCTGATGTGGCTCGGCGAGCAGATCACTTCGCGCGGCATCGGCAACGGCATATCGCTCATCATCATGTCGGGCATCGTTGCCGAACTGCCGACGGCCATCGCCAACACCCTCGAACTTGGCCGCCAGGGCGCGCTGTCGACGTTCCTGATTCTCGTCATCATCGTCATGGTCGTTGCCGTGATCGCGCTGATCGTGTTCGTCGAGCGCGCGCAGCGCCGCCTCTTGATCCAGTATCCGAAGCGTCAGGTCGGCAACAAGATGTTCGAGGGCCAGTCCTCGCATCTGCCGCTCAAGCTCAATACGTCGGGCGTCATACCGCCGATTTTCGCTTCGTCGCTTCTGCTGTTGCCGACGACGATCGCGAGCTTCAACGCGGGCAAGGGGCCGGAATGGTTCCAGATGATTACGACGCAGCTTGCGCACGGCCGCCCGCTCTTCCTCGTGCTCTATCTCGGCCTGATCGTGTTCTTTGCGTTCTTCTATACGGCCATCGTGTTCAACCCGACCGAGACGGCCGACAATCTGAAGAAGCACGGCGGCTTCATTCCGGGCATCCGTCCGGGCGAACGGACCGCCGAATACATCGATTATGTGCTCTCACGCATCACCGTAATCGGCGCGATCTATCTCGCCATCGTCTGTCTGATCCCGGAAATCCTGATTTCCTATGCGTCGGTGCCGTTCTATCTCGGCGGCACGTCCCTTCTGATCGTGGTCAGCGTCACGATGGATACGGTGGCGCAGGTGCAGGGCTATCTGCTGGCTCATCAATATGAAGGCCTGATCCGGAAATCGAAATTGCGGGGTCGCCGATAATGAGGCTGATACTTCTCGGGCCGCCGGGGGCGGGCAAGGGAACACAGGCGCAGAAACTCGTCGAAAAGCACGGCATCGTTCAGCTTTCCACGGGCGACATGCTGCGCGCGGCGGTCGCCGCCGGTACTCCAATCGGCCTCAAAGCCAAAGATATTATGGCCTCAGGCGGGCTTGTGCCTGATGACGTGGTGGTGGGAATCATCTCTGATCGGATCGAGCAGCCTGATGCGAAGAGGGGGTTCATCCTCGACGGGTTTCCGCGCACCGTGCCTCAGGCTCGCGCGCTGGATGAGTTGCTGAAGAAGAAGCAGCTCAAGCTCGATGCCGTCGTTGAGTTGCGTGTCAACGAGAGTGCTCTGTTGGAGCGTGTTGAGAAGCGTGTCGCGGAAATGCGTGCGCGTGGTGAAACGGTCCGGGCCGACGACACCCCGGAAGTACTGTCAAAGCGTCTTGCGAGCTATCGCGCTCAGACCGAGCCGTTAGTCCACTATTATTCTGAAAAACGAAAACTCATTACAGTGGATGGGATGATGACCATAGGCAACGTAACCGAAGCCATTAACCGGGTGCTCTCTGCCCTCGGTGCCTCTCCGGCGAAACCCGCCAAGAAGGCCAAGAAGAGCTCTGCGAAGGCTGCCAAGAAGTCAGCCAAGAAGACCAAATCCAAGCCCAAAAAGAAGGCCAAAAAGGCTTCCAAGGCCGCCCGGAAGGCCTCCAAAGGCTCTAAAAAGGCGTCCAAGAAGTCCAAGAAGAAGGCCAAAAAGGGCAAGTCCAAGAAGTCCCGGCGATAGGCCAAAATAGCGGCCCAAATGGCCGTGAAAATGCCTGCTAAGGCCATCTGGCGGTTGACGAAACGCCGCCCGATACCTTAATAAGCGGCCTATCCAGTCGGATATGTTTCCAGCGATGCCGGACCCCGAAAGTTGGGGCGGGCGTCGTGTTCGCGTTTGTGAAGACTGCCACGATTAAAGATTTCATGCCGTACCCAACGAGGACGGCGACAGGAGCGAAGACCTTGGCACGTATCGCCGGTGTAAACATTCCGACCAACAAGCGCGTCGTGATCGCGCTTCAGTACATTCATGGCATTGGCCAGAAAAACGCCAACACCATCATGGAGCAGTTGAAGATTCCGATGGACCGCCGCGTGTCGCAACTGACCGACGCGGAAGTCCTTCAGATCCGCGAAATGATCGACCGTGATTTCATGGTCGAGGGCGACCTTCGCCGCGAAGTCGGCATGAACATCAAGCGTCTGATGGATCTGGGCTGCTATCGCGGCCTGCGCCATCGCCGCGGTCTGCCGGTGCGCGGTCAGCGCACTCATACCAATGCGCGCACGCGCAAGGGTCCGGCCAAGGCCATCGCCGGCAAGAAGAAGTAATTCCGTTCTCTGCAAAACTGCTCCGGCGCAAAAGCGCCGGTGATCACCTGAAATTCCCCAGCGTCTGGAACAACGGACGCGCTTGAAGGAAAGAGACCATGGGTAAAGAAGTCGCCGGACGCGTTCGCCGCCGTGAGCGCAAAAACATCGCCTCCGGAATCGCGCACGTAAACTCGTCGTTCAACAACACGACCATCACCATCACCGATGCGCAGGGCAACACTATTGCCTGGTCGAGTGCCGGCACGATGGGCTTCAAGGGATCGCGCAAGTCGACCCCTTACGCTGCGCAGGTTGCCGCCGAAGACGTTTCGAAGAAGGCGCAGGAACACGGCATGCGCACGCTTGAAGTCGAAGTCGCGGGTCCGGGTTCGGGCCGCGAATCGGCGCTTCGTGCATTGCAGGCCGCAGGCTTTACCGTCACCTCGATCCGCGACGTGACGACGATCCCGCATAACGGCTGCCGTCCGCGCAAGCGCCGCCGCGTTTGATTTTTGGATCGCGGACGGTTTGTCCGCGATCGGTTTGAAGATGCGATGACGCGGATTGATCCGCGCCGCGACATAACTCCAACGCCAGTGATTGAATGGCATGGGTGAACAAGTGACGATCCAAAAGAATTGGCAAGAACTCATTCGTCCGAACAAACTTCAGGTGACGGCAGGTTCGGACGCGACCCGTTTCGCAACCCTCGTCGCCGAGCCGCTCGAGCGCGGCTTCGGCCAGACGCTTGGCAACGCGCTGCGCCGCGTACTGCTGTCGTCGCTGCAGGGCGCTGCCGTGCAGTCGGTCCACATCGACGGCGTGCTGCACGAGTTCTCCTCGATTGCCGGTGTACGCGAGGACGTGACCGACATCGTGCTCAACATCAAGGACATCGCGATCAAGATGCAGGGCGAAGGCCCCAAGCGCATGGTCGTCAAGAAGTCCGGTCCGGGTGCCGTGACTGCTGCCGATATCCAGACCGTCGGCGACGTCACCGTTCTCAATCCTGAGCTTCAGATCTGCACGCTCGATGAGGGCGCTGAAATCCGCATGGAATTCACCGTCAATTCCGGCAAGGGCTACGTCGCCGCCGAGCGCAACCGTCCCGAGGACGCGCCGATCGGCCTCATTCCGGTCGACAGCCTGTTCTCGCCGGTTCGCAAGGTCTCGTACAAGGTCGAGAACACCCGCGAAGGGCAAATTCTGGACTATGACAAGCTGACGCTGACGATCGAGACCAACGGCGCGATCACGCCGGAAGACGCGCTCGCTTATTCCGCGCGCATCCTGCAGGACCAGCTCAACGTGTTCGTCAACTTCGAAGAGCCGCGCAAGCAGGAAACCGCCGAGGTCATTCCGGATCTCGCGTTCAACCCGGCGTTCCTCAAGAAGGTGGACGAACTCGAACTGTCGGTTCGTTCGGCGAACTGCCTGAAGAACGACAACATCGTCTACATCGGCGACCTCGTGCAGAAGTCGGAAGCCGAAATGCTCCGCACCCCGAACTTCGGCCGCAAGTCGCTGAACGAGATCAAGGAAGTGCTGGCGCAGATGGGCCTGCATCTCGGCATGGAAGTGCCCGGCTGGCCGCCGGAGAATATCGACGAACTGGCCAAGCGCTTCGAGGATCATTACTGAGATTTGTCGCGGTCGCATCGTGACCGCGATTTAAGGGCGAACGCAGGCAGCCCACCTGAGCATCCGACAAGCGGTCGGGAATAAGATGAAGGACTGAAGTTATGCGTCATGGAAAAGTACATCGTAAGCTCAACCGCACGGCCGAACACCGCAAGGCGATGTTTGCCAACATGTCGGCTGCACTCATCAAGCACGAGCAGATCGTCACGACGCTGCCGAAGGCGAAGGAACTTCGCCCTATCGTTGAAAAGCTCGTGACGCTCGGCAAGAAGGGCGGTCTCGACAAGCGCCGCCAGGCGGTCAGCGAGATGCGCGACCTCGATCAGGTCAAGAAGCTGTTCGACGTTCTGGCGCCCCGCTACAAGGACCGCAGCGGCGGCTACACCCGCATCATCAAGGCCGGCTTCCGTTACGGCGACAATGCGCCGATGGCCGTGATCGAATTCGTCGACCGCGACGAAAACGCCAAGGGCCTCGATTCGGGCCCGGTGCAGGAAACCAAGACCGAAACCGAGGCGGCGTAATCGCTTCGCGGATAGCAATTTCAAAAGCGGTGCTTCGGCGCCGCTTTTTTTATGCGGGGGCGGGGATGAGATCGGTTATTGCAACGGCCGTACTGCTGGCGGTTTCAACCGGCTCCGCAGGCGCACAGACTCCCAAACAACTACTGATCCAGCGCGGCGACTATCTCGTCAACGCGGTGATGAGCTGCAACAACTGCCACACCCCGCGCGGGCCCAAGGGACCCGACATGGCAAAAATGCTGTCGGGCGGCATGACCTTCGACGAACCCGAATTCAAGGTGACGGCGTCCAACATCACGCCGGATGAAGACACCGGCATCGGCAAATGGAGCGACGCCGATATCAGGAAACTGTTGCGCACCGGCCTTCGCCCGAACGGCGAAGCCGTAGCTGCGATCATGCCGACCGCGTTCTACGTCGCGCTGACCGAGCGCGATCTCGATGCGATCGTCGCCTATCTGCGCTCGATTCCTGCGGTGAAAAACGAAACGCCTGCGCCGGAATACCGCATCAAGCAGCCGCGCCCGCCCGCGCCGCTTGTCAAAGCCGCGATGACGGAGGCCGACCAGATCGATCCGGTCAAGCACGGCCGCTATCTTGCGGCCATCGCGCATTGCCTCGAATGTCATACGCCGCGCGACAACGGGAAGATCAATCTCAAGCGCATCGGCGCGGGCGGCGTCGAATTCACGGGGCCGTTCGGCAAGTCGACATCGGCAAACATCACCAGAAACAAGGAGCTCGGCATCGGCACGTGGAGCGATGATGACATCAAGCGCGCGATCACGCAGGGCATCGGCAAGAACGGCGATCCGCTCAAGCCGCCGATGAATTTTGCCGGCTACGCGAAAATGACGCCGCAGGATTTGTCGGCGCTGGTCGCGTTCGTTAAAACGCTTCCCGCGCGGAAATGAGAAGGGGTTTCGACGTGCATCTTTCTTATCTTGCGACAACGTTTGCTTTCGTCGCATGCGTTTCGGTTTCATCCGCATTCGCGCAAGTCACCACGCCGGATGGCCGCGTCATCAAGGGTGTTGGACCGGATCGCACGGTCACGAACGAGAACGTGCCGATGCCGGGATCGGGACAGGTGGTTCAGGCACCGGCATCCGCTGCGGGAAGTGCCGCATGGGAAGGTTGCAGGGGATATCTGGACCGCTTCAAAACCCCAATGCAGATGTGCTGCACGATCAACGCTGCCAATGAGCGCAGTTGCGAGTATCGCTATTCGGGGCCTTGACGGCAGGGATTGATTTTCTGCTAACGCCTTCAATTTTATTGCGATTTTGTCATTTCATCGGCCCGACATCCGGCTTCTCTTTGCGCGCCAGTCGGCCTATATCTCTGCCACCGCATCCGGGAAATTTTCATGACCATCGTTCGCGCCCTTTCGGCCATCGCCATTGCAGCCTCGTTCGCCGCGCCCGCTTGTGCGCAGGATCGCGTGGTTCCGACATCGCAAAATCAGCTGCGGCTGTCGTATGCGCCGATCGTTCAGCGCGTGCAGCCGGCGGTCGTCAACGTCTATGCGGCGAAGATGGTGCAGAACCGCAATCCGCTGCTCGACGATCCGGTGTTCCGCCGCTTCTTCGGCGTGCCGGGCCAGCAACCCGAACAGATGCAGCGCTCGCTCGGCTCCGGCATCATGGTCGATCCTTCGGGTCTTGTCGTGACGAACAATCACGTCATCGAAGGCGCGGATCAGGTGAAGGTGTCGCTGTCCGACAAGCGGGAATTCGAGGCGGAGATCGTGCTGAAGGATAGCCGCACGGATCTGGCCGTGCTGCGCCTGAAGGACGTGAAGGAAAAATTCCCGACACTTGAGTTTTCAAATTCGGACGATGCGCAGATCGGCGACGTTGTGCTTGCGATCGGCAATCCGTTCGGCGTCGGCCAGACCGTGACGCACGGCATCATCTCGGCGCTGGCGCGCACGCAGGCCGGCATCACCGACTATCAGTTCTTCATTCAGACCGATGCCGCGATCAATCCCGGCAATTCCGGCGGCGCACTGGTGGACATGAACGGCAAGCTCGTCGGCATCAACACCGCGATCTATTCACGCTCCGGCGGGTCGGTGGGCATCGGCTTTGCGATTCCATCCAACATGGTGCGCGTCGTCGTCGCCTCCGCCAAGGGCGGCGGCAAGGCGGTGCAGCGGCCGTGGCTCGGCGCGCGCCTGCAGGCCGTGACGCCGGAAATCGCCGAGACGCTCGGCCTGCCGCGCCCGACCGGCGCGCTGGTCTCCAACATCACGCCGAACGGTCCGGCGGCGCGTGCGGGATTGAAGCTCTCCGATCTGATCGTCTCGATCGAGGGGCAGAGCGTCGACGATCCCAACACGTTCGACTATCGCTTTGCTACCAAGCCGCTCGGCGGCGTCGCCGGCATCGAAGTCCAGCGCGGCGGCAAGCCCGTCAAGCTCAGCATTCCGCTGGAGACGGCGCCCGACACCGGCCGCGACGAAATCGTCATCAAGTCGCGTTCGCCGTTCCAGGGCGCGACCGTTTCCAACATCTCGCCCGCGCTCGCGGACGACCTGAAACTCGATTCCAACGTGCAGGGCATCGTCGTCACCGATCTGCCGGATGACGCGCTTGCCGCCAATGTCGGCTTCAAGAAGGGTGACATCATTCTCGCTGTGAACGGCCAGAAAATCGCCAAGACCGCGGACCTTGCGAAAGTGGCGGGCGAGAGTTCGCGGCTGTGGCGCATCACCGTCATTCGCGGCGGCCAGCAGATCAACGTGACGCTGGGTGGATGAACGCAAAGCGCAACGAGCAACCCGCAAGCCTTTTCGCCGCCGCCGGCCTCGAGCAGGATGCGCCGCGGCCTTTGCCCGACAAGCTGCGTCCGCGCGCGCTATCCGATGTCGTAGGCCAAGATCACATTCTCGGTCCTGACGGCGCGCTGACGCGCATGCTGGAAACGCGGACACTCGGTTCGCTGGTGTTCTGGGGACCGCCCGGCACCGGCAAGACGACCGTGGCGCGTCTGCTCGCCGACGCGACCGATCTCCACTTCGAGCAGATCTCTGCCGTGTTTTCCGGCGTCGCGGATCTGAAGAAAGTGTTCGACGCAGCGCGCGCCCGCCGCGAGATGGGCAAGGGCACGCTGCTGTTCGTGGACGAAGTGCATCGTTTTAATCGGGCGCAGCAGGATTCGTTTTTGCCGGTAATGGAAGATGGCACCGTGGTTCTCGTCGGTGCGACGACGGAAAATCCATCGTTCGAGCTGAACGCGGCGCTCCTGTCGCGTGCGCGCGTTTTGGTGTTTCAGTCGCTCGATCCGGGGGCCGTCGAAAAGCTCTATGCACGAGCCGAAGAGGTCGAAGGAAAGAAGCTGCCGCTCGATGCCGAGGCGCGAGCCGTGCTCGTTCGCATGGCGGACGGCGATGGCCGAGCGGCGCTGACTCTGGCCGAAGAAGTCTGGCGTGCCGCGCGCACGGATGAAGCGTTCAATGCGGAGCAGTTGCAGGAAATCCTCCAGCGCCGCGCGCCGATCTACGACAAATCCGCCGACGGTCATTACAATCTGATTTCGGCTTTGCATAAATCCGTGCGCGGTTCGGACCCGGATGCCTCTCTTTATTATCTCGCCCGCATGCTGGACGCCGGCGAGGATCCGCTGTTTCTCGCGCGGCGCATTGTGCGCATGGCGGTCGAGGATATCGGTCTTGCCGATCCGCAGGCGCTGGTGATCGCCAATGCCGCGAAGGATGCGTTCGACTTTCTCGGCCATCCGGAAGGCGAACTCGCAATCGCGCAGGCCGTGATCTATCTCGCCACCGCGCCGAAGTCCAACGCCTCCTATAAAGCCTTCGGTGCTGCGATGCGCACCGCAAAGGAAGGCGGCTCATTGCTGCCGCCCAAGCATATTCTCAATTCGCCGACCAAGCTGATGAAGTCCGAAGGTTACGGCGGTGGCTACGAATACGATCACGACGCGCCGGATGCATTTTCGGGGCAAGACTACTTTCCCGAAGCGCTGGGACGGCAGACGTTCTACGATCCCCCGGATCGCGGATTTGAGCGCGAGATTCGCAAGCGGCTCGACTACTGGGCAAAATTGAGAAAAGACAAGTCGAGATGAGCCGCCGTTTCCGCAAGCCGCTTGAGAAGAAGTCCGTGCGCGACGCCGAGAAACGTTTCGGCAAAAAGCGCGGAGCCGATAAGCGCGCGCCGCGCGGCAAACCCCATTTCGATTCGCCGCGCGCCGCCAAGCCACGCGCGCCCGTGCCGGAGCCGGTGAAGGAAGAAAAAGTCCATCCGCCGCTGCCGACGAAAGTGCAAACCGTCTCGGTGACGGCCGACGAAAACAACATGCGCGTGGATCGTTTCCTCGAACATCGTTTTCCGGGGCTGTCGTTCTCCCACATTCAGCGCATCGTCCGCAAAGGCGAGCTGCGCGTGAACGGCAAGCGTGCCGACAGCAAGGATCGGCTCGAGGAAGGCCAGAGCGTGCGTATCCCGCCGCTGAAACTCGACGCGCCAAAGGGCGGTGGCGAATTGTCGGAGGCCGAGAAAAAGACGCGAGACGCGCTCCGCGACATGATCCTGTTCGAGGACGCCGACGTGATGGTGCTGAACAAGCCGGCTGGTCTTGCGGTACAGGGCGGCTCGGGTCTGAGCAAGCATGTCGACCAGATGCTTGAGACAATGCGCGATGCGAAAGGCCAGCGCCCGCGCCTCGTGCACCGGCTCGATCGTGAAACATCCGGGTGCCTCCTGATCGCCAAGACGCGCTTTGCCGCTTCAGTGCTCACCGGCTCGTTTCGTCACCGCTCGGCGCGAAAGATTTACTGGGCGCTGGTGGCGGGTGTGCCGAAGCCGAAGCAGGGCCGCATTTCGACTTATCTGGCGAAGGAAGAGAGCGAGGAAGATTCATTTATGCGCGTCGCCGCGCATGGCGATGAGGGTGCGGCGCATGCGGTGACGTATTATGCCGTGGTGGAATCCTCCGCGCAGAAACTCGCATGGGTGTCGCTGAAGCCCGTCACCGGCCGCACGCATCAGCTTCGCGCACACATGGCGCATATCGATCACGCCATCGTCGGCGATCCAAAATATTTCAACAAGGAAAACTGGCAGCTTCCCGGCGGACTTCAGAATCGCCTGCATCTTCTGGCGCGGCGCATCGTTATCCCGCATCCGCGCGGCGGCGTCATCGACGTCACCGCGCCGTTGCCGCCGCATATGCTGCAATCGTGGAACCTGTTGGGCCTCGAAGCGGATCGGTTTGATCCCATCGAGAATGCGCCGGAAGATTAGTCACGCTTGCGTGTATGGCTTGCGTGCACGAAGCGTAGTTACAATCTCTTTGTGATGCGTCATTTTCTTGCAGTTGCGATTTTCGTATCCGCCATTCACCCCGCGTTCGCGCAAATTCCGCCCGCGCCCGGAACCTCGCCTGTGATTCCATTTCCAACCGCGCCTCCGCCGCCACCTCCGCCGCCGATCACGGTGCCGCAAGTGCCGCAGATGAATTCCCCGCCGAAATTCGAATTGCAGAACACCACGCCGTCGCTGGTCGAGCAGGATGGTCCGCCGAAGCCCGTTTACACGCCGGAACGCCGCCGTTCCTTCAACAGCCGCATCCGTAGCTGCCTCGACGAGGGTGCCGCGATGGGGCTCGGACCGAACGAGCGGGCGGCGTATTCGCGAAGCTGCGCCACACGTTAGGCGCTACTGTTTTAACTGCCGCAGAAACATCCGCAGCGAATCGTGCGAACTTTCCACGTCGTAGATCAGCCAGCCTTCCGGCCGCTTCACGACGATGAAATTCAGCGACACGGATTTACCGTGATTGGTGAATGACGCTGCGACATAGGTGCGGTCGAATTGCCGCAACGTGATCGCGATATTCACCGGACCGAGTTGCCATGTCGGACTCTGCACGAAGAAATCATAAGGCGGCGGATGAATCGCGGTCCATGTCTGCTGCAGGCTGTCGTCGAAGAAATTATGCGCGGTTTCTTCGTTTCGCGGCAGGCCGTGCGAGAACTCGTCCGAGCCGCTGCCATAGTAGGCGTACACATTGCGGACGATGGATTCCGGCGACTGAAAGCCGGCCTGCGCGGCGCAAAGAGGCCCGCATTGAATGGCTAGTCCAAGCGCAAATGTGAGGACCGGATGTTTCACCCGAAAACCTTGCTGTGTATCGCCGATCTTGCCATATAGATAACGCCGCAGGCGACGGTGAATTCCATCACGGTTTGAAAGATCGCAATGCGTGAACTGTTCGACGAGATGGCTGGGCAATCGCCGCTCGATCCGCGTGAGGCGTCGCGCAAATCGTCGCGCACCGAACTGCGCAAGAAATTCTATCAAAACGCCTCCGCCGTCGAAGCGGACGGCGGTTTTGTGGTCGCGCTCGACGGCAAGCCGATCCGCACACCCGGCAAGAACCCGCTGGTCGCGCCGAACCGTGAACTCGCGCAGGCCATCGCCGGCGAATGGAACGCGCAGGGCGATAGCATCGATCCGATGTCGATGCCGCTGACACGCTTGGCCAACAGCGCCATCGATGGTGTCGCCGAAAACACGCAGGCGGTTGCCGACGACATCGCAAAATATTTCGGCTCGGATCTTCTGTTCTATCGTGCGGGTTTCCCCGAAGAACTGGTCGCGCGGCAGGCGCAGCATTGGGACCCGGTTTTGCGCTGGGCCGCGGACGATCTCGGCGCGCATTTCATCCTCACCGAAGGCGTAATGCATGTCGCGCAGCCGGACACGGCCATCGCTGCGGCACGTGACAGGATGCCGAAGGCCGAGTCCAGCAATGCCTGGCCGGTCGCGGCGATGCATGTCGCGACCGCGATCACGGGGTCCGCGCTTCTCGCTTTGGCTTTGAAAGAAGGCTTCCTCGATTCTGCGGCGGTCTGGGCGGCTGCGCATGTCGACGAGGACTGGAATCGCGAGAAATGGGGCGCGGACGAGGAGATCGAGGCCCGCCGAGCCGCCCGCCACCGAGATTTCGAGGCCGCGGCTCTCGTTATAAAGGCGCTGGCTTGACGGTTTAAGTTAACGAGAGGTTTACGACGCGAAGGCTAGTGTCCTTCGATGTCTGTGGCGATCAATCCCATTTTTCCAACCATCAGCGCACAGGGTGTTACGCCCGGCGCGGTGCTGCAGCCCGGCTCGGTCGTCGATGCGGCCGTGCTGAAGGTGCTCGACGCCAATTTGGTTCGGATCGCGATTGCAAATCTGTCGATCGACGTTCTGTCCGAAGTGCCGCTGAAAGCGGGGCAGACGTTGCAACTCGCGGTTTCGCAGACGGAGCAGGGCGTCAAACTCGCCATCGTGCCACAGCAAAGCGATGGCGATGCTGCCCCGTCATCCTTATCGGCCGGCGCTTCCCCGGCGGCATCGCCATCATCTTCACCGGGTATCGCGCTAGCGCTGGACGATGCACCCACGGTGCAGCAGCCGGCGACCACCGTCGCTCCAAATATCGCGGCTCCGAAAATCGCACCGCAAATCGATGCGCCGGTCGATCCGCGCGCGGTGCGTCCATTAACCAGCGCCGAGACGATTGTGGTCGCGGCGGCAACGCAGGCGGCGGCCGCGAAACAGGCAAGCCTGTCGCCGCTGTTCGCCAATCTCAACGTGGCCGCGACATTGCAATCGCTGCCGCCCGCTTTGCAGGAAGCAGCGGCGAAATTGCTGGCGGTGCGGCCTGCATTGAGCCCCGACCTGACCGGCGACGACGTGAAGGTCGCGTTCGAGAAATCCGGGTTGTTTCTCGAGCAATCGCTGGCGGCAAAGGCGGGTGCTGCGGACTCTCGTCCGCCATCGCTTGCGCAGAATGTCTCCGCATCGAATGAAGCGCCCGACCTGAAAGCGGCGCTGATTGTTTTCCGCCAGACGGTCGCGTCATGGCTCGGCGATGCCGCCGAGATTCAAGCGCCTGCGACACCGTCGGCAACGCCCGTAAATGCCGCTTCGGTTTCGTTGGCGCAGCCCTCGGCAGAAACTGCTGACGTCCCGCTGCGGAGTTTGCCGCAGGCTGCAAACGCAATCCCGCAACAGACAGCGCAACCGCAGCCGGGACAAACCGGCCAAGCCTTTTCACCCTCCATCGTGCCGGGGCAGAGGCCCGTTGTCGAATACGATGAAATCCTTTTGCCGCAGGCTTCGATCCCGGTTGCGGACGAAAACAGCAACATCGATCCGAAAATCCAGATTTACGCGCCGTCGGACTCGCTGCCGATTGCAATCGCGCGCGCGACCGCCGCGAATTCCGGCCTGACATCGTTGCAAGAAGTGCTGCAGGCTTTTCCGAAAGGCGTGCGCGATGCAGTTGCGTCGCTTCTTGCCGCAGAGGCGAATTCGCCGCATGCGGCGCTGAATAGCGCGCTCGGGGCGAAGTCTCTAGCGGTGCCATCCGATACGACCGACATTCCGCCGCCGCCGTTTCGCGGTGCCGCGCCGTCCGCGCAGCCCGTCGCAAATGCTTCCATCGGAAACGATGCAGAACCTGTGGCGGTCGCGAAGCATCTGGTCGATGACGCCGATGCCGCCATCGCACGGCAAACACTCCTGCAGGTCGCGTCCTTGCCTGATCGCGCCGACGTACAGATGCGGCCCGATGCGACAATCCCGCGCTGGAATTTTGAGATTCCGTTCGCGACGCCGCAGGGCACGGCGGTCGCGCAATTTGAGATTTCGCGCGATGGCGGCGGCGTCAGCGTCGATGCGGCCAAGAAAGTCTGGAAGGCGCGCTTTTCGCTGAACGTCGAGCCGACCGGACCTGTCCATGCGCAAGTCACTCTCAGCGGGGACCGTGCCTCTGTACGCATGTGGGCGGAGCGCCCGCAGACCGCGGCACAACTTCGCGCCAGCGCGCCGCAGCTCACACACGCGCTGCGCGAGGCGGCGTTGGAGCCGGGCGACATCGTGATCGGGGACGGCGCTCCGCCGCAACCGGCGAAGCCGACGGCCGGACATTTTCTGGATCGCGCGCTATGAGCACAGACGTCAAGAACACGCTTGCCGTCGCGCTTCACTACGACAAGAAGGGTGCGCCGCGCGTCGTCGCCAAAGGCAAGGGCACGCTCGGCCAGAAGATCGTCGAGATCGCCAAAGAGCACGACATTCCGATTCAGGAAAACGAAGTGCTCGCGGGCGCGCTGTCGAACGTCGAGCTTGGCGACGAGATCCCCGCCGAGCTTTATAAAGCGGTCGCCGAAGTGCTGATTTTCGTGATGCGGCTATCAGGGCGATTGCGCTAGACCGCGTTTTTTCGCTAGGCTTCGCTCCAACAAAAGTCCGGGGAGTGAAAATGCCGAAAGAATCTTTCCGCGAGTTTGCCACGCGCTATAACGCGGCTTGGAACGCCCACGACGTTCCGGCCATCATGGCGATGCATAACGACGACACGTCCTACCAGCGCCACGGCATTCCCAAGGTTTACAAGGGCAAGGAGTCGGTCGCCGAGCAGTTCGCCAAGGATATGTCCGGCTTGCCGGGGCTGCATTTCGAGGGCACAGCACTCTACGGCAGCGACGATCATTTCGTCTCGGAATCCATTCTCACCGCGACCAAGCCCGACGGCGAGAAGGTGACGATGGAGCTTGTCGACGTCATCACCACGCGCGACGGCAAGGTGGTGCACAAGTCGAGCTACTTCGTGCCGAGCCGCCCGCCGCGATAAAACAGCCTACGACAGGTCCAGTTCCGGCGGCCGCTTCGCCTTGCCGATCAGGCCGAGATGGGTGAAGCCGAACCCGGCTTCGTATTTCAGCCCGTAGCCGAGCGCGCGGTCGAAACCGATATGCGCGACCCAGGTCAGCGTCACCGCAAGGACGATGTAGTTGGCTTCCAGGAAATAGCTGACGATCAGGATCGCGATCGGAAAAAACAAATTATGCGCGATGTTGTAGGCCGTCGCTCCAATGCGCGGTCCGGCGAGATATCCGAGAAAACTCAGGTCCGGTGCAAAGAACAGGATGGCGAAGGCCAGCCACGACAGATGAGTCTCTGAATAGATGGCGGCCGCGATCAACAGAACCGCAAGCCCTTCCAGCCGCAACAGCACGCGCACGCCGCCGGTCACGGTGCCCGCCGTTTCGGGGTAAGGGTTTTCCTGCATGGCGCGAAATCTCCCAAAAAGCGCAGTTTACCACGCCCCGGCGGCTTCGTGGGGCTGTTTTCGTAAGCCAAACCAGCGTGCTACAAAGCCCGCCGACATCGAATTGCGAGCCGGGGCTGCCCATGAAGACCATTCTCGAATCCCTCGACGAACGCCGCGCGGGCGCCAAGAAAGGCGGCGGCGACAAGCGCATCGAGGCGCAGCACGCGCGCGGCAAGCTGACGGCGCGAGAGCGCATCGAACTGCTGCTGGATAAAGGCTCGTTCGAGGAATTCGACATGTTCGTCGAGCATCGCTCGGTCGAATTCGGCATGGAGAAGAACAAGGTGCCGGGCGACGGCGTCGTGACCGGGTGGGGCACCGTCAACGGACGAACCACCTTTGTGTTCGCGAAGGACTTCACCGTGTTCGGCGGTTCGCTGTCGGAGACGCACGCGCTGAAAATCACCAAACTGCAGGACATGGCGCTGAAGGCGCGGGCGCCGATCATCGGTCTCTATGACGCAGGCGGCGCGCGCATTCAGGAAGGCGTCGCGGCGCTGGCCGGTTACTCCTATGTGTTCCGCCGTAACGTGCAGGCCTCGGGCGTCATTCCGCAGATCAGCGTCATCATGGGGCCGTGCGCGGGCGGCGACGTGTATTCGCCGGCGATGACCGATTTTATCTTCATGGTGAAGAACACGAGCTACATGTTCGTCACCGGACCGGACGTGGTGAAGACCGTGACCAACGAAGTGGTGACGGCGGAAGAACTCGGCGGTGCGTCGGTTCACGCGACGAAATCCTCCATCGCCGACGGCGCGTTCGAGAACGATGTCGAGACGCTGCTGCAGATGCGCCGCCTGATCGACTTCCTCCCGGCCAACAACACCGAGGGTGTGCCGGAATGGCCGAGCTTCGACGACATCGAGCGCGTGGACAATTCGCTCGACACGCTGATCCCGGCCAACCCGAACCAGCCCTATGACATTAAAGAACTGATCCACAAGGTCGTAGACGAGGGCGATTTCTTCGAACTCGCCGGGACATTCGCGAAGAACATCGTCACGGGTTTTGGGCGCATTGCGGGCAAGACGGTGGGCTTCGTCGCCAACCAGCCGATGGTGCTGGCGGGCGTGCTCGACAGCGACGCTTCGAGAAAGGCCGCGCGCTTCGTGCGGTTCTGCGACGCCTTCAATATTCCGATTGTTACGTTTGTCGATGTGCCGGGTTTCCTGCCGGGCACCGCGCAGGAATACGGAGGCCTCATCAAGCACGGCGCGAAACTGCTGTTCGCATACTCGCAATGCACCGTGCCGCTGGTGACGGTCATCACGCGCAAGGCCTACGGCGGTGCCTTCGACGTGATGGCCTCGAAGGAAATCGGTGCGGACATGAACTATGCGTGGCCGACGGCGCAGATCGCGGTCATGGGCGCGAAGGGCGCTGTGGAAATCATTTTCCGCAGCGACATCGGCGACGCTGAAAAGATCGCCGCGCGTACCAAGGAATATGAGGATCGTTTCCTGTCGCCGTTCATCGCCGCCGAGCGCGGCTATATCGACGACGTCATCATGCCGCACTCAACGCGCAAGCGCATCGCGCGTGCGCTGGCGATGCTCAAAGACAAGCACGTCGACGCCCCGATGAAGAAGCACGACAATATTCCGTTGTGAAGTGTGATGACACTCGATAGCAGAGTTAGGCAAGCCCGCCGAGTCGCGCTAGGCGAAAAGGGGGAACTATGGGCGCTCACCAAGTTGCAGAAACTTGGACTTAATGCTTATCGCACTTCACGAAATGCCAAAAATGTCGATATCGTCATCAGCGATGGCGCGGGCGGTCGCGTCTTCGACCTTCAAGTTAAGTCACGTGATCGCTACAAAAACTGGACAATGTCGCGTAGGCACGAGACTGTAATCGATCCTCTTCTTTACTACTGTTTTCTCGAGTTTGACGCTGCCGATCAATCGCGCGAACCTGTGTCTTGGATTGTTCCGAGCGAAGTAGTGGCAAATGCTTTACGTGAATCTCATCAGGCTTATCTGTCCCAGAGTCCGGGTACTCGGAAGGATACAGCCAAACGTAATTTTAGAGGCGACTACACAAATCGCGGTCTGATTGAAAAATACGGTCCCGGCTGGTTGGATGAATACAGGGACGCTTGGAATAGCTTGCTAACATAGAGCCATCGCTGCTTGTCATCACCGCGCTTGTCGCGGTGATCCATGTCTTGTTTGCGGTCAGAAAGAAAATCGTGGATGACCGGGTCAAGCCCGGCCATGACGACATCGGGCGTCAAAGAAATCGACCGTACTTCGCCATATCGGCTTCGATCTCTTTTTCAACCTGCGGATGTTCGGCGCAGATCTTGTTCATGAGTTCGAGGTTCATATGCGCGATGACGGTCGCAATGCCTTTGGTAAATTGCTGATATTCATCCGCGCTGCAATTATCTTTCAAAATCGGGATTAGTTCACTAAGTTGGCGGGAGCTTAGGAAAACACAGCGGGCGATATGTCGCGCTAGGTCAACTTCCATCCACTAACCCCAAAAATTATGAATTCACATTTCAAAAGAACTTCGCGTCATCGCCAACCAGCATATCTCTAGCATTATATGGAACGGGAAAACCAAAGCCTTTCCAGTCAGAACTCCATGTCAGCAGGCCAGATTTGTTTGCTGCGCTTGCGTATAGCTCAATGCCAATTTTCTCCATCGCACAATGAATCGCTTGAATAGAATCAATCCCACCCGCGGCACTTTTCCAAGGCTTGTCAGGCCAATTGATTTCGTAATGGCACATCGAACATCCGTCTTCCTGCACAGGCAGGAAGATGTTGATGGATAAGGGTGTTGCTCCCGTAGCGGTCGTTAATTGCAAAGCGCGGCTGGCAATAATCATGCGGCGGTCCTCAATAGTTGAGCAATCGTAGCCCGGTTGAGGCGCAGTGCAATCTGGGATTGCTAATGTGGTATCGCCCCGCATTTCGCTTCGCTGCATGTGGCTTCAGGCCTAACCCCATCGTCATCACCGGGCTTGTCCCGGTGATCCACTTCTTCACTCAAAAGCACGACAATATTCCGTTGTGAGGAGAGGCGTTCGCGCTATCGCGTGAATCGGTCGAGCGGCATGGTGAACGCAGCGGCACCGCCATAGCTCGATCGCGCTTCGTATTTGATCTGTGCCGGAACGCCCCCCGTTGTCGGGTTCACGACGCCCGGCATCGCATCGTCCCACGACGAGAAGCCCATGATCGACAGGCGGCTCCAGCCGATGTCGTAGATTGCCGAGAGCAAGAGGCGTTCGCGCGAACCGAAACGGGTGTCGCTCTGGGTGACGACGGTTGCGAAGATCGAGCCGTTACACGGCAGCGCCGACGATTGGTTGCCGCTGAAACAATCCTTGCCGTCGAAGTCCGTGCTCATCGAATAGAGCGCCGCGGAGAAAGCGGCATTTAGTTTCAGGGCGGGGGTCGCCTGATATCCGAGGTTGAGCCCGAGTTCGGCGCCGGTACGCCATGTGGTCAGTGTTTCGTTGACCGCGGCGGGCGGCGTGAAGCCCGGCGCATTGTAGTAGAACGGCGTATGCGACTCGTAGTTGAGGTTACTGCGCGACAGAAGCAGTCCGGCGGAGGGCGTCAGCGTCCAGAGCGGCGCGATCATCAGGTCCGTTTTCAGGGCCAGCGTGCCGCCGATCTCGTTGTATCCGTAGCGGACCGTCGTGGTCCCGTCGCAGCCGCCGCAACCTGAAGTGTTAGTGCCTGCGATGGAATAGAGGGTTGTGCCCCCGTTGAAGCCTTGGCCGCCGATGATCGTGGTGTCAGCCGTGAAGCCGCTCAGGGTGAATTCGATCCGCGTATTCCTGCCCGGCAGCGGCATGTCGACCATCCGGCCGACGGTGAAGGATCCGGCGGGTCCGGTGACCGTGGCGTCGGATGAAAACAGCGGCCGCCCGGAGGTGGTGTAGGGCGTCGTGAATGTCGGCAATTGCTGGGCGATCGCGCCGACGCTCGTGGTGAAGTAGAACGTGGCGTTTGCCGTCATCGGCGCGGGATTGAACAGGGATAACGCCAGCGGATCGGCGTTTGCCGCCGTCACACACCCCGCCAGAACCATTGCCGCAATACGAAAACGCCGCATAAAATAAGTCTCAAAAGGCTTGGAATCCTGAAAATCCTAGACTGACTCAGGCGGCCGGGGCTGTAACCCAAATGCAACATCGGGATACCTTCAACGACATTATTGTGACAGCGCGGACGGCCGCCGACGGCCACGCTTTGAATCGTGTGGTTTCCGGCTCCGTATGTTTCGCTGTCGACGTTGAACTGTTGTCGATCCTCCAACCGATTTGACAGGACCTTTCCATGCCTCTTCCACTTTTTCTCCTCCTCGCCGCCCTCAACGAAGCCGTCTTCGGCGTTGGCTTTCTGCTCGTCCCCGATATGACGGTCGCGCCGATGGGCGTCGTGCTCAATCCGGCGGGCACGATGCTCGCGCGCATTCTCGGCGCGGCCCTCATCTTCATGGCGCTGATTTTCTTCTGGGTGCGAAGCCTGCCTGCGAGCGACGCCAAAACGGCGGTGCTGCGCGCCGGCTGCATCTACTATGTGATCTCCGCCGTACCAATCATCATGGGCATCACGTCCGGCCTCGCCAACGCCACCGCATGGGGCACGGTCGTGATCCACGCGCTGCTCGCCTTCGGCTTCTGGCACTTCGGTTTCAGAAAAAAGTGAATTGAACTCGCCGGAACCTCCCGCGACAAAATCCTCATACGCCGGGCATCTGAATCCGGTCAGCCGGGAGAACCGAATGACAATCCGCCTTCGCGCCGCGATCTGCGGCATTACAATGCTGATTTGCGCAAGCCAGTTCGCCTTCGCGGGCGAGGCTGTGGATGTCGGCGGATCGCGCGCCGCGCTCATCAAGCCTGCGTCGCCGCGCTGGAGCGTGATCCTGATGGCGGGCGGCGACGGCCGGATCAACGTCGCTTCCGACGGCGAGATCCTCTCGCTGATGGGCAATCAGCTCATTCGCACCCGCGCACGTTACGTATCCGCCGGTCTTGCCGTGCTTGTCGTCGATGCGGGTGTCAATTTGTCTGCCGCCGTCGATTACATGGCCAAGATCAAGCGGCCGGTGGTCGTGATCGGCACCAGCCGCGGCACGCAACGCGCGGCCGAGGGGATCGCGGCAGGCGCGAAGCCCGACGCGCTGGTTTTGACATCGGGATTTCTATCACCGGAATCCGGCGGGCAGGCGAGCGTGATGTCGATCCTCGGCTCGCCCGATCGCCTGCCGCGCACGCTCGTCATCCATCACCGCGAGGACGGCTGCAAATTCACCCAGCCCGCCGGCGTCGATCCGTTCATCAAATGGGCCGGCGGCCGCGCGCGCGTCCAATGGCTGAGCGGCGGTCCAGAAGTGGGCGATCCCTGTCAGGCGGCAGGGCATCATGGATTCGCGGGGCTGGATGGACAGGTCGTGTCGCTGGCCGCTTCGTTTCGCTGATTTCATTTTCAAGAAAGGAATTTTCATGCGCCGAATTTTTGCGATGATTTTTTTGATGGCCGCAACGCCTGCGTTTGCGGACGCGACCGCAACCTGCAAGTTCGACAAGGGCGTCGTCACTGTCGCCTTTACGAATGCCGGGCCGAAAGCCATGCAGTGCGAGGTCAACTGCAACATGGCGATCAAAAGCGGCATCGGCACCGTCGTCTGCGTCAAGGTGGTGCCGCCCGGCTCCAAGGACCTCGTGATGTGCACCGAGAGCGCCGACGGCGCGCCGTGGACCGGCATCAAGGCGCAGGAAGTGAACTGCCGCGATCCGGAAGGCACGCCGATCTCGCCTGAGGAGCAGAAGGCCAGGGAAAAGGCGGACGACGAGGACTCCGACGCGCTGATCAAGAAGATGCAACAGCAGTCGATCGAGATGCTGAAGGAAATGCAGAAGATGAAACAACAGCAGTGAAGCTGAACGGCGAATTCAGTTTGCGTTCATGCAACCTGCGACAGGCTGGCGCGTCATCAAAAGACACGTCAGCCGGAACGGAGGAGAGAGCATGGAACGCCGGGAATTCCTGAAAGCTGCCTTCGGTGTCGCAATCGGCACCGCCGCATTCGCCGCCGCCGCCAAAGCCGCGCCTTTGGCCCCGCAAAATCTGATCGACGACGCGCCGCATCCGAAGGAAGGCGCTCAACCGGCGCTGGCCGACCAGCACGATCTCGACGCGGCGCATGTCGAGGACGTGCGCTGGGGCCGCCGCAGGCACTGGGGCTATCGCCGCCGCCGCTTCTGGGGTTATCGCCGCAGCTGGCACCGCCGCCGGTTCTGGGGCGTGAGACGCAGATACTGGCGCCGCCGCTATTGGCGCCGCCGTTACTGGTAATCGCAAGAGGGCGGCGCGAAAGCGTCGCCCTCGAACTTTTCGGGTTTCCGCGCGTTGTCGAGCGTCATTCGATTCAAACGCCTGAGGAGGCCGTCATGGCTTACGCCTATCGCCGCCGCACGAGCTGGTTCGTGCTGACGCCGCCGTCCATTGCATTCTTCCTGATTTCCATCGTGCTCGCGCTGGTCGCGTTCTTCATGCACTACGCGGGCGTGCGCGTGCCGATCGTCAACGCCGCGCGCGTGTTCGATGTGCTCGCCATCGCTTATGTCGTGCTGGCCGTCGGCGTGCTGTTCAGAGGCGTGTAGCGCCTAAAGTTTTGGCGAGTTGCCCATCGGCGTCTTGTTGAGCTTTTCGTTCTTTTCGGCGGCGAAGGCGTCGGCATCGATCTTGGCGGCGCTCGCGATTTCCTTGAAATCGATCAGCGTGAAATCCGCCTTGCCGACGCGGTCGGTCGTAATGCCGTTGGTGATCTCGACCGCAACGAGGCCGTCGCAGTTGGCGGCCTTGGCGTCGTCAGCCAATTTCGGCAGCGTCTTGTCGGTCGCCTCCGCGCGCTTGAGCATGGCGACGCAGCTTCCGCGCCCGTTCGCATCGTTGAGCGCGACCGCAGCCTTGGGATTGAGCGGCGCATTCAGCGCATCGACCGCTGAAGCAGGTGTGTATTTTTCCTTCACCGACATCACCTTGCCGCCCTTATAGAAGTAATAGACCTTGCCGTCGCCAATCGCAGTTGGCGTTCCGTATTTCGCGGTGACGCGCTCGATCATTTCCTGCTTGGAAGGCTGCTTGTCGTTGGCAAAACCGAGGCTGCGCGAAATGTAGTAGGCGCGGTTGGCGCTGGCGGGCGAGGAGAACATCGCCGACATCGATTCGCCGGGATGATTGCTCGACGCAGGCGAGACGAATTTCACGGACGACACATAGCTGACGTTGGTGCCGCCGAATTTTTCCTGCGTCGCCTCAGGCTTCACGCCGGGCAGGTCTTTCAGATACGCCTCGAAAATCGCCGCTGCCTTGCCGCCCTCGACATTGCTCGACAGGCCGACGATGTCCGGCAGAAGTTTACCGGAAAATCCCGCATCGGGCACTTTCGGCTTGATCTCATAGGCGGAGGCCGCGACCGGCACGAGAGCGAAAGCTGCGATCAAGGCGCTGCGGAACATGGACCACCTATTCATAATAAGAGCGAGGCTTGCAAAAGAGCAAGAAATGCAAAGCAAAAGCCCGCGGATTACGCCAATTTTCGGACCGCACTGTCAACAGGCATCGGCTCCGCAATTCGCGTATAACGCGGCGCGATGTCACGGCACCGGGGAGATTTTCAATGCCGCTTTCGATCGAGCAGAAACGAGCCAATTTCCGCAAACTCCACGACAGCGGCTGCTTCGTGATTCCCAATCCGTGGGATGTCGGTAGCGCAAAACTTCTCGCCGGAATGGGCTTCAAGGCGCTGGCATCGACGAGTTCCGGTTTTGCGTGGTCGACCGGCCGGCCGGACAACGATTTGCCCGTCGAACAGATTTGCGATCATCTGAAACTTCTGAGCGAGGCGACCGATTTGCCGGTGAATGCCGACTTCGAGGCGGGCTTTGCCGACGATCCCGAAACTGTAGCGAAGAATGTCACGCTCGGTGTGGCGACGGGTGTTGCCGGTATTTCCATCGAGGATTCGACGGGCGACGCCGGACAGCCGCTCTACGAGTTCAAGCTCGCGGTCGAGCGCATGCGAGCGTCGCGCGCCGCAATCGATGCCAGCAAGCAGAACGTGATGCTGGTCGGGCGCTGCGAGAGTTACCTGATCGGCCGGCCCGATCTGAAGGCGACGATCGAGCGGCTCGTTGCATACGCCGATGCGGGTGCCGATTGTCTCTATGCACCGGGCATCAAGTCCAAAGGCGACATCGTCGCCATCGTCAAGGCCGTTGCACCGAAGCCGGTGAACTTGTTGGTGGGTGCGGCGGGCGGAGCGTCGGTTGCAGAGATCGCCGATATGGGCGTGAGGCGCATCAGCGTCGGCGGTGCGATGGCGCGTGCCGCGTGGGGCGGATTTCTGCGTGCGGCGCGGGAGATTGCGGAGAAGGGTTCGTTCGCGGAATTCGCCAATGCGGCGACCTATGCCGAAATCAACGGCAAGTTCGGCGGCGAAACGTTCTAGCATTCATTCGTAAAAATGCGGCGATCATCTTGCGATGGCCGCCGCATCTTTTCGCGCGCTCTCATCCTTCGCGCACCAGGCCTTCAAGGCTGCACGCCTCGCGGCTCAGTTGTTCGCGGGCGGACCGGACTGTGTCGTACCGCTGTTCGATGGCGACGGTGCCGCATTTATCGACGGACTCGCCGACTGCGACGCCGGAGCCGACGATGTTGCCGAGCCGGTGGTCTGACCCGGAGCCGGTGTCGGAGCCTGCGCCGTATTGGCCGGCGGGGTTGTCGTCGTGGTCTGCGCCGTTGACTCAGGTTGCGGCGCGATCGACGGATTGTTCAGCCCGTAGAACACCGCGCCGAGGATGGCGAGGATCGCGATGGCGAACAGTCCGATGCGCCCGGCGCTCGCGGTGCCTTCGGCGAGTTCGGGGTCGGCCTGCATGTCTTCCTCGAAACGCTGCTGTCCGCGGCGGCGCATCCCGGTGTCGGATTCATACGGATCGTTCTTGTTGATGGGCATGTCATTCCTCCAATGGTCTGTCTTGAAGAGACAAGCGCCACGGCCAGCGGTTTGTTCCGCGCCGTGGCGCAAGCATCATCGCGCCGAACCCGTGGTCTGGCCCGGCGCGCTATTGATGTCCGGATGCGCTGTCTCGCTCACCATCGGAGAAGACGGTGTCGACGCGCTGTGACTGGCCGGATGGAAAAACGTCAGCGCGATACCGAATGCGACAAGAATACCGAGGCCGATGACGGCCTTGATCGGCTTGCCCGACTGATTGAACTCGAAGTCGTCGCTGGTCTGGTTCGGCGGCGAGAAATCGTGCTCCGGATTCGAACTCCAGCCATTGCTTGAAAACGTCATGGTGCAATCCTCCCTTTAGTTCTCAAATGCGCGGTCGCGTCGGGGCGACCGTTGCAGGGACAACCGGGGAGGGACGGCGCGCGTTCCCGCGCGAGGCGGGACGCAGCGATGCACGAATCGGCGCGGCAGGTGAAAATTTTGCAATGTCACGGAACGGGTTTTCTTCGCGCTGCAATAATTTTGGAGGACTGAAATCTCGTTACCGCCGATGCCGGTGCGGCGACACATCCGGCGATGTTTAGTTCTATGCAGATGCCGAAAATTGCGCCTCAAAAACCGATATAAAACAATGGTCTGCCCTGCGCGAATTGTGGTGCGCTTGAAACGGAAAGCCGCTTAGACTGCCTCTCAACAGGGAAGAACAGACCCCGCGCTGCCGGGGCAAACCGAGGCGAAATATGGGAATCAACCAAGGGCCGATCAGTCTCGACCAGAAATATACGCAGGCCTCTGGGCACGTTTTTCTCACCGGCATTCAGGCGCTGGTGCGCCTGCCGATGGCGCAGGTGCGGCGCGACCGCGCAATGGGCCTCAATACGGCGGCATTCGTCACTGGCTATCGCGGCTCACCGCTCGGCGGATACGACCAGCAGCTCTTCGCCGCGCGAAAACATCTCGAACAATACAACATCAAGTTCCAGCCCGGCGTGAACGAGGATCTTGCGGCCACCGCGATCTGGGGTTCGCAGCAGCTCAATCTGTCGCCCGGCGCGAAGTTCGATGGCATCACCGGCATCTGGTACGGCAAGGGTCCGGGCGTCGATCGTTGCGGCGACGTTTTCCGTCACGGCAACGCGGCAGGCTCCGCGAAGAATGGCGGCGTGCTGTGTCTGGCCGGCGACGATCACGGCGCGAAATCTTCCACCGTGCCGCATCAGTCCGATCATGCCTTCATGTCGGCGCTGATGCCGTATCTCTATCCGTCCTCGATCCACGAAATCATCGCAATGGGTCTGCTCGGCATTGCAATGTCGCGATACTCGGGTTGCTGGGTCGGCATGAAGGTCATCACCGAGACCGTCGAGACCACTGCCGAGATCAATCTCAACGACGAGATGACGCCCTTTATCATCCCACCGGATTTCGAACTGCCGCCGGGCGGGCTGAACCTGCGCTGGCCGGACGACCGCTTCGCGCAGGACAAGCGCCTGCAGGATTACAAAGGCTTCGCCGCGATCGCTTTCGCGCGCGCCAACAAGATCAACCGCGTGACGATGGATTCGCCGAACGCGCGTTTCGGCATCATGGCGTCGGGCAAGAGCTACGAGGATATCCGTCAGGCGCTGCGCGAACTCGGCATCACGCCGGAGATCGCGGCGAAAATCGGATTGCGTCTTTATAAGATCGGCATGCCCTGGCCGCTCGAGCCGGAAGGCGTGCGCCAGTTCGCGGTCGGGCTCGAAGAAATTTTCATCATCGAAGAGCGCCGCGAGATCGTCGAAAACCAGGTGAAGCAGGAATTGTTCAATTGGCGCGACGACGTGCGCCCGCGCATCGTCGGCAAGATGGACCATCACGACAAGCGCTTCCTGCCGTTCGCGGAAGAATTGACGGTCGCTTCGCTCGCGAGTTCGCTCACCGAACGCCTGCTGCTGCTCGATCTCAATCCCGAGATCGTCACCATGCTGCGCAACAAGGTCGACTGGTTCAATGGCCGTCAGGCGTCGCAGGTGCAGGTGGTGACGCCGGTGACGCGCACGCCGTATTTCTGCTCCGGCTGCCCGCACAACACCTCGACTAAGGTGCCCGAAGGCAGCCGCGCGATGGCCGGCATCGGCTGTCACTTCATGGCGCTGTGGATGGATCGCTCGACCGAGACGTTCACGCATATGGGCGGCGAGGGCGTGCCGTGGGTCGGTATCGCGCCGTTCACCAACGAGAAGCACATCTTCGCCAATCTCGGCGACGGCACGTACTTCCATTCCGGTTCGCTCGCCATTCGTCAGGCCATCGCCTCGAAAGCCAACATCACCTACAAGATTCTCTATAACGACGCGGTCGCGATGACCGGCGGCCAGCGCCACGACGGCGAACTGTCGCCGCAGCAGATCACATTCCAGCTTCATTCCGAAGGTATCCGCGAAATCTGGCTGGTGTCGGAAAATCCCGATTCCTATCCGGCGGACTCGATTGCGCCGGGCACCAAGCTCGCGCATCGCGACGAACTCGATCACGTCATGAAGACGGTGCGCGAGGTGCCGGGCGCGTCGGCCATCGTGTTCGTGCAGACCTGCGCCGCCGAAAAGCGCCGCCGCCGCAAACGCGGAACGATGGAAGATCCCAACAAGCGGGTGATGATCAACGCCGCTGTCTGCGAAGGCTGCGGCGATTGCTCGGTGCAGTCGAACTGCATTTCGGTCGAGCCCTTGGAAACCGAATTCGGCCGCAAGCGCGAGATCAACCAGTCGAGCTGCAACAAGGACTATTCCTGCCTGAAGGGATTCTGTCCCTCTTTCGTCACCATCGAGGGCGGCGCCTTAAGAAAGCGCGCGCCGGTCGATCTCGGCGATCTCGGCGAATTTCCAGAGCCCGCATCGAAGCCTTCGCTCGACAAGCCCTACAACATCGCGGTCGGCGGTGTCGGCGGCACGGGCGTGCTCACCATCGGTGCATTGCTCGGCATGGCGGCGCATATCGAAGGCAAGGCCAGCATGATCCTCGATATTTCGGGGCTGGCGCAAAAAGGTGGTGCGGTTCTCAGTCACGTGCGGCTGTCGCAGAACACCGAAGACGTGACGTGTTCGCGCATTGTCACCGGAACGGCGGACCTTCTGATGGCGGCAGATGAAGTCGTCGCCATCGCCAAGGAAACGATTTCGCTTTGCGAGTCGACGCGCACGCGCGGCATCGTCAACACCCATCTCATTCCGATTGCGGACTTCATTCACAACCGCGACTTCAACTTCCAGCGCGGCAAGGTGAACCTCGTTCTCGAAAATGCGCTGCGCAAGGATTCCGCCTTCGTCGATTTCACGCATGCCGCCGAAAATCTGCTCGGCGACACCATCGCCACCAACATGATGATGATGGGTTACGCCTATCAGCAGGGTCTATTGCCGGTCGGCGCTGCCGCCATCGAGCAGGCCATCGAACTCAACGGCGTCGGCATCAAGATGAACACCGAGGCGTTTCGCCTGGGCCGTCTTTTTGTGGTGGACCCGAAGCGCGTCGTTGCGATGATGAAGGACGACGCGGTCGCGCCGAAAACGCTGCAGGAGATGACGCTCGACGAAGTTATTACGCATCGCGAGAAATTCCTCACCAAATACCAGAACAAGGCTCTTGCTACGCGCTACCGCAATATCGTGGACCAGGTGCGCCGGGTTGCGAAGAATGGCGGCTACGACGAAGCGCTGCCGCGCGCGGTCGCGATCAACTACGCCAAGCTGCTCGCCTATAAAGATGAGTACGAAGTTGCGCGGCTCTTTACGGATGGCAAGTTCTCCGCCGAAGTCGCCAGGCATTTCGAGGGCAATTTCAAGCTGACCTACAATCTCGCGCCCCCGATGCTGCCGGGCGTCGATGCGCAGGGCAGGCCGAAGAAGCGCGCGTTCGGATCGTGGATCGGGGGACTGTTCGGCATTCTCGCGAAATTCCGCTTCCTGCGCGGCACGTTGTTCGATCCGTTCAGCTACAGCGCGGATCGAAAGACGGAGCGCAATCTCATCAAGGGCTACGAGCAGGACATCGTGACGGCGGTGAAGTTTCTGACGCCGAAGACTGCGGACATCGCGATTGAGCTTTTGTCGCTGCCGGACCAGATTCGCGGCTACGGCCCGGTGAAGGAGGCGTCCATCGCCAAGGCCAAGGCGCGCTACGAGCAGCTCGCCAGGGACCTCGTCAACCCGCCGCCGATGGTCGCTCCGCAGATCGCCGCGGAGTAGCGCCGCGCATTTTCAGAAGCCTGATATTCCGTTCGCGGTGCGAAACCGATGACGCTTGCCAAGCCGCGTCCGACGCGCTTGATAGTCCGCGGCGAGGCGCGTGCGGAGAAGACGGTTGAGCATTAGGGGAAAAGCCTACATCGCGGGGATTTTCGAGCACCCCACGCGCCACGCGCCGGACAAATCCACCGGACAGTTGCACGCCGAAGTCGCACAGGGTGCGCTCGCGGACGCGGGCCTGTCGCGGTCCGACGTCGACGGCTACTTCTGCGCGGGCGATGCGCCGGGCGGCGTGATGGCGATGGCGGATTATCTCGGCCTGCCGAAGCTGCGTCATCTCGATTCAACCGAGACCGGCGGCTGCTCCTACATCATCGCGCTCGGCCACGCCGCACAGGCGATCGCCGCGGGCAAATGTTCGGTGGCGCTGATTACGCTTGCGGGCAAGCCGCGCACAGGTCCGATGCCGCCGCGCGCGACCGGGCCGGAAGTCGATTTCGAGGCAGCTTACGGCGCGACCACGCACAACGCCTACGGCATGTGCGCGATGCGCCACATGCACGATTTCGGTACCACCAGCGAGCAGCTTGCGTGGGTGAAGGTCGCGGCCTCCCATCACGCGCAATACAATCCGCATGCGATGCTGAAGGATGTCGTCACGGTGGAGGACGTTCTCAATTCGCCGTTGATTTCCGATCCGCTGCATCGTCTCGACTGTTGTGTGGTGTCGGATGGTGGCGGTGCGCTCGTGGTGACGACGGCCGACATCGCGAAGAAACTGAAGAAGCCGCAGGTGCGGCTGATCGGGCATGGCGAATCGATCAAGGGACCGATGGGCGGGCGCAATCTCGATCTGACCTATTCGGCGGGCGTGCGTACCGGACCTGCTGCGTTCGCCGAAGCCGGCATCACGCCGAAGGACATCAAATACGCTTCGATCTACGACAGCTTCACTATCACCGTCGTCATCCAGCTTGAGGATTTAGGCTTTTGCAAAAAGGGCGAGGGCGGAAAGTTCGTGGCTGACGGCAACCTGATTTCCGGCGTCGGCAAGCTGCCGTGGAACACCGACGGCGGCGGGCTGTGCAACAACCACCCGATCAATCGCGGCGGCATCACCAAAATCATCGAAGCGGTGCGGCAGCTGCGCGGCGAGGCGCATCCGAAGGTGCAGGTGCCGAACTGCGATCTGGCGGTCGCGCATGGCACAGGTGGATTGCTCGGCGTGCGGCACGCCGCATCGACCGCTATTCTGGAGCGTGTGTCATGAGCGAGACACCGAAATATCCAGCACCGATTGAAAACCCCGAGACTGCGCAGTTCTGGAAAGCGGCGCGCGAGGGGAAATTTCTCATCAAGCGCTGCACCAAGTGCAAGGAGCCGCATTATTTCCCGCGCTCGATCTGTCCGTTCTGCGACAGCGGCGAAACAGTGTGGGAGGAGAGCAAGGGCGAGGGCGTGATCTACTCCTACAGCTTGATGCGTAAATCGCCGACCGGGCCGTTTGCCATTGGATATGTCACGCTCGATGAAGGCCCGTCGCTGCTGACGAATTTCGTCGATACGGATTTAACCGCATTGAAAATCGGCCAGCGCGTGAAAATCGTGTGGAAGCCGACCGGCGGCGCGCCGCTGCCGTTTTTCACACCCGCCTGAGGAGCGCGCATGCCGATCAAATACGACGAAGCCATTGCGCCGAAAAATCTCGGCCAGAAATATTCCTGGACCGACCGCGAAGTGATGCTTTACGCCGTCGGCATCGGCATGGGTGCCGATCCGATGGACGAGAAGGAACTGTCGTTCGTCAATGAGGGTTACTTCACGCCGCGCGCGCTGAAAGTCGTGCCGACATACGCTTCTGTCGCTGCGTGGGGCGCGCAGGCTGGTGTGCTCGACATCAACCGGCTGATGGTGGTGGACGGCGAGCGCGATATCACCTTTCACAAGCCGCTGCCGGTGAAGGCGAACATCACTGTCGATTCCTCGATCCTCGGTATCTTCGACAAGGGCAAGGATAAAGGCGCGGTGATCCTGCGCCAGAACGTTCTTAAGGACGAGAAGGGCGACAAGCTCGCGACCATCGTGGCCTCGACCTTCGCACGTGGCGACGGCGGCTTCGGCGGCCCGAGCGACGGTCAGCCCGAGCCGCATGCAATTCCGAAACGCGCGCCCGACATGACCGTCGATATTCCGACGCGGCCGGATCAGGCGCTGATCTATCGGCTGTGCGGCGACCGCAATCCGCTGCACAGCGATCCGGAATTCGCCAAGCGCGCGGGTTTCGACCGGCCGATCCTGCACGGCATGTGCACCTATGGTTTGAGCTGCCGCGCGGTGTTACAAACCTATGCTGATTACGATCCGCTTGCGTTCAAACAGCACGTGACGCGCTTTTCGTCGCCGGTATTTCCGGGCGAAACCGTGTCGTTCGATTTGTGGCGCGATGGAAATGTAGTTTCGCTGGAAGGCCGCGTGAAGTCGCGCAACGTCACGGTGATCCGAAACGGCAAGACCGTTCTGGGATAAAAAAGAAAGAAACGGAATGAAACTGACCCCTGAAGCCAGCGGCACATTTGCAATCGCGCCGACACCGTTCTTCGACGACGGCCGCATCGACTATGAATCGATCGATCGCCTGACGGACTTTTATGCGCAAGTCGGCTGCAACGGCGTCACCGTGCTCGGTATTCTGGGCGAAGCGCCGAAGCTGGAAGGCGAGGAGTCGGTTCAGGTTGCCACACGCTTCATCAAGCGCAATCCGAAATTGCAGATCATCGTCGGTGTGTCCGCGCCGGGTTTTGCCTCGATGCGCAGTCTTGCGAAAGCGTCGATGGACGCAGGCGCGGCTGCGGTGATGATCGCACCGCCGCCGCATCTGCGTACCGATGATCAGATCGCGGGATATTTCAAGCAGGCCGCGGAAGCCATCGGCGAGGATATTCCGTGGGTTTTGCAGGATTATCCGTTGACGCTGACGGTTGTGATGACGCCTGCGGTGATCCGCAAGATCGTGATGGATTCCAAATCCTGCGTCATGCTCAAGCATGAGGACTGGCCGGGGCTGGAAAAAATCTCGACGCTGCGCGGCTGGCAGAAGGACGGCTCGCTGCGGCCGATGTCGATTCTGACAGGCAACGGCGCGCTGTTTCTGGATTTCGAGATGGAACGCGGCGCAGACGGCGCGATGACCGGCTATGCATTCCCTGAGTTGCTGATCGACGTCGTGACCAAAACCAGGAAGGGCGATCGCGACGGCGCACACGATATTTTCGACGCGCATCTGCCGCTGATCCGATACGAGCAGCAGCCGGGCGTCGGCCTGAGCGTGCGCAAGTACGTGCTGAAGAAGCGCGGGCTGCTGTCGTCCGACGCGCAGCGCAAGCCGGGTGCAAGCATGACGGCGGCGGCGCGTGCCGAGGTCGATTATCTGCTGTCGCGCGTGGCGCGCACGGACAAGCGCGCGGCGCTGAAATGAGCGAGCCGGACAAGAGCAAGGCGCTGCGCATCGCCTCGACCGTCCTGCTGCTACGCGACGGCGCGGACGGCATGGAAATCTTCATGGTCCAGCGGAATCGCGCCATCGAATTCGCATCCGGCGCGCTGGTATTTCCCGGCGGCAGCATCGATCCGAACGACTACGAGATCGCTGAGGCGCTCGCGACCAATCTGCCGAACGAACTCGCCGCGATCCGCGTGGCCGGCGTGCGTGAGACCTTCGAGGAGAGCGGCATTCTGCTGGCGCGGGGAAAAGGATCGGATGCTCTGGTGTCCGCCGCCGTCGCCGATAGGGCCGCACCGCTTCGTTCTGCCGTCGATAAGGGCGAGGTGAAATTCTCGTCGATTCTCGATGAGCACAATCTCGTCCCCGCCGTCGATCTTCTGGTGCCATTCGCGCACTGGATCACGCCGGTGAATATGCCCAAGCGCTTCGACACGCATTTTCTGCTGGCGATTGCGCCGAAGGATCATGTCGGCAAGCACGACGGCCATGAATCGGTGGATTCGATCTGGCTGACACCGCGCACCGCGCTCGACGGCGCGGAAAGCGGGCGCTTCACGTTGCCGTTCCCGACCGTGCGCAATCTTATCAAGCTCGACAAACTGAAGACCGCGCGCGCTGCGATGGAATTTGCGCACGCAACACCTGTCGTGACGGTGGTGCCGGAATATTCCAGGAACGACGATGGATCGAGCCGCCTGAAAATTCCGAAGGAAGCCGGTTACGACGGCGAGGTGTTCGAGTTTCGCGCATAGCCGGGCGCGCCGTTCACGCGCTCGTGAATCGCGGTTAACCGCGCGTCAATCGGCGGCGGTTACGCTCCCAATATGAGCGCAATCGGCAGTTCGACATCCTCGCAGGCCTCGCAGCAACTCACCCTTGCTCAGGCTCAGGCCCAGCTTGCCGCCGATCAGGCAGCCCAAGCCGCCGCCGACGTCATCAAGGCGGACGAGAAGGCCGTGCAAGAGGCTGAACAAGCGCAGCAGACACAGCAGGCGCAGAGCACCAACCTCGTCGACATCAAGGCCTGAACGCAGAGCGCGAAAAAGCCGCAGCTATTTGCACGCCGGATAACCGAAGCGCTTGACGATGACGCTGCCGGGAATGGAGTGGAACTCAAGCGTGTCCATGTAGTGGTTGTCGGTGACATATTGGCGAAGTGCTGCATTGTAGGTGCTGCGCATCTGCTCCGTGGTGGAGGGGCTGACGCCGGTTCGCGCCGTGCCGCCGGCATGAAACAGCAGCGTCGCGCCGGGCGTCACGCATACATTCTTGATCGACAGAAACATCGTGCAGGCGGACTGGCAGTGGCTGTCGATGCGAAAGCGTTCGCCCGACGCATTGTATTGCTGGATCACCGACAGGAATTGAGCGAATGCGACCGCGTTCGGCGCGCCGTAGCCCATGCGCAGCGAGGACACCGAGCCGTCAGCGGCGGCCGGATGGGCTGCCAGGCATGCGATGAGACATGCAACGATCTTCAATGCGCGCGTGAGCCGCTTCGTGGTGTGCAAATGTGCCTCCCGGAATGACCGCATTCGCGATGCGTTATCCGCCTATTGTATTGGTCTTTTGTAACGGCGGCGGATCACAGGCGCGTCAACGGCGCCCTGTTGCCGGTAATATTGCAGCCGCCAGTTCGGCGCGCACGAGCCGGCGAGGCCGCCCGCGTTGGCCCAGCATTGCTCCATCGACACGTAGTTGCATTCCTCGACCGCGCCGATGCGGCCGGCAACGCGGCTCATGCAGAACGGATAGTTTCCGCCGGCCAAGGCGGGAACGGTCGCGCACAGGGAAAGCATCAGCGAAATCCCGGCGAACAGAGTGCGTATCGGCATGGCATTCCTCGATTTCATCGGTAGGTTACCGAAATGGGCTGGGTGTATGTGGCATTCCTGATCGCGACTTTTATCGCTGCTTCGATTTTTATTGCGAGGCGCGCGGTAAAGCGATGGTGGGAATATCTCATCATCCTTGTCATGACCGCTCTGCTCGTCCGTCCGTTCCTCACGATGACAGGAGATGTGTCGAAAGTATTGCCGGATTTCTGGAGCGACGGCGCGGACGGCAAGGACCAGATCGTCTGGGTCAGCATCGCCGCGACATTCACGTGGCCGTGGATTATGGCAGCGTTGCTGTTCTGGCTCGTGAGATGGACCGTATGGCGGCGAGGGTGATTGAACTTTACGAGTGGCGCGCTCGGAGAGATTCGAACTCCCGACCCTCGGAATCGAAATCCGATGCTCTATCCAGCTGAGCTACGAGCGCGTGGCCGCACCATAGCCGACGAGACAGGTGATGCCAGCCCTCCCAACGCGCGGAAATTGAATTTTTCCCGCTGTTTTTCAACAGCCTAGCGTCGGTCACTGTGGCCGGTTCCACCGCGGCATTTAACGGATTTCCAACACAGTCCCGCCAGAGTTCTGGTGTTTCTCGGCGCCTACGCCCGTGATCGAAACCCAAATCCGATGCGCCTTGCTCGTCTGACAATCCTGCCGATGCTTGTGTCGTTGCGCGCGCCCGCGCAGGCGGATTTGCGCATCACGCGCGACTACGGCGGCTATGTCGAGCAATACAAGGCGAAGTACGAGCGCATCGCGAAAAGCGGCGAGCGCGTCATCATCGACGGCATCTGCAATTCGGCGTGTACGCTGGTGTTCGGCATCGTGCCGCTGAACAAGATCTGCGTGACGCCGCGCGCCAGCGTCGGCCTGCATCAGGCCTATTACGACAAGGCATTCACCTTCGGCATCAAGGTGACGAGCGCGGAAGGCACCTCCGATTTGATGTCGTATTATCCGCAGCCGTTGAAGGCGTGGATCGGCCGCAATGGCGGCCTCACCACCGAGATGAAGAAGATCAGGAACGGACGCGACCTCTGGAAGATCGTCGATCCGTGCCCGGACGAATTCTGATTTCTTCGCGACGGGCTTAAGCGGCCTTGGCCTTCAACGCCTGAAATTGTGCGAACGCTTCATAGGCATGGCTCGCATACATGACGGACGGGCCGGCCCCCATATAGATCGCCATGCCGAGAGTCTCGCTAACTTCTTCTTTGGTCGCGCCATGTTCGGCCGCTGCCTTGGCGTGAAACGCGATGCAATCGTCGCAGCGCGTGGCGACGGCGATAGCGAGCGCGATCAGCTCCTTCGTCTTGGTGTCGAGCGCGCTCGAGGCGGTTGCCGCCTGCGCCATCCCGGCAAAGGATTTCATGATTGCGGGTGCGCCGCCGCGAAGGTCACGGAGGAGGCCGCTGAGTTCGGCGGTGGTTTTCGGCCAGTCGTTCATCGTCATTCCTGCATCAAGATTTGTATCGATGCACGATAGCCGATTGGTGCTGCGGGGCTTTGATCCGCGTCAATCGCGCGAGGATCGCTCACATCATCAGATAGACGATCCGCCCCAGCGCACCGAACAGCAGCACAAGCGCTGCTGCGCTCTGAATGCCGAAGCCTGCGAAACGTTTCTCCGGCGCCTTGGTGTAGCCGATGAAATAGAGAATGCGCCCGGCGATCCAGATTGCGCCGAGTGCCGCCGCCCAGTTGGCGTTCCAGTAGATCGCAAACAGCCATAGCGAAGGCAGGAAGATCGGCAGCCACTCGATCGTGTTCATGTGGCCGCGCACCGCGTTTTCGAGATCGGGGTGGCCGGTCATCGTCGGTGGAAGAATTCCCGTTTTGCCGTGCGCGCGCGCGACGACGGTGGCCATGCCGAACAGCATCAGGCTGCAGGCGAGGGTAACGAGCGCGACAAGATAATATCGCTCCATGATGGTTCTCCGCTGTGTTGGATTAGAATGTCACGACGCCGCGAATGGATTTTCCGGCCTTCATCAGGTCGAACGCCTTGTTGATGTCATTGAGCGGCATGACGTGGGTGATCATCGGGTCGATCTGAATTTTTCCCTGCATGTACCAGTCGACGATTTTCGGCACATCGGTGCGGCCGCGCGCGCCGCCGAATGCCGTGCCTTTCCACACGCGACCCGTCACGAGTTGAAACGGCCGCGTCGAAATTTCCGCGCCGGATGGCGCCACGCCGATCACGATGGATTGCCCCCAGCCGCGATGGCACGCCTCCAGCGCCTGCCGCATCACCGTGACGTTGCCGGTGCAGTCGAAGGTGTAGTCCGCGCCGCCGATCTGATCTTCTTTCGTCTTGGTCATGTTGACAAGGTGAGGGACCAGCTCCTTGCCAACTTCGGTGGGGTTGACGAAATGCGTCATCCCGAAGCGTTCGCCCCATGCCTTGCGTTCGGGATTGATGTCGACGCCGATGATCATGTCCGCGCCCGCGAGCCGCAGGCCCTGAATCACGTTGAGGCCAATGCCACCGAGGCCGAACACAATGGTCTTCGCGCCGATTTCCACTTTCGCCGTGTTGATGACTGCGCCGATGCCGGTGGTGACGCCGCAGCCGATGTAGCAGACCTTGTCGAACGGCGCGTCGTCGCGGATTTTCGCAACCGCGATTTCCGGCAGCACGGTGTAGTTCGCGAAGGTCGATGTGCCCATGTAGTGGTGGATCGGCTTGCCGCCCATCGAGAAGCGCGACGTGCCGTCCGGCATCAGGCCCTGGCCCTGCGTCGCGCGGATCGCCGTGCAGAGATTCGTTTTACGTGACAGACACGACGGACACTGGCGGCATTCCGGCGTGTAAAGTGGAATGACGTGATCGCCCTTCTTCACGCTGGTGACGCCGCGTCCGACGTCGACCACGATGCCCGCGCCTTCGTGGCCGAGGATCGCGGGGAACAGCCCTTCAGGGTCCGCGCCCGACAGCGTGAATTCATCGGTGTGACACACGCCCGTCGCCTTCACCTCGACCATCACTTCGCCCTCGCGCGGGCCTTCGAGCTGAACGGTGGTAATTTCCAGCGGCTTTCCTGCGGCGGTGGCGACGGCAGCGCGAACGTCCATAGTGTTTCCTCGTGATTGCAGCGCTTCGGGCATGGCGGCCCGGCGCATTTGGCGATTGCAGGGGAGCATACGTTTTGGCAATCAGGCGCGCAAATGTCCGGGGCCAAAACCGATTCCGAATTCGAACAGTTTGCGGCGCGCGCAGCACCTGCGCTGTTCGTGCTGCTGTGGAGCACCGGATTCATCGGCACCAAATACGTGCTGTCCGGCGCGGAGCCGCTGACCTATCTCGCGATCCGCATGGCGTTCGTCGCGGTGCTGATGGCGATCATCGTCGCGATCTGGCGGCCGCAATGGCCAGATCGTGCGGGCTTCTTTCACAGCACTGTCGCCGGATGGCTGGTCCACGCGATCTATCTCGGCGGCACGTCGGTTGCGATCTCGCATTCCGTGCCGGCGGGATTGTCCGCGCTCATTCCGGGCCTGCAGCCGATCCTGACCTCGACCCTCGCCAATCGCTGGCTCGGCGAGCGCGTGACGCCGCTGCAATGGATGGGCCTTCTGCTCGGATTGAGCGGTACTATTCTGGTGCTTCACGGCCGCCAGATTTCCGGCGAAGCAGGCTGGGGCTGGCTCGGCACCGGCATCGCGCTCGTCAGCATCACGCTCGGCACGCTGTATCAGAAGCGCTATTGCTCGAAGATCGACTGGCGGACCGGCAACCTCATTCAATTCATCGCAGCGGGCGTATTGTGTTTTGCCGGCGCGCTTGTTTTCGAGACGCGCGAGGTGCACTGGACGCGCGAATTCATTCTTGCGCTGGTGTGGCTCGTCGTCGCGCTGTCGATCGGTTCGATCGGATTGCTGTACTGGCTGATCCGCCATTCGGCAGCGACGCGCGTGGCGAGCCTGTTCTATCTGGTGCCCGCGACGACCGCATTCATGGCCTACATGCTGTTCAACGAGCGGCTTGATCTGGTGTCGATCATCGGCATGGCGATCTGCGGGGGCGCGGTGCTGCTGGTCAACCGTCCTGAAAAGACGAACGGCAAAACAGAAATCTCGCCGGGGAGTTAGGCGCGTGTGTCTTCCTCAGCGGCGAGGACGTCGGGAAATTACCGCGAGACGGCAGGTTGCATCACATCGCTGATGATCGTGCAGTCCGGCACGATACTGTCGGCACACGCATCGGTGCAGGTCGATGTCATGGCGACGAGCGAGCGCTCGAGGGCTTCAAGATCGGCGCGGCGCTTTCGGACTGTTTTCAGGTGGTCCAATGCGAGATCGCGCACCTTGATGCAATTCGCCGCGTTCGATCCCGCCGTGTCGATCAACTCACGCACCTGTTCAATGGAAAAGCCGAGAGTTCTGCAGCGCCGGATCATTTCAAGTCTTGAAATCTGAGGCCATCCATAAGTTCTGCGGCCGTTCTCGCTGCGTGGAATTTTACCCAGCAAGCCGATCTGCTCGTAATAGCGAATAGTCGCCGCGGAACACTGCGTCCGTCGCGCTATCGTTCCTATCGTCATCTGATTTTTCATCGTGAATTTCTCCGGGCGTGCTTGCTCCTCAAGTTACTTGAGGATGAAGAGTAGGTCCATCGCATCAGGCGATGGAGGTAAACATGAAGAAATGGGTGACGCTGGCCGGCGTGGGTGCGGCGTGTGCGGCATGCTGCGCACCGCTTGTTTTGCCGGTTGCAGCCTATCTTGGCCTTGGCGGCTTCAGCGCGGCTGGTGCAGCGGGCGCAATCGCGCTGGGTGCAAGCGAATGGCTGTGCCTTGCCGCCGGGCTCACTTTGCTCGTCGCTCTCGCTGTCGGCTATGCGGTTTGGAAACGATACCGCCGTCAGCCTGAAACCTGCGAGATCGGCGGCGGGTGCGATCCGCATGCCGAGGAAAGGCGATAATTGTTACGCCCGCGTCTTTGTAAGCTACGATGGGTAAGCTCCGCACTCTTGCGAGAGCGATGGCCGGATGCAAAAATGCGTCGGGGTCATTTCGATGCACGAAATTCTTATTGCCGTCGCCATCTTCGCCGCGCTGATCGTGGCCTACGTTCTGAGCCAGCGGCTTTACGGCTGGCTGCCGGAATCGCAGCGCGAGGAAGACACGCATCAGGTCGTGCGCTCGCTCGCCGGATTGTTCGTGGTGATGGCCTCGCTCGTGCTTGGCCTGATGCTGAACTCGGCGAAGACCACGTTCGAGGGTGTCGACCACAACGTTCACGCCTTTGCGACGGATCTCATCCTGTTCGACCGCACGCTGCAACTTTACGGGCCGGAGGCCAGCGACACCCGGCAAAACCTGCTCGCTTACGTCAAGCGTGCTGCGAACGACGGCCACGTCACCAATCCGGATCAGGGCGACCGGATCGCGGAAGAAAATCTGAATGCCATCGGTCGCAGCCTGCGTGCGATTCATCCGCTGGACCCGGAGCATCTCGCACGCTGGCAGGATTCGCTGAACCAGTACCACAAGATTGTCGAAAGGCGCTGGACGCTCGTTGAACAATCCGAGGGCACGATCCCTGCGCCGATGATCGTCATGCTGGTGCTCTGGCTGATGCTTATTTTTGCGAGTTTCGGCTACCGCGCGCCGCGCAACATGGTGACGATTACAAGTTTCGTCGGCTCCGCCGCGCTGATCGCAGGCGCGATCTATCTCATCATCGACATGGACGTGCCGTTCTCGGGCCCGATCCACGTCTCGGCGAAACCGCTGGAGCGTGTGGTCGTGGAAATCCAGAGGCAGTAAGCAAGTGTTAGTCATCGCCGGGTTTATCCCGGCGATCCCGATTGATATGGCACAGCGCGTTGTTATCGGGATGGCCGGGACAAGCCCGGCCATGACAACTTTGCAAATTATCCCCGCGTCTTCTGATAAGCCGCCAGCGCACGTTCGCGTCCAACCTTGTGATCGACAATAGGCTCGGGATAGCTCTTGCCGAGCGTGACGCCCGCAGCAGCCAATTCCATCGGCGTCGCTTCCCACGGCTGGTGAATGAATTTCGCGGGCAGCTTTGCGAGTTCAGGAATCCATCTGGCGGCATACGTGCCGTCGGGATCGAATTTCTCGCCCTGCAGAATCGGATTGAACACGCGAAAGTAGGGTGCTGCATCCGCGCCCGAACCCGCAACCCACTGCCAGCTTGCCGGATTGTTGCCGGGATCGGCATCGACGAGCGTATCCCAAAACCATTTCTCGCCGTCGCGCCAGTCGATCAGGAGATGCTTGACCAGAAACGACGCGACGACCATTCGCACGCGGTTGTGCATGATGCCCGTGTGCCAGAGTTCGCGCATGCCTGCGTCCACGATGGGATAGCCGGTGAGGCCGCGCTGCCAAGCGCGCAACGCCTTCGTGTCGCGTTTCCACGGAAATCCGTCGAACGACTCCTGCAGATTTTTCTCCGCCAAATTCGGATGATCGTGCAGCAGATGCCTTGAGAATTCGCGCCAGCCGAGTTCGCTCACAAATTTTGCTATGTCGCCAGCAATCGCGGGCTTGCGCGCGGCGGCGAAGTTCGCGGCATACCAGACCTGACGCGGCGAGATTTCGCCGAAGCGCAGGTGAGGGGAAAGGCGCGAGGTGTTATCGCGATCCGGCCGGTCACGCAGCGTCGCGTAGCCCTTGATGCCGCCGTCGAGAAAATCCTTCAGCCGTTTCTGCGCCGCTGCTTCTCCCGGCATCCACGTCTCGCGCAAGCCGCCGGCCCAATCGGGCCTCCCCGGTTCGAGTTTCCATGATTTCAGATCGCCGCTTTTGACCTTTGGCCCTGCTGCGATTTTTTTTGGCGCAGGCAGCGGCTTCGCCGGATCGCCCATCGACAACACACGCTTCCAGAACGGCGTAAACACCCGCAGCCCTCGGCCTTCGGCATTGCGGATACGTGAAGGCTGCACCAGCAAGTCACTCGGAAAGACTTTCAGCGCGATTCCATTCCTGCCGAGCGAAGTAGCGACATCCGCTTCGAGCTTCTTCTCCGATTCAATGTCAATGCCGATGCAGAAAACGGATTGTGCTTCTGTTTCCTCGGCGAGCTTGCAGAGCGCATCGGCCGCCGTGCCGCGACGAAGGACGAGGGTTTGTCCAAGTTTTTCGAGAGAAGCGTCCAGCGCCCGGAGCGATTGCGCGAGCCACCATTTCGATGCGCCGCCGCGCGGCCGTGAGCAAGGAGGGCGGAGTGCCGCACTCTCTTCATCGAGGATGAAGACGCAGACCAGCGGCGCGCCGGTCTCAGAGGCGGCGTGAAGGGCTGGGTGATCGGAGAGGCGGAGGTCGTCGCGAAACCAGACAATGATTGGCGCGGCGGAAGCAGAACTTGCCATGAGTAACGCGGATTCCATTCATTCCCGCATGAAGCTCGATTGCGCCATGCAGCAGCCGAAGGGGTGCCCTGGCCTCATTCGTTAATGGAGCGGTAAGCATGAACTGTCAAAGTTTAGCGTTTTCTGCAGGCGGTTTTCGGGGGCATTCGATATGGCATTCGGCTTGAACAGGGAATCTCTCGGTTTCCTGAGGTTGAAACTCGGGAACAAGGCCATCATCTGCGCCGCGGTTCTCATTGCGGTGAATACCTCGCTGGTGGTGGGGGCGGCCTACTGGTCGCTGCGCAACGAGTTTGACGCGCGCGCCAGAGCCGATATTGAGACCAACCTGCGGACGCTGTCGCTGGCCTTCGCTGAAGCCTATCCGCAGGCCAAGGTCTCCGTGAAGGACGGCATCGTGAGCCGGGTCGAAATCCCCGCGATGCCGGATTTCAAGGAACACGGGACGGTGGACCGCACGACATCCTATGTCGGCGGTACCGCAACGATTTTCGTCTATGACGATGCGACGAAGCAGTTCGTGCGCCGCACCACCAACGTCAAGAAGGAAAACGGCGACCGCGCCGTCGGCACGCAACTCGCCGCCGATCATCCCGGCCAGTCGGTGATCCGCGGCGGTCGGGCTTACAAGGGGCCGGCCATCCTGTTCGGCAAAGCGTTCATCACGGCCTATCAGCCGGTGTTCGATGCCGGCGGAAAGGTCGTCGGCATTCTCTATGTCGGCATCGCAACCGCTCCGATGGATGCAATGTTGTTCCAAGCCATGACGATGATGTCGATTGCAGCGGCGGCAGGTGCCGTGCTCGTGCTGCTGCTGACAATGCTGGCCGTGCGCCGCATTACCGGACCGCTGAAATCGGTGACGACGACCCTGACCTCGCTCGCCGAAGGCAAGCCGGACGTTCAGATCGGACACGTCGAACGTCACGACGAGATCGGCGCGATTGCGCGCACCATCGGTGTGTTCAAGAACAATTCGATGGAGCGACGCCGGCTCGAGGCCGAACGCAAGAGCGACGAAGCGCAGGCTGCGGAGCGCCGCAAGACCGAGTTGCGCGGCTTCGTCGATGAATTCCAGAGTGAGGTCGGCGGCATCATCGAAAAGGTTTTGAGTTCGTCCAATCAGTTCGAGATCGCAGCGCGTCACCTCACGGACACCGCGCGCGCGACGGCCGAGCGCTCGACCGAATCCGCCGAAGCCTCCACGCAGGCGTCGGAGCATGTTCGCAATGCCGCCTCAGCGTCCGAAGAAATGGCGACATCGATCACCGAGATCAGCCGCCGCGTTCAGGAATCCAACGGCATCGCTGCCGAGGCCGTGAAGCAAGCGACCGCGACGGACGAACGGATGGCTGAACTGACGAAGGCCGGTGACCGCATCGGCAACGTCGTCAAGCTCATTACGTCGATTGCAGAGCAGACCAATCTGCTCGCGCTCAATGCCACCATCGAAGCCGCGCGCGCGGGCGACGCAGGACGCGGCTTTGCTGTGGTCGCGCAGGAAGTCAAGACGCTCGCCGGTCAGACGGCGCGCGCGACCGACGAGATCAGCAGTCACATCGCCAACATGCAGATGGCGACGCAGGAATCCGTATCCGCCATCAAGGCGATCGGGCAGACCATCGAACGGATCAGCGACATCGCGACATCGATCGCCGCCGCAGTCGATCAGCAGGGTGCTGCAACGCAGGAGATAGCGCGCAGCGTGCAGGCAGCTGCGACCGTCACCTCGGACGTCGCCACCAATGTCGGCAATGTCGCGGCGGGCGCGAACGAGACGGGCGAGACCTCCGAGCAGATTTTGAAATCGGCGCAGGGCCTATGCAGCGACAGTCTTCAGCTTAAAGCCGAAGTCTCGCGTTTCCTCGACGGCGTCCGCGCCGCCTGACGCACTGCGTTTCTTTATCTCCAGCGCCTCCGGATCGAAACCGGAGGCGTTTTCGTGCGGCCGTTGACATGTCATCCAGCCCGCCGCATTTCCGCCACTCGATTCCAAGTCCGTCACCATTCCGCCATTGCGCGCGGATTTTGAAACTTTTCGGCTTGGCTCGCGTATAAAGGTCATTGATTACAGGGATTTGGGAGCGGCGCATGAAGCGTAACGTCATTCTTTATTTGGCAACGCTGTTTTTGATTCTTCCGATCGATTTTCTGTTTCTTGGACTGGTCGCGAAGGGTTTTTTCACATCGCAGGTCGGCGACATGCTCGGCACCGTCAAGCCGGGACCGGCGCTGCTGTTCTACGCACTCTACGTGCTCGGCGTTTTGATTTTCGTGAGTGGATCGCCCGGCGCGACGTGGCAATCGACTTTGCTCTACGGCGCGCTGTTCGGATTCTTCTGCTACATGACGTTCGATCTCACCAGCATTTCGCTGCTGAAGCACTGGACATGGCCGGTGGTTGTTGTCGACGTGACGTGGGGATCATTCGTCACGGCCGTCTCATCGGCGCTCGGGCTGCTGGTCGCAGACTGGCTCGCGCCGCGAATGTGATCGCTCGCGTGAGGATTTCGCGTTTGCTAAAATGAAGAGGGACGCCGCGACGGCGTCCCTTGTTTTTGACGGATCGCAATCCGATTCAAATAATCGCTGCGGCGCAGCGGTTATTTACTTCGGCTGCGGCACGATGCGGATATAGGGCTTCGGCGATTTCCAGCCGCCGGGATAGGTCTTCTTCGCGTCGTCGTCGCTGACCGAGCCCGCGATGATCACATCCTCGCCCTGTTTCCAGTCGGCCGGCGTCGCGACCTTGTGCTTCGAGGTCAGCTGAAGCGAATCGATCACGCGCAGAATTTCCTGGAAATTGCGTCCGGTCGTCATCGGGTAGATCAGCATCAGCTTGATCTTCTTGTCGGGGCCGATGATGTAGACCGTGCGCACCGTGGCATTGTCGGCGGCCGTGCGTCCGTCCGCGCCGCCTGACGTGGCTGCGGGAAGCATGTTGTAGAGCTTCGACACTTTCAGATCGGTGTCGCCGATCATCGGGAAGTTCGGCGCGGCGCCCTGCGTTTCCTTGATGTCGTCCGACCATTTCGCATGCCGGTCCACCGGATCGACGCTGAGCCCAATCAGCTTCACGTTGCGCTTGTCGAACTCCGGTTTCAGCTTCGCCAAAGCGCCTAGCTCAGTCGTGCAGACCGGCGTGAAATCCTTCGGATGCGAAAACAGCATCGCCCATTTGTCGCCGATCCAGTCGTGAAATTTGATTTTGCCTTCGGTGGTCTCGGCCTCGAAATTCGGCGCCTCGGCGCCAATCTGAAGAGTCATGTCCGGCCTCATCTATTTGGAGTTAAAAGGGAATTTCTGATACTCAAATGATATAGCGATTTTTGCGCCAAAGCGGAATGGCTGCAGCAAAAGGACAATATCATTTCATCCGGCGCCCGCTCTCTGAAAATTTCTACTGGTTTCGGCGGCGTTGCCGGAAAGGCCCGCCTGCGGATTTTCGGTCGCGTAAACGAAGATGCCCCGAATCCGCCATTGATGCGCCCCACCGAAGCCGGGTCGCGCAGGCACTTGGCGTGATCCGCCGGTTTTCCGACTGAGACCAAACGGCAACCATCGGAAGAGGAAAAACCTGCGCAATCGCTCCGTTAACACATCATTAACACGCAGATGAAAATGCTGCGGAATGTCAAAAATAGAAAAGTGAAGACCTGAAATGCCTGCCGCCAATACGGCTCCGAATGGAGCCTTGTCCGACCTGATCCGCACTATCGAAACTTCACCAATTGCAGACCGCGCTGTGGCCGCTCACGCTCTCGCATTCGTTCGCGACGGCGTCATCACGGGCGAGGGCCCGACGACCAAGGGACGCGTTCATTTTTCACGCGCCCTCGATGCATACGATGTCGCATGGTGCGCCCGCATCCTCACTGCCGCTGCCGTCGCTAGTCAGCCCGTCAGTCGCGAAGAGGCTGAAGCACTGTTCGAAATCGACAATGCCGCGTCAGAGCGCAGTGACGATGGACGCTTCGACGACCTGTTTGCCAAAGCGGTTGTTCATCACGCCGCATCTGCTTCGGGATTGCCGGTGCCCCCGCGATCGGTCGCATTGTCACCTGATACCGCGATTGAAAGCTGGGCACCGACCCGGTCGGTCAATGTCGATATCGAAGTGCTGGAGTGGATTGCGAGTCAAATGCGCGGTAAACGCCGTAGCAACCGCACGCTGATGATGCTGGTCGCAACGCTCATCGGCGCAGCGACGCTTCCCCTCGCGCAGCAAATTCCAAATATCGTCGATCTCGGAATGTGATTTGGAATAGATTCAGATGGAACGGCGGGATCAGTTTCCCGCCGTTTTCTGTTTTGAGCCCTCGGTTTCCAGTCCGACCGTTCGTCCGGGAAATCCGGCCGCATCGAAATAGCGCTGTGCGCCGACGCGCTGGAAATTCAGGACCGTCCGCAATCCATTGGCTGACGGCTGTGAGGTTACGATTCCTTTGAACGCCTGCGGAGTAGTCCCGTTCGGCATCGTTTCTGTCATCACGCGACCCAGCAAATTGCCTTTTGTTGTTGGCGACAGGCCGAGCAATTTGGCGGCGGTCACGCCGACATCCGCGTTGCTCACGGGGAGCTCGTTGACGTAACCGGATTTGAAGTCGGGTCCGATAGCAGCCATGAAATTTCTGGTGTCGCCGCGACTGAAGCTGCCGTGCATGCCCTGACCCTGGCGGAGAACTGTATCTGCGACGGACACAGAGCAGGTCGTCGGTTCATCGCAGCCCGATGAATACGAGCGGAAATTGACGACGATGGACGGATGCGGGACGACCGCAGAACCCTTCAGACTAAGCAGTGACATTGCCAAAGTGCCGGCGATACGGCCCAGATCGTCGTGAACGAAGATGCCGCTGGTATAGTCCTGGGCCATCAAGGCGTTGACGACGCGGATGGCCAGCTTGCGATCATTATTTGGCAGATAAATCAGATCTGACCCGCCGTTGGTGGCGATAACGACGTCCGGCTTTGATGGATTCTTGCCAAGCAAGCCGTTGCCTGCTTTCGGATGCTTGTTGTCTTCGACGCGCGCATTCTTTTCGTTGGGATCGAACAGCGGCATACCTAGCGCTTTGGCGAGATCGATAGAAACGAACCCCATCGGCAGAAAATCTTTCGGCGTATCGTCATATTGAATTTTCGCCGCCGGGCTTGTTTTGCTTTCTTTTGAGATGGTGGAGAAGCCGTGATCGGCCGAGATCATGATATTGGTGCTGTCGGCGAGACCGAGATCATCCAGCGCTTTGCGTAGCTGCGCCAGATTGTTGTCGGCGTTCTTGATGCCCGCCATCGTTGTCGGTCCGTTGATGCCGGGCGTGATCGTGTTCAGGCTGTCGCCCTGATTGTGCTGCACGCCGTCGGGGTCGCGTGACCAATATACGAGAACGAATGGCTTGTTGCGCGCCTTGAATATCGGGAGCACAACCTTCGTTGCCACGTCCGCCATGTAGGCCTGCTGCACGGTGTTGGCGACAAGCGTGCCCGGTGTCTTGAAGTCGCCGGCTTTGCCATTTTCTCCGCGCGACGGCGTTTCCAGCGGAAGATTTGCTTTCGTCAGTGCGTCTTTCATTTCCTGCGAAAGCGGCACGCCGTTTTTGTGCCCTGTGGAGTCGTCGAGGATGATCGAATGCAATCCGTCTCGATCTGCACGGTCGGTGTGGTCGAATATCAATGTGGGACCGAGTTTGCCGATAGCCGCCGTGCTGTATCCCTTGTCGCGAGCAAGTTTTAGAATTGTTTCTTCGTTGATGTAGTTGCCTTTGAAATGCTCATCGACATCGCCGAGCACGGCATCGTTTTCGATGAACGGTGTTACCGTCCCACCGACTGCGGCGACCGGATACGCTGTATAGATCGTGTTGCTGAATGTACCCGTATCGCCGAGGTAGTGGCCGGTCGCCATAGCCGAGCCGTTAGCCATTGTGAACGTCGGAAATAGCGAATGCGAATTCTTGAAATTGATTCCCTTGTCGCGGATTGCAGCCATCGCGGGCGCAGTATCCGGCGTGACCACTAGGGCGCGTAGTCCATCCGGAATGAACAGGACAAGGTTTCTGGGCCGGTCGTTCTGGGCGAGGGCGGATGAAAACGAAGCTGCGAGTAGACAGGCGGAGGCCACAACGACGCTGCGATGCATATTTTTCTCCCGGCGGGCCGATCGGGCCAGCCATGCGGGCCCGCCGACCTTGTAGTTTTCTGATGCGACGGAATTGTTACAAGTTGCGGCGCATGCCAAATTGCGGCATCCGAATGTATCAAACTCAATTCCGCCCTCAAGCCGCGTGTCAATCAAGCAAAGCCAGATGTTCAAAAAGATACTGATCGCAAATCGCGGCGAGATCGCCTGCCGGGTCATCAAAACGGCGCGTCTGATGGGGATTAAGACGGTCGCGGTCTATTCCGACGCCGACCGCGATGCACTCCACGTCGAGGTGGCTGACGAGGCTGTCTATATCGGCCCACCGCAGGCGGCGGAGAGCTATCTGGTCATCGAAAAAATTGTCGACGCCTGCAAGAAGACGGGCGCGGAGGCTGTGCATCCGGGCTACGGATTTCTGTCCGAACGCGAGGCGTTCCCGCGCACGCTGGAAGCAGCCGGCATCGTTTTCATTGGACCCAATCCCGGTGCTATCGCCGCGATGGGCGACAAGATCGAGTCCAAGAAGGCTGCCGCCAAGGCAAAGGTTTCGACGGTGCCGGGTCATCTCGGCGTCATCGAAGACGACAAACACGCCGTCAAGATTGCTGATGAGATCGGCTATCCGGTGATGATAAAAGCGTCTGCCGGTGGCGGCGGCAAAGGCATGCGCATCGCGCATTCGACCTCCGAAGTCGCCGAAGGGTTCAATCTCGCGAAAGCCGAAGCGAAATCATCGTTCGGCGATGACCGCGTATTCATCGAGAAATTCATCGTCGACCCGCGCCATATCGAAATTCAGGTACTGGGCGACAAACACGGCAATGTCATTTACCTCGGTGAGCGCGAATGTTCGATTCAGCGCCGCAATCAGAAAGTGATCGAAGAAGCTCCGTAGCCGCTGCTCGACGAGAATACGCGCCGCAAGATGGGCGAGCAGGCCGTCGCGCTTGCAAAGGCCGTGAACTACGACTCGGCGGGCACCGTGGAATTCGTCGCGGGGCAGGACAAGAGTTTCTACTTTCTCGAAATGAACACGCGTCTTCAGGTCGAACATCCGGTGACCGAACTCGTCACGGGCGTCGATCTCGTTGAGCAGATGATCCGCGTCGCTGCCGGAGAGAAGCTGGCGCTGTCGCAAAAAGACATCGCATTGACCGGATGGGCGGTGGAGTCGCGCGTCTATGCGGAAGATCCGTTCCGTAATTTCTTGCCATCTATCGGGCGACTGGTGAAATATCGGCCGCCCGAAGAATCGAAAACCGACGGTGTGACTGTCCGCAACGATACGGGCGTCTACGAAGGCGGCGAAATCTCGATCTACTACGATCCGATGATCGCTAAACTGGTCACCCACGCGCCGTCACGTGCGGCGGCGATCGAGGCGCAGTCCCACGCGCTGGATGCGTTCTACGTCGATGGTATCCGTCACAACATTCCATTCCTCTCTGCGTTGATGAATCATCCGCGCTGGCGCAGCGGAAATCTGTCGACGGGTTTCATCGCGGAGGAATTTCCGAAGGGGTTCGGACCGCGAACGCCCGACGGCGAGGTCGCGGGGCGCATGGCGGCGGTCGCAGCCGCGATCGATCATATTCTCGGTGAACGCAAGCGCCAGATCTCAGGTCAAATGAACGGACGCGCGGTTTCGCGCGAGCGCCGCCGCTCGGTTTGGCTCGACCGCGACGAACTCGTGCTCGATGTTGCGAGAGAAGGGAACAAGATTTCGGTCAGGTTCGCCGACGCCAATGGCGCGCTTGGTCATTCGCACGCGCTGGTGTCGGACTGGAAGCCGGGCGAGGGCGTGTGGCATGGAACGCTCGACGGACAAACGCTTGCAATCCAGGTGCGGCCGGTGCCGAACGGATTCAAGCTGTCCTACCAAGGCTATGAAGTGACTTCGCAGGTTTTTACCGAAGCCGAAGCTGCGTCCGCGCGGCTGATGCCGGTGGTGTCGAAAGCCGACACCGGCAAAAAGGTGCTTTGCCCGATGCCCGGTCTCGTTGTGTCGATTGCCGTCAACGAGGGGCAGGAGGTCAAGGCCGGCGAAACGCTTGCGGTCGTCGAAGCGATGAAAATGCAGAACGTGCTTCGCGCCGAGCGGGACGGAACGGTCAAAAAAATTCACGCGACGCCGGGTGCAACCTTGGCTGTCGATGCGTTGATACTCGAATTCGCCTAGCAGCTTGCGGAGGCGCGCATGGCGCGACTGGTGCAACGGCTTTCGATCAGGGGAAGAGTGCAGGGCGTCGGCTTCCGTTATTGGACGCGCCGCGCCGCCAAGGACTTCGGCGTCGAAGGCTGGGTTCGCAACAGGCGCGACGGGTCAGTGGAAGTTCTAGCTGCGGGTCCGGCGAGGGCGGTTGCGGCTTTGACGGAAGCGTGCAAGCGAGGGCCGCCTTCCGCACAGGTCGCAACGCTGAACGTTGAGCAGGCGTCCGACAGCGAATTGAATTTGCGTCGACACGGAGAATCCTTCTCCGAAATTCCGTCGATTTAGCCGCCGAAGATTTCGCTGAAGGATTTTTTCAGAGCGACGTCGACGTCGTGCATTGTCGCGGGCAGGCCGAGATCGACCAGACTCGTGACGCCGAAGTGCGTGTCCTCGACGCCGCACGGCACGATGCCCGCAAAGTGGGACAGATCCGGTTCGACGTTGATCGAGATGCCGTGCAGAGTCACCCAGCGCTTCAACCGCACTCCAATCGCGGCGATCTTGTCTTCGTGACTGGTGCTTTTTTCCGGCCGTTTGACCCACACGCCGACGCGGTCCTCACGCCGTTCGCCGCGCACGTTGAATGCCGCAAGGGTCTGGATTGCGAGTTGCTCCAGATTGGCGACATAGGCGCGGACATCCGGCCTCCGCCTTTTGAGGTCGAGCATCAGATAGACCACGCGCTGTCCGGGGCCGTGATAGGTGAACTGCCCGCCGCGTCCGGTCGCGAAAACCGGAAACTTCGCATCGAGCAGGTCAGACGCATTGGCGCTGGTGCCGGACGTGTAGAGAGGCGGGTGCTCCAGCAGCCACACGAGCTCCGGCGCGTGACCGGCTGCGATCGCCGCAGCGCGAGTTTCCATGACATCTACGGCCTCGCCGTAAGGGACGGGGGCCTCGGAAATCCGCCATTCAACGGGGCTGCTCGCCGCTGCTCCGAAGGGCGTTATGGCAAGGTCATCTCGCCGGTTTTGCAGGCCGTTAACCATTGGCTAACCATAATCGTGGTGTGGTGGGACCGCCAATATCTGTGTGTACGGAGCCAAAGTGCCAACCCTCGATAACGTATCCGTCGATCTCATGGTGGTCCTCGGGACCACATCCATGCCTGTCCACCAGGTCATGCGCCTTAGCCGCGGCGCGATCATCGAACTGGACGCGACCGAGCAGGACGAGGTCAAGGTGCTGGCCAACAACCTGCCGGTTGCGAGCGGTGTGGTGGTCGTGAACCGCAACCGTATCGCAGTCGAAGTCAAGCAGATGCTGCCTAAAACGCCGGATCATCGGTAGTTTTTGGCCTTTCAGGAGGCCAGGGCGTGGCCCTTGTCCCTCCATCCCCGATTTGTTAAATCGGCGCCACCGATCCGGCCCGGAGCGAATCCGGGCCTGATTTTTCAGCGCTCGTGGCGGAATTGGTAGACGCGCTGCCTTGAGGTGGCAGTGAGTAAAATCGTGGGGGTTCGAGTCCCTCCGAGCGCACCAGATCGCAAAATCTGTATTTCTTGAATCGCGATGCCGCTAGTCGATCCGGATTCCAGCAGCGTCCGCAACCGCCTTGTACTGGGTGCGGTCCTTCGCGATCAATGCTCGCGCTGAAGCAGGGGTCGAATCCGTCACGGCCTCCGTTCCGATTCCCTTAAGCTGAGTCTGCAGGCCTGAATCCGCCATCACTGCACGCGTGGCTGCGTTCAGCTTGTTGATGATTGCGGGCGGCGTCGAAGCGGGTGCCTCGATGACGTACCACGAACTGGCCTCTATGCCGGACGTGCCAAGGGCTTCGTCGATGGTCGGCACATTGGGAAACGACGACGATCGTTTCGACGATGCGACGCCGAGGATTTTGACTTGTCCCGCGCTGTAAGCAGACAACACAAATCCGGGCACATCGATCAGCATGTCGATTCGGCCCGCCAACAAGTCGGTCATGGCAGGAGCCGTTCCGCGATACGGGACGTGAAGAATGTCAAGGCTACCGCCCTTCAGCTTGAAGAGTTCTGCTGCAAGGTTGGAAAAGGTTCCCGCGCCGGAAGAGGCGTAAGTCAACTTGCCTGGATTGGCTTTCGCGTTGGCAACGAGCGCCCTCAGGTCGCCATTCTGCGAAGAAGGAACAACCACGACCGCTGGTGAGGATCCGATCACGGCGACGGGCGCAAAATCGGTGAGGGAATCGAACGCCGGGCTTTTCGTGAGGGAATTGTAGATGCTTTGAGTCTGGGTCGTGCCGAGCAGCAGCTGATAACCGTCGGCCGGTGCGCGGGCGACGGCTTGTGCGCCAATAGCGCCACCTGCACCTGCCCTGTTTTCGATGATGAAGGGTTGACCGAGCTTCTCCGACATCTTCGCCGCATAGATGCGGGCAACGATATCGGAACTGCCGCCTGCGGCGTATGGCACTATGATTCTGACCGGACGGGCGGGAAAGTCGATACTCGAAGGCGTCGGCGTTTCCTTCAACAGCACCTCAGGCTTCGCCGGTACCGGCGTTGCGACTGCCACCTGGCTTTTCTTCAGATCGTCCAGCTTGGCGCGCGCAATCGTTCCGTAAATGCTGTCCGAATACCGGCGCGCGAAATCCTCAAGAACAGCGACGCTGGTCGTGCCCTGAACGGCGGCCCACGCTTGCGCAGCATCGTTCTGGGAAGACGACTGCAATGTCGTCGCCGTGTTCTGCTGCGCCGCCCCCGGGGTGAAATAGAAATCACCGTTGATCGGCGAAGTGGAGGTCCATGGCTGCTGCGCGCTGCCGGTCGACTTGATGACGGCGAGACCGACTTCGTTGAAGGTTCGGAAAATATCGAGGCCCGGCCGCTTGATCGTTTGCGAGAGCGCTTTTGTGTAGGGGCTGTTTCCGTCCGCGCCGTCCTGCGCCACGTTACCGGGCTGGGTTGCATAGGAAATTAAAGTGCCTTCCGGCGCGCGCATCTGCGCGAGGCCGCCTTCGGTCGCGCGTAAGCCCCGGCCGCCGAAAGGATTATTGCGGCAAGCGTCGAGAATGACGAGGTTCAGCTTTGCGCCTGCACCTTCCATCTGGCGAAGCACGACGCTCGCATCGAGCATCTGAAAATCAAGATCGGCTTCCTTGGTCGGATTGGCATTGATCGGAACGAGATAGTTCGAGCCGCGAACCTGAAGGCCGTGGCCTGCGTAGTAAAAAAGCGCGACGTCGGCACCCTGCAGTTTGTCGCCGAAGCCCTGCACCGCCTGATCGAGGTGCGGCTTGTCCAGATCGAGTTGCGCGCCGCCGCCGACGAGATCGAACCCGACGCTTTTCAGCGTTTCCGCCATCAGCTTCGCGTCGTTTCGTGGATTGTCGAGACGCGTCACGTTTTGATAGGCGGAATTTCCAATGACCAGCGCGACTCGCTTGTCCGCAAGCGCCGGCATCTGGCCAACAAGCAGGATAGTCAGGCCAAGCAGTACGGATCTGATGGTCAACGTCATCGTCACGGCAAATAGCTGTTCGTGAAAACGACGCAGAGTTTAGCGACAGACATGCGCAACTCAAGATGCCGCGGTGCGCTGCGGCGTCGCTATTTGCGGCTTTAGCGAAATGAGCGCAGGTCCGGCTCCGCGATCAGTTTGGCCTCTAGAGGAGAGACGGAATTGAAGCCTTCAGCGGCAATGGGCCAGCTTCCCGGCAGCCTTGTGTGGTTTGTCGCGCTTTTTGACAAAGGGCCCTGCTGGCCTTCGTCGGGGGCATCGATGCTGAACGATTCCTGGGTCTGATTTCGCAAGACGATTTCAGATGACGGGGTGATCGGAGCGGCGCGGGCAAGCCATATGCTTTGAACCGAAAGCTTTGCCATGGGCGTCTGCTCAGGCGGCGTGTTGAAGAACCATTGCTGCGGGTCGGTCGCGGTTTTCGGTTCGGTTGCAGTGGCGGGTACGACGTGAACAATGCGATAGCCGCGCGCTTTCAGTTCGCGAAGAATGACAGGCAGCGCCACCACCGTCCGTTCCTGAATGTCGTGCAGAAGGAAAATTCCTTTTCCTTTCGCTTCGAGCCGCGAGAGCGCTAGCCGCACGACCTGCGTCGAGGAAATATGCCGCCAGTCATCGGCAAGAAAATCCGCGCTCCACACCATGATGCCGCGGCCGGCGAGATAGCTTTCGACTTCATCCGAGCGCCGCAATCCGGGAATTCGGAAGAAGGGGGCCAGATGTGCGGGATCGCCGAGTGCTTCGGTGACGTGAGCGATGCCGTCGTCGATTTCCGACCTGATGCGCTCAGGCGGCATTTCTCCAAAATGGAATGGGTGGTTTTCGCTGTGAGTGCCGATGCTGTGACCTTCGCTGAACACGCGGCGAACGGCTTCGGGCGACTCCTTTGCCATGCGACCGACCATGAAGAAGGTCGCCTTCACGCATTGCGCGGCAAGAATGTCGAGGATCGCGTTCGTGTGCGCCGGCAACGGCCCGTCGTCGAACGTCAGCACCACTTCGTGATCGCGAAGCGGCAACGTCTCTGGATATTGCATCGTGCCGAGGCGTGTGTGCTCGACCGGATCGACCGCAATGGTGCGCGACGTGCCCAACGCTCCGGGATTGCCGGGGCAATCGGTGGAGGCCGACGCAACCCCGCTCGCAAGTGAGAGGAGCATTACAGCGGAAACAAATATCAGTCGCATGACACTCGGCTACGGTTTGGCTTTCGATGTCCTATTGTCGTCGGGAGTCGCAATTTTGGCTTTCACCATCGAGGCGCGGAACGCCTTGTACTGGCTATCGAGGCTTCGTGCCAGCTTGTCGTAGTGATCGGTATCGCCGGGTTTGTTGTCGTAGCAAGAGGACGCGTAGACCGGCTCGCCCGCCTTGATCAGTTCATCGACCGTGACGAACTGATAGCCCTGTTTTCTCAGACCCTCGATGATCGAAGGGAGTGCGGCGGGCGTGTTGTAGCCGCGTCCGTTGGCGTGAAACAGGACGATCGATCCAGGACGCGCGTTTTCCAGAACATCTCGCGTCATGTGCGGAGATGTCTCACCGCGCGCCGGATCTCCGGACGAGACGTCCCACTGCACCGCGATCATTCCTTGCTGTGCGACGACGTCGAGCGATTCCGGATTGCACGCGCCGAACGGAAAGCGAAACAGCTTCGGTCGCGAGCCCGTGCGCTGCGCAATATCGCTGTTGTCAGAAGCGGCGCATTTCCTTTCGATGAGCCGGCTGCGAACTGTGCCATAGGCGAGGGTGGCGTTGTCGATTTCGTCGCTCAACTCCTGACCGGACAGAAGGCGAAGATTACGGTGCTCCCAAGTATGGTTTTCCACTTGGAATAGCGGATCGGCCAAGAGTTGCGCGGCACGTTCCTCGTGACTCAGCATCCATTTCCCACCTGAAAAGAACGTCGCGCGGACATTGTTCTGTCGCAGCGTGTCGACAACGTCGCCCTGATAGCCGGCGACTTCATCGGGCGTCTCACAAAGATCGAAAGTCAACGCGATCAGTTTTTTGCCCGGCGGAAGATTGACTCGGCGGATAACCCCGCGCTGGGTGATTGGCGTGAACGGTGCGCCGGAAGGCCGGGGAGGATCCATGATCGAGGCCGCGGTCCGCTTGTGAACCTGTTGCTCGCCCTCCCTGAACCGCAGTTGGTCCGCCGACCAGCACACCGGGCCGGCGGTCGTGTTGGTCGCAGCGATGTCGTCAGCTCGAACGGGATGACTAGGGGCCAGCGCGAGAACGAATATCGCAACTGCAGCAAATCCATTGGGCACATGCTTGAATTCTAACATCACGGTCAGGCAGGCTAGGGAGTTGAAGGCTATCGGGTTAACTGGCCCCGTCTGAGTGTAGCTGACTTAGCACACTCATTTCGATCAAATTGGCGTAGGCCAAATCCCACGCGATGGGACATTGACCGCCAATTTTTCGGTTTATACGCTCCGGTGATATTTCGGTGCGTTTTGGGGCTGCCGATGCGGGGCCGGTTTTTTCTATTTTTGATTATTGGCTTGATCGCTGCTGCGATCGTGCCAATCGCCATCGGTAACGCGGCGCAGCCCGTTACCCGGACGATCGGCGTCTCGATGGCGCTGAGCGGCGACGAGTTCACGGACACTGCAACAGGGGTCAAGGTTCGCATTCCCGTCACCCTGTTCGCTGCGCCGAAGCTCTCGCGCTACGGGCGGACGTGGGACACGCCTGACCGGCAGATCAGCGTCGATACCCTCAATCTCGGGAACACCGAGACGCTGGAGAGCCGCTACAGCAAACTGATAGCGGTCAAGAACCGCGCGCTGACCAAGAAATTCATCGACAAGACCAAATTTGTTCTCGAGGGGCGTGAATTCGGCAAGCGCTCCGACGAGGACACGCTGTTCCACATGGAAGCGGAAGTAAACAACGGCGAAGTCCGTGCGTTTTCAATTTTCTATCCGCCGACGATGCAGCAGGATCGCGCAGCGATGGTGCGATCGATTATCGGATCGGCGGATCTTTTTCCGAGCCGTGTCGAAGTCGCAGTTCATCCGCAAACTGCGGCGCCCGCGCCAGCATCTCCTTCCGATCTCGTTGTCCGCCAATCGCCTAGTGGTCTCTCAGCGACGCAAGACCAGATTGCCGACCAGAAATTCGACGCGCGCCGCGCTGAGATCGACAAGGCGGCTCAAGATCTTGCAAGACAGCAGCAGGACATCAATCGCCGCGCTGGCGAGATTGCTGCGGCAGCCATCGCAAAGTCGCAGCAGGCCGACGACGTTGCGCGGCAACTTGATGAATTGCGCAAGCAGAACGAAGATCTCACCAAGCGAATGTCCGAAATCCTGAAGACGCGCGAAATGCTGCGGCCGTCTTTCGGTGGAAATCGCGTGGCGCTTGTGTTGGGCAACAACGCCTATCCAAACTTGCCAGCGGACAGGCAATTAGCGAAAGCGGTCAGCGACTCGCGGACAATGGGCAACGTGCTTCAGCAGGTCGGCTTCAAGGTCACGCGCGGTGAAAATCTCGACCGTACCGGAATGAGCCTGAAGATTTATGAATTCCTGCAACAGGTCAAAACGGGCGACATGGCCGTCGTATTTTACGCCGGTCACGGCCTGTCGTTCGACGGCGGAAATTATTTGTTGCCGACGGACATCCGAATTCCCGAACCCAATCAAGAGGGCTTGACGCGGACGATGTCGATCGCGGAGACCGAAATCATCGGGGAACTGCAGAAGCGCAAAGTCGATGTTGCGGTCATCGTCCTCGATGCGTGTCGTGAAAATCCATTCCGCCGCCCCGGCATGACTCGCGCGCTGGGTGTCGACCAGGGGCTAACGACAGGCAGCCACATCCAGGGCGTATTCTCGATCTATAGCGCCGGCATGGGCCAATCGGCGCTCGACTCGCTCGGGCCCGATGACAAGTCGCCGAATTCCGTGTTCACGCGCGTGATGTCATCAGAACTGTATCGCGATGCGCCGCTCACCAACATCATGCCATATGTGAAGCAGGAAGTGACGAGGCTCGCCGAGTCGGTAAATCACGTTCAGAATCCGGCGTACTATGACGAGACGCGCGGCGGCTTCTTGTATGTCGCCGCTCCTGCTTTGCCGGGTGCTGCCAAGGGAGTCGGTGGCCCCGTAGAGCAGGCCAAGAACTAGGCCGGATGGCACCTCGATCACGCTGGTGCCATCTCCTCCGCACATTTCGTCACCCCATCGCCCCATAATCGCCTGCTCGCTTGGATGAAAGGTCCGCATTCGCGGCCGCTGATGATTCTGTTCTCAGTTGCCTTTCACACACCGATCCAGACGCGAATGCACGGCCTTCGCCGCTAGTCGGATCCTTCTTCCTTGGAGCTACTCTCTTGTTTCGAACACTGACCGCGGTGGCGGCGCTTTGCGCATTGCCATCGCTCGCCGACGCACGCACGCGCGTTTCTGTCATCTCACCGGAATGCAATGTCACTATGCCCTGCATTGGCGCCAGTATCGGCGGACAACGCCAAACACGACGACCGTTGAAATTCCAATCGCCTACGACCGAGAGTGTTTCTACATTCGCTCCGCCACAAATGTCAGCCGCAGGTTTGGTTGGTCCGTTACAGTCGAAGCTCGCATCGATCGAAGCTGCATGCCCCGGCACGCAAGCGATTTCGACGGTGAGGCATACGCGCATCGCTGGCACGCGCGTCATGTCGCTGCACGCGCAAGGCAAGGCGGTCGACGTTCGCGGACCATATGGTTGCATCTACGCTCAGCTTCAGGGTTGGCAGGGCGGCTATTCGACCGATGCCGGGCGCATGCAGCACATTCACATCTCCTACGATGACACCGGCGGCCGCGAAATGGGACTACGATTCGCCCATGGCGGCGGTCGTCGGAATTCGTGGCGTGATTCCTACGCCCGCATGCAATAGTTCAGCATCTAGCAGCAATGAACCGTCCGGATTTCCCTGCATTTCCGGACGGTATTCTGTCGTTAACCTTTCATTAACCATATTGAGCCGACCCTGCTGTTTTCGTGGGGATCACATGCAGCGGCTGCGGCTAAAGGCGGACGGGCGAATTGTCGAACTGCGCAACGGACGTGAAGCGCCGTTGGCTCCAGATCTTGCCGGGAACTTGACGCCCACGCCGGTTGTCCGCGAATTGCGACTACGCGCGAAATTGACTCAAGCGCAGTTCGCCGCGCGCCTCGGTGTTCCCTTGGAAACAATCCGGAATTGGGAACAGGGTAAGCGCTCGCCACGCGGACCGGCTCGCGCGCTGCTCGCCGTTATCGCGCATTCGCCGGAAACGGTTTTTGCGGCGCTTTCCTCCGAAAGCTAGACAAATCCGGATTTAAGCTGTGCGGCTTTGCGTTTGCGCGTAGTGTTTGCGCACGCTCACTTCCCTAAATTAAGAGTTGTTCTGAGGGCTGCCATGCAATCCGTTGAAGCGAATGGAGCCTCGATTCCGGCGATTGGCCTCGGTACTTGGGAATTGCGCGGGCGGGCCTGCGCACGCATTGTGGAGCAGGCGCTGCGGCTTGGTTATCGCCATATCGATACTGCGCAGATTTACGACAACGAACGCGAAGTGGGCGAGGGCGTAAAGGCGTCTGGCCTTAAGCGTGACGACGTATTTGTCACGACAAAGGTCTGGACTACGCATTTCGCGCCGAACGATCTCCTTCGCTCCGCAAAAGAAAGCCTTGCGCGCCTTCGCATGACGGAGGTCGATCTCTTGCTGCTGCATTGGCCCAATCCGCAGGTGCCGTTGCAGGAGACGCTGGGCGCGCTGGTGCAGGCCAAGGAGATGGGGCTTGCGCGGCATATCGGGGTGTCGAATTTCACGGTCGCGTTGATCGAAGAAGCGGCCGCTAGCTGCCCGGCACCGCTCGTCTGCAATCAGGTGGAATATCATCCCTATCTTGATCAGACGAAAGTTCTGACCGCGTGCAAATCGTTCGGGTTGGCTCTTGTGGCTTACAGTCCGGTCGCAAAGGGTCGCGTGAAAAATGCCGAAGCGTTGAACCGGATCGGCGGGCGCTATGGAAAGTCCGCCGCGCAAGTTTGTCTGCGCTGGCTCATCCAGCAGAATGTCGTTGCCATCCCGCGAACATCCAAAGTCGAGCGACTGTCCGAAAATATGGCCGTGTTCGACTTCAACCTCACCGACGCCGAAATGGATGAGATTTTTGCGATGGGCACGCGGCAGGGGCGCATTACGAATTTCGGCTTTGCCCCAGAATGGGATTGATATTGCTTCTGCCGTCACGCATGCAGACTATCCATTGATCCCGAGATCTCATGTTCTTTGTTGCATCTAAAATTGCCGGATTTTTCGCACTGCCGTCGAACATCGTAGCTGCGCTCTGTGTCGCGGGCATTGCTGTCATGATGACGCGCCATCGCGTTGCCGGCTTGCGCGTCCTGGTCGCAGGCATCGTTGCATTGCTTGTGTTTGGCTATTCGCCGCTGGCGAATGTGATGCTGTTGTCACTCTCCGAACGGTTTCCTGCCTGGCAATCGGGCGGGCGGACGCCGGATGGAATCATCGTGCTGGGCGGCGCGATCGATTCCGAAATCACTGAGGTTCGGCATTCGCTCGAAATGGATTCGTCGGGAGAGCGCATCGTCGCGATGCTCCAGCTCGCACGACAATATCCTTCGGCGAAGATCGTGTTCACCGGCGGAAGCGGCAATCTGATTCAGGCCTCTGCTTCAGAGGCCCCCATTATCGGCCGTTTGCTGGAGAGTTTCGGTGTCGCGCGCGATCGCGTCACCCTCGAAGGGAATTCGCGGACCACTGCTGAGAACGCGATCTTTACCCGCCGTTTGGTGCAACCGAAACCGGGTGAACTTTGGCTGCTCGTAACGTCGTCCTTTCACATGCCGCGCTCTATCGGCGCGTTCCGCAAAGCCGGCTTCGATGTCGAAGCCTACCCTGTGGACTGGCGAACGAATGGGTGGAGCGATGCCACGACGCCGTTTAACAAGCTGAGTGCAGGTCTTGCACGAAGCGACGTTGCCATTCATGAATGGACAGGATTGATCGCGTATTGGCTGACCGGCCGGAGCAGCGAGCTGTTTCCAAAGCCGCGTTGACCGTCAGCGCGCCATCGCTCGCCAGGCGTCGGAAGCGAATTGCCGTCGCCACATCACGATGACGATTGCACTTGTCGTCGCGAACAGCACCCACGGGCTGATGAACCAGCCGAGATAGCCGAGCGCGAAAAAGAATGCACGCTGGCCGCGATTGAAGTGACGCCCCGCCGATTGAAACAGCTTCGTGGTTCGCATCACATGCGACTGGGCTTCCGGCGTATCGCGCTTGTCGAAGAACGGCATGGCGCCGAGCAGGATCGCAACGTAGTTGAAGAGGCGATAGGACCACGCGAACTTGAAGAAGGCGTAGACGAAGATCACGATCAGGCCGATGCATTTGACTTCCCACAGCGCAGCTGAGGTCCGAATGCCGATCGGCAGTGTGCCCAGGACCGACATCGCTTCGTCGGTCGCACGTAAAAGCGTCAAGCCGCCGCCGATGGCGAGCAGGGTCGTGGAGGCAAAGAACGCGGTGCCATTCTGAAGCGAACCCATGACCTGCATGTCCATCATCCGCATTTCGCGATCGAGCAGGCGGCGCATCCATACTTCGCGGTAGATGTTCATGCGCGCATTGAGGCTGTTGCTTCCCAGCGACGCGCGCTCGACCGCAATGGCGTATCCGAGCCACGCGAAAAAAAAGAAGGTGATCGCCAGAATATCGATGGTTGCGAATTTATCCACGACTCACATGCCCGGTCGCTAAAGTCACGATGACGTTGCCATGCGATGCGGTGTGCGGCAACGCCGTTGGCGCGGCGATTGATCCGCGGGGCGGCATCATGCCAAGGTTGCCGAGATCGGATTTGGAGTACCTGGAATGACTTTGACACTCGTCATCGGCAACAAGAACTATTCGTCGTGGTCGATGCGGCCGTGGATGGCGCTGAAGGGTGCACAAATTCCATTCAACGAAGTACTCATTCCGCTCTACACGAACGCCGCTGACAAACAGCGTATTCTCGATGTCACCAAATCGGGCAAGGTGCCTGCGCTTGTCGACGGCGATGTCACGGTTTGGGACTCGCTCGCCATCATCGAATATCTCGCCGAGCGTTTTCCGGATGCACGTCTCTGGCCGGCCGATCGGGTGGCGCGCGCGCATGCGCGCTCGATTTCAGCCGAGATGCACTCCGGCTTCATGCCGCTTCGCAACGAATGCGGAATGAACATCCACAGGTCGATACGTCAAAAGAATCTGTCGGCAGATGCGCAGGCGAATATCGCGCGCGTTCAGGAAATCTGGACCGATTGCCGGGCGCGCTATGGCGGGCAGGGGCCTTATCTCTTCGGAGCGTTCACGGCAGTCGACGCCATGTATGCTCCGGTCATTCATCGGTTCAGGACTTACGACATCGCTGTGACAGCGCCGGTGCGCACCTACATGCAAACGATGGGAGCCAATCCGGCTTTCGCTCAATGGACCAAGGAAGCGCTCGCCGAAACTCTCATCATCGAAAAATTCGAAACCGATTGAGAGCAAGCTCGTTCCCGCCGCGCTCGCGAAAATTTGCCTGCCGCACCCGCTTGACGGTTCCCGAGAAACGGCGCTTGGGTTCGACGGCGAATTTCAGCAAAGGATTTATGTCATGGGGATTCTCGATACGTTGCAGAGCATGCTTGCGTCGCAGGGTGCTAAGGATCTTGAGGCGGCGGTTCTCCCGATCGTGCTCAAGGAGGTCTTGGGCAGTGGCGATCAGGGTGGACTCTCGGCAATCGTGAAGAAGCTTCAGGATGCCGGTTATGGCGACGTCGTGAAGTCATGGATCTCGAACGGCAAGAATCTGCCGATCAGCGCCCAGCAGCTTCAAGAGGTCCTCGGCAACGCCACCGTGAAGCAACTTGCGGCCAAGTATGGGATCCCTGTGGATCAGGTTTCGACGGTTCTAGCTCAGATCCTCCCGGCGCTGGTCGACAAGGCAAGCCCGGACGGGAAGCTTCCTCACACCGCCTGATAGGTTTCTTTTCTAAAACATTGAAAGACTTTACGTTTTAGGACGGAGTCGTTGCGACTGCCCCCCGTCTAAATGAGAATTTCAATGTCCGTTTTGTCCTTATGCTACTGAAATCTATTGGCATTTCGTCTTTCACCATGCGCGGGTTTTTGTAGCCAAAACGGAGGCCGCCGTGCTATAGCCTTGCCGGGCCGCTGACGCTCGTCGCGGACCCCAAAACTCGCGTATCGCGTGATGGAGCAAGGCGTTGAAGCACAAGTACGGCGTCGGAGAGACGGTTTATTTCACTGCAAGCAATGTGGCGCGCCCGGCGGCGAGCGGAACCTACGAGGTGATCCGCCTGTTGCCGACGGACGGCGACGACTGCCAATATCGGATCAAGAGCACGACCGAAGCTTTCGAGCGGGTTGCCAAGGAAAGTCAGCTCGCCGACGCGTGATGGCATTACAACGCCGCATTCGCGGCGTTTCGTCCGGTTCGTCCTGAAGGATCCCCCGCATGAACCGGGCTTGGGCGGCCTCTCTATCTAACTTTTGGCATTCGACGAACTTGCCGATGTGGCTGACGATTTTCGTCGCCGTAGTGGTTGTTGTTGTCCTCGTGATCGTATTCTTCCGCGCCGAGGGCGGAATGACGAAAGGCGCGATCGTCGTTCTCGCCGTGCTAGGCGTCGGCATCGGCGGCTTCGCATTCTTGAAGCGCGGCTCAGCTCCCAACGTTCAATCGGCCTCATTCGCTGCCATCAATGCGGTGCCTGAGCGCCGCGAGGCCGCTGTAAATCTGAGTGCTGCCTCGCAAGCACCAGTGCCGGCTTCGCTGCCGGCGCTTTCATGTCTCGATGGTATCGCCGGCGAAAGCGTCGAAAACGCTTGCGAGAAAGCGCTGTTCGCGTCCGCCGATTCAACTGCTGCAGCGGTTTCCTATGCAGCTGCGCAAATCAGCCGCCTTGCCGCGTTCGGAAGTGCCGCTTCTGCGGACAAGAACATGACGCCCGAGCTGAAAGCGTTGCGCCGGACAATCGAGCGCGACCGTTACGGTCTCGTGGCACAGGTGCTTATGACTCGCGATGGCTGTACGTCGACTGCGTGTCCGTTTTTTCAGTCGGTGACGGTGACGAATCTCATTTCGGGAAACATGAACGAGAAACTATACGACGGTCTCGTTGGCCGGTATTCGCCGTTCTGGAACGCGCCCACGCCATCTGCGCAGGCCGCTCCCGCTGCAGCCGCACCGGGGCCGGCGGGACCGCCGCCGGGAAGGCCGTTGTCGGGTGATTTTCCGAGTGCGTCGTCGATCCCGCCAGTGAACATTATGACGCCGGAACCGGGAGCGCAGGGCACGCAATCGTCGCCGCGCCAGGCCGAGAGTTCGCCGCAGCCTTCGCGCGCTCCGGCTCCCAAGAAACTGAGCTCGCAGAAATCACGTGCACAAGCGCCGACCTCGCTTGCACCTCAACGCGCGGATGACGATAACTGAGCGGACCATGCCGCTTCATCTTATCAAGCTCAGCGTAGGCGCTGAATCCGTCAAAGACCTTCGAGGCTGGATCGCCGAACGCGTCAAGCAGGCAAAATCCAAGGGCAAGCCGGGGCGCCATATCCACATCACGCGAATGACGCCGAAGCGCGAAGCCGAGTTGCTCGACGGCGGCTCGATTTACTGGGTCATCAAGGGACAGATCGCAGCGCGTGAAAAGCTGCTTGCGATCGAACCTTTTCGCGACCGCGATGGCATCGGCCGCTGCCGTCTCGTGATGGAGCCGAAGCTGATCACCGTATCGCCACGTCCAATGCGCGCCTTTCAGGGATGGCGATATTTCGATCCGAAAAGCGCGCCACCGGATCTTGGCAAGGCCGAAGCGAGCATCGCGAAGATGCCTGAGCCGATGCGACGTGAGTTGCGCGAGCTTGGGCTTCTCTAAGCCTTGATGTTGTCGATCAGACGTGTGGTCCCGAGCTTGGCCGCAACGAGAAGCCTGACCGGACCATCCTTGAATGAAGAAATCGGTGCAAGTGTTTCGGCGTGCCGCGCTTCAAGATAATCGACCGCAAATCCGGCATCCGACATTGCCGCCGCGCCGGCAGCGAGCGATGACCGAAAATCTTCACCAGCGCGCATGCGCTTGGAAGTCGCCTTTAATGAACGGAAAAGCGCCGGCGCAGCGCGCCGTTGATCGGCGGACAAGTAGACGTTTCGCGACGACATCGCCAATCCATCGCGCTCGCGAATGATCGCGCCGCCTATCACTCTGACGCCGAGATCAAGGTCGCGCGCCATTCGCGTCACAACCTTGAACTGCTGGTAATCCTTCTCGCCGAAAAACGCGAAATCGGGTCGCACCTGCGTGAACAATTTGGTCACGACGGTGGCCACGCCGCCGAAAAAATGCGGACGGAAGCGATCTTCCAACCCGGCCAGCGCCGGTCCTTCCGGTGCTACGCGTGTTGCGAAGCCGTCCGGGTACATCGTCTTGACGTCAGGATGCCAGACGAGATCGACGCCTTCGGCGGCGAGTTTGGCGATGTCTTGTTTCCAAGTCCGCGGGTAGGAGCCGAGGTCCTCATGCGCTGCAAATTGCGTGGGATTTACGAAAATCGAGACCACAACTTTCTTCGCGCGGCGCTTTGCGAGACGGATCAGCGACACATGACCGTCATGGAGCGCCCCCATGGTCGGGACAAGCGCGATGTCGGCATTGCGTTTGGAGAGTTCGGTACGGGCGCGGTGAAGGGCAGCAGGGGTTCGGGCAATGATCGGATTGTGGGGCATTCGTTTCTTGGGCTGAATTTGAACGTCGCGGTGGGCGGTAACACTAACAAGCGCGGGTGTCGCCATCCATCGTGAATGGCCGGCGGGCAAGATCGTCACAGCCGCAGCCGAATTAAGGATGAAGGGCGAAGCGGCCAGCATTTCACTTGATTCTTTATGAGCTTGGCCGAAGATATCCACAGGGGGAATTCGATGCTTCAGCAGGCTGGGCAGCCTAAATCCGGGTCAGCGCACGTCGTTGTTCTCGGCAATGAGAAGGGTGGGTCGGGAAAATCGACTACAGCCCTCCATGTCGCTGTTGCCTTGATGAAAGCTGGTCAGCGGGTCGCCACAATCGACCTCGATTCCCGTCAGCAGAGCTTCACCCGCTACATCGAAAATCGCCGGAATTGGGCCCAACGGACGGGCATTGAACTCGAGATCCCGCAGCATTGCTGCGTAGCGCTCGGGAACACGATGCAAATCGGCGACAACGAGATGTCAGAGTTCGCGCAATTCTCCGCAGCCGTCAGCGCCGTCGAAAAGACGTTCGATTTCATCGTTATCGATACGCCGGGAACTGACAGTTATCTGATGCGGCTGGCTCATTCGATGGCCGACACGCTCGTTACGCCCATCAACGATAGCTTTCTCGATTTCGACGTTCTGGGGCACGTCGACCAGACAACCTATTCGGTGATCGGTGAAAGCCACTACGCTTCGATGGTGAAAATCGCCCGCAAACAGCGGCGCGATCTCGACGGCGCGGCCACGGATTGGATCGTAGTGCGCAACCGGCTTTCGATGATCGGATCTCGCAACAAGCAACTTATTGCCGAAGGACTCGACCAGTTGTCGTTCCGTCTCGGCTTCCGGCCGGTCGATGGCTTCGCCGAACGTGTCGTCTATCGCGAATTCTTCCCGCGTGGCCTGACCGCGCTCGATGAACTCGACGAGGCGACCTTAGGTACCCGTCCGAACATGGCGCATGTGACGGCGCGGGAAGAAGTCACGAGCCTTTTGCGGCAGTTGAAGCTACCGATCGACGAGCGTGGTCGCCGCCGGGCCGCGACCCGGGCCGAATGGTTTGCCCAAATCGACCGTCCGCTCGAATCCCACGATTTGACGGCTTAAATCGTTATTTTTCTGCCTTTGGCAGTGCAAAGGGCTTCCGCAGTGCAACACGCGGAGGTTGAAACTTGGGACTTCGTTGCCACATTTCAAAAAAGTAACTGCACCTGTCACACGCTTGTGCGTTAACTGCTGGACAATAGGATTGGATTCGAAACACTCTGAAAGCGGCTGATGTTTTCCCGGTCGGAGAACGCTGAGGGACATTCGATGAAGCGCGGAATTCTCATCTTCTTAGGGTTCGTTGCGGTCCTCGGCGTCGCGTATTTTTCTGCGAGCAAATGGGCGATCCGGCACGAAACGATCAGCTTCTTCGACGCGACACGTAACCGGCCGGTTGACGTCGATGTCGCCGTTCGCCGCGACAAGGAAATGACTGCTGACGCCGGCATGATCACGTTGCCCGTCGCGATTATCAATCATGGCAACACGGTCCGTTTCACGGAGTATTCGTTTCTGGCCAACGTATTTGCCGCCCGCGGATATCTTGCGATCAGCATTCAGCACGACCTCGAAACCGACGCGCCACTCGTGACCAAAGTCGGCGAACTTTATGTTGGCCGCTTGCCGGTGTATGAGCGCGGAGTTGCCAACATCGAGTTTGCTGTCGACAAGATGAAAAAGATTCAGCCGAACGCTGACTACAATCACTTGACGATGGTCGGCCATTCCAATGGCGGCGATATCTCGATGTATTTTGCCAAGGTTCATCCTGAGCAGATCAAGAAGGTCGTAACGCTCGATAATTTGCGGGTGCCGTTCTTGACCAACGGCAAGTTCAAGATTCTTTCGTTCCGCTCGAAGGATCCGCAGTTTAAGACGGATCCTGGCGTCATTCCCGATGATAACACGTGCAAGGAATCCGGCATCACGGTGGTGAACACCGGATTCCAGCACACCGATATGAGCGATCGCGGCCCTGAAAACGTGAAGGAAAGCATCCAGGGCGTGCTGGACAAGTTTTTGAACGATACCGACAGTAGCAGCCTCGCTCCCGTTAATACCGATAAGATCGACGTTCCCAAGCCGCCGGGCCCTGTCGCTCAAGCTCCCCAGCCACGCTGATAGCGCAGCTCGGCCGGACGCATTTGCCCATGTTGTGAAGTTTGGCGCTCACAACTGCGTATGGACTTTGAACGGCACTTTTATTCGCCATAATCTGCAGTTGGCATGACACCTGCTTGCTTGAGTCTATCCGAATCAAAGCGAGGAGATTTTGATGGCCAGCGTTTCCAATGCATTTCCCAATCTTGCTCCGTCGATCGAAGATCAGGTGCTGAACAGGATCACGGACGATGAGTGCGTTTCGCGTCTCGCGCGTGCCGTTGAAGAGCATGACGATCAAAGACTTCAGGAAGTGGCGTTGCTCATCGGACGGCTTGCTGTGCCCATCGAGTAGGCTTTCGGTCTAATTCCATTGCAAGCAGGCGTTGGGCGCGCCACATAGGGAACGCAATCCGGGCGAACCCGAATGACGCACGACCCGATCGTTCCGAAACCTGGACAGAAGCTCGGCGCGGGCATGCGCGACCCTTTGCCGGATGCGCAACCGGATACCAGAGCCGATATTGCAGCCTTCGTTGCCAAAGTGCGATCGGTAGCGGAGCGGAAGGCGGGAAACGGTCGCCTGATCTTTGCACTCGATGCCACCCTGAGCCGGCAGCCGACGTGGGATATGGCCTGCCAGCTACAGGCCGACATGTTTCGTGAAGCCGGCAGCATTGGCGGGCTGGATGTCCGCCTCGTTTATTTCCGTGGCCTCAATGAATGCCGCGCAAGTCCGTGGATTTCGGATACGGCAAAAATCGCAAAACTGATGAGCACGATTCAATGCCAAGGTGGTCAGACACAGATTGGCCGCGTGTTGTCAGATGCCCGCAAGGAAGCCGTTGAGTCGGGCGTGCGCGCCATCGTCTTCGTTGGCGACGCGATGGAAGAGAATGTCGATGCGCTATGCGCGACCGCGGGCGAACTTGGCCTTCTGAAAGTGCCGTGCTTCATGTTTCAGGAAGGCCACGACACGGTGGCTGAGACGTCGTACCGGGAGATCGCGCGTCTCACGGGCGGCGCGTGGTGCCGGTTCGATACGGGTTCTGCGGCGCAGTTGCGCGAGTTGCTTCGAGCAGCAGCTGCATATGCAGCCGGCGGGCGCGAAGCACTGAAGCGCCTTGCGAAGAATACCTCACACGCAGCAGCATTGCTCGGACAAATGAAGTAACGCATGATCGCGTCATGCCCACCTTGATTGCAGGCATTGTTGCCGTTGCCCTGATCTACGTCGCTCTCAACATTGTCAAGGGCGCGGATCCTAAGTGGCTTGCCAAGGTGATCAAAGGCGGCGGCGGAATTGTTACGCTGGCTGCGGCATTGTTCGTCGGTGCAAAAGGCGAGCTTGCGGTCGCGATCCCGCTCGGAATTTTCGGAGCAGGGCTTCTGGGCTGGTCGCCGTTCGGTGCACAACTGGGGTCAGCGTGGGGCAACTACGGCCCCGCCGCGTGGAAGTCACAGGGGCAGAAGTCCCAGGTACGGTCCCAGTTTATAGAGATGACGCTCGACCACGACACCGGAGCTCTTGCGGGATCGATTGTCGCCGGACCCGAAGCGGGGCGAGCGCTCGACGAATTCACGCTCGATGAATTGGTCGTGCTCGCGCGCGGCTTTGATGCCGAGAGCTGGGCCCTTCTTGAAAGTTATCTGGACCGCAGGTTTCCCGCTTGGCGTGAGAACACGCATGACGCAGCGGCAGGAGGGCGTCGCGAGGAAAGCCGCGCGGCGTTTGGCGGCAAAATGACGGCCGAGGAGGCCTATCAGATCCTTGGCTTGAAGCCGGGAGCGGGGCGCGATGAAATCAGCCGGGCTCATCGTGGGCTGATGAAGAAACTTCATCCCGACCAAGGGGGGTCGACGTACCTCGCCGCCCGTGTGAACGAGGCCAAGGATACTCTGCTTCGCAACCATCACTGACTCCAGCACGCAACAAGACGCTACGATCTGCGAGCAGCTTCGTTCTCTGTGTTGATGGCCCCCGAGGGCGTCCGCCGTAGTCCGGCGTGATCGGTCCTGCGGTTAAGGTTTTAGAAGCCAAACCTTGAAAAAGAGTTGTCGGAGGCAAGCGCGCAGCAAAAAGCCCGCCGATGAGGGCGGGCTTTGTTGTTAAGAATTGACGATCAATTCCGGATCGCGATGCAGGAAATATCCGACCGTTTAAGCGTCCGGCAGACCGCTTCCGCAGAATCCTGATTGAGGCCTGCGAAGCGCGCGCGGTAGAGGGTCTTGTTGCCCTTGGCGACCGTCTCGGTGAATGGATCGGCTCCGCCGAGAAGCCTGCCCGCGCTGCCTTTGGCAGCGTCGAGGCGCTGGCGGGCTTCGCTTTCGCTCTCGAGCGCACCGACCTGAACGATCCATCCCGAACGCATGACGGGTTTAATCGCGCTGTTGTCCTGAACCGCCTGCACAGGTTGCGTAGGCTGTTGGTTTGCGGCAGGTTGCGGTGCCGGCGCTGAGGCTGGCGAAGTCTGTAGGACTTGCGCCTGAGCGCCGAGACTCGACGGAGGCGCGCCACGCTGCACGGGCTCGATCGACGCCATCGCATTAGAGTTGGCTGCTGCAGGCGCCGGCACCCGGCCGATCATGCCTTGTCCGATGCCATTGCTGGTGTTGGCTTGGGTCGGTAGCGGAGCGGGAAACTCCACTCGCGGTGCGGCAGATCGTACTTCCGCTTCAGGCTGCGGGGGCGCTTCAATCTTGGTTTCGGCGCGCGCCACCACCGACTTCGATGTTTCCGCAACGGTTGGTTGCGCGGGTGCCGGTATCGCGCTCGTTGCCACAGGCACCGACACTGCCGAAGCGACTTTTGCCTGGCCCATGCGCACTTGTACCGTCTTGATGCGGACGGGCGTCATCGGAATATCCGAACCAGGAATTGCTGCAAAGGCCTGAGCCGCGATCACGCCACTCGACATCGGAGCGGGTACCGGCGTGTCCTGTTCGGCCTTGTCCTTCGCAGGAACGGACGGCGCGCGTGGCGCAGGCGGCGGAACCGGATCCGGAACTGCGGATGCGGTTTGAACTGCACCCTTCACCTGGACCATCGGAGTTGCACGCGGAGTAGCGTCGACATTGTCGTTCTTTGCTTCTGCCACCTTGATGTCGCTTGCATTCTTCTCGGTGATCGTTGCGATAGTGCGCTTTGTCGATGCCTCGTCGAGATGTTCGGCCAAGAGGTTGCGCATGATGGCATTGCGCGATCCGCCGCTGCGCCCGCCGAGCACGACGCCGACCATAAAGCGGTTGCCACGCTTCATCGACGTTACGAGGTTAAAACCGGAAGCGCGGGTGTAGCCCGTCTTGATGCCATCGACGCCTTCGACACGGCCGATCAGCCGGTTGTGGTTGCGAATGACGCGGCCGCGATAATTGAAGGCATCGGTTGCGAAGTAGCGATAGTATTTCGGGAAGCGATCCTGAATCGCGCGTCCGAGCGTAGCCTGATCGCGCGCCGTCGTGATCTGGTCGTCGTCGGGTAGGCCCGATGAATTCTTGTATGTCGTCTTGCTCATGCCGAGTGCGCGCGCCTTGCGCGTCATTTCCTTGGCGAAGGCTTCTTCGCTGCCGCCGATCGCCTCTGCAATGACGACCGCCGCATCGTTGGCTGAGCGCGTCACAAGACCCTTGATCGCGTCTTCGACGCGCAGCGTCTGTCCGGGTTGCAGACCGAGTTTTGTCGGTGCCTGTTCGGACGCATTCTCCGAAACGTCCATCGTGGAATCGAGTTTGAGCTTTCCGCTCTCCAGACGCTCAAACAGCAAGTAGAGCGTCATGATCTTGGTCAGCGACGCGGGGTGGCGCGGACTGTCTGCGCTGGTCGCCTGCAGCGTTTTGCCGGAATTGGCATCGACGATGATGGAAGCGAAGGCGGGGCTGTAACTGCTCGTCGCTACGGCATGGTGGCGGCGATAGCGACGCGCGTCTGCGGAATCGGTCGCGAATAGGAATGTGGCGGAAACGACAATGGCACTGAGGAGGCAAAGGCGAAGCGCGCGCGAGGGCGCCGGTTTGACAGCCAACATGAATTTCCCCGTCCGATTCCCGCTCTGATCGCCTCGTTCTGAGGCCAAATTTTGGTCGGCTCCCAGCTCATTTCGGGGCTGGTTCGTTCGTTTCGAAAACACGGCCTAAGCGGCTTTGGCCGTCTCGGTAGAGTTTCGGCTAAGCTGCTGGACCGCATTGCCTTTTCCAGCGTGTCGCGCACCGGAATTGAGCAAGAAATCAGCGTAGGGGCGGGGGGTTTCCAAAAGGTTAAGCAAGCGTTTCGCGCGCCCATCGAGTTTGGCTCGCATTTAAATCTTTTGTGCGACGCACAAGAAATTCTTGACAATTATTGTGCGCTGCACTATGGTGAGGAGGATTAGGGAGCCGGGCTCCCGGCAGATCAGCAAAGTCATCCGTCATCAGTCTGGGAAAAGGATTCCACCATGGTCAACGTTGAAGAAATTCAGAAGTACGGCAAAGAGCAGTTCGACGCGGCGGTGGCTTCGGCCAACACCTTCTCGAGCGGCCTGCAGACGCTCGCCACCGCTTACGGCGACTATGCCAAGAAGTCGTTCGAAGACACCAAGCTGTTCGCCGAAAAGCTCTCGGGCGTGAAGTCGCTCGACAAGGCGATCGAAGTTCAGACCGAATTCGCGAAGTCGACTTACGAGACGTTCGTTGCCGAGTCGCAGAAGATCGGCGCGCTCTACACCGACCTCGCCAAGCAGGCTTACAAGCCGCTTGAAGGTCTGGTCGCCAAGTTCACGCCAGCTCACTAAGCGGCGACGAACAGAAATCGGAAAAAGCCCGGCCATTCGGCCGGGCTTTTTGTTTAGGCGATCGCGTGTCTTTGCAAACGCGGTTATTTAGCCACGCGCAGCTTCGACAATGACGCGCCGATGGCATCGAATGCCGATGCAATTCCCGATGCTGTCGTCGTCGAGAAGAACTGGTTGTCGCTCGCGCAGCTTTTTAGGATCGCAGATTCCGGATCGCCGTCGGTGTTGACCTGAATGGTGTAGATTTTCACGCCTGCGGCCTTGATGGCGGCGCACAGAAGAGCCTGCCGGTCATCCACTTGCGTCGAAACATTGTAGCCGTCGCCATACCAGCGGTCCATCGTGTTCAGACCGTCCGACATCAGGATGATGGCGTCGGTATACGTCACATTGACGGTTTTTGCCGGTGCGTTCAAAGGCAGGCCGGTGTTGAGCGAAAACCACGCCCATTGCAGGCCGATCGGCTGATTGGTTGCGCCGGAAGGCGACATCGCATCAACCTTATCCTTCAAGGCCTGCCAGGTTGAACTCAACGGCATCATCTGCGTCGGACACCATGCCGATTGGTCAGCCGCGAGCCACGTTCCCGTTGTCGCGGTTGCCGGCGCATCCGCCTGAACGTCATAGGGCTGTGCGCGGTCCATCACGCAACCGTTCCAGTTATTGATGTTGTTGGCCGCGCTCCCACAGATCATCTCCTGACTTCGGGATCTGTTTCTGGTCGAGCAGGTCCAGCCGTTTTCGATGCTGCCGTCGTCGGCCCATTGACTCCAGTCCATCCAAGGCTGGTTCTTGAAGCCCGTGCCGATATTGACTGCTGTCGCAAAGGGAATAATCGAGATCAGCACGTCGCCATCTGCAACGGCGGTTGCGCTGAGCTGGTCGATCAAATTCTTCGCGGCGGTCTGCAATGCTGGCATCTTGCCTGCACTCGCCATCGAGCCGGTATTATCGAGCGCCATCGCGACGCGCATTTTCGTAGAGCCCCACTTGGTCGTGGAACTGACACCGAAATCGATCGACGGATAGCCCGCAACTTTCATGAAGGCAGTCGGCATCGTGCCGGACCCGTTCATCACGATCTGCGCGCCGGTGCCGGTGTTGGCCGAATAGGTTGCGCTGACCGTGACGCTGCCAATCTCGGGATGATTGTAGAGCGCGTTGAAATAACCTTGCGCTCTGGATGTGATCTGGGCCGCCGTCAGTCCTGCGGCGTCCTTTGAAATCATCAACGCTGCCGAGTCGAGAGCACTTTGCATGGCCGTCCGCGCGTTGTTGACGCGCGAATAGTCGACGGCCGCGCCGATGAATCCGATAATCGGCACAATAGCGATGGCGAAGATGACCGCGACATTGCCTTTCGTAGCCAGTCGAAAGTGCCGCATCAGCGCGGCAAGTTTTGAAACCGAAATCATGCGTTCCATGGCGTCACCAGACGAGATTGAACATCTGAGACGGGCGTAGAACTTCAGGCGTGAAGAGGTAGTAAAATGCTCTGATGAAAGGCGGGTGCATCTTTAATCATCGGCGCGAAACGCAACACGACGCCAAAACACGATGAATCCCGCGCTAGCAGAACGATTAAAATTTTATCTATTGCACGAACAAGAATGCCCGGCGTTGGGGCCGGGCATTCTACAGTCCTATGCTGTAGGCGTAGAGCTATTGGGCAACGCGCAGCTTCGTCAGCGACGTTCCGATTGCGTCGAAAGCCGACGCGATGCCTGAAGCGGTCGTTGTCGGATAGAACTGGTTGTTGCTGGCGCAGCTTTGCAGAATGGCGGACGTCGGGTCGCCATCCGTGTTCACCTGGATCGTATAGATGAGTACGCCGGTCGCTTTAATGTTGGAGCACAGCAATGCCTGCCGGTCATCGACCTGCGACGATGGGCTGTAGCCGTTGCCATACCAGCGGTCCATCGTGTTCAAGCCGTCCGACATCAGGATAATGACATCCGAATAAACGACGCCGGCCGTTTTTGAGGGGGCGTTGTACGGAGACTGCTGGAGTAGAGTGAGCCATGCGTGGAACAACCCGATCGGCTGGTTGGTACCGCCGCTTGGCGACATTGCATCGATCGTCTGTTTCAGCTGCGTAGTGTTGTAGCTCAGTGGAAAAACCTGCGTCGGGCAATAGGAAGACTGGTCCGCCGGAAAGTAGGCGCTGGCCGTCGTGGGTGCATCGGATTGCACGTCATAAGGCTGCGTCCGGTCCATCACGCAACCGTTCCAGTTGCTGGTGTTGTTGTTGGCCGTGCCGCACTTCATCTTGCCTGTATAGCCGTTCTGCCAGGTTGGGGCCTGATAGGTCGTGCTGCAGGTATAGTCCTCCTCGATGCTGCCCGAGGTAGACCAGTTGCTCCAGTCGATATAGCCGCTGGTCCTGTAGCTCGTGCCCATATTGACAACGTTTGCGAAGGGCACGATCGAGATCAGCACGTCGCCATTGCTGCTTGCGGTTGCCATGAGATTATCGACCAGATTCTTCGCCGCGCTTTGCAGCGCAGTTATTTTCCCCGACGATGCCATCGAGCCGGTGTTGTCGAGCGCCATCGCGACGCGCATCTTGGTCGATCCCCACTTCGTTGTCGAACTGACGCCGAGATCGAGCGTGGGATATCCGGCGACTTTCATGAAGTTTGTCGGCATCTTTGCCGAGCCAGTCATGACGACCTGCGCAGGACTTCCGCCGGATGCAGGAGTATAAGTTGCGGTCACGGCAATATTGGAGACTTCCGAATGCGTGTAGAGGGCATTGAAGTAGCCCTGTGCTTTTGACGTGATCTGTGCGGCGGTGAGGGTGCTCGCATCCTTGGAGATCATCAACGCGGCCGTATCCAGCGCGGTCTGCATCGCCGTTCGTGCGTTCACCGCGCGAGAATAGTCGACAGCGGCGCCGATGAAGCCCATCATCGGCACCATCGTGATGGCAAAAATGACAGCAATATTTCCGTCGATGGCGCGGGCGAATTTTGCTGCGACATGTGAGAGGCGTTCCAGAACCCGATGTGCGGTCATAGCGTCTGCCAGTGTTTGTTTCTGGCACCAGACCTAGGTTTCGGCTCTCAAAGACAGGTAAAATTCGCTGGTTAACTAAGTGGAATCCTGAGATTGGCGGCCGATTTCCGCATTTATTTACCGCATATCCTCAACGCTTCCTGAATGCGTCGGGTTCGCCTTGCCTCGGCGATTCCGGGCGGCTTAACTGGACTCGGGGAGCGATTCTGGCGGCAAACTTGCATGCTTGCAGGGAGGTTGATCGCAACCCATATTAACCATGCGGTGCCGGTCGCGTCACGGCGTTCGATACCGCCCAATTCTCGGGGAATTCAATTCTCGCGCCATGCGCAACGTGCCTTCACACTTCAATTTGCGAGACCCTGACCGGATCTCCGGCAGGAATTCGGACAACCGTACTCCACGAATGAGCAAGGATGACGGTCGTTCGGGCGGCGGCCCGGGCACATCGGTCATCACTAAAGTCAAACCGAAGACAAAGAAACCAAATCTCTATCGCGTGCTCATTCTGAATGACGATTACACTCCGATGGAGTTCGTCGTTCACGTTCTGGAGAAATTCTTTCAGAAGGACGTTGAAGCGGCAACGAAGATCATGTTGCATGTCCATCATCACGGGATCGGGGAGTGTGGCGTTTTTACATACGAGATCGCCGAAACCAAAGTGACGCAGGTGATGGACTTTGCGCGAAAACATCAGCATCCTTTGCAATGTGTGATGGAAAAGAAGTAGCATTCGAGTCTCATGAACGGGAACCGTTTGCAGAGCGGAGCAGGTTGCAGGAACTGATCAGGCCGGACCGGGAATGAATTGATCGAACTAAAGTGGCGGGGGCCATAAGGGACGCGAATGCCGACTTTCTCTCAGAGCCTTGAACAATCCCTGCACCGCGCGCTTGCGATCGCGAACGAGCGGCATCATCAATACGCGACACTCGAACACCTTCTGCTGTCGCTGATCGACGACACAGATGCTGCGGCTGTCATGCGTGCCTGCAGTGTCGATCTCGACAAGCTGCGCGGCAGCCTTGTGAATTATCTCGAAACCGAATTTGAAAATCTTGTCGCCGACGGCGGTGACGATGCGAAGCCGACGGCTGGCTTCCAGCGCGTCGTGCAGCGTGCGGTGATCCACGTTCAGTCATCCGGCCGCGAGGAAGTCACGGGCGCGAACGTGCTGATCGCGATTTTCGCGGAGCGCGAAAGCCATGCTGCGTATTTCCTGCAGGAGCAGGACATGACGCGCTACGACGCCGTCAACTATATCAGCCACGGCATTGCGAAGCGCCCCGGCGTTTCGGAAGCGCGGCCGGTGCGCGGCGTGGACGAAGATGCCGACACCAAGGGCAACGAGGATACCAAGAAGAAGGGTGAGGCGCTCGACACGTATTGCGTCAACCTCAACAAAAAGGCGCGCGACGGCAAAATCGATCCGGTCATCGGACGCAATTCCGAAATCAATCGCGCGATCCAGGTTCTGTGCCGCCGCCAGAAAAACAACCCGCTGTTCGTCGGTGAAGCTGGCGTCGGCAAGACCGCCATCGCAGAGGGACTCGCCAAGCGCATTGTCGATAGCGATGTGCCGGAGGTTTTGTCCGCGGCGACCGTATTCTCGCTCGACATGGGTACGCTGCTCGCAGGCACGCGTTATCGCGGCGATTTCGAAGAGCGGCTGAAGCAAGTCATCAAGGAACTGGAAGCGCATCCGAATGCGATCCTGTTCATCGACGAAATCCACACTGTGATCGGCGCCGGCGCGACGTCCGGCGGCGCGATGGACGCATCCAATCTGCTCAAGCCGGCATTGGCGTCGGGCGGCATCCGCTGCATGGGCTCGACCACCTATAAGGAATATCGGCAGCACTTCGAAAAAGACCGTGCGCTGGTTCGCCGGTTCCAGAAGATCGATGTCAACGAACCGTCGGTCGAAGATGCGATCGGAATCCTCAAAGGCCTCAAGCCTTACTTCGAGGACTATCACAAGCTGAAATACACTAACGACGCCATCGAGGCGGCGGTGAATTTATCGGCGCGTTACATTCACGACCGCAAGCTGCCAGATAAGGCCATCGACGTGATCGACGAGTCGGGTGCTGCGCAGATGCTTGTTCCTGAGAACAAGCGCAAGAAGACGATCGGCATTAAGGAAATCGAAACCACCATCGCGACGATGGCGCGCATTCCGCCGAAGTCGGTTTCCAAGGATGACGCCGAGGTACTCAAGCATCTCGAAGCAACGCTCAAGCGCACGGTGTTCGGTCAGGACAAGGCGATTGAAGCACTGTCGGCTTCGATCAAGCTCGCGCGTGCGGGCCTGCGTGAACCGGAGAAGCCGATTGGCTCCTACCTCTTCTCGGGACCGACGGGTGTCGGCAAGACCGAGGTAGCAAAACAACTGGCGGCATCGCTCGGCGTTGAATTGATCCGCTTCGATATGTCCGAATACATGGAGCGCCATACCGTTTCGCGCCTGATCGGCGCGCCTCCGGGCTACGTCGGTTTCGATCAGGGTGGCTTGCTGACCGACGGAGTGGACCAGCATCCGCATTGCGTCGTGCTGCTCGACGAAATCGAGAAGGCTCATCCGGATCTTTACAACGTGTTGCTGCAGATCATGGATCACGGCAAACTTACCGATCACAACGGCAAGTCGGTCAACTTCCGTAACGTCATCCTTATCATGACGACGAATGCGGGTGCGGCCGACATGGCGAAGGCAGCGTTCGGTTTCACGCGCAGCAAGCGGGAAGGCGAGGACCACGAGGCGATCAACCGGCAGTTTGCGCCGGAATTCCGCAACCGGCTCGATGCCATCGTGTCGTTCGCGCACCTCAATACCGATGTGATCGGTATGGTCGTCGAGAAGTTCGTGCTTCAGCTCGAAGCGCAGCTTGCCGATCGCGACGTGACCATCGAACTGTCCGAGCCCGCAAAAGCCTGGCTAATCGAGCACGGCTATGACGAGCAGATGGGGGCACGTCCGATGGCGCGCATCATTCAAGAGCACGTCAAGAAGCCGCTGGCCGACGAAGTTCTGTTCGGCAAGCTCAAGGGCGGCGGACATGTCCGCGTTGTGTTGGTCAAGGACGAGCAGGGCGTCGACAAGATCGGTTTCGAATATGTCGAGGGGCCGGTCACACCGAAGCCCGAAAAACTGCCCGGTTCACGCAAGCGCAAACCGAGAGGCGACAAGGGCGGCGATGGACCGAAGGGATCGGCAAAGCCGCTTCTGAAAGTCTGAAGCGGAAGAACAAAAAAGCCCGGCGATGTCGCCGGGTTTTCCTTTTTATCGAGGATTTCAGCTTTCGCCGAGGAGTTGCCGGACCCTTTGCTTCAAAGCGCGGGCTTTTTTCTCACTGATCCGCAGCCGCTCTTCGAGATCGAACGAGACGGGGTTACCGCTACCCGCAGCGGTCGTCTGGAATTCAAGGCCTGCGCGGTTGGCACGCCACCAGACGATTTTTGCCAGAAACGACCGGCCGGTTTTCGGGATGGCGATATTAAAATTTTCGGGCATCTTTTCGCTGCTCGCCAGCTCGATATTCGCGCCACTACCGGACAGATTGCGCACCACGCAATCGATCTTCGCATTTTTGGCATCGGTCGCGATGATGCCTCCGTAGATCACGCGTTCACGGGGGTCGCTGCGGCGGTCGAGCATGGTTCACCTTCGTTTTCGTCGGTGGCAACTTACCCCGCCGAGGCTACGACGAGCTACGATTCTGCTTGCACGGTTAATGCGGGGCGGACCTCTCGCGATCTCAGAAGTCCAGTAAAAATAGGCATAACTTCAATTAATGCCACAGCGATCATGCTCAACAAAATGCTAACGCGATTACGACGTTTTTCGATTAAGTTTTGCGAAACCGTTTTCCAATCATCTGGTTCGCGCGCCGGAATGGCGCAGGAGCCAGGAGGCTGTTGTGGTTACATTCGGAATGATCGGCTTGGCTTTCGCTGCCTTGTGCGTGATCGCCTCGATGTCGTCGACCGCTCGCGAGCCATCGATCTGATCGATTCGAGCGTCGCATTTGCACGACGTCTGCCTCCCGCAAAAGAGGGGCAGATTGACTTGACGGCATTGCATTTCGCTCGCGAGATGGGGTGATCGATTCACCCGGTACTCCTCGCTTGGCGCTTCCTTCCCTCGATTCTCCGCGTTGGCAAAAAGCATCCGGCGCTTTCGTCCTCGGCGTAACGTCGGGATTGTCCTCGGTCCTTGCGCTGGTCCTGTGCGGCACGTTTATCGGCGTCGGCGCGCTGGCTCATGATTCCGGCTATACGCTGAGCTGGTCGCTTGCCAGCACCATCTTGATCTGGGCCGCGCCTGCACAGGTTATCCTTATTACCACGGCGCATGCTGGCGCGACGCTTCTGGAGTCCGCCATCGCCGTTACGATCAGTGCTATCCGGCTCTTGCCGATGATTGTTTCTGTGATGCCTATGTTGCGCGCGCCGCAAACCAGAACAGCGCAGCTCGTATTGCCTGCACACATGGTTGCGGTGACGGTGTGGGTGGAGAGCTTTCGCCTTTTGCCGCATGTGCCCCGGGCATCGCGCGTAGCCTTTCTGAATGGCCTTGGCGGTGCACTTCTAATCATGAGTGCAGTGGCGACGGGCGCGGGTTATGGCCTTGCGGCCAATCTTCCGCCGCTGCTCGCAGCTGGAATTCTCGCGCTGACACCGTTGACGTTTTTATTGTCTACAGCGCGCAACGCTCATCGGCTGGTGGACAAACTCGCGCTCGCGCTGGGCCTCGCGCTCTATCCCGTTGTATCGTTCCTCAACACGGGTCTTGAGATTCTCATCAGCGGCGTCGTTGCAGGAACGCTTGCTTATGTCGCCCACCGCTGGCGGAAGGCGGCAGCATGACGATTTTCGGCGATGCGCATGCGCTTGCGTTGCTGGTCTTCGCGGGCTTCCTGCCGAATGAAGTCTGGCGCTTCTTAGGTTTCGTCGTGGGCAGACGCGTTCATGAGGATTCGGAAATTCTGGTCTGGGTGCGTGCCGTGTCAGCAGCCATTCTGGCGGGAGTCATCGCGCAAATTCTGATTGCGCCTCCGGGTGCGCTGGCAGCCGTTCCAGCCTTCGTTCGATTTGGATCGACAGTGATCGGGTTTACGGTCTATCTCGCCGCACGCAAATCCGTATTCGTCGGCGTCATCGTTGGTGAGATCTGCGTTCTGGCCGGCAAATGGTGGTTCGGCTAGCTCTTTAACGCCGCGATCAATCGCGCGGCATGACCCTCAAGGACTTTGGCGTCTTCCTTGCGTGACGCTGCCGGCAGCAATGCCACTCCCTCAGCGCGGGGCATGACGTGCACATGAAGATGAAACACGACTTGCCCGCCCGCGGCTTCACTGAATTGCTGCAACGTGATCCCGTCCGCGCCGAAGGCCTTTTTGCCTGCGACTGCTATTTTCTTCGCAGTCCGCGCGACGTGCGCAAGATCGTCCGGGCTAATGTCGAGGATGTTGCGCGCGGGTGCTTTCGGAATCACGAGCGTATGACCCGGGCATCGCGGCATGATGTCCAGGAACGCGATGGTGTGGTCATCCTCATATATCTTGTAGCACGGGAATTCGCCGCGAAGGATCTTGGCGAAGATGTTGTTGCTGTCGTAAGCGGTCATCGCGTATTCCGTTTGTGATTGAGCAACCTTCGCTGCGAAGGCAGCGAACGTCAAGCCGCCGCGATCACCGCGCTATTTGCGAAATGGCCCGGCTTCCGTCAGTTCGCGAACCGCTTCGCGCACATACTGCCGCTCGCGCTTGAGATAATCGCCGACGGCGCGCCGCAGAGACGGATCGGCAATATAATGCGCGGAGTATGTAGTCTGGGGCAGATAACCGCGCGCGATCTTGTGCTCGCCCTGTGCGCCGGCTTCGACGCGATTCAAGCCCTTCCTGATGGCAAAATCGATCGCCTGATAGTAGCAGACTTCGAAATGCAGAAACGGATGATGTTCGACTGCACCCCAGTTCCGACCGAACAGCGTGTCGGAACCTATGAAATTGATCGCGCCCGCGATCCAGCGACCGTCGCGATTGGCCATGATCAGCAGCACATCGTCCGCCATCGTTTCGCCGATCAGCCGGTAGAACTCGCGCGTCAGATAGGGTCGGCCCCATTTTCGTGAACCCGTCTCCATGTAGAACGTGAAGAACGCGTCCCACACTTCTTCAGTAATCTCGCTTCCATTCAGCGCGTGAATTGTGATGCCATTCTCCAGCGCATCTCGCCGCTCGCGACGGATCGCCTTCCGGTGGCGCGAATTCAACGTACTCAGAAAGTCCTCGAAAGTGCCGTAACCTTCGTTGCGCCAGTGGAATTGCTGGTCTGTGCGCTGTAGGAAGCCGCGCTTGGCTAGAAAATCCCATTCGTCCTCGCGTGCGAACGTCACATGGACGGATGAGGCCTGCGTTGCTTCGCACAGTCCGATCAATCCACCTGCCAGTGCTTCCCTTATCGGCGTCGCGTCGGCGCAAGGCCGCACCAGCAGGCGAGAACCCGCTGCGGGTGTGAACGGAACTGTCGCCTGCAGTTTCGGATAGTAACTGCCGCCTGCGCGCTCGAACGCATCTGCCCATCCGTGATCGAAGACATATTCGCCTTGCGAGTGGCTTTTCAGATAACACGGTACAATGCCGACGATCTCGCCGGCGTTGCGGGCAATCAGATGGCGTGGTCCCCAGCCGGTACGGGCGCATGCCGAAAGTGAGTTCTCAAGCGCGCCGAAAAATGCGTGCGAGACGAATGGGTTGTAGCCACCAGCGGAATCGGGGTGCGAATCTCTTGCAGTATCGGGTGAGGCAGGCGACACGGTGCTTTTGGGATTGGCGCAAGCGTCCCAATCCCCCGCCGAAATTTGGGCGACGGATGACACGGCTTCGAGCGTGATGTCGGATAGATCCGTCAATGGGAGAGCGCACCGCTTGGCAATGAAGAATCGATTCTGCCCAATAGGTTAAATCGGATTTTGCAGGGTTGACTTCAAGTGTTTGGGCAACCTGGTGCGGTCCTCCACTGCATTGGTCTAGTCGGCCGGAACAAACCCCTCGAAGATCATCTGGTCCGCATATTGTGACGCCCGATCCCGCTGTTCCGGTGTCCGTACCGTCCATGTCAGCAGCGAACAGCCAAAGATGTTCCGCGCGATCCAGGGAGCGGGTGCCGGCAATTCATTGACCCAGTAGGCGATGAAATGCGGTCGCGTTTGGAATGCATGCCGCAGCCCTATCATGCGATGAACAATATCCGGCGGTAGTCGCTGCCACTCGTCTTCCTTGTAATACCGCTCCGCGACGACACCGCGCGGAATTCGTGGCATCAGATCGCGGATCGCAAGCACCTGATCCGGATCGAACGACATGGCGACAGCAGGCCCCGCATAGCCGCCGAGAATCTCCGCCATCCGCGTAACCAGTTTGCGATCCCGGTTGAAACGGCTTTTCACCTCAAGCACGAGCGGAACACGGCCTGCGACACGGTCGCAAAGATCGCCCAGCGTCATCATGCGGTCTGTCGTGTCTTTGAACGGAACCGATTTCAACTCGGCGGCGGTCTTCGTCAGAAGGTCGCCGCTGCCTTCGGTGAGGCGGCCCAGCTGATGGTCGTGATGCACCATGGCTTCATCGTCACCGGAGAGCTGGAGATCGACCTCGATTCCGAAATTGCGCGCGACTGCGGCGTCGATCGACGACGGCATGTTTTCGACCAGCCCGCGAGAGCGGTCATGCAGACCGCGATGCGCAATGGGTCGCGCCGTAAGCCACGCTGGTGCACGCGCGAACAAGTTCAAGCGACCTCAAACATGGCCTCGACTTCGACGGCGGCGTCGGAGGGCAGGGAGGCCACGCCGACGGTCGTTCGCGCGTGGCGACCTTTGTCGCCGAAGACCGCGACCATAAGATCGGATGCGCCGTTGAGCACCTTCGGGCCTTCAAAAAAATCGGGAGCAGAGTTGACGAATCCACCGAGCAGGACAACGCGCGTGACTTTATCAAGATCACCGAGTGCGAGCTTCACCTGTGCGAGGATATTGACGGCGCAACCACGCGCGGCTGCCGCTCCCTGTTCGACGCTTACACCTGCGCCGAGCTTGCCCTTCGCGATCAGCTTCCCGTCAGAGCTGTAGCAAACCTGCCCCGATACCATCAGGAGATTTCCAGTGCGGACAAATCCAACATAGTTGGCGGCCGGAGCGCGAGGTTCATGCAATTCGATCCCGAGTGCGCTCAACTTTTGTTCGACCGTTCCTGTCATTCCCGCCCTCATTGAATAGGAGATTGCCGACTGCGCGCTACTGGCGTGCCGCTTTGTTTCGCCTATCGAATAGAGGATGTCCACCCGCGACCGCGCGACCGAATTCCCCGAAAAAGGCTCTTTTTCACGTCACTATGCTCGTCATAACGGATCGCACCGTTGCAGAGCGGTCCGGCCGTCACTATCGTTTGATTCGATATTTCAAGGAGCAACCATGCTGGGCGCAAGCCGCACTCTGACCGTGATCGTCGTGCTGTCGTCGGCCGCACTTTGCGCCGATGTCTCATTCTCGCGCGCGAAGGCTGCATCGAGCGTTCCTTTTCTGCCGCATCAGGCGGTCTACGATTTGAGCCTGCAGAAGTCGCGCGGGAATGCCACGGTGAATGCAGCAACCGGGCGCATTCTCTACAACTTCACGGGAAACGCCTGTGAAGGCTACACGACCGATTTTCGGCAGGTCTCGCAACTCGATACGGGCGAAAGCAAATCGACTTTGAGCGATTTGCGTTCGACGAGCTGGGAGGATGGCGACGGCAACAACTATCGCTTCAAGATCGAAACCCGAATGAATGAAGGCGATGCGACCCTCGTGGACGGCGTTGCCGAGCGCAACGGCAAGACAGTCACCGTAAAACTGAAACAGCCTCAGTCGAAAACGTTCACCATCGAGAATGCGGTGTTTCCAACCGAGCAAGTCAAACGCATCATCGAGGCCGCGCGCGAAGGAAAATCGATCCTCGAACTCGTCGTCTACGATGGCTCGGACAATGGGGAGAAAGTCTACAAGACCCTGACCGTGATCGGTCGGCCGATCCCGGGCACGCATGCGCCGTCATCGCCTGATCCGACAACGAACAATGACAAGTTCAAGCAACTGACACGCTGGCCAGTTACTGTCAGTTATTACGATGCCGCCGCAAAACCGAACGCGGGCGAGCAGACTCCGGTTTATGCGATGTCATTTGAATTGTACGAGGACGGCGTTTCGCGCTCGCTGCTGCTTGACTACAACGATTTCGTAATCAAGGGTTCGATGGACAAGATCGACGTCAAGGACATCAAACCCTGCAAATGATCCCGTAAGGGCTCACGTCGCTTTCGATGGTCCGTCGTAGGAGATACCCCTCATCACGGCGTCCTTGCCGAACTTTTTGCGAACATCATCCATCGCGCGCTCTGCAAATGCCGAGCGGCGTCCCAATAGGTCCTGGTCGTCGGCATCGGCTCCGGGTTTCAACGCGCTGACGCCAGCGCCGATTAGACGGAATGCTGTGCCGTCGATCTCGCGGGCAAGCATTTCCCGGATCGTTGCGAAAATCCGTCCAGCGAGTTGCGTCGGGGTCTGGATCGATTGCGATCGCGTGCGCTGACGGAAATCCGCAGTCTTCAGTTTAAGCGTGATCGTCGATCCTGAAAGGTCGCCGCTTTTCAGGCGCGCGGAGACCTTCTCGCACAACCGCCACAAGATTTTCTCCAGCGTTGCATAGTCCCGCACGTCGATTTCCAGCGTTGTTTCGTTCGAGATTGTTTTGGCTCCGCGATCAGGGACCACGCTGCGGTCGTCGATGCCGCGCGCGAGCCGCCACAGACGGCGACCTTCAGGACCGAACTGTTTCATGAGATCGGTTTCGTCCGCGCGCTGCAAATCCTGGATAATCCGGAATCCGTGCTGCGATAGTTTTTCCTGCGACGCTGGGCCGACGCCGTATATGAAGCCGACGGATTTATCAGCCATCAAAACCTGCGCGTCATCACGGTCGATTGCTGCAAACCCACGCGGCTTGTCGATATCGGACGCGATTTTTGCGAGAAATTTGTTCACCGACAGACCTACGGAAACCGTGATGCCGATATCGCGAGCAACTTGCGTCGCGAATTTTGCCAGAGTTTTCGCGGCGATCATGCCATGCACGCGTTCGGTACCGGATAAATCGAGAAACGCTTCATCGATTGACAATGGTTCGACCAGCGGTGTGAGAGCCATCATGGCTTGGCGCACCTCGCGGCCAACGCGAACGTATTTTGCCATGTCCGGCCGAACGACGATTGCGGACGGACAAAGCGCAAGCGCCTTGAACATCGGCATCGCGGAACGCACGCCATAGGTACGCGAAATGTAGCAGGCCGCCGAGACGACGCCGCGCTTCCCGCCGCCGATGATGACGGGCTTGTCGGCAATGTCGGGATTGTCGCGCTTCTCGACGGTCGCGTAAAAGGCATCGCAATCGATGTGCGCGAGCGTGAGAGAATTCAGCGCGCGATGTCGAAGGAGACGAGGGGAGCCACATTCCTGGCAGCGCGGCTCCGCAGCTGTCGTGTCCGAAAGGCAATCACGGCAGAATCCCTCGCTATGCGTTGCCGCAACATCGCGCACGGCCTTCTACTCCCAGCGCGGATCGAGCGTTTCGCGCGCATTGGCCACGGTCTCTGGCGTGAGCTGCGAAGCGCCGGCGAATGCCTTTACGGTCGCGTCGTCTCGCAGGATGAAATCGAGCACGCCAGCTAGAAATTTCGGGTCCGCAGCGGAGGTCCGCAAGGTCTGCGGCCCTATACCGCTTTCGGACAGAAACAGCCCCAGCCTCTCGGGGTCGGACGCGAGGAAGGAAAGCGCCTGAATCGCCACGATTTCAGCTACTTCGCGGGGGTCTGAGGTGGCTTTTCTCACTGCTGATGTTTGCCTTTCCGTAACTTATCGCCTCTATTTTGACCCATCATGCCCGAGTCATGACGACGTGGCGAATTCTATCGATTTCCTATTGTTAGGCCTTTTGCGAGATGGGAGGGCGGCATGGCTAAGACCGTCCTGATCGTGGAGGACAACGAACTGAACATGAAGCTCTTTCGCGATCTGCTGGAGGCTCATGGCTACCAGACGGTAGGAACGCGAAATGGCGTTGAAGCCCTCGATCTCGCCCGCAAACATCGACCGTCGCTGATCCTCATGGATATCCAGCTCCCGGAGGTATCAGGTCTCGACGTGACGCGCTGGATCAAGGCCGATTCAGAACTGCGCTCGATCCCAGTTGTTGCAGTGACGGCCTTTGCCATGAAGGGCGACGAAGAGCGAATTCGCGAAGGCGGCTGCGAGGCCTACCTGTCCAAGCCGATCTCGGTCGGAAAGTTCATCGAAACCGTTCGCCGGTTCATCGGTTAGGAGACGAAAATGTCTGCCCGCGTTCTGGTCGTCGATGACATGGTCGCCAACGTCAAGTTGCTCGAGGCGCGTTTGTCCGCCGAGTATTTTGACGTCGTCACCGCGAACTGCGGAATGCAGGCGCTCGAAATTTGCGAGCGCGCCGAATGCGACATTGTCCTGCTCGACGTCATGATGCCGGATATCGACGGCTTCGAAGTTTGCCGTCGCCTCAAGTCCAACCCCAAGACGCATTTCATTCCAGTCGTCATGGTGACGGCGCTCGACAGTCCTGCGGATCGCGTGCGCGGGCTCGACGCCGGCGCTGACGACTTTCTGACAAAGCCGGTCTCGGACGTTGTCATGATCGCGCGGGTGCGCTCGCTGACGCGATTGAAGATGATGACCGATGAGTTGCGAATGCGTGCAATCACGTCGCTTGAAATCGGCGTCAACGCGCCGGAGCGCGAGGCAGTCGCAGACACGGGCAAGGGCGGACGCATTCTGCTGGTCGATGACAGGCCGTCGTCCTATGAGCGGCTGGCGCCGGTTCTGGCCGAAGAGCACAGCGTCGATGTTGAGCCTAATCCGGCGGAAGCGTTATTTCATGCGGCCGAGGGCAACTACGATCTGCTGATCGTCTCGCTCGGTCTTGAGAACTTCGACGGATTGCGTTTGTGCAGTCAGGCGCGTTCGCTGGAGCGCACACGCAGCGTGCCTATCCTTGCCATCGCCGATGCCGATAACAATTCGCGTCTCCTGCGCGGACTTGAGATCGGCGTGAATGATTATTTGCTGCGTCCGGTCGACAAGAACGAATTGCTTGCGCGCGCACGCACGCAGATTCGCAAGCGCCGCTACACCGATCATCTGCGCGACAACGTGCAGAACTCGATCGAGATGGCTATCACCGATGCACTGACGGGACTGCACAATCGCCGCTATATGGAAAGCCATCTCGCGACGCTTGCCGAGCAGGCCGCAACTCGCGCCAAGCCGCTGGCGCTGATGATGCTCGACATCGACTATTTCAAGTCGATCAACGACAGTCATGGCCACGATGCGGGCGACGACGTGCTGCGCGAATTTGCGGTGCGTATCCGCAAATCCATCCGCGGCATCGATCTCGCCTGCCGTTACGGCGGCGAGGAATTTGTCATCGTGATGCCGGAAACCGATCTGCACGTCGCAGGTATGGTGGCGGAACGTCTGCGCCGTTCGATCGCTGGCGAGCCGTTTGCCATCGACAAGGGTGCCAAGCGTCTTGAAGTGACGATTTCGATTGGTATCTCGACGCTGGAAACGAAGGGCGAAGACATCGCCGATGTCCTCAAGCGCGCCGACCAGGCGCTCTACCGGGCCAAGAACGACGGCCGCAACCGCGTGGTTGCAGCAGCGGCATAGGCTTAGCTCGACTCGGTCTGTCCCGGTGCACTGCGTCCCTGTGTGATCAGGCGCGCACTGCGCTGGTCGCGCGTGTAGATCCACCACCAGCTGATCGCGACGCTAAGGCGATTACGAACGCCGATCAGGAAGTAGATGTGGGCGATTCCCCATATCCACCATGCGAGCGCGCCGCGTAGCTTGATCCATCCGAAATCGATGACTGCGCGGCGCTTGCCGATTTGCGCGAGACTTCCGTCGTGCTTGTAGCGGAAGGGCGCGATGCTCGCGTGGCCTTGCAGGCGTGACTTGATCGCCTCCGCCACAAAACGGCCCTGCTGCTTGGCCGCTGGCGCGATGCCGGGTACCGGTGATCCATCAGGCGCGGCGATGGAGATGGTGTCGCCGATGGCGAAGATTTCAGGATGTTCCGGTACTGTTAGGTCGGGACTGACGTTCAAGCGACCGGCGCGGTCGTGCGCGGCACCGAGCCACTCCGCGGCCGGAGACGCACGCACGCCGGCGGCCCAAAGGATGGTCTTGGCCTCGAGTTTTTTGCCGCCATAGACGACGCCGTCTGCTGTGCATTCCGAAACGGGCTGTCCGAGAATGACTTCGACGCCGATGCGTTCGAGCGAGCGCTGCGCATAGGCCGACAGATCTTCGGCGAAGCCCGCGAGCACGCGCGATCCCGCTTCGATCAGAATGACGCGCGTTTTGCGCGTGTCGATATTGCGGAAATCCGGTGGCATTGTCACTTTGGCCAATTCGGCGATCGTACCTGCGAGTTCGACGCCCGTCGGACCAGCGCCTACGACAACAAAGGTGAGCTGCGCATCGCGCCGCCTCAGATCGCTTTCGCGCTCCGCGCGCTCGAAGGCCAAAAGCAAACGCCGCCGGATGGTTGTTCCGTCCTCGAGAGTTTTTAATCCCGGCGCGAAGGGTTCCCATTCGTCGTGACCGAAATAGGCGTGACGCGCGCCGGTGGCCAGAACGAGCGTGTTGTAGGAAACGGAATCGCCGCCTTCGAGCAGCACTCGTCTGGTCTCGGTATCGATGCCGGTCACGGTGGCCAGCAGGGTCGTTACTTCGGGTCGGTTGCGCAAAAGGTGCCGGATCGGCAAGGCGATTTCCGATGTCGCGAGTGATGCCGTCGCAACCTGATAGAGCAGGGGCTGGAACAGATGGTGGTTTCGCCGATCGATGAGGGTGATGTCGACCGGCGCTCCGGCGAGCCGGTAAACCGTCTCAAGCCCGCCAAAGCCGGCTCCCACAACGACAATGCGATGGCGTTCGAGCATGGTGCAGTTCCCCGGCCGAACCTAGCATGCTGAAACGCGAAACGGAGCCGAAAGGCTCCGCTCGATTTGTTATAGTAATATGCTGATTTTATTACTTAATCTTCGATTCACGAAACTCGACATGCTTCTTCGCGACGGGATCGTATTTCTTCTTCACGAGCTTGTCGGTCATCGTGCGCGAGTTCTTCTTCGCGACGTAATAAAAGCCGGTGTCGGCGCTCGAAACCAGCTTGACCTTGATGGTGACCGCTTTGGCCATGTTCGGAACCTCAAATGTAGGAATCGGTAGCTGGCCAAAAACCGGGCCCGCGTTTGGCGGCAAACTAGCTTCGAACCCTCCAAAGTCAAGGATTTAAGGGTCAATTTTGGGCGCCTAGACGGGTCTATCCTGGCCTGAAATCCTTCGGCGTGAAGCTCAGATCAAGCACCTTCCACTCGTCGTATTTGTCGGCGGGAAGCACGCTGTAGGGCTGGCATGCAAGCAACGCGCTGGTCGCGCTTTTGAGAAGCGCGGGTCCTTTTTCGGACGCGCTCGCCGAAACGAGTAGCGGCTCTTTCGCGAGATTTCCGTTTTTCAGGAGCGCAACGCGCAATACGACCTTCACATTGTCGTTCGGTGAGATCGATTTCGGTAAAACAGAACAGGTCTTGAGATGTTCTCGCAGCGCCTTCGCCGAATCGACCGAGATGTTTGCCGCGTTTGCCGCAAGCGCGTCGAACTCACCGTCGCCTTCTCCGATCAGCTTGGTGTATTTCTGCGTCAGGTCTGCATAGGGCATTTGTGCAAGCGCCTGTGGTGGTGCGATCTCGACAGGAGGCGCGGAAGCAGGCTGCGGAGCCGGTGATGCTGCGGCGGGCTGAGGCGGTGCCGGTGGAGGTGCTATTGCCGCGGTCTGCTGCGGCTTCTTCTCGGCAGGTTTGATTTCAGGCTGGTTCGTCGGCTGCGGTTTCGATTCGGCGGGTTTGGTTTCAGCCTTTGACTCTTGAGGCTTCGAATCTGCGGGCTTTGACTCCGGAAGCTTGCCGTCCTTGGAATCGTCGGAGGACTTTTCCGAGAGTGTCGGAAAGTTGAGATCGAGTTTCTCGGGCGGCGGCGGTACGTCTTTCGACGAGACGATGTCGACAGTGATAGCTTCAGCAGGTGTCGTATGAAACAGGTTCGCTTCCCCGAGAACGAGGGCGACCACCAGAAAAGTCAGGTGGACAACGAGCGAGATGGCGGCGCCGATACGCATGACAGCTGGTTCCAGGCCGTCTTTTTGCACAATGGACGAGTTTTTGCGACGTTGAAAATCGCGACAGCTAAATAGTGTCTCGTTGCATTTTGCCGCCGTAGAAATGGAAAAACGGCACTGTTGCAGAGTGGGACAGCGGCCCAGCCGCCAACCGCTCGTCGAGTTCTTTAAGGACCAGCTTGGTCATTCCGTGAAGATCGGCGAGAGATGTCGATCCGAGTTGCACCCAGACCAATTCAACCAGCTCAGCATCGGCATGGACCACGCCCTCGACGCGATGAGCAATTGCGGATGCATCCGCAGTGAAGAAGCGTGTATCGAAGCGGCGCACGCGGCCGGGAGGAGTAATCGCGCGTGCAATCAAATAAAGTCCAGACGGATCGGGGAGAAGGTTTGCGTCGGCAAACGGCTTCCATTCGCCGCTCAGTTTCGCCGCCGCGTTACTGGCGCGCGTCATGGGCTTTCCGAGACAAAGTCCAGTCTCTTCGCAAGCCTCGCGAATGGCGGCGACCGCCAACGCGCGCGCGCGCGACGGAGCGACCTTCGGGCTGCCGCCGGTCAGCTTCTTTTCGAGCGCCTTCGGAATCTGCGCGGCCACCGGAACGCGGTTGTCGGTCGGATCGACGCGACCGCCCGGAAATACGAACTTGCCGGGCATGAACACGACCTTGTCGTGCCGCCGTCCGACCAGAACTTTCGGAACGCTGCCGCTGCGATCGACAAGGATCAGTGTCGCGGCATCCTTCGGCCGCCGGTAAGGATGACTGTCGTCTTCCTTTTCCTCTTTCTCCGGCGCGCTCATTCAGGCAGTCGGCAGTTTATCGTCTGCTTGGTTCTCATCGAAGCCATGCATACGGAACGCCCATTGCAATCCTACGACTGCGCCTTTGACGGGCTGTATCAGCAGCAGCGACGCGGCGAGGGTGAGCGGTAGATAGATCGAAAGCTGAAGCGCAACCGGAGGCGAATAGTTGGTTTCGATCCACAGCGCAATCGGGACCACGATATGACCCACCACGACGATGACGAGATACGCGGGGAGATCGTCGGCGCGATGATGAGTGAAGTCCTGGCCGCACACCGAGCAGGAATCCGCAGTTTTGAGGAATGCGCGAAACAGTTTACCTTCGCCGCATTTCGGGCAGCGGCACCGGATACCGCGCGCCATCGCTTGCCAGACATCGCGTTTCGGAAGTGGAGCGTGCTCCGCGGCCCAAGTGTTGATCGGCATAGTCAACCCTTCTTCTGCTTATTCAGTTTGCGGGCCTTACGGGAAGGCTTGTGAGTTTTCTTTTTGTTGCGGCCGAATTTCGGCCTTCGATCGTCGCCGGAGAACTTTGGTTTTGAACTCCTTCGGCCTTCGCGCATTCGACCGCCGCGCTGTGCTGTCTGGCCTTCGGACAAAAGCTCAAACCGCAACGCACCGGCGACAGGGGCAGCTTCTACCAGACGGACCTCGACCACGTCACCCAATCGATGCATGGCACCGCTGCGCGATCCGATCAGGGCGTGCCGCGTCTCGTCGTAGTTATAGTATTCCGAGCCCAGCGTGCGCACCGGAATCAGGCCGTCCGCGCCGGTATCGTCGAGTTTCACGAACAGGCCGGCGCGGGTAACTCCGGAAATCCGGCCTTGAAACGTCGCGCCGACACGATCAGCGAGAAAATGCGCAATCAGCCGGTCGGCGGTCTCCCGCTCCGCCTTCATCGCGCGGCGTTCGGTCAGCGAAATCGCCGCCGCCACTTCGCTCAGCGTCTCGAAGCTCTCCGATTCAGGCAATGCGCCTTCACCCAGACCGAGGGCGCGGATCAACGCACGATGCACCACGAGATCGGCATAGCGACGAATGGGAGAGGTGAAATGCGCATAGCGCCGCAGGTTCAATCCGAAATGCCCATAGTTCTCGGCGGCGTATTCGGCCTGTGCTTGTGAGCGCAACACGACTTCGTTCACCAGCGGTTCGTGATCGCGGCCTTTCACCTGATCGAGAATCCGATTGAAAACGGCTGGTCTCAGCGCGCCGGTTTTTGTGAACGGCATATCAAGCGTCTTGAGAAAGTCTGCGAGGTTATGAACCTTCTCGACCGTTGGCTCGTCGTGTACGCGGTAGATCAGCGGCAGCGATTTTTTCTCTAGCGTTTCAGCAGCGGCAACGTTGGCGAGGATCATGCACTCCTCGATCAGCCGATGAGCGTCCAGCCGCTCAGGCGTCGTGACTCGGTCCACGGTGCCGTCGGGCTTGAGCAGAATTTTTCTTTCCGGCAGATCGAGGTCGAGCGGATCACGCTCGTCGCGCGCGCGTTTGAGCAGCGCGTAACAATCGTAAAGCGGTTTCAGGATCGGTTCGAGCAGAGGGCCGGTCGTGTCATCGGGATGGCCGTCGATGGCGGTTTGTGCCTGCGCGTAAGCGAGTTTTGCGGCGGAGCGCATGAGAATGCGGTGGAAACTGTGCGAGCGCTTGCGGCCGTCGGAACCGATCACCATGCGCACCGCGATTGCACCGCGCGGTTCGCCAGGCTTGAGTGAGCACAGATCGTTGGAAATGCGTTCCGGCAGCATGGGTACGACGCGGTCCGGAAAGTAGACCGAGTTGCCGCGTTTCAGCGCTTCTCGATCCAGTGCCGATTGCGGCCGCACATAGAAAGCGACGTCGGCGATTGCGACATTGAGAATATATCCGCCTTTGTTGTTCGGATCGGGATCGCGTTCGGCATGAACCGCGTCGTCGTGGTCCTTCGCATCCGGCGGATCGATGGTGACAAGCGGCACGCCGCGCCAGTCTTCGCGTCCGGCAGGCGTGGCGGCTTTTGCGCTATCCGCTTCTCGGACGGCTTCGGCAGGAAACTCCTGTGGAATCTCGTGCGCATGGATCGCGATCATGCTGATCGCTTTTTCGGTCTTGATCGAGCCGAGGCGCTCCTTGACGCGCCCCGAAGGCAGTCCGTATCCGCGCGAGCGCATCAGTTCGACGCTGATGAGGTCACCGTCCTGCGCGCCTTTTGCATCGATCGAGGCAATCGCAAGCTCACGGCCGACCTGTTTCTTATCTATGGGAATAAGCCGCCCGTCGCCATTCGGCATCGTGCGGTAGATTCCAAGAATTCGGTTCTGCGTCTTGTCGAGAACCTTGATAACGCGTCCCTGATAGATCGTGTGCTTGGTGCCGCGTTCAGGTTTTTCGATTCGTAACAGAACACGCTCGCCTACACCGGCCACCATGCCGGGTTTCGGACGCCGCGGCGTGTCGATGTGAATGACCGGCGTGGGACCATCGATATCCGCCAGCCACTCGGCAGGCGAGGCGATCAGCTCGCCATCCTTGTCGCGGCCAGTGATGTCGGCGACGAGTGTCGGCGGCAGCGACTTTGCTTCGCGCACCTTCTTGCTGTTTTTTGCGATCACGCCTTCGTCCGAGAGATCGCGCAGAATTCGCCGCAGCGCCGCGCGAGAGTCGTTCTTCAATCCAAAATGGCGGGCGAGTTCTCGCGTTCCCGCTTCAGTCGGATGTGACCTGATGTACGCGACGATGCTTTCCCGGTCTGGGAAAGCACGTGTCGCGTCAGATTTCTTGCTCATTATCCGCGCGCTTTACCGGCGCTCTTTTTCGGGGCGTCAGCCGAAGATTTCGCCGCCGCGAGTTTCGTCGTCTTCGGCTTGACCGGAATGACGATGGCTTCGGCTGGCTCGGTATTTGCCGCAGCTTTCTTCTTGGTCGCGGGTTTCTTCGAAGGACTCTTTTTCGACTTGGCTTCAGCGTCCTCGGTTTTTGCAGTCTCGGCCTTTTTGGCCTTGGGCTTTGCAGTTTTCTTCGCAGCGCGCTTTGGCTTGCCGCCGGATTTCTTGGCGCGCTCTTCGATCAACGCAATCGCATCTTCAAGCGTCAGCTTTTCCGGCTCGATGCTGTCCGGAATGGTCGCGTTGATGCCGTCGATGGTCACGTAAGCGCCATAGCGGCCTTTTTTGCGCATGATGGTGCCGCCGCGTGCCGGATATTCGCCGACCGCAATTCCAGGGTCCGCGCCGAAACGCTTGCTCGGTCCCTTTGCGATCTTCTCGGCAATCAGCGTAACCGCGCGATTGAGACCGACGCTGTAGACATCATCACCCGCTTCGAGGCTGGCATATGTCTTGATGTGGCGCACGAAAGGACCGAACCGACCGATGCCGGCTGTGATCGGTTCGCCGTCTTCCGGATGCTTACCGACTTCACGCGGCAGCGACAGCAGTTTCAGCGCGAGATCGAGTTCGACGTCCGCCGGCGACATGTTCTTCGGAATGCCTGCGCGCTTCGGCTTCTCGTCCTCGCCGTAGTCCTTGGCGTCACCGAGCTGGATGTAAGGTCCGAACCGTCCGGCTTTCACCGCAACTTCAAGGCCGGACACAGGATCCTTACCGAGCAGGCGATCGCTTGATGCGCTCGATGAGGCGAGGGGACGCGTATAGCGGCACTCGGGGTAGTTCGAGCAGCCGACGAACGCCCCGAACTTGCCGGCCTTCAGATTGAGTTTGCCTGTGCCACAGCTTGGGCATTGGCGCGGATCGCCGCCGTCCGCGCGTGGCTCGTAAATATGTTCGCCGAGCATCGCGTCGAGCACGTCGAGCACTTCCGAGACGCGCACGTCCTTGATGTCGTTGACCGCGCCTATGAAGCCGGTCCAGAAGTCTTTCAGGACCTGCTGCCAGGAGATTTCGTTGTTCGAAATCTTGTCGAGCTTTTCTTCGAGGTCGGCAGTGAAGTCGAATTCGACATAGCGCGAGAAGTAGTTCTCAAGGAACGCGACCACCACACGGCCCTTATCCTCGCCGTAAAGACGCTTCTTCTCAAGCTTGACGTAGCCGCGATCCTTCAAGACCTGAATGATCGACGCATATGTCGAAGGCCGGCCGATGCCGAGCTCTTCCATGCGCTTGACGAGCGAGGCTTCGGAGAAGCGCGGCGGTGGTTCAGTAAAGTGCTGGTTGACGCTCAGGCTTTCGCGCTTGAGCGCTTCACCCTGATTGATGACGGGTAGCCGCTTTGAATCCTCGTCCTCAGCGTCTTCGTCGCGGCCTTCCTGATAGACCACGAGAAAGCCGTCGAACTTCACGACCTGACCCGTCGCGCGCAACTCGAGCTCGCGCTTTCCGGCAGTTGCCGTGATATCAACGGTTGTGCGCTCCATCTCGGCCGATTCCATCTGGCTCGCGAGTGCGCGCATCCAGATCAATTCATAGAGCCGTGCCTGATCGTTATCGAGGCGGGCTTTGATATTTGAAGGCCGGCGCGAAAGATCGGTTGGGCGGATCGCTTCGTGTGCCTCCTGCGCGTTCTTGGCCTTCGATGTGTATTGGCGTGGCGTGTCCGGCACGTAAGCATTGCCGTAGTCCTCGCCGATCACCTTGCGTGCCTGTGTGATCGCTGACGGGTCGATGGAGACGCCGTCAGTTCGCATATAGGTGATGAGGCCAGTGGTTTCGCCGCCGATATCGATACCCTCATAAAGCCGCTGCGCGATACGCATGGTGTGCGCCGGCGCAAAGCCGAGCTTGCGGCTGGCCTCCTGCTGCAGCGTTGAGGTGGTGAACGGCGATTGCGGATTGCGTTTGGCGGGTTTGGCTTCGACGTTCGTGACAGTGAAGGTCGCAGCTTCCATCGCCTTCTTGAAGTCTTCGGCTTCCGCGCCGCTGCCGATATCGAGCCGTTGCAGTTTCTTGCCGTCAGCGCCGACAAGGCGGGCCTCGAATGTGTCGCCGCGCGGCGTCGCAAGCGTCGTAAGCAACGACCAGTATTCTTTCGGAATGAATTTCTCGATTTCGAGTTCGCGGTCGCAGACGAGACGCAACGCGACGGACTGCACGCGACCGGCCGAGCGCGCGCCGGGAAGTTTGCGCCAGAGAACAGGGGAGAGCGTGAAGCCGACAAGGTAATCGAGCGCGCGCCGCGCCATGTAGGCATCGACCAGAGCGCCGTCGATCTGGCGCGGATGGGCCATCGCTTCCGTGACGGACTGCTTGGTAATGGCGTTGAAGACCACGCGCTCGATCTTCTGATCTTTCAGCGCGCGCTTCTCTTTCATGATTTCGAGCACGTGCCAGGAAATGGCTTCGCCTTCGCGATCGGGGTCGGTTGCGAGGATCAGCTTGTCGGCGCTCTTGAGTGCTTTCGCGATCTCGTTGAGACGCCCGGCGGCTTTTGGGTCGTTCTCCCAGATCATCTGGAAATTGGCTTCCGGATCGACCGATCCGTTCTTGGCGGGGAGGTCGCGGACATGGCCGTAGGAGGCCAAAACCTCGTAGGAGGGGCCCAAATATTTGTTGATCGTCTTGGCCTTTGCAGGCGACTCGACAATGACGAGATTCATTTGATTCCAATGACTTACAGGGAGAACGCACGCCGGAATCACGCGATTCACACGGGCTGGTCAGCCCGATACATGGGTAAAACGGGCTGTCCTGTCAAATCGTGGACCAGTGAATTCGCCTCAAAGCAGCCCGGATTACGATTGTCCTGTGAAAATATGCCTATTACAGGTTGCGCACGTAATACGTGTATTTTATCGTATCGATACAACCGTGCCCAATGCCGGGGCGGTGCGATGAGGGCCGCCAATGGCCATGCGGGACGGGCCGCAAAACCGACCGGACGATGACGATGAGGCCGGCGACGGCGGGCCTGCGGAAGCCGCACGCTTCATCTCGCGCGGCGCGGGAGAACTGGCGCAGCTTTCGCGCCGCCATGGCCACGACATGCTCGGCTATCTTTTGGAAATGGCGCAACTGGAAGCCGACGACATCGTCCGGCGCGACCTGATCGCGAAGTTATAAAGTCAGCTGACGGCGACCGGCTCCACGACGGTGTCCGCCTGATTCAAGATACGCCCGTCGAATGCCCGGATCTGCAACTTCTGCAGCGGCCGGCGGGTCTGCCGATCCAGCAGCTTCGCATAGCTTTCGCCCCGCCTGAACGAGTGTTCCTCGCCCCATTGGCGCAGCGCCACCAGCACGGGAAACAAGGCGCGCCCCTTCGGCGTCAGCACATAGTCCTGATAGGCGCTGCCGTCGGCGGTTTTGACGTCGAAAATGCCCTGCGCCACAAGTGTTTTCAGCCGCGTGCTGAGGATGTTCCTGGCGACGCCGAGATGCTTCTGGAATTCGCTGAATCGCCGCGTCCCCATCATCGCTTCACGCACAATCAGCAGCGACCACCAATCGCCGATCACATCGAGCGTGCGCGCGATCGGGCAGGTGTCGTTCACCAGACTTTTGCGTCGCATAAATTTCGTCTCCGATCACGGACTTGTGGTTGCAATATAGGACCAGAAACGCTACCTGACAACATGGTTTCATCATTAAACCGAAAAAACAGGAGCGTTTCATGAGGCTTAAGGGCAAGACCGCTTTCATCACGGGCGGCAACAGCGGCATCGGGCTGGCCACCGCAAAGCTGTTCGCAGCCGAGGGAGCCCGAGTGGCGATAACGGGGCGGGACGGTGACCGACTCAATTCCGCAGTGGCGGAAATCGGGCACGGTGCGTTCGCCATCAAAGCCGACGCGACCGATCCCAAGCAGCTCGAAAACGCAATCGCCGACGCCGTCAAAAAATTCGGCAAGCTCGACATCGTGTTTGCGAACGCAGGCATTCCCGGCAACACGCCGGTCGGCGGCACGACGCTCGATGCGTTTGAAAAAGTCATCAAGACGAATCTCACCGGCGTGTTCTTCACCGTGCAGGCGGCGGTGCCGCAGATGAACGACAACGGCTCGATCGTTCTCAACGGCTCGGTGATTTCCGTCCTTGGCAATCCGGGTTACTCGGCTTACGCCGCGACCAAAGCCGGTGTGCGTGCGATGGCGCGGGTGATGGCGTCCGAATTGTCGCCGCGCGGCATCCGCGTCAACGTCGTCGCACCGGGCGGCACGCGCACGCCGATCTGGGGTCCGGGCATCGCGACGCCGGAAGCCGAGAAGGCGCTCGAAGGACGCATCGCGCGTTCGACTCCGCTCGGCCGTATCGGCGAAGCCGACCACATCGCCAAGACGGTTTTGTTTCTGGCCTCCGACGACGCCGCGCATGTGCAGGGCCAGGAAATTTTCGTCGACGGCGGAACGACCGCGTCGCCTGCCGGTGCGCCGATTTACAGATAGCCGCACATCGTCATTGCGAGCGCAGCGAAGCAATCCAGTCTTCCAGATGGATTGCTTCGTCGCTTCGCTCCTCGCAATGACGGCTAGATCATCGTCACCATGCCGTCGCCGTGTCGCTCCAGCCGTCCGGCGAGTTCAAGCTCCAGCAGGATGGTACGGACGACAGCGGCAGACGAATTCGACATCCGCACCAAATCGTCAATGCTAATGGGCGAGGGGCCGAGCAGGCTGACGATGCGCGCGCGTTCGTCCGCATGCGGCTCGCCGTCGGGATCGCCGTGCCCCGGCTCGAGCATCGGCAGTTGAATCGGCCGCTCGATGATCGGCGCGACCGCGTCGATCACGTCCTGCGCGCAGGTCGTCAGCGTCGCGCCCTGCTTGATGAGATCGTTGGTGCCGGCGGCGCGCGGATCGAGCGGCGAGCCGGGGACTGCGAACACTTCGCGGCCCTGTTCGTTGGCGAAGCGCGCGGTGATGAGCGAGCCGGAGCGCTGCGCTGCCTCGATGATCACAACACCAAGTGCAGTTCCCGAGATCAATCGGTTGCGCCGTGGAAAATCCTTTGCGCGCGCGACATGGCCGAGCGGCATTTCGGAAATCGCGACACCGCCTTGATCCACGATAGCGTCGAGCAATTCTTCATGTTCCGGCGGATAGATGCGATCGTGTCCACCGGCGAGCGCTGCAACGGTGCTCTCCACCGTGACCCGATGCGCGGCGTGATCGATGCCGCGTGCCAGCCCCGACGCGATGACGAAACCGGCATCCGCAAGATCGCGCGCCAGCGTGCCGGCGAATTTCAGTCCCGCGCCCGAGGCGTTGCGCGAGCCGACGATGCCGATGATGGGCCGCATCGAGGTCTGGATGTTTCCGCGCACGCCCAACAGCGGCGGCGCGTCGTCGATCAATGCGAGACGCGGCGGATAACCGATTTCATTGGGCGCGAGCAGCGTGACGCCGAGAGCGGCGCTGCGTTCGATCTCGCGTATTGCGTCGTCGCGCGACGCGATGCGTCCTGATTTCGATGCGCCGCCGCGTTGCGCGAGCGAGGGCAGGCGCTCAAGCGCTTCGCGCGCGCTGCCGAATTTGTTGAGCAGCGTGCGGAAGGTCCGCGGCCCGATATTGTCGGAACGGATCAGCCGCAGCCAGTCGATGCGCTGCTCGTCGGTGAGTTTCTGTGTGGCGGTCTGAATGTCCACGCTGCCCCCGCAAGGCAGGGAGTGTGGGGCAAAAATTATTCACCGGCAATTGGCTCGATGAACTGATAAGTCAAAGGGGCGTCGTTGCACCTAGTCCGCAATCTTGCGCGAGCGGGACTGTGGCTTAACTATTGCTACGATCTATTGCCGTTATCGAGAATTCAAATCTAGTTCGTGGTGCCAAAGCTATGACAGAGACAGCGAATCGTATCGCGACCGAACCGTGGCCGTCATTAGAATGGGCAAGCTGGATATTTGATCGGGCGAGTTTCGTATTGATAGCTAGCCTGGCAGTTGGTGTCTTGGCCACTGTCGCGATCGTTTGGATGGGGATAGTTAAAGAGCATCATTGGGATTTACTGAGGGAAAAGAGTGAAGACGCACGAATTGCGCTAGAAGCAAAAGTGGCTCCTCGACGGCTCTCTGGTGAGCAATCTGCGAAAATGGAAGAGGCTCTCGCCGGTGCGCCACTGCTCCCCATCGTGGTGGTCTCAAGGTTGTTCGATCCAGAGGGAGCAGATTTCGCAGATGATATAGCTGCGGTGCTGCGCAAAAAATCATGGAATGTGCAGCGGTTCTCAAATTGGACCGAGTCGACGCGGGGCGTTTTCATCGCCTCTACAATAGAAACGCCGTTGAACGATGAAGTAGTGCCGCTGGAGTCCGCCTTAGACTCTGCAAAGATAAAATACGAAAGGAGAGCCATCGAAGAGGCGGCCAAAGCTCGGATGTCACCAAATTTTCAATCAAGAGTCTTGTATCTTCTTGTTGGCGCGAAACCATAGGCTACAAGCGCTACGCTTTACTTCGCGATCTGAGCCTTCGTCAGTCCCGCATCGTCGAACGCCTTGCGGATCGTGCCGTCGGCTTTCGCCTTCTCGGTGAACTGCGTGACGTAAGCCAGCGCCGCCGGATTGTCCTTGTGGATGCCGATGGCGACGCCGACGGTCTGGAACGCGCCATCGAGAATGCGCGAGCCGGGAAGTTTCGGCTGCAGCGCGGGCAGGGAATCGTGCGTCAGGGCGAACGCCTGCGCGCCGCCGGATTTCATCACCTCCATCGCGTCATCGACGGATTTGACGTTGGTGACTTTCGCAACTTTCAGCGTGCGCGACGCCGCGCGCGAGGTGGTCGAGCCGTTGATGGCGACGACCGTGACGTCCGGCCTGTCGACTTCCGCAATCGTCTTGATGCTGGTGGAAGCGGCGGCGAGGTAGGTGCTTTCGATGACGAAATAGTTCGGGCTGAAATCGATGCGCTTGCGGCGCTCGTCGTCCGCCGGCATGAACCCGATGTCGATCTTGCCATCGGCGACAAGATCGGTCAGTTCGCCGGTGGTGGCGACCACAGTATATTCAAATGGCACGCCGAGCGATTTCGCGAGCGCAGCGCCAATGTCCTTGCCTGCGCCGCGGATTTCACCCGATGCTTCCTTGACCACGAATACCGGCGTCGGCGAGGGCGCATAGGCAACGCCGATACGCAGCTTTCCGGTCGGCGCGAGTTGCTTGATCGCGGCATCATCTGCCGCCATCGCATTCGAATTGCTCATGGCAAACATCGCTCCCAGAACTGTGACGGCAAAAGCTGCGGCTTTCATCGGCGTCTCCCCATTTGATTTTTTAAGGATCATAAACAGGGAAGGGCGCGGGCGGCTATCCCTTCTTCCCGATCTTGCCTTCGGTGCCAGCGAACAGCCGCTCGATGTTTTCGCGGTGCTTGATCCACAGCATCAGTGTCAGCACGGCGAACAGCACGGCCAGCGCCGAGTGCTGCGACATGAACAGCATCATCGGCACCACCGCGCTTGCGATCAGCGCCGAGAGCGAGGAGTAACGCGAGATAATCGCGACGCAGAGCCAGATCGCGCAGAAGGCGGCCGCGGCGGGCCAGAACAGGCCGAGCAACACGCCGATGTAAGTGGCGACGCCTTTGCCGCCCTTGAACCCCAGCCACACCGGATAGAGATGCCCGAGAAACGCGCCCAGACCTGCGGCCATCGCGGCATCGGGGCCGGCGTAACTGCCTGCGGCGATCACCGCGACGGTGCCTTTGAGCAGATCGCCCAGCAATGTCGCGGCGGCGAGGCCCTTGTTGCCGGTGCGCAGCACGTTGGTCGCGCCGATATTGCCGGAGCCGACGGTGCGCAGATCCTGCGTGCCTGCGATTTTCGTCAGGACAAGACCGAACGGGATCGAGCCGCACAGATAGCCGAACGCGAAGGCGGCGATCAGGATGACGGTGGCGTTGCTCATGATCGCTCCTCGTTTGCCGTGCGCTCAGACGAATTCATAAACGGTGCGTCCGCCGACGATGGTGCGCGTGACGCGGCCGGTCAGCCGAGCTTCGTCGAACGGCGTGTTCTTGCATTGCGATTTCAATTCGGCCGGATCGAGGATCCACGGCACATCGAGATCGATCACGATCACGTCGGCGGGTGCGCCTGCGCGCAGCGAGCCGCCGGGAAGATTGAGCAGTTCGGCAGGCTTTGTCGACATCGCGCGGATCAGCGATTTCAGATCGACTTCGCCCGCGTGCACGAGGCGCAATCCCGCCGGCAGCATCGTTTCCAGTCCGATCGCGCCGGGAGCGGCTTCCGCAAACGGCAGGCGTTTCACCTCGACGTCCTGCGGATTGTGATCCGACATCACGACGTCGATCAGGCCCGATTTCAATGCAGCGACGAGCGCGTTGCGGTCATCCTCGGTACGCAGCGGCGGTGACAGTTTGAGGAACGTGCGGTAGGGACCGATATCGTTCTCGTTCAGCGTCAAATGATTGATCGACACGGACGCCGACACGTCGAGCCCGTCGTCCTTCGCGCGTTTCAGAATCTCAAGCGAGTCGGTGCAGGTGAGGGACGCTGCGTGATAGCGTCCGCCGGTCAATTTCACGAGCCGCATGTCGCGTTCGAGCATTACGGCTTCGGATGCGTTGGGAATTCCCATCAGGCCGAGGCGGGAGGCGAACTCGCCTTCGTTCATCACACCTTCGCCGACGAGGGAAGGATCTTCCGTGTGGTGAACGATCAGCGCGCCGAAATCGCGCGCATAGGTCAGCGCGCGGCGCAGCACCTGCGCGTTCATCACGCTCCTGTCGCCATCGGTAAAGGCGACAGCGCCGGCTGCTTTCAAAAGACCGATCTCGGTCATTTCTTCGCCGTTCAGCCCCTTGGTGAGCGCGGCCATCGGGTGAATGTTGACGATGGCCGTGTCGCGCGCGCGGCGCAGAACGAAGTCGACCGTCGCGGAATTGTCGATGACGGGTTTGGTGTCCGGCTGGCACACGATTGTGGTGATGCCGCCGGCGGCCGCCGCAAGCGAAGCCGATGCAAATGTCTCGCGATGGCCTGCGCCCGGTTCGCCGACGAAGGCCCGCATGTCGATCAGGCCGGGCGCGACCACCTTGCCCGCGCAGTTGATGATCTCGGTGCCTTCCGGCACACCCGCAGCACCAATGCCCTTGCGCGCGTCCCTGATCGTACCGTCCGCGATCAGCACATCGCCGTTGATGTCGAGATCGCGCGAGGGATCGATGACGCGCGCGTTGGCGAGGAGGATGGGGCGGCGGTCGGTCAGCATGATGCGGTACGCTCCATCATGCGTTGGGCAGGTTGCGCGCGAGTGCTTCGAGCACCGCCATGCGCACCGCCACACCCATTTCGACCTGTTCGCGGATCAGCGACTGCGCGCCGTCCGCAACAATAGAATCGATTTCCACACCCCGGTTCATCGGTCCCGGATGCATCACGAGTGCATCGGGCTTCGCGTAAGCGAGCTTCTTCTGATCGAGACCGTAATAGTGGAAGTATTCGCTGCTTGAAGGCACGAAGGAGCCGTTCATACGTTCGCGCTGCAGGCGGAGCATCATCACGATGTCCGCGCCGTCGAGCCCCTCGCGCATGTCGCGGGCCACTTCGACGCCCATGCGTTCGATGCCTGGCGGCAGAAGGGTAGAGGGCGCAACCACGCGCACGCGCGCGCCCATCGTGTTCAGGAGGATGATGTTGGAGCGTGCGACGCGCGAATGCATCACGTCGCCGCAGATCGCCACACGCAAACCCTCGATGCGGTCTTTGTTGCGGCGAATGGTGAGAGCATCCAGCAGCGCCTGCGTCGGGTGTTCATGCGCGCCGTCGCCCGCGTTGATGACAGAGCCATCGACTTTCTGCGACAGCAGTTCGACCGCGCCCGATGCGCTGTGACGCACCACCAGAATGTCCGGATGCATGGCGTTCAGCGTCACGGCGGTGTCGATCAGCGTCTCGCCCTTGCGGATGGACGAGGAGGCGACCGACATGTTCATCACATCCGCGCCGAGGCGCTTGCCGGCAATTTCAAAGGATGACTGTGTGCGTGTGGAGGCTTCGAAGAAGAGGTTGACCTGGGTGCGGCCGCGCAGATTGCTGCGCTTCTTGTCGACCTGCCGGTTGAGTTCGACGTATTCTTCGGAGAGATCCAGAAGGCCGGAAATGTCGGCTGCGGAAAGCCCCTCGATGCCCAGCAGATGCCGATGCCCGAGGACGAAGGACGATTTCGATCCGGATGTCATTAAAGTCATTGCTATAGGCCCGCTGGAAGGTCGTAGCAAGGGCCAATTCCGCGCCGCACGCGGCTCTCCCCAGCCTGTGAAGGCACAAGGTAAACGCGGGTTGTTCCGCGACATTGCAAAGCGTGAAATCGGCCTCATTCGGGCGTAGTGTGAAGCATCTGCCGCCGGAATCGCACGATGCCGAATACCGCTCCCATCACCGACGTTTTGAATCAATCTCCGCCGTTCGAGAATGTCGATCTGTTCGCGCTGGATCGTCCGCTGACGGAGGCGGTGGCGGCGAATGGCGGCACGAAAGACGATGCGAAGGGCCTCTCCGAATTCGGCAAGCATTGGGGTTCGGCAGCGATGGCGCAGCGCGGGCGCATCGCCAACGAAAACACGCCGAAACTCAAGACCTACGACTCGCGTGGTTTTCGCAGCGATCAGGTCGAGTTTCATCCGGCCTACCACGAGCTGATGGCGCACAGCGCGCACGCCGGAATTCACAACTCGACATGGAACGAGAAAGGCGAACCTGCCGGCGGCGCATCGGAGGTTCTGCGCGCGGCGCGCTTCTATATCGTTTCGCAGGTCGAGACCGGGCATCTTTGCCCGATCACCATGACTCGCGCCGCGGTCGGCGCATTGTCGGTCGATCCGGCGTTACGCACGAAGGTGATGCCGGTGCTCGGCACAAAATCCTATGACTCGACTTTCGCGCCGTGGTGGGAGAAGCGCGGCATGACCATGGGCATGGGCATGACCGAGCGGCAGGGCGGAACCGACGTGCGCGCCAACATCACGCGCGCGGTGAAGGACCGCGACGCCTATCGCATCACCGGGCACAAATGGTTCATGTCCGCGCCGATGTGCGATGCATTTCTCGTACTCGCGCAGGCGGACGGCGGGCTGACGTGTTTCTTCATGCCGCGGTTTCAGCCGGACGGCAGTGTCAACGCGATTCACTTTCAGAGATTGAAAGACAAGCTCGGCAATCGCTCCAACGCATCGTCGGAAGTGATTTTCGAGAATGCCTACGCGCTGCGTCTCGGCGAAGAGGGGCGTGGCATTGCGACCATCATTCAGATGGTGTCGCTGACGCGGCAGGATTGCGCGATTGCGTCCGTCGGCCTGATGCGCTCGGGATTGGCGCATGCGCTGCATCACGCGCGCTATCGCAGCGTGTTCCAGAAACATCTCGCCGATCAGCCGCTGATGAAGAGCGTACTCGCCGACATGGCGCTGCATGTCGAAGCGTCGACCGCGCTCGTCATGCGGCTGTGCCGTTCGTTCGATCGCGCGCCGCATGACAAAGCCGAATCCGCCTACATGCGGCTGCTGACGCCTGTTGTGAAGTACTGGACCTGCAAGAGCGCGCCGCCGTTTCTTTACGAGGCAATGGAGTGCATGGGCGGCAACGGTTATGTCGAGGAGGGGATACTTGCGCGGCATTATCGCGAGTCGCCGGTGAACGCGATCTGGGAAGGTTCCGGCAACGTGATGTGCCTCGACGTTCTGCGCGCGCTGTCGCGTGAGGCGGAAGCTGCGGCCGGTGTGTTGCAGACGCTTGCGTCTCAAACGAAAGGATTATCCGGCGTGAGCGAGGCTATCGCGTTCATCTCCAAATCTCTCCGCTCGCCGGATGCCGAACGTGTCGCGCGGCTTGCTGTCGAAAAGCTGGCGCTTGTTGCCGCGTGTGCTGCACTGAACGAGGTGTCGCCACCGAGCGCCGAACTGTTCGCCGCGACACGATTGAGCTCCGCCCATGGCAACATGTATGGAGCGGTCGACCTTGAAACGCAGTCGATGGCGAGGCTGCTCGACCGGGCGTTGCCGGCATAAGATTTCACAACAGGGAAATTGAAATGAGCGCTGCCGAAGCCACCTCTCAGCCGAAAACAAAGCCGCCGCGCGTCTGGACGTTTTGGGGCACGATGCTTTGGGGGACGGTGATATTTGCAGCCATGGGTGCGGGCCAGATTAGCGTCGTGGCCTATTTCGCATGGGCGCAGCAGACGCAGATGGATTTAGCAGCATTGATCGCGATGATCGGCAATGGGCGCACTATCGCGCTGTCGGTGATCGCGGGACTGCCTGGTACGCTGCTGGTTTTGTGGATCGCAACACGCCTGTCTCGCGTTCCCTTCGTTGACTATCTCGGATTGCAAAGTTTTTCTTGGAAATATCTGTTGCTCGGCGCGGTCGGACTTGCGGTGCTATCGCAAGGCTGGGATTTCGTCGCGCGAGGCGTGGGGCACGAGGTCGTGCCCGGATTTATGGGCGATGTACTGAAAACTGCGCGCGCGGAAAATTCGCTGTGGCTGCTCGTGCTGTCGTTCTGTGTCGCTGCGCCCCTAACGGAAGAATTGATGACGCGGGGTTTTCTGTATCGTGGCTGGTCGGATTCTTTTCGAAGTCCGTCTGATCCCATCATTACGTCCTCGCTGGTGTGGACCTGCATGCATCTGCAGTACGATGCGTTCTTTCTCGCGCAGGTGTTGTCGATTGGATTGCTGTTCGGCTGGCTGCGTTACGCCTGTGGCTCGACCTGGGTGACGATTGTGCTGCACGGCCTTAACAATCTCGCAGCGACTTTGCAGACGATGTATCTGCTCGGCAACAGCTAAGTCAGGCGACCCACGCGATGAAGATCGGCATTGTGACGGCTGCGAGGATTGTTTGCATCGTGAGGATTTCCGCGAGCAAAGGGGCATCGCCGCCCATCTGCCGCGCCATCACATAGGCGCTGGATGCCGTCGGCACGGACGCGCAGCATGCAACGACGGCGAGGTTGGTGCCGGTCAGGCCAAGCAAACGCGCGACAGCTATTGCGATCAATGGCATCAACACGAGCTTGATCGCTACCGAAACCCATGCAGGCGCGGTCGCCCGCACGATGCCCTGCAGCCGCAATCCGGCTCCGACGCAAAGCAGTCCGATGGCGAGTGATGAACGGCCAAGCGCGTCCATGAAATCATAGACGGGACCGGATAGCGGCATGTGCAACAGGTTGAACGCAAGGCCGACCGCGCAGGCCCAGATGAAAGGGTTCTTGGCTATCGTCACCATCACCGCGTTCCACGACAGCTTTTGCGGGGATGCATAGTGCGCGAGTACCCAAACCGCGATGATGTTGAGAATCGGAATCATCGCAACGACTGCGACGGACGCAAGCGTGAGGCCGACGGACCCATAAAGATTTGAGACGACGGCAAGGCCCACGTAGGTCTGCCAGCGCACCGCGCCCTGAAAGACCGAGGTGAATGCCGGGCCGCTCGCGCCCAGCGTGTTCATGATGAAAGGCCGCAAAGCCAGCGTGAACGCGCTGCCGATCAGCACCGCAGCAATCAGCGCGCCGCCGACATCGAACACGGGCACGGCAGCGAGGTCTGCACGTGCGAGTGTCTGAATAAGCAGCGCCGGAAACAAAACATAGAACACGATTTGCTCGAGGCCGGCCCATTGCGATTCGTGCTTCATGAAAAATTGCTTCAGCGCAAAACCCATCGCGATCAGCAAAAAAACCGGGAGCAGTGCGGCTACGACGACCGGCATCAGCCATTCTCCGCCTGCAGTTTCGCGAGCCTATCCAGCGCGCCCTGCAGTATGAAGATCGCCGCGTGCTCGTCGATCACCCTCGCGCGCTTGGCACGGCTCATGTCCTGTCCGATCAGTGCGCGCTCGACGGCGGCAGTGGAAAGGCGCTCGTCCCACAGCGCGATGGCGTGATCGGTCAGTTTTGCGAAATTGCGCGCAAACGCCCGCGTCGATTGCGCTCGTGGACCTTCGGAGCCGTCCATGTTGATCGGCAGGCCGAGCACGAACCCGCAGACGCGGCGTTCGTTCGCCATGGTCAGTAGTCTTGCTGCATCCTTGGTGAAGGTCGCGCGTTCCACGGTTTCGATCCCGGTCGCGAGTTTGCGGTCGGGATCGGATACAGCGACGCCGATGGTCTTGGTGCCGAGATCCAAACCGATGAGCGCGCCGCGCGCGGGCCAATGGGTAGCAGCTTCGATCAGGGGAAGAATCTGCGCAGGCATGGCCTCCGCTTACCACGCACACTACAATCGTTGCAAAGCGGAAGGCCTGCCATGGACGCGCTGACGTTATTCGGATTGTTCGCGGTGAGCGCGATGCTGGTCTGTTATGCCTTCGAGGATCGCAGCGCGTGGTTCATTTTCGGCTTCGCGCTCGCTTGCGCCCTCGGCTCGATCTACGGATTTCTTCAAGGCGCCTGGCCGTTCGGCGTCGTCGAGGCGATTTGGGCGCTGGTGGCGTTGCGGCGCTGGTATCGCAGGCAATACGCTGCGGCATAGGCGTCTCGTTGCGCGCCGTGCTAGACACTTGTCAGCCGGCAACGATGCACGCGCTTCTCTCCAATTGAGGACTGATCCATGTGGCCGGACCGCAGACTGCTCGATTTGTTCAAGATCGAAGTGCCGATCGTGCAGGCGCCGATGGCGGGCGTGCAGGACGCCGATGTGATGATCGGTGCCGCGCAGGGCGGTGCGCTGGCGTCACTGCCCTGTCCGATGATTTCGGTGGAGAAGGCGCGCGAGCAGATCAGCATTTTCCGCCAGCGCGTCAGCGCGCCGGTCAACATGAATTTCTTTTGCCACAAGGCCGTCGATGCTGTTTCAGCAGGGGAGGATAGCTGGCGCCGAAAACTCGCACCGTACTTCAAGGAGTTGAACATCGATCCGAATGCGCCGATCAATGCCGCGAGCCGGGAGCCCTTCGGCGAAAGTATGTGCGCACTCGTCGAGGAACTGAAGCCCGAGGTCGTGTCATTTCACTTTGGGTTGCCGAATGAGACTTTGATGAAGCGGGTCAGAGCGGCGGGTTGCATCGTCATCTCGTCGGCGACGATCGTCAAGGAGGCGGTCTGGCTGGAGCAACGTGGCGTAGATGCCATCGTTGCGCAGGGCGCAGAAGCTGGCGGTCATCGCGGCATGTTTCTGACCGAAAGTATTACAAACCAGGTGGGTACGATGGCGCTGGTGCCGCAGATTGTGGACGCCGTGCGTGTGCCTGTGATCGCGGCGGGCGGAATCGCGGACGGACGGGGGATCGCGGCGGCCTTCGCGCTCGGTGCTGCCGGCGTGCAGATCGGCACGGCTTATTTGCACACACCGGAATCGAAGGTGAGCGGTCCGGGCCGCAAAGCGTTAACGGAGGCCGACGACGATTCAACCGTCATCACCAATGTGATGACCGGACGCCCAGCACGCGGTGTCGCCAATCGCCTGATGAAGGAAGTCGGCCCCGTGTCTGCCGATGCACCCGCGTTCCCGCATGCGGCAACCGCGCTTGCGCCGCTCAAGGCCGCCGCTGAAAAGCTGGGCCGCCCCGATTTCACCAATCTGTGGGCCGGGCAGGCGGTTGCGATGAGACGCAACATCGGGGCTGCGGATTTGACCCGCCAACTGGCTACTGAGGCGCTGGATTGCCTCAAGAATCTCGCCCGATAGCTGTTCCGCGAGGGTTGCGCGGTTGCGGGCAAAAACCCGCATCTGCTATGACCAAGGTGATTTGGGCGAAGGCTCCGGAGCTTCATATTAATGTCAGTCGATGCCGCCACCGTTCGCCGGATCGCGCAGCTTGCGCGCATTGCCGTTAAGGAGGATGAGGTTGCCCATCTTCAGGGCGAACTCAATGCGATGCTGGCGTTCGTCGAGCAGCTGTCCGAAGTGAATGTGGACGGCGTTGAGCCGATGACATCGGTGACGCCGATGGAAATGAAGAAACGCCACGACGTCGTCGATGACGGGGAGATTCCCGACAAGGTTCTCGCCAACGCGCCAGCGACCGAAGATCATTTCTTCCTGGTGCCGAAAGTCGTCGAGTAGGGAGGCAAAACGATGTGTCTTCTGTGCGAGGACGAGAATTCCTACGCGAAATATCTCGAATATCTCGACGCGCTGGAGCGCGCTGGCAAGGAGCCCGATCCGGACAAGGCGATGGATATGCTGATGGATGAGTTGCAGAAATCCGACGCAGAAAAATTCAAGAACAAGTCCCCTTTCATTTGCGACGCGATTGACGAATGACCGATCTGACTGCGCTAACTCTGGCCGATGCCCGCAAAGGCATCGCGGCAAAATCATTTACGTCGCTTGAATTGACCGAAGCGCATCTCGCCGCGATGGAAAAAGCGCGCGTGTTAAACGCCTATGTGCTCGAGACGCCGGAGCAGGCGCGTGCGCAGGCGAGAGCCGCCGACACGAAGATTGCGAAGGGCGACGTTGGGCCACTCGCTGGAATTCCGCTCGGCGTGAAGGATTTGTTCGCAACGCAAGGCGTGCGCACCACGGCGTGCTCGAAGATTCTCGGCGACTTCAAGCCGCAGTATGAATCCACGGTCACCTCGCAGCTGTGGCGCGACGGTGCGGTGATGCTCGGCAAGCTGAACAACGACGAATTCGCGATGGGCTCGTCGAACGAAACGAGCGCATTTGGTAGCGTCGTCAATCCGTGGCGGCGCGAGGGCTCCGACGCCAAGCTCGTGCCCGGCGGATCAAGCGGTGGTTCTGCGTCAGCGGTGGCGGCGAATCTGTGTTTCGGCGCGACAGGGACGGACACCGGCGGCTCCATTCGCCAGCCTGCGGCATTCACCGGCATCGTCGGCATTAAACCCACATATGGCCGCTGTTCGCGCTGGGGCATTGTCGCGTTCGCTTCTTCATTGGATCAAGCCGGGCCGTTCGCGCGCACGGTGCGCGACACGTCGATCCTGATGCGCTCGATGGCAGGACACGATCCGAAAGACACGACGTCGGTCGATCAACCTGTGCCGGATTACGAAGCCGCTGTCGGCAAATCCGTCAAAGGCATGAAGATCGGTATTCCGAAAGAATACCGCATCGACGGCATGTCGGCTGAAATCGAAAAGCTCTGGACGCAGGGTGCCGACTGGCTGAAGGCAGCGGGCGCGGAGCTTGTCGAGATTTCCTTGCCGCATACGAAATATGCGCTGCCGGCCTATTACGTCGTCGCGCCTGCGGAAGCCTCAAGCAATCTCGCTCGTTATGACGGCGTGCGCTATGGCGCGCGTGTCAATGGCAAGACGATTTCGGAGATGTACGAGAATACGCGCGCCGCAGGTTTCGGCCCTGAAGTGCGCCGACGCATCATGATCGGCACCTATGTTCTTTCGGCAGGCTATTACGACGCTTATTATCTGCGCGCGCAGAAAGTCCGCACGCTAATCAAGAAGGACTTCGAGGAAGTCTTTGCGAAAGGTATCAACGCGATTCTGACGCCTGCGACGCCATCGGCAGCGTTCGGAATCGGGGAGAAGGGGAGTGCCGATCCGATCGAGATGTATCTCAACGACATATTCACGGTAACGGTGAACATGGCGGGGCTCCCCGGCATCGCGGTGCCCGCGGGCAAAGATGCGCAGGGCCTGCCGCTTGGCCTGCAGTTGATCGGGCGTCCGTTCGACGAGGAAACGCTGTTCTCGCTTGGCGAGGTGATCGAGCAGGCGGCGGGGCATTTCACGCCAGCGAAATGGTGGTAGGCCATAGTCAATTTATTCCATCACAATTTTGTATGTGTCATGTGAACGGTCGTGAAAAAACTGTCACGAAGCCCGTACTAGAATAGTACTGGCCAAAGCGACGATGCAGCGGCAAAAACAAAAACAACCGCCGGGTCGATGTCGTGAACAGAAAACAGCGCCGGGCCGAAGGCCGGGGCAAGGGCCCGTCGGGGCCGACATCGCGGGGCCCGTCTGGGTATCTTGAAGATCAGATGCTCGCGCGAGCGCTAGATCATCATCAGGCCGGACGCTTGCATGAAGCCGAGCTTGGCTACCGCGATCTGCTCGCGATCAATCCAGACCATGCTGGCGGATTAAGTTATCTCGGTCTGTTGGCCTATCAGTCGGGCCACAGCGAAGCGGGCATCGGCTTACTGGAGCAGGGCGTCGATCTCGACGGGCAAAATCCAATTACCCGCTACAATCTGGCCCTCATGCTTGCCGAAGTCGGACGAGATGACGAGGCCATTCTTCACAACCGCAAAGCGCTTGAGCTGAAGCCGGACTATCAGGAAGCGCACGCCAATCTCAGCGCACTGCTGTTGATGCGCGGCCGGATGAAGGAAGCGCTCGCCGCCGTCATTCAGGGTTTGCAGCTGGCCGAGTCGCAAAGTCTTCGATCCACCTTCGTTCTGCTCGCGCAATCGATCGATCCGGCGACCGCCGAAAGCGAGGGCGATTTTACGAAATTTCTCACGCGCGCGCTGACAGAGCCTTGGAGCCGCCCGCGCGATCTATCTGGCATCGGTACTGCTGTGCTGATGCGCGATTCCGCGATTGCTCGCGCGATCGATCGGGTCTCGGCTTCCGACGGCACGAGACAGCCGGACGAGCTGTTCAGTTCGGAAGAACTGGCGCGGATCGGGCGGGAAGGACTCGCAAGCGCCGTCTTCACCACCTCACCGATCACCGCCATCGCCATCGAGCGCGTGTTGACAGCGGCGCGGCGATCGCTGCTCGATCTCGTGATCGCGTGCAAGGAGGGCGACGAGGCGCATCAATGGCTGTCGTTCGCTTCGACCGTCGCGCTGCAATGCTTCATCAACGAATATGTCTTCGATAGTTCCGACCGGGAAAACGATCTGGTATCGACATTGCGCGCCCGCATCGAATCCAGGCTTGAGAAAGACAAAGACATCGATCCGCTGAAGCTGGCGTTGCTCGCTTGCTACGTGCCTCTCCATTCGATCGCGGGCGCGGATCGGCTGGCCGCGCGCGAATGGCCGGAGGTGCTGCGTCCCGTCATCGTTCAGCACATTCTGAATCGCAGGATCGAGCAGGATATTCGTGCGGAAATCGAAACGCTGTCGCCGGTTCGCGATGCCGTCTCTGGAAAAGTGCGCGAGCAGTATGAGGAAAATCCTTACCCGCGATGGACTTCGGTTGCGGCGCAAGTGCAGCCGATGCCGGTCGACCTATATTTGCGAAATCGGTTTCCCGGGGCGCCCTATCGCGATCTCGGCAACGGGCCGGTGAACATTCTGGTCGCAGGTTGCGGCACGGGCATGCACGCCATTCAGCGCGCGCGGCAATTTACGCACGCCAACGTACTCGCCATCGATCTAAGCCTGAGCAGCCTGAGCTTTGCGATCCGGAAGACACGCGATCTCGGTCTTTCGAACATGCGCTACGCACAGGCGGATATTCTCGAGTTCAAGTCCGACACCCCGTTCGACATCGTCGATTCAAGCGGGGTGCTGCATCACCTCAAATGCCCGCGGGCCGGATGGCGGCAGCTCGCCGATCTGGTACGGCCCGGCGGGTTGATGCATATCGGGCTTTACAGTTCGATCGCGCGTGCGGACATCAACGCGGCACGCGAGAGTTTCGCGAAAGACGGTCAACCCTTTTCGCACGCAGACATCCGCCGCGTGCGCCGGCAGATTCTCAATCTGTCGGGCGAAGACCGTCTGAGCAAGGTAACGCAATTCAGCGATTTCTTCAGCATGAGTGAATTCCGCGACCTGCTGTTTCACGTGCAGGAGCACCAGTTCACGATTCCCGAACTTGAGGAATTCATCGCAAAGATCGGTTTTACCTTCGTCGGGTTCGAGACGCCCGCACGCAGCGCCTATCTCAAGCGCTTCCCCGGCGATCCGGCGGCAACGAACCTGCGGAACTGGCACGTGTTCGAGACCGAAAATCCCGCGACATTCGCGCAAATGTACCAATTCTGGATTCAGAAAAGCTGATACATCTCCCCTGAATTTGTCAGTGGGAATGTCAAGGCAATGAAAGTCGGCGGCGGCAAAGGAAGTGCGAACGCTGGGCAAATGTTTGCCGAAGCCGTTGCCGCGCATCAGGCCGGCAATCTATTTAAGGCCCGCAAGCTCTACGACGCGCTCATCGGCGCGGACAAAAGCTATGTCCCGGCGCTGCACTATCTTGGCATCCTCGAAGCGCAGCAGAAGCATCCTGAAAAAGCGCTGAGGCTGTTCGACCGCGCGCTGGCGATTCTGCCGAATGCCGCCGACATTCTGGCCGACAAGGGCAAGGTGCTCGTCGAAATCGGCCAGCATCATGAGGCGTTGGCGTGCTTCGAGCAGACCGTTGCGATCAATCCCGAACACTGGATGGCGCTGCAAAATCAGGGCGCGACTTTGCTGGCGCTGAAGCGCCCTCTGGAGGCGCTGGACGTATTCGACCGGCTTCTGGTCGTGATGCGTAATCATCCCGCCGCGTTCAACAATCGCGCGCTGGCGCTGAAAGATCTCGGCCGATTTCCTGAAGCGGTGGAGGATTTCAGGAAGGCCGCGTCGTTCGACAGCAAGAACGTCGAGATCCTGACCAATCTAGGCGACAGCCTGTTTGCGGTGAAAAATTACGACGACGCGAATGCATCCTACGACAAAGCGCTCGCAATCAGGCCGGACCTTGCGCAGGCGTGGCTCGGCCGCGCCAACATCCATGTCGCGTTAAAGCGTTACGAGGAGGCGGTTGCTGCCTACGATCAAGCGATCACCCACAAAGGAGATCTTGCCGAAGCGTATCACGGACGCGGTGCCGTTCTGTCGGACCACAAGCGCTTCGAGGAAGCGATCGAAGACTTCGGCAAGGCGCTGGCGCTCAAGCCCGATATTCTCGGCGCGGAAGGCGCGCGCCTGCACGCCAAAATGCAGATTTGCGATTGGCGCAATCGTGAATCCGAATGCGATCATCTCACCGAAGCCGTGAGGGAGGGTAAACCGAACACGTCGCCGTTTGCCTATCTCGGCCTGTCATCGTCAGCCGCCGATCAGCTTTCTTGCTCGCGCGCGTGGACAACTGCCAAGTTTCCATCCGCCAATCAGCGCAAGTCCGGCGATGCCACAAGCTACGACAAACTCCGCATCGTGTATCTGTCCGCGGATTTTTACGAGCATCCCGTGGCCTATCTGATGGCGGGTATGTTCGAGGCGCATGATCGCGCGCGCTTCGAGACTGTTGCGGTTTCGTTCGGCGCGGACGACGGCTCGGACATGCGCAAGCGGCTGGAAAAATCTTTCGACCGTTTTGTCGATGCCCAGTCGATGGCGGAGACGGAGATCGCCGATTTCATCGAAACGCTTCAGCCTGACATCGTCGTGGACCTGATGGGTTATACCGGCATTCCGCGAACTGGTGTTTTGGCGCGGCGCGTTGCGCCTATCCAAATCAGCTATCTCGGTTTTGCAGGCACGATGGGCGCGGACTTCATTGATTACATTCTGGCGGATCGCTACGTGATTCCGAGCCAACATCGGCAGTTCTTCTCGGAGAAAGTGGCGCAGCTTCCCGGAAGTTTCATGGTGAACGATCGCGCGCGCAAAATTGTGGACCATGCGACATCGCGAAGCGAACAGGGGCTGCCGGAGAAGGGCTTTGTGTTCTGCTCGTTCAATCAGAGTTACAAGATTGCGCCGGACGTTTTTGCAATCTGGATGCGTCTGCTAAAAGCGGTCGAAGGCAGCGTGTTGTGGCTATCCAAACATCACGACGTTGCGGTTCGAAATCTTCAGGCGGCGGCACGCGAGCACGGCGTCGCGCCAGAGCGCCTCGTCTTCGCAACGCGCGTTCCGTTGAACGAGGACCATCTTGCGCGGCATCAGCTTGCCGATCTGTTTCTCGATACGCTGCCGTTCAACGCGCATTCCACGGCCGCAGACGCTTTGTGGGCGGGGTTGCCGGTTCTCACGCGTGCGGGGGAGACATTCGCGGGGAGAGTGGCAACAAGCCTGCTGACGGCGCTTGATTTGCCTGAGCTGATCACAAGCTCTGCTGACGAATATGAAAGTGTCGCGCGTGAACTCGCCACGAATGCTAACCGGCTCGCGGCCATTAGGTCGAAGCTCGCGTCAAAGCGGCTTTCCGCACCGCTGTTCGATACCGTCCGGACGACGCGCAATATTGAGCAAGCATTCGAGGCGATGCACAAACGCCATCGCGACGGGCTGCCGCCCGACGATATCGAAATCGGCTAGCGTTTTGCGACTGTATTCGGGACGAGACCGGCGCGCCATTTATCCGAATTGATATGGTCGGGTGCGGAGGTCATCAGCTGCTTCGGCACGTCCATTGTGCGTCCCGCCTGCGCGTATTTCAGGATGCGGCGTCTCAGCATTTCGGATGAAACGAACGGCTGCTGGGCGAGCCAATCCAGATCGACGCCGGAATTCCCGAAAGTGGAGGAGAAGAACGCCGTGCGCTCAAACTGTTCAAGCGTGGACACCACGAACCATTCCATGACCTTTGAACCCGGCGCGATTTTGTCGAAGCGGGCGCCAGCGGGCCAGAACGCTTCCTCCATCCGGCCGGTGCCGCTTTTCAGCATGTCGGTGAGATTCTTGAGTGCGTCCGCGCTCACCGAACGGCGTCCGAATTCCGATGCAATGCGCGCCAGCGTGGACAGCCGCGCCAGCGAGGGTTGGGATTCACAAAGGGCCTGCAGCGTATCGCACGCAAAGCGTAATGCGCCGATCCGCTGCGGCAATTCCAGGCTGGTCATACGCCAGGCCGCGTAGCCCGCCAACGCCTCGCGGTAGGTCGCATCGATCGGCGCGTCGATCAGTTGCGCGAAAGCTGGTGCGAAGGCTTGCGCCTTAATTAAATCCAACGCTTTGGTGCGAGCGGGGTCGTCAGGCGTCCAGTCGGCAATGGTTTCGACGAGGAGGCTGTCTTTCGCCAGCGCCGCCGCCTGTTCGGGCCTGATCGCGAACAGGTTGATTTCGTAGCCGTCCATTCCTTCGTCGGTTGCAACGGGCACGAGAATGGGAGCGCCGCCGAGCTGGCGATAGAGGCCGAAGCCAAGCGCGATGAAGGCTGCGCGCAATTCCTCATTGATGCGGTCTCCGGCCTTCACCTCAAACATCACCAGCGGCGACTGGCTTGCGAAAAACGTCTTTGCGCCGCTCAGGATTCGCATTTCCTCGCCTTCGGCATCGATCTTGATGAAATCGATCTTGCCCCAGTTGCGCGCCGCGTGTTCAGCATCGAGCGAGGTAATCTTGATGGCTTCGCTGTCGCCGCTGCCTTCGAGCGAATTCAGTTCGCTCGATGCGCCGAGAAACAGCTTTCCCTCCCGCTCGCCGTCCGACAGCGCTGCTGCGATGACGTGCAGGTTGATCGAGCGGTTCTTTTTCCGGCTCGCTTCGAGCATGCGGCGCGTTTCGCTGGCGGGCTCGTAGGCGTAGACCTGTCCAGTTGGCCCGACCATGCGCGCGGCTGAGAGGCTGTAGACCCCGAGATTGGCCCCGATGTCGATGACGTTCATGCCGCGCTTGAGCCAGCGCGCAAGAAAATGCGTTTCTTTTTCGAACCACTGCTCCTGTTCGAGCAGAACATAGGTGGTGATGGCATTCAGCGACGGCGCCAGGACGACATGGGTGCCGTCGGACATGCGCAGGGAAAATTCAGTCATTGCAATAAAGTCTCGGCAGGGGCGGTCGGTCGCGCCCGCTCTAGCATAAATGCTGGCTGTTAGCGGAATTGGGTGAGGGGTTTTCTCGCTTTGGGAACCAAGGTAAAAGCCGCGCCATGAATGCGCCAGCCAAATCCTCCAAACTCATCAAAGGCTCGACCGGCGACTGGGAAGTCGTGATCGGGCTTGAGGTCCATGCGCAGGTGACTTCGCAGGCCAAGCTGTTTTCCGGTGCCTCGACCGCCTTCGGTGCGGGTCCAAATGAACATGTCTCGCTGGTGGATGCGGCCATGCCGGGCATGCTCCCGGTCATCAACGAGGAATGCGTAGCGCAGGCGGTGCGCACGGGCTTGGGCCTGAAGGCAAAGATCAATCTGCGCTCGGTGTTCGATCGCAAGAATTATTTCTACCCCGATTTGCCGCAGGGCTATCAGATCAGCCAGTTCAAATCGCCGATCGTGGGCGAGGGCGAGGTTGTCGTTGAACTTGCGGACGGCGAAAGCACAAAAGTCGGCATCGAGCGGCTGCATCTGGAACAGGACGCAGGCAAGTCGCTGCACGATCAGCATCCGTCGATGTCTTTCGTCGATCTCAATCGCTCGGGCGTGGCGCTGATGGAAATCGTCTCCAAGCCTGACATCCGCTCAGCGGAGGAGGCGCAGGGCTATGTCTCGAAACTGCGCACGATCCTGCGCTATCTGGGCACCTGCGACGGCGACATGGAAAAGGGCAATCTGCGCGCCGACGTCAACGTCTCGGTGCGCAAGCCCGGTGAGCCATACGGCACGCGCTGCGAAATCAAGAACATGAACTCGATCCGCTTCATCGGCGAGGCGATCCAGTACGAGGCGCGGCGTCAGGTCGACATCATCGAGGACGGCGGCACGATCGATCAGGAAACGCGGCTTTACGACCCGAACAAGCGCGAGACGCGCCCGATGCGGTCGAAGGAAGAAGCGCATGATTACCGCTACTTCCCGGATCCGGATTTGCTGCCTCTGGAATTCACGCAGGCCTATGTGGACGGCCTGAAGGGCAAATTGCCGGAACTGCCGGACGAGAAGCGGGCGCGGTTCGTCTCAGAACTCGGCCTGTCGCCCTACGACGCGAGTGTGCTGGTCAGCGAACGCGAAAGCGCAGACTTCTTCGAGGGCGTGCTGGCCAAACTCGCGGACAAGAAGCGTGACGGCAAGATGGCCGCCAACTGGGTCATCAACGAACTGTTCGGCCGGCTCAACAAGGAAGGACAGGAGATCGCGTCTTCGCCGGTTTCGGCACAGCAGATCGCCTCCATCGTCGATCTGATCGGCGCAAATACCATCTCCGGCAAGATCGCCAAGGACCTGTTCGAGATCGTCTGGACCAAGGGCGGCGATCCGAAGGCGTTGGTCGAAAGCCTTGGCATGAAGCAGGTGACGGACACCGGCGCGATCGAAAAGATGGTGGACGACATCATTGCTGCCAACCCGGACAAGGTGGAGCAGGCCAAGGCGAAGCCCGCGGCAATCCAATGGTTCGTGGGTCAGGTGATGAAAGCGTCCGGCGGCAAGACCAATCCGCAGGCCGTGAACGAGATTCTCAAAGCCAAGCTCGGTCTGTGATTGCACCTGATCGTAATCATCTGGCTTCTCATTTTCGACCCGATGATGAACATGCGCAGCGCGTTCGCGCGATGACGACGCACCGAAACAGAGAATCGATCACCGAATCGCATCGAGGCGGCTGAGCGAAAAATTTTCGCTCTCCACACGCCGTTCTTGGAAAATCGAAAACAGTGCTAAAATTTTTTCGTTGCCAAAATGCGCGACTCAGAGTCCGCAAAACGCGGTTTTGCGATTCGTGCGTAGAGAGAATTGCAGTGCACTTTCATTTCGGCGCGTAAAGAAAAGCATTGGCGCGCAGGGCTTTCTTGAATTTAGCGAATTTGGCGCGCCACGATCCTCATCCTTCACGCACATCCTTCACACAGCGATGCGATGTGCGTTGCGCGCGAATGCGAAGCGCGCGATGGAATTCGCGTAAACACTTCCTTAAGCGCCAAGATGTCTTTTTGAGCGTGTTGGTGTAATCGGAATGCGGTGCTTTCGATTCCCGAATGCACGCTAGCGACTAGCCATCTCACTAACTTAGGAGGGCAACATGGCCAAGAAAGCTAAGAAGGCAAAGAAGAAGTCGAAGTCGGCGGTGAAGAAGACCGCGCGCAAGACGCGTCGCGTCAAGAAGAAGAAGTAACTTCGACTAACGGATTGCCGGCGCTCGACGCCGGCATCGTCACATTGGCCGCTTAAACGAGTCGTTCGCGAGAATTGATTTGAACATCGGCCCAAGTCGACGACAGAGGGTGTCGGCGAGACATCAGACGAGACGGTCAGCGCGTAATCCAAAGATGGCCAACGTCTTTCGATTATAATCTGGCAGAAGGGCTACAGGCCCTTCGTCGTTGCGGCAGTTCTAGCCCGCAGTTTCATCCTGAGAGTTCGTTCACGCGAACTGTTCCGGTGGAATCTCGATCCTGACGTGTTCACCGACGCCCTCGATCATTTGGCGGCAGAAGTAGCTGCGCAGACGTTCCGGTATATCGCGATCATCAGCGGCGCTGGATTTCCCATCCCCATCTTCAGAAAATTGGCGCGCTCGCGGCCCGTGGTTATCGCGTCCTCAAGGACCACGGTGAATCGTTTTTTACGATTGCACGAAAACGCCCGTGAATTGGGCCTTTCTTCCATTTCGAGCGACAGCGCCGCAAAGCCGCGTTCAGATTCGATTCATCGCGATGATTAAACTGCTCTTCAAATTTTAGCGGTGATATGCGGTCAACAAGCCGAGAAACGGCGGACGCGCATTCGCAGGAACGGAAATGCTTTTGCGAATGCGCGCATCAACAGCAGAAGTTGTCGAACGGAATTCGGACGGGGGCCGCGCTCAGCGCGCGGTGTTGAGGGGAACAGGATGTTTCAGAGTCATATCGATACCGCCACCGCGATGCCGGTGGAGCATGCAGCGAACGGCGACGTGCTGTTCGATCTCGGCATGATGTTCTCGACCGGCCGCAACGGTTCGGTCGATCTCATCGCCGCGCACAAATGGTTCAATCTCGCCGCGCTCAAGGGCCGCGTCGATGCGATTGCGCTGCGCCGGGAAATCGCCGAGCAGATGTCGGAGCACGACATCGCGACCGCACAGCGCGAGGCGCGCGCGTGGATGACGCTGCACTAAACTATCTGCGAAGAATCGATCGGCGGCGCATTTGCCTTGAGCGCGCGAGCCGCGTCAGGTCTTGCCGCGCAGTGCGCGATGCTTCGTCAGCTTCGCCGCATTCGCCGCGAGCAGCGCTTTTCTCCGCTCGACCTGGATTTTGATCGTCGCCTGATCCTGCGCGGGATTCCAGAACGCGCCGGCCTTCATATTGCTGCGCCGGTTGTTGAGATAAACCGGGTAGAACCAGCCCAGGGATCCGTCCTGCAGCCAGTTCGGCATCGTCAGGTCGTAGAGCGAGAAGTCCGCTGCTACCAAGGCCGAATTGATCTCCTGAAAGTCGGCGATGTCGGCTTCGACGATAACGGCGTCGGTTTCTTTCAATGTTTCACGCGCGCCCGCGATGGCTTTGGCTTCGGCGCCTTGGATGTCCATTTTGAGAAGGTAGGGACCCTTCAAATTCGCCGATTGCACGACGCTGTCGAGCGTCACCGCCTTCACTTTGGTGGTGCCGGCGTGAAGTCCGTTGAGCCGTTTCCAGTAGGGATCGTCCGGCGGACGGATCGAGGCCCAGTAGGGGTGTACCGAGTTGGTGAATTCGATCTCGCCGGGCGCGTCGGTGATCGCCGCGATCGTGTAATCGCCGCCGAACACATCCTTGATCGCGCGCAGCGAGTCTTCGTACAGTGCGTTTGCGTCGATGTTCAGTGGCTTGGCGTTCGGAAACATGCCGATGTCGTAGTGATCGACGAAAAAATTTCCGTCGGCGCAGCCGATGTCGATGATCGTCGCGTAGCGCAGCCCTTTATTGAACAGGCCGGCGAGCGAAGTCGTGAAACTGCCGGGCTGCAGCGGCGGCATGGGCGCACCTCGTGTTGGGCGGGAACGGATTCTGGCGGAGACGGAGGGATTCGAACCCTCGATACCCTTTTCAAGGTATGCTCATTTAGCAAACGAGTGCCTTCAGCCGCTCGGCCACGTCTCCATTGTTGTCCGATATGCCTGACCCGTCAGTGAGCCGCAAGCCGCGGGCCGCATCGGCCTCAATTGCGCAGATATAATGCAGATCCCGCCGGTTCGATGACCCTTGCATACAAGAGTAACGGCTGTCCCGATGAGTTCCCGCAGCCATTTGCGCCTGTCGAGGTCGGCCAACGACCCCTCAAGACGGATCGCGAATCCCCGGTTCCACGGGCTGCCGGAAACCGCTCGATTCGACCGTTTTCGGCATCCCGACGCCGGCATTTGCCCCAGGATTGCCATCTGCGGCAGCCCATGCGCGCCGTGCAAGGCGTGTCTAATAACTCAATATAATCAATACGTTGCTGAATTCTGCGAAATACCATTGAGTGCTATTTGTGCAACACATTTCCGAAAACGGCCGGAACTGCACCGTTTGATGGCGGACATTTGTTGCATGGTCATAACCGTTGGGTAATGGTCCACCCAGCGACGGAGGGGGGCATCCCGAGGTCGTCCTGTTTGGAAGTTTCGCTTAAGTCGCTCGCGTTCCGCGGGAGTGTCCGAAAGCGCGAGGCGACCAGGCGGTTAGCTGGGATCAAGGGGACTATCCAGAAGGTGTGACTTAACACCGAATGGGCCGGAACCCTCCCTAACAGAGCAAAACTTGGAGGTTTTATGAGCAAGATTAAGAGCCTTATCCTCGGCTCGGCAGCGGTTCTCGCCGCTTCCGCTGGGGCACAGGCAGCTGATCTTCCGGTGAAGGCGAAAGCCGTTCAGTACGTGAAGATCTGCTCCCTTTACGGCGCCGGATTCTACTACATCCCGGGCACCGACACCTGCATCAAGCTGGGCGGCTACACCCAGTTGGACGTGAACTTCAACGGCGGCAACTACGATCAGCCTCCGTGGACTGCAGCTTCGGGCACCGACGTTGCTGGCCGCCCGGGTGATATGTACACCACCCGCGCTCGTAACCAGTTCAACATCGACACCCGCACCGCGACCGAATACGGCGTTGTCCGCACCTTCTGGGCGTCCAACTTCGAATTCTCGACCGGCGCAACCTTCAACGCATCGACCGGCAACCTCACGGTTGACTACGGGTTCATCCAGTTCGCTGGGTTCACCCTCGGTAAGGCTGTTGGCACGTTCCAGACCCCTTGGGGTGCTTACGGCGCAAACAACAACACGTCCTACCTGCTCGGCGGCTATGACAACGCGACTGGCATCACCCAGATCGCCTACACATGGCAGTTCGGCAACGGCGTGTCGGCTCAGGTTGGCGTTGAAGACAGCCGCACGATCGATCGTGGCTTCATGTTCAACGGCTCGAACTCGGGCGTGACCACTGCGACCATGCTGACCTCGGCTTACACCAACAACTACGGTGGTAACTCGGCGCCAGACCTCGCAGCGAACGTCAAGATCGACCAGGCTGCATTCACCCTCCAGTTCTCGGGTGCGGCTCACGCGAACCACGCTGCCTACTACGGCACGACCGAACCGTCGGGTCATCCGTCGGACAAGTACGGCTATGCTGCTTCGGTTGGTCTCCAGCTGAAGAACCTTCCGACCGGCCCCGGCGACAAGCTGTCGTTGGACGGCACCTGGTCGAAGGGTGGCATCAAGTACCTGATCTCGGGCGTTACCGGCACGGCAACCGCTCAGGGCATGAACTTCACGAACTTCGGTGGCGCAGCGTTCGCTGGCAGCTACCAGAGCTTCGCGACCGTTCTCGCGGCTGACTCGGTTTACACCGGCGGCGGCAATCTCGAGCTGACGACCGCTTGGGGCTTCCGTGGTGCATACGTGCACAACTGGTCCCCGAACTGGGAAACCGACCTGTTCGGCAGCTACACCCGAGTTGACTACAATGCCAACGCAACCGCGATCATCTGCGGCGTGCAGGCAGCTGCAGTCGGCGCAACCGCTGCTAACGGCTACAGCTGTAACCCAGACTTCAACATCTGGCAGATCGGAACGCGCACGGCCTGGACCCCGGTTCAGAACCTGACGTTCTCGGCTGAAGTCATGTACACCTTCCTTGATCAGTCCAACACGGGCTCGTTCACCTCGGCAGGCGCCGGCGTGAAGCCAGCCGCAGTGTACGACTACAAGGATCAGGGCATGTGGTCGGGCAACATCCGCGTCCGCCGCACCTGGTAATGTAATCGCCTAACGGCGCTTATAGAGAACCCCCGGCAGGCAACTGCCGGGGGTTTTTCTTTGGCACTAATGCCAAACCCTCGCCGGGACGACAAAGGAGCAGGGAGGATCGCTGGCAGAACTTATGAGACTTAAGCCCGGTCGCAGCGCGCGCAGAAGGCGAGGATGCGGTCGATCGTCGGCTTGTCGGCCAGAAGCGGCGCATGGCCCTCATTGGGGACTTCCACCAGATCGATGTCCGGCCGCCGCGCGACCATGTCCTTCACACCTTGAGGCGACACGAGGTCCGACAGATCGGCGTGAATCAGCATCAGCGGCTTGCCGGCGAGCTTGTCGAACAGATCCCAGATCGGCTGCGGCGGATTGGCGGGATCGATGCCTTCGAGCGTCTTGTTCAGTTTGAGGTCGTAGGTACGCTCGAGCCCGCTGCCGTCCTTCTTCTCGCGGAATGCACGATGCGCCCATGCCATCCATCCGGCGTCATCGAGCTTCGGAAATACCGGACTAAACAATTCCTTCAACCCGCGCGCGGCTTCATCGAAGGTCTTTCGCGGCGGCGGATTGGCGATATAGCCGATGATCTTCATCAGCCCCTTGATCTCGAGCGCGGGGCCGATGTCGTTGAGGATCAGCGCGGCCATCAGGTCCGGCTTGGTTGCGGCCATCACCATCGAGACAAGGCCACCGCGCGACGTGCCGAGAAAGATCGCGCGTGAAATGCCGAGCGCGCCGAGCAGCGCGATGACGTCGCCGCATTCGGTGACGACGTTGTAGTTCTCGGGCTTTGCATCGTAGGCGGAGAGGCCGCGCCCGCGAAAATCCATCGCGATCACCTGACGGGGCGCACCCGGCGCGCCCGAAAGCGCCCGCGCGATGACGTCGAAATCGTCAGCGGTGCGGGTCAGGCCCGGCAGGCAAAGTACTGGTAACGTTGATGTTTTTGCTTCGCCGAGGATTTTGGCGTGGAGCTTGAGGCCGTCCGGCGCTTGGCAGAAAAAGTCACGAAAATGATCGGGCATCTTGCGTTCGCTGGCTGCGGAGCGGGTCGCTCGTTGCCGCGCAGTCTATTCCACAGACGCGCCGCGGTGCAAATCCGCCTCGATCATCAGTTTGGAATTTCCGCCGAACCGCGCGCGATAGACCTGCACGTTCTCCATCACGCGCTGAACGTAGTTGCGCGTTTCGGCGAACGGGATCTGCTCGACCCAATCGACCGCATCGACCTTCGGATCGCGCGGATCGCCGTAGCGCTCCAGCCATTTGCGCACACTGCCGCGCCCGGCATTGTAACCGGCGAAAGTGAGAATGTAGGAGCCGCGATAGTCCTCAAGCAATCCGCCGAGTTCGGCTGCGCCGAGCGTGGCGTTGTAGGACGGATCGTTCTTGAGCTTGGCGAAATCGTAGGCCGTGCCGTATTTCTTGGTGACGTATTTGGCGGTCGGCGGCGTCACCTGCATCAGTCCGTAGGCGTTCGAGGGCGAGACGACGCTCGCGTTGAAGGCGCTTTCCTGCCGCGCGATTGCAAAGACGATCGGTTTTTCGACTTCCGGCCCGATCTCCTTGAACGGCGGAATTCCCGACACCGGATAAGCATAGAAGTCGAACGGCATGCCCCGATTGAGCGCGGCTTTGCCCGCGATCAGCATCGCGCGGGCGTCATCGTTGCGTTGCGCCAGTTCGCAGAGCGCCAGGAGCGCGTCCATGTCGGCGCGGTCGCCCATCTCGGAGTAAATCGGTATGGCAAGATCGCGCTCGTCGAGTGCGTAAAGCAGTTCGATCGCGCGCACGATCTCGAGCCGGTCGCCGGTGCGGCTGCGCCCCGGCGTATCGTTGAGCGCAATCTGCGGCAGCTTCAGCTTCGCGCGGGCAAGCTGGCCGTAATAGCTGGTCGACTGCGCGGCGGCCGATTCATACGCTGTATGCGCGTCTTGTGTACGGCCCGCGGCTTCGGCGGCGCGACCCTGCCAATAGCCTGCGCGCGCAAGCGTGGTCGGGTTGACCGTATCGGCGCCGATCCGCGCAAAGTGCTGAGCGGCCAGATTGGCGTCGCCGAGAAACCGCAGCGCGATCCAGCCGGCGGTGAATTCCTGCTCGGTCTTGTAAATGTCGCGCGCGGGCAGGGCAGCATCGCGGGCAATGAGATAGGCCGTTTTGCTGTCGCCGATATCCATCAGCTTGCGTGCGAGCAGACGCCGTTCGATCCACCATTCGTCGGCATTGAGGAGCCGCGCCGGATCGCGCGGCGCGGTCTGCATGACGGCCGCGGCTTCCGGGAATTTGTCCTCGCGCCGCAACCATTGTGCGCGGCTGAGAATGTAGAGCGGATCGCTGCGCAGATCGTTCGGCACCGCGTCGAGCAATGCCTTGGTGTTGGACGCCTTCCTGTTGACGGCGATGCGCGCCTTTGCGAGCGCGACCTGTCCGGCGCCGAGTTTTTTTGCGGCGCGCATGCCGGATTCTGCATTGTCGCCGGCATAGAGCAGCATATCCATGCGCGCCTTGTAGTCGCCGCCCGTGAGCAGCGAGCCGAACTGCTCCAGCGCGGCTTCTTCGGTATCCGACGAAAACGAATCCGACCGCCATGCGTCGCGCACCAGACGTTCGGCATTCTTGCGGTCGCCGCGCGACAGATAAGTGCGCGCCAGCATGAATTTACCCTTGGCGGAAATCGGCTGTTCGTTTCCGAAGAAAGACAATACGGTCGCGTCGTCGCGCTTGTCGTCCCACAGCGCGCCTTCGCCGCGACGCTTCAGCAATATCTGGCTTGGCCAGCTCGGATTGTCGGCGAGAAACGCGCGGTAGCGCTCGGCAGGCGCGCCATTGTCGTCGGTGCGCAGAATGATCCATTCGGCGAGCTTGCGCGCCAGCGGATCGCCGATTGCCGCCTCAAGCTGTGTGGCATCCTGCGGCTTCTTCTTGCGCAGGAGTTCAATTGCTTCCTCGAGCGCTTCGGCATCCGCCTTGGACGTAGACGATGTCGATGACATCGCCAGCGGCGCATATTGCTTCTTCGGTTTCTGCGGAGAAGCCGGTGCCGCAACGACGTGATCGGCTTTCGGCAGCGGGGCCGTTGGGCCAGTTGCCGTATGCGCGGACGTTGTCGGTGCAGCTGTGTGCGGGACCACGCTGCGCGGAATCGGGCGGGGCTTCGGCAGCGGTACGGCGAGACATTGCGTCGCCAACAATGCCGACGCGCTTGCGCCGAGCATCAACGCCCGCAACCGGCGCGGCCGGGCGGCGATCCCTGCGTTCTTTGGCGCGTTCAGTTGTGTCACGGCAGCCCTGCGCGGCGAATCATGCGGATGCGTCGAGAGTAGGATTAGATCATTGAAACTGTGGACAAAACACCAGATGTGCTAGGATGTTCTCATGCCGCAGCAGAGCGGCAAAATCGCGGCTTGCGTGCAACTCCCGGCCGGGAACAGCATCAAATCCCGATCAAAACTCTGCGGCTTTCGGCCCAGACCTTTCGCAGGTGAGCCGGAGCCGGTATCAATCGTTTGAATTTGCGGCAACTTCGCGCTGGAGACGACCATGTCAGGCAAGACCAAGTATCAGGGATCCTTCACGGCCTTGGTCACGCCATTCAAAAACGGCGGCCTCGACGAGGAAGGCTTCCGCGCGCTCGTCAGCTGGCAGATCGAGCAGGGTTCGCACGGGCTTGTTCCCGTGGGCACGACCGGCGAAAGCCCGACGCTGTCCCACGAGGAGCATCGCAAGGTCACCGAATGGTGTGTCGATGAAGCGAAGGGCCGCGTGCCGGTGATTGCCGGTGCCGGCTCGAACTCGACGCGCGAAGCTGTCGATCTTGCCAGGCATGCGGAGAAGGCGGGGGCGGACGCGCTGCTCGTGGTCACGCCGTACTACAACAAGCCGACTCAGGAAGGCATGTACGAGCACTTCAAGGCGGTGAACGATGCGGTCGGGATTCCGATCTTCATCTACAACATCCCGCCGCGCTCGGTGGTGGACATGTCGGTTGCGACCATGACGCGGCTGTTCGAGCTGAAGAACATCGCGGGCGTGAAGGACGCGACCGCCAACCTCGCGCGCGTTTCGCAGCAGCGCCATGCCATGGGTCCGGATTTCGTCCAGCTGTCCGGCGAGGACATGACCGCGCTCGCCTACATGGCGGCGGGCGGGCACGGCTGCATTTCCGTTGTTGCCAATGTCGCGCCGAAGCTGTGCGCCGACTTGATGACCGCGGTGATCAAGGGCGACTACGCGACCGGCCTCAAGATTCAGGACCGGCTCACGCCGCTGCACGACGCGATCTTCCTTGAACCGGGATTGGCTGGCGCCAAGCACGGCCTCAAGCTGCTCGGCCGCATTGAGGAGAAGGTACGCCTGCCGCTCGTGCCGGTGACGGCGCCGACCGGCCAGAAAATCCGCGACGCCATGGTGCACGCCGGGCTGCTGAACTGATTTCGGCCAACAAGCAAGAGAGTTTGAGATGCTCGAGGAATTCAAGAAATTCGCCCTCAAGGGCAATGTCGTCGACCTTGCCGTCGGTGTCGTCATCGGTGCCGCGTTCGGTGCCATCGTCAGTTCGATGGTGGCTGACGTCATCATGCCTGTGATCGGCGCGATCACGGGCGGACTCGACTTCTCGAACTATTTCATCGGTCTCTCGAAAGCCGTGACGGCGACGAACCTTGCCGACGCCAAGAAACAGGGCGCGGTGCTGGCCTATGGCAGTTTCCTGACTATCACGCTCAATTTTGCCATCGTGGCATTCGTTCTGTTCATCGTGATCCGTCTGATGAACAAGATGAAGGCGAAGGAGGAAGCCGCGCCTTCGTCTCCGCCTAAGCCCACCAAGGATCAGGAATTGCTGACTGAAATCCGCGATCTGCTTGCGAAGGGTGCGCCGAAAGCTGCTGCGGCAAAGACGGCATCTACAAAATCCAAATAGAGCCGGCTCGCCGGTTCTTCGATCGATTTCACACGCGCTAGGACGCGGGCGAACCGGGTACCATGGTTGAAAAGAAAGAACGCACGATCAAGGTCGTGGCGGAAAACCGCAAGGCGCGGTTCAATTACGCTATCGAGGACACGGTCGAGGCCGGCGTCGTCCTGACCGGCACTGAGGTGAAATCCGTCCGCAACGGCAAGACGACGATTGCGGAATCCTATGCGGATTCGAAGGGCGGCGAAATCTGGCTCGTCAACGCCAACATCCCCGAGTACCTGCAGGCCAATCGCTTCAACCATGAGCCGAAGCGGACGCGCAAACTTCTTTTGCACAAAAAGGAAATCAACCGCCTCAGCGGCGCAATCGAGCGGCAGGGCATGACGCTGATCCCGCTCAAGATGTATTTCAACGAGCACGGAAAGATCAAACTTCAACTCGGTCTTGCGAAGGGCAAGAAGCTGCACGACAAGCGGGCGGCTGAAAAGAAGCGCGACTGGACGCGGGAAAAAGGCCGCCTGCTGCGGGCGAGAGGATGATGCGATGAGCGAGCAACCAAATCTTCTGGGTGTCGACTGGAGCAAGATTCCCGCGCCGGCGGACGATGGCGCGGCCAGGCATCTTGTCGGCATGAGGATTCCGCCGGTCGTCCTGCCTGCCACCGACGGCACGCCAGTGATGCTGTCGCATCTCAAAGGCCGCGTGGTTCTGTTCGCTTATCCGCGAACGGGCGAGCCGGGAAAGATCGCGCTCGTCGATGACTGGGACATGATTCCGGGCGCGCGCGGCTGCACGCCGCACACTTGTGCGTTTCGGGATCTCTTCAAGGAGCTGAAAGCTGCTGGCGCACAGCATGTTTTCGGACTTTCGACGCAGGACACCGCTTACCAGCGAGAGATGGTCGAGCGCCTGCACGTGCCGTTTCAGGTTCTGTCGGACGAAAAGCTCGAACTGACGCGCTCGCTGAAGCTGCCGTCGATGGAGGTCGCGGGGCTGACGATGATCAAGCGGCTGGCGATGATCATAGACGACGCAAAGATCACCCACGTATTCTATCCGGTGTTTCCGCCTGACAGAAACGCCGGTGACGTGCTCGAGTGGCTGCAGGCCAATCCAGCCTGATTATTTCATGCCTTGCAGAGCCTGCGTCAGTTTGTCGATGCGGCAAGCCAGCCGCTCGTCGACGGCGGCCGGACCTTTTTCACTGTTGGTTTTGCTGTAGCAGAGATCGAGCGCTTTGGCGTTGATGGCCGCGTTCAGCTTGTCGATCTCCTTCGACATACAGCTTCGCCACATGAACTTGGTCTTATTGGTGTCGCACGAGGCGGCACCGGCATCCGTCGACGACGCCAAAGCGCCTGCGATAAGGGCCGTAGCCAGAATAAATTTGACCGTCATGGGAATCCCGATCGTTGCGTCGATATGATTGTTCCGCTGCTCGCCGTGAAACGCAAGCGCCACGATCCCGACACGTTCCATTCATCCCGCGCTCAGATTGCCGCGCCTAACGTCAAATTCCGCCCATAAATTTATGGCGCGCGGAACGTTAGCCGGAGAGGCGTGTTCACCCCGTCAGGTGAATGGAGGATAATCATGAAGGTATTGAATTTTGTTGGTGCGGCGGCGTTGCTGGTGGCACTGCCGCTGGCGGCGAACTCCTCGGCGATGGCGCAGCCCGGCAAGGGTGGCCCAGGCGGAGGTGCGGCGATGTCGCGCGGCGGCGGAGGTGGTGCGATGGCCGGTCGCAGCATGGGCGGTGGCGGCCGTAGCTTCGGCGGTGGTGCGGGCATGGCCGGCCGCAGTTTCGGCGGTGGAAACGCAGCGGCGTTCGCCAATCGCGGCGGCGCTCCAATGGCCAATCGCGGCAATTTCGCCAGCAACGTCAATCGTGGCGCGTTCGTCAACAATAACCAGCAGTTCGCGGCTAACCGCGGCAACTGGAACGGACAGCGTTGGGCTGGACGCCGGTACGGTCGCGGCTATGGTCCTGGCATCGGGTTTGCCGCAGGCCTTGCAGCGGGTAGCGCGTTGTCATCCGGTTACTACTATGGCGGATACCCGTATTACGGCGACAACTACTACTATGACGACAGCTACGCTTACGCGCCGGACTACAGCGATGACACCGTTGTGACGCAGGCGACGCCGGACGACGTGGAATCCTGCGCGCTGCGTTACCGCTCCTATAATCGTGCCACGCAGACCTATCTCGGTTACGACGGCAATCGTTATTCCTGCCCGTAACGAGAGTTAAGTCAGATCGGAAAACGGCGGCATTTAGTGCCGCCGTTTTTATGCGTTACGCCGACAGATAGTCCCGCACGCTCGCAAACACCGATCTGAACATCGCAGGTGTCAGGCGACGTGTGTTCGTGTTGTACCGCGAGCAGTGATAGCTATCGAAAAGCCGGACCTTTCCCGCCTGAAATTCCGCGCCGTGGGAGAAGGGCGCGTCAGGCGCGCGGACGCCGAGTGCCTTCAATGTGGAATCGTGGGAGACGCGGCCCAGCATGACAATGGCCCGAAGGTTGGTCATTTCATTCAGCGCAGCGCCGAGAAAGTCTCGACACGTCGCGATTTCCGCAGGTAGGGGTTTGTTCTGCGGCGGCACGCAGCGCACCGCGTTGGAGATGCGGCAATCGATCAGCGTCAGTCCGTCATCGGGGCGCTGGTCGTAGACTCCGGACGCGAAGCCGAATTCGAGCAGCGTCGCGTAAAGCAGGTCGCCAGCGTAGTCGCCGGTGAATGGGCGTCCTGTGCGATTGGCACCCTGAAGTCCGGGCGCGAGGCCGACGATCAGGAGCGAGGCCTCAACCGGGCCGAATGACGGGACGGGAGCATTGAACCACGCGGGTTCGCGCGCTTGATTGGCGTGGCGAAAGGCAGCAAGTCTCGGGCAGAGCGGACAATCGCGGGATGGTTCGGAACTGGTGATCGGGCCGGCACCTTCGCGCCGTCCCAAATCATTTTTTTCAGTCCTCGAAATCTTCGTCATCGCCTCGCGGTGCAATCGTGCTCGTCGTGCGCTGCAGGAATTGCGGCGTGTGCTGACGCGGCTCGCGCGGAGCAGGGCGCTCGCTCGGGTCGCGGCCGAGCTTGGATTGTAGCTGGACCAAATCGGTAAAGACATCCGCCTGACGGCGCAATTCGTCGGCGATCATCGGCGGCTGGCTGGCAATCGTGGAGATGACGGTTACGCGCACGCCACGGCGCTGCACGGCCTCAACCAGTGAGCGGAAGTCGCCGTCACCCGAAAACAAAACCATGTGGTCGATGCTGTCGGCCAACTCCATGGCGTCGACCGCAAGCTCGATATCCATGTTGCCCTTGACCTTGCGGCGGCCGGAGGCGTCGACGAATTCCTTCGTTGCCTTGGTGACGACGGTGTAGCCGTTATAGTCGAGCCAATCGATCAGCGGGCGGATCGACGAGTATTCCTGATCTTCGATTATCGCTGTGTAGTAAAACGCCCTGACCAGATTGCCCCGGCTTTGAAATTCAAGAAGCAGGCGCTTGTAGTCGATGTCGAACCCAAGGGTGCGCGCGGTTGCGTAAAGGTTGGCACCGTCAATAAACAGCGCGATCTTGTTGGCAGCAGAAGGCATCAGTTTTGTCTCGCGTATTGTTGAAACGTTTTTGGCGCGGCTAAAACTCCGCGCATTCCCAAGTTAGTTTTCGTCGTCGATTGTATGTGTCCGCGAGTGGCGGATCGGAGGTATCCGACGGCGCTGTCGATGAAAAACCCCGCCACGCCCTTTCGGACTTCATAATCTTGAAGCAATGCAGCGATTTCTTGTCCATTCAACTAAATGGGCGCACCGAAATCGTCGCTCTGCCTCGAGAAACCGCCGTCTATACTGCGGTTTATTCAAAAAGCGACTTGCAGAGCGGCCGTTACCGCTATACCTAGGCCGCATAGCGAAACATTCCAGACCCAGATTCGGAGCGATTGCCGATGGCGCGCGTGACTGTTGAGGATTGCATCGACAAGGTCGATAATCGGTTCGATCTCGTGCTCTTGGCCGCGCATCGCGCACGCATGATCTCGTCCGGCTCGCAGATCACGGTCGACCGCGATAACGACAAGAATCCCGTGGTTTCACTGCGTGAAATCGCCGAAACGACTGTTTCTCCTGAGGATTTAAAGGAAGAACTCGTTCACTCGCTGCAGAAGTTCGTCGAAGTCGACGAGCCGGAACCCGATACCGTGCCGCTGATTGGCTCCGCCGGTGCGTCGGTGGACGCCGACGATACGGAAGTGGCTGTCGAGCGCATGACCGAGGAAGAGCTGCTGAAGGGCCTCGAAGGCTTGGCACCGCCCGAGGAGCAGCCTGAAGAAGACGAATAAGCCATCGACCCCGCTAGGGTAGATTTCAGATCGAACAGCAAGGCCCGGACCCCGATCCGGGCCTTTGCTTTTATTGACCATTTCGGCGTCTTCCTTGCGGCCGCCACAGAAGCCGGTGATATTGTGAACGGCGGTTCTTTCCCGGAATTGCGCCAAAAGGCAGTCATCGATGGCGATCTGGCGCCGCACTCCTCAGCAGACACAGGCTACCGCTGACGCGGTCGCGGCGGTTTCTGTTGCGCCGGTTGCGGCAAAAAAGCCCGTCCGCGCCAAGATGATGCGGCAGTACGACCTGGTCGACCGGGTCCGCGCTTACAATCCGAAGACCGACGAGGACCTGCTCAACCGGGCCTACGTTTACGCCATGAAGGCGCATGGCGAGCAGACACGCGCGTCGGGCGATCCCTACTTTTCGCATCCGCTGGAAGTGGCGGCCATTCTTACCGACCTGAAACTCGATGACGCGACGATTGTCGCGGCTCTTCTGCACGACACCATCGAGGATACCGAGGCGACGCGCGCCGAGATCGACAAGACATTCGGCCGCGAGATCGGGGCTCTGGTTGAGGGGTTGACCAAACTCAAGCGGCTTGAACTGGTTTCGCGCGAGGCGAAGCAGGCCGAAAATCTGCGCAAGCTGTTGCTGGCAATCGCCGACGACGTTCGCGTGCTGCTGATCAAGCTCGCGGATCGTCTGCACAACATGCGCACGCTTGAGTTCGTACCGCCGGCGTCGCGCCGCCGCATTGCGGAGGAAACACTCGATATCTACGCGCCACTCGCAGGCCGCATGGGCATGCAGGAAATGCGCGAGGAACTGGAAGACCTTGCCTTTAAGGAACTCGATCCGCCCGCCTATGCCGTCGTCATGCAGCGGCTCGATGCGCTGGCGGATCGCAACCGCAATCTGATCGGGGAGATCGAAACGCAGCTTGCGGCGATCCTGAAGAAGAACGGTGTGTCGGCGGTGGTGCTCGGCCGTCGCAAACGGCCGTTCTCGATCTGGGTTAAGATGGAACGCAAATCCGTTGGCTTCGAGCAGTTGTCCGACATTTTCGGATTTCGCATCATCGTCAATTCTGTTGCGGAGGCCTACCGCACGCTCGGCATCGTTCACACAACATGGCCGGTCGTGCCGGGGCGGTTCAAAGACTACATCTCGACGCCGAAGCAGAACGACTATCGCTCGATCCATACCACCGTTATCGGTCCAGGTAACCAGCGCGTCGAATTGCAAATTCGTACCGAAGACATGGATCAGATCGCCGAATACGGCATCGCTGCGCATGCCTTCTACAAGGATCGTGTCGGGTCGCCGACCGAAGTGCTGCAGCGCGAATCCAACGCGTTCGCGTGGCTGCGGCACACCGTTGAAGTTCTCTCCGAAAGCGCCAACCCGGAAGAATTTCTCGAACACACCAAGATGGAGCTGTTTCACGATCAGGTGTTCTGCTTCACGCCGAAGGGCAAGTTGATCGCACTGCCGCGCCACGCCAACGTCATCGATTTCGCCTATGCGGTTCACACCGACGTCGGCAACAGCGCGGTCGGCTGCAAGATCAACGGCAAGTTCGCGCCGCTTGCGTCAGAACTCGACAATGGCGACGAAGTGGAGGTGCTGACCTCGAAAGCGCAATCTGCGCCGCCCATTGCATGGGAATCGCTCGCTGTCACTGGCAAGGCCAGGGCGGCGATCCGGCGCGCGACCCGCACTGCTGTTCGCGATCAGTACGCCGGCCTGGGCCGCCGCATCGTCGAGCGCCTGTTTATGCGCGCCAAGATTGCTTACGCCGACGACAAGTTGAAAGGTGCGTTGCCGCGGCTGGCACGTGCATCGATTGAAGACGTGTTCGCAGCCGTGGGCCGCAGCGAGATGAAAGCATCGGACGTCGCGCGCGCGATGTATCCTGACTACAAGGAAGAGGCGCGAAGCGGGGCAAAGAAAAAAGTTCCGTTCAAGCGCGTGCGCTCGAAGCTGACACGTGCCGCTGCCGATACGCCCGCTGCCATTCCGATCAAGGGCATCAACAACGATTTGCCGGTGAAGTTTGCGCCCAACGGAGGCGCGGTCCCCGGCGATCGCATCGTCGGCATCGTGACGCCCAAGGAAGGCATCACGATCTATCCGATCCAATCGCCGGCGCTGAAAGATTTCGAGGACGAACCGGAGCGCTGGATCGACGTTCGCTGGGATACGGAAGAGGCCGCGCCGCGCCGTTTCCCCGCGCGGCTCCTTGTGCAAAACGTCAACGAGCCGGGAAGCCTCGCTCAGGTTGCGACCGTGATTGCAGAACACGACGGCAATATCGACAACATCAGCATGAGCCGCCGTTCGCCGGATTTCACGGAGCTGACCATCGACCTGGAGGTCTATGATCTCAAACATCTCAACGGTATCATCGCGCAACTTCGCGCGAAGGCCGTCGTCGCGCGCGTCGAACGCGTCAATGGATAACCGGGGCCTTATCCTCCATGTCTCACGCTCCGCACCTCCGTCTCGGAGTCAACGTCGACCACGTCGCGACCCTTCGCAATGCCCGCGGCGGGCACGCACCGGACCCCGTGCGCGCCGCGTTGCTTGCGATCGAGGCGGGTGCCGACGGCATCACCGCGCATCTGCGTGAGGATCGGCGGCACATCCGCGACGACGACATGAAGCGCCTCAAGGCTGAGATTTCCAAACCGCTGAATTTCGAAATGGCGGCAACCGCCGACATGCTGCGCATTTCACTCGCAACGAGACCGCATGCAGTGTGTCTCGTGCCGGAGCGGCGGGAGGAACTGACGACCGAAGGCGGTCTCGATGTGATCGGGCAACGCGAGGCATTGACGCCGTTCATTGCGCGGCTGAACGAAGCCGGCATCCGCGTATCCTTGTTCATCGCAGCCGATCCCGCACAGATCGAGATGGCGGCGAAGCTGAAAGCGCCCGTTATCGAAATTCACACGGGCGCTTGGTGCGATGCGATTTCCGATGGCCATGCTTCAAAAGCCGAACTGGAGTGGAATCGCATCGCCGAAGGCGCGAAGCTGGCTCAGTCCGCAGGGATCGAAGTGCATGCCGGTCACGGCCTCGATTACAAAACGGCGCAGACGATTGCAGCTCTGCCGCAGATCGTCGAGTTGAACATCGGATATTTCATGATGGGCGAGGCGCTGTTCGTCGGCCTTGCCCAGACCGTGCGCGACATGCGCGCAGCGATGGATCGGGGTCGCAAGACTCTGCAGGCGTATCTATGATTATCGGGATCGGCTCCGACGTCATCGACATCACGCGCATCGAAAAGGTGATCGGCCGTCATGGCGAACGTTTTCTGGAACGTATCTTCACCGACGCCGAGCGTGCCAAGGCTGAGCGCCGCTCGAAAATGCCGAAGCTGGTTTGGGCAACTTACGCCAAACGGTTTGCTGCCAAGGAAGCCTGCTCCAAAGCGCTCGGAACCGGCATACGGCAGGGGGTGTGGTGGCGCGATATGGGCGTGGTCAACATGCCCGGCGGGCGGCCCACGATGAAGCTGACGGGTGGGGCGCTGGTACGGCTCGAGAAGCTCATCCCGACCGGACACGAGGCGCGGATCGATTTGACCATCACCGACGACTGGCCGATGGCGCAGGCCTTCGTCATCATTTCCGCCGTCTCCGTCCGCTAGTGCCAACCGGACGCCGGAAAGCCTCCCGCCAATAGTACTAATCCGCGAAATCCCGCGATGTGTCAGCATGTTACCAAAGGTTCATTGACGGCAGTTTGATTGCGCGGCTTCCGACAACGGTCTAAAACGCGCGCGGGTGATTTGGGTGCCGTCCGGCTCCTGGATTCGGACATCAGGATCAAAAAGAGCAATGAGCGTGACAACACCTGCCAAAACCGAGGGCGGCGCCGGCGAGACCATCCGCGTCGTCATCCATGCGCTCATTATTGCGCTTGTCATCCGCACCTTTCTTTTTCAGCCGTTCAACATTCCATCCGGCTCCATGAAGGCGACGCTTCTGGTCGGCGACTATCTGTTCGTCTCGAAATATTCCTATGGCTACACCCATTATTCGATCCCGCTGTCGCCGCGGCTGTTTTCAGGCCGCATCTTCGGCTCGGAGCCAAATCGCGGCGATATCGTTGTGTTTCGCCTGCCCAAAGACGATACCACCGACTACATCAAGCGCGTGATCGGATTGCCCGGCGACCGCATTCAGATGAAAGAAGGGCTGCTCTACATCAACGATGTGCCTGTGAAGCGCGAACGTCTTCCTGATTTCGTCGGCGAGGACCCTTGCGGATCGGATGCAACGGCGCGCGTCAAACAATGGAAGGAGACGTTGCCGAACAACGTCACCTACAAGACGCTGGATTGCGTCGATAACGGATTCTACGACACCACGAATGTTTACACGGTGCCGCCAGATCATTTCTTTATGATGGGCGACAATCGCGACAACTCGACCGATAGCCGCGTGCTGTCTGCCGTAGGTTACGTTCCGTTCGAGAACATCATCGGCCGCGCGCAGATGATTTTCTTTTCCATCGCCGAAGGCGAGCAGGCCTGGCAATTCTGGCGCTGGCCGGTTGCCGTGCGCTGGAATCGCATTTTCTCCATCGTGCGATGAGCGGCGAGAGCCCTTTCGCAAAAGCTCCTGCAAGCGCGGCTGACGGCTTGAGCGCTGCCGGCGGCACGGCCAAGCCCGCAGACTCTCATACTAAGAAGAAGAAGAAAAAAGCTGCGCGCCGGTCGGGCGCTAAAGTGGCTGCCAAGGCTGTCGAGGAGCGCATCGGGCATAAATTCGCGGATGCATCTCTGCTTGCGACGGCGTTCACACATGTTTCCGCGCTGAAATCCGCGCGCAATCGCGCCGACAGCTACCAGCGCCTCGAATTTCTCGGCGATCACGTTCTGGGGCTGATCGTCTCGGACATGCTCTATCGTTCGTTTCCGAAGGCCGACGAGGGCGAACTTTCAAAGCGCCTTGCTGAGTTGGTGCGAAAGGAAACGTGCGCGGACGTCGCGCGATCGCTCGGTCTCGATGAGGCGATCAAGCTCGGAAGTGTCGGCGCGGGCGCAGGCGCACGGTTGCGCAAATCCGTTCTTGGCGACATCTGCGAAGCGGTGATCGGCGCGATTTTTCTCGATGGCGGTTATGAGCCGTCTGTCGCGTTCGTCGAGCGCAACTGGACCGAACGGATGCGAAAGCCAGTACGTCCGCTGCGCGATCCGAAAACCGTTCTACAGGAGTGGGCGCAGGGCAAGGGACTGCCGACGCCGTCCTATCGCGAAGTCGAGCGCACGGGGCCGCATCACGATCCTCAGTTCCGAGTCGCTGTTGATCTGCCGGGACTGAAGTCGGCAGAAGGAAAGGGCGGCAGCAAGCGCGCGGCAGAAAAAGTCGCTGCGATGGCGATGCTGGCCCGCGAAGGCGTCAAGGGCGGCACCGATGAGTGAGGCTGTCGTGCGGAGCGGGCCGACACGGTGCGGCTTCGTCGCTTTGATCGGCGCGCCCAATGTCGGCAAATCGACGCTCGTGAATGCGCTTGTCGGCTCCAAGGTCACGATCGTGTCGAAGAAGGTCCAGACGACGCGCGCGCTCATTCGCGGTATCGTCATCGAGAACAATGCGCAGATCGTTCTGGTCGATACGCCCGGAATTTTCGCGCCCAAACGTCGTCTTGATCGTGCCATGGTCTCGACCGCTTGGAGCGGGGCACACGATGCCGATCTCGTTTGCATGCTGATCGATGCGCGCGCCGGGATCGACGAGGAAGCCGATGCGATCGTGAGCAAACTTGAGTCGGTCAATCATCCGAAAATACTGGTGATCAACAAGATCGATCTCGTACCGCGCGAAAGGCTATTGAAGCTGACGGCGAAGGCGAACGAGCGCCTGAAATTCGACCGGACATTCATGATCTCGGCAACGACGGGAGACGGCGTCGATGATTTGCGCGCGGCGCTCGCGAACGAGGTGCCTGAGGGACCGTTCCACTATCCGGAAGACCAGATGTCGGATGCGCCGATGCGGCATCTGGCAGCGGAAATCACCCGCGAGAAAATCTATCGGCACTTGCACCAGGAATTGCCGTATCAGTCCACGGTCGAGACCGATGCGTGGACCGAGCGCAAAGACCGCTCGGTGCGCATCGAACAGACGATTTTCGTCGAACGCGACAGCCAGCGCAAAATCGTTCTCGGTAAAGCAGGCGCGACCATCAAGTCCATCGGCGCGGATTCCCGCAGGGAGATTTCTGAAATCGTCGGCCATCCGGTACATCTCTTTCTGTTCGTGAAAGTGCGCGACGGTTGGGGTGACGATCCGGATCGCTATAAAGAAATGGGTCTGGAGTTTCCGAAGGAATGAGCGCCGCACCGGCCACGATCCCGAAGAACATCTTCTATTTCGAGGTGTTGCTGTATCTTTCGCTGGCACTCGACGCGGTGTCGATGCCGTTTCGTGACGACGCCTTTGAGAATATGCCGGATATGTCCGCGCCGGTTGCCAAGCTGATTACCGCGGGATTGATTCTGCTGTTCGTCTATCTGGTCTGGCTTGCGGCCCGCCGTCACAAGAATTGGGCGCGAATGATTTTGCTGGCCTCTCTCGGTCTGTCTGTCATCTCGATCATTGGAACTGTCGGCGATAACGGTATTCAGACCGACATTGTTGTCGATATTGTCTCCGCGTTGCTGACTGGATTTGGGCTTTATCTGTCGTTCACCGGCGATGCCGTCGGCTGGTTCGGATCGTGGACCTTCAAACCCTGACCCATCAGCCGGTGAAGCGGGTTGAAGCGAAATCGGGTATGATCTGATTCATGGAATGGGTCGACGAAGGCATCGTGCTGGGCGTGCGGCGGCATGGCGAATCCAGCGCCATCGTCGAACTGATGACCCGTTCCCACGGACGCCATCTCGGACTGGTGCGGGGCGGGGCGGGGTCGCGCATGCGCCCGCTGCTGCAGCCGGGCAATTCCGTCAGCGCAACGTGGCGTGCGCGGCTCGACGAACATCTTGGATATTACGCAATCGAGGCGACGAAGCTGCGCGCCGCGACGATGTTTGCGTCATCGCATGCGGTTTATGGCGTGACGCATCTGGCGTCGCTGGTACGGCTGTTGCCGGAACGCGATCCGCATGAAGATATTTACGAAATGATGGAATCCACGCTCGACGATTTCGACCATGCCGCCAATGCGGGCGCGCATCTGGTCAGGTTCGAATTGGCGATGCTCGCCGAACTGGGATTCGGTCTCGATCTGTCGGCTTGCGCTGCCAGCGGCACGAATGACGATCTGATCTACGTATCGCCGAAATCGGGCGGCGCGGTGTCGCGCGAGGCGGGGGAGCCGTGGCGCGACCGGCTGCTGCGCCTTCCGCCATTTCTGCTCAGCGATGAGGGAGGTAATCACCCGAGCAGCTGGTCCGGGCAGGATTTGGAAGATGGCTTCAGGCTGACCGGATTATTTCTGCTGCGCAATGTGCTCGAGCCGCGCGGTCAGGGCCATTCGGATGCTCGGGATGGATTTATTGCGGCAGTCGCTCGCCCTCGTGCTCGTGTCGCTGCGGAGTAGCGATCAAAATAAAACGGGCCGGATTGCTCCGGCCCGCAAATCGTTTGGAACGAGACCGATCAGTAGCTGCCGTAACCGTAATAGCGCGGACGCGGTACATAGACCGGCGGCGGAGCGTAGTAGCGCGGCGCGTCATAGACTTCCCAGCAGCGCTGAACGCGATAGCCGTATTCCCAGACCCATTTGCACTTGGTGTAGGCCGGTACGACCGAACTCTCGGTCTGGGCCGACAACCCTCCGAGCGGCATCGCCTGAGCGGTCGTTCCCGCCAGCGTGCCTGCAGTTGCAAAAGCCGCGACGGCAGCGGCGGCAATAATCAAACCACGCATCGTTACTCCCTCCTCAAATGAGCGCTTCCGGCACAGGGCCGGCCCGGCGCTGGCTGAACAGTATTTTGTTGCATCCCCGATTGACTGAGGATGTTTCGGCTAACGTGCCTGGCAGCGAGTATGGCCGAAGAACCGTGACGCCGCCAAGACCTTCCGCATCAGTGTCGGCCTGCCGCAATCCGGTTCAAATTGATTTCTTGTTCATTTTGGCGGTCGGAGTTAACCCATTTCCATGGGCAAAAGACTGATTCCACCGGAGCCATCGAGCGTACAGGAAGTGGCGCTGCGGGAGGCGCTCGAGGAGCGCTATCTCGCATATGCGCTCTCCACGATCATGCACCGCGCTCTGCCGGATGCACGCGACGGCCTGAAGCCTGTGCACCGCCGCATTCTGTACGGCATGCGGCTCCTGCGGCTCGATCCCGGAACGCCGTTCAAGAAATCGGCCAAGATCGTCGGCGACGTGATGGGCTCGTTCCATCCGCACGGCGACCAGTCGATTTACGACGCGCTCGTGCGCCTCGCGCAGGATTTCTCGTCGCGCTATCCGCTGGTGGACGGGCAGGGCAATTTCGGCAACATCGACGGCGATAATCCTGCAGCCTATCGCTACACCGAAGCGCGCATGACGGAAGTCGCACGGCTGCTGCTCGACGGCATTGACGAGGACGCCGTCGAATTCCGTGCCAACTACGACGGACAGTCCCGCGAACCCGCGGTGCTGCCGGGCGCATTTCCAAATCTACTTGCCAACGGCGCGCAAGGCATCGCCGTCGGCATGGCGACGTCGATCCCGCCGCACAATGCTGCCGAGCTCTGCGACGCGGCGCTTCAGCTCATCGACAAGCCGACGATGCGCTCGAAGAGTTTGCTCAAATGGGTCAAGGGTCCGGACTTTCCGACCGGCGGCGTCATCGTCGATGATGCGGCATCGATTGCGGAGGCGTATCACACCGGACGCGGCGGTTTCCGCGTCCGTGCCAAATGGAAAAAGGAAGAGTCCGGCCGCGGCACCTGGCAGATCGTAGTCACCGAAATTCCGTGGCTGGTGCAGAAATCGCGCCTGATCGAGCGCATCGCCGAACTTCTCAACGAGAAGAAACTTTTGCTCGTCGCAGACATTCGTGACGAGTCTGCCGAAGATGTGCGCATCGTCATCGAACCGAAATCGCGCAACGTCGATCCTGAAGTTCTGATGGAAACGCTGTTTAAGCAGACCGAGCTTGAAAGCCGTATTCCACTCAATCTCAATGTGCTGGTAAAGGGCCGCATTCCGAAGGTCGTCGGCCTTGCGGAGTGCCTGCGCGAATGGCTCGACCATCTGCGCGACGTGTTGCTGCGCCGCGCGAAATATCGCCGCGCTCAGATTGAGCATCGTTTGGAAGTTCTCGGCGGCTATCTGATCGCGTATCTGAACCTCGACAAGGTCATCAAGATCATCCGCACAGTCGATGAGCCGAAACCGGCGCTCATCAAAGCGTTTAAGCTGACGGATTTACAGGCTGACTCCATCCTCAATATGCGGCTGCGCAATTTGCGTAAGTTGGAAGAGATGGAAATTCGAGGCGAGGACAAGGATCTCCGCAACGAATTGAAGAACCTCAAGGCGCTGGTCGCGTCGGAATCCGCCCAATGGAAGAAGGTTGGCGAGCAGGTCAAAAAGGTCCGCGACATCTTCGGATCGAAGACGCCGCTCGGCAAGCGACGCACTCAATTCGCCGATGCACCGGAACACGATCTTGCTGCCATTGAAGAGGCGCTGGTCGAACGCGAGCCGATCACCGTCGTCGTTTCCGACAAGGGATGGGTGCGGACGCTCAAGGGCCACGTCACCGACCTCACCAATCTCCAGTTCAAGACCGATGACAGTCTTGGATTCTCGTTCTTCGCAGAGACCACCTCGAAGCTCACGCTGTTCGCTACCAACGGCCGCTTTTATTCGCGCGATGCGCAGAAGCTGCCCGGCGGCCGCGGTCACGGCGATCCAATCCGTATGACCATCGATCTCGAAGGCGACGCGGACATCGTGTCGATGTTCGTCGCAAAGGAGGGCCGCAAGTTCGTGGTTGCGGCGCAGGACGGGCAGGGATTCCTCGTCAAGGAAGAGGACTGCGTCGCCAATACACGCAAAGGCAAGCAGGTGCTCAACGTCTCTCCACCGAAGAACAAGGCGATTGCGATTGCGGAGGTGAAGGGCGACACGCTCGCTGTGATCGGCACCAATCACAAGATGGTTGTCTTCGGTCTCGATCAGATCCCCGAAATGGCGCGCGGGCGTGGTGTGCGACTACAGAAATACACCGGCGGCCGGCTGTCCGATGTGACGACATTCGTCGCGAAGGAAGGCCTCACATGGAAAGACGGCGCAGGCCGCGAGCAAAGCCTCACGTGGAAAGATTTGATGCCGTGGCGCGGCAATCGTGCGGACGCCGGACGTCTCGCGCAGGGTCTGCCCAAGTCAAACAAGTTCGGGAACCCCATAATGTAAGGGTTAACCCGGAAATGCCGTTGCGACGCTCTCTGGTTTGTGCGAACCGCAGATTGGGCAACAGGGGCTTCGTTCGCGATGGAATCCGTTTGTATGGCGCTTGCCGCAGCCTATCTCGGCAGCGGTTTTCAGCTCGCAAGCCTGGACAAGTCAAAGGTCTATTCGGTCCCGCTCGCGGTCGCCCTCAGATTGAGCCCGGCCCAACGCGCAGCGGCTCAGAACTGCGCCGCCCGGTATGGCGTTCACTACAAAATTGTCGACAAAGACGGCGTCGAGACCGGCATCATCGAGCGCTGATAATCCGACCGCTGCGAAGGCAAGCGAGGCCGAATGGTTCGTTACAACGAAATTCGCGACGGAGAAGTTGCGATTGCGCCGCCCGCACCGACGGATGCCGGCATTGTCTTTATCGGGTGCATTCACACACCATGGTCCGACCGTATGAAGACGCCGCGACAAGGGCGTCACGACGGGCCGATTTGCAAAATCGAAATTTTCGAACCATGGATTCCCGCGCTCAAGGGATTGGAGAAATTCACTCAAGTCGAAGTGCTGTATTGGCTGCACGAGTCGCGGCGCGATCTCATCCTTCAAAGCCCCGCCAGCGACACCAACACGCACGGTACTTTCTCGTTGCGCTCGCCGGTACGGCCCAATCCGATCGGCACGTCGGTTGCGAAGCTCGAGAGGATCGAGGGCAGCATGGTACTGGTGCGCGGCCTCGATTGCCTCGACGGTACGCCGCTGATCGACCTCAAGCCGGATCGTTGCCAGTTCACGCCGATTGCGCCACCGCAGCCGGGCGATTTCGAAAAAGGATAAGTGCCCGGAGGCCAGCCGGAACATACGCCGCAACTCTTGTTGCAAATGACTTGCAACTAGCTCAGGTTCCGGGCATGCTGCGCGAATGGACGTTTCCCAGCCCGGTGTCGTGCCCCCCAATCGCTCCCGTAGCTCAAAAGATGGCTCCAGCGGCCCTGCAGGCGGCTGGAGGACGGCGCGTGGCGAGCCCTCGCTGGCCGACATGTTCGGCTCGATCCGCGTCGCAAAGGACGGCTCGTTCTGGCGCAAACTCGTCGCGTTTCTGGGCCCCGGCTATCTCGTCGCTGTCGGCTATATGGACCCCGGCAATTGGGCGACATCGCTCGCTGGCGGCTCAAAATTCGGTTACGCGCTGCTCGCCGTTGCGCTGATTTCCAACATCATGGCCATCGTGCTGCAGGCGTTGTGCGCGCGGCTCGGGGTCGGCTCCGGCCGCGATCTGGCGCAGGCCTGCCGAGACGCCTATCCGCAATGGGTGTCATGGCCGCTTTGGCTGCTCGCGGAAATTGCCATCAGCGCGACCGACCTCGCCGAGATCATCGGCACCGCCATCGGCCTCAATCTTCTGTTTGGAATCCCGCTCGAGATCGGCGTGCTCATTACCGCCGCCGACGTGTTCTTGATTTTGGCGCTGCAGGTTTTGGGCTTCCGCTGGATCGAAGCGTTTGTTGTCGCGCTGCTTGGCGTGATCGCCGCATGCTTCGCCGTGCAGATCGCGATGGCCGATCCCGATTGGGGTGCTGTGATCCGGGGCTTCGCACCGACCGTCGACATCGTCGCCAACCGCGACATGCTTTATCTCGCACTCGGCATTCTCGGTGCCACCGTGATGCCGCACAATCTCTATCTGCACTCGGGTCTCGTGCAGACGCGCGCCTATGGCAGCAGCCCGGAAGAAAAGCGGGAAGCGATCACGCTATCGACGATCGACTCCACGATCGCGTTGTCGCTTGCGTTGATCATCAATGCTTCGATCCTGATTCTGGCGGCGGCAACGTTCAACAAGGTCGGCAAGACCGATGTTGCCGAACTCGATCAGGCGCATTCGTTCCTCGCTCCGCTGCTCGGCTCGACGCTGGCACCGACATTGTTCGGCATCGCGCTCCTGTGCTGCGGCCTGAATTCGACAGTGACGGCAACGCTTTCGGGCCAGATCGTGATGGAAGGCTTCATCAATATCAAGATCGCGCCGTGGCTGCGGCGTCTCACCACCCGCGCCATCGCAATCGTGCCGGCCGCCGTCGTCACCATCTGGTACGGAGAGAAGGGGACCGCGCAGCTTCTCATTCTCAGTCAGGTCGTGCTCAGTCTTCAGTTACCGTTCGCCATCGTGCCGTTGGTGATGTTCACCGCAAGCAAGGCGAAAATGGGAGAGTTCGTGGCGCCGCGCTGGCTGACGGCTTTCGCGGGCGTAATCGCCGCCGTGGTGATCGCACTGAATGTGAAGCTGCTGTTCGATTTCCTGACGGGATAGCGAGCCTAGTCCTGAGGCTCGTAGGCCGTTGTGCCGTCGGCGTCGACACGCAGCCAGCCCGACGGTGCAAGACGCTGCTGCGGCAGAAAGCGCGACTTGTAGTCCATCTTGCGCGAACCATCGATCCAGTAACCGAGATAGACGTAAGGCAGTCCCATCCGCCGCGCGCGCGAGATGTGATCGAGGATCATGAAGGTGCCAAGCGAGCGGTTGTCTTCACCCGGCTCGAAAAACGAATACACCATCGACAATCCATCGCTCAGCACGTCGGTCAATGCGACGGCGACGAGGTCGCCACCCTTGCCGGTGAAACGGCTGTCGGGCGTGCGCCTGCGATATTCGATGATGCGTGTCTGGACATGGCTGTCTTCGACCATCATCGCGTAATCCAGCACCGTCATGTCGGCCATGCCGCCGTCGCGATGCCGTTCGTCGAGATAGGCGCGGAACACCGAATACTGCTCCGATGTCGGCGCGGCCGTTCGCAACTCGCTGACGATGTCGTCGTTGCGCGCCTGAATCTTGCGAAAATTGCGCGAAGGACGGAATTCATTGGCGATCACGCGTACCGAGACGCAGGCGCGGCACTGATCGCAGGCCGGACGGTAGGCGATCGACTGGCTGCGGCGGAAACCGCCATGCGTCAGCAGATCGTTGAGGTCGCCGGCCTTGTCGCCGACCAGATGCGTGAACACCTTGCGCTCCTGCTTGCCCTCCAGATAGGGGCAGGGGGAGGGCGCCGTCAGGTAAAACTGCGGCGTATTGCGCGAGTGTTGTGTCACGTCTGGGCGTCAACCTCCAAAAGCGGGCGGCGCGATTCTGCTGTCAGCATCGCGCCGCGCCGTCCGAGCGTCAATGAATTTACGGGCCCGTTCAGACGCGGGTGGTCTGCACCACAGGGCCCGGATTGGCATTGGTGTTGATGAACACGGTTCCCAGAATCATATCGTGGAGCAACTGCCGTCGCCCGTTGAACAGTCCGACGAGCACGATGAACGGCGTCAGGAACGACACCGACAGCCAATAGAGAACGGCGTGGATCGCGCCCAGCATGAAGTAGGGCCGGTCACCCGTGCGCGTGCGCATCTGGATACCCATCAGCCGCATACCGGCAGTGGCGCCATGAACGCCGCCGAGCGATGCACCGTAGTAGACCAGCGCCCAGATGACGGCGACCGGCGAAATCAATCCGAACAGGAGCCAGCCGAGACCGAGCGTGATCACCCCGAAGATCAGAATAAAGATGGAGATCAACACAACGGGAATCGACAGCACGACGAGATCGACCAGGAACGCGAAGAAGCGCTTGGTCAGGACGCCGGCAAACAAATCAGGCTGCAGCCAAGGATCGTAGGCCTGTGCTGCGGACGGATTGTTGCGCCATGTCGCGCCGGATGATGTGCCGCTGGAATTCCCGCTCTCTGACATTGAATTCTCCCACTCAATTTCGATTACATGGGATGGAAGGCCGCAGGTGCAAGTGCGCCGCAGGTCGCCTGATTACTTGGGCAGCACGGTGACATGGACTTTCAAAATCGTGAAGGTCGGCTTCCCGTTGGAAAGTTCGTAGTAGAGCCGCGCTTCCAGATAGTCCGCTCCCGTGTAGCCGGCGACCGGCATATAGGCCAACGACGTCTCGTTTTCCTTGCCGAAGCGGCCGTGGCTCGGCCGGACGATCGTCTCCAGTCCGGCGACACCGCCGCGCGAGTAGAGGCGGATCGGGCACGTTTTTCCGGATTTGACGTTGATCGTGACGTCAGTTGCGCAGCCGGGGCAGAAATGGAAAGGCAACGCGCATCCGACGCGCGCTTCGGCGGTTGTCGTTGCGAAAAGGAGCGCTGCTAAGGCGGCGAACGTCTTCATCGTTTTAGCGCGCAGCCTTGATCTTCTCCGCGGCTTTCGGCGCGAAGTATGTCAATACGCCGTCGGCGCCGGCGCGCTTGAAGCCGAGCAGGCTTTCCATCATCGCGCGCTCGCCGTCGATCCAGCCGTTGTTGGCGGCGCCCGCAATCATCGCGTACTCGCCGGACACTTGATAGGCGAAGGTCGGCATCCCGAACGCATCCTTCACGCGGCGCACGATGTCGAGATACGGCATGCCGGGCTTCACCATCACCATGTCGGCGCCTTCCGCGATATCCAGTTCGACTTCGCGCAGCGCCTCATCGCTGTTGGCGGAATCCATCTGGTAGGTGCGCTTGTCGCCAGTCAGCGTTTTTGCCGAACCGATGGCATCGCGGAACGGCCCGTAGAAGGCGGATGCATATTTCGCCGCATAGGCCATGATCTGCACGTCGAGAAATCCCGCGCGATCCAGCCCTTCGCGAATGGCAGCGACGCGGCCGTCCATCATGTCGCTCGGCGCGATGATGTCGCAGCCGGCTTCCGCCTGCACGATTGCTTGCCGCACGAGCACGGCGACGGTCTCGTCGTTCAGGATGCGTCCGTCTTCGATCAGCCCGTCATGACCGTGGCTGGTGAACGGATCGAGCGCGACATCGCAAAGCACGCCGAGATCGGGAAATTCCTTCTTGATCGCGCGCACCGACTGGCAGACCAGGTTGTTTTCGTTGAGCGCTTCCGAACCCTGCTCGTCGCGCAGCGACGGCTCGGTGTAGGGAAACAGGGCGATGCAGGGAATGTCGAGTTTCATCGCACGTTCGGCGTCGCGCACGCACTGATCGACCGAGAGACGATCGACGCCGGGCATCGAGGCGACGGGCGTGCGCGTGTTCTTTCCCGCCACGACGAACAGCGGCCAGATCAGGTCGTCGGTCGTCAGCACGTTTTCGCGCACCAGCCGGCGCGCCCATTCGGATTTGCGGTTGCGGCGCAGGCGCGTCGTCAGATCGAGGGAAGGAGCGGCGGGCGCGGCGCGAGGCTCGTCGCGCATCTCGATGGGCCGCCCGAACTTGATCGCCATCTTGGATTTACTCCTGAACGCGCTGAATTGCTGAAACCCTTATCACCTGACGGAGATTTCGTCACGGCACCACAGTCATTGTGACGATTGATTTTGGCTGCTCGACGGATCAAACAGGCATTATGAACAGAGATTCCCGCCAGTCGATGGCCGGTCGTATGGCGCGTTCGCGCTCGTCCGCGAACGACGACGAGTTCGTGCGCGATCAGGTCAACGATACGACGCCGATGCAGCCGGCAGAGACGGAAACGGGGGAGGCGGTCTGGACCGTCCGCCTCGTGATTTTTCTCCGCGCGATGGCCGTGCTGTCGATGATGAAAGGGCTCTATCACTGGGCGCAGATCACCGGCTTCATCGGCGGCGAGGATGGCGCGTTCGAGAATCAGACCACGCAATGGGAAACGGCGACCGTTTATTTCGCGGTGATCGACCTCGTTGCAGCTGTCGGTCTTTGGCTCGCTACGCCGTGGGGTGCCGTGGTGTGGCTGACGACGATCGTTTCGCAGGCGGTGATCGAACTGATGTTTCCGGCCGTCTACGGCGGCAACATGATCGTGCTGGTCATCGCGCTGTTGCTGCTCGGCGGATATTTGGCCCTGGCCTGGATGGCTGCGCGCGAACGTCCGCCGTAATGTTCGCTCGCCGATTGTGGCAGCGTGCAGCCATGCTTGACGAAGTGTTTCCAATTTGAACGATCGCTGTTCTAGAACGCGACAGCGGCGGCGACGAAGCGTGAACATCGCGCCTTTGTCGTGAATCAAATGTATCAAAAAGGCCTATTTTTACAGGCTAAATCAATCGTTCACTGTTTCAAATAAACATTCTCTTTATGCTGTTATTTAAGCTGATGTTCAAACGCTCCCCCTAAGTTTGCGTCATCAGGCGAGGCAAAAGTCTCGTCGAATAAGTCGTAAAAATACGACAACAGGGGAAGTGTCATGATGAAAGCCGTTGCCACGGCAGAGCCTGCCGTTCGCGATAATGCCGCTGCACCTACGCAGCCGCTGTATCTTGAAGCGTTGACCTTGGTTGAGCGGCTGCATCGCCGCCTGCTCGACGTCATCAAGGATGAATTCGACCGCCGCGGCCGTGCCGACATCAATTCGGTGCAGGCGCTGCTGCTCTACAACATCGGCGACAAGGAATTGACCGCCGGCGAACTGCGCACGCGCGGTTACTATCTCGGCTCGAACGTGTCGTACAATCTGAAGAAGCTCGTCGAGATGGGCTTCCTCGATCATCAGCGTTCGCGCGTGGATCGCCGTTCGGTTCGCATCAGCCTGACCGCGAAGGGCCAGGAAGTGCGCCAGATCGTCGACGCGCTCTATCAGAAGCACGTCAAGACGGTGGAGCAGGTCGGCGGCATCTCGAATGCGGAGTTCGCGACGCTCAACAAGTCGCTGCATCGCCTCGAGCGCTTCTGGACCGATCAGATCCTCTATCGTCTCTGAGGTTTCACGAAATTCGGGTCAGCCGGCCACATCAAAAAGACCGGCGGCCCAACTTCTCCAGACTGAAACTTCCCAAAGCGCGCGGCGTCCCGGCAACGGACGCGGCGTGCTTTTTGTTTGCGAATTTACGAGACGTAACCGGGCGCGAATTCAGATCAGGCTGCGATCGTCGTAAAATCGGCAGACGTATAAATCCGCCCGTCGGGGTCGGTGATCTGAACGTCCCAGCAGTGATCCTCGATCAATTCGCGCGCCTTTTTAAGCGCAGCCGCAAAGCTGAGCCGTTTGAGGGTGACGCTGCCCGATGTATCGATTGCACTGATGACAAACATGACGATGCTCCGTCGGACCATAGGCTACCGCGAATCTGCCAATCTCAAAGCGCTTTTCCCCGCGAAATTTTGTCCCACTAAATACGTGGGTTCGGCCTTCCGAACTTGGCCGCAGCGCCCAGATATGGTATCCGGCCTTGCCGCCCTTCGAAGCCACCCATGACCGCCCGCGCTCTCTTTTCAGGACGCGGCGGTGGAGACATTCCGCAATGACTTCTTCCGCCAAAACCGCAAATGCGCCCGACACTTTTTTCACGGCTACGCTCGCGCAGGCCGACCCGGATATCGCCAACGCGATCAAGGGCGAGCTGGGCCGCCAGCAGCACGAGATCGAACTGATCGCGTCGGAAAACATCGTCAGCCGTGCGGTGCTTGAGGCGCAGGGCTCGGTGATGACCAACAAATACGCGGAAGGCTATCCGGGCAATCGCTATTACGGCGGCTGCGAATTCGTCGATGTCGCCGAAACGATTGCCATCGAGCGTGCGAAAAAACTGTTCGGTGCACAGTTTGCAAACGTTCAGCCGAATTCCGGCAGCCAGATGAATCAGGCGGTGTTTCTCGCGCTGTTGCAGCCGGGCGATACGTTCATGGGTCTCGATCTCGCCGCAGGCGGGCATCTCACGCATGGCTCGCCGGTCAACATGAGCGGCAAATGGTTCAAGCCGTCGCACTACACGGTGCGCCGCGACGATCAACTGATCGATATGGATGCGGTGGCGAAACAGGCCGAACAGGTGAAGCCGAAGCTCATCATCGCGGGCGGCTCGGCCTATTCGCGTCCGTGGGACTTCAAGCGCTTCCGCGAAATCGCCGACAGCGTCGGCGCGTATTTGCTCGTCGATATGGCGCACTTTGCAGGATTGGTCGCGGGCGGCGTGCACGCGTCGCCTGTGCCGCACGCCCATGTCACGACGACGACGACGCACAAATCGCTGCGCGGCCCGCGCGGCGGATTGATCCTCAGCAATGACGAGGCGCTCGCCAAGAAACTCAACTCGGCGATTTTCCCCGGCCTGCAGGGCGGCCCGCTGATGCATGTGATCGCGGCGAAGGCGGTTGCATTCGGCGAAGCACTGCGGCCTGACTTTAAAATTTACGCAAAGAACGTCGTCGAGAATGCGAAGGCGCTCGCTGAGTCGCTCCGCGCGGCGGGTTTCGACATCGTGTCGGGCGGCACCGACAATCATCTGATGCTGGTCGATCTCCGTCCGAAAGGCCTCAAGGGCAATGTGTCGGAGAAGGCGCTGGTTCGCGCCGGTCTCACCTGCAACAAGAACGGCATTCCGTTCGATCCCGAAAAGCCGTTCGTCACGTCCGGATTGCGCCTCGGCACGCCGGCAGCGACAACGCGCGGTTTCGGCGTCGCCGAATTCAAGCAGGTCGGCGGCCTGATCGCCGAGGTGCTGAATGCGGTGGCTCAATCCAGCGATGGATCTGCACCGGGCGTCGAGGGCGCGGTAAAGAAGAAGGTTCGCGAGCTTACAGACCGCTTTCCGATTTATCAGTAAGGCGGGTCCATGCGTTGTCCAAGCTGCAACAGTCTCGATACGCAGGTAAAGGATTCGCGGCCGACGGAAGATTCGGCCGTCATTCGCCGCCGCCGCGTCTGCATGGCGTGCAACTTCCGTTTCACGACATTCGAACGCGTGCAGCTTCGTGAACTGACCGTCATCAAGCGCAACGGGCGGCGTGTGCCGTTCGACCGCGACAAATTGGTGCGCTCATTACAAATATCGCTGCGCAAACGCCCAGTCGATCCCGAACGCGTCGAGAAGATGGTGTCGGCGATCGTGCGCGAACTGGAAAGCGGCGGCGAGGCGGAGATTTCATCGGAGACCATCGGCGAGATCGTGATGGAACATCTGCGTAAGCTCGACGATGTCGCCTATGTGCGTTTCGCTTCGGTATATCGCAATTTCCGCGAAGCCAAGGATTTCGAGGCCGTGCTTGGTGAATTGTCCGGCGACGACGAGACGCGCCCGGTCGCCGCGCGCAAATAGATAATGAACCAAGATCGACGCTTCATGGACCTCGCGCTGGCTCTCGGCCGGCGCGGGCAGGGGCGCACCTGGCCCAATCCTGCTGTCGGCGCGGTTGTTGTGAAGAACGGCGTCATCGTCGGGCGTGGCTGGACGCAGCCGGGCGGCCGGCCTCACGCCGAACCTGAAGCGCTGGCACGTGCGGGTGCCGAAGCGCGCGGAGCGACGCTCTATGTCACTCTGGAGCCATGTTCGCATCACGGCAAATCCCCGCCGTGCGCTGATGCGATTATCGCGGCGGGTGTCGCTCGTGTTGTTTCCGCTATCGAAGATCCAAATCCTGAAGTCGGCGGACAGGGCCATGCGCGCTTGCGCGCGGCCGGCGTTCAAGTCGATGTCGGATTGTGTGCAGAGCAAGCCGCACACGATCACGCCGGGCACTTTCTGCGCGTGCGCGAGAAGCGTCCCTTTGTGATCCTGAAGCTGGCCGTGTCGTCTGACGACAAGATAGCGGCAGCAGGCAATCGGCCCATTGTCATCACCGGCGAGGCCGCGAAATCGCGCGTGCATCTGTTGCGCACGCACAGCGATGCGGTACTGGTCGGGATCGGAACAGTGCTAGCAGACGATCCGTTGCTGACGGTTCGTCTGCCGGGACTCGAAGCTCAATCGCCTGTGCGTGTTATTCTGGATCGCGCGTTGCGGATTCCCGGCACAAGCAAGCTCGTTCATTCTGCGCGCGAACACCCGCTATGGGTGTTCACGTCGGAAACTTCCGACGCGCCCGCCGCCATGAAACTTGGCGGCGCAGGCGCGCAGGTCACTCGCGTGCCGACTGCGAATGCGCGCGGCCTCGATGTGAAGACCGTATTAAACGCGTTATCGGAGCGGGGCATCACCCGGCTGATGGTGGAAGGTGGCGCGAAGGTCGCGAGCTCGTTCCTTTCCGCAGGTCTTGTCGACGAAATCTGGCTCCTGTGCGGCCCCAACAAAGTTGGCGCGGATGGCGTCGCTGCGCTCGGTACGGAGCCGCTATCCATCGTTACGCAGTCGTCGCAATGGAAACGGCATGCTACGGAAACGTTGGACAGGGACACCTTGACGATCTACGAGCGCATGTAATGTTCACTGGCATTATCACCGACGTTGGCGAGATCATCAGCCTCGCGCCCAAGGCGCAGGGTCAGTTGCATCGTTTGCGGATCGCATGCCGCTACGATCGCGCGACAATCGCCGATGGTGCGTCGATTGCGTGCAACGGCGTGTGCCTCACGGTCGTTGCGAGCGGCGTCGAAGGTGGAAGGACCTGGTTCGATGTCGATGCCGGAGCCGAAACGTTGCGGATGACAACGGCGAAGGACTGGAAGCAGGGGAAGAAACTCAACCTCGAACGAGCGTTGAAGGTAGGCGACGAACTTGGTGGGCATATCGTGGCGGGACACGTCGATGGAATTGCGGTAATTGTTTCACGCGATGATTTACCCGACATGGCCAAGTTCGATCTTCGCGCTCCGCGCGATCTGGCGAAATTCATCGCGGCGAAGGGTTCGGTGACGCTCGACGGTGTTTCTTTGACTGTGAACACCGCCGTGAGCGACATGTTGTCCGTGACCATCATTCCGCACACGCTGCAAGTCACCACGTTGGGACGCTGGCAGGCGGGGACCGAGATCAATCTCGAAGTCGATCTGATGGCTCGTTACGCGGCGCGGCTAACGGAAATGAAATAGCAGCATTGCGCTTGGCTTTGCCTGGGGCTGCGACTAAAACAACGCAGCTTCATCGGACTTTTTGGGATTGAGATGGCTGAACCGCGCCGCGCCGTACTGAAAGACGAGACCGACATCAAGGGCGCGCGTGTCGTGATCGTCGAGGCGCGTTTCTATGACGATATTCAGGATGCGCTTCTCGCCGGAGCGAAAGCGCAACTCGATGCTGCCGGTGTGGGATACGATGTCGTGAGCGTCCCAGGTGCGCTTGAAGTTCCGCCTGCAATCGCGATCGCGCTCGATGCGGCGCGGCGCAACGGTCGCGACTACGACGGCGCGATTGCGCTCGGTTGCGTGATCCGCGGCGATACGTTTCATTTCGAGATCGTATCGGTGGAGTCGTCGCGTGCACTCATGGATCTGTCGGTGGCGCGCAGCCTGCCGCTCGGCAATGGCATCATCACCGTGGACAATGAAGCGCAGGCATGGGCGCGTGCAAAGGCGTCTGAACTCGACAAGGGCGGCGATGCGGTGCGCGCGGCGATCGCGATGATCCGCATCAAGCGGCGTCTGGCCAAGCAGGTATGACAGCGAATAAAACCACCGCTCCGAAATCCGGCGATGGCAAGGCCAATCGCCGCGGTGCGGCGCGTCTCGCGGCCGTGCAGGCGCTGTATCAGATGGAAATCGCGGGTGCCGGCATCAACGACATTTTCGCCGAGTTCGAGAGTCATTGGCTGGGCAGCGAGGTCGAGGGCGAAAAATATCTTCCGGCTGAGGCCGCGTTCTTCAAGGATGTCGTGTCCGGCGTCGTGCGCGACCAAACGAAGCTCGATCCGCTGCTCGATGACTCTCTCAACAAGGGCTGGCCGCTGAAGCGCATCGACGCGATCCTGCGCGCGATTCTGCGGGCAGGGGCTTACGAGCTTGAGCATCGCAAGGATGTTCCGGCCCGCGTCGTTGTCAAGGAATACGTCGATGTCGCAAATGCCTTCGTCGACGGCGACGAGACGGGACTCGTAAACGCCGTGCTCGACCAGATCGCAAGGCAGTTCCGCGCGGGCGAGTTCGCGCGAGCAGGCAACTAAGATGATGCCGCCGGGTGCAAAGGCATCGGGCGAAGACGATCTCATCGCACGCTACTTTCGGCCGCTCGCAACCGATCCCGGCGCATTTGGTCTGATCGACGACGCGGCGCTTCTGAAATCGTCTAGCGGCGATCTTGTCATCACGACCGACGCGATTGTCGAAGGCGTTCATTTTCTTGCCGACGATCTGCCGGACACGATCGCGCGCAAGGTGCTTCGCGTGAATCTCTCGGATTTGGCTGCGAAAGGCGCGACGCCAGCAGGTTTCGTCCTCACATTGGCGCTGCGCGAGGCGAAGGATGCGTGGCTCGCTTCGTTCGCAAGTGCGCTTGGCGATGACGCCACGGCATTTCGCTGTCCGCTGCTCGGCGGCGACACGGTTTCGACGCCGGGGCCGCTGATGATTTCGGTGACGGCATTCGGTTACACGCCGCCGGGAAAAATGATCCGCCGGAGCGGCGCGAAACCGGGCGACAAGATTGCGGTAACGGGAACAATCGGCGATGCAGCGCTGGGGCTGCGGCTGCTGAAGGGCGGTGTGAGTGGCAATGTTCTCGATAAGCCTGCGTGCGATTTTCTCGTCGAGCGTTATCGCGTGCCCCAGCCGCGCAGTCCTCTTGCAGCAATTCTTCGCGACCATGCAACTTCAGCGATGGACGTGTCAGATGGGCTCGCCGGCGATCTTGCGAAACTTTGCGCAGCGTCAGACGTGAGCGCCGCCATCGACGCGAAGTCTATTCCGGTGTCAGAGCCGGTCCGAAAAGTGCTGGACGCGGGACAAGTCTCCTTCGAGGATGTCGTTGCCGGAGGCGATGACTACGAGGTTCTGTGTACGATTCCGGAGAATCACTGGGCAGCCTTCGCGGCCGATGCGTTGCGGGTAAAGGTTGCCGTGACCATGATCGGCAGTGTCGCAGCCGGTGACGCAGCCCCCGTGTTTCTGGGAGCGGACGGCAAGCCTATTGCGCTCAAGCGCCTGTCCTACAGTCACTTTTAAGCGCTCTTGCCGCAATTCCCGGCCGATTAATGCTGCCGCCGAAACCCTTGAAATTCGGACGTTTTAGGCGGTCACAGCGTTGCGCCGTGGAGTCGATTTTGGCATTGTCCGCGCCGAATTGAGGCAGCCGGTGCCCGTTGGGCCAGCTCCTTTATGTGCGCCCGTCGCGTCCGCGACCGGGTGTTGGGCTGAACAATCTAATCTGAGGCAAATTCAATGACAGCATTGTGGTTGATCGTGCTCTGCGGAGCGCTTTCCATCGTTTACGCCGCGTGGGCGACGGCATCCGTTTTGAAAGCTCCCGCCGGCAACGCAAAAATGAAGGCGATCGCGGCTGCGGTTGCCGAAGGTGCGCAGGCCTATCTGCGCCGCCAGTACATGACCATCGCCATCGTCGGCGTCGTCATCTTCCTCTTGCTCGCTTACTTCCTCGGCATTCTGGTCGCGATCGGCTTTCTGATCGGCGCGGTGCTGTCGGGAGCGGCCGGCTTCATCGGCATGAACGTTTCGGTGCGTGCCAACGTGCGCACCGCGCAGGCGGCGACCAAGTCGCTGGCCGGTGGACTTGAACTCGCCTTCAAGGCGGGCGCGATCACGGGCCTCCTTGTGGCCGGTCTCGCGCTGCTCGGCGTGACGGCTTACTTTATCTACCTGACGAAATTCGCAGGTCTTGCAGCCAACAGCCGCACTGTTGTCGATGCACTGGTTGCCCTCGGTTTCGGCGCGTCGCTGATCTCGATCTTCGCGCGTCTTGGCGGCGGCATCTTCACCAAGGGTGCCGACGTCGGCGGCGATCTCGTCGGCAAGGTCGAAGCCGGCATTCCCGAAGACGATCCACGCAACCCTGCCACCATTGCCGACAACGTCGGCGACAACGTCGGCGATTGCGCCGGCATGGCCGCCGACCTGTTCGAGACCTATGCGGTGACGGCGGTGGCGACGATGGTTCTCGCCGCGATCTTCTACGCAAAGTCGACTGTGCTCGTGAACATGATGACGCTGCCGCTTGCTATCGGCGGCGTCTGCATCATCACCTCGATCATCGGCACGTTCTTCGTCAAGCTCGGCTCGTCGCAGTCGATCATGGGCGCTCTGTATAAGGGCCTGATCGCGACAGGTGTTCTGTCGCTGATCGGTGTCGGCGGAGTGATCAACTATCTCGTCGGTTTCGGTCCGCTCGACGGCGTTGCCTACAGCGGCCTGACGCTGTTCGAATGCGGCATCGTCGGTCTTGCGGTCACCGGACTGATCATCTGGATCACCGAATACTACACCGGCACCGACTATCGCCCGGTGAAGTCGATTGCCCAGGCCTCGGTGACCGGCCACGGCACCAACGTCATTCAGGGTCTTGCGATCTCGATGGAAGCCACCGCGCTTCCGGCTATCGTGATCATCGCCGGCATCCTGATCACCTACAGCCTTGCAGGCTTGTTCGGCATCGCGATTGCGACCACCACCATGCTGGCGCTGGCCGGCATGATCGTCGCGCTCGACGCCTTCGGTCCGGTGACCGACAACGCCGGCGGCATTGCCGAAATGGCGGGCCTGCCGAAGGAAGTGCGCAAGGCAACGGACGCGCTCGACGCGGTCGGCAACACCACCAAGGCCGTCACCAAGGGCTACGCCATCGGTTCGGCCGGTCTCGGTGCGCTGGTGCTGTTCGCCGCCTACAATGAAGACCTCAAGTTCTTCATTGCGTCGAAGTCTCCGTACTTTGTCGGCGTCAATCCGGACTTCTCGCTGAACAATCCTTACGTCGTGGTCGGCCTGCTGTTCGGCGGCTTGCTGCCGTATCTGTTCGGCGCAATGGGCATGACGGCAGTCGGCCGCGCTGCCGGTGCAATCGTCGAGGAAGTGCGCCGCCAGTTCCGCGAAAAGCCCGGCATCATGAAGGGCAGCGCCAAGCCTGACTACGGCAAGGCCGTCGACATTCTCACCAAGGCTGCGATCAAGGAAATGATCATCCCGTCGCTGCTGCCGGTGCTGTCGCCGATCTTCGTCTACTTTGCGATCTATTTCATCGCGGGCGGCGGCGCGGCCGGCAAGTCGGCTGCGTTCTCGGCTGTTGGTGCCATGCTTCTCGGCGTGATCGTGACGGGCCTGTTCGTCGCGATCTCGATGACGTCGGGCGGCGGTGCATGGGACAACGCCAAGAAGTACATCGAGGACGGCCATCACGGCGGCAAGGGTTCGGCGGCCCATAAGGCGGCCGTGACCGGCGACACTGTCGGCGATCCCTACAAGGACACGGCCGGTCCGGCGGTGAACCCGATGATCAAGATCACCAACATCGTGGCATTGCTGCTGCTGGCGATCCTGGCGCACTAACAGCGTCCATCTCGAAAACAGAAAACCCCGCGACGCAAGTTGCGGGGTTTTTCATTGCGGCGGCGGATGTCGAATTTTCGCAGAGGTTGACGACAATTCGACGGGTTCCTGTGAACAATCGCGAAATTGCCGGGAAACCGACTCATTGGCTTGCGCGTTGTAGGGCGTAACCAAGGGAGGCGACCATGGCAGCAGACGATGGCGATCCGTTCGAGCAGGGGAAGCTCGCGCGATTCAACAACGAGCCGCACGACAATCCCTATCCTGAGAACAGCGAACAGCACCAGCGCTGGGAAGCGGGCTACAATTTTGTCGAAAATGGTCTGATCGCCGTTTGACGGTTTTGCGTTTCACAATATGAAACGGCCGCCCTTCGAGGCGGCCGTTTTTGTTTGCGATGTTGGCGCGCTTTATCGCGGGCTGAGCAGTTTGAACAGCGGGCCCAGATAGCTCATTTCCTGACCGCTCGTAGGCGTCGTGCGGCTGATGAAGTCGAAGATCTTGCCGTCCTGCAGGCCGTAATTGGCGATGCGTGTCACGGTGCGGTTCTTGTCGAAATAGACGGCGATGACGCGCTGATCGGTGACCTGCTGATTCATGAAGGCCACTTTGCGCTCGGAGCGCTGTGAAATGTAGTAGAACACTTCGCCGCTCAGCGTCGCCACCGTGGACGGAGTGCCGAGCACGATGAGGACCTGATCCTGGCTGGCACCGATCGGAATCTGTTCGAGTGCGCCTTCGGGCAGGATGTAGCCCTTCTGGAATTGTTCGCCCGTGCATGCGCCAAGCGCAAAGCAAATTGCAATGGTTGCGGCGATGGCGCGAAGACGCTGCGGTCCGCTCGGGCGCTTGCCGGTGTGGCTGGAAACAGTCATGCCCGGATGGACCTTCCTCTTGCATCGCGTGCGGGCTTGACGTACCGGGCAGGGCTTCCGATTGCAATATACGGAACGCCGTTCAGGCGACCGCGATGGTCGCCTTCGGTATCATGCGGAACCGAAGATGCTGTGGCCATTCAATCGTTTCGGAAAATCTGCCGCCCCGCCGCGCCAAACCATTGAGGCCATCTATGGCATGATCGTGGCGCAGGCGCGAGAACCCGCGTTTTACCTTCGCTACAACGTGCCGGATACGGTTAACGGGCGTCTCGATCTTTTGATACTCCATCTCTGGCTGGTGTTGCGAAGGCTACGCCGGGCAGCTGCGGGTGCAGACCTGTCGCAGGCGCTCTTCGACCGCTTCTGCACGGACATGGATGCCAATCTCCGCGAAATGGGGGTCGGCGACCTTACCGTACCGAAACGCATGCAGGCGTTCGGCGAAGCGTTCTACGGCCGTTCGACAGCCTACGACCTTGCGATCGAATCGGGCCGCGGCGATTTCGCTCAGGCGATTTCGCGCAATGTGCTCGATGGGAAATTTGCCGACAGCGCATTGCGTCTTGCGGATTACGGGATTGCTGTCAGCGAGCGTCTTGCAGATGAGTCCGACGCTGCGATTGCCGATGCTGCATGGTCCTTCCCGAAACCGGCTAGCGAATGAGCGGGGAGCGGCAAAGAATGACCAAGTCCGACATTCCATGGAGCCACATCGTCCCGGTATCGCAGATACCCGATACGGGTCTTCATCAGGACATCAGGCCCAATGAATCGCAATCGAAAGCGCTCGCGGCGCTCGCCGGCGTGCGGCGTGTTGCGGACGCGCGGGCGTCGCTGGATTTGACGACGTTCGCTGACGGTCGCGTCCATGTAAGCGGTCGCGTGACGGCCACCGTCGAGCAGACGTGCGTTGTAACTCTCGATCCGGTGGAAAATTTCATCGACGAAGAGATCGATGTGATGTTCGCGCCGCAATCGCAAATTCCGGCAGTCGCAAAGGTCATCGCAAAAGAGGAGGGCGACGATGCCGAAATCCCCGATCCGCCCGAGCCGATCATCAACGGCGCCGTCGATCTTGGACAGCTTGCGACCGAACTGCTGATTTTGGGAATCGATCCCTATCCGCGAAAGCCGGGAGCCGTCTTCGAGTTGCCGCAGGAGGCCGTCGATCCGGATGAACATCCCTTCGCCGCTCTGAAGGCCCTTAAGACCGTGCCAAAGGCGTCCAAGGGTCAAAAACCCAAGAAGGAATAACATGTTAGCGGGCGATTCTGATGCCCCATGGCAGGTAGTCCTGCAGCACTGCTGCAAAAGCGGTCAAGCCGTTGTAACAGCGCGGGGAAGCGCTATTGTCGCGGCCCGGCTGGCGTTTCTCGGCCGCCGCTGACATTGCGGTTCGCCGCCACGATCGGGTTTCCGGAACTGCCATGCCACAAAAGGTTCGCATTGCGCTTGACGCCATGGGCGGCGATTTCGGCCCATCGGTGGTTGTGCCGGGCGCCGCACTTGCCCTTGCGAAGCACCCCGACAGCAAATTTCTGCTGGTCGGCGATACGGCTGCGATCAATGCCGAACTCGAGAAGCACCCCGCGCTGATGACGGCGTCGCGCATCATCCATGCCGACATCGCCATCAGCATGGAGGAGAAGCCGAGTCAGGCTCTGCGCCGTGGGCGCAAATCATCCTCGATGTGGCTGGCCATCGACGCGGTGAAAAAAGGCGAGGCCGACGTTGCTGTGTCTGCCGGCAATACCGGCGCGCTGATGGCCATGGCGCGCCTCAATCTGCGCATGCTCGAAGGCATCGATCGTCCGGCGATTGCGGCGGTCTGGCCGACGGTGCGCGGGGAGTCGGTGGTGCTCGATGTGGGCGCTTCGATTGGCGGCGACGCGCGGCATCTGGCGCTGCTGGCGATCATGGGCAGTGCGATGGCGCGGGTTTTGTTCGACATCGATCGTCCGACGGTCGGTTTGCTCAACATCGGCGTCGAAGAAGTGAAGGGCGTCGAGGAAGTGCGCGGTGCGGCCGAATTGCTGCGCCAGATGAATCCGCCGCAGCTCGACTTCATCGGTTTTGTCGAAGGAGACGGCATCGGCAAGGGCGCCGCCGATGTGATCGTGACCGAGGGCTTCAGCGGCAACATCGCCCTGAAGACGGCGGAGGGCACCGCGCGGCAGATCGGCGAGTATCTGCGCGACGCGATGAGCCGGACGTGGCGGTCGAAGATCGGATATCTGTTCGCGCGAGGGGCATTCGCGGTGCTGCGGGACAAGATGGATCCGCGCAAGGTCAACGGCGGCGTGTTCCTCGGCCTCAACGGCGTTGTGATCAAAAGCCACGGCGGCACCGACGCGGAGGGCTTTGCGTCCGCCGTCGAAGTCGGTTACGACATGGTCCGATACGATCTCCTGCCCAAGATCAACCAAACACTCAATCGCGAAGGCCACTCGCTTGCCGATGTGCCGGTCGCGCAGGAGGCTATCTCGTGACTTCGATGCGTTCGGTCGTGCTCGGCTATGGTGCTTACTTGCCGGAGCGCATCCTTACCAATGCCGAACTGGCGAAAATGGTCGATACGTCGGACGAGTGGATCGTCCAGCGTACCGGCATCCAGCAGCGCCATATTGCGGCGGAAGGCGAATTCACCTCGCACCTCGGCCTGAAGGCTGCGCAGGCGGCCATCGCCAAGGCCGGCATCGACGTTCAATCCATCGATCTCATCGTTCTTGCGACATCTACTCCCGACAATACGTTTCCAGCCACCGCCGTAGCCATTCAAAACGCGCTCGGCATCAATCACGGCGCGGCCTTCGATCTCCAGGCGGTCTGTTCCGGCTTTATCTTTGCGCTCGCGACCGCAGACAATTTCCTGAAAAGCGGCGCATTCAAGCGGGCGCTGGTCATCGGCGCGGAAACCTTCTCCCGAATTCTCGATTGGAACGATCGCGGCACCTGCGTGCTGTTCGGCGATGGAGCCGGTGCCGTCGTTCTCGAGGCGCAGCCGCAATCGGGAACATCGAAGGATCGCGGCATTCTCACCACGCACCTGCGGTCCGACGGCCGGCACAAGGACAAACTGTTCGTCGACGGCGGCCCTTCCACCACGCAATCGGTCGGCCACCTCCGGATGGAAGGCCGTGAAGTTTTCAAGCACGCCGTCGGCATGATCACCGACGTGATCGTGGACGCTTTCGCCGCGACGGGAACCACCGCCGACGATATCGACTGGCTGGTTCCGCATCAGGCCAACAAGCGAATCATCGACGCGTCCGCCAAGAAACTTCATATTGCGCCGCAGAAGGTCGTACTCACCGTCGACAGGCACGGAAACACGTCGGCTGCGTCAATTCCGCTCGCTTTGGCGGCGGCTGTCGATGACGGACGCATCAAGAAGAACGATCTTGTGATGCTGGAAGCGATGGGCGGCGGATTTACGTGGGGCTCGGCGCTGCTACGGTGGTAAGAGTTGACTTAAGTTTGAGTGAAACTTGAGCTGAACTTTTCTATGCCGATGCATTGTGAGTCTTGTTGACCGTCAGTCTGCAAGCTCCTAATTTTAGAAACGAATTTGTTCGCCGAGAGCGGGGCAGGCGATGACCGGAACCGGAAAAACTGTCACACGAGTCGATCTTTGCGAGGCCGTCTACCAGAAGGTTGGACTGTCGCGCACGGAGTCGTCGGCTTTCGTCGAACTTGTGCTGAAGGAAATCACCGATTGTCTCGAGCGCGGTGAAACGGTGAAGCTGTCGTCGTTCGGCTCCTTCATGGTGCGTAAGAAGGGCCAGCGTATCGGCCGCAATCCGAAGACCGGAACCGAAGTGCCGATTTCGCCGCGCCGCGTGATGGTGTTCAAGCCGTCCGCGATTCTCAAGCAGCGCATCAATGGCGGCAACGGCGCGGGCTGATCCGCCGTTCGCTGCGATCTGAAAAGGGAGTGTGCATTTGGACAAGGCGCCGGATGCATTCCGCACAATCAGCGAGGTCGCCGACGATCTCGATGTTCCGCAGCACGTCTTGCGGTTCTGGGAAACGCGCTTCGCGCAGATCAAGCCGATGAAGCGCAGCGGCGGCCGCCGCTACTACCGTCCGGACGATGTCAATCTGCTGCGCGGCATTCGCAGGCTCCTGTACGGAGAGGGCTATACGATCCGCGGCGTGCAGCGCATCCTTCGCGAGCATGGCATCAAGGCCGTTCAGGCTCTCACGGACGATGTGCCGGGTCAGACGCCCGCCATTTTCGACGGGCCGTCATTCACTGACGAGTTGGAAACCGGGGAGGAATTCGAAAACGAGACTTCCGTTTCCGGCGACGCGGATGAACCCGGCGATTACGGCGATGAACCTGCGCAGGGTCAGTCGTCGCACGGTTCGATGAATTTCACACCGGACAGCTCGCTGCGAACCGAACAGCGCCTGCGCGATGCCGCGCCGCCTGTACCTGTGGCTCCAAGGCCGGTGATGCCGAAGCCTATCGAGCCTGGCCATTCCAACGGTTCGGCTGGGGCTGCGGCCTACGCGCCTCCAAGCATCCGCAAGGTTGTGCGCCCAGGCGATCAGGGAAAGCTCAAGGCAGCGCTCGACGATCTGATCGGCGCGAGGGCGCTGATCGATCGCGTGCTGAAAGACAATTAGTCACTCCAAGTTCTCAATAGCTCTGCGGCGCAGCCTCTGCAGCGCCTTGCGCGGCTGGCGGAACGACGCTACAGCATCCCGGCCTTTCGGCACGGTTCGGAGCGTGGCGCAGCCCGGTTAGCGCACTAGTCTGGGGGACTAGGGGTCGTGGGTTCAAATCCCGCCGCTCCGACCATTTTCTCGATTTGCGCGACGGTGCTGTACAAACCCTCTCAAAAATTCCAAAGCTGATCGGAACTTTTCGTCTCGATGCTTGTTGTCTCCGATGACGCCGGAGGCAGGAATGGAAAACGCGCTTGAACGGACCTTTGTCATCTACAAGCAGATGACAGGCGAGGACGAGATCAGCGACGACCTGCGTAACGGCGCTGAAAAACATATCAAGAATCTGGTCGATTCCGGCGAGACCGACGAGCAGCGACTAACGGTCGGCGGCCTCACATATCTCAAAAAGGCGCGTACCGGCTAATCGCTTTTCACGCCGAAGTACAAAAGCCCGCGCCCCATCGGTGCGGGCTTTCTTTTAGCGCACTGCGTCGTGATGCCGGCACTGCGACATCTCGACCGCGCTTTGTCTTTTCATTTCGCTGTGCCGGGCGCGGCTTGCGCTTGTCACCTCCAAGTATTGGACCCTAAGCTGCTTCCGGGAAGAGGTGCGTGTCGTAACGCGCCTTGCTGGGAAACGCTATGTGGTCGCAAATTACCTTGCCGCTATGGGCTGTCATTGCGATGGCGCTTCTGGCTGCGCTCGCAGCACTTGACCGCATTCTTCTTCCAAGTGTGCGCTGGGCGCTGCGCCACCGTGCCAATCGCGCCATCGACGAATTGAACACGCGCCTCAAGCTGCGCATCCAGCCGTTCAAGCTGACCAAGCGTCAGGTGCTGATGGACCAGCTTGCGTTCGATCCGGAAGTGCTACACGCCGCAGACGAATACGCGCGTGAAAATGGCGTGCCGCGCGACGTCGTGATGCAGAAGGTCAAGCGCTACGCCGGTGAAATCGTGCCCTCGTTTAGCGCCTACGCCTATTTTCGTGTCGGCACGCGCATCGCGCGGATGATATCGCAGATGCTGTATCGCGTGCGCATCGGCGTGCGCAACGACGATGCGCTGGCCGCAGTCGATCCGTCGTCGTCGGTGATCTTCGTCATCAATCACCGCTCCAACATGGATTATGTGCTGGTGACATATGTTGCCTCGAGTTCGTCGGCGCTGAGCTACGCGGTCGGCGAATGGGCGCAGGTGTGGGGTCTGCGCAATCTCATCCGCTCGATGGGAGCCTATTTCATTGCGCGCGACTCGCGCGAAGCGCTCTATCGCAAGGTGCTGGCGCGCTACGTCCACATGGCAACGGCGGCCGGCGTAACGCAGGCGATTTTCCCAGAAGGCGGTCTCAGCCGCGACGGCAAGTTGCGTCCGCCGAAATTCGGCCTGTTAAGCTACATGGTCGCGAGCTTCGATCCGATGGGTCCGCGCGATGTCGTCTTCGTTCCGGTCGCGGTCAACTACGACCGCGTTCTCGAAGACCGCATGCTCACGTCGGCGGCGAGCGCCGAACCGGGCAAGAAGCCCGTCTTCGGCTTCAACGCCACAACATTTGCGCGCCATGTGTTCAATCATGTGCGGATGGCCTTGAAAGGCGAGTGGTATCGCTTCGGATATACTTGCGTCAGTTTCGGCGATCCGGTGTCACTGAGACAATACGTGGCCGATCACAAGATCGATTTTCGCACGCTGGCACCTGAGCCGCGCCACGCAGAGACCGAGAAGCTCGGCAACATGTTGATGGACGCCGTGGGTCGCGTCGTGCCTGCATTGCCGGTGTCGCTAGTCGCAACCGCGATGCTGGAAGCGGGGGACGCCCCACGCACGCTTTTCGAGATCAAGGGTCGCGTGTCCAGTCTGATCGAACAACTGGAAAGCCGCGGCAGCTACGTCCATATCCCGCGCGCCGACCGCGACTATGCCATCGCTGTGGGCCTGCGCATGCTGACGCTGCGGCATATCGTTTTGGAAGAGGATGATACCTTCCGCGCCAATCCGGCCGAGACCGTGCTGCTGCGCTACTACGCCAATGCCATTGAGCATCTGTTCAAGACACCCTTGGCGCTGGCGGCATAGTCAAGACTTCGGCCGGATTGAAACGGATTTCCAGCCCGCGCGTTGAAGAGCATTGCCGATGCATTCTTCATTTCATGGATTGCCCTGATGCAGCGTGGTGACTCCTTCGCACGATTGGGCGCTTTGGTGGTGGCGGCGCAGTTTGCCGCCGGATTCATGCCCCTCCAGAACGAAGCATTACGGCCGTTTCAGCCTGTCCAGGCACAAGGGGCGCCTGCAAGCCCGCAACCGCCGTATTGCGAGAACTCAACGTCCTCGCCAGAACCTGAAAAGCCTTTGACTGCGGAAGAACAGAAGGCCGCCGACGCACGATTGCAATTCGACCGCGTTTTGGTGGATGCAGCGGTTCTGTTGAACGAGTTCGAGGAGTCCAAGCGAGACAGGTCGAAGACGAACTTCTCCATGTCGGCTTTTCGGAATTTCGAGATTCAGCTGAATGCGATCGCCGACGCCGATCCGGCCAACGATCAGGCGCGCGACTGGGCCAAGAAAATGCAGATGGCCCAATTCGAGATTTTGCAGCCTTCCGTGGCGGTCGCGGATGTCGCAAGCCGCCAGCTCTATGCCGACCGCATGTCGGACAATTTGAAGGATCAGGGGGTTGTCGTAATGGCTATCGGGCGCGGCGCGCGTGTCGTGCGTTTCATGTCCCGGCAGATGACGCGCGACATGGGACAGCATCTTCTCGACAGCGCCAAGATCGCCGATCAGTCGCGCAGTCTTCAGTTCGAACGGGTGATTTTTTCAAATGGTCGGCGCAGTTGGACCTTCGATGTCGGGTCCGGCCGCTATCGCTAAAAGAGGAGCCGGCATTGCCGCCGGCTCCCTCTCGTTTTATTTCCGTTACGCTTCGAGAACCGCGACGATCTCGAGCGTGCGCGGATTGATCACGACGATTTCGTCGTTGACCAGAATGAACTCGTAACCGCGCCAGTTCGGATAGATGTTCACGACTTCGACCGGGAGCGGATGGAATGCGATGCCGCGCGGCACGCGCGTGCCGACCGAGATCGAGAAGTTCACGTTGGTCACCGGCTTGATGTTCTGCTTGGTGATCGACGTGCGGATCGTGGTGCGCTGTTCGGTGGTCATCTGCTTGCCACCGGCAGCGGCCTGACCCGTGGTCACGCCCGACTTCGAATCCGACTTGGTATCGGACGCGGACTTCGCGTTCGGCCCCTTCGAATCCGATGGACGCTGCTCGGCGGCGTTGCGGTTGCCCTTCATGCCTTCGTCCGAACCGGCCTTATTCTGGGCGGCCTTGCCGCCATTCATGTCGTTGCCCTTGCCCTTCATTTCGCCGGGCTGGCCACGCTGTTCGGCAGCGCCTTCGCGCGGTGCACCGGACATGCCTTCGCCGCCGCGTGCGGCAGGAGCGGCTTGCGACGCGCCGCCCTGAGACTGCGGAGCCGGGGCCTGTGCAAGCGCAATTCCGCTCATGCCGATCAACGCGGCACTCGCTACTGAAATCAAAAGTTTGTTTTTCATGCTGTCCTCCTCTGAAACTGCCCGTCGTTGTAACGGGTAGGGGGAGGCGACGTTCCGCGCTGACGATGGTTTATTGCGTGAATGCTGAATGAACGACGCGGCGCAGAAATGCCGCATCTCACAGGGGCAAGTCTAATACTCTATGTGAGCGATGGTTCCACGACCTGTAGCCCGTTTCGCCGATAGGCGTAAGCCACTGCATACATCGCCCACATCGCGCCAAGCATCATCCAGAAGTGCCGCCAGTGATCGACGTCGATGATGAACGCCTCGCCGACGGTTCCGAGGAAAGCGGAGAACAGCGCGAGGTACATGCGTTGCCAAGGCACGCGAACGAAGACGAGCTTGAACCCCATCGCGACAGTTATGAAAACAAGTGCCGGAAAACAGACGCCTGCGATCCACCCGCCCGACATGAACGCATTCAGGAATGAGTTATGGGTATCTTCAGGAAAGAACTTCGTGAACTGGAGCGGACCGATCCCAAGCGGCAGATCGAGCGCCATCTGGAAACCGAGCACGTGGCGGCCGAACCGCCCGAACCGGCCGCTGTCATAGGTTTGATTGAAACTTGCGCGTTGTTCGAACAGGTCGCTGACGGAACTCATCGACAGCAACACGGCGAGCATCAGGATGGCAGCGACAGCCGCTGCCAACGTCGTGAGAACGATCCTGCGGCGTTGAGGCCTGGTCTCGCTGGTCAAATACATCAGGATGAGCATCAAGGCCGAACAGCCCGCGAACTGGCCCCACGAAGCACGGGAAAATGCAAGCAGAACGGCGAGCGCAATGATTCCCAGCGCAATGGCACTCCGCGCCGATTTCCAGAAACGATCGGTCACAACCGATTGCAAAGTGAACAACGCGGGCAGGATGAGAAATGCCGCCAGCACGTTCGGATCCTTGAAGGTGCCGCGCGCGCGTCCATACAGCGTCAACAGGTCGTAGCCACCGGGGACCAGATGGAAATATCCGGCGACACCTGCGAGCGAGGCAATCACCGCGCCGACGATCAGCCCGCGCCGAAGCGCATCAAGACGCGCTTCCGTGTTCTCCGACAAAACCATCGCGAAGAAAACGACAGTGACGGCCATATACCAGGACGTCAAAATCCAGTTCACGATTTCCGATTTGTCGAGCAGATACGCCGAGCAGATCGTGTAGCCAAGATTCATCACGATCAGCAGAACCAAAAGCGGCACGAACATCGGCCGCATCCTGAGCCCGGTGGCGAAGAAAACGACCATGCCGGTCAATGTGGCCAGCTCATAAGGACTGGGTTCGATAAAGACGATCGCGCCGCCCATGCCGATCAGCCAGAGCAGGGACCGCTGGATCGCAGCGATGCCCGGTGGCGTCGTCGCGGCGGGATGGGCGTAGGCGTTTGCCGTGATGTACGTCATCGGACCAATCCCGGCGTCAGTACGCGTTCTCACCCTTGATGAGAGCGAACGGTGTTTTCAAGAGAATGAAGAGGTCGAACAGCACCGACCAGTTCTCGATGTAATAGAGATCGAATTCGACGCGCTTCTGGATTTTCTCTTCGCTGTTCACTTCGCCGCGCCAGCCGTTGATCTGCGCCCAGCCGGTGATGCCGGGCTTGACGCGATGACGCGCGAAGTAGCCATCGACAGCCTCGTCGAACAGGCGGCTTTCGAGCTTGCCCTGCACCGCGTGAGGACGCGGGCCGACCAGCGACAGATTGCCCTTGAAGACGACGTTCAAAAGCTGCGGAAGCTCGTCGAGACTGGTCTTGCGGATGAAGCGGCCCACGCGGGTTACGCGCTTGTCGTTTTTGGTGACGACGGTCTTGGCATCCGGATCGGCCTGATCGTGGTAAAGCGAGCGGAATTTGAACACGTCGATGCGCTCGTTGTTGAAACCATAGCGCTTTTGCAAGAAAAGAACCGGCCCCGGACTGTCGAGCTTGATTGCAAGCGCGACGAGAAGCATGACGGGTGAGAGTGCGATCAGCGCCAATGCGCCGACGACACGGTCGAACACCCATTTCATCACCAGATCCCAATCGGTGATCGGCTGTTCGAAGACGTCGAGCGTCGGCACCTTGCCGAGATAGGAATAGGAGCGGGGGCGGAAGCGCAACTTGTTCGTATGCGCCGACAGGCGAATATCGACCGGAAGCACCCACAGCTTCTTCAGCATCTCAAGAATGCGGCCTTCCGCCGAAATCGGCAGCGCGAACAGCACGAGGTCGATTCGCGTGCGGCGTGCGAACTCGACGATATCATCGACCTTGCCCAGTTTCGGCGAACCGGCGCATGTGGCGCGCGCGCGAGAATCGTTACGGTCGTCGAATACGCCGAGCACATCGATATCTGAATCGTCCTGATGCTTCAGCGCATGAATGAGCTTCTCGCCGTTCTCATCGGAGCCGACGATAATCGTGCGGCGGTCGAGGCGGCCCTGACGCGCCCAGCGGCGGATCAGCGAACGCAACGCAAGTCGTTCGGCGACAAGAAGCGCAAGACCTGTGAAGAAGAACGCCGACAGCCAGACGCGCGACACAACGTCGCCGAGCTTGGCAAAAAACGAAGCGCCGATGAACAGAAGGAACACGAACGCCCATGACGAGGCCATTCGTGTCATCTGGTGGAGCTGACCGCGAAACACCTGAATGTCGTAGATTTCAGCGGCCTGAAAACTGATCACCGCAATCGCAGCGACGCCGACGATGGCCCAGACATATTCCCACATGAAGCCGTTGATCGGCATAACGTAGCTGAGATAGATCGCAATCCCGATCGCGCTCAAAAGCAGAAAGTCGATAACGCGCACCGCGCCATTGATGACGACGGTTGAATAGGCGCGGCGAACCTTTCGGTTTGCGACTTCAAGGGCGGCGGGCGAAAGCCGTTTGCGGCGCTCTTGAAATGCAACCGGACCAGCGGCCGCTGCGGTCGCTGCGTTCATCATGGAGCGGACGTCGATGGGATCCACGGTTTCAATTCCGATGTGTTGCCGTCAGATAGTGATGCGCTCCGGGTCAATAAATTCCCGTCACTTTGACTACCCAACAAATCGGAAGAATTGGTTATCGTTGGTAAAGATCGGTTAATAATTACCGAATGCGTCGCGATAGCCGGCGAGCACCCCGTCAACCATTGCCCGTTGCGAGAACTGCATGAAGATGCGTTCTTTGAGGGTCTTGGCCCGCTCGCGCGTAGCGTCCATATCGCCGAGCGCGGTCTCGATGGCATCGGCCATCGCGCCTACGCTGTTGGCGACGAACAGGGGCTCGCGGTAGGGGCCGAAGATTTCAGGAATCCCGCCGACGTTGGCGGCGATCATCGGAACACCGGCGGCAGCCGCTTCGATCACCACATAGGGCATCGAATCGCCGCGCGACGGCACGACCAGAAGTTTGCCCTTCCCAAATCCGACACGCGCTTTCACGAACCCGATGAAGCGAACGGCATCGTCAAGGTTGAGCTTCTTGATCAGCGTTTTAAGATTCTCGGTTTCTTCGCCGTCGCCAGCCAGAGTCAACGTGATTGGTTTGCCGTCGGCTCGCAGGCGTGCGACTGCCTGGATCAGCAAATCCGCGCCTTTGATCTGGCGAAACTCGCCGACGTAGACAAGATCCGTCGCATCGTCGGCGGGGGTGATGGGATCGAATTCGGGTGCACCGACACCGTTGAAGACGCAGCGCACGAGGCCTCTCGGTCGTCCGATGATCCTCTGATAGGTATCGCGCGCGAAGGCACTCTCGAACAGAAACAGTTCGGTGCGGTCCATCAGCGCGCGTTCGAGGCGCGCGTAGAACGCGCCTTTCAGCGTTTCCGGCGGATAGTGCAGCGATCCGCCATGCGGCGTATAGACACGGATGGATTTTTTCGATTTGCCCTTGAGGCGAACGAAGGCGCCCGCCTTCGCGCCATGGCCGTGCAGCACGTCGAGCTTCAGAGAATTTGCAAGCCGCAGAAATTTCATCGCGGCGGACAAATCGGCCGGATGCGGTTCACGGTGAATCGCCATGCGATGCACGCCGAGCTTGAGCTTGGGTGAAAGTTCTTTCAGAGCGGCAGAGGCTCGGTCGCCTCCGGTGGGGCTATCGGCGAGAATGCCGACCAGATGACCGCGATCGGCTTGCCCGGCCGCGAGATCGAGAATGTGCCGGAAAATGCCGCCGACCGGAGCGCGCACTGCGTGGAGGATGCGAAGCGGCGCGTCGGCCATATTAGAACCAGCGCTCGCCGATGACGATGGTATCGCCGGGCCGCAGCATGGTACCGGGGGGAACGTTGGCCTGCACGGTTCCGGATTCGCTTGGGCGCGTCAGCTTGACGGTGTTGCGTTGGGCGCGAGGCGTGAAGCCGCCGGCGATCGCCACCGCACTTTCGACCGTCAGATTGGGGACATAGGGATATTGGCCAGGTGCAGCGACTTCGCCGAGAATGAAGAACGGACGGTAGCTTTCAATTTCCGCGGCCACATAAGGCTCGCGCAGATAACCCTTCTTCAGTTGCGCGGTGATCGAGGCGGCGAGTTCAGCGGGCGTCAGTCCGCGTGCACGCACGGCGCCGATCAGCGGCATCGTGATCGAGCCGCCGGCATCGACCACGTAGGTGTTGGTGAGGCCTTCCTGTCCGTAAACGACAATGCGCAGCTTGTCTCCGGCATCCAGACGATATGGCTCGTCAAGCGAAGCGTAGGACGACGCGACTGGCGTTGCTGCGACCTGTGCAATGGGCGCGCGCGCGATGGGCTGGGCAGGGTAGGCGGGTCCGTAAGCGAGGTTATCCAGGCTTGCAGTCGGCACACCGGCGACGGGCGCGCGCGCCGGCATGCAGCCGGAAACGGCAAGCGCGGCGAAGAGACTGATGATGAGCGCGCTGCTGCGCCGCATGGACGAATCCGGTCTTGAATTTCAGATCCGATTAAGGGCCGTCATGGTTAACAAAGGGTAACTGCCGGATTTCGGGCCTATGAAAACACGTAGTTTTTCCGGCGGTTAACCGCCCATCAACCCTAATGGATTGTAATCGGCCGCAGTCGGGTTGAACCCTCGCGTCCGAGGGCTAAGTGGCGTCCGGTAGGAGTAGTCGATGCGTTTCGCGTTCTGGCGTGATTGGACCAAGGGCCCTCAATCACAGCCTGTTGCCGCTGCCCAGCCGGTTTCCGCGCCGCGGCCTATCGCGAATGCCTCATCCGAACTCAGCGACGTCGACCTGCGCGAAATCTGGCAGGCTCTGGTCCGTAAACGCGCATGGATTGTCGTTCCGACGGTTGCCGCGCTGCTGCTCTCGCTCACTCTCGTGAACATGATCACGCCGCGCTACAAGTCTGAATCGCGAATTCTGATCGACGGCCGCGAAAACGTATTTCTCCGCCCCAACGGTGAGCGCAACGACGATCGCGCCACGGTGGATGCCGAAGCCGTAACAAGCCAGGTGCAGGTCGTGCTGTCGCGCGATCTGGCCCGGCAGGTTATCAAGCAGAACAAGCTCGCCGAACTGCCGGAGTTCGACTCCGTGTTGAAAGGCGTTCCGATCTGGAAGTCTTTGCTTGCGCTGGTCGGTATCGGACGCGATCCGTTGCAGATGACGCCTGAGGAGCGCGTCATGGAAGCCTACTTCGACCGCCTGACCGCCTATTCGGTCGACAAGTCGCGCGTCGTGGTCATCGAATTTCAATCGCGCGATCCGGAATTGGCCGCGCGTGTCGCCAATTCGATTGCCGACGGCTATCTCGTTCTCCAGCAGGCGGCGCGCCAGAACCAGGCCAAATCGGCTTCGCAATGGCTGCTGACGGAGATCGAGGGTCTGCGCAAGAAGGTCGCCGACGCCGACGCGCGGGTGGAGGATTTCCGCTCGAAGTCGGGCCTATTGGTCGGCACCAACAACACCACCTTATCGAACCAGCAACTCGGTGAACTCAATACGCAGGTCAGCAACGCACGCGCACTGAAGTCCGATGCGGATGCGAAGGCGAAGGCCATCAAGCAGATGCTCGACAGCGGCAAGCCGATCGAAGCATCGGAGGTTTTGAACTCCGAGCTGGTGCGCCGCCTGTCCGAACAGCGCGTCACATTACGTGCGCAGCTCGCGGAGCAATCTTCAACGTTGCTTGATCGCCATCCGCGCATTCTTGAATTGAAGGCGCAGATCGCGGACATCGACCGTCAGATTCGCGATGAGGCCAGCAAGATTTCACGCTCGCTCGAAAACGACGCGCGTGTCGCGGGTGCGCGCGTCGATAGTCTGAATGCCAGCCTCGATCAGGTGAAGCGTCAGGCCGCCTCGACGAATGGGCAGGACGTGCAGTTGCGCGCGTTTGAGCGCGAGGCCAAAGCGCAGCGCGACCTTCTGGAATCCTATCTCGCGAAATACCGCGAAGCGACCACGCGCGAGAATATCGACGCAGCGCCGGCCGACGGACGGATCATCTCGCGCGCCATCGTCTCCAATACACCGGCCTATCCGAAGAAACTGCCGATTGTGCTGATTGCAACGCTCGCAATGTTCTTGCTCACTGCGGGATACATCACCACCAGCGAACTGTTGCGCATGACGGCACCGCGCGGCGGGATCGTTCGCGCGCCAATCGCGCCGCTGCGCGACACTCATCCGCAAATGGCTGCGGCTGTAACGGAAGTCGAACAGGTTGCCGGACAGCTGAGAAATCTCGGCGAGGCTGCACGGAAGATCACCATTGTCGGCGCTCATCGCGATGAAGCGGTCACATTGACGGCGCTAACTCTTGCGCGCTTCCTGGCCCGAAACGCGAAGGTCGTGCTGGTTGACCTGACCGCCACGTCGCCGACGCTCTCGGCTGTCTCGAGCGATCCTTCTGCGCCGGGACTGACCGATCTGATGCAGGGAACCGCCTCGTTCGGCCAGATCATCACCAAGGATCGATTGTCCGGCGTACATCTGGTGGGCGCAGGGCTAAATGCTTCGCAGCGTGCGCTGTTGCAACTGCCGAGGCTCAATCTCGCTGTTGACGCGCTGTTGCGTGCCTACGACCATGTCGTGCTCGATGCCGGGACCGCGTCCGATCTGCCGTCATCGCTGATTGCGACGCAGGCTCACGCCGTGGTCATTCCGGATTCGGCGATCAAGCGGCAGGCGAGGGCCGTGATGCGCGACCAGTTGCTTGCGTCGGGCTTCATCGGCGTAACTGTCCTGACGCCCCCGGTCGGCGGCGCAAGCGGCATGCCGGACGCGAAGGTCGCCGCAGCCTGATCCTAGAACGAGATTTTCAAGATTAGCGCTGGAGCGCGTCGCGTAATATCTGCGCCAGATTCATCAGCGCCGGATTTTGCTTGATGATGCGCTTGGCATGCGCAAGCGACGACAATCCCAGCGCAGCCATTTTGCCGCGCGCAGTCAGCGGGATGAAGCTGTCGACGATCGGCTCGTCTTCCTTGCAGAAGGTCATCTTGTATTCGTCCGAGCCGACACCGAAGTCGTAGGACGTGTAGCCCAGTGCGCCGTAGTGATCGATCATTTCGCGCAGCAGAATGAGGCCGGGGCTATATCGCGCATTCTCGGAGATCGTGTAGGTGTTGAACATGGTCGAGAAGCGTTGGCCGTCGGCCACGCAGGCAAAGATCGAGATCATTTCGGAGTCGCATTCCAAGGCGTGCAACTCGATGGCACGGCGGCCGTCCGGCAAACGTGCTGTGCAGGCCTTGCGGATGAAAGCCTTGGTTGCGTCGTCGGCGAACACGTTCGGCAATTTCGACAGCGCCATCCGCTGCGGCTTGATGACGAAAAACGCGTCGAGCAGACGATGGATGTCGGCGTCCTTATCAGCGATGAAATAGCGATAGCCGGGCAATGCTTGAAGTTTGCGCTCCTTGTTACGCAACCGCCGGCGTGTTGAGGTGCTGACCCGGTCTTCCGGCGTCGAATTCGGGGCCATCGTCATCGATGGAACGGGATTAGGCGACGGCTGGGACTGAAGTTGCGCAAATGGATTGACCGTGCCGCGCCAGCGCATGGGCTGCTGCGTCAACGCCAGAACGTCGACGCCGTCCGCCTCGCGGCTGATTGAATCGAGGATCACGTTCATTTCGTCCGAAGTGGCCGATGCGGCGAACGACGGCTGCCAGAGCGGCATGTTGAAGGTGGGATGCTTGCCTCCCATGAAACGCGCGATCTGCATTCCGCTTTCGCGACCGACTGCGAGCGGCAGCAGCATCAGAGGCCGATTGTTGGTGTCATAGGCCACCACGACGAACGGCTCGGACTGTCCATCGTTTCCGACCGTCGACTGCCAGGCATCGAGCAGGCTGAATGTCTGATAGGGGGTTGCCAGCGATGACGCTTCGAACATGTGCCAGACAGGCTCAGCCTCTGCCATTGAGCGCAGCACGGTCACACGCGCGACGCGGCTGGTTCCGCTGTAAGCGTTCGCTGCATCATATGCCGCGACCATGGACATCGCTCGGCCTCAATTTCCGAAAAAGCAGCCAAATGCCGCTGGGCCGACCTTATTCAAACAAATGTCAACAAAGAGTAATGACAATGGTACACGGCCGGGGTGCGCCGCAGGGGATTGGCTTTGCCGACTTGGAATAGAGTGATTGCGGATGCGGGCCTGCAACTCGCTTACCTTACCGGCGTTGCAAAGTTAGCCGAACGCCACCGGGGCGGGGCGGGCGTTATCCTTAAATTCGATCACGTCAGGCCGCCGCGGGCCGGCGCATTTCAGCCGCTGCGATGGATGGACGTGACACCCGAGTTTCTCGATCGGGCACTGCGCGCGATGCAGCGGTGGGGCTATGAGTTCGTCTCCATTGACGACGTCTGCAAGCGCACCCAACATCCTGCTTCATCGCGGCGCTTCGTTTGCCTTACCTTTGACGGTGCTTATCGCGACTTTGCGACTTACGCCTATCCAATTCTATCGAAGCATCGCGTCCCCTTCACATTGTATGTGCCGACGGGTTTTGTCGATGGCATCGGCGAAGCGTGGTGGCTCGCGCTGGAAGAGGTCGTTGCGCGGCATAGCCGCATTGGATTGATGATCGACGAATCCGAACGGCACTTTGCGGCCGACTCTGCCGACGGGAAATATCAGGTCTACGTTCTGATCTACGATTGGCTGCGAACCCTTCCTCCCGCCGCCTTGTCCGCAGCGATCGGCGATCTGTGCCGGCGATATGGAGTCGACCTCAAAAAGATATCGCAAGGCGTCTCGCTATCCTGGGCCGATCTAACCAGAATCGCGCGCGACGATCGGGCAACCATCGCCAGCGCGACGGTGCACTATAACGCGGTTGCACGCGCCAATGACGCCGAAGCTCTTCGCGAAATGACAATGGGGAAGTCTGTTCTAGAGACTGCGCTTGGCATCGAGTCCCGCCATTTCGCTTTTCCGTTTGGCGACAGGCAGTCATTCGGTGCCAGAGACGTCGCTCTCGCTCGCCGGGCGGGTTACGCCAGTGCCGTTTCAACCCGGTCCGGAGTTGTGATGGCCAACGGCAAATCCGATCTGCATTCGCTTCCGCGTATTGCGTGGGATGGACGGCGAAAATCCTTGGCTTTGTTACGCGCGTTTCTTTCCGGCATTGGTTTGCCGAAGCAGAGAGACGAATCGCGAGTGCCTAAGCCTGAGGATCGGAGCGCGACATCCAAGCGATGAGAGGCATCGCGGGCAGCACCCAACCGAGACCTGCAACGACGTAGAAGATGACCTGCGCCAGCCGCGATTCAGCCAGCCACGGTGCCTGCGCGATCGCCATCCCTAACAACGACCAAACGATGACGAGCCCGAGAAGGCCGACGGTTCCAATGAGTTTTCGCTTGCGGATTGTCATGACAAGATTGTGCGGGGTGAGGCAATAGCGCCGCTTGCGCGGAAAAGCGCCGGGACTATAAGGTCCGCGCGAATTCAATCAAGGCCGCTGTTTTTCCAATGTCCGCCGTGCCCGATAGCGTCGTCAAAACTGCGTCGAATATGCGTGCCGTGCGCATTTGGCTGATCGCCGTCGCGGCCCTCATCGTCTGCACGTTGATGGTCGGCGGTGCGACGCGCTTGACGGAATCGGGGCTGTCCATCGTCGAATGGAAGCCCGTGACGGGAACGCTGCCTCCGCTCAATGATGCAGAGTGGAATTCGGAATTCGAGGCCTACAAGAAAATTCCGCAATACCGCGAAATGAATCGCGGCATGTCGCTTGCGGAATTTAAAACCATCTTCTGGTGGGAGTGGGCTCATCGCCAGCTTGCGAAATTTATCGGCGTCGCATTTCTTTTACCGTTTCTCTGGTTTCTATGGCGTGGCGCGATTGCCGGTGAATTAAGACGGCGGCTTTGGATCGTCTTCGCGCTCGGCGGAGTTCAGGGCGCGATCGGATGGTGGATGGTGAAATCCGGCCTCACCGAGCGCACATCCGTTTCGCAATACCGGCTTGCCGTACATTTCATGATGGCGCTGATCCTGCTCTCCGCGATCATTTGGACCGTGCGCCGCTTGCAGACGAGAGCGTCGCCGATAACGCCGTCGCGATTGAAAATCACGGTTTGGGTGTTGCTCGGCCTGATTTACCTGCAACTCTACTTCGGCGCTCTGGTTGCGGGCCTTCGCGCGGGAAAGATTTTCAACACATGGCCTGACATCGACGGCGCCTTTGTTCCGTCTTTCGGACGGATGTTCTTTGAGCAGCCCTGGTGGCGGAATTTTTTCGACAACACGCTGACGGTACAGTTCACGCATCGCATGATCGCTTACGCAATCGTCTTGCTCGCATTATTTCACGCCGTCGATGCCGTCCGCTCGAAGGTTGTGGCCGCGGCTTCGCAAGGCGCGCTTTGGCTTTTTGCAGCGGTGCTGCTGCAGGTCTTCGTGGGGATTATGACGCTGCTCTACCAGGTGCCGATCGATCTCGGTCTTGCGCACCAGGCCAATGCAATCCTGGTTCTTACGCTGACGCTCTTTCAGGCGGAGCGCCTCGGCGAAAACCTGCCGGACACGACTCCAGCAAAGTTGCGACTAGCGGCCGGCTAGGGTGAGCTTTCACCGCGCTTCGTCGAACTATTCTAAACTCCGTAAAAATGAAACTAATACCCGTTCTATGGGCATTTCTCGCCACGCGCCGAACGGCCGCTATCTCGTGACGCTGCACGGCACTTTTTCTCGTGCGAGCGCGGCGCTAGAACGAAGCCCAAATTCGCCGATACGCCGTGAGGAAAGATTCTCGATGTCGAATGCGTTTGTTCAGGCCGCTGTTATCCTTTTGCGCGAGGGCCTCGAAGCCATGCTGGTCATCGCGGCGCTTGCGGCCTATCTGCGAAAGGTTGGCGGGGGGCATCGTATCGCCGCTCTCTATTCCGGCGCCGGTGTGGCAATCGTCGCCAGCATCGTAGCGGCGTGGGCATTCGCGGTTTTTAACTCCGGCGCACACAGTGACATCCTTGAAGGCGTCGTCATCCTCGCAGCCGCCGCGCTGATGCTGTATGTCAGCGGCTGGCTGATGGTGAAGCAGGATCCGCGCGGCTGGCAGGATTATCTCGCCAGCAAGGCGGATACCGCACTCGCACAGGAGACCGCGTGGGCGGTTTCGGCGCTCGCATTCTTCGCTGTGTTTCGCGAAGGCGCTGAAACGGTTCTGTTCATCAACGCGCTCGCCGTCACCGAAGGCGGCTGGAGCGTGGGCTTGTTCGGTGGACTTGCAGTTGCAACGGCAGGCCTTGTCGTACTGTTCTATTTCATCAATCTGATTGCGCAGAGGGTTCCTCTGCGTCCGCTGTTCATCGTCACCTCGGCGTTTCTGTTCGCGATGGGCATCAAGTTCATCGGCGAGGCAATGCAGGAATTCCAGGAACAGAATCTGGTGCCGTTCACCGAGGTCAAAGGTGCTGCGTGGCTTCAATCGCTCGGTCTCAATCCCACGCTTGAGGCGTTGTCGGCGCAGCTTCTCGTCGTTCTCGTGGCGCTTGCGACATTTTCCGTCGTTCAACGAAACGCAAAGCTGACACGCCAGAATCGCGCGCCCCACGCCGCAGAGTGATGCTAGAGAAGTTTTGATCCTGAAAGGTCGTGAGTGGTGCCATTTCCGGCACCGCGTTTTTAGGCCTTCAACGCCTGATCGAGATCGGCGATCAGATCTTCCTTGTCTTCAAGGCCGACCGACAGTCGCACAACGTCGACGCCGGCACCAGCGAGCGCCTTCTGATCGTCGCTGAGCTGGCTGTGAGTTGTCGATGCAGGATGAATGATGAGCGAACGCGTATCGCCGACATTGGCCAGATGCGAAAACAGCGTGACGTTCGACACGAGCTTCACGCCGGCCTCATATCCGCCTTTCAGCCCGAACGTGAATACCGCGCCGGATCCCTTCGGCGAATATTTGCGGGCGAGGTTGTGGTATTTGTCGCCCGGCAGACCGGCATAGTTGACCCATGCCACGGCAGGATTGGTCGATAACCATTCCGCAATAGCCTTCGCGTTGTCGGAATGGCGCTGCATGCGTAGCGACAGAGTTTCGATTCCCGTCAGGATCAGGAACGAGTTGAACGGCGAGATCGCGGGTCCAAGATCGCGCAACCCCAACACGCGAACCGCTATGGCGAATGCGAAGTTGCCGAAAGTTTCCTGCAGCTTGATGCCGTGATATTCGGGACGCGGCTCACTCAGCGCGGGATAGCGGCCGCCTTTCGACCAATCGAATGTGCCAGCATCGACGACGATGCCTCCTAGCGAATTGCCGTGACCGCCGAGAAACTTGGTCAGCGAATGGATCACGATGTCTGCGCCGTGATCGATCGGCCTGATGAGATAGGGTGAAGCAAGGGTGTTGTCGACGATCAGCGGAACGCCAGCATCGCGAGCGATGGTCGCAATCGCTTCAATGTCGGTGACAGTGCCTCCGGGATTCGCAATCGATTCGATGAAGATTGCCTTGGTCTTCGGAGTGACCGCGCGCTTGAAACTTTCCACGTCGTCGGTGTCGGCCCACACCACATTCCAGCCGAAATTCTTGAACGCGTGGTTGAACTGATTGATCGATCCGCCATAGAGCCTGCGCGCCGCGACGAATTCGTCGCCAGGCTGCATCAGCGTATGGAAGACAAGAATCTGCGCGGCATGTCCGGAGGCGCAGGCAACAGCCGCCGTGCCGCCTTCAAGCGCGGCGACGCGCTCCTCCAGCACCGCAGTCGTCGGATTGGTAATGCGGGTGTAGATGTTGCCGAACGACTGCAATCCGAACAGCGACGCGGCGTGGTCGGCATCGTTGAACACATAGGATGTCGTTTGATAGATCGGCGTTGCGCGAGCGCCCGTTGTCGGATCGGGCTGCGCACCCGCGTGAATCGAAAGCGTGGAAAATCCCGGCAGCCGGTCTGACATCGTAGGTTCCCTGAAGCCTGTCTCGAGTTGCACGGATGCTGCGTTTGAGTGCCGTTGCAGTCAAGCCGACAACGGCGGTTAACGTGAATAAGCAAGGAAACGGCAAATGTTTCGCGCGCACCGGAACGATGCTGTTGCGCAATGCGAAAATCAGGAAACGTCGTTCTTGTCCTTGGCGGCGCGATCTGCTGCTGCCGTCGCTCCGCCACCGATGCTGGCGCGATGGAGCGACAAGCGCATGTTGCCGGTCGGTATCGGAGCACGCTTTGAACTGAGCGTTCTCGAATTGACGCCGACCCACTGGATCTCCGATGACAGCCGTCCGTATTCGATTTTCGGACAGCGGTTCATGACGACTTTCAAACCGGCGGCTTCGGCTTTTGCGGCCGCTGCATCGCTGCGAACGCCGAGCTGCATCCAGATCACTTTGGGCTTGGTGGGCAAAGCCAGCGCTTCATCGACGACGGCCGCCGCCGCATCCGAATTGCGAAAGATGTCGAGCATGTCGAACGGACGCCCGATATCCGCAAGAGAAGCGACGAATGGTTTGCCGAGAAGCGATTTCCCGGCCTGGCCCGGATTGACCGGAATCATGTCGTAGCCGCGCTCGAGCAGATATTTGAACACGAAGTAACTCGGCCGCACATTTGTGGACGAGGCACCGGCCATCGCGATGGATTTCACACTCGTCAGGATTTCGCGGATATAGCTGTCAGGGTAGCTGTCGTGATTCATCCGCTAACGGTCTTCCCATTTCGGGTCGCGCTTTTCGATGAAGGCACCGATCCCTTCCTGCGCGTCGCGAGCCATCATGTTTTCGGTCATGACCTGCGACGCGTAATTGTAGGCGTCGGCGAGTGTCATCTCGGCCTGACGGTAAAACGCTTCCTTGCCGATCTTCAGCGTGTAGGCCGATTTCTTCGCGACACGGTTTGCGAGTTCGATGGCCGCTTCGCGTTCTTTTCCAGCAAGCACAACATCGTTGACGAGCCCGATTTCACGCGCGCGCGGCGCCGAGACGTGATCGCCGGTCAGCAGCATGTGCATCGCCTGTTTGCGCGGCACATTGCGCGACATCGCAACCATCGGCGTGGAGCAGAACAGGCCGATATCGATGCCCGGCGTGCCGAATTCTGCTTTCTCGGAGGCGACGGCGAGATCGCATGACGCAACAAGCTGGCATCCGGCCGCCGTCGCGACGCCCTGAACGGCTGCAATCACCGGCTTCGGCAGATGGACGATCGCCTGCATCATCGCGCTGCAAGATTGCATCATGTGGGCAAAGTAAGCACGACCCTTATCCGGATCGCTGCGGCGAGCGGTGAGTTCTTTCAGATCATGACCCGATGAGTAGGCCGGGCCGTTAGCTGCGATGACCACGGCGCGAATGTTCTTGTCGTCGCGAATTCCGTTCAACTCGGCATCGATTGCGGCGATCATCGCTTCGGACAACGCGTTACGCGAGCCCGGTGAGTCGAGCGTCAGCACCGCGATGCTACCGAGCGTTTCGCGCAGCAGCGGCGACGGCGAATTGATCGGTTTGGTTGAGGCAGAAGACCGCATCATGGCGAAGTTCTCGAGCAGTTCCTTGGGCTGGGCATCGGTGTCACCCTAGGATACATAGCCGTCATATACGAGTGCGGGGCAGGGCAGACCATCCATGACGAAACCGAAAATGACCGTACCGGAGCTTGAGGCGTTTCTCCGCGCCGAGTTTCCGCAGGCGTTCGCCGGCGGCGAAATCCTGATCGAGACCGCGGACGGCTCGACCAGCCTGCTGCGCCAGCCCTACAGCGAGAAGATGCTGCGTCCCGGTGGAACTGTGTCAGGTCCCACGCTGATGGCGCTTGCCGATTTTGCGATGTACGTCGTGCTGCTCTCGGCCATTGGCCCCGTAGGACTGGCCGTGACCACGAGCCTCAACATCAACTTCCTGCGCAAGGGCCAGCCCGGTCAGGACATCGTCGCAGCCGCAAAACTGATGAAGATCGGAAAGCGACTCGCCGTCGGCGAAGTGCTGCTGCTGTCGGGGACTTCGCCGGATCCGATCGCCCATGTGACGTCGACCTACTCCATTCCGAATATTGGCTGATTTATCAGGTATAATAATACCATATTTTTAAGCCGTTGATTTATCAGGCCTATATTTTGCGTTCGTGCGTTGACGCGCCAAGCCCGCTTCTCTAGAAACCGCGCCAGTCCGGCGATCGGCGCCGAAGCTCCAATTCACGGAATTCTCACATGAAGACCTTTTCGGCAAAGCCCGCCGAGGTCACCAAGAAATGGGTGATCATCGACGCCAAGGGCCTGGTGGTGGGCCGTCTCGCGACGCTTGTCGCAATGCGTCTGCGCGGCAAGCACCTGCCTATCTATACTCCGCATGTCGATTGCGGGGACAACGTGATCGTCATCAACGCGGCACACGTCGTTCTCACCGGCCGCAAGCGCGACAACAAGGTTTACTACAACCACACCGGCTTCATCGGCGGCATCAAGGAACGGACCGCGAAGTCCATCCTCGAAGGCCGTTTCCCAGAGCGCGTGCTCGAGAAGGCCGTCGAGCGCATGATTCCGCGCGGTCCTCTTGGCCGCGTGCAACTCGGCAATCTGCGCGTCTATCCGGGCACCGAGCATCCGCATGAGGCTCAGCAGCCGGAGAAGATCGACGTTGCATCCATGAACCGCAAGAACATGAGGGCCGCATAATGTCGGACACCATGCAGTCCCTCGATCAGCTGTCGAGCCTGAAAACCGGCAATCCTGAAGCGCCGAAGTACGAGAAGAAGGTCGACAAGCAGGGCCGTGCCTACGCGACCGGCAAGCGCAAGGACGCGGTTGCCCGCGTCTGGATCAAGCCTGGTTCCGGCAAAGTCACCGTCAACACGCGCGCGGTCGAAGTTTATTTCGCGCGTCCCGTGCTGCGTATGATGATCCAGCAGCCGATCGTGGCAGCGGCTCGTCAGGGCCAGTACGATGTTGTCGCAACCGTTGCAGGCGGCGGATTGTCCGGACAGGCCGGTGCGGTCCGTCACGGTATCTCGAAGGCGCTGACGAATTTCGAGCCGGATCTCCGTTCGGTCCTCAAGAAGGGCGGCTTCCTGACCCGCGACTCGCGCGTCGTCGAGCGCAAGAAGTACGGCAAGGCAAAAGCCCGCCGTTCGTTCCAGTTCTCGAAGCGCTAATTGCTTCATTCAAATTTTACGAAACCAAGAAGGGCGCTTTCGGGCGCCCTTTTTTATTGCGTTCCAGTTGAAATGAAATTGCCTACGATTTTCGTGAAAATTGTATGAGGTACGAAAACGGAGTGCGAAGAAAGTCCGCCTAGGGTCGAGCATGCAGGGGACCAATCCCGGTTCTTGGAGCTTGAGACCGCAACACGATGCCGAACGGCACGCATCTGTCTCTCGACATGTCGACGCTTTACCTCGTCGCGACGCTTGCTGCGGCGCTGCTGGGCGCGATGCTGCTGTTTTTCTGGCGCAAGGAAAACATCGCGGCGCTCGGCTGGTGGGGCGCGGCCTACATTCTCGGCGCGGCATCCATCGCCTTGTGGACTGTGAGCGGCGACGATCTCGGCGGCTGGCTGTCGCTCGCGGTGAATGCCGTCGGTTTCGCGGCCTGTGGCATGGTGTGGGACGCCGCGCGCGTGTTCCACGGCCGTTCTGCAAATTTGCTCGGCATCTTGCTCGGCCCCGCGATCTGGGTCGCGGTGATGCACTACCTTGCGCCTGTCTCGCCGGATGTGCGCATGCATCTTGGCGCGGGGATCGTCGCGTTTTACTCGGCGATGACGGCGTTCGAACTCTGGCGCGAGCGCCGCAAGAGTCTCCGCGCGCGCTGGCCCGCGATCTTCGTGCCGCTGCTGCACGGCACCGTGCTGATGCTGCCCATCGTCCTTGGCGACATGCTGCGCGCGCAGGACGGCAGCGTCGCGACGATCTGGGTCGCCGCCTTTGCCGCCGAACTCACGCTTTATGCGGTGGGTACGGTGTTCATCATTTTCCTTCTGGTCTCCGAGCGCGCGGTGATCGCGCACAAGACCGCTGCATCCGTCGATCCGCTCACAGGGCTTCTCAATCGCCGCGGCTTTAGCGAGGCGACCTCGCGCATGATCGAGCGTGAGGCGAAAGCGGGCCGCCCCATTACCGTGATGATTTTCGACATCGATCACTTCAAGTCGGTCAACGATCGCTTCGGTCACGCGGCGGGCGACGATGTGCTGCGTGTGTTCGCGCATTGCGTCGCCAGCACGCTGCGCATCACCGATCTTGTTGGGCGGGTCGGCGGCGAGGAATTCGCCGCTCTCTTGCCGTGCGGGATGGACGAGGCGCTGGTCGCAGGCGAGCGGGTGCGCGAAGCATTTCAGGTGTCCGGCGTTGCGATTGACGATGCGCCGCTCGAAACCACAGTCAGCATCGGTGTCGCCGGCGGACCGGCCAACACCGAGTTGGAAGTGCTGATGGCCTCGGCTGATACGGCGCTCTATCAGGCCAAGCGCGGCGGGCGAAATCGCGTGCAGGCCGCCACCATGGAAGAGCCGCTGTCGCTCGAACAGTCCCGCCGCGATCAGGCGCTCAAAGCCGCGAAGCCCAATCTGATTGCGGCGATGCGCTCCTCGATCACAGGCAAGCAGGCGACCGCCTGAGCGCCCACGCGCGCTAACCTTCCATTTACCATTCGCGACTTATCCTTGAGATATGTTGACGACGAGTCCCGAGGATCATCCGGCGGATATCACCGCGCTTGACGCTGCGGCCACCACCGCGCGCGACGGTTTTGCCTGCATGTTTTCGACGTCGGACGAATACGAGGACGCGCTGGTCACGCTGCGGCGGAAGGAGGGGCGCTATGGCGCGCCGTTCGACTGGCAGGCCCTGCTGCTGACGGGCTGCGTGTTCACTCTGTCCGGCATTCTACTGCTGGTTCTCTGACCGCGAATAGCAAAAAAGCATCGGATCGATAAAGCGCCTTCGGGCGCTTTTTGTTTTCGTGCGCGCTGAAGTGCGCTACAGCCTTTGCGCATTCACGAAAGGCAACATCATGATTACGGAAATCGCGCAGATCGAGATCAAGCCGGGGCAGGAGAAGGATTTCGAGGCTGCTGTGAACATGGCGCAGACGATCTTCAAGCGCTGCAAGGGCTGGAAAAGTTTCGAACTGCACCGCTCCATCGAAAAGCCGTCGCGCTATCGTCTCCTCATCAAGTGGGAGACGCTGGAAAACCACACGGTGGATTTCCGCGAAGGCCCGAACTTCCCGGAATGGCGCGCGCTGGTCGGCCCGCATTTTGCGTCACCGCCGGAGGTCGAGCACACCACCACGGTGGCGACCTTCTGATGCACGTCACGATTCGCGAACACGAGGCGCTCATCGGAGCGCCTTTTGTTTTGGCGGCGCGAGCGCTTTCATCGGCGGCAATTTTTCATTGCGCGTCACGTCGAGAATGACTTTGCCGATGGCCATCAGCGGCAACGCCAGCGCCAAACCCCACAGCCCGAACACGATGCCGAGCAGGATCTGGAACGCGAACAATGTCGCAGGCGGAATGTCGAGCGCCTGACGCTGGATGATCGGCGTCAGGATATAGCTTTCGAGCGCATGCACGCCGAGAAACAGCAGCGCGGCGCTGGCGGCGGCGACCCAACCCGAAGCGAGGCTCGCGAGCACCACGATCAACCCGCCGATCAGCGCGCCGATGGTCGGGATGAAGGCGAGCAGGCCCGCCTGAATGCCGAGAATGAACGAGCTTGGAATGCCGATGACCGCAAGCCCGATCCATGTGGTGAGAAACACCGCGAACATCGTCACCATCTGCGCGATCAGCCAGCGCTCCAGCGTGTAGCCGACGCGATCGACGATCGTTGTGACGAACAGCCGGTGTTTGGCGGGCGCGATGCGCAACAGCCCGTTGCGATAGACGCTCGGCTGCGCGGCGAACGACAATCCCAAAAACAGCACGATGAAGAAATTGCCGACGGCGCCCAGCGTGCCGAGAAGCAGCTTGAATGTCTGGCTGACGATGGCGCCGCCGCTCGATGCAATCGCGCCGGCGCTGGGGAGCGAGGGCGTCTTCGCCGGAGCGGGCGTGGTGGAGGAGGGTGTGTCCGTATTTGCGGCTGCCGCCGCAGCGGTCGCCGTCGCCGCAGGGCTTCCGAGTTCGAGGAAGCTCGTATCGACGCCGTGCTGTTCGAGGAACGCCTTCACGTTGACCAGCTGGCCTTTGATGGTGTTGCTCAGGACCGTGGCCTGCTGCGCGATGGTGGAGCCGCCGAGAAACACCACGCCCGATAGCGCGCCCGCGAGCAACAGGCAGACGATGGCGAGCCGCAGCGAATGCGGAGAGGGCAACACGCGGCCGAGCAGTTCGGTCATCGCGTTCAGCGCGACGCCGAGCAAGATGCCCGCGAAAATCAAAAATATCGTCGCCGCGTAATACCACGACAGCGCGAGCAGGGCGGCGAACAGCACGATGCCCATGCCGCCCATCGCAATGGACCAGGCGAGATCGCTGCGGGCATCCAGTCTGTTTTTCGAGGGTGCGGCCACGACTATTCCTTCTAAAAATTTGTTGCAGCACTCTTCGCCGAAACATGCTGTGGGATCAAGAGAAGATGGCGCGGCACAATTGCCGCATATTGTGATTGCTCCATGTCATCGTGATCGATTCTATCGGGTCGTCCCCGCGAAGGCGGGGACCCATAACCACCGTGTTCTGTTTTGCGCTTTGATCTGCGTTCCACAATACTCTCAAAACGCAGGGAGTATGGGTCCCGGCCTTCGCCGGGACGACATTGGAAGCTGGATAAGCATTCTCCTGTCTCTTCCGGATTCAATTTTCAAACAGCGTTTTCTCCGCGCATGCGTCGGGTTCTCGCGGAATGCGAGGTGAGGGGCATGGCGCGCCGAAAGGCGCAACGGTCTTGGCTCGCTTCTCTCCAAGCGGGAAAGAAGCGCATCGCCTTTCGGCGCACCAAGCGCAGACAGGTTTCCGCAGTCTGCGCAAACCTGACTGCTGCGGTTTTTCTGTTTGAGGGACCGCTCTTCCGGGTGCGGGATCCGAATGCTTTCGACGTTCGTTCATCCGGGCGGATTTCGCCGCCGTTCAGCCGCACCGCGTGCAGCCACCGAAGGCAGAGCCACGTAGTTGGCCCGGTCGGCGACCCTCAACCTCACGGACGTGAACTTGCGAAGTTCACGCGCGCGCACCGCATCCCGCCCCACTTCAAGACGCCTCATGAAGCGCCCCTCGCGAACGGGATGGATAGGAATATAATCCAGAAGATGTGAAAGGTCAATAGGGATTTAATCATTTGTCCAGAGTCTGGACTTACTTATGATGAGTTGAGTTATCGGAGTGAAAATATGGCCGACACATCGATCGAGTGGACCGACGCAACCTGGAATCCGGTTGCAGGCTGTAGCGTCATTACCGCTGGCTGTAGCAATTGTTACGCCATGCGGATGGCCGCGAGGCTCGAAGCGATGGGAACAGAGAAATACTCCGGCTTGACTCGAAAAAGTGGCGGTCGAGCTGTATGGACCGGGCAGATACGCATTGACGAAAAGTCACTTGCGATTCCCGCTTCATGGTCAAAACCTCGCAAGGTCTTCGTCAACTCAATGTCGGACCTTTTCCATGAGGACGTGCCCACAAATTTCATCCGCCAAATGTGGGATGTTATGCGAGATACGCCACGACACACATATCAAATTCTCACCAAACGTCCCGAACGAATGGCTGAGATTCTCAGCAGCGCTAGTTTTTCGGTTCTCAGGAATGTATGGCTGGGCACGAGCGTCGAAGACGAGCGCGTTTTGGACCGCCTTGACCATCTTCGGAATGTGCCGGCGGCAGTCAGGTTTGTTTCATTTGAGCCTCTCCTTGGCTCAGTCGCGGCCGGTGATTTGCGAGCAATTCATTGGGCAATCGTTGGTGGAGAAAGTGGACCTCGCTCTCGTAACATGGAGCGCGAGTGGGTGGATGAAATTGAATCGATGTGCCGTCGTTCTGGTGCTGCTTTCTTTTTCAAGCAGTGGGGTGGAAAAAACAAAAAAACGGCAGGCAGGGTCTTAAGAGGACGGACCTATGATGAGATGCCTTTTGGGATTGAGCAGGTGTTCTCCGATATTTGACGCGAGTCCGATGGCTTTTGGCGTCGGATTAGAGATACAAAGAAAAAGCGAAAACCTCTGAGGTCGCGTGTCAACTGGAAGAGCAAGCGGATCAAGAACGCGCGCAAAGATCGTTTCTAGACGACTCTTTACGTACTTCTCTAGGCCGGCAGGGTCTAATTCCCGCGTTCGTTCAACCGCTTTCCCGAACAAATCTGTTCGATCATCGATGGGATATAGTTCGCCTTCCCAACTGTCGGAGCCAAACATTCGCGTTAGGGCTGCGCGTTTGTGTTCATCAATATCCGTTAGACGCCGTGTCGCCTGACGAAAAAGACCAGCCAGCGAAAACAAAAACCAAACGTCTATAGCCTTTGTTGACGCGAGCGCTTCCAGCGTCGACCATTCTACTTCCATTCCATACGGATCGAGAAACACAACCGCGCGCTTGTCATCCCAGTGATTATTTCGCACGAGTGATTTAAGAGCATCGTTTGCGTCATCCTGAGCAACAACGACTCGGCGACCTGCATATCTCGCTGATAACGAATTTAGTTCAGAGATATAGGCAGCGTTTTTCTCAATAAAAACTATGAGATCAAAAGCAGGATTTATATCGAGAGCGATCTGTGCTGATCCGCGGCGTATTTCAACCTTTTCTACGACAGGTAGTTCTAAGAGCTGACTACCTTCATAGACGCTTCTGACAGTTCTGTTTCCAGTGCCGGCAAACGCATCAATGTACCAAAGCTCCTTAAACTGCGGCCGGAGCGCGGTTGTAAACGCTCGAAGGTATCCCTCAACAATTGAGAGTTTCAGTTCGGTATGTTGACCACCAAATTCGTGACCGTTGGCCATCTATATTTCTCTCTAAAAAAAAGCCGCCCATCTCTGGGCGGCTTCTGCATTTCATATCTCTCGCAGCGAAAACCTTACTGCGAATAATACATCTCGAATTCCACCGGATGCGGCGTCATCTCGAAACGCGCGACTTCCGTCATCTTCAGCTCGATGAAGCTGTCGATGAAGTCGTCGTCGAACACGCCGCCGTTTTTGAGGAACGCACGGTCCTTGTCGAGATTTTCCAATGCCTCGCGCAGCGAGCCGCACACGGTCGGGATCGACTTCAGCTCTTCCTTCGGCAGATCGTAGAGGTCCTTGTCCATCGCCGGACCCGGATCGATCTTGTTCTTGATGCCGTCGAGGCCCGCCATCAGCATCGCGGCGAAGCCGAGATAAGGGTTTGCCATCGGATCGGGGAAACGCACTTCGACGCGCTTGGCCTTCGGGTTGGTGGTGAACGGAATGCGGCATGACGCAGACCTGTTACGAGCAGAGTAAGCGAGCAGCACCGGCGCCTCATAACCCGGCACCAGACGCTTGTAGGAGTTGGTGGACGGATTGGTGAAGGCGTTGATCGCCTTGGCGTGCTTGATGATGCCGCCGATGTAGTGGAGGCAGGTCTCTGAAAGATCGGCGTATTTGTTGCCGGCAAACACCGGCTTGCCGTCCTTCCAGATCGACTGGTGCACATGCATGCCCGAGCCGTTGTCGCCGTAAACCGGCTTCGGCATGAACGTCGCCGTCTTGCCGTAGATGTGCGCGACCTGATGGATGCAATATTTATAGATCTGCATCTGGTCGGCCATGTGGGTCAGCGTGTCGAACTTCATGCCGAGTTCGTGCTGGGCGGAAGCGACCTCGTGGTGGTGCTTCTCGACTTTGACGCCCATCTTGGCCATCGAGCCGAGCATCTCCGAGCGCATGTCCTGCACACTGTCCTGCGGCGGCACCGGGAAGTAGCCGGCCTTGGTGCGGATGCGGTGGCCGAGATTGCCGCCTTCATATTCTGTGTCGGAGTTGATCGGCAGTTCGGAGGAGTCGAGCTTGAAGCCGGTGTTGTAGGGCGTGGTCTGGAAGCGCACATCGTCGAACACGAAGAACTCGGCTTCCGGGCCGACGAACACGCTGTCGCCGACGCCCATCGACTTCACCATCGCTTCGGCCTTCTTGGCGATGCCGCGCGGGTCGCGGTTGTAGGGCTCGCCGGTGGTCGGTTCGAGAATGTCGCAGGTGATGACCATCGTGGTTTCAGCAAAGAACGGATCGATGGTCGCGGTGACGGGATCCGGCATCAGGCACATGTCGGATTCGTTGATGGCTTTCCAGCCGGCGATCGACGAGCCGTCGAACATCAGGCCGTCGGCGAAAACATCGTCGTCGATCATCGTGACGTCGAAGGTGACGTGCTGCCACTTGCCGCGCGGATCGGTGAAACGCAGGTCGACGTATTTGACGTCGTTGTCCTTGAGAGCTTTCAGGACGTCTTTGCCGGTCTTCATGATTACCCCTTTGTGTCGTCTGTCTGGTGGTGCTGGCGGTCTGGTCTGGAATTCGCGGCGATACTAGTAGGAGCGCAACCGGCTGCACAAGGCTGCCAGCCGCGAGCGGCCGCGAAGTTTTCGGGCGGGAAGGGCGAGCAGCGAACTAGATGGCGTCGTTGCCGGATTCGCCGGTTCGGATGCGGATCGCTTCCTCGATATTTGAAACGAAAATCTTGCCGTCGCCGATGCGGCCGGTCTGGGCGGCGCGGCGAATGGCGTCGATGGCCTTCTCCACGAGATCGTCACCGACCACAATCTCGATCTTCACCTTGGGCAGAAAGTCCACGATGTATTCCGCGCCGCGGTAGAGTTCGGCGTGACCCTTCTGCCGGCCGAAGCCTTTCGCCTCGGTGACGGTAATTCCCTGGATGCCCACTTCCTGCAGGGCTTCCTTCACTTCATCCAGCTTGAACGGCTTGATGATGGCCTCGATCTTTTTCACTGAACGTCTCCCCGGCATTGCGCCGTTACGCATTGTCCCACGTCATTTCCATTTGCGCGTCGTTGCGCGATCTGCCCTTTTGGCCGCGACTTTCGAGAATGCTGCAAGGCTTCCGAAGGGCGACGGCTTTTGTCACCCTGTCCGGATCGGGCGGGGTGCGGCAAACTCAATGTTGAGCCGTTAAAAGCAGGGTCCATGCCAATCGTTAATTGCGTTTGATTTGGCCGTGATATCAGTTTGTTAGCGGATAAACTCGCGCGGCTTTGACGCCTGTGTAAAGAGCAGACGCCGCGCGTTTAGGCAATATGCCTTTCGGTTGAGCAAAAGTATTCGTTTTGTTCGGAAGGCGGTGCCTCACGATGAGGCGCAAAGGTGAGGCAAGCGGCATGGAGGTTCTCAGCGTATCCGAGATGGCGCGGGCCGATGCAGAAGCCATCGCGCGGGGCACCAGCGGATTCACGCTGATGCAGAACGCCGGTCGCGCGGTGGCGCGGGCCGCATTGGAGATGTGCCCGCAGGGGACAATTCTCGTCGTTGCCGGTCGCGGCAACAATGGCGGCGACGGTTTTGTTGCGGCGACTGAGTTGGCGGCTTCGGGCCGCGACGTGAGTTTAGTCCTGTTGTGCGAACGCGCTTCGCTCAAAGGCGACGCGGCGCTGGCTGCGGCGGAATGGAAAGGCGCGGTGCTGCCGTTCGCTTCGTCATCGCTCGGCAGGCCGTCGCTCATCATCGATGCGCTGTTCGGCGCGGGTCTCGATCGTCCGGTAAAGGGCGATCCGCGGACGATGATCGAGGCGATGAATGCGAATGGCGCACCGATTTTGAGCATCGATCTGCCCAGCGGCATTCACGGCGACAGCGGCGCGGTGATGGGCGTTGCTGTGAATGCCGCACGCACCGTTACTTTCTTCCGCCGCAAGCCGGCGCATCTTTTGCTGCCGGGGCGGCTTCACTGCGGCGAGGTTGTTGTCGCCGATATCGGCATTTCGCGCGACGTTCTCGACACGATCAAACCTCAGACGTTCGAGAACGTCCCCGAACTATGGGCCGATGCGTTTCCGGTCCCGCAGATCGACGGCCATAAATACGCGCGCGGGCATGCGGTCGTCGTTTCCGGCGACATGGCAGCGACGGGTGCGGCGCGATTGAGCGCGCGCGGCGCATTGCGCGCGGGCGCGGGGCTCGTGACCGTGGCGACGCCTGCCGACGCACTGGCGATCAATGCGGCCGCACTCACGGCGGTGATGGTCCGCGTCACCGACGGCGTTCACCAGTTCTCGGAATTGTTGAACGACAAGCGGTTGAATTCCGTCGTGATCGGGCCGGGTGCGGGCATCGGCGAGCGCACGCGCAATTTCGTCGGCACTGTCTTGAAATTGCAGCGCGCTCTGGTTCTCGACGCCGATGCGCTGACGAGTTTTGCCGACGATCCGAAAGCGCTGTTCGCGGCGATCAAGAAGCAAAGCGCGACGCGTGTTGTTCTCACCCCGCACGAGGGCGAATTCAAAAGGCTGTTCGGCGATCTCGATGCTACAGCATCGAAATTGCAGCGTGCGCGGGACGCCGCTGCAAAGAGCGGCGCGGTGGTTCTCATCAAAGGCCCGGACACCGTCGTCGCTTCGCGCGATGGACGTGCTGCGATTGCGGCGAACGCGCCGCCGTGGTTGGCGACCGCGGGATCGGGCGATGTGCTGGCCGGTATGATCGGCGGTGTGCTCGCGCAGAATGTCCCACCGTTCGAGGCCGCATGCATCGCGGTCTGGATGCACGGCGAGGCGGGGCACGCATTCGGTCCCGGACTGATCGCGGAAGATTTGCCAGACGTGTTGCCGGAGGTGTTCCGCAATCTCTACGACGAGTTGGGCGTCGGCTACTAAGTCACTGCGTAGTGCCGCAGAAGTTTCGGCGCCGCCCAGTCGATACCCGCCGCCTCTATAAGCCATTGGCCCGGATTCTCGGCGAGGAATGCAATGCGCTGGGTCTGCCCTGGCGTCAGCAGCAGCGTGTCGAGCCAGAACGGTTTCCAGCCGTCGTCCAGCCGGTCGAGCAAGCGGAAATGATGGCCGTGCAGACGAAACACCATCGGTGTCACGTCCTTGTTGGTGAGCGCGACAACGGCCGCGCGCCCGCGCTTGATCTCGAACGCGGGCTTCGCCGATGCAGAGAATTCCTCAGGCGCAATCCACGGCGTCTTGCCGTCGAGCTGAAGCTCGACGCGCGCGGCGTTTTTCAGATCGAGTTGCGCTGGCAGATGTGCCGATGACAGTGCTGGCGTCGGTGAAAGCGGAGCGTGACGCGCGGCGTCTCCTGCGATCTTAATTTGCCCGATCCTGCGCGGCGCTTTGCCGTCGAACAGCGTGATGTCGCCAACCTTACCCGGCTGCGCCGCGTCGATCATCACATCGGTGCGCGATCCCGGCGCCATCACCAATTGCCCGTCGCGTGCCACGAACGGCTCGGCCGGCTGGCTATCGATGGCGATGACGCGCATCTCAAGGTTCGCAATTTTCAGTCCCAACGGTGCGCGCTGGCAGCCATTGACGATGCGCAGCCGCAGCCGCTGGTTCGGGCGCAGTTCGATGTCGAAGCTCGGCTTGGCGTTGGCGGTATAGACCGTTGTGGCGTCCTTCGCCTCGCCGCCGGGGCCGAGCGCCCGCCCGTCGGGCATGAGCCGCCAGTCCTGAATGAGCAGCACCTCGTCGCGGTCTGTGGCGGGCGGTGAGGCGTCGTCCACGACCAGCGCCAGCGCCTTGGCGGGTTGCTGGGGGCTTTTGCCGACGCTCCAGGGTGCGAGCAGGAAGGTGCCGGCCTGGTGCAGCGGGAGCGCGACGGTGGCGGTGTTTCCCGGGTCGAGTGGCTTCTGCGTTATCAACGGTTCCAAAACATTGATCCCGTCAAAGCCAAGCCAATTCAACGCAGTTAGCCCGGAAAGCTCGCTTGATAGCGAAACGTCAAGATTTTGATTTTGCTTGAGGCGAAGGCTCGCCGATTGGTTCGTGGTTTCAAGAGCAGCTATCGGCGACTCAGGGAAGTCGGCCCCCAGCTTGATCTTTCGGTTGACGGCTTTCAGCGACAGGTTCGTCCGAACCTGCGCGAGCGCCGGAAAGCGCAGCGCCGGTTCCATTGCGAGGCCTCCAAGACCGGCCAAAAACGTCCGCCGCAGCGGCGAAAAATCACGGTTTTTCATGGCAAATGCGGACCATTTTCCGTATCTCATGTCCAGACCGCCCTATGCCGCTAAGGCGCGGCTGTAAAAGCCATTTTGTTGCTGCGGTCCGTCACCCCCATGCTATAAGCCCGCGGCTCACGGCAGTGCCGCTGCCAGCGATCCCGGTTCCAACATTCGTATGGTGCTCGCGGCGGGCGTTTTACGAATGTTGGAACCGAAGGATCACTGGAGTTGTAATTGCCAGTGTCCTTTCGTATCCGACGTTCGCTAGGAAGCCGCTGAAAAGGAAAGCGAACGTCGGATACAGGACACTGGGCGCGCGCTGCGCGGGCGTGGCGGAATTGGTAGACGCAGCAGGTTTAGGTTCTGCCGTCGAAAGATGTGGGGGTTCGAGTCCCTCCGCCCGCACCAACGCGCTCTCGTTCGCGCAAATCGAATTCATGCAGACGCATCCGCAAGGAAACACCGTCGGCATTCAACGTTGTCACGAACCCGGCTCACGCCGGACCAGCTCGGGAAGAAGATTGAACGTCATGCAGGTCACCGAAACCCTCGCCGAGGGACTGAAGCACGAATTCAAAGTCAGCGTTCCGGCGTCCGCCATCGATGCCAAGGTCGACGAGAAGCTCGTCGATCTGAAGGACAAGGTGCGCCTCAATGGATTCCGTCCGGGCAAGGTTCCTGTTGCGCATCTGAAGAAGGTCTACGGCCGCTCGGTGGCCGCCGAGACCGTCGATCAGCTGATCCGCGACACCAATGCCGGTATCTTCACCGAGCGCGGTTTTCGTCTCGCCACCGAGCCGAAGATCACGATGCCGACCGAAGAAAAAGAAATCGAGGATATTCTCTCCGGAAAGTCGGATCTGAATTATTCCGTCGCCATCGAAGTCGTGCCGCCGATCGATCTGGCTGACTTCAAGACTTTCAGCGTCGAGAAGCCTGTCGCCGACGTTACCGACGCCGACATCGACGAAGCGCTCAAGCGCATCGCCGAGCAGGGCCGTCCCTATGAAGCGCGTGCAGAAGGCGCTGCCGCCGAGAAGGGCGACCGCGTCACGGTGGCATTCAAGGGCGAGATCAACGGCGAAGCATTCGAAGGCGGAGAGGGCTCCGACATTCCGGTCGTCATCGGCTCCAACGTGTTCATTCCGGGTTTCGAGGATCAGCTCATCGGCATCAAGGCCGGCGAAACCCGCAAGGTGAAGGCGTCCTTCCCGAAGAACTACACCGTTCCAAATCTTGCGGGTCAGGATGCCGAGTTCGAAACCACGGCCAGGCTCGTCGAAGCACCGCTCGAGCCGAAGATCGACGATGAGTTCGCCAAAACCCTTGGCATGGAATCGCTCGATAAGCTGAAGGAAGCGATGCGCGAGCGCCTCGTGACGGAATTCGCCGGTGCCTCGCGCCAGCGTCTCAAGCGCATCCTGCTCGACAAGCTCGACGAATCCCACAAGTTCGATCCGCCGCCGTCGCTGGTGGAGGAAGAATTCAAGTTAATGTGGAATTCGATCGAGGCGGAAATGAACTCGACCGGCAAGACCTTCGCCGACGAGAAGACCACCGAGGAAGACGCCAAGGCCGAATATCACAAGATCGCCGACCGCCGCGTGCGGCTCGGCCTCGTGCTCTCCGAGATCGGCGAGAAGAACAAGATCACGGTCAGCGAGGAAGAAGTCAGCCGCGCTCTGATCGAGCGTGCGCGCCAGTCGCCGGGCCGCGAGAAGGAAGTCTGGGATTACTACCGCACCAACCCGACCGCGCTGGCGCAAATCCGCGCGCCGATCTACGAGGACAAGGTCGTGGACTTCATCCTTGAACTCGCCAGCGTCACCGAGAAAAAGGTGACACGCGAGGACCTGCTCAAGGAAGACGAGGACGACAAAGCGGCCTGATCGCTGCCGTTAACGATAAGGCCCGCATCGGCGCTCCGCTGCGGGCCTTTGTCTTGCCGAATCGCCTGCGATTGGCTGAGGTCAACGGCAATCGAGGCTGTTTCGCCGGGCTTGTCGCCGGGCAACCGGCCCATATCTGAGAAGTCCCACAGTCCAATACGTCCAGCATTACGGGCATTCGCAAAGTCTTTCCCGTAACTTCTGCCCCCGCCAACCTTCAGGTGATTAATGCGCGATCCGGTTGAAACCTACATGAACCTTGTGCCGATGGTGGTCGAGCAGACCAATCGCGGCGAACGGGCCTACGACATTTTCTCGCGCCTTCTGAAAGAGCGCATCATTTTCGTCACCGGCCCGGTCGAGGACGGCATGTCGGTGCTGGTCGTCGCGCAGCTTCTGTTTCTCGAAGCCGAGAATCCGAAGAAGGAAATCTCGATGTACATCAATTCGCCGGGTGGCGTGGTGACATCGGGTCTTGCCATTTATGACACCATGCAGTTCATCCGCCCGCCGGTTTCCACGCTCTGCACCGGACAGGCCGCGTCGATGGGATCGCTGCTGCTTGCAGCCGGTCACAAGGACATGCGCTTCTCGCTGCCGAATTCGCGCATCATGGTCCATCAGCCCTCGGGCGGTTTCCAGGGTCAGGCCACCGACATCATGCTGCATGCGCAGGAAATCCTGAACCTGAAGAAGCGGCTCAACGAGATTTACCACAAGCATACCGGCCAGCCGATCAAGGCGATCGAGGATGCGCTGGAGCGCGACAAGTTCCTGACCGCCGAGATGGCGCGGGATTTCGGCCTGGTCGACAAGGTGATCGACAAGCGGTCGGACGATCCGGCCGCGCTCAAGACCGGCGGCTGACAAGTCTGCGGCAAATTGAAGTGTTACGATCCGGGCGCCTTGGGCGCCCGTTTTCGTGATGGGTTCCGTTGTGAACCTGCTTGACCGAAGCGCCGTCTCACAACCAAAATGCGGTCTATAATGCATGCCGGTTCGCCACCGCCGCGAACGCGCGCGATTGCCGCCGCTGCATGCCAAAAGCGATTGCCGGGAGACGACGATGTCCGTGATTTTCTCGCGCCGCGCGCTGGGCGCAGGCTTTGCGTTTTCGGTTGCACTCACATTCGCTGCAACCGCCTTCGCCTTCGACCGGGAAGCAGCCCGTGAGGCATGCCGCGAGTCGGTCGGCCGGCCGACTTACAAGGCTTGCAAACAGGCCGGCGGCAGCCACGAAGCCTGCTTTGCCAAGGCAAGTGCGGTCGTGCAGCCGTGCTTCAAGGCGAAGTTGCCGACGGCGGCCTTGTTCGATGCTGCGAAGGTTTCCGCGCCCGATGCCAAGGAAGCCGCCGAGACCGCGAAGGAGGTCGCCAAGCTCGCGCCGCAGTCGCTCGTCGCGCCGCCGCGTACCGTGTCCGACATCACCGCCATTCTCGACCAGCAAAAGCCGGATGAAGCCAAGATTGCCGATCTGCGCAAAGCTGCCGACGCGCCGGTGCCGACAAATCTCAGCGGCGTCGATCTGGCCAACTTCTACTACAAGCGTGCACAGGCCCGCACACTCCTCGGCCGTAACGAGGGCGCGTTGCAGGACGCGGAAGCCGCCGTTACGAACGGCAAGGATAGCGATTACAAGAATGAAGGCAGCCGTTACGAAAACCTGTTGTCGCGGCGCTTACGCGACTCCGGCGAGAGCAAGCGCGCCAACTCCATTATCCTCAAACAGATCGCCGCATTTTCCAACCAGACCAAAGGCAAGCTGTTCGGGCTCTATTACAACCAGACCCTGACGGCCATCCGCAACGGCGACATCACGACGGCGGAGTCCTATGTCGCTCGTAACCGTGCGCTGCTCAACGAGTCGCGCAAATGGCAGGTCTACAATATTTACGGGACAAGCTATCAGGCGTTTGTCGAAGACGGAGCCGCGCGCGTGGAAGAAGCGCGCGGGCGCTACAAGGAAGCCGAGGACGGCTATCACAAGGCATCCGCATTCTACACTGCGACGCTGAAGTATTTTCCGCAGTGGGAAAGCGTGCCGGCCGACGGCGAGTTCGAGCGCTATGCCGACTGGAGCACTGCGTTCGAAGGCCGCGTCAAGGTCAAGCAGGGCCGCGTCGGCGAGGGCGAAGCGGATGTGCGCCGTGCGCTGCTCAGCCGTCTGAGCAAGTCGGGGAAGTATCACGCCGACACGGCTGGCGTGCTCGCCGTTCTCGTTTACGTCATCCAGGAACAGGGACGTTACGCCGAAGCCGAGCAGTTGCAGCGTCAGGTCGTCGATATCTATCAGGGTCTCGGTTATGCACCGGAGTCGGCGCAGAACGTTAACTCCAACATTTTCCTCGCGCAGATTCTCAACCTCGAGAAGAAGACCGACGAAGCCACCAAGCTGTTCGACCAGATCGACGGCTGGACGGCGAAGTGGGATCCGACGCGCCGCGAACTGGCGAACGGCGGGTTGGCCCGCGTCTCGTTGCTGCTCGGACAGAAGAAGTTTCCGGAAGCGCTGGATGCGGCGCAAAAGGCGCTCAATCGAGAACTGAAATCGTCGGGCGACAAGAGTTTCAACTCGGCGGTCGCGCGTGGATATTATGCCGCCGCACTTGCTCGCAACGGAAAACCTGCCGAAGCGCTTGCCGCTTTCAAGGAATCGCTGCCGGTCCTGCTCAATGTCTCCGGCGGCAGCGGCGACGACGACTCGGGCTCGACGGCAGCCGCGCGCGAAAACCGCGTCCGCTTCGTCGTGGAAGGTTACATCCGCACGCTGGCGCTCAATCCGAATGCCGCGCCGCAGACAGTAGCCGACGAAACCTTCGGTCTGGCTGACGTGCTGCGCGGCCAATCGGTGCAGCGCGCGTTGCAGGCCTCATCCGTGCGTTCGGCTGCGAAGAACCCCGAACTCGCAGCGCTCGTGCGCACATCGCAGGATACCGACAAGCGCATCGGTGCAGCGGTCGCAACTCTGAACAATCTTCTGGCGCTGTCGCCCGCCGAGCGCGACGACAAGACCATCAAGATCACACAGGCGGAAATCGCCTCGTTGCAGACAACGAAAGCGCAGGCGCTGAAAGACATCGCCAAGAAATTTCCCGATTACGGCAACCTGACAAACCCGCCGCCGCCGAGTGTGCTCGATCTGCAGAAACTTCTCAGCGGCGACGAAGCGGTGATGTCGTTCTACTTCGGCCAGTACGACAGTTTCGTCTGGGTGTTGCGCAAGGACGGTCCTGTGCAGTTCGCGCGCATCAACATGACGGTTGGCGATCTCAACACGAAAGTCACCAGGCTGCGCGAGGCGCTCGAGCCGCAGGCGGCGATGATTTCGGACATTCCGGCGTTCGATCTGAAGCTGGCGTCGGAACTGTACGACACGCTGCTGAAACCCACCGAAGCGACGTGGAAGCCGGCGAAGAATCTGATCGTCGTGACCAACGGCGCGCTCGGTCTGTTGCCGCTGTCGCTGTTGCCGACAGCAGCATCGGAGATCAAGAAAGATGACGATCCTCTATTCTCGAGTTATCGCAAGGTGCCGTGGCTGGCACGCACGCATGCGGTAACGCTGGTGCCGTCGTCGTCGGCGCTGGTGACGTTGCGCAAACTGCCGGCGGGCAAGCCGTCGCGTCAGGAATTGATCGCGTTCGGCGATCCGCTGTTCAGCGAGCAGCAGGCGAACGAAGCCTCCAGTCAGGACACGGTGAAGGTCGCGGATTCCGGCGGCGGATCGAACGTGACGCGCGGCGTGCCGCTCAAGCGCCGCAACTCGCCGCAACTCGACAAGGCAGACAGTGCGACATTGTCGATGCTGCCACGGCTGCCGGATACGTCGGCGGAATTGAAGTCGATCGCGGTCGCGCTGCAGGCCGATCCGTCGAAGGTGCTCAATCTCGGCAAGGATGCCAACGAGCAAAAAGTGAAATCGATGGATCTGTCCGGGTTCAAGGTGATCGCGTTTGCGACTCATGGCCTTGTACCCGGAGAACTCGACGGTCTGACACAGCCCGCGCTCGCGCTGTCGGCACCGGGGCTGTCGGGCACAGATGGCGACGGCCTGCTGACGATGGAAGAAATCCTCACGCTCAAACTCGACGCCGACTGGGTCGTGCTGTCGGCCTGTAATACCGGCGCGGGGGCGGGAGCAGGGGCGGAAGCCGCATCGGGTCTTGGGCGCGCGTTCTTTTATGCGGGCACGCGGGCGCTGCTTGTCACAAACTGGTCCGTCCATTCCCAATCGGCACGCGAACTCGTCACCGACCTGTTCAAGCGGCAGGCCGACGATCCGAAGATTACGCGCGGCGAGGCGCTGCGGCAGGCCATGATGGCGCTGGCCGATGGTCCCGGTTCGGTGGGGGCCGACGGCAAAACCGAATTCGCCTATGCCCATCCTCTGTTCTGGGCGCCTTATTCAATTATTGGCGACGGCGGGGGACGCTGAACCGTTGGGCGATTTTCGGCGACAAATCGCCATGCTATAAGTGCGTCAAATTGCGGATCGGGAGAATAGATCATGAGACATATTTCAGTCTTGGCGGGAAGCGCTGCGCTGTGCGCGGTTGCTGCCGTTGCGCCTGCGATACCGGCCCAAGCCAGCGAAGTTCTCATCACCGCGCAGGAGGCGAGCCTGCCGCCGGCCAAGGGTGCCTTCTCTGTGGCAACGCGCGGCATCACGCGCGGTCCTCGCATCGACTACGTCGCCGATCCCTCGGGCGGAATGCATTCGCCGATCCGGCTGCAGATGAAATTCGAATCGTTCGGCGGGGCGACGATCGATCCGGCTTCCCTCAAAGTCACTTATCTCAAAGACCCCGCCGTCGATCTGACGGACCGGGTGAAGCCGTTCGTCAAGCCGACCGGCATCGACATGCCCGACGCGGTGCTGCCGCCCGGCGATCACACGCTGCGCGTGGATGTGAAGGATTCCGACGGCCGCGTTGCGACGTCGAGCATCGTTCTCAAGATCGCGCCCTGAGCCACGAATGGCGCTCGAATGTCCTTATTGCGCGCAGCCGAACGCCGATCGCGCGCTCGTCTGCAATTCCTGCGCGCGCGATATCGCCATTCCGGCCTCGCTGATTGCCGAGCGCGACGATCTGATCCGCAAGCGTGAAGCCGTGCGCGAGGAATTGTCCCGCGCCAAGGCCGAGCTTGAGAGTTACAAAATCCGCAAGGGCCGTCTCGCCACGGCTGATCGCTGATGGAGTGCCCGTTCTGCGCCGAGCGCGTGAAGGATGAAGCGCTCGCCTGCAAGCATTGCTCGCGCGATCTGCGCGTGGTGCGGCCGATGCTTCTTGAGATCGAAGGCATTGTTGCCGAACTCGACAAGCTGCAGCGCGACCTGGATCGCGTCAATGTCCGGCTCGATCGCTACAACAACCCGCTGCGATATTT
>JACQDM010000004.1 GCA_016201045.1 Afipia sp. | reverse complement strand
GGTCTTGCCACCCGGCATCTCCTTCTTGCAGCGTTCGACATCGACATGGATCCACTGATGGTCGCCGGTGGCGTCGGCGAATTTGTTGATCTGGTCCTGGGTCACTGTGTACCAGTCGCTGACCCCGATCTCCTTGCCGACATAGGCGGTAAGGTCGCTCCCGCGTTCGACTTCCAGCATGGTGTTCTCCCTTTCAAATCGCTGTCATTGCGAGCGGAGATAATCGCCCTCGCAATGACCACGGATCCTGAAGCAATCACGTATCAGCGGCAGGTACGGCAAGCAATGCAGAGAGTGAATCGTTACTTGCGTATATCCCCGTCCATTGCCAGCAAAACGCCTCATTGGGATTGGGGACCTCCAAGAACCTGGCGCTTTTGGCCGGTTGGTGATTCGATGGCCTTGGTTCGCGAGGGGGGTGGCGGATGCGGGGTCAGCCGGGGTTTTTCGATATCGAGGAGCGCCTAAAAGAGCTCTCGGCCAAAGGCGACGAGCTGGAACGGCTGAACACGGTGGTAGATTTTGAGCTATTCCGCGCCCCGCTTGAGCGGGCGGTGCCGCGTTCGGACCGCTCCAAGGGTGGCCGGCCAGCTTTCGATCACGTGCTGATGTTCAAAGTACTGATCCTTCAGGCGAGCCATAGCCTGTCGGACGAGCGCACCGAATACCTGGTCAAGGACCGGCTGTCGTTCATGCGCTTCCTCGGGCTGGGTCTTGCCGACACGGTGCCGGACGCCAATACGATCTGGACCTTCCGCGAGGTGCTGACCCGAGCCAGGCTCAGCGGCAGGCCGGCGATCGAGGTTCTGTTCAAACGCTTCGAGGCGGCGCTCTCGGCAGCCGGGTTTCTGGCGATGGGCGGGCAGATCATCGACGCCACGATCGTCGCCGCGCCGAAGCAGCGTAACACCGACGGCGAAAAGCGCGACATCAAGGAAGGCCGCATTCCGGCGGCGTGGACGGGCAAACCCGCCAAGCTTCGGCAGAAGGACCGCGATGCACGCTGGACGGTCAAATACACCAAGGCCAAGCCGAGCGAGGATGGGGCACCGCGTGTCGATCTCGCGATCCCGGCCTTCGGCTACAAAAATCACGTCGGCATCGACCGCCGGCATGGTCTGATCCGAAGCTGGGCCGCGACCGACGCGTCCCGCCACGATGGCGCGCTGCTGCCCGAGCTGATCGACAAGGACAACACTGCCAGCGACGTGTGGGCGGACACCGCCTATCGCTCAAAGGCCAACGAGAAATACCTCGCCGACCATGGTCGGCGCTCGCAAATCCACCGCAAAAAGCCCAAGGGTAAGCCGATGCCCTGGCGCACCGCCCGGGCCAACGGCATCAAATCCAAGGTGCGCTCGGCGGTCGAGCACGTCTTCGCCCGCCAGAAAGGACCGATGGGGCTGTTCATCCGTACCATCGGCATCGCCCGAGCGAGAACCAAAGTCGGCCTGGCCAACATTGTCTACAACATGAAGCGAATGGTCTGGCTCATCGCCCAGGCAGCTCCCGCTTGACCAAAGAAGCCCCTATCGGGGCCGATCGGCTGCCGATATCGCTCCCGGGACCATGACCTCACCCCCGCAACCGAACACCCCGCTCATGCCGCGCCAAAAACACGGTTCTTGGAGGTCTCCGATTGGCATCCGCAAGCAAACCAACCCGGCAAACAACCAAGAGACACCATTGAAGTGCATTTCGGGCAAAATTCATGATCTTCAAATTGAGCTTGAAAATTTTGAACCAAACTATCGAAAACAATACCTGAAGACCGCGTCATCGATGTTTGTTGCCATTTTGGGTGAACAAG
>JACQDM010000003.1 GCA_016201045.1 Afipia sp. | reverse complement strand
TGAACAAATACGATCTAAATCATATCTGCACGACGCACGCGCGCATGTCGCCGGAGGAATGGAATCGCGCTTACAAGATGGCGTGGGATCGTTACTACACGCGTGAGCACATCGAAACGATTTTGCGCCGCGCGGCTGCAATGCGTGCCAACGTCAGCAACGCACTGTTTCTCATTACTTGGTTCACGGGCAGCATTCTGATCGAGAAGATCCACCCACTCGAAAGTGGATTGCTGCGCCGCCGCTTCCGTCGCGCCCGCCGTCCGGGTTTTCCGATCGAGTCCGCACTCAGCTTCTATCCGCGCTACTACTTCGAGACGGTCATGAAGATGTATCGCTGGTCGGCGCTCTATCTGGGCCTGCGCGGGAAGTATCTGGAAATCAAACGAAATCCCAAGCGTTTCGAATATACCGACCTCGCGCTCACTCCGGTGACAGATGAGGAAGAGGATCGCGAGATGTTTCAGTCGGGTGCGGCAAAGGCCTATCTCGACCAGCAGCATCGGCTCGAAAAAGCCCGCCACGCAGCCGAATAGAAGCGACCCTCCCAAACGAGGGTTCAAAACGCGGCGTCGACTTCGCCGCAAGGGCCGTCCCTTGAAGCAGAGCCACTCCCCGCTATCATGCTGACAAATTGTCGATAAGCCGGAGGCCGCCTTGGACGTCACCTTCTCACCCGAAGAAGAAAAATTCCGCACCGAAGTGAGCAGCTTCCTGGCCGAGAATCTGCCGAAACTCGGCAAGACGTCGCGCCGCGAATTCGAGACCAAGGAAGATTTCCTCGGCTGGCACAAGATTCTCTATAAGAAAGGCTGGGTGGCGCCGCACTGGCCCAAAGAGTACGGCGGCACCGGCTGGAACGTGACGCAGCGTTACATCTACAACGAAGAATCCGCGCGCGCCGAAGCACCTGCGCTCTTGCCGTTCGGCCTCACCATGGTGGCGCCGGTCATCTACACCTTCGGCAATGACGAGCAGAAAAAGAAATTCCTGCCGCGCATTCTCTCGGGCGACGACTGGTGGTGCCAGGGTTATTCCGAGCCGGGCGCGGGCTCCGATCTGGCCTCTTTGAAAACACGCGCGGTGCGCGCCAAAGATTCGGGGGGCGACCACTACATCGTCAACGGCCAAAAGACCTGGACGACGCTGGCGCAGTTCGCGGACTGGATCTTCTGTCTGGTGCGCACCGATACTACCGTCAAGCAACAAGAAGGCATCACTTTCCTTCTGATCGACATGAAAACGCCCGGCATCACCGTGAAACCCATCATCGTGCTCGACGGAGCCCACGAAGTGAACGAAGTCTTCTTCGACGATGTGAAAGTACCGGTCGAGAACCGCGTCGGCGAAGAAAACAAGGGTTGGACCTACGCCAAATTCCTGCTCATCAACGAGCGCTCCGGCATCGCCGGCGTTGCGCGTTCCAAGAAGGCGATCGAGCGGCTGAAGGAAATCGCTCGCGCGGAAATGCTGGACGGCAAGCCGCTGATTGAGACGGACGAGTTCTCGCGCAAGATTGCGGAGACCGAAATAGAACTCGCGGCGCTTGAATATACCGAGTTGCGCACGCTGGCGCAGGAATCCAAGGGCCAGATGGCGGGGCCGGAAAGCTCGATTCTGAAAATCAAGGGAACCGAGGTCCAGCAGCGCATCACCGAACTGACCGTCGAGGCGATCGGCTACTACGCCTATCCGTACGACCGTTTCTTCGGCGACAACGAATACGCGCCGGGGCCCGACTATGCGGTGGGACAGTCCGGACATTACTTCAACATGCGCAAGGTTTCGATTTTCGGGGGTTCGAACGAAATTCAGCGCGGCATCATCACAAAGGCGGTGCTGGGCCTATAACCCGGCGCTCTAGGGAAAGAACACATGGATTTCTCCTTCACCGAGGAGCAAACGCTGCTCCGCAATTCGGTCGGCAAGTTTCTCGCCGACAACTACGGCTTCGAGACCTTCAAGAAGATCTCCCGATCGGATGCGGGCTGGAAGCGCGAGAACTGGCAGCAGTTCGCGGAGCTGGGATTGCTGGCAGCGCCTTTGCCGGAAGCCTATGGCGGGCTTGGCGGCACCGCGATCGAGACCATGCTGGTGGCCGAGGAATTCGGCAAAGCTCTCGTCGTGGAGCCTTTCACGCAAACGGTCGTGGTCGGCGGCGGCTTCTTCAAGCATGGCGGCAGCGAGGCCCAGAAGCAGGAATGGCTGAACAAGATCGCCGCCGGCGAAACGGTGCTCGCTTTTGCCTTTGCCGAAGCGCAGGGACGTTTCAATTTCGCCGATCTTACGACCACCGCAAAGAAGCAGGGTGCGAGCTATGTGCTCAACGGCCAGAAGGCGGTCGTGATCGGAGCACCCTGGGCGGACGCGCTGATCGTCACCGCGCGCACGGCTGGCGGCCAGCGCGACGAAAAGGGCGTCAGCGTTTTTGTTGTCGACAAGAAGTCCAAAGGCCTTTCGCTGCGTGATTATCCCACGGTAGATGGCTTGCGCGCCTCCGAAGTTACTTTCGAAAACGTCGAAGTGCCGGCGGCCAATCTCATCGGTCAAGCCGACAACGGTTTGAAGCTCGTCGAACAGGTGACGGACGAAGCCATTGCGGCGCATTGCGCGGAAGCTTGCGGCGCGATGAAAGTTCTGTTGGACGCGACGGTGGAATATTCCAAGACCCGCAAGCAGTTCGGCGTTCCGATCGGGAAGTTCCAGGTGCTGCAGCACCGCATGGTCGACATGTTCATGAACTACGAACAATCGCAGTCCATCACGCTGATGGTGACGCTGAAGCTGGACGAGGGTGAGACCGAGCGCAAGAAAGCCGCTTCCGCCGCCAAGGTGCAGATTGGCAAGGCTGGACGCTTCGTCGGACAAAATGCCGTGCAGATCCACGGCGGCATGGGAATGACCGACGAGTTGAATATCGGACACTATTTCAAGCGACTGACCATGCTCGATACGCTCTACGGCAATGTCGATCACCACCTCAAGCGCTACGCGACGCTGGGCTAGATTTCGCTCCTGGCGGCCAGTTCCGCCACCGTGCGAACGTCGGTTTCCGCCGAGAAATGGGAGACCGATATCAGCCTGTCAGGCGTGATGCCGTCGTCGGCCAACGGCACGACGAAGATTTCGGCGTAGAGGTAGTCGACCGGTTTAAGCCGAAACCGGGTTACGATTCTCAAGGGGCGGCGTATCTCGACGACCGTTTCGATGAAGGCGAGCGTACGCGGCAGCAGTTCGGGCGGCAGAAAGTCCTCGAAACAGAGGCCGGTGATCTCGCCGAAGCGGTGCGCGATCTCGGTTCCCACATAGCTGTGCCGGAAGCAACGCCTGCCGTCTTCGCTCGCCACGATCTTCAGAACGGCGAGATTGGGAAGGAAAGGTTTGAGAGCCTGAAAGGAAAGGTCCGTGCGGGACGGCAATCGGCCGGCGCCTGCCAGAGAGGTCCACAGCTCGCGCATTTGAACGAGGTTGGGATGTTCAAAGGCAAGGCTCGGATCCGCCCGGCTCGGCCAATTTTCGTTTCGCGCTTTGGCATTCAGGCGTTGGGCGGGATCGGTGGGCTGATCCATGAAACCGCCGATTCAGCTCGCGGTCTTGAGTTGCGTTGTCAATCCGCGTAGCCGCGCGGCGGGCATGAAGACCGTGACGCGCGTGCCCTCGCCGAGGCGACTTTCGAGCTTGACCTCTCCATCATGGGCTTCTGCGAAGCCTTTGACGATGGCAAGCCCAAGGCCGGTACCCTTGTCTGCCGTAGCGACGTCGTGCCGGCCGCCGCCGAAACGCTCGAAGATGTTCTTCTGATCCTCATTCGAGATTCCAATGCCGGTGTCTTGAACGCCGAAGGATAGCCGGCCATCGCCTTCGACCTGCGCGAACAATGTCACGGTACCGTCCGGCGGCGTAAACTTGATCGCGTTGGAAACGAGATTCGATACGATCTGCTGAATGGCGCGCTCATCGGCAAAAAGTCTCGGCAAACCGCGCTGCAGGTTTTTTTTGAGCGAAATACCGCTGCTTTCCGCCTTGGCGGCATTGCTGTCGACGACTTCGCCGATGACACCGGAGAAGTTCACTTCGTTTTCGCGAAGATACATCTTTCCGCCTTCGATCTTGGCGAGATCCAGCATGTCATTGATGAGCGAGAGCAGGTTCTGTCCGGAATCGTGAATGATGCCCGCATATTCGGTGTACTTGTCGGCGGAATCGCCAAAGGCTTTGCTTTTGATGAGTTCGGAGAAACCCAGGATTGCGTTCATGGGCGTTCTGAGCTCGTGATTCATGTTCGAGAGAAATTGCGACTTGGTGCGGCTGGCAGCGGCCGCGCGGGCCCGTTCCCGGTCGGATTCGATCTTGGCGTGCTGCAAATTGTGCACGAGGCCGGCGCGGTCACGCTCCAGGCGCAGCATCTTCGTCATGGAAGCGTTGAGCGCCACGACCTGGCCGATCAACAACAGCGCATAGACCGCGGAAAGTTCGCCGAGCGTCCTATCGATGTCGGTGTCGGAAAACCATGTTGCTCCCAGGAGGAAACTCACATGGACGGTGAAGACGAGCGCGGCCATCGCTGGGTGTACCGCGTTCAACGCGATCGATCCCGCCAGCGAGCAGGCGAGGATCAGCACGATCAGCATGTGATTGATCGGTTCTGCCGGAGCCCAAAGGAATACGCCCATGGAGCACCAAGCCGTCAGGAAGACGAACGACATTGCCGTGTAGCACCTGGCGCGAAAGCGCACAGCCTCGAGGGAATGTCCCGGCATGCGGTCGAGCTTGCGCCACGTGAGATCCAGCGCGACGCAGATCGCGGCAATCGCGATCCACCACGTCGTGCGCGTCGAACTGGAGATCCATTGCCGATTGGCGAGTGCCACGAAGAAAGCGCCGATGGGAAGCAACAGGGTGGAGTGGCGGGTGCTGCGGCGATAGAGCTGCATTTGCGCGTCCGTCAGCCATTCTTCGCCGGCTAGCGGATGCACGGAGCGCACGACATCGTTCCATCCGGTACGCAACGACGCTGTAGCGGAGGAAAGGGCGCGCCGGACGCTCTGCCAGGAGGTGGGTGAGCCGGGTTCGTTGGCGCTGGCCAAGATGCGTTCTCGGGCAATCAGGCGGCCGTTGGCCGCGATTTCGGAAAAACTATCGCAAGGATCGGTTAAGGCTTGATTTAGTTTGACCGGCTGTTGGTGCTAAACCGATGCAGCCATTGGTGTTTCGGGAGGAAGTCCATGTCCGCGTTGCTGTTCGAGAAAGACGGCCCCGTCGCCCTGCTGACGATCAATCGGCCCGAAGCACGCAATCCCTTGGGCGAAGACGGCGACGGCGATCTATTTGCCGATGCCGTCGAGCGCATCAACAACGATCGTGACATCCGCTGTGCCATTTTGACCGGCGCCGGCAAGGCGTTCTCGGCCGGCGGCAATCTCAAAGCGATGCGCGAGCGCTCCGGCACCTTTGCCGGTGTGGGCGTTCATATCCGCGAACGCTATCGCAGCGGCATCCACAAGATGGTTCGCGCGCTTTGGAATATCGATGTGCCGATGATCGCGGCGGTGAATGGCCCGGCAATCGGTCTCGGCAACGACGTCGCGTGTCTCGCGGATATGCGCATTGCCGCGGACATCGCGGTCTTCGGAGCGACGTTTTTGAAAGTGGGTCTGGTGCCGGGCGACGGTGGAGCCTGGATTTTGCCGCGCACCATCGGCATGGCGCGCGCGGCGGAGCTCTTCTACACAGGCGACACCATCGACGCGGCGACGGCGCTGAAATGGGGTCTGGTTTCCAAGGTGGTTCCTGCCGAACAACTGATGAGCGAGGCGCGGGCACTTGCGGCCCGTGTCTGCCGCCAGCCGCCCGACGTGCTGCGCATGACCAAGCGTCTGATGCGCGAAGGCATGGCGGCAAGCTTCGACACGATCATGGAGATGTCGGCGGCCATGCAATCCCTCGCCCATCTCACAAGCGATCATGCCGAAGCGGTGTCCGCGTTCTTCGACAAGCGCTCCCCTGAGTTCAAAGGGCAATAGCTCGAAGGACGACTGAGCGTGCAGCTTGCCGGTTATACCACCCGCGAACTCGGCGTCGTGCGCACCAACACCCGGGCGAGGGCGCTTGTTGACCGGCTGGGATTTCGGGGCCGTCTCGCCGGAATTCCACGTCATGATCGAGGTGATGGAAAGGTCTCTCTAGCCGCCTCAGGACGCGAGTTTTGTCAGCGGCTGAGACAAGACCCGGGTCGCCGGCACGATGACGGTCACGCAAGTCCCGGTGCCCACCGTGCTCTGCATCTCCACGCGCCCGCCATGGGCTTCGATGAGGCCCTTCACGATGGGAAGGCCGAGTCCTGTGCCTTTGTCCATGATGACTATGTCGTGGCGGCCCTGGCCGAAGTTTTCGAATACGTGTTTCTGATCCTCCGCGGCAATCCCCACGCCGGTGTCTCGCACGCCCATGGCAAGCGCGCCGTCGCGCAGGATTTCGGCGAACACGTGCACCTCTCCGCCCGCGGGCGTGAACTTCAGGGCATTGGAAAGCAGATTGATGAGGATTTGCCGCAAGGCATGCTCGTCGGTATGCAGATCGGGGAGTGCGGCCGGCACGTCGTTGACGAGCGTAAGTCCTCCGATTTCCGCCTTGGTGCTCAACAGCTGAATGCATTCGGCCGCCAAGGGCAGCAGCGCCACACGCGTTTCGTGCAGCTGAAACGTACCGCTCTCGATTTTTGCCAGATCGAGAATATCGTTGATCAAACCGAGCAAGTACTGACCCGATTGATTGATGATGCCGGCATATTCGCTGTATTTCTCATGCGCCATCGCCGTGTTTATCTCCATCATTTCCGAAAAGCCGAGAATGGCGTTCATCGGTGTGCGAAGTTCATGGCTCATATTGGCGAGAAACTGCGATTTGGCGCGGCTCGCTTTCTCGGCGCGGTCACGGGCGATGTCGGATTCCTTCTTGGCGGCGCGCAGATTGACGATCATCCCGCTGCGCTCGTCCTGCAGCGAGAGCATCCTGCGGGTGGTTTCGAAATTCGATCGCATGCTTGCCGACATACTGATCGAGAACAGCACGATCATGCCAACCATCGTGTAGTCGACGGTTCCGGACATCATGATGGGACCGGTCAGCGAGATGGCGGTGTAGATCCAGAATGCTGCCCTGGCAGAGGCATAGTGCGGCGCACTGACCGAACTTGCGCTGGAAAGAGATGCCGACAGCAGCAACACCAGCACAATGTGGTCTAATTGATCGCCGGGCACCCAGAGCAGGAAAATCATGGAAGCCCAGGCAAGTCTTACCGCGGTCGCAAAGCCGGTGAACCACCGCGCACGAATGCCCACGTTTCGAGGCGTAACTTCGACATGTGTGACGCCAATGCGCGCGGCGGCAATCTCTGCGCCGACGCAGGTGGCTGTCAGTACGGACCACCAGCCAATCATGTTGATCCAGGGAAGAATTTCGTGATTGTAGAATCCCACAAGTATGCCGATGAAGGGTACGATCACGACGTTCGCTTTTGTGGACTCGCGCACCATGGCGAGCTGTGCGTGCGCCAGCCGCGCTTCCGCATCGGTCTTCGGAAAAAGTGAGATGCGATAGTTTTCGCGGGCGCGCGCGATAAAGCCTTGCAATTGAGTGGCGATCTTGCGCAGCAGTGTTGCCTTGTCCGGTATCCCGGACGGCGCGTCGGGTTCAGGAGCCATCAGGTTTGTCCATGCTCCGAAGACGATGCAACAAATGTCTTAAGGCAGCTTCTAAAAAGCCGGTAAAGAGAAGATTCACCATGAGGTCAGGATGCCACTCTGAATATCGCGCTCCGGCACACGCGTTCCGCCGGCATTCTGATTGTCACGCAAGTGCCTTTGCCCACTTCGCTCTCCAGGGTGATCGATCCGCCATGCGCTTCTGCAAGACCTTTCACGATCGGAAGGCCCAAGCCGGTGCCCTTGTCCGCTGTCGTCACGTCGTGGCGGCCTTGGCCGAAATTCTCGAAGACGCGTGCGCGATCGTCCTTGGCAATGCCGAGCCCAGTATCGGAGACCCCGAAAATCACACAGCCGTCCTGATCGACATCCGCGAAAGCTGATACGTTTCCGCCGGCCGGCGTGAATTTCACGGCATTGGAAAGAAGGTTGAGAAGGATCTGCTTCAGCGCGCGCTCATCGGCGACGATTTTCGGCAAGTCCGCGGGAAGTTCGGCACGAAGCGCGAGCCCGCCGTCACGCGCCTTGGCATCCAACAAGCGGACGGAATCTTCGATCAGGTGCTTTAAGTCCACCTCGTCCGCGCGCAGCTGCATGCCGCCGGCTTCGATCTTGGCCAGATCGAGAATGTCGTTGATGAGCGCCAGCAGGTGGTGGCCAGATCCGTGGATGATCTTCGCGTATTCCATATGCTTTGCCACGCTCGTGCCGAACGCGCCGGAATGGATCATCTCTGAGAATCCCAGGATGGCGTTCAGCGGCGTGCGCAACTCGTGACTCATATTGGCGAGAAACTGCGATTTGGTCCGGCTGGCTTTTTCCGCACGTTCGCGCGCGCGGTCCGATTCGACTTTCGATTTGGCGAGGGCTTCGATCAGATCGTTCTTGTCGTAGCGCAAGCGCAGCATGTCGCGCGCCGTATCGTAGATGTTGCGCGACATGTAGGCGAGATAGCACACGAACAAAAATGCGAGTCCGGAAAGCCCGTAAAACGCCAACCCGCCTTCGCGCAATGGCATGACAACGAGAGTTGTGCCGTAGACGGCGTAGCCGACGAAGGTGAAGGGTTTGCACGAACCGATTAGCGCCGAATTGCCGGCCAGCGTGCAGCCGACGATCAGCATCAAGAGCATCTGGTCCATGTCGCTGCCGTGGCGCCACAGAAATACGCCCATCGAGGCCCATCCGGCGGCGAACAGCGCGTAGCTTGCGATCGCGATACGCAGCCAGCGTACATCGTCGATCTCCTCGTGCCGAGAACGCAGCAGCTTGTGGCAGACATATCCCAGCGGCAGCCCTCCAATGGTCACGATCAGCCACCACGCGATAAGGCTCTGCCAATCGATCCAAACGGAAAACATCACGCACATGATCACGCCGAAAGTCGGCATGAGCCAGAAATTGGGCTCGACGTTGCGCAGCGCCAAGCGAAGCTGGTCGACTTCCAGCCGTGAGTTCCTGCCGTCCGGTTCGATTGCCAACGAACGCTCTCCCAAGGGTCGTGACCGTGCCGGCGGACATCGCGCCCGCCGCCGGAGACGGCTCTTCTTTGAGTGAAATTGTGCAGGTTTGGGGTTAAGGCGATTTTGAAATTGATGGTTTGCGATGTCTTAAGAAGGCCTATTTATGGGGCAAATACCAACCGTTGCGTGCAACCGAGGCGCCGGTCTAGCCTCGTTGCCGACCACAATCACACCATAGAGGAATATCTCCATGGCTATCGGTGTTATCGCCACGCTTAAGGTTCAGGACGGCAAAGGGGTGGAGTTCGAAGGGGTGTTTCGCGACCTCGCAGCCCAGGTGCGAGCCAACGAACCCGGCAACAAGCTCTATCAGGTGCTCAAATCGCGCAACGATGCGAACACCTATGTTGTGATGGAAATTTATGTCGACCAGGCTGCGCTCGATGCCCACGGCAAATCCGATCACTTCAAGGCCGCCGGTCCAAAAATCGGCCCCACGCTGGGCGGCCGTCCTGAAATCCATTATCTCGACACGGTTTAAGCGCTGCTGACGCCTTTCGATTACCCACAATTTGACCGCCTCGTGAGTACGGTCGATCTCGCAATTTCTTGAATCGGATGAATCGGTTGTGATTCATTTTCGAGCACCCGAATCACTTTGGAGGGTGCACCGTGATATTGAGAGAGGGGCGGCG